>NZ_BAAHYJ010000001.1:1097500-1128372 GCF_054657615.1 Methylosoma difficile | reverse complement strand
AATCAATCCCACTTATGATTTAACCAAGGGTTACGCCAATAACATCTAATTATTTTTCAAAAGGTTATAGCGAAACAGCAATAGGGGAGCTATTTCACCACCTATCCTTTTAACTTAATCTTCGCAAACTTTCTCTTACCAACCTGATAGATATGCTCAGAACCCGGCGAAACAACTAACTTTGGATCAGATACCTTTTCCCCATCTATCTTCACCGCCCCTTGGTTTATTAACCTAATAGATTCTGAGGTGCTTGCAGTAAGGCCAGCATCTTTCAATAGATTCGCTATCCCATAATAACCGCCCTGAGCTAGCAGCTGGATTTCTTCAATGTCATCAGGAAGTGCGCCTCGCTGGAATTGGGCGACAAAATTACTGAGAGCCTGCTCTGCGGCTTGATTGCCATGAAACCTGCCAACAATTTCTTTTGCCAATTCAAACTTAATATTTCTTGGATTTTCGCTTCCGCTTTCACAACTTGCCTTCCAAGCATTAATTTTGCCCATTGGCTCAAAACTTAACAATTCAAAGTACCGCCACATCAATTGGTCGGAAATCGACATAATCTTGCCAAACATACCATCCGGCGCATCAGCTATACCTATATAGTTGTTAAGTGACTTAGACATTTTTTGTACACCGTCCAATCCTTCCAAAATAGGCATGGTCATGACCACTTGCGGTTTTTGACCGTATATCTCTTGCAAATGCCGCCCCATTAAAAGATTGAACTTTTGATCCGTGCCGCCCAGCTCGACATCAGCCTTCAGGGCAACCGAGTCATAGCCCTGAATTAGCGGATACAAAAACTCATGAATAGCTATTGACTGCCCCCCTTTGAATCGCTTGGTAAAGTCATCACGCTCCAACATCCTAGCCACTGTATATTTGGCAGCCAGCTGGATCAAATCAGCAGGTGACATTGCACTCATCCAAGTCGAATTAAAAACAACCTGAGTTTTTTCTGGATCTAAAATTTTGAAGACTTGGTCTTGATAAGTCTGGGCGTTTTGTAAAACTTGTTCTTGGCTTAATGGCTTTCTGGTGACATTCTTACCCGTCGGATCACCGATCATGCCGGTAAAGTCTCCGATCAAAAACAACACCTCATGTCCAAAATCTTGGAACTGCTTCAGTTTATTGATTAAGACCGTATGGCCTAAATGCAAGTCTGGCGCAGTTGGGTCAAAACCCGCTTTAATTCGTAATGGACGGCCTTCCGCCAGTTTTTTTACCAGCTCCTCTTTGACCAAAACCTCTTCAGTCCCGCGAAGCAGGCTTGTCATGACATCATCTTGCAATTTTTCTCTCCAATCTTAATTAGCGTATTAGTCTTATTATAAATTTAATGTTTCCTTATCGGCACAATATTTTCCTAGCGATATTGTTTGGCAAATCACGGTAAAAAACTTACAATGAAACCAGCATAAAGATTATTCATCTAATTTTTATTATTTTTCAACCGGTTAAAACTATTCCGTGAAAATAAAATTCCATTCATTATTCTTAATGGGTATAGGCTTAGCGTTTGTGGCGGCATCAGGCCACGCCAAGACTAGCCATGCGCCATCAAAAAAACACCCAGGCACCACTGCCAAGCGTGAAAAACCCAATCACACCCACAAACTTGTCAGCCACGTAGCACACAGCAAGACCAAACAAATTACTGTAGCCCTTAGCAAGGGCAAACTAAAAAACACAAAATCACATAAAAATAAATTCAGTAAACACATCATCGCCAAACACAGTAAGCCGATAGTTGCCACACACCGCGCTATTGCGGCTAAAGCAGAACAAGTTAGCGAACCAAGCAACCGTATTCACTCGCTCATCACCACACAGGCCGAAACCGACTTCGCCACAGTTTCTGTACCAACAGACCTCGAATTATTTGAGCAAATCACCAGCACACATGGTGTAGTACAGACAACCTTATATAGGGCGGGACAAAACGCCGGATTATCAGAAGACTTGCTCAACCAACTAACCGGTGTTTTTGCTTGGGATATTGATTTTGCCAACAACTTACGGCCTGGCGACCAATTTACAGCCGTTTTCGGCACTAACGAAAACGGTCACGAAGAAATTCTAGCCGCAGAATTCGTCAACAGAGGCAGAATCTTAACCGCCATCCGCTACAAAGATGCGGATGGCAATATCAATTACTACTCGCCTGAAGGCAAAACCATGCGCAAATCCTTTTTGAGTACGCCGGTTGCCTACGACCATATCAGTTCGCATTTTGACTCTAATCGCATGCACCCCATCCTTAACAGGATTAGAGCGCACAAAGGTGTCGATTATGCCGCCAGAACCGGCACCCCGGTTAAAGCGGCGGGTGACGGCATGGTCAGCTTCTTAGGCCGCAAAGGTGGGTATGGACAAGTGCTTATCCTTAAACACGGCGAGCATTACGAAACCGTCTACGCGCACCTATCCAGATTTAAGCAAGACCTGCTTGAAGGTGACAACGTCAGACAAGGCCAAGTTATCGGCTACGTAGGCCAAACAGGCTTGGCAACTGGACCACATCTGCATTACGAATTCCGTGTTGACGGCATGCACCGCAACCCTGAAAGCGTCACCCAAGATAACGCCAAAACCATTAACCGCCAATTGTTAGCCGACTTTAAAAACAAAGCCCAACCACTTTTGGCACAGCTTTACCAAACCAAATCACGTTATTTGTTCGCTAAAAACCTTAACAAAGCTAATTGATCGCAATGGTCGAGCATTATATTGGCCTAATGTCGGGGACTAGCTTAGATGGCATTGATGCGGCCTTAGTTAGCTTTGACGGACAACACATCAGCCTTTGTGAGTTTTTTTACCAGCCCTTCTCTGCGGCAATCAAACAAAAAATCGCCCTGCTTAGCCAAGCCAATGCCCTTGTTTCCCTAAGCGCCTATGGCGAACTTGACACCGAACTTGGTTATTTGTTTGCTGATACCGCCAAACAGCTCCTTGAAAAAGCAAAAGTTTCTGCCCACAACATCAAAGCGATCGGCAGCCACGGACAAACGGTTTATCATTCACCACACCCACCGCATCCTTTTTCTTTACAGATTGGCGACCCCAATATCATTGCCGCACAAACCGGCATCACCACCGTGGCTGACTTTAGACGCCGTGACATTGCCGTAAACGGACAAGGCGCACCTTTAGTACCAGCTTTCCATCGCGCCATCTTTCACCATCCCAGCGAACATCGCTGCATCGTCAATATTGGCGGTATTGCCAATATTACGGTTTTAGCGGCTGATGACAGTAGCACATTAGGTTTTGATACCGGCCCCGGCAATACGCTGATGGATTACTGGGTAAAAACCCATCAAAATCTTGATTATGATGCCAACGGCAGCTGGGCGGCGAGTGGTACCGTACAACAAGCGCTACTGGACAAGCTCAGTGCTGACACCTATTTTTCAATAGACCCACCCAAAAGCACAGGAAAAGAATATTTTTCGCCTGACTGGCTAAATGAAAAACTAGGCTCACAAACCTACCTTGCCGAAGACGTTCAGGCAACTTTATGCAGGTTAAGCGCGCAAACCATCGCCAAAGCCATCAAGCAGCATGCCACAAAAACAAAGCGCGTATTGGTCTGCGGCGGCGGCGCGCATAACCAAACCTTAATAGAAATGCTTGTTGAAGACTTAAATGAGCCTGTGCAATCGACTTTGGATTTCGGCGTTCATCCCGACCATGTCGAAGCGATGGCTTTTGCTTGGCTCGCCCGACAAACCTTAAATGGCCTACCGGGCAATCTGACTGAAGTGACTGGCGCCGATAAACCCGTCGTCTTGGGCGGAGTTTATCAGGCCAACTAGCGACCGCTTACGCGGAAAATGATGAGCCACAACCACAAGTGGTCGTGGCATTAGGATTGCGGATAACAAACTGGGCACCGGACAAGTCTTCTTTATAATCAACTTGAGCACCTTTTAAATACTGGATGCTCATTGCATCAATCAGCACCGTCACACCACCGTTTTCGACCGAGGTGTCATCTTCATTGACCTCTTCGTCAAAGGTAAATCCATACTGGAAACCAGAACAACCGCCACCTGAAACGTAAACCCGCAGCTTCAGATTATCATTGCCCTCTTCGGCAATCAGCTCGCCGACTTTTGCAGCCGCGCTATCTGTAAAAATAATGGGATCAGCCATAATTAACTCCCTAAAATAAAACCAAAAATGATTATGACTATACCTAGTTGCATAGTCAACAATTAAGGATACAAGGCCACTACGCCCAGCCCTAAATCTTCCGGCAAAGCAAACATCAAATTCATATTTTGCACAGCCTGCCCTGCAGCACCTTTGACCAAATTATCAATCACAGACAAAATAACCAGTGTCTGCCCGCCCTGAGGCCGATGGATGGCAATCTGGCATTGGTTGCTACCCCGCACATTACGGGTGTCAGGATGCGATGCATAAGGCAACACATCGACAAAACGCTCTTGCTGGTAACGCTGCACATATAAAGCCTGCAGATCAACATCAAAACCTGGCTTAAGCCTCGCGTATAGCGTTGCGTGAATACCACGAATCATCGGTGTTAAATGCGGTACAAACGTCAATTGCACAGGCTTCTTGGCCGCAATGGACAGCCCCTGGGCAATTTCCGGCAGATGCCTATGTCCACTTACCCCATAAGCCTTGAAGCTTTCGCCAGTCTCGCTCATTAAAGTAGCCAATTCTGCTTTCCGCCCCGCACCACTTACGCCTGATTTAACATCCGCTATCAAATGCCCGACATCAACCAAACCCTCTTCAATAAGCGGCAGGAAGCCCAATTGTACCGCCGTTGGATAACAGCCCGGACAAGCCACTAAGCGGGCAGATTTAATGGACTCACGGTTCACTTCAGGCAACCCATAGACAGCTTCTGCCACCAAATCAGGACACGCATGCGCCATGCCGTACCAGTGGCTCCATTCTGGGACATCCTGCAAACGGAAATCAGCGGACAAATCGATAACCTTCACACCATGCGCCAAAAGCTCTGTTGCCATCAACATCGCTGTACCGTTTGGTGTGGCAAAAAAAACAACATCGCACTGTTTTAAATTTTCTGGCTCAGGAAGGCAAAAAACGACATCAAGACGGCCTCGCAAACTGGGGTACAAAGCATCTACCCTTGTACCAGCATCAGTACGCGAGGTGACAACAGCCACTTCGACTTCAGGATGCAAAACCAACAAACGCAACAATTCAACGCCGGTATAACCGGTTCCACCAACAACGCCTACTCGCAACATACTTTAACCAACAATTGTTGTTATCAAAAATAATAGGGGAGAAAATCAGATGCTAGAAAATCTAACACAAAAACCATTTTTCACAGCAAGCATTAAAAAAATTTTGCCCTGCCATTAGGACAATCACTTAATTTTTACGGCGACCGAAAATTTCAGGAGAAAATCCCTTAAGCTAAGTTTTTATGTGAATTGAATGTGCAATGAAACTCAGATGAACATCTGTAGTTTTAATATTGGAGGCTGCGGCCGGAGTCGAACCGGCGTAGATGGCTTTGCAGGCCACTGCATAACCGTTTTGCTACGCAGCCCTTGAAAGTGAAAAAAAAAGCCGCGAACTTCGCGGCTTTTTGTACTCGTTGGAGCGGGAAACGAGATTCGAACTCGCGACCCCAACCTTGGCAAGGTTGTGCTCTACCACTGAGCTATTCCCGCGCTTAATTGATTTGATTATTATAGGGATGCTTTCCCACTTCGTCAAGCTTTTTTTTACTGAACATCAATACCCAAAGCCCAGCCACTATTACCTTTGCATTCGCCTTCTTCCATTTGCACTTTTACGAAGGCATTTTTCTTACCATACATATCTTGCAATTCCAAAACAGATACAGGTGTGCCTTGAGGTATATGCTGGCAAGCACCGCTTCTATCAGCTTCTTCAGAATCATCGTAAGCTTCCATTGCTCCAGGCACAGAAACCAAACGAACCGTTGCTCCTGGATCATAAGCATTGGCGCTTTTCAGGGTATAACGCTGTCCAATCACTAAGTCTTTAATAACGGGGCCTTTCACTTCAGCAGATCCATCACCACCCGCCATCATGACGACAAGCAACAAAACGACCACACCGCCAACCGCCCCAAAAAACACCTTAGGATTTTTCTCTTTTAAATCCATTAGCGTGGACACAAAGTTTCCTGCCGCATTGCTTGCTAGCGCTTCAACAGCCGGTGCTGCTTCGGCTGCCACAGCCTCTTCCGCTTGACTTACGTTTTCTTCATTACTCATTTCACGTCCTCACCAAAATTGATTTTATTTTTTATTTTTCTTCCAGCCCGAAAAAAAACAGGCCGTTATTGCTTCAAAATTAGGCCGAAAACACATCAGAATGTTTTCGTCCCCATTCAACTTTTATGTACAACCTAAAAAAGCAGGTGATACAAAAACCTACTCAAAGGGTCAAGTTACCACGACTCAAAAACTTTTCAAGTGCTTTGTAACAATTTGCCCTTGCTTTAAAAAAGCAGATTCCAGCAAAGCATATTTATAGCAAGCCGGAATTACTGAAACTACCTGCTATCCACCACTTTTTTACACTCAAACCGCCAGTAGCCCAAACCGATGTTTTTTCGGTTCTGCAAAAAGACCCTTGCACGCTCTTGATGAAAAAAGAGCCAAATAATATCACCTTCTTTCAGAACCAATGTATCAATAATCAGGTAACTTTTCACTTCTTGTTCGGAAGAGCTGTAAAACAGCGCTTTTTTAGCAGCACTCATATTATCGGCATCGCCCGGCAAATAAGTGATTGCAGAAAATTGGTTGGCAAGGAACTGCAAACCAAAATTAATACGCCCAATTTCTTTTGCGACCACTAACCTGTCAACCACCGCCAATATCCGTTTGCCTTTAGGCACATCAGGTTTCCTAAAGCTGACCAAGCTACCCACTGACAAAATGCCGGTTTTTTTAAAGACGCATGAGAGCATATTTTCTGAAGCGGAATGCGCCAGTATTTCTAAATTAGGTGCGGGCGTGGTATCGGTCATTTTTTGCAAACCAGCAGTTGCCGTTAATCCAATAGCAACATAACGATCCAAGCGATCTTTAAACAACGGAGAGCTTTTGATTTCTTCTCCTTGCCATCGCTGCACCAAATACTCCAATAATTCTGAAGACGGTTTATCAAGGTCATTTTGCGCAGCATTCAAGGCATTAAAACGAGCATTGACCTCGTTAATCGGAACAAACCCCAACCGACACGCTTGAAAAAATTTGGCAAGATCGAGATACAAAAGCGCAGAATCCGAATCCAACTCCTCATCGGCAGGCCAAAAGAAAGGTGGCTTATCCTCGTCAACCATTATTGTGCAATTGACAGAATTGCCTGAAACGGCTTTGCCCTTAATATCGAGCAGTGGTAGCAAGGTTTCAACAAACCGGTAAACCAGTAAAATTTCATTTTGCACCAAGCCCTGCGGGTCAGCCAAACTGGTTAACAAAATTTGCATGTAACATTCTTTGGCACTACTAGATTTGTTAACTTCGCCCGGATCGTTCGGTACCTTTAACAAATCTTTTTTGATCTTGACGCTTAATTTATAAAGGGAATGCAAATCTATCCAGACCCAATCCGGCACTGCCCTGCCCATTATAAAATGACTAATAACGATACTCGACAACCCCTTAATACAGCGCTGTACTGCCAGTGCAGCGTTTTGGCCTTGAAACCAACCAATCACCTGTTCCGCATACTCTTTTAACGCAATCCAGTAACTGATGGTAAATTCGCGCTGCAAAGCCACCAACAATGTCAGCACACCCTTGTCGCTTTCGGACTTCGGAAATCCAGACTTCAGCAGTTGCGAGCGCAAATAATCTTCAATGATAATCAAACTGGGGCGTAACACCTCCAGAGCCTCCAGCCTGAATTGGGCGGGCATCTTAAGGGTGTTGAACGTCATGATGAAATCCTGCATCAAGCGGGCAGACATTTCCATATTGGCAATAGGCAGCTCGGCAATCCATTGCTCCAAGGCTTTGGGCGTAAATTCCTTAAGCCGGTCAGGATCGTTTATGGGCTTGGGTATGACAAGATAAAATGAATTTTTCAATTGCTCACCTATATGGCGTTAGCCGCAAGTTTGTATGTTTTACGGAAATCCGCAATCGAATGAACCATGAGACTTAAGCTCCGCCTTTACGGGTCATCATGCCTTTGGAGGGGTTATAGCCGACAATTGCCGCCGCCATAAATACCAAGAAAGCAACCAAAGTATAGACGAAAGCGGTTTGATTAAACTGCCCATATAATGCAAAACGCGTCAGCTCTACCGCCTGCGAGAACGGATTGTATTCGGCAAGCTTATGTAACAGGCTACTGGATTCTTTTATTTTCCATAATGGATACAAGGCTGTAGACATAAAAAACATCGGAAAAATAACAAAATTCATCACGCCGGCAAAATTTTCCAGCTGTTTAATGAAAGATGACAACAACAAACCCAAAGCCCCCAACATTAAGCCAGATAATAACAAAACCGGCAAAATCAGCGCATAACCTTCCAATGGCGCTTTAATGCCATACAACCAAGCAATGCCCAGGAACACATAAACCTGTAAAACCGACACCCCAGCACCGGCAACCAACTTACTAAGCAACAAAAACCAGCGCGGCAAGGGTGACACCATCAAAATCCTCATACTGCCCATTTCCCGATCGTAAACCATCGACAAGGAACTTTGCATGCCGTTAAACAGCTGGATCATCGCGCATAAACCAGGCGTGATGTAGACTTCGTAAAGGATATAGGTTTCGTAAGGCGGCATAATCGCCAGCCCTAAAGAGGCGCGAAAACCTGCCGCGAACACAAACAGCCAGACCAACGGCCTGACCAATGCGGAAATAAATCGCTCACGCTGAGTGACAAACCGCCACAGCTCACGCCCGACAATACCGCGTAATGCCCGCCAATAATGCGCTATGTTCACGCTTTGCCTCCTGCTTGGGTCAATTGGCTGAATGCCTCGTTAATGCTTGATGTTTGGGTGCTAGCTAGCACGTCGCTGACAAGGCCGTTAGCCTTGATGCGGCCTTGGTGCAAGACAACCAAATGGTCATCCGGATAAATCTCATCAATCAGATGGCTGGCCCATAACACCGCCAGTTTTTCGTCAACGGCAAGCTGGTGCACATATTCGACAATCGCCAAGCGGCTGGGAACATCCAAGCCCACTGTGGGTTCGTCCAACAACAGCAATGATGGCTTGTGCAGCAAAGCCCTGGCGATTTCTACACGCCGTTTGTGTCCACCATTCAATTCCCTGGCTTTTTCAAAGCGCCGCTCATACATATTCAGACGCTCCAGTGCTTCCTGGATGCGTTGTCTGGCAAGCTTACCAGTCATGCCATGCAAATCGGTGTGGTAAAGCAAATTTTGCATGACCGTCAAATCCATATCGAGCGTGGTTTGTTGGAAAACCACGCCCAATTTCGCCAAGGCTTGCCGTGACTGGCGACGGACATCAAACCCGCACAACTCAATCCGCCCTTCGCGGCTATCATAAAGACGGGTAATCAATGAAAACAGGGTGCTTTTACCCGCCCCATTTGGCCCCAGCAACACCGTACATTCGCCCGCATGGATTTTTAAGTTGAGTTGATCCAACGCTTTTTTAGCGCTGTAAGAAAAGCTCAGGTTTTCAACCGACAAGGCGACAGGCGACATCATGGTTTGACCGCCACGCCCCAAGGATAGGTGCCGACACCGATCGATTTGGTCACGGTTTGGCTGTCCAAATCAATAATGGATATGTCATTGCTGACGCCATTGGTGGTGTAGAGACGTTTTTGGTCGGGCGAAAAGGCCAGATTCCAAACCCGCGACCCGACCAGCAAATAGTTTTCAACCTCAAATGTTTGCGCATTGACGACAGCAACGCGGTTAGCCGGCCCTAAAGCAATATACGCTCTGTGCCGCTCCTTATCGACCAACACGCCCACCGGCTGAATCTTGTCATTGGTAACACCGGGTACGGCAAAATTAAGCGTTTTAACGATTTGTTTAGATTTCGCATCCAGCACCATTAAAGTGCCTGCCATTTCCGATGTCACCCATAATTGCTCGCTATCCGCTGTAAAGCTGACCGCCCGAGGGCGCGGATCGACCAAGGTATTCTCGGCAATCTCCAAGGTTTTGGTATTGATCCAATGCACCATATTGGTCGTTTCAGACGCGCTAATCACCCACTGGTTATCCGGGCTGACGGTAATGCCTTCCGGCTCGACACCCACCAGCACAGCCTTGATGGCTTTACGTTTGGCAACATCAATCGCTGTTACCTGGCTGTCGTCTTCGTTCGACACGTACATACGCTCGCCTTTAGGGTCAAGCGCAAAAGTTTCAGGGTCTTCGCCTGACGGCAACTGCGCCACTTCTTTTAAAGTGTCGGCATCCAGAACCTTGATTGTGTTTTCATCACTGGTGGCAATGTACAAATACTTATAATCAGGACTGATGGCGATTCCGCGCGGACGTACCCCCACCGGCACGGTTTTAAGCAGCTTTCCGGCTATAGGATCAACCACCGCCAAAGCATTATCTTTTTCCAAGGTGACAAACACCGTTTCTGCTTGTGCGCCGCCGAAACAAGCCAGCCAGCAACACGCGACCATTACTTTTTTCACTGTTATTTTCCCTCTTTGCATTGTGTTTCAGGTAAATCAAACCCCAAACTATCCAGTTCGGTTTTCGGATGCGAAAAGCCTTCAATCGGTGCGACGGCGACTAATGAACGAGGTGCCGCCAGTAATATAGGCTGGCGCAATTGTCCGTCCCAAGCGCGGAACGACAAAGGACTGCCTTTATAGCCTTGCAAAGCAAACCGCTCGCTCAGCAGATAATCCTTAACTGGCTGCAAAACCACCGACTGGCTGCGTACGACAGCCTCGCCCAAAGCCCTAACCGCCAGATAAGCAGCATAATCTTGCTCGCCCATCCAACGGTTGGTTTTTTCTTTAAAACGGTTTTGAATTTGTATAGCGCCCCATTGCTCGTGGCTAGGATGCCAAGCGGTTGCCACCAAGCCTTGCGTACCGATCACCGGACGCGCCGACCAAGTGCGGTAATCCAGATAATCACCAAACTGCCCAAACTCGTCCGCGACCACCAGCACATCGTAATCGTCGTCAATTTGGGTGAACACCGCCATTTCCGACTGCGCCGTCCGACGGGCATCGTGATGGTGTTCCCACGTTTTTTCGGCGACCACCTCAATGCCAAAATGTTTGATCGAACGCTTTAAAGCCTCGGCAAACAAAATGTCTTCGGGCGCATCACCCACCACCAAAAACCATTTCGTCCAGCGCTTTTTCACCATGTATTGCGCCAGAGCATCGGCACGCATGGCGCGGCTGGGTATGACATGCAACACATGGCTGCGGCATTGCGCACCGCGCAAGCTGTCGTCGCTGCTGGCGACATTAAACAACAGCATGTCTTTGGCTTTGGGCGAATCGGCAACCGCCAACAATTGTTGAGCCGGCAAAGCCAATAGTAGATAATCAAAACGCCCGCTGATTGACTTTTCAAAAACCTCGGCAACATTGCCATTAGCCGGAACCGCAAACGATTTTAGGCTGAAGGACTGACCGGTAAACTTGCCCGTTGTATTGTTATCGGCAATTGCCAACTCAGCGCCCGGTACACCCCAATCTTTGATAGGTATATCTAAAATTGAGGCTGGCGGCGGCAATACCTGCTCTAAGCTAAGATAGGCTATATTTATGTTTTGTTTGTCTTTGGCGTGTGCCGTAAAAGCCAGCACGAACAGCAGCGGCAAAACCAAAAAGGAAATAATTAACTTAATTGATGTGTGCATTGTCACTTAATGAAGCAAAGTTACCCTATTTTAGCGGATTTAAACACCAGAGTATGTCCACCCGCCCATAAGTTTTTATACATTGGCAAAATAAAAATAATTAAATTGCCTGCTAACATTTCAACCATTAGGTCTTCACATTATGTCTGAAATCGAAAACAAATCTAATAACAATATCTTCGAGATTCCTAGTTTAGGCGCATTAGTAAACAACCAACGTTTTACCACGCGCTACATCCGAGAGGACATCAACGCAACCATAACCTATCCCGGATTGTTTTATTTTGATAAAAGCGAAATCGGCGCCCAACTGCTCGACATTGCCAGTAACGGCGCCCTGGTGCTTGCCAGCAAAAAGATTCCACTGCACCGCAAAATAATACTCCACTTAGCATTCCCAACCGGCAAACGCTTTGACATTGCTTGCCAATGCGTCCACCTCCATGAACAGCCGTCAGCAGGCTTTCAATATGGCATAAAATTCGACCAGTACAATAACGAACTGGGCGATTATATGCTGGAAACGCAAACCAAGCTGTTATTGAAATAACCGCACCGACACACTCACCGGAAAAGCTATGCCTAGCCAACTTGCCGACATCATCATCTACCCTGTCAAATCACTGGCAGGGATTCGCGTCAACCACTGGCCCGTCGAAAAAACCGGCCTTAAGTATGACCGCAAATGGATGCTGATTGACGAAGCCGGACAATTCCTCAGCCAAGGCCGCTTACCGCGCATGGCCTTGATAAACACCGCGCTCACCGACCACGAACTGGTGCTGTCGGCAAGCGGTATGGCTGATTTGATTATCCCGCTAGAAACAACAACCGGTGAAAGCATCATTAGCACCGTTTGGGATGACACTTGCCCAGCCCAACGGGTTTCCGAGGCTGCCGATTTTTGGCTAAGCCGTTTTCTGGGCCAAGACTGCCGCCTCGTCTACCAACCCGACGACAGCATCCGCCGTGTTGACCCCAACTACGCCCAAGCCGACGACCAAACCAGCTTTTCTGACGGTTTTCCGTTTTTAATCATTGCCGAAAATTCCCTAACCGAACTTAACCGCTCGCTCAGCGAAAGTATTGGCATGAACCGCTTCCGACCCAATCTGGTCATCAGCGGCTGTCCCGCCTATGCCGAAGACGAATGGCGGCAGATCCGCATTGGCGGCATTGATTTCCGCCTTCCGAAACCTTGCTCGCGCTGCTCCGTACCCACCATCGACCCCAACACCGGCATCACCGGCAAAGAACCGCTCACCACCCTAAACCGCTTACGGAAATGGCAAAACAAAGTCTATTTTGGGCAAAACGCTATACACAACCAAAACGGCATTTTATCGGTAGGCAATACCTTGCAAGTCATGCTCACAGGCGCCAAACAGCCGCCACTGTAAACAATTCCCGATAACTGACGGAAACGCTTTTATTTCAATAGGGCAAAAAAAGGCGTCCAAAAAATTTGGACGCCTTCTGTAAAACCAAGACCCGTTTACATCATGCCATGTTCGACAATCGGCAACACCCAATAGCGGATACCGGAACCGGCAAAATCGGCCTTTATGGAAGCCACCAGTTCGGGCAAATCCTTGGCGGACACATTAATCTGAAAACGCACGCGCTTTTGCCGTCCGGTCACTTGTTCGGCAATCGACAAGCCACGGTTTTGATGGTGATGGACGTTGACCGGAAAACTGCTAAAGCCCAGCTCCGATTCCAATTGCAGCAAACAATCGACCATCGATTCTTCCAAGCTTTGCGGAATATTCAGCGTCAGCAAATATTGGTCATTCATGATGCGTCTCCTTCCAATTCGTCCGCCGCTTGTCCGAACAATTTAAACAATAACGGCAATAAAAACAGGGTTAAAAACGTGGATGACACCAAGCCGCCAATCACCACGATAGCCAACGGCCTTTGGATTTCCGAACCGGGGCCGGTGGCGAACAACAGCGGAATCAAACCAAAAGCGGCAATGCTAGCGGTCATCAGCACCGGCCTTAAGCGCCGTGACGAACCCGCAACCACCACTTTTGCCATCGCCATACCCGTTGCCAGCAATTGGTTGAAATAACTGACCATCACCACGCCGTTCAAAACGGCAATGCCCAGCAAGGCGATAAAACCGACCGAGGCCGGAACGGACAGATATTCGCCAGAAACCCACAATGCGAACACACCGCCCACCATCGCCAAAGGAATGTTCGACAAGACCAAGATGGCTTGGCGCACCGAGCCAAACGTGGAAAACAACAACAAGAAAATCAAGCCTAAGGAGATCGGCACCACCAGCGACAAGGTCGCCGCCGCGCGTTGTTGGTTTTCAAACTGACCACCAAACTCCAGCGTATAACCCGTCGGCAATTTGACTTTTGCTGCCACGGCTTGGCGGGCTTCTTCAACAAAGCCGACCAAATCGCGGTCTTGCACATTACTTCGCACGACAGCAAAGCGCTGGCCTTTTTCACGACCTATCGCCACCACGCCTTCCACCTTTGCCAGCTTGGCAATCGCCGTCACCGGAACGTGGTTACCATCGGGCAAGGTGATTTGCAGGTTGTTGAAGTTGGCAGTGTTGCTGTCGCCACGCACCAACAGCGGTGTACGTTTGATGCCTTCTTGGACGATGCCCAAATTTAAGCCTTCAATTTGCGCGCGCAGCAAGGTTTCAATGCCATCGGCATCCAAGCCCATGCGCCCTGCCGCCAAGCGGTCAATGCTCAATTGCAAGAACTGCATACCGTTATTTTGTTTGGCGAAAACATCGCTAGCGCCTTGGATATGCCGTAACACTTCGGCAATTTCATTGGCTTTTTCATTCAAAACCGCCAAATCAGGGCCGAACAATTTCACCGCCACGTCGCCGCGTGTACCGGTCAACATTTCCGAAACGCGCATTTCTATCGGTTGGGTAAAGCCAAAAGCGATGCCCGGCGTTTGTTGCATGACCAAACGGATTTCTTCCAGCAATTTTTCTTTGCTATCCATGCGCCATTCCGATTTCGGCTTTAACACCAAAAAAGTATCGGTTTCGTTTAAGCCCATCGGATCAAGCCCCAACTCATCCGAACCGACCCGCGAAACCACGGTGGCAATTTCCGGCACTTTGCTGAGCAAGTTTTTTTGCACTTGCCCATCTAAAACCAACGATTGTTGAAGGGTGATGGACGGCAGTTTTTCCAGCTGCACGATAATATCGCCTTCGTCCATGGTGGGCATAAAGGTGCTGCCAATTTGCAAAAACACCACGACCGTGACTGCCAACAAGACGCCCGCACCAGTAAACACCTGTTTGCCGTGACTTAAACACCACAGCAAAGCCGGTTGGTACAAGGCTTGCAACTTGCGTGGCAGCCACGGTTCTTCGTGCGACACGCGGGTCATCAAAAACGAAGCCAGCACCGGAATCGCTGTCAACGACAACACCAGCGAGCCGCTTAAAGCAAAAACAATGGTCAACGCCACCGGCGTAAACAATTTGCCTTCCAAGCCTTGCAAAGTCAGCAACGGCAAAAACACGATGATGATAATCAAAATGCCCGCTGTTACAGACCCCGCCACTTCGGCGGTCGCGCGGTAGATGACATGCAAACGCGGCAAACGCTGCGCAGTTTGGGTGTGCGCCATATGGGTAATCAGGTTTTCGACCACCACGACGGCAGCATCGACCAACATGCCGATGGCGATAGCCAAGCCGCCCAAACTCATCAAGTTGGCGGACATATCCATCGCGTTCATTAGAATAAAGGTGAACAAGGCTGCCAAGGGTAAGGCCAAAGCCACCACAATCGCGGCGCGTAAGTTACCCAAGAACAGAATCAGCAGCACAACCACCAGCACAATAGCCTCGAACAAGGCATGGGTGACAGTCTCCACGGCTTTATCGACCAAATTGCCACGGTTGTAAAACACCTTGGCAGTTACGCCTTCGGGAAAGCTTTTGCTGATCTCCGCCAATTTGCTTTCAATGCCCACAATGGTTTGCCGCGCATTCGCGCCCCGCAAACTTAACACTAAACCGGTCACGGCTTCGCCTTCGCCATTTTTGCTGACACCGCCATAGCGGGTTAACGCGCCGATTTTTACCGTGGCGACATCACCAACTGTGACGGGAATGCCATTGCTGTTCGCCACCACCGTATTGCTGACGTCGACCAAGGTTTTGATGCGGCCTTCGGCGCGGACGATCAGGGCTTCTTCGCCATCACTCAAGCGGCCTGCACCGTCGTTGCTGTTGTTGTGCTGCAAGGCTTGCACAAGCTGTTCAATACTGATGCCTCGGGCGGCAAGGCGCATGTTGTCAGGAACCACTTCAAAACTGCGCACCAAGCCGCCTAAGGAATTGACATCCGCCACACCGGACACAGTACGCAACGCAGGACGGATCACCCAATCGAGCAAATCGCGGCGTTCCATCAGGCTCAAGCCGCCGCCTTCGATGGTGAACATAAACATCTCGCCCAGCGGCGTGGTCATCGGCGCAATACCGCCACTGACACCGGCAGGCAAATTGCCCCATAGGGTATTGAGGCGTTCGGCAATTTGCTGGCGCGCCCAGTAAATATCGGTGCCTTCTTTAAAATCGACAGTGATGTCGGTCAGTGCGTATTTGGCAATGGAGCGCAACATGGTTTGGTGCGGAATGCCCAACAAATCGACTTCGATAGGTGCAGTAATGCGCGCCTCGACCTCTTCAGGCGTCATGCCAGGGGCTTTAACGATAATTTTGACTTGGGTGGGGGAAACTTCAGGAAATGCGTCGATGGGGATGTGGGTAAAGGCGTGATAGCCCGCGCCCGTCAACAACAGCACAAACACCAGCATCAGCAGACGCTGACTTAAGGCAAAACGAATAAGATGCGTCATTACTCATCGCTCCCCAATCCCAACCAATTGGCCTTAAGGGCGGCAGCACCGGCAATGGCAATCTCTTCCGATCCCGTGAAATTACCGGTAATGACGGACAAATCGCCTTGCTTGCCAAGCACTTGTACCGTTTCTGCGCTAAAGCCGCCAGGCGTGCGGACAAAGACTACTGCTTGGCCTTGGTATTGCGCCAATGCAGTATTAGCAACGCTATACGCCGCCTGCTTAAGCGGCTGGGTGATTTTGATGTTGATTTTTTGTCCGGCGCGCAAACCATTGCCGACCAAGGCATCAGTCGGATTTTTCACCAACGCGCGCGCCAACACCGTTTGGTTGTCAGGATTGACGTTAATGCCCAACTGGATAATGGCGGCATCAATAGGCGGCAAATGGCTGCTGTTATCGAGCTGGACGCGATCACCGATTTTTATATCGGCAATGCGCTCTTGCGGAATATTGATGTCCAACCAAAGCGTATCCAAATTGGCGATGCGGTACAGCGGCGTTTGGTTGTCCACCCGCGCGCCAGCCGTTACCAAACGTTCGATCACGACACCGCTAATGGGCGCGGTAATGTTCAACTGTCCGTTCAATAGCTGGTTTTTGCCCAAGGCGGCAATATCGCCCGCCGGCATACCGGCAATCGCCAACAATTGTTTGGCTTGGTTAACATCCAGTACCGCAGCGTTGTATTGGCTTAGGGTTTCTTGCTCGCGGCGGGTGGCGATAACGCCGTCACTGAGCAGTTTTTTATCGCGGTTAAAGGCCGCTGTAGCCAATTGCAACAGGCTGTTGGCTTTTAAATACTGGCCTTGCAATTCCAATAACGCCGGACTGTTGATTTGCGCCAAGACTTGGCCTTTTTTGACCGGATTGGCAACCGCCGCCGCTAAATGCGTCACCAAGCCGGACTGTGAAGCACTGACGATGTAATCTTGATTAGCTGGAATGGCGACTTTAGCGGGCGCAACCAATAGCGGTAACTCGTTGATTAGGTTGAGCTTGCCGACGCTGACACCCAAATTGGCAATCTGCTCAGACGACAAATTGATGGCAGGCTCTTGCGCAAAACTATTGGCGACCGCTAACGCCAAGCACAATGCGCCTGCCATCAGCTTCAGTTTATTCATGGCAAGACCCCAACCGCCTGGTTATAAAAGGCTTGGTCTCGTTGCAAAATCAACGCCCGTTCTTTGGCGTTAAGTACCGCCAAATTGGTTCGGGATTGGATTTTTAGCAAGTCGATCAAGTTGATTTCGCCAGCGGAATAGCTGAGGTGCGTCATGCTTAAGTGTTGCTCGGCGACTTGCTTTAGCTCGTTGGCAATCGACAATTCGGCGCGATTGACTTCCAGATTATGTTCGGCTTCGTGGTGCATTTGCTCCAAGTCGCGGTGCAACTGGGCGCGTTGTGCGAACAGTTGGTTAAGTTCGACATTAATCGCCGCCAGTTGCGGTTTTAAATGGTCGCTGCCGCCAAATGGCATGGTCACGCCGATGTTAAAGCTTTCGGTTTTGTTACTGCGCGGGTCATCGGTAAAACTGTCGCTGTTGACACCGACAACAACGTTGGTTTGCCCTGACCCCACCAATTTTAGCGAATCAAGCTCCGCCTGCTTGCGGCTGATTTGCTTATTGATGGCAACCAAAGCCGGATGGTTGTCTTGAATTTCCTTGATAGCCGCCAAGTTTTCCTGAAACTGGGTGGGCACTTTCTGCATTTGGGTAATGCTGGCGTAGCGTTTGCGTGCATGCATCAATTCCGCTTCCGCCAAAATCATGCTTGAACGTTTTTGCAGCAACTCGGTTTGCGCCAGAAGCAAGTCGGCGCGTGGCAAATCGCCCAGCTCAACGCGTTTACCCACTTTGGCATAGAGTTTTTCAAAGGCATCGACCTCTTCTTTCGCCTGTTCGTAGCGGATATTTTGTAGAGCCATGTCCCACAAAGCGGTGCGCAACAGACCGGCAACACGCAATTTGATGGCTTGGCCTTGGGCTTCGCTGCTGGCGTCGGCTTGTTCAGCCAGTTGTTGTTGGGCATCGCGTTGGCCGACATTCCATAACGGCACTTCTACAGTGCCATCAATGTAATGCAGCGTTCCGCTGGTGGCTTCTTGGAAACGCAAGCCTGCCAATGCCGGACCCGCCGTCCAATTTTTACTGCGCTGCATGATTGCCGCCGCCTCTTCTTCTAAAGCTTGGAGCGTGGCGGAATCGGGGAATTTTTCTACGGTTAAATCCAATACTTTAGCCAAACTTAATTGGCTATCGACCACAATGGGGTCATGATGACCGACAACCAGCTGAGAGCTGGGAGGCATGTCAGGGTTCGCTTTCAGCGGCGTGGCGAACAGGCACAGCAAACTGAAGGGATAAAACGCTAAACGCGGGGTAACAGATAATATTTTCATAGTCGCTCAACAAGGCAAAATTGCCATAGACAAAAACAACATCAAACCCAGTGTAAGTTTGACAGGTTATTGTTATTGTAACGATTGGGCGGGAGGCGCGCGCGACTTATGTGAATGGTTGGGTAACCGCCCTGACAGGACTTGGCTGTAGGGTGGAAAGGCGGGAAGACTTGTGTTGTCGGCGCAGTCAAAAAGGAACAGCTGCGCTAACAGATACGGGCTATTATCGTTATCGGCTTGCGCGTTATGGATAAGGCTTTGGTTTTGTTTGATGCCCGTATCCACCATCACCAACGCATCATCAAATGCGCTACTTTCGGTAACGCCTGAAATTTCTGGGCTTTGGCCTGCGCTATAAATTTCCAAACCAGGAATATGCAAGCCACCGTTGCCAATACTTTCGCGTGCATGGGCATGCGCCAACGGTGCTACCAACTGCAGCATCGCCAAGAACATAACCACGACTAAACGCGAGTATTTCAACATTTCAAATGTTTAACCAGAAAAACCATACTTGGAGCCATTATAGCCGCCTGCTTGGCGCAAACACGAACTTAATTTTCGCCGCTACGCTCACGTACCAGATAAGCAGGTCGGGCTTTAATTTCATCAAACAATTGACCAACATAAATACCCACCAACCCCAAGCCCAGCAAATTGGTAGAACCAAAGAAGATAATCAGTAAAGTAATGGCAGTCCAGCCAGAAGCGGCAAAACCTTGTATCCATGAATATAAGGCTTGTAAAACCAGAAAGAACGACACCAACAACCCGCCCAGACCGGCACCAAAGAGATAATACAAAGGCTTTGCACTGTACGAAACCAAAGCCTGCAAAGCCATTTTCACCAAGCTGGTTTTACTCCAACCGCTTTCACCAGCCAGCCGCCCCGGTACTATAAAGTCAATATGCTGGCAGCTAAATCCCGACCAAACCGTCATGCCGCGAAAAAACCGGATTTTTTCCGGACAGGCCAACAAGCTATCCACCACTTGCCGGTCTAACAGACGGAAATCGCTGCTGTTTGCCAAATCCAAACCCGATAACAAGCGCATAGTTTTGGCAAACAGCCAAGCCATCATTCGGGTAAAACAACTATCGCTAGGCCGTGCTTGCTTACAAGCGACCACTAAGGCATGGCCCTGTTGCCAAGCCCGCAACATTGCCGGCAGCAAAGCTGGCGGATGTTGCCCATCGCCATCCATCACTACAACCACTTGGCCTTGGGCTTGTTGCAAGCCAGCCAAAATGGCGGCTTCTTTACCAAAATTGCGGGTAAAACGCAGGCCGCGGACGAAATCGTAACGCTCCGTCAATTGCTGGATAAGTTGCCAAGTTTGGTCTTGGCTACCGTCATCAATCAAACAAACTTCCAAGGGTACCGATAAATCTGCCAATACGGGCTGTAAATTTTGCCAAAAAATGGGCAAGGCTTGTGCTTCGTTATAAAGCGGGATAACGATGGTCAACATTGGCTTGTTCATGGGAGGCTAAAACAGATAACAGTGGCTATTGGGCATCCAAACTTTGGCTGTAAGGGTTTTGAGGGAAATCGTGGCGTAAACGCTGTTCTATCGGCGCGGATTGTTCAGGGTGTTGGTCTAGGCGATGCAATTTTGCCAAGGTGTATAAGCTTTCCGGTAACCAATAGCCATCAAATTGCTCGGCAATTAGCTGGTAGCGTTGTTTTGCCAATACCCGCTCGCCAGCCAATTCATAGGCTTTTGCCGCCCAAAAAGTGGCCTCTTCCTGTGCGGCAGCATGGTGTCGGCCTTGTCGGCTGGCGTCAAACGCCAACGCTGCCGCTGCATAATGGCTTTTCCGCATGGCTTGCCAAGCTTGGCTGTAATGGCGTTCAGGGTTGTTGCTGTAGGCTTCAGCATTGATCGCTACCAATAATCCCAACCAAAACCACAAGCCGCGACGGATTGATCGCGCAGGTGGCGTATTAACAAAAAGGAGGAAACGCCGGCGCCAACATTGCCAAAGCAACACACCCGCCGCCAATAGACTTGCCAATTCCCCTAGCTTGCCAAGACTCGTCGTACCATAAACCAATTCGACATCTGCCGTTTGTGGCACGACCAACAAATAGCCAGGAGCCGCCAAATAAAGCTGTCCTGCACTGCCCATTTGCCAACGTGGGTGATAAGCCATTTTCAGTAAATGGGGAAATCCTGGTTGGTTTGTGTGAAAACTGACGCGTTGCCGCTCAAGCCTTAATTGGCTTATTTCGATAGGATTGGTTGGTTTTTTATCGGGAATGGCGATGAATGTTTGGCTATAAACAGGCCAATAGTCAACTTGCGGGTATTTTTTAAACCATCTGAATGCGTGTTCTTGCCATTTTTGTTCGGGAAACGCCTGCACCGGTAAGGGCAATGGCTCGACCAACTGGCTGGTAAAAGTTTGCAGTTGAAAAACGCTAAACGGATCGGCTTCGGCAAGTTTTACAAAGGTCGGATGTTTTGCCAATTGCACCTTGGCAGACGCACTACGGACCAAAACTTGGTTGCTATGCAGCAACTGCATGTGGGCAATTGCACGATCAATGTCCATTGTACCGCTGGGAAAGCGCACCAAAGGCGAAGAAGGTACTGCTGAAATTTCCGCCTGCAATTGGTAAATCTCAGGGGCTAGCAAAGCGGATTCCATATATAAGCCTTCCAAAACCGGACGCTGGCCTAAAAACATCGGCAATGCTTCTAACGCACGGGTTGATCCGATGTCATTGTTTTCGGGCGCATGCTCGAACAACAAGCGGGGCGAATCCAGCTTACCAGCCAACACCGGAAACAAGCTTGCCAAGCGTTGCCACGAGAGCTTATCTTGATAACCACTGTGATTCCATTCTGACCATTGCGGTGCTTTTACCGGCAAGCCCAGCACCCAAACGCCCATCGACACCCACAAAACTACTGCCAAACATTTCCCTAAAATGCGGGTACTCCGATGTCTTAAATGCCCAAGAAAAACATGCAAAGCTTCGCCAAACAAGCCGCCGCCTAAAATAGCTAACAGCAACCAAACATAGGGGAAAAAACGCACATCCGCCAAGCCGATACGGTTGGCGTTGTACCAAAATGTTGCAGCCAGCAGGGCGGTTGCCAAAATAAACGCCAAGACTTGTCGCACTTGGCTTGTCAATTGCCGCCGATGGACAGGAATAACAAAAAATAGCACGCCGACACCGCCTAACCCCAATACAGGCCATAATGACATGGGCAAAAAATCGCGCCAGTTGTCAGATAAAAATGGGCCATCATTAGCAACGGTAAAGCCATGCATTTCCAACAAAGGCCACAACCAACCCGCAAGCAGCAAAAACGCCAAGCCGTGGCTCAGAGTCAAAAACACAAAAGTTTGTTTAAACGACCCGCACGCCAGCAAAAACAAACTGGAAAAACCAGTCAGTAATAAGGCATAACCGTGCGAAAATCCAGTGGCAGCCTCCAGCATGGCGGCTAATAACCAGTAATAGCGGCCTTGCAATGCCTTAATCCAAACAGCTCCTGTCAGCAGCGAAAACAACATGCCATAGCTATAACAAAACTCACCCGCCAGCACCGACAATAAATTACCGCCCCAAATGGAATTTTGCTCATGTAACAAAAAAGCCAGCGTCGCCAATGCAGCAAATGCGCTTGCCAAGCGGCTGAAGCAAAAACAGGTAATTCCCATTAGATAAACAGAAGCCGGTAAAGCCACTGCCGCCAAAAACATGCTCCATTTAAAAGCTAGCGCAAACGGCAGGCAAAAACTCAATACATAAACGACGATGAACGGCAAAGGAAAGTAATAAGATAAAAATGGCAAGCCACCAAAAACCTCAGGCAACCATTGCGTTAGGCCGTGAATTGGAAAATATGCGCAAAATTGCGCAGCATAAAACACATGCGATGCGGTATCGCCGCCGGTAGGCAAGCGGTTTGCCATCAGCCATACCGGATTTAATACGGCAATAGGCGCATACAACAAAATCAAAACGATAAAAATATCAGTCCAATAACGGAAAAACCTGATATGCATAATTAATAAATCCATTAGATAATCATCAAATTTTGTTGCAGATAAACCAAACGATATTGAGTTGCGGAAACCAAAAACAGATTTTTAGACTCTCTATTTTAAGCGACCAAACCAAAATTATGTTTAGTCTTAACGCAATCACGCAGATATTGAGATTGTTACAGATCATAAACAAAAATGCATTTTTCAACTATTTTTAGACCCTTTTTGCCAACCAATTCGCATAATTAGGCAAATCTGATTGCTTCAATTTAAAATGGCAGCCTTCCTCAACCGTCCCGTTTATTACTATGAATCAAGGCCAACTTTACATCATCTCCGCACCATCGGGTGCAGGCAAAACCAGTTTAGTGAAAAAACTTGTGGCAGAGCTGACAGGCGTATCCGTCTCCACGTCGCACACCACACGCACCATGCGCCTTGGCGAAACCGATGGCATTGATTATTTTTTTGTCAGCATCGATAAATTTAAAGCCATGCTTGAGCAAGACTGTTTTCTGGAATATGCACAAGTCTTCGACAACTTTTATGGCACCGCCAAAGAAACCGTTAACCAACAACTAAGCGAAGGCCGTGATGTCATCTTAGAAATCGACTGGCAAGGCGCGCAACAAATCAGAAAACAGCGCCCAGATTGCTTGTCGATCTTCATCGTACCGCCCTCAACCGACATTTTGCAACAACGCCTAAGCAATCGCGGGCAAGATGACGCCCAAATCATTGCCCGGCGCATGCGCGACGCCGTCACTGAAATGAGCCATTATCCGGAATATGATTATTTGCTTGTTAATGATAACTTTGAACTCGCTTTAAACGAACTTAAAGCCATTATTGTCGCCAACCGATTGATTTTAAGTAGGCAAAAAGCAAATCAGGATGGATTGTTATCTGCCTTGCTCAACCAATAAACACGGCTTTCGCCCACTGAAGATAAAGCCCAGAATGGAATACTCTTATCAATACCGCCCCTTTTCAGCCTCTGAAAATGTGTATGGAGCGGTTCATTTCTCGTCTAAAAAAATACATTTTTCGCCAGAAAAACGGCTTACCCGTCTAAAAACCCACCTAACTTATTATTTTTAATTGTGAATTATTTCACTTCCGTTAAGTATTTTTAGCAGTTTTTATTGTTTATTAGCCGAAATCCTCTAAACTTTCGGCACTAATTGGCTAAAACAGCACCAACGATAGACAACCCAGAAATTCGATTTACCCAACCCAAAAGCACGACCCTTCCCAATAAAAAACTGACTTAACAACACTTTCAAATATTAATTTTGAGGAAAAACAATGGCAACAATTAAACTGACCACAGGTGACGATACCTTTCTTTATGGTTCTGGGATTGACGACATCGACGCTGATGCAGGCAATGACATTCTTGATGGCGGCTTAGGTAACGACATTTTGTTCGGTAACACGGGCGACGACAATTTAGCCGGCGGTGGCGGTAATGACACCCTAAAAGGTGGCGATGGCAACGACATACTCGACGGCGGAATAGGTAACGACACACTGAGCGGCAATAACGGTGACGACATCCTCTTTGGCAGCACTGGCAAAGACACATTAAATGGTCATGCAGGCAACGATACCCTTTTTGGTGGCGCAGACGACGACACCCTCTATGGCGGCACAGGCTCAGACTCGATGGATGGCGGCGACGGTAACGACATTTTATATGACACAACTGACAAAACCACTTACGGCGCAGTCAGCACAGAAAACGATGAAATGATTGGCGGTGCAGGTAATGACATATTCTTCGGCGGCTATGACATCATGTATGGCGGTGACGGCTCAGATACCTTTACCGTGGTTAATCAAGGCACTGTTTATGGTGGCACAGGCAATGACACGATTACTGTCACCAATTCCAATACGGCACTAAGCTCTTGGCTTGAAGGTGGTTTAGGCTCCGACAAAATCACTGGCGGCTCAGGCAATGACGTTATTTTTTCCGGTTACGGCAAAGACACGTTAATTGGTGGAAAAGGCAATGACAGTTATGTCATTACTTTTGACGATTTTTTTAATGATGACGGTACTGCGGGTACCGGAGTAGATACCATTACTGAAGGGGCGCTTGGCGGTACAGACACCATTTACTACATCCGCGATTGGAGTGGCACCGACGCTGACGGACGGGACGACGACGTTGGCGCAGATGGGAAAGAGTTAGACCCTGATTCAAAAATCCTAACAGGCATCGATTTTTACGTGACCTTAGCTAACAATGTTGAAAATGGTGTTTTGGATGACCAAATTTATGTCAACACACCCAACAAGATCACTTACAACATTGCTACTTTAAACGGTAATGCTTTAGACAATAATTTAAAAGGCAGTAACCTGATTGACATATTAAATGGCGGCGCAGGTAACGACACCATTAATGCCGGCGATGGAGATGATTATATCTATGTAGGCGAAGGGGTCGACACCATCAACGGTGGTGCGGGTTCAGATACGGTGCTTAGCTCTATTGACTTCAACTTGGCAACAGACAGCACTTATATTGAAAATATTGTCCTACTAGAAACATTTACCGCTGTAACAGCAAAAGGTGATAGCGGTAACAATGTCATTATCGGTAACCAATACGACAACAACCTCTACGGTGGTGCAGGTAACGATGTTCTTGACGGAGGCTTGGGAGCAGGGTTATCAAAACCTGAAAACCTTCCTTTTGTTTATCCTTCCACATTAAAAACCACCGGAATTGACAAACTATACGGTGGCTTAGGAAATGACACCTATCGTATTGATTCGGTCGATGATATTACTGATGAAAAGTCCGTACTCTCTGGCGGCGTAGATACTGTTGAATTTAAAGGAACAGTTGCGACATTGTCCTATACGCTACTAAGCGGCGTCGAAAACTTAACCATTAAAGGCAACCTCACTACCGCTATCGGCAACAACTTGAACAATACCATTATTGGCGACAGCGCAGCTAACGTATTAAAAGGTCTGTATGGCGATGATTATCTTGACGGTGGCACAGGAACCGACAAATTTGAAGGCGGTTACGGCGATGACACCTATGTCGTCGACAGTGTCCTCGAAGAAATCACCGAAAAAGATGGCCAAGGCAATGACTGGGTTCAATCAGAAAAAATCAGCTTGGATCTGAACACCAATATCTGGGGTGGTAGTATTGAAAACGGCAGGCTGACCAAAACGACCGATAATTTAAATTTGTTTGGTAGCGATAAAGTCAACACATTGATAGGCAATGATGGCGATAATATTTTAGATGGCCGCGAAGGTATCGACATTTTACAAGGCGGCTTAGGCAATGACACTTACGTACTTGACAACAACCAAGGCATAGACACTATTGTCGAAATAGCGAACCTATATGACACAACCAGTGCCACTTCGGCAAAAGCAGATTACAGAGACACTATCCAATACAAAGGTACATCTACAGAAACGTTCAGTTTGGACAGCAATTCGTACATTAACATTGAAAACCTGACTTTGCTTGGAAGTGAAGCGATTAAAGGAACAGGTAACGTCCTTGATAATATCTTACTGGGTAATAGTGCCAACAACACTTTATTAGGCTTAGCCGGCAATGACACATTGGATGGCGCAGGTGGCATTGACACACTTAAAGGTGGCCTAGGTAACGACCTTTACAAGTTAGGCAACGATGATGATGTCGTTGTCGAGCTAGCAGGAGAAGGCACGGACACTATCGAATCAACCAAATCTCTCAGCTTATTAGACTACAGCAACATCGAAAACTTAACGTTAATTGGTGACGCCTTGGTTGCCACCGGTAACAATGACAATAACATCATTATTGGTACAAACAAAGCTAACTCATTAATCGGTAATGATGGCGCAGACAAATTAACGGGCGGCGAAGAAGCGGATACCTTAGCTGGCGGTAAAGGGGCTGATATTTATGACTTAACGGAATCGTTAGCAAAAACAGATACTGTCGTCATTGGCGCAAATGAAACGCTTGTTAGTGCTACGGCTAACTACACAGAAGCGGACAGAATTTTAAAATTTGCACTGGCAACTGACAGCATCGATCTTGCCAACACAACCCTTGCTGGAAATGCGGCTTCTATTGATGGCGTTGATGCAGGCGGATTCAAAAGCCATACCATCAGCAACGGCTTTATTAAGTTTGATGATATTGACACCTTCACTTCAGCTAGCACGATAAAAGTCACAGACTTAAACGGAGCTATTGAGTACTTAAAAGCAAACATCACCGGCGGTGCGACCGTGGCCTTCACCGGCTATGCGCTTGACCCGAACTCGACATCGACCACCGGCACGCTCAGCACCTGGATATTCCAGGACAACGGTACTAACGACACCTTAGTGGCATTGGTGGGTGTGACAACAGCAACCAGCTTCTCAACTGGCGCCTATTCGTCAACGTCGATCCACATAGGCTAAATGTTGAAGTAACTGGGGATCAAGCTGGCCTGAGAAGGCAAGGCCTAGCTTATCAAAGTTAAGCAAAAAACCCGTCCCCCATTTGGGGGTGCGGGTTTTTTTGTGGCTTGCGCCTTGCGGCACGGGCGGTTGCGGTGTTGGTGGTATTGGCAGGCATAAAAAAAGCCCCGATGTCGTGGAGACAGCGGGGCTTTTGTTTATGGCGCTTGGCAATTCCCTACTTTCGCATGGCAAACTGCCACACTATCATCGGCGCTAAGCGGTTTCACTTCCGAGTTCGGGATGGGGTCGGGTGGTTCACGCTCGCTATGGTCACCAAGCAAACTGGTGCGGCGGGGGCAGGCCCCGCCTCCGGCAGGCCCTGCGGCCCGCCCTGGAAATCTGTAACGGCTTCATGTCAACAAGCCCATTGGGTGTTATATGGTCAAGCCTCTCGGGCAATTAGTACACGTTAGCTCCACACATTGCTGCGCTTCCACACCGTGCCTATCAACGTCGTAGTCTCCAACGGCCCTTCAGGGGACTTAGAGTCCCAGGGAGGTCTCATCTTGGGAGGGGCTTCCCGCTTAGATGCTTTCAGCGGTTATCCTGTCCGCACATAGCTACCCGGCAATGCCATTGGCATGACAACCGGAACACCAGCGGTGCGTCCACTCCGGTCCTCTCGTACTAGGAGCAGCTTCCCTCAAACCTCCAACGCCCACGGCAGATAGGGACCGAACTGTCTCACGACGTTCTGAACCCAGCTCGCGTACCACTTTAAATGGCGAACAGCCATACCCTTGGGACCTGCTTCAGCCCCAGGATGTGATGAGCCGACATCGAGGTGCCAAACACCGCCGTCGATATGAACTCTTGGGCGGTATCAGCCTGTTATCCCCGGAGTACCTTTTATCCGTTGAGCGATGGCCCTTCCATACAGAACCACCGGATCACTATGACCTACTTTCGTACCTGCTCGCCTTGTCGGGCTCGCAGTCAAGCACCCTTATGCCATTGCACTCATTGGCTGATTTCCGACCAGCCTGAGGGTACCTTCGTGCTCCTCCGTTACTCTTTGGGAGGAGACCGCCCCAGTCAAACTACCCACCAGACACTGTCCCTAGCCCGGATGACGGGCCGAGGTTAGAACTCCGAACAGACCAGGGTGGTATTTCAAGGATGGCTCCACGCAGACTGGCGTCCACGCTTCACAGCCTCCCACCTATCCTACACAAATCGGTTCAAAGTCCAGTGTCAAGCTATAGTAAAGGTTCACGGGGTCTTTCCGTCTAGCCGCGGGGACGCTGCATCTTCACAGCGATTTCAATTTCACTGGGTCTCGGCTGGAGACAGTGTGGCCATCGTTACGCCATTCGTGCAGGTCGGAACTTACCCGACAAGGAATTTCGCTACCTTAGGACCGTTATAGTTACGGCCGCCGTTTACCGGGGCTTCGATCAAGAGCTTCGCTTGCGCTGACCCCATCAATTAACCTTCCGGCACCGGGCAGGCGTCACACCCTATACGTCCTCTTTCGAGTTTGCAGAGTGCTATGTTTTTGCTAAACAGTCGCAGCCACCTATTCACTGCGGCCCGCTTTCACGGGCATACCTTCTCCCGAAGTTACGGTATCATTTTGCCTAGTTCCTTCAGCCGAGTTCTCCCAAGCACCTTAGAATACTCATCCCACCCACCTGTGTCGGTTTAGGGTACGGCTACTTATGACCTGAAGCTTAGAGGTTTTTCTTGGAAGCAGGGCATCGAACACTTCGTCCGCAAGCGGACACGTCGTCACGCCTCAGGATTGGCTTTCCGGATTTGCCTGGAAAACCTCCCTAAACGCTTGAACCGGCACTTCCAACCGCCGGCTGCTGTAGCCTTCTCCGTCACCCCATCGCAGTCATAACCAGTACAGGAATATTAACCTGTTTTCCATCGACTACGCCTTTCGGCCTCGCCTTAGGTACCGACTCACCCTGCGTCGATTAGCGTTGCGCAGGAAACCTTGGGTTTTCGGTGTGGGGGTTTTTCACCCCCATTGTCGTTACTCATGTCAGCATTCGCACTTCCGATACCTCCAGCCAACTTTCCAGTTGACCTTCGCAGGCGTACGGAACGCTCCTCTACCACCACATTGCTGTGATCCGTAGCTTCGGTACTAGGCTTAGCCCCGGTAAATCTTCCGCGCAAGCCGACTCGACCAGTGAGCTATTACGCTTTCTTTAAAGGATGGCTGCTTCTAAGCCAACCTCCTGGCTGTCTATGCCTTCTCACATCGTTTCCCACTGAGCCTAGATTTTGGGACCTTAGCTGACGGTCTGGGCTGTTTCCCTTTTCACGACGGACCTTATCACCCGCCGTGTGTCTCCCGTGTATTACTTGTCGGTATTCGGAGTTTGCATCGGTTTGGTAAACCTAGACGGCCCCCTAGCCGAAACAGTGCTCTACCCCCGACAGTGTCCGCACGAGGCGCTACCTAAATAGCTTTCGAGGAGAACCAGCTATCTCCGAGCTTGATTAGCCTTTCACTCCGAGCCACAGCTCATCCCCATCTTTTTCAACAGATGTGGGTTCGGCCCTCCAGTCAGTATTACCTAACCTTCAGCCTGGCCATGGCTAGATCGCCCGGTTTCGGGTCTAATCCCAGCGACTTGACGCCCTATTAAGACTCGCTTTCGCTACGCCTCCCCTATCCGGTTAAGCTTGCCACTGAGATTAAGTCGCTGACCCATTATACAAAAGGTACGCAGTCACATAACAAGTATGCTCCCACTGCTTGTACGCATACGGTTTCAGGATCTATTTCACTCCGGTCTCCCCGGTTCTTTTCGCCTTTCCCTCACGGTACTGGTTCACTATCGGTCAATGAGGAGTATTTAGCCTTGGAGGATGGTCCCCCCATGTTCAGACAAGGTTTCACGTGCCTCGCCTTACTCGTTTTCATGTCGGCAGGTTTTCGTGTACGGGGCCATCACCCTGTATCGCCGGACTTTCCAGACCGTTCCACTAACTTTGCCGCCACTTAAGGGCTGTTCCCCGTTCGCTCGCCGCTACTAAGGGAATCTCGGTTGATTTCTTTTCCTCCGGGTACTTAGATGTTTCAGTTCCCCGGGTTCGCCTCCAGCAGCTATGTATTCACTGCAGGATACCCTTGCGGGTGGGTTTCCCCATTCGGACATCCGCGGATCATAGAGGGTTTGCACTCTCCCCGCGGCTTTTCGCATGCTACAACGTCCTTCATCGCCTCTCATTGCCTAGGCATCCACCGTATGCGCTTGTTCACTTGACCA
>NZ_BAAHYJ010000001.1:0-1095000 GCF_054657615.1 Methylosoma difficile | reverse complement strand
ACAACCAGACACCTTCATTAACCGTTAAAAACTTTTTTTCATAACCCGCCGCACGCAGCTCCGTTAAATCTGCTTGGGTATAGCTTTGATATGCGCCTTTCAGATGATCGGGAAAAGGAATGTATTCAATCTTTCCTTTGCCATGCCAAGCAACGACAGCTTCGGCGACGGCATTAAACGGCTCCGCCTTACCCGTGCCAACATTGAATACTCCCGACTGTGTCGGATTATCCAAAAACCATAAATTGACATCGACTACATCGCCAACGTACACAAAATCGCGCTGCTGTTCGCCATCTCCATAACCATCGCAACCGGCAAACAACTTCGCTACTTGGTCTTTAAGGATTTGTTGATTGAAGTGGAATGCCGTACTGCTCATCAAGCCTTTATGCTGTTCTCGGGGGCCGTAGACGTTAAAGTAACGGAATCCAGCGATTTGCGCCGTTGCTGTCGGCAAAATGCGCCGCACATATTGATCGAACTGGAACTTGGAATAGGCATACATATTGATCGGCTGCTCGCAGGCGCGGTCAACACGGAAGCCATTCTGCCCATTTCCGTAAACGGAAGCCGAAGAAGCATAAATAAACGGGATGCGCGCCGTTTGGCAATTATGCAGCAGTTGCTTGGAGTAGTCGTAATTGTTCTTCATGACATACTGACCATCCCATTCGGTGGTTGCCGAGCAAGCGCCTTGATGGAAAACGGCACGAACCTGACGCATAAAGGCCTGATCGTCCAACTTGGCAAACAAATCGTGCTTATCGCAATAATCGGCAATATCCAAATCGGCGATATTAAGCATTTTGCGCCCGTTGCTGAGATTATCGACCAGCAAAATCTCGCGCTCGCCGCGCTTGTTTAGCGCGCGGATCAGATTGCTGCCGATAAAGCCGGCACCGCCTGTGACAATAATCATTCAGCACCTCTCGCTTTATTTATCATATTGGTTGTCGATTGCCCTTCGACAAACGTCAAAACTTTCACTTCCCCGCCCGCCTTAATGACGCAATCACCACCCGCCACTTGGTCTGGCGTGTAATCGCCGCCTTTCACGATAACATTCGGCAACACCTTGCAATATAAACGCTCCGGCGTTTCTTCTTCGAAGGCCACCACCCAATCGACACAGGACAACGCCGCCAACACCGTCATTCGATGTTGCAGACCATTAATAGGGCGCGACTCGCCTTTGAGAATTTTCACTGATGCATCGGAATTGACCGCCACCACTAAACGATCACCCAAAGCACGCGCCTGTTGCAAATAGGTCACATGCCCGGCATGCAACAAATCAAAACAGCCGTTCGTCATAATGACCCGTTCGCCACTGGCTTTGGCATGCGTAATCAAACAAGCCAATTCATCTTCGGAAACCACACCATACTGCGCAGAACCGCCAGCACCGTGCATCGCACGAGCCAACTCTTCCACCGAGACGGTAGACGTTCCCAGCTTGCCCACGACAATACCGCCGGCAAGATTGGCAAAATACATAGCCTCCGTTAATGGTATTTGCGCCGCCATACACAAAGCCATCACGGCAATGACCGTATCGCCCGCACCGGTCACATCAAACACATCTTTGGCTTGGGCAGGAATGGATTGGCTTGCTTCAGGCTCGATCAGCGTCATGCCCGACTCACCGCGCGTCAGCAACAAATTGGCTATTTGGTGTTCGGCAAGCAGTTTACGGCCTTTTGCCTGTACGGCATCTTCATTAGCGCAAGCGCCTACAACGGCGAGAAACTCTCCTAGATTAGGCGTAATGACATCAGCATGGGCGTAGCGGCTAAAGTCCGTACCTTTAGGATCAATCAACACCTGTCTGCCCGCCGCTTTAGCAAGACCAATTATTTCAGCCGCATCCGCCAAGGTGCCTTTGCCATAATCCGACAACACCAATACGGCGTGGTCGGGCAATTGGCTTTGCAACAACGACTGCAAAGCCGAATGGTCAAATTGCAGCGGCACATCTTCAAAATCCACGCGAATTAACTGCTGGTGTTGCGCCATCACCCGCAATTTGCAGATAGTCCTCAAACCCGGCTGGACAACAAAGGCGCAATTGACGCCTTCCGCTTCCAAACTGGTTTTTAGCGCGACACCTTCCGCATCGTCACCGACCACGCCCAGCAAGGTCACTTGCCCGCCCAGACGGGCAATGTTCAGGGCGACATTGGCAGCACCACCGACGCGGTCTTCGTGGCTATTGACACGCACCACGGGGACGGGCGCTTCAGGAGAAATACGCGTGGCTTGCCCCGACCAGTAGCGGTCGAGCATGACATCGCCGATAACAACAATACGCGCCTGAGAAAAATCAGGAAGAGTGGCTAACATGAAGCATTCCTTAATTGATGGATAACACGGGGCGGATTGGAAACACCCGCCCTGCTTACGATGATGACTTGGCGCAGTGGCCTTCTATCCAACCGCACCACCAATGGCCTATTAAGATATGCGCCTCTTGGATACGTGCCGTGACACTGGATGGCACCACAATGCCGATACTGGCGTGGGGCAACAATTGCCCGCCATTGCCACCGGTCATGGCAATCACCGACAAGCCTTTCTGCTGCGCCACCTGTGCCGCTTTGATGATGTTCGGGCTTTTGCCGGAAGTGGAAATGGCGATCAGACAATCACCGGCCTGACCAAACGCCTCCACTTGACGCGAAAACACACTTTCAAAACCGACATCGTTGCTATGGGCGGTAAGAATCGACGAATCGGTGGTCAACGCCAGCGCCGGCAGGGCGACGCGGTCTATTTCATAACGGACCACCAGTTCAGCGGCGATATGCTGGCAATCGGCAGCACTGCCACCGTTACCACACAATAAAATCTTGCCGCCTTGGTTTAAGGTGTTGACCAACAAATCGCCAGCGGCCTCAATATCACCATTGATAGCCGCTAAGTTTTTGACCATTTCCAGATGGTCTTCCAATACGGAAATAAAGGTTTTCAAATAATCTCCTGATGTCGGGGTGGTTTTTTGGGAAATTAAAATGCGCCCTCATTATTTTCCCTAAACTGCATGGCGTGTAAGCGGGCATAAGCGCCATTCAGTGCCAGCAATTCGTTGTGCGAGCCGCGCTCGACAATGCGCCCGCGCTCCATCACCAAAATCACGTCGGCGTTTTCGATAGTGGACAAGCGATGCGCGATAACCAAGGTTGTGCGGTTGCCCATCACTTTTTGCAAAGCGGCTTGGATGTATCGCTCGGATTCGGTATCCAGCGCGGAAGTGGCCTCGTCCAAGATCAAAATCGGCGCATCTTTTAATAAAGCCCTTGCCAAAGCCAAACGCTGGCGCTGGCCACCGGACAATTTTACGCCGTTCTCGCCGATCTCCGTATCCAAGCCGTGTTCGTATTTGCTGATAAATTCCATTGCATAGGCATCGGTTGCCGCTTGTTCGATGGATTCACGGCTAGCGCCCGCCAAGGCACCGTAGGCAATGTTGTTGGCAATAGTGTCATTGAACAAAATCACCTGCTGGTTAACAAGGGCGATATGTTTTCGCAAATTGGCCAACTGGTAGTCGTTGATCTCGACGCCATCCAACAAGATTTGGCCTTGGTCGTGCGAATAAAAGCGCGACACCAAATTGACCAAGGTACTTTTGCCGCCTCCGGACGCGCCTACCAAAGCAATGGTTTGCCCAGGCTCGACCTTAAAGCTAATGTCGGTCAATGACGGCTCACTGGCACTGGCGTACTGGAAGGTCAGGTTTTTAAATTCCAATGCGCCTTGGCAGCGGTCGGGCGCGTAAGTGCCGCTATCCAGCTCGCCTTCCGTATCCAACACCTTAAACAAAGAATCTGCCGCAACAATGCCTTTTTGGATGTCGCTGTTCGCATCGCTGAGTTGCCGGAACGGGCGCGGCAACAAAAATGCCGCTGTCAAATAGCCGACAAACGAGCCAACACTGTCTTGTTCCATAAAAAACAAGGCCATATACATTAAAAACGCCAAGGCGACGGCAATCACCAACTGCATCAGCTGGTTGTGTACGGAACTGGTCGTTGTGGCTTTTAGCGATTGGCGGCGATTGTAGAGGCTGCTTTCCAGAAAACGGCGTTTTTCATAGGCTTCGCCGCCGTAACTGCGGACAATGCGATGTCCGTTGACCAATTCGGATGTGATGTGGGTCATATCGCCAATCGAGTTTTGGATACGCTGGCTCAACATCCGCAAACGCTTGCTGACATAATTGACCAACAAGGCAATCACGGGGGCCACCACCAAAAATACCAGCGACAATTGCCAGTTCATATAAAACAGGTAACCCAACAAACCCAACGCCGTCAGCCCTTCTTGAACGATCTTGCGGATAGCATCGGTGGTTGCCTGCGCCACTTGCCCGACATTGTGGGTAATCCTGGCGATCATATAGCCGCTGTTATTGTCATCAAAATACACCGTTGGCAGCTGCGTATATTTGTCAAACAACTCGCAACGCAACGCATGGATCACATTCAGCGACACTTTTGCCAAATAGTAGTTGCCCAAATAGTTGCCAATACCACGCAACACAACCAAGCCACTAAAATACAGCGGCAGATACAGCATTTTGTCACGCGATTTGGCCTGCACGGTGTCGATAATCTGCTGGATCAGGCTGGCAAACAGCGGCTGGGTGCTGGAGTAAATCAAAAAACCGAAAATACTGATGGCAAAAAGCAGCCGGTGCGACTTGGTGTAAGTCAGCAATCGCTTGTAAATTTCAAAATCTGTTTTGGATGTTTTGGACATATTATTTAATGTATTATAGAAAGCTTACGGCCTTTGCCGCCAAAGCACTGCTTGTGCCGTAGCCTATTATTTGTAACTGGAGCGCCACCATGCTTACCCATCAGCTAATACCTTACCTCAGCGAAGAAGACTATTTAGCGATGGAAATGTCCAGCCAAGAACGCCATGAATACGTTGACGGTGCTATTTTTGCCATGACTGGCGCAAGTCGGGCGCACAACCAGATCGGTGGCAATTTGTATAGTTTCCTGCACGCCCAAGTGAAAAACACACCGTTCCGCGTATACATGAGCGACGTTAAATTAAAAATCGCCCAGCGTAGAACCTACTACTATCCCGACCTGATGCTAGTTTGTAGCGAAAACGAAACCGACGCTTACGCCATCAGCGAGCCGTGCCTCATTATTGAAATCCTCTCGCCCGCCACCGCCCTGACTGATAAGCGCGAAAAGCTAGTTGCTTATCAAAATATTCCCAGTGTACAAGAATATTGCTTGGTTGCTCAAGACAAATACCGGGTGCAGAAGTACACACGCCAACCCAACCAACACGATTGGCATCTGAGCCAATACGGCAAAGGCGACAGCATCCGCTTTGGATGTGTGGATTGTGAAATCAGCTTGGCGGATTTATATGCGGGTGTGCTGAATTGAATCCTCCTCCTGTACCGTTATAATTGACCACCTCCCAACCATCCGTGCGGAAGAGCAAGCACACAACCGCAGGGCAGCCAGCCCGTATAAGCCACCCATCATGAACCACACCCTAGAAACGCCAGAACAAAACACGCTTCCTCCAGAAGTGACCATGGAAAACATGCCTTGCGAGTGCGGAAGTAGTCAAGAGACACCTATATTAATAGGTGAAGACTGGATCAATTATTTGCCGGGCAAATTCCAAGTTGTCCGCTGCCAAGCCTGCGGTTTGATGCGCACGAACCCAAGACCCAACCAAAATAGCATTGGGTTTTATTACCCTGACACTTATGCGCCCTATTTATCAACGCAAGTCAAAAACAACAATCCCAACAAAAAACCAAAAACTGGTTTTAAAAAATGGCTTTCTGATAACTTTAACGCCAACAGCAAAACCATCCTCCCGCCTATGCCGCCAGGAAACCTATTGGAGATTGGCTGTGGTTCCGGTGATTTTCTAATGACTATGCAGCAGCAAGGTTGGACTGTCAGCGGCCTTGAGCCTTCTGAATCGGCAGCAAATAGCGCGAAGCAACAAGGGCTTAATGTGACCTGCGGACTTCTCGAAGGAACCGAGCTTCCCAATAATCATTTCGATATGATCGTGGCATGGATGGTGGTTGAACATTTGCACCACCCGCTAGCGGGTTTGGAGAAACTCCATCAAGCCCTAAAACCTGGTGGCGCATTGGTTATCTCCGTTCCCGACCTAGGCGGGGTAGATTTTCAATTATTCAAACAAAATTACTACTCCCTGCATCTGCCAAACCACCTCTACCACTATACAAAACCAACCCTTCATACCTTGCTGGCAAAAACAGGCTTTAACCGCAGCCAATTTTATTGGCACCGTAACCCCAACAACCTCTATGCCAGCCTCGTCCGTATTTTTACCCTAAGACAACAACCGCGCCTTGCCACATTGATGCAAGAGGTGCAAGACCGGAAGCGCCTAAAACTTTTTTCGAAAATACTGGGCTGGTTGCTCGCCATCAGCAAACAAAGCGGCAGAATGACCGTTTGGGCTTATAAATGAGCTTAAAAATTGCTTGGAAACCCGTTTCGCAAGACAGAAATGTTGCCAGCGCAAGGATTCGCTGCCTTAATGTGATGGATCAGCTGCAGAAACAAGCTTGGCCCGTGAGCTTTTTCCAAGCCAATTCGCAAAACCGCTACGATGCCGTGGTGTTCAACAAAACCCATGACCACCAAAGCCTTGAACAGGCCAAACAATTAAAAAGCCAAGGCATTAAAGTCATCTTCGACTTATGCGACAACTACTTTTACAACCCGCAGCAATTGCCAGAAGTGGCGAAAGCCGCCGAAGTCATTCAGCAAATGATGCAACTTGCCGACCACACGGTCGCCTCGTCCGAGTATTTGGCAACGTGCATTGCAGAACATATTGATGCAACCAAAATCAGCATCATCGAAGATGCCGTCGATGAAATCCTGCCGCTCTGCCCCAAAGCCCTCACCTATTGGCAACAGCTACAAAAATACCAAAAACTTTCGGATCAAATCCAAGGCTGGCGAACCGAAGGCAGAACCTGCCTGGTCTGGTTTGGGATTGCAGGAGGTGGCAAAGCCGACTACGGCATGGGCGATTTAGCCAAGCTGGATACTTTTTTTAACGATGCCACATTCGCCAGCCAAACATCATTGACGGTTATCAGCAATAACCCGATATTATTTGCCGACCTAAGCAAACGTTGGCAAATTCCCAGCACCTATTTACCTTGGCATCCCAGCACTTTTGCGCACGCTTTCAGGTTGCATGACATCTCCATCATCCCGATTAGCCAAAATCCGTTTACCCTAGCAAAAACCAACAACCGCTTGGCACTGTCACTGCATTTGGGTTTGCCGGTGATTGCCGACAGCATTCCCAGCTACCAAGCCTTAAGCGAAGCGTGTTTTTTAGACGACTGGCAAAACGCATTCGATACTTACTTAAACAACCCAAACCAACGTTTTGCCCATGTTAATCAAGGTCGACGTTTATTATTGGACAAATGGTCGATTAACCATATTAGCCAACAGTGGGAACAACTTTTTTACCGTGTGACCGGATCATGAAAAACATAACGCATTTATTCGCCAGCGATACTACCCTGCACGACAAACCCTGGCTCATTATTGGCAAAGGCCCCAGTTACCAGCACATCAACCAAGTTGATCTGGCAGATTACCACGTACTGACACTCAATCATGTCATTAGCCAAATACCTGCCAAAATCAGCCATTTGATCGACATTGACGTGTTTGAAAGTTGTGCCGGACAAATCTTGGCTCAGGCAGATTACTTGGTGATGCCGTACTTTCCCCACCGCAATAACCAGCCAGGAAAAGACAGCTTACCGGAACTGCTCAAAAAACTACCCTTGCTGGCGCAAATGGATCAACAAGGCCGCCTGTTTTGGTATGACCATTTAGGCATCAAAGCCTTGTTAAAACACGGCAAATGGCCTGTTGGCCTACATCGGCAAATCCGCGTCAATTACTTTAGCGCCGAGGCTGCCGTTGATGTTTTAGCCACGCAAGGCATCAAAAAAATCCGCACATTGGGTGTGGATGGCGGCAGCAACTACAACAACGTTTTTGAGCAATCGTCGCCCACCACCTTGCTTGCCAACGGCAATAGCTCTTTTGACAGCCAATTTGCCGGCATCATAAAAAAAATCAGCCAATACAATCTCGATTACCAGGGCTTGGTCAACCATTACCCCATCAAGGTCTATGTCGCCACCCAAGAAGAGCAAATGCTCTCGGTCAAAGTGTTGGAATATTCCATCAAAAAACACGCCTCACAACCCGTAGAAGTGTTTCCGTTACACGAAGCCCAGATCCAATACCGCGAACCCAAAGACCCGCGCAACAAACAACGCACGCCATTTTCTTTCCAACGTTTTCTGATCCCACACCTTAACGGCTTGCAAGGACGCGCCATTTATTTGGATTCGGACATGCAGCTGTTTCGTGACATCAGCCAATTGTGGAACTTACCCATGGGTAGCCACGACTTAATCACCGTAACACCCAGCAAACGCGAAAAAAAACGCCGTCCACAATTTTCGGTGATGCTACTGGATTGCGAGAAGCTTGCCTGGACGGTTGATGGCATTATCGATGGTTTGGATAACGGCAGTTTTAGTTACGAAAGCTTAATGTACGAAATGGCAGCGGCAAAAAACATTGGCGTCTGCATACCTAGCGAATGGAATTGCTTGGAATGGTTTAAAGAAAACACCAGCTGCCTTGTCCATTACACCGACATGCCCACACAACCGTGGGTAAGTCGCGACAACAAACTGGAGCACTTATGGATGCAAGATTTGATAGAAGCTGTCGACACGGGTTTTATTGACATTGGCTTTGTCAAACAACACATCGAAAAAGGCTGGGTTAGGCCATCACTGATGTACCAAATTGAAAACAAAGTGCTGTCCAGCCTTAACTTACCCGCAGAGGTTTGCCAGCTGGACGAAGCCTTTGTTGCACCTTACAAAAGCCTGTAAACGAGGCAAGGATTTAACTGCAAATGTCTGAGCAATTCCTACCTTTGGTCTCGGTCGTGATAGCCACCTACAATGGCGAACGTTTTTTACGCGAACAGCTCGACAGCATCGTCAAACAATCCTACCCGAACATTGAAATCATCGCCGTTGATGATGGCTCCACAGACGGCACAGCCAGCATCCTTGCCGAATACGCCAACCGTTATGCCCACTTCAGGTACGAGGTCAACGCACAAAACCTTGGCTACCAAAAAAACTTTGAAAAAGGTTTTCTGATGGCTAAAGGCGACTACATCGCCCCCAGCGACCAAGACGACATTTGGCTAACCGATAAAATCGATGTTTTGCTGAAAGCCATCGGCGATTACGCTATTGTTTATTGCGATTCGGCCTTTATTGATAGCCAAGGTGAATTGCTGGGCGAAACCATGAGCGAAGCCAAAACCTTGATAGATTTTGACAATCCGTTGATGTTCGCCATCGGCGGCTCAGTTCCGGGCCATGCCATGCTCATCACCAAAAAACTCATGGCAGAAACCCTGCCATTCCCCGACTCGATGATGCCGCATGATTATTGGCTGGCCTTTGTGGCAACGTTTACCAGCTCGCTTAAATTTGTCCGCGAAGTTTTGGTGCATTACCGCCGCCATGACGCCAATGTTTTTGGCGCAATCAACAAAAAAAACAAAAAGCGGGAAACCACCGAACAACGCATTAAAAACGCACAACAACGCGTGCAAATGCTCTACGAACGCTGCCCAGATAGCTTGTACGCTGAAAAACAAGCTTATCGGCAATTGGCGAAGAGCTATGCCAGCTATTCGCTAAGCAATAATTTGTTACGTATGTGTTTGTTTTTCAAACACCGCAAAGCCTTTTTGTCGTATAAGAAACACAACGAGGCAAGACGTTTGCTATATTGCCTGAAAACCTTTTTCAAAATCATTTAACAGAAGCCCCGCTTTTATTCAAATAAACCATGAACAGCAACCCCAACCCGCCGTTAGTCAGCATTGTTTTGGCGACTTATAATGGCGAACGTTTTCTTGAACAGCAGCTCGACAGCCTTCTCAAGCAAACCCACCCCCACCTTGAAATTATCGCCATTGATGATGGTTCGTCAGATGACACGGTCAACATTCTGAATCGGTATGCTGGGCAACACCCTCAGTTAGCCGTGCATGTCAACGAACACAACCTAGGGCATGTCAAAACTTTTGAAAAAGGCTTTAAGCTGGCGAAAGGTGATTTTATAGCCCCGTGCGACCAAGACGACGTGTGGCTACCCACCAAAATAGAAGTCCTGCTTAAGCATATTGGCAATCATGCCATTGCCTATTGCGATTCAGCCTTTATTGACGGGCAAGGCCGCTTACTGGGCCAAATGATGGGAGACACAAAAAACATGGTCGATTTTGATAACCCGCTCAGCTATGTTGAAGTGGGCATTTCTGCATTAGGTCATGCCATGTTAATCGCCAAACCCGTCGCTTTGGCAGCTATGCCCTTCCCTTATCGCTTCTCACACGACAACTGGCTAGGTTTTGTCGCCTCATTTAACGGTGGCGTGAAATTTGTCGATGCGGTTTTGGTGCAGTACCGCCGCCATGATGCCAACCAAACCAATGCGCTCAATAAAAAAGACCGCATCAAATTGGCGAAAAAAAGAAAAACCCGCCAACAACGGATTGAGTACGCCCAGTTGCGCTTAATGGCGATGTGTGAAAAATGCCCCGATTCCCTGCCGGAAAAAGCGATTTTATATCAACTACATAAAAGCCAAAGCAGCTTTTCTTTAACAAACAATTGGCTAAGGATGCGGCTGTATTTCCGGCACCGCCAAGCCATTTTGCGCCACAAAAAATACCACAATCCTGACCTGAAACAGCGTTTGCATTGCCTGCGCGCGTTTTACAAAATGATCTGAAACTTATGACACCACCCAGCAACATTATCATCAGTCGCACCGACAGCATCGGTGATGTCGTCTTAACGCTACCCATGGCAGCGCTCTTAAAAAAACATTTCCCCGACATCGTCATTGGCTTTCTAGGCACACCCTACACACGGGCAATTATTGAAGCCTGTCCTTATATTGACGAATTTATCAGCCAAGAAGATTTTTTACAGCATCCCATCACGTTAGCAGGCCAAGCACCGCAAGCCATTTTGCACGTGCTACCAAGGCCCGTGCTTGCCAAACGCGCCAAAGAACTGCAAATCCCTTGGCGCATTGGCACCCTCAACCGTTGGTATCATTGGTATACCTGCAATAAATGGGTGAAGCTCAGCCGCAACAAATCACCTTTGCATGAAGCGCAGTTAAACCTAAAGCTGCTAAAACCACTGGGAATTTCTGGCGACTTTCCTTTACCTGCAGTTGCCGGGTTAACGGATATGAGCCGCTTGCCTGCATTGAAGCCAGAGTTTGCCAACTTATTGCAGGCCGATAAATTCAAGCTGATTCTGCATCCCAAATCTCGCGGCAGCGCACGGGAATGGAATCTTGCCCACTACGCCAGCTTGATAAAGCAACTCGACCCCAATCAGTTTCAAATTTTTATTTCCGGCACGGCACACGAAAAAGCGGCTTTGGAACCGTTGTTCGCCGAAATTGGCGAGCGCGTCACCGACCTGACCGGATTAATGAGCTTGGCGGAATTCATTCCCTTTATTGCCGCTTGCGATGGCCTGATTGCCTGCAGCACGGGGCCATTGCACATTGCCGCCGCCCTACAAAAACATGCGATCGGCATTTACCCACCGATGAAGCCTATCCATCCAGGGCGCTGGCAACCGGTCGGCAAAAAAGCCAAAGTATTTGTGCTGGAAAAATCGTGTAACGATTGCAGAAAGGACAAAATCCATTGCCCTTGCATGGAAAGCATTGCACCGGTTGCCATCAAGGACTATTTGCAATCGGTATATGCTGACAGATAGGTTTGAAGAAGGGAAAATGGAGTAAAAATGCATTTACTCCATTTGGAAATGGCGGGCTTAAACTTCGGCGGTATTCAACCAAAGATCGTGCTTGTTACAAACGCTCAGCGCATAAAACACACCGCTGTAACTATCTAATGTAAAGGTTGACACAGCTACTTTGTCTTCCACGGGGTTGAACATGTGTTCGGCAATGAATTTATAATCTTTGTCCAACAAAACGTGCTTGACGATGTAATGCTCGTAACCTTTCATTTCATGAGCGGTGACCACTTTGACGGTGATTTTGCCGTTAGCGGTGTTCACTTCGATATTGGGCACATGGGTTGCTTCCTTTCCGCTCCATCGGCCTGACGAATCTTTGGTGTAGTACAGGTCAGCCGTTGGGTGATGGGCGGTGCTTTCTGCCATGGCTGCCGCAGGGGCAATGACACCCGCAGCCAAACCCGCTGCGCTTAGTTGGATAAAATGACGACGATCCATAGTTTTTCCTCTTGATGGGTAAGTTGATGGCAATGTTGGCTGACTATACGCCTAGCCATCTTAAATTTAAACTAAAACACTTATTCGTTTCCTGAACCCTGATAAGCATCATCACGGCCTTTCTGTGCTTTCAACCACTCACCGACGTCACGCCAAGCCTTAAAGACCAAGGGTGCGCCGCCAATAGCGACCGCATCAACCAAACAATACCACGCCGCTACGCCGCTGGGCGGATTGCCTTGCTGCCAATGCAAAACGGGGTCTATCGAGGCCCACTTCCACGTGCCGACCGCCGTACCAATCAGCTCCAGCCAAGTGGTGATAAAAAACGCCGCCAGATAAACCATGGGCGAGCGGCCTTTAAACAAATAAACCAAAAACACGCAAAACAGCATCGCACCAACCCAATCGCCTTGTTCTGGAATACCGCTAACTCCCCATAACGACCATAAGCCACAAACGACCAGCACAAAAGTAGTGATGGCGCGTGCATGGGTCATGAAGAAACCAGAGCGTGCCAAGGCTACGGCGGTCAGATAGACCATGCCGTGTCCTGGCGGCACATAGGCCGGCACATTTCCGAAACGATAGGTGTAACCGCCCATAAAAGGCGAAGCGAAATGTTCGCCAATGGTGGCAAACATAACGGCAATCAGCACTTGCACGCGAACCTCTTTGTTTTCGCCCAGCAACAATCCTATCAGAAACACCCAGCCGCACACGCCCAAGGCGTTTTGTTTAGCCATATCGGCATTGGCATCGCTGATTAAGCACACGGCAACGCAAAAAAAGGTGAACGCGGCAATAAAATAATCACGCTTTTTATGCGGATAGATAATTCCGGCTTCTGGAAAATGGCGTAACACGGCAACCTCTTATGGATTAAAACAACAATCTGGATTTTTAAACAAACAACCAAGCCACGACCGCGTAACGTGCCAGCTTGCCTAATAAAATCAATAATATTCCTGACAGTAGCGGCTGTTTTAACCACCCTGCCGCAAAACACAACACATCACCCACCACCGGCAACCAAGTCAACAACAACACCCATTGGCCTCTAGTTTTGACGACATCCAAGGCTTTTTGCTTGTTTGCTGGCAGTAACGTAGCCGCCGGAAATTTTTGGCTGGTCAGATAGCCTAAAAACCACGTCGTCATGGCTCCTAAAGTGTTGCCAACCGTTGCCGCCAACAGCAATTCCGGCAAAGGGTAATGCTGGGTTACCAAATAGGCCAAAACCGCTTCCGATCCGCCGGGTGCCAAGGTAGACGAGATGAAGGCACTGAGAAACAATCCCCAAATTTCAGTCATAGGTCAATAGTTGGGCAAACAAAAAACTCATCCCTAGGAAAGTCTGGTCAATCCCTGTCCGAAATAGCCATTCCAATGGCTCCGACCCTAAATTTATGCGAAAAAAAACCCCTGATGTTGCACAGGGGTTTTCTGGTTGCCATCAGATTAATTACCTGGCAATACTTTATTTTTGTCGCCAGTAACCAGTTTGAGCAAGCGGGTTGCCAAAACAACCAATGCTTCAATCCCCATCCGCAACCATTCAAACACGGTTGCGACGGCTTCTGAGGCACTCATTCCGTCAAACTTACGTGCCAAAAATGCTGCCAAACCTAAACCGATTGCCAAACCAACGACAGTTAAGCCTGAAAAACCTGATTCTGGCTGTGGCTGTGCAGATACGGCCGGTGCAGCCGCAACAACAGCAACGTCAGGAATTTTTGCCGCAGTTTCTGCTGCTTTTAACAATTCTGGTAACGTGGCCTTGTAATCGTCGGCGTAAGTCATTGCGGTCACACCAGGAATGCTTGGCAAATCACCATCGCCATCACCCACTTTCAGCTGGGCTTTCATGCCCTTTTCCATGTGCTGGGCAATATCGCAATGCACCAAGTAAGTTTTGTCGCCTGGCGGCAAAATCAACGTGCCGGACACTTTACCCGGGCCACTGACTTCCAAATGGAACATACCTTTTGGATACAAATACTTAGGCAAACCATGCATCATCCATTGGTGGCGGATGTTATCTTCATTAACGAAATGCACGGTCAGCTTGGTACAAGGTTCAAATTGGAATTCCTGTGTGTCGAAGGCATACATCCGACCTGGAAATTTTTCCGCAAATTTGTGACCGGCATGGACGGTGATTTCTTTGGTTTCGGAAATGCTGTCGCAACCGCCCGGCAAAGTGTTGGCATTTTGCCCCATCACCATGCCACCGCCCATGTCCATCAAATGACCATCACCATGATCCATGAGCATACCGTCGTGGTCTTCAATGTCTACTGCGCCGACTGTGGCGGAAAACATCGCCACCAATAAGCCAACCGACAATAACTTCAACATTTTTCGTCTCCTCTGTTAAATCTTAACCGGCTATTGACAGCCGATCCGTCCAGCCAAGCATTGCGCTGACCGCAGTTATCCGTTTTAAGCTTTTGCTTTACCAATCATTTTATCAATCGCTGATTTGAAGCCTGCGTGTGACAAGTACAAAATGTACAAGCCCGCAAACGCAAAGAAAGCATACAACAACAGGCTAGTACCGCTAGTAGCGGGACCAGTGCCGGCAGTAAAGCCCATGTGGGCATCTAAACGGTCACCTTGATCTGGAACCAAAGTGATATGGATCAAATATTTGCCTGGATCAGGCACGCCGTTTGGCAACTCCAGGTTAACCGTTCCATTTTTGTGTTTTGCCGCAGGCAAGAAGAAAACTTGTGTGCCTTCTGGCTCTTTAGTTACTTCGAACTCAACCGTCATGTTTCTATAGCGCATGTCTTGGTAGTCGAAGACTAACTGGGTTTTAGTGTTAGTTCCTGGCAATTTGCCGCAGAACTCTTCAGCAGAATAGGCCACAGGTTGGTAGGCAGTGTAATGGATCCAATGAGTTGGTTCTAACTCAAACTTACATTGATCGGTATCTGTACCGGCAGCGCCACCGTGAGCCCATACAGAGGCCGACAAGGCCAAACCCAAAAATACCAGTAAACCCTTTCTAAAAATCTTTGCTGTGTTCATAATACCTTCCAGTTTCGATAGTTATTATTATAAAAAATTAATTGCACAAAACGCGTCAAATATCCAAGCGCCTATCTTCCGCGCAAAGCCCTTCTGATAACGACTGCGAACTCTAGCACATCACCCTACCCAAATAAAGGAATTGATGGAAAAGCACCCATCGAATTAACATTACAAAAGAGGCGGTAATAGTTTTCCTGTTCTATTGCTATACTGACTTCCTTTTCGTAGACTTAAACCAACTTCATTTAAACGGAACCGTCGAAACATGTCATCCCTGACTCACTCTAAAGCATGGTCTGAACTTCTATCCCACTACCAACAAATCGAAAGCCATTCCTTACGAGATGAATTTGCGCAAGACCCCAACCGTTTCAAAAAATTCTCCATCACGTTTAATGACATCCTCTTTGATTACTCCAAAAACAGAATAACTGACCAGACTATACCATTATTAATGGATCTGGCTAATTTTGCCGACTTAAAAAATAAAATAGAGGCGATGTTCAACGGCGAGACCATCAACACCACCGAACACCGTGCAGTACTGCACACCGCCTTACGCAACCGCAGCAACCGCCCTATCTACGTCGAAGGCCAAGATGTTATGCCGCAAATCAACGCGGTGCTGGCAAAAATGCGTACCTTTTGTGAGCGCGTCCGCTCCGGTGAATGGAAAGGCTATACCGGAAAAACCATCACCGACGTGGTCAACATTGGCATTGGCGGTTCTGGCTTAGGCCCCAAAATGGTGTCAATGACACTGACGCCCTATAGCTCGACACTTAAAGTCCATTATGTTTCCAATATCGACCAAACCGATATTGTCGAAAAGCTCAAACCCCTCAATCCAGAAACCACATTATTTATTGTGGCTTCCAAAGTATTTTCCACCCAAGAAACCATGATGAACGCCAAATCGGCAAAACGCTGGTTTCTGGACACCGCTAAAGACCCTGACACGATTGCCAAACATTTTGTCGCCATCTCCACCCATGCCGAAAATGTCGCCGCCTTTGGCATCGACACCGACAACATGTTTGAATTTTGGGATTGGGTCGGTGGGCGTTATTCGCTATGGTCGGCAGTGGGCTTATCCATCGCCCTTTATATTGGCATGGACAATTTTGAAGAGCTGCTGCAAGGCGCATTCGAAGCCGACGAGCATTTCCGCAACTCGCCGTTTGAACAAAATATCCCCGTGCTGATGGGCTTGCTAGGCGTTTGGTATAACAACTTCTTCCACGCCGAATCCTACGCCTTATTGCCCTACGACCAATCCATGCGCTATTTCGCCGACTATTTCCAACAAGGCGATATGGAAAGCAACGGCAAAAGCGTGGATATGAATGGCGAAAAAGTGGATTACAACACGGGACCGATCATCTGGGGGCAACCCGGCACTAACGGTCAGCACGCGTTTTTCCAACTGATCCACCAAGGCACCAAATTAGTCCCTTGCGACTTTCTGGTTGCCGCCAACAGCCATTACGACTTGCCTGAACACCATGACATTTTGGTCTCCAACTTCTTGGCGCAACCCGAAGCCTTAATGCGCGGCAAAACCGAAGAAGAAGTGCTGCAATCGTTAACGCCTGAAGAACAAAAAGATGCGGTATTAGTCGCCTCAAAAGTGTTTGAAGGCAACAAACCATCGAACTCTTTCCTGTTCAAAAAAATGACACCCAAAACCTTGGGTTCATTATTGGCGTTCTACGAACACAAAATTTTTGTGCAAGGCGTCATTTGGAACATCAACTCGTTCGACCAAATGGGCGTGGAATTGGGCAAAATTCTGGCAAACAAAATTTTGCCGGAATTAAAAAATGAAGAAACCATCAGAAGCCATGATTGTTCAACCAATGGCTTGATTAACGCTTACAAACAATTACGCGGGCATTAACCCAAAGCCGGCTGCAAGGCGCAAACCGCCATGCAGCCCATCACCGCCTAGCTCGGAAAAAATCCCGCAACAAATCACCGCACGGGGCTTCCAACACCCCGCCCTGCCAATCAAGCCGATGGTTTAGAAACGGCGCATCTGCCAAACTTACCGCGCTGCACACTGCACCACGCTTAGCGTCAAACGCCCCGAACACCAAACGCCTGACCCGCGCATGGCTGATCGCGCCCATACACATCACACACGGCTCTAACGTGACGTAAAGCGTGGCATCCATCAGACGATAGTTTTGCAAGACCTTGCCGCCCGCACGCAAAGCCATCATTTCCGCATGCGCACTAGGATCATGATCGGCTATCGGGCTATTCCAACCTTCGGCAAGGCAGCGCCCGTCTTTTACCAACACCGCGCCCACCGGCACTTCACCCAAATCTTCCGCCCGTTGCGCCAAGCGGATGGCATAGCGCATCCACGCTTCGTCGTCAGCATTCACTTCCATTTAACTAGCTCCTGCCAATAATGCAGTCATTTCAGCAAACAAGGGTCTGCGCTCGCTTTCTTCAGACAAACACGCCTGCTTCAGCCCATCAAGCAATCCGAACACCGGAAGCTCATCGGGTAGTGGCGTGCAATGTTCCAGCAACTCTTCCAATAGGCAACCAAACGCCCTGACCTCTATCCGCTGTAGGTCGTTGGCAATAGCCTGATCGTCGTTTGCATAAAAAGAAGCCGCACCGAAATCGCCAAGCAAAGCCTGGCCTTGCCCATCCTGCAAAATATTATGTCCATACAGGTCACCATGCATAATGCCTTGCCGGTGCAAATGCTGGGCAGCAAAAGCCACGCCCTGCGCGATTGCCAGAACTTCTGGCAATCCGAAACGGGTATCGGCGGGATAAATGTCGCGGGTACACGAGGCAAAACTAGGAGGGCCTGCCAAGTTTTTGAAGGACGGATCAACCAAGGTCATGACCAAGCCACTGGCATCCGAGGGATGCCCGCTGATTTTGCCAAGCACGTCGATCAGATTAGGATGCAATCCGGCAGCAATAGCCGCCGCCATCTCAGAATGAGGCAATCCATCACTGGTGACCGCCCCTTTGAACAACTTGACCGCCACACCTTTCGTAGCGCCGCCGTCATCGCCATAGTCCGCATAATGGATAACGCCGGAAGCGCCTTCGCCTAGCGACGGCCCAAGCGCCAGCCTAGCCCAAGGTATATCGGCAACAGATGACGCGGCTAGTTTTTGGCTTTCCAAGCTCGCACAGAACGGATTGCCAGAATACGCCAGCCACGACAAGCGCGGCAAAGCCAACAGCCACATTGGCAACGCGTCAAACTGATTGGCAGCGATACGGAGCAGCTCAAGCTGTTTGCAGTTGGCAAGTGAAGCCGGCAAAGCGCGGAGTTTGTTACCCGCCAACATCAGCTTTTGCAACTGCGCGCAATCGCCTAGAGCGTCGGACAAAGCTTCAATTTGATTATCCGTCAGGATCAACCAACGCAATTTTGGCGGCAACGATTGGGCGGGCACATGGCGGATACGGTTTGCCTTAAAGCCAATCATACTGAGTTCAGGGCAACGCCCTAGCACGGGCGGCAATTCGGTGAACGGGTTGTCGGAACAAAAAAGGATACGTAGCTTGCCAAGCTGCGCCAAATCATCAGGAAGATCAGAAAGCGCGTTGCCTGAAAGATCCAGAATTTCCAGTGTGTCCGCCAGATTGAAAATTTCGCGGGGAAATTGGCTTAAGCCACAAGATAATTTCAGATGGCGGATTCCGGCTAGTTCGCCGGACCGGAGCTGGTCAAGTGTTTGCATATTGACGGGGAAGTTGGGCGGCTTGAAACGCACTCACAATAAAGCGCGTTCCAGCCCGCATTTTCCTAAAAGGGCTGCCGAACCCATAGGCGTAGACATGAAACCAAGCCTTACTCCCACTCAATCGTCGCAGGCGGCTTGCCGGAAATATCGTAAGTGACGCGGGAAATGCCCGCGACTTCGTTAATAATCCGCCGCGAAATCAAGTCCAAAAACTCATAAGGCAAATGCGCCCAACGTGCGGTCATGAAGTCGATAGTTTCCACGGCGCGGATGGCGATCACGTAATCGTAACGACGACCATCGCCCATCACGCCGACGGATTTGACCGGCAAAAACACCGCAAAGGCTTGGCTGACTTTGCTGTACAAATCGTGACGGTAAAGTTCTTCAATAAAAATGGCATCCGCCAAACGCAGCAAATCGGCGTAGTCTTTTTTGACTTCGCCCAAAATCCGTACGCCCAAACCGGGGCCTGGGAAAGGATGGCGGAAGATCATATCGGCGGGCAGGCCGAGTTCTAAGCCCAATTTTCTGACTTCGTCCTTGAATAATTCGCGCAACGGCTCAAGCAACTTCAGCTTCATGTGTTCAGGCAAACCACCGACATTGTGGTGAGATTTGATTAAATGCGCTTTGCCGCTTTTGGCGCCCGCCGACTCGATTACGTCCGGATAAATTGTGCCTTGCGCCAACCATTGTGCATCGGCCAGTTTGCTGGCTTCTTCGTCAAAAATTTCCACAAATAAATTGCCGATGATTTTGCGTTTGGCTTCGGGGTCGGCAACGCCTTTAAGGGCATCAAGATAACGTTGTTCGGCATTGACGCGGATGACTTTGACGCCCATGTGTTCGGCAAAGGTTGCCATCACTTGGTCGCCTTCGTGCAAGCGCAACAAACCAGTATCCACGAACACACAAGTCAGCTGCTCGCCAATCGCTTGGTGCAATAAAGCCGCAACGACAGATGAATCGACGCCGCCAGACAAGCCCAAAATGACTTGCTCTTTGCCGACTTTGGCGCGGATGGCGGCGATACTGTCATCAATAATATTACCCGCCGTCCACAAGGCCTCGCAGCCGCAAATATCCAGCACAAAGCGCGACAAAATGCGTCCGCCTTGCTTGGTGTGCGTCACTTCAGGATGGAATTGTAAGGCGTAGAAACCTTTGTCTTCGTGGGCGATACCGGCAATCGGCGCGCCATCGGAACTGGCGATCATTTTAAAGCCATCCGGCAATTCGGTGACGCGGTCACCGTGGCTCATCCACACATCCAGCAAACCAAAACCTTCAGGTGACAAATGGTCTTCGATGCCAGTCAATAACTTGGAATGGCCTCGCGCGCGGATTTGCGCATAGCCGAATTCGCGGTGGCTGGAGCTTTCGACTTTGCCGCCCAACTGTTCCGCCATGGTTTGCATACCGTAGCAAATGCCCAACACGGGAATGCCCAGTTCAAAAACAATAGCTGGCGCGCGCGGAGTATCATCGCTGGTGACTGTTTCAGGGCCGCCCGACAAAATGATGCCATTCGGGGCGAAGTTTTTGACCTCTTCGGCAGTGCATTCGCAAGAATAAATCTCGCAATACACGCCAATTTCGCGGATGCGGCGCGCGATCAGCTGGGTATATTGTGAGCCGAAATCGAGGATGAGGATTTTATGGGCGTGGATATTGGTGTTTGCTTTCACGTTGGTGTTTTCACTGGTCTAAGAGGGCGACGGGCAGTGCTGGCACCGGCCCGTCCTACAATGAACGGCTTAGCGTTCCATGCGGTAATTCGGCGCTTCTTTGGTGATGGTCACGTCATGGACATGGCTTTCGCGCATACCGGCACTGGTGACGCGTACAAATTGCGCTTTGTCGTGCAACATGCCGATGGTTTGGCTACCGGTGTAGCCCATACTAGCGCGGATGCCGCCTAATAACTGGTGGATCACCGCCAACAAACTACCTTTATAAGGCACGCGGCCTTCAATACCTTCGGGTACCAATTTTTCGACCGAATCGGCGGCTTCTTGGAAATAACGGTCGCTTGAGCCTTGTTGCTGCGACATGGCCCCCAACGACCCCATGCCACGATACGATTTGTAAGAACGGCCTTGGAACAATTCAACCTCACCGGGCGCTTCTTCCGTACCGGCAAACAAGCCACCTAACATAACCGCATAAGCACCCGCCGCCAACGCTTTGGCGACATCGCCCGAATAACGGACACCGCCATCGGCAATCAGCGGCACGCCTGTGCCTTTAAGGGCATCAGCGACATTGCTGACAGCAGTAATTTGCGGCACACCAACACCGGCAACAATACGCGTGGTGCAGATAGAACCTGGGCCAATGCCGACTTTAACACCGTCTGCACCGGCTTCAACCAAGGCCAGAGCTGCTTCAGCAGTGGCGATATTGCCGCCAATGACCTGTACATTAGGATAATGCTGCTTAATCCAACGCACCCTATCTAACACTCCTTGCGAGTGTCCGTGGGCGGTATCGACGATAATGACATCAACGCCAGCCGTCACTAACGCGGCAACCCGTTCTTCCGTGCCAAGGCCTGTACCCACCGCAGCACCGACACGCAGGCGTTCTTGCTCGTCTTTGCAAGCCAGTGGGTAATCTTTGGCTTTTTGGATGTCTTTAACGGTAATCATGCCGCATAAATGGAAATCGTCGTTGACCACCAAGACTTTTTCGATACGGTGCTGGTGCAACAAAGCAATGGCTTCTTTACGGTCGGCATTTTCGTTAACGGTGACAAGACGCTCTTTCGGTGTCATCACCTTGGAAACCGCTTCGTCAAAACGGGTTTCAAATCGCAAATCGCGGCTGGTGACAATACCCACCAATTGGTTGCCATCGACCACCGGCACGCCTGAAATGTTTTTAGCGCGGGTCAGCTTGATGACATCGCGGATACTGGTGTCGGGTGAGACGGTGATGGGGTCTTTAATGACACCGCTTTCGTATTTTTTCACATGACGGACTTCGCGCGCCTGTTGCTCAACCGTCATGTTTTTATGGATGATGCCGATGCCGCCTTCTTGGGCAATGGCAATTGCCAAACGCGCTTCCGTCACCGTATCCATCGCCGCCGACACTAACGGAATGTTCAGGGCTATGCCACGGGTCAGTTGGGTCTTTAGCTCGACATCGCGGGGCAAAACGGTTGAATGGGCAGGCACTAATAAAACGTCATCAAACGTGAGCGCTTCTTGAATAATTTGCATAAACCACACCTGGCTGTCGTAAGAATAACTCTCAATTATACTGTCAAATGCTGCATTTTCCTTAATACAAATGCATTTATGTTGTTAAATAGTTAATCACAGCAAGAAATCCACAACAAATGGCCCGTAATCGAATACAATTTGCCATTGAATTTAGCAAACAAAAGCACAAAACTGCACCACAGCCAGCAAATCATTAGGCCGTTTTATCCGCCATTTTCTTCCCGCCAACCTGTAACCATAGACGCTGTTGCCAAATGCGCCAGGCTGATGACAACAAATGACGAATAACCTAGTGACATAGTAAACTATAGCCATTCGCAAAGGACTTACCACCATGACAACAACTGACAACGTAAACCCACACGAAATCCATAAATTCGGTTCGATGGCGGAACGCTGGTGGGACCCTGAAGGCGAGTTTAAAACCCTGCATGACATCAACCCTTTGCGTTTGCAATTTATCGAAAGCTACCTCAGCTTGGCGGGCAAACGGCTGATTGATGTCGGTTGCGGCGGCGGCATCCTCACCGAAGCCCTCGCCAAACATGGAGCAGACGCTACCGGCATCGACCTGAGCGAAGATTTGGTCGACATTGCCGATTTGCACGGACTGGAAACCGGCGTGAATGCCCATTACCAAAAAATCAGCGCCGAAGACATGGCCGCGCAACAGCCAGAAAGTTTCGATGCCGTCACCTGCATGGAAATGCTCGAACACGTCCCCGACCCTGCATCCATCATTGACGCTTGCGCGGCGATGGTCAAACCCGGCGGCATGGTGTTTTTCTCCACGCTCAACCGCAAATCCAAAGCCTATTTGCTGGCGATTGTTGCCGCCGAACATGTGCTGCAAATGCTGCCCAAAGGCACGCATGACTACAAAACCTTTATCAAGCCATCCGAATTATGCCAATCTGCCCGCCATGCCGGCTTGCAATTGCAAGGCATGGTCGGCATTGAATATAACCCGTTCAACAAACGCTTCAGCTTGGGCAAAGACATTGATGTCAACTACATTGCCGCTTTCAAACGCGCGGAATAACCCGAATGTCTGACTTTAAACTCGCCTGCGTTTTGTTTGATTTGGACGGCACACTGGTCGATACCGCGCCAGATTTGGTGGCTTGCTTAAACAAAGCCTTAAGCGCGCACGGCTATCCGGCTGCACATCACGACACGATCAAACCGCACATTTCATTTGGCGCGGCAGCCATGATTAAAGCCAGCGTGGGAGATCAGGCCAATGACGCACAACAAGCGGAAATTTTAGAAACCGTACTCGACTTTTACCAAAACAACATTGCCGAACACAGCGAATTTTTCAGCGGCATGACCGATACGCTCAACCTGATTGAGAGCCAAGGCTTAAAGTGGGGCGTTGTCACCAACAAGCGCAAACGCTTTACCGAACCGCTGATGGATGCGCTGGAACTCAGCCAGCGCGCCGCCTGCATTATCAGCGGCGACAGCACCGCACACCCTAAACCCCATGTGCTGCCCATGCTGACGGCCTGCCAAATCGCCGAAGTTGATCCCCAACACTGCGTCTATATTGGCGATGCCCGCCATGACATCATCGCTGGCAACAACGCGAACATGCACACACTGGCGGCGTTATGGGGCTACATCCGCCCTGACGACCAACCCGAAACGTGGGGTGCCAACGCGCTCATCGAATCGCCCGTCCACCTTGCCGACTGGATAAACACCGCCTTATGCCGCTAAAAAACCACACTATTTTAATCACCGGCGCAGGCGGCGGACTGGGCGGCACGGCAGCATTGGCTTTAGCCAAGCAAGGTGCGGAAGTCATTCTGTTGGACAAAAGCATCCCTAAATTAGAAAGCGTTTACGATGCCATTGTCGCCGCTGGCGGCAAAGAACCGGTGCTATACCCGTTTGATTTGGCGGGCGCGACCGAAAACGATTATCAAGAATTGGCAGACCGCATCGAAGAAAAATACGGCAGTTTGCAAGGCTTACTGCATTCGGCAGTGGAGTTTAGCGCCTTCACCCCCATCGCCATGCACAGTACCAAAGACTGGGGGCATACGCTTAACGTCAACCTCAACGCGCCATTCATCCTCACCCGCGTGTTGTTGCCGGTACTGCAAAAAAGCAGCCATGCCGCCATTATCTTCACGTCAGACTCCTCAGCAAGGCACACGCCTGCGTACTCAGGTGCCTATGGCATTGCCAAATTGGCTTTGGAAGGTTTGGCAAAAATTTTGGCGGAAGAATTGCAGGCGCAACAACAAATCCGCGTCAACACGCTGGTGCCAGGCCCAGTCGATTCGCCGTTACGCAAACGCGCCTATCCAGCCGAAGACAAAAGCAAATTGCCTGCACTTTCATCGCTGGATGCCGTCTACCTATACCTGTTTGGCCCGCAAAGCTTAGGCATGAGCGGACAAACGATTGATGCCCGCACTTTCCATTTATAAACACGATTATGGCAGCACGAGAAGATGTAGTTTTAACCCGCGACGTTAACGTTGTCATGGTGCCTGACGGCAACACCAGCACCCTGTCCCAAGGCGAAATCGTCACCATCCACCAAGCTTTAGGCAGCAGCTATACGGTCGTCACGTCATACGGTCACATGGTCAGGATTGCCAGTGCCGATGCCGACGCGCTCGGCAAAGAGCCGCCTCCGCAGCAAGCCCTGACAGAGGCCACCGACCCCAACAGCATTGAACAAAATTGCTGGGATGTGCTGCGTACCGTTTACGACCCGGAAATCCCGGTCAACATTGTCGAACTGGGCTTGGTTTACTATTGCAAAGTCACCCCCAAAGCCGACGATGCCAGCCAACACCACGTCCACATCATGATGACCTTAACCGCGCCGGGCTGCGGTATGGGGCCGGTCATCCAAGGCGATGTCGAAAAAGGTATCCGCGCCTTGCCGGGCGTGGCGAGCGTGGAAGTGGAAGTCGTGCTGGACCCACCTTGGTCCAGGGATATGATGTCCGACGTGGCGCGCTTGCAATTAGGCTTGTTCTAAGCGTCTGGCGGGTTTTCGCCTTGATAGTAAGGCGTTTCCTGATAAAAACGGCTGGTGATGGCAAACAGCACCGCCGTTACCAGCATCAATCCGGTAAAAAACCAAAAATAGTCTGCACCCGCCAATTGGCTGCTGCCATCGGCATTTTCGATGAAAAAATTGACCGCACTGGTCAACAGATTACCCGCCGCCACCGATAAAAAGTAAAACGCCATCACAAAGGATTTCATGCTGTTTGGCGCTTGGCTGTAGGAAAATTCCAAACAGGTGATGGAAACCATCACTTCCGCACTTGTCAGCAACACATAAGCGAAAAGTTGCCAGACAATCGGCGGCTTCAGGCCACTATCCAACTGCATTTGTATCAAAGCCACCCCAGCAAAGGCGACCACTGTCAGGAACAAGCCCAACGTAATTTTCCGCAACGCTGTCAGTACAAAAAAGCGGTTCAGAAACGGGTAGATGCCATAGGCGAAGGTAGGGACAAGCAATAAGATCAGCAACGGATTGGCGGCTTGGATTTGCGAAGGCAAAATCTCCACACCCCACACCATCCGGTCCATTTTCTGCGCCTGCAACACCCAAGACGAACCGTTTTGTTCAAACAACGCCCAAAACATGGCGACAAACACATAAACCGAGGCCAGCTTGGCAAATATTTTTAAACCCTCAGGACTGCATACCGCTTTGATAAAGCCGACGCCAGCGGGAGGAACATGCACAAACCGATACCGCCCAAACCAAAAAACGGAAGTTGCCAACAACATCAACACACCCGGCACACCAAACGCCAGTGACGGGCCAAACTGTTTAAGCAACCAAGGAACCATCAACATGGCGGCAAATGCCCCCAAATTGATGGAAAAATAAAACCAGCTGAAAACCTTGCCCATTAAATGGCGGTTCGCCACACCAAATTGGTCGCCAACATGCGCCGATACGCAAGGCTTGATGCCACCCGCGCCGATGGCAATCAAGCCTTGCCCCAACAACAACCCCAGCAAGGTGCTGTCGATCGCCATTGCCAAATGCCCTAAACAGTAAAACAGCGACAAACCGACAATAGTCTTGTATTTGCCCAACAAAGCATCTGCCAACAGCGCCCCGAACAACGGCATCACGTAAACGGCGGAGACAAACAAATGGAAATAACCTTGGGCTTGCTGTTCGGACAATACCGCCAACTGGCCTGAGCTATCAGTCAAGTATTGGGTCATAAACACCACCAAAATGGCGCGCATGCCGTAATAACTGAATCGTTCCGCCGCCTCATTGCCAACAATATAGGGAATGCCTTGGGGCAGCTGCGTGTCGTCGTTGTCGGGTTGGCTTCGGTAGCGGCGCATGGTGTCGGTCCATAAGCAAAGAAGGGATGCCGATAGTATAACCATCGGACCGGACAACAGACCTGTAAAAATAGCCGCCCATCAGTAAACACGGTAAACTCAACGGCAACCGCCTTGGTTTTTTGCACAAGCCAAGCTTAATGCCCGCGCAAAGTCGCCAAGTCTGGGAACCTTTCGCTAAAATAACGGTTATTGAACCCAAAACAACCTAGTCCTATCGTCCTAAAACCATCATGTCAGAACAAAACCCAACCCAAGCCGCGTTAATCCGATTAAACCATTATATAAACCAGCAAATCATCGGTCAGGATGTACTGGTGGAACGGATGTTGATTGGCTTGCTCGCCAACGGTCATATTTTGGTGGAAGGCGCGCCGGGCTTGGCAAAAACCCGTGCCATCAACGTCTTAAGCCAATGCATCCAAGGTGATTTTCACCGCATCCAATTCACCCCCGATTTGCTGCCCGCCGATTTGACCGGCACGGAGATTTTCCGCCCGCAACAAGGCACGTTTGAATTCCAAAAAGGCCCGCTGTTCCACAACCTGATTTTAGCCGACGAGATCAACCGTTCACCGGCGAAAGTACAGGCGGCGCTATTGGAAGCGATGGCGGAACGGCAAATCACCGTCGGTCAGGCGACTTATCCCTTGCCGCCATTGTTTATGGTCATGGCGACACAAAACCCGATTGAGCAAGAAGGCACTTACCCGCTACCGGAAGCGCAATTGGACCGCTTTTTGTTGCACGTGAAAGTCGATTACCCCAGTGCCGAACACGAAAAAACCATTTTGCACCTCGTCCGTGCCGAAGCCAAACAAGCCAGCCAACCCAAAGACCGTTTCGAACCCATCAGCCAAGACTTGCTGTTTGCCGCCCGCAACGAAGTGTTGAATATCTACATGGCGGACAGCTTGGAAGATTATTTGCTGCAAATCGTCTTAGCCACGCGCAACCCGGGCGCGTATGGCGATGATTTGGCAGGCTGGTTGCAATACGGTGCCAGCCCACGCGCCAGCATTGCCTTAGATCGCTGCGCACGCGCCAAAGCCTGGCTTGCGCAACGTGATTTTGTCGGCCCAGAAGACATTCAAGACATGGCTTACGATGTCTTGCGCCACCGGCTAATTTTGTCTTATGAAGCCGAAGCGGAAGGCATCAGCACCGACCACGTCATTAAAGAACTGCTGGCACGGGTTGCAGTGCCTTGATGAGCATGACCAAACCAACCGCTGCCAGCGAACGCGTGGCGGTGTCGTTAAAATCCCTGATTGATCTCGCGCAACCGGCGGCCTTACTGAACTTGCACCGCCATAGCCGCCGCGCCCAACAAAGCGGAACATACGTGTCGCGTTTCAAGGGTCGAGGCATGGAGTTTGAAGAAGCGCGCATGTACCAGCCGGGCGACGACATCCGCAGCATCGACTGGCGTGTCACCGCCCGTACCGGCAAAGCGCACACCAAAGTGTTCCGCGAAGAACGCGAACGCCCCGTGTTTATTGCTGTCGATCAGCGCGCCACCATGCAGTTTGCCACCCGTGGCGTGTTTAAATCGGTATTGGCGGCTAAGCTGGCGGCTTTGTTAGCATGGTCGGCGCAACACCACGGCGACCGCATTGGCGGGCAGATCTTTGCCGACCACGACTGCCGCGAATTAAAACCGCACAACGGCAAAACCGGCGTACTGCGCTTTTTAAATGCCTGCGTCAGCGGCACGTCAGCAGCTATTGCCACAAACAAGCCGACCTTGCCATTGGATGCGGCGCTGGCAAGGCTAAGCCAGCACGCCAGACCCGGCAGTTTGGTCTATCTCATCAGCGATTTTCGTGGCCTTAACCATCAGGCGGAAGTGCATTTGGCGAAACTGTCGCAACATTGCGATGTGGTGCTGGTTTTTGTCTACGATCCCTTAGAAATGCACCTGCCCGACAAAGGCCGCTACCGTTTTACCGATAGTGAGCGTGATGTGGTGGTTGATAGCAGCGACCAACAGCGGCTATTGGCCTATCAACAGCGCTTTGCCGAACGGATCGGGCATGTGCAAAACCTTGCCAAGAAAATGCAGATGGCCTTTTTACAATGCAGCACACTGGATGAGCCGCTGCGCGCATTAACGCAGCGATAACCGTCATTAAAGCCCTACCCAACATGATTGAAGATGCAAGCTAATCCACTTCCTCTAAAAGACATCCACCTGCCGGAGGCGATAGGCTGGTGGCCGCCCGCGATTGGCTGGTGGCTGCTGATGATTTTTGTACCCTTAGCGATTGCCTTAGCTGTATGGCTGTTCCGTTACCTGACCCGAAAAACGGCAATCAAGGCGGCAAAAAAGCAATTGGCCGCCATCAAACAATCGGCATGGGATGAACGGCAAAAACTGGTCGAAATTTCGGCCTTATTGCGCCGCGTTGCCATCAGCCTCTCACCCAGGACCGATAGTGCCGGACTGACCGGCACTGCTTGGTTGGCTTACTTGGACCGCCCTTTAAAAGACGCACCCTTTAGCCAAGGCGCGGGGCAATTGTTAGCATCGGCACCTTACCAGCCATTAAGCCCCTCAGCTGCCGAAGTCAAACAACTGATACAGTTGGTGGAAATCTGGCTAAAACAATGCCACAAACTCCGCAGGCCACAATTATGATGCATGTTGAATGGCCTTGGCTTTTGGCGGCCTTACCGTTGCCACTGCTGGTGTATTGGCTGTTCCCGGCAGCCATCGCCAGCGATCAGGCGGCGCTAAAAGTACCGTTTCTTGATGACTTTGCTTTCGCAGAAACCGAAAAAGTCAGCGCTGTACACCAAAAATGGCAACGCTATGCGGCAATGTGCGCATGGTGCCTGTTGGTTCTGGCTGCCACACGTCCGCAGTGGCTAGGCGACCCCATCGAACAGGCGGTCAGTGGGCGCGATTTGATGTTGGCGGTGGATTTGTCGGGCAGTATGGAAGCGCAAGACTTTTTCATCAACAAAGAACCGGTCGACCGGCTGACCGCCGCCAAATGGGTGGCGGGCGATTTTATCGAACGCCGCGTCGGCGACCGCATTGGCCTGATTCTGTTCGGCACCCAAGCCTATTTGCAAACACCGCTAACGTTTGACCGCAAAACGGTCAGCACTTTACTGAACGAAGCCGCCTTAGGCTTGGCGGGTGACAACACGGCGATAGGCGATGCCATTGGCTTGGCGGTCAAACGCCTAAAAAACCAACCTGCCGATAGCCGCGTGTTGGTTTTGATGACCGACGGCGCGAATACCGCCGGAGAAATCGCGCCGCTGAAAGCCGCCGAGCTGGCGGCGCAAAACCATTTAAAAATCTACACCATCGGCATTGGCGCGGATGAAATGATCGTCCGCAGTTTTTTTGGCAACCGTAAAGTCAACCCGTCTGCCGACCTGGATGAAAACGCGCTGGTCAAAATTGCCGAAACCACCGGCGGACGTTATTTTCGCGCCCGCAATACTGACGAACTGAATAATATCTATATGTTGTTGGACAAATTGGAACCGGTCGAAAAAGACAAACAATTTTTCCGCCCGCGTAGCGAGCTGTTTTACCTACCGCTAGCCATGGCCTTAAGCTTGGCGGGGCTGATTGGCGCAGCACGGCTGAGGTGGTCATGATGTTAGCGGACTTCCATTTTATCCGGCCTTTATGGCTGCTGACCTTTATTCCGGCGGTAGTCTTGCTGGGCTATATCTGGCGTAACAAGCTAAGTGCGGGCAACTGGCAAGCGGTTTGCGATGCCGAATTGCTGCCTTTTTTGCTACAAGATCAAACCGGTGGCACGCAAAAAAAGCGTTTCTTGTCGTATGGAATCACCACTTTGGCAACTTTTCTGGCGATTATTGCCTTGGCAGGCCCCACTTGGCAGCGTTTGCCAGCTCCTGCATTTAGGAACGATTCGGCTTTGGTGATTGCGCTGGACTTGTCCAAATCGATGGATGCTGCCGACATCACACCCAGCCGTTTAATCCGCGCGCGTTACAAAATTGCCGATTTGCTTAAGCTGCGCAAAGATGGACAAACCGCTCTAATCGCCTACGCAGGCGATGCCTTTGTCGTCACGCCGCTGACCACCGATTCCGAAACCATCGCCAACCAATTGCCCGCCCTCACCACCGAAATCATGCCCAGCCCTGGCAGCAACAGCCAACAGGCGCTGGCAAAAGCCGTCGACTTGTTTAAACAAGCGGGTTTGCCCAAAGGCCAAATTATCTTAGTCACCGATGGTGTTGAACCGGAAAAAGCCGCCAATTTTGCCGAAAAGATTGCGGGCGACCACTATACCGTATCAGTTTTGGCGGTAGGCACTGCGGACGGCGCGCCTATTGCCTTGCCGGACGGTGGTTTTTTAAAAGACGCCAGCGGCACGATCGTTATCCCTAAATTAGAGGTATCCGATTTGTTTAAGCTGGCGAGTGCGGGCGGCGGCATTTATCAAGCCATCAGCACGGATGACAATGATGTCAAAGCGTTACTGGCAAGTATCGACAATAACGCGCCGCAACAAGGCTTGGAAGACAACAAGCTGACCTTGGAACAATGGGACGACAAAGGCCCGTGGATGTTGCTGGCGGTTTTGCCTTTCGCCGCCTTGCTGTTTAGAAAAGGCCTGTTGTGTTGGGCATTGTTACTGTTGTTGCCGTTGCCCAAAAACAGCTATGCCTTTGATTGGCAAGACCTGTGGCAAAGCAAAGACCAACAGGCGCAAAAAGCCTACCAGCAGCAGCAATATGGCAAAGCAGCCGAGCTGTTCAGCAATCCCGATTGGCAAGCAGCTGCCCATTACAAAGCCGGCGATTACGAAAAGGCCCAAGCCGCGCTTAAAAATAATGAATCCGCCTTAAGCACCTATAACCAAGGCAATGCCTTGGCTCAAGCCGGCAAATTGCAAGAAGCCATCGAGGCTTATAAAAAAGCCTTGGCACTTGACCCCAACGATGCCGATGCCCAATACAACAAAGATTTGGTCGAAAAGGAACTGCAAAAACAACAGCAACAAAAGCAAGAACAGCCGCAAAACCAACAGCAAAATAAAGACAAAGATTCGTCAGAAAACAACCCTCAACAGAAAAACCAAGAGCAACAAGGCCAATCTGAACAACCTCAATCCTCAGAATCGGGGGATAGCGGGCAAAAACCCGAACAAAAAGCGGAAAAAACCGGTGCAGACCAGATGCCCGAAGCCCAGCAAAAACAAGGGCAAGACGGAGAGACGGAAGACGATCAGAAAAAAGCGGACGGGCAGCAGGCGCAACCCAAACAAGAAAAAGATCAGTCGAAAAATGGCGAAGAGAAAAGTACCGGCGAAGCCGACCTGTCTGCCGAACAAAAACAAGCCAATGAACAATGGCTAAAACGCATCCCTGATGACCCGTCAGGTCTACTAAAACGTAAGTTTAAATACCAATACGGGCAACAAGGACGCGAGCGGACCAACCGCCAATCGTGGTGATAGCCCAATGCTTGCAAGAGGGCTTATGCCTGCACCAATACCCACGGCTTAACAACCGTCGTCCATAACAATGCCTCGCCAGCCAACCATTGCTGTGCCTGCCCGTCCGTAACCAAATGCACCAACCCTTGCGCCAGCCACTGCTCAACTTGGTTTTTGTTATCAATGGAAAACTGATAAGCCACGTCCACCAAATCCAATCGGGCATCGACAAAAACCAAGCTGCCGGCGGCAAAAAAGCGTTGTAAGGCGCTCCAAGGCATTTGTGAGGTTTCCAAGTTCAATTTGGCTTTGGCAAGGTCATCAGGGTTTGTGTGCATGGCTTAAATATAAGTTGTCGTTGCTTGATAAGCTGTTATTTTATAATAACCGGTGAATTGTTGACTGCGTTTTGGCAGACTTTCGGAAGCAGGCGCGCACAATAATCCGACAAATAACACACGCATCAACGTGTTGATGCATAAAAATAACTAAAACCATTAGGAGCCCAACCCCATGTCGCTGTTATCTTCATTTTCCAAAAAGCCTAAACTGACTGCCGCCCATAAACACACGGCCCAAGCCCGCAAAAGTGAAGGTGGCGCAGCGGATGCCTTATACAGTGCCGCTTATTCGGGCTATGCCGACGTTCTGTTGGATGACCCGATGCGGGCAGAGGCTTTGTACAGCTGGGGGTTTGCGCTGTTGCACCAAGCTAAAAGCAAATCCACTGACGAAGCCGTCAAAATCTACCAAGATGCCATCAGCAAATTTACTTTTTGCATGTTGATTAACCCTGACTACTTGGGTTCGGCAATCAACATGGGCGTGGCTTACATGGATATGGCACGACTATTGGCGGTAACGCCCGATAACGAGCTGTACGACCACGCACAAAAACATTTTGAAAACGCCAACCGCATCCAAAAAGGCACAGCTTCGTACAATTTGGCTTGTATTTGTGCGTTGCGCGGCGACCAAGACGGCTGCCTGAAAGCCCTGCAATATGCCCAAGAACGTGGCAGCTTACCCGACGATCAAGACATCTTAGATGATGCTGATTTGGACAATGTTAAAACGCAACAATGGTTTATCGACTATGTGGCGACATTGGAGAAAAAACCAGAACCTGTAGCAGAAGCGGCTGCACCGGCAGAAGAAGCTTCCGAAACACCTGCCGAACCGACTGAAGAAACGGAAACAGCAAAAGAATAAGCCTCTACAAGGTAAAGGCACATAGCCGCTAATGGCCTAAAATGCTAGAATCGCGCCTCAAAAACCAATATTCAAAGGAAGTTATGAGTACCATTACAATTGAACACAACCCAAGTGAAGAACGTTTAAAAGAACTGGGCGTAGCCAGTTGGCCGATTTGGGAGAAAGAAATTTCAAAATTCCCAATCGATTTTGACGAAACTGAAACGGCTTATGTATTGGAAGGCGAAATTTTAGTCACGCCAGCAGGTGGCGAACCGGTAAGAATTCTGCCTGGCGACTTGGTGATGTTCCATGCGGGCTTGGATAGCCAATGGGAAGTTGTTAAACCCTTGCGCAAACATTACCACTACGATTAATTGTTGCGCGTTTAGGGCAATAAAAAAGGCATCCGTTGGATGCCTTTTTTATTTCTGGCAAATCATGGCAATGCCTTAAAACACCTGAAAATTTCGGTAATACTCGATAAACGCTTGGCTAGGCATCGGCTTAGCTAAAAAATAGCCTTGTAATAAATTGCAACCTTCTTGGGTTAAGAAATCGACGTGTTCTGCCGTTTCCACGCCTTCGGCAATAACTTCCAAGCCTAAACCGTGTGCCATCGCGATAATGGCGCGGATGATGGCGCTGTCGTAAGGGTCATCAATACAATCACGAACAAAAGATTGGTCGATCTTTAAAACATTCAGAGGGAATTGTTTGAGGTAGCTTAAGCTCGAATAACCCGTGCCAAAATCATCAACAGCAAAACGGACACCGGCTTGCCTTAAGGTTTTAAAACATTCTTGAATTTCTTTGCTTGACCGAAGCAAGCAGCTTTCCGTCAACTCCAACTCCAAAACATCGGTACAGCCAGGTAGATACTGGTTAAGAATGGCTACCGTCCGGCGGGCAAAATCATGATGCCAAAACTGTGAAGAGGCCACGTTGACACCGATATGGAAATCATCATCGACAACGCCAAGCGTCCGCCACTCCCGCAAAGCAGCCAGTGCTGTTTGCATAACCCATTCGCCAATGCTCAAAATCAGCCCCGTTTCTTCGGCAATGGGGATAAACTCTATCGGCGACACCCATTCATCAGCAAAATGCCAACGCAATAAAGCCTCTGCCCCCACCAAGCGCTTAGCCGAATAGTCATATTTAGGTTGGAAATAAAGCTGTAGCTCATCCCTTTCGATGGCGCGTTTGAGATTGTTTTCCAAAGTGAGGCGGCGCTCACCTTGCTGCTGTAAACAAGATTCATAAAAATGAAACGTGTTACGGCCTTGGCGTTTGGCTTCGTACATGGCGCAATCAGCAAAACGGATCAAGGTTTCGCTGTCTTCTGCATCTTGCGGACAGAGGGCAATGCCGATACTAAAGCTGGTGCTAATATTATGTCCTCTGATAGTAAAGGGCTGCTCCAAAGCCGTACCAATTTGTTGGGTAATTTCCCCTACTGCGGCCTTTACGAAACCGATGTCGCCGTCCATCTCATTGATGATGATAATAAACTCATCACCCCCCATACGGGCGACTATATCTCCGGGATTGGTCGTGGCACGTAACCTCTGGGCAACTTCTGCCAGCAATTGGTCGCCAAAAGAATGCCCCAACGTATCATTAACGTATTTAAAGCGATCCAGATCAAGAAACAAAAGCGCAGCTGTTTTATGTTGGGCAACGGCGCAGGAAAGCGATAATTGCAGTTGTTTTTTAAGTAGCGTGCGATTAGCCAGCCCCGTCAATTCGTCATAATAGGCTTGTTGCTCCAGCATGCTTTGGTAGTGCTCAACCTCGGAGCGATAATCCGCCAACCAATCAATCATTAAATTATGGGCTTGTGCCAATTCCGCCAGCTCCGGACCACCGGACGGTAAAAGTAAAGGCTGGGCATTGCCTTCAATCACTTTGTGTGCCGATTCAGCAAGCTTTTTCAGTGGCAACGTAATGCGGGCGGTCAGCGAGAGCGAGATCATCATGCCAAGCAATAAGATTGCAACAACAACAGACAAGCCCAATAACAGGGAGCTGGTGACCGTCTCTTTAAAATAAGCCAGGCTAATGCCTAAATGTACTTGACCAATAACCGTTTTATTTTGTTGTTGCCCATCCATAAACAGCACATCTTCATCTTGAAAAGCATGGCTGGTGATCGGATGGACAATTTCTATATAACGTTGCTGGCCTGATGCGAGCCACCATTGCCAAAGTGTCTGCGCACTTGCTTGATGGCTGTTTTCTGGCGGCGGAGTATCTTCCGGGTGCGCCTGCATTTGCGCCAGCTGTACGCCCTTATCATCAACAATAAAGGCATAAGCCAAATCGGATACTTTTTGTAACTGCGCAAATTGCCTGTCCAACAGCGTGGTTTGACGGGTATAGACAGCGTATTCACTGGTTTCAGCCAACAAAGTGGCAAGCGCCAAGCCTTGCTGGTGTTGCGCCTGGAACTGCCGATCCAGCTGAACATAAGTCACGATCAAACCGATGCTTAAGCCCGTCAGCAAAACCAAAATGGTATTTAATAAATTAAATCGGGTGGCAATACTCAGCGACTTAATTGAAATCATCTTAAAACCTCCGCCATATCTTGAAGCAGCACTGGAGAAGTAGGCAGCTTCATATGCTCTGCGGTCTTTTCATTAAATACGGGTCTTACCTTGCGGGGATACTGCGCTTTAATTGCATTAGGCTTGACACCTTTTTTTATGAGGTTGCTGGCCAAATCGGCAGCTTGCGTACCCAGATCAAGATAATCCCAATCCAAGGCATAAATCGCCCCCGCTTTCACCCATTGCGCGGACAAGCCAATAACAGGCGTACGATTACGGAACGAGTACAACAACAATTCTTGCACAGCTGTACCGGTATTAAATGCAGCAACACCGTCCACTGCCCAAACAGCATCCAGTTGGGCAGGCAGGTTTTGCAGCAATCCCGGCAATTCTTCAGCGTTGCTGGCCGGCACGGGTATTAGGCTGACATGACCGGACTCCGCCAACTTCTGCAGCTCCAACAACAAGCCTTTACCGTGGCTTGGGTCATAAATCACCGCAATTTGTTGGGCTTCCGGCAAGATACGTCGCAACCAATACCATTGCACATCGGCGGAAAAGCTTAGGCCAATGCCTGCCATGTTAGGATTATGGCGGAATTCTTCCACATCCAGCACCAAGCTTGCCAAAATAGGAATCTTTTGCTCGCAACGTAAAGCCAAGTGAGTGGCAGGAGTGCCAAGGGCGAAAATAAGAGCTGGTGGCTTGGCTTGTACCTGGGATTTCACCGTATCCTCATTAACCTCCCTTATGTTTTTTACCGTATAGTCAGGACTCAGGCCTTGTGCAGCCATATTATCCTTGAACCCTTGCAGTACTTGTTGGTAGGGCTGGCTGTCATGGCTTTGCAGAACTAAAATATCGAGCGCGATACTGGTTTGAGAAAAGCCCAACAAAATGATTAAGACGACAGAAACCTTACAGACAGCAAAAATACGTGCCAAGCATATGGATAAATTAGGCCAACAATGCAATGCTGAGAGCTTGGGCGTTGAGTTATTTTTATTGTTTGCCATCAGAATTCAAGGCTCGCACGTAAACGGAAATTGCGTCCATCTTGACTGATGCTATCGGGCAATAGCGGCGGGCTGGCGGGGTCGGAATACAGGGTGTCAAAAATATTGTAAAGGCCACCACTTAGCTCTAAACCTGGCAAAAGCTGGCGGGAGAACAAATTAACATTGGCGATGGCATAGCCCTCTACAGTGCGGCGGGCTACCGTAATACGCTGACTGACGTATTGCACCTCCAATCCAATAAACAACTTATCCGCCCACAAAGGCGCCGTGGTGTTGAACTTTATCATTTGCGAAGGCGAATTGGCGCTTTCCGAACCACTGAAATAACTTTCCTGGAAAGTGTGGCTGAGACGACCTTCAAAATCGCCATAGCGGGCTTGCAATTGGGTTTCAAGGCCGTGTACATCGGCGTTGCCATGATTATGAAATTGCCTAATTCCAGAAGGCATAACTTCAAGGGCAATGATGTCGGTCAAACGATTGTAAAAAGGGCTAATCCTTAAATTAAATTCCTCGTTTAGGCGTTGTTCCAAAACCAACTCGTAAGTTTCAATGCCTTCAGGTTTTAGACGGCTGTTGCCAATCCAAGGCGTGCTGTTTTGGCAACATTGGTAGTAACTTTCAAAAGCATTAGGCGCACGAAAAGCGCTGCCATAAAGCAATTTTACGGTGGTATCGGCAAGTGCCTGAAAAACCAAACCCAAGCGGGGGTTAAACGTACCGCCAAAGCTATCGTAATGGTCGAAACGCCCGCCGGCTTGCAGCTGCAAGGCATTGGTAATGGCCCACTCATCTTGCAAAAAGAAACCGTAAATGGTGCTACTGAGATTGTTGTCCGCATATTGCACGAACGGCGATTCATCTTGGTTGGTCATACGTTGCAAGTAGTTTTGCCGCACCTCACTGCCTAAGGTAAGCCGATGGCTATCAAAAAAAGTATGGCTTAACAAGGCTTCGCTGCCAAACCACTGCCCTTGCCAATGATCTTGATTGATAACGCGCTGAGAACTGCCATTCCGGTACGGCAAATCATCATCAAACTCATAACTGTCCCAAAACAACCGCCCGGTAAAATCCCAATCGCCTGAAAAATTATGCCGGTAGTTTAAATCGGCATAGGCGCGCTTATCGTTGTAATAGGCATTAGGCTCGCCAAACGCCGCGCCGGTCGTACCCGTCGGCAAAAACTTTTTTCGGCCCACCCAGCTGCCGCTAAGGGTAAAATCTCCCCAGCCTAACTTGCCTGATAAACGCTCTACCCGCTCGGCATCTTGGTTAGCGACCGTACCCAAACCAGGATAAGACAACCGGTCATGGCCTTGGCTGTCATAAGCACTGGCAGACAATAAGGTTTCCATGCCATTGCTGTATTTTTTGCCGTGGCTGACTTGGCCTTGGAAACTGCCGTAGCTGGCACCATCAAATGCCAATCGTGTACCTTGCAAATCGCGCCCACGCTGGGTGATAACATTCACCACCGCAAAAAACGCACTGCTGCCATACAAAGCCGATGCAGGGCCGCGCACCACTTCAACGCGCTCAATATTTTCCACGTCGACCAAAAAATCGCGCCCCAAACCGGCATAGTCTTGCAAGCTTTCGTTAACCCGATGACCATCAATCATGACTAAAATGCGCGTATTGTAATCACCCGGCGGGGCAAAACCGCGCACACCCACATGGTTATACGCACGATCATACGTACTAAGAAATCCAGGCAAGCTGCCCAACATCGCCGCAACAGTCCGCCAGCCGTAACGTTTGATTTGTTGGGCGGTAATGATATCCACCGAAGCGGGCGCTTTGGTAACGGGCTGGTCATGTCGTGAGGCCGTAAAAACGGATGGCAATTCGTCGAACAAGGTGTTCTGTTCATCGGCGATAGCTGGCTGCCCACTAAGCGTTGTTTGTTGGCTATGCGCAGCACAACTTAGCGACATCAAGACAGCTAAAATAGAGAGAAGGACATGGGTTGGCATATATTTTATTGTTGTTATACCGAAAGCAACGTTTAAATTTCCTACAAATAATAGCAGCTTTAAAAATATAAACCGATAACAGTTATTTTTTGTAAGCACCCAAAAAGACCTACAAAACGGTATAACAATCTACCTTACAGATACAGTGTTTTCGTCAATAAATGCTCCTCACGTCGCTCTTTTAAGCGTATCTGAAAACATCATTTTCGAAAAAACAGATTGGCCAACAAAGATCCCAACAAACTGACCAGCACCATTGAAGTAATGGGAATGAAGATTTGGCTATGTGCCTGACGGACATTAATGTCGCCCGGCAAATGCCCAAACCAAGTGACCAACCAAGGCGCATACCGCAATACAATGCCAAGTAAAACAACAGCCAAGCCCAAGGTGATTAATAATTGGCTTATATTCATCTCATGCCCTCTTATGGGTTCGATTAAAACAATCAAAATCCGTGGTTTGGCATTTATGTCAAGCCTAAGCCCCGAATAAAAGCACTGCCGCAAACAACACGAGCTTTATTGACCCGAAACCAAGATTGAAATCCATTAAAGCTTTGGTAGACAATACCCTAAGTGTTTGACTGGTTTACAGGAATCGCTAAACAACCAGCCGAAAGGTCATCCTAGTTTAAACATGGCTACCATGCAAAAACACGGACAACAAGAGACTCTACATGCCAGACGATAATAATAAAAACAACACCGCTTGCCATATCGGCTTTGACGCCACTTACGGTTATTCATTGGAACAGCTATTAGCCATTCCAGCACCGAGGGAACCCCAAAACTTTAACGCCTATTGGCAAGCACGATACCAACAGGCCATCAGCCAAGAAACAAGCCCAAAAATCAAAGATAGCGGCCGTTGCTTTTCAGATTGGCGTATTTTTGATCTCAGCTATACTTCAACCGGCAATTTTCCCATCCGAGGATGGTTGTTGCTACCTAAATCGGGTATTGTCAAACGCGGCTTTATTATTGGACATGGTTATGGCGGGCGCGACGCACCCGATTTCCATCTGCCATTTAAAGATTCAGCCCTTTTGTTTCCGTGTTTCCGGGGCTTGGCATTAAGCAGCCAGAAAGGCATTTCTTCGGAACCTTACTGGCATGTACTACACAACATCCACCAGCGTGACCAATACATTCTAGGTGGCTGTGTCGAAGATGTCTGGACAGCTGTCAGCGCCATGCTGGTCATGTTTCCGCAGCTGGCAGGCCATTTGGGGTATTTAGGGATTAGTTTTGCAGGCGGCATTGGCGCATTGGCATTGGCATGCGAAACCCGCATTGCCCGCGGCCATCTCAATGTCCCCACTTTTGGACACCAGTCCTTACGCTTAAGGCTGCCCACGCAAGGCAGCGCGCACAGCGTACAAAATTATTACCAACGCTATAAAAAACAAACATTACAAGTGATACGATATTTTGATGCGGCACTGGCGGCAAAACACATCACCATGCCCATGCATCTGGCTTGTGCCAAGCTTGACCCCTGTGTCGCACCGCCCGGACAGTTTGCCATTTACAATGCCTTGCCCAACCAAAAACAATTGTTCGTCTTAGATGCAGGCCATTACGGCTACCCCAACCAAGCGCAACAGGAGAGCATACTGCTTGAACAACTCGACCAATTTTTTGCCCCTCTCCGGCAATAACCCTTTACGCACCAAGCCAGGAGTTTTTTAATGATCCGCGAATACCACAAATGGTGGAGTGACAAGCTGCAACGCGATATGGAGTTGCTGGTTTTTGGTCATGCGGGTGCAAAAGTGTTGGTGTTCCCCACCCGTGACGGACGGTTTTACGAATATGAAAACCTCGGCATCGTCCAAGCCATCAAACACAAAATAGAGGCGGGGCATTTGCAGCTTTATTGCGTCGACAGCATTTATTCGGAAAGTTTTTACTGTGGCTGGGCGCACCCATCGGGGCGCATATTGCGGCACATTGCTTATGAACAATACCTGCTCGATGAAGTCATCCCGTTCATGAACAAAAAAAATCCGCATGAGTGCATCATCTCGCACGGCGTTAGCTTAGGCGCTTACCATGCCGCCAATATTGCCTTTCGGCATCCGCATTTGTTCAAAAAACTGGCTGCGTTTTCAGGCCGCTACGACCTGACCCTAAGCGTCGAAAACTTCAGTGACTTGCTCGACGGCTTTTATAACGAAGACATTTACTTCAACACCCCCAGCCACTTTCTGCCCAACCTGGAAAACGAAGAACATTTGCAACATTTGCGTGCCATGGACATTGTTCTGGTCATTGGCGCAGAAGACCCTTTTTTGCAAAACAACCAAGAACTCAGCACCATCTTGGCTGACAAACAAATCAACCATCAACTGATCGTTTGGGACGGCAGAGCGCATCGAGGGCATTATTGGCGCAGAATGTCTCCGCTCTACCTTTAATATATATCGGTTATCTAGCATTTTTAACCAACCCATATTTGCCCTTTAATTCCCCGTTAAACCACGACAAACACTTACCCAGCCATTCAAAACATCTCCAACAAATCCCACATCCCATTCCCGCAATCTTAAGCTTTATCTTTTTAATGAGAATTGTTATTATTCGCATAACAGTCTTAGCACGGAGATAAAACCAATGTATGTATGTGTTTGCAAAGCCGTTACCGACAAACAGATCACCAGCGCCATCAACAACGGTGTCTGTACGCGCCGCCAGTTATTTGAATGCTTTGGTGTTGGCAGTGATTGTGGCAAATGCAACAAGCACGTTAAAGAATTGCTTGACCAAAATCGTCCGCACACACCTATAATGCCCCAAGCTGTGAATCAGCCCATTTTCAACGCAGCATAAACATAATAGGTATCCGCTATGAAAGGTGACGCAAAAGTTATTGAGTTTCTGAATAAAGCACTAACCAACGAATTGACCGCCATCAACCAGTATTTTTTACATGCCCGCATGTACAAAAACTGGGGCTTTAAAAAGCTCAACGAAAAGGAATATCACGAATCGATTGACGAAATGAAGCACGCCGATTTGTTGATCGAGCGCATTTTGTTTTTGGAAGGCTTGCCCAACCTGCAAAGCTTGGACAAGCTAATGATCGGCGAAAACCCGCAAGAAATGCTCGAATGCGACCTAAAACTGGAACAAATCGCCATCCCCCTTTTGCGTGAAGCGATTGCCTATTGTGAAACTGTTAAAGATTACATTTCCCGCGAAATTTTTGAACGCATCCTCGAAAACGAAGAAGAGCATGTCGATTGGCTGGAAACCCAATTTGAGTTGATTGCACAAGTCGGCATCCAAAACTATCTGCAATCACAAATGTAACGCCTTGCTTTTAAGTGCCTACGCATTCTATAGATTCACTGTCCCACACCTCAAACAAGCCCTGCTGGGCATTTGCCAAAATCGCCGCAACGGATGGATGCTTTAACTTCCGTTGCGCGGTGATGGCATAAAAACGCTCGAACACCCCTTCTGTCTTACCTAATAATTCCGTGCCGTATTGGCGGTTGATTTCATTCGCCACCGCCAGCGGCGAAAAAAACACCCCGACACCCGCCGCACCAAAAGTTTTCAGCAATGCGCTGTCCTCAACCTCCGCTTGTATCGACGGGCTGAGCTCATTGTCATCAAACCATTGGTTTAAAGAACGCCGCAACGCGGTATTGGTGGTGGGCAGCAAAAACGGCGCGCCATTGAGCGAACGCGGAAAATCCTGCCGATAACGCGCTGCCAAGCTGGGTGCAGCAAATATCCCTACTGCCGACTCACCCAATAAATGATTGAATACGCGCGCTCCGCTGGCTGGCGTGGCGGGTGAATCCGACAACACCATATCGATGGTATGCAAATTGATTTCCGACAACAAACGCTCGGTTTTATCTTCATAACAGATGATTTGCACCGGTTCGGGCGGCTGCAGCAACGGTGCAATCAGCCGATAAGCGATCAATTTTGGCAACGCATCGGTAATGCCCAAATGCAGACGCAAGCCGCGCTCGCTATTGCGGCCTTTCAAGGTTTGCGTCAGTTCGCGGCCTAGCGTGAAAATCTCCTCTGCGTAGTTAAAGACCGTCCGTCCGGTATCCGTCAAAGCCAATTTACGGCCCTCTTTACGCAACAATTGCGTGCCGACACTTTGCTCCAACACCGCTAACTGACCACTGATGGTCGGTTGCGCCAAATGCAACACTTCGCAGGCTTTGCTGATGCTGCCGTATTTGGCAACCGTCCAAAAATAATACAAATGCTGATAATTAATGCGTTCCATATATCGTAAAAACCTATATTAGATATTTATTTATTCTATTTTACTATTTTTTTGCCCCGGCGTATCTTGTATCCAACTGAATAAGGCATCCTTTTTTACTTATGCACGCAGAAGATACCCATAAATACATTGGACTAAGACTTATTGAAGGCATAGATGAATAGTAAAGATTGCTTGGTAAGTAATAACACCTGAAATTACTTTTTAATTACAAAACAATAGCAGGTACTAAAAATACCTCGATCAATATCCAAAGGGCTTAAATCATGTTTACCGATCATTTACTGGCTTCACTATGGCTTGCCATTATTTGTTTACCGCTGATTTCTGCCAGTTGCTGTTACTTTTTGCAGCGGTGGCGCATAGCCGGTTGGCTAATCGGCGGCGGTTTGGTGACAAGTATTTTGGCTTGGCTGGGAATTGTGTTTGTGCAAAGCCAAGGCGCGGGGCTGCCGTTGTTTTACATCACACCGCTGAAAGCGAGTGTGTTGGTGTTGATCCAGTTCATTGCCTTTATCGTGCTGCGTTATGCCCAAGCAAACTTCAGCGGTGATCCCGATAACCAACGTTTTCTCCGTTGGTTAATGCTGACGGTTTTTTCGGTGATGGTAACAGTAAGCAGTGATAACTTGCTGGTCTTTTGGCTTTCTTGGTTGGGCATCAGTTTAAGCCTGCACCAGCTTTTGATGTTTTATCCCAATCGCCCCAGAGCGGCTTTGGCAGCGCATAAAAAGTTTATTTTAGCTAGGGTAGCCGAACTATTACTTGCCCTCTCGTTTGGCCTGCTTTACTTGGCGCACGGTAGCCTGTCCATCAGCGCTATTTTGTCTCACTACCCAAGCGCGTATTTTGGCTGGCAGCAACAATGTGCGGCAGTGTTGTTGGCGATGGTGGCGTTAATTAAGTGCGCGCAATTGCCTTTGCATGGCTGGTTGATTCAGGTTGTGGAAGCGCCTACACCGGTGTCCAGCTTGTTACATGCTGGCGTCATCAACATGGGCGGCTATTTATTGATCTTATTTGCTCCCATTTTCGACCAGTCTGGGTCAGCAAAATGGTTGGTGCTAGTGGTGGCTGGGCTTTCTACGGTGTTAGCGGCACTCATTATGATGACTAGAGTCAGCGTGAAAGTCCGGTTGGCTTGGTCGACTACCGCGCAAATGGGGCTAATGTTGTCAGAATGTGCATTGGGGCTTTATCAACTGGCGTTGCTGCATTTATTGGCGCATTCATTTTACAAAGCCCATGCGTTCCTTAATTCTGGCGATGAGGTCAATATTTTTCTGAGAAGGGAGCTGACCGACATCCAACTACCCAGCCTGAAAGCATGGATCATGTCAATTTTCACCAGCGTGATTCTAGTGACTTTAATCGTCATATTAGTTGGCGGGGCAAACCACCCATTAAGTCCGTGGCTGCTGGTCGGCATGGCGGTTGCCCAAACATTGGCCTTTTATTTTAACGAGCCAACTGAAGGCTTCATGACCAATGGCTTAATCAAAGCCTTGCTCTTGCTAGGCGGCTACACGGTCGCTAAAACCGCCAGCGGATTTTTAGTCGCCGATATACCTTTTAACTATAACCTTGCCGCCGACATTTGGATGGGATTGCTATTTCTTAGTTTATTTAGCGTTTATCAGACATTGCAATATCACCCATCTAACCCGATGGCACGCCGTCTGTTTATCGCGCTAAACGCAGGCTTATACCTTGATGAATGGGTGACTAGCATGACTTTGAAGTGTTGGCCGCTGCATTTGCCCAGAACGAAAACACCTGTGGGTTCTTTACCAACGGAGGCTTTATAAATGTTTCAGGAAATTAGCCAAGACACCCTTGCTGAGCAATTGCAGCAAGCAGTCAAACAAGCTTGTCAGCGTATTGCCCCTAGCTGGCCTTTGGATAAAGCCATTGCGGTCAATCCTTGGTGGCAATTGCGCCACCAACCAATGGTGGATGTCGCCACCAATATGGCTGCCTTGGGGCGGATTAACTGTCTGATGCCACCTGCTTATTACCAAGGATTGTGGCAACAACAGACCATACAACCGGAACACCTAACCGCTGCGGCGGCGGAATTTGGCAGTGATGCAGGACATGCGGAGTTATTGGCGCAGCTGGACATATCCCAGCCAAACGACCATTGGATCAATGTCAGCGATTGGTTGGACGCACATCCAGAGAACCGCCATAAAATCGCTTGGCACGATGAAATAACGCATCAAATCAGCCAGTTTTGTGCCCTATATTGCCAATATCCACAGTGGATGCAAAACACGGGCGATGCCGACAATGATTTTTACAGCAACTGGTTGGCGGTGATACGTCAGGATCGTGGCGTAGAAATATTAACGGCGGAAACCCACTTGCATCGGTTGTTTTTGGCATTGCCCGAAACGGCTGACCAAGTTTTTGAAAACGCCTATGCGGCACTTTGCCCAGCTGGAACTAGCCCTGAGCTGTTCGCCGATTATTGCTACGCGCTGTTGCTGGACATTCACGGCTGGGCTTCTTGGACGGCTTATCTCACTTGGCAAGCGAATTTTAACGCCCAAAGCAACGCCATTCCTGAACAATTGCTGGCGGTGAGATTGGCGTGGGATTGGGTCGTTTGGCAACATACGAAAGCGGAGCATCCGGAAACTTACGAGCTGCTGAAAGAGCAATTTTGCAAGCAATTCAGCCATCTTGAAACATTGCGTAACCAATGGCGTCAAGCCCAACAGCATGTCTGGATTTGGCAGCGGGCGTTGGAGTTGTCTTTCCAAATGCCGCTACAGCAAAAATTGCTGAACTATAACGACAATGAAAAAGTAACGCCCAAGCTGCAAGCTTTCTTTTGTATTGATGTACGCTCCGAACCGTTTAGGAGAGCCTTGGAAGCCCAAGATTTCGCCATCCAAACGTTTGGTTTTGCGGGCTTTTTTGGTTTACCCATCGACTATGCGCCAATTGGCAGCGGTTTTGTCAGGCCGCAATTGCCCGGTTTGTTAAACGCGTCAATCCGGGCCGTACCGATTAACACCAATACCCCGATTGGCAATGCCGTCAATAAAATAAAAGGCCAAGTTTTTTGGCAGAAAGTCGGTGATGCCAGCGCTTCGAGCTTGGGATTGGTGGAAGCCAAAGGATTATGGAAAGCATTCGATTTACTGAAAAACAGCTTGTTTCCGCCACCCCCGCTACACGGCATCAACCAAATCAGCCATGATGGGGATTGGCAACTACGCCGTCATGACAGCCCGTTAAGCGTTGCCGAGCAAGCCGAGTTGGTGGCAGGCATCTTGGGAGCTATGGGGCTGACCGAAAGTTTTGCCGAAACCGTTCTGCTTGCGGGTCATGGCAGTTGTTCCGCCAATAATCCACAAGCCGCAGGTTTAGACTGTGGCGCGTGTGGCGGTCAAACGGGTGAAATCAACGTTAAAGTGTTGGCGCAACTGCTTAACGATGTGTCAGTAAGAGAGGCGTTAAGCCAACAAGGTATTGATATTCCACAGCAAACGCGCTTCATAGCCTGCCTGCATAACACCACCACCGATGCCATAACGTGCTTCGGTCAAGCCGATTATAGCCAGCACGAATGGCATGATTGGCTAGTAAAAGCCAGTCAATTGGCGCGTGAAAATAGGCTGGCTAGCTTGCGGACAGGCATGGAAACCGAGATGACGCAGGAAAAGTTTTATCTCCAAAAGTCCCACAATTGGGGACAAGTACGTCCGGAGTGGGGGCTGGCGAATAATGCCGCATTTATCGTCGCACCCAGAACCCGCACCAGAAATATTGACCTTGAAGGCAGGAGTTTTTTACATGATTACCAATGGCAGACGGATAAGGATTTTAAAATCCTAGAGCTAATCATGACCGCGCCGATGGTAGTCACCAATTGGATTAACCTCCAATACTATGCCTCAGTGACTGACAACCTTAAATATGGCAGCGGAAACAAGCTATTGCACAATGTTGTCGGCGGCAATATCGGGGTTTTTGAAGGTAACGGCGGCGACTTACGCATCGGTTTGTCATTGCAATCGCTGCATGATGGCAAAGATTGGCGGCATCAACCCATACGGCTTGGCGTTTATATCGCCGCACCTAGGGAAGCCATGGCTAACATTATCGAAAAACACGCGGCAATTGCGGATTTAATCAATAACCAATGGCTATTTTTGTTCCAACTGGACGACAGTAACCAAAGTATTTGGCAATTTGCACAAGGCCAATGGCGAATGACGGCGAAAAAAGCAGCGTAAGCACACAGAATGGGGATTACTCATGGTAAACCGATTTCAGGATACAACATTCGCCTTACTGACGTTACACGGCAAAGAACAAGCCATAGCACCCGTGCTATGGGAAAAGTTAAACGTAACAATCGTGCATACCGATGCCTATGACACCGATTCCCTAGGGACTTTCAGTGGTGAAATCGAACGTCGCTTAAGCCCTATCGATTGTGCAAAGAAAAAAGCGGAATTGGCTTGCTCCCTGACGGGGATGCCAATCGGCTTGGGTAGCGAGGGCAGTTTCAGTCCGGGGTATTTCGGCCTGATGACTTTCAATGAAGAATTGCTGGCTTGTGTCAACACGGAAGAACAGTGGGTCGTGGTTGGGCGATCTTACCAACCGTGTGCTGTACGGGAACAACACTGCCAAAATGCTGACGAACTAGCGGCGTTCATCAGCAAAACGCCTTTAAACCAGGGGCTTATACTCAAAGCCCAAGGACATATCGGCAAAGGATTGGTGGGTGAGTCGGCAATCCATGAACAACTGTATCAGTGGTTCGGAAATACGTTACCGTGGCCGATGACCATCAGTTACGATCTCCGCGCCCACCATTGCCCGGAGCGTCGTGAACGTATCGCTCAGGCGGCGGAGAATTTGGCAGAACGCTTATTAAGTGCCTGCCCCAACTGTGAGCGACTTGGTTTTTGGCCCGATGAAGTCCGGTTTGGCTTACCCTGCAAATGGTGCAGTAGTCCTACCAATGCTATTATTGGGCGAGTAGCACTATGCCAACATTGCCAGTTTCAAGAAGTATTTAGTGTTGCAGAAGCGTTTGCAGAGCCATCCGATTGCCCGAGATGTAATCCGTAATTTCTGTTTTTCGCATTTTTTTATTGGTCAGATCCTATGAGGAACAATGATGGAATTAGCGCATTTGGTTTACGTCAGCAGCGCCTGCTACGACATGTCCGACAAGGATTTACTGGAAATTTTGGATACCGCCAGAAATTTCAACAAAGATCGTGAGATAACCGGCCTGTTGTTGTATCGCGATGGCTTCTTTATCCAAGTTTTGGAAGGCGATTACGAAACCATTGGCTGGTTATTTGAACGCATTAGCGAAGACAAACGCCACACCGGTGCCCTTAAGCTTTACCACGAACTGATTGACAAGCGTAAATATGGGAAATGGGCCATGGGATTTGTGTCACCCGACTTTATGAAACTAAAAGAAGTAGAAGGCTTTTCGGACTTTATGGAAGCAGAAAACATCAGCCTTTCGCGCGAAGCGTCAAAAAAAGTTAAAGATTATATTGAATATGTTTTAGAGCAGTTCAGGCAACCGGTAGCGCCCGAATAAACCAGACATTGACGAAGGGCATCGCTTAAGCATCCGCAGACCGTTCATTACAAAACGCGTCAACCCGTTTCTTAAGCACGCAGCGCTAGCCTCATTATGTAGGCTCTTCCCTGTCTATTTATCGGCAAACTGCTGGCTCTCCTAACCTGCTTCCAAACCCCCGTTTTTTTATGAGACCGGCATCATGAGCGAGCAAGCCCCTTTTCAGCGCTTAAAACAGCTGATCCAATTAGAACGTGAAGACATCACCACCTTGCTGGCTTACGGCCTGGGCATCGGCGTGATGTCGCTGGCAACTCCGGTTGCCGTGCAATCGCTGGTCAACACCATTGCTTTTGGCACTTTACTACAACCGTTACTGGTGTTGACGCTGGTATTGCTGGTGTTGGCTGGCTTCAGCAACATGCTGGTTGGCTTGCAATTTTATGTGGTCGATATGCTGCAACGCCGCCTGTTTGTGCGCGTGTTTGGCAACGTGGCAGCGCGTTTGCGGCAAGCCGCCTTTAACAGCCGCGACCACCATGACTTGCCCGAATTGACGAACCGTTTTTTGGATGTGGTCACCCTGCAAAAAACCGCGTCGGTATTGCTGCTAGAAACCTTGGGTTATGTGCTGCAAACCTTAATTGGCATGATTTTGCTGGCGTTTTATCATCCGTTGTTACTGGCGTTTGACTTATTTTTGATTACCGCCCTCGCGGTGATTTTGTTCGTCATGGGTCGCAACGGCTTAACGACCGCCATCGAACAATCTAAAGCCAAATACGCCGCCTTGGCTTGGCTGGAAAGCATTGCCGCCCATGCGGTGCTGGGCAAATCAGCAAGCGATGATGCCTATATCCATGCACAAAGTGAACGTATTGCCGAAAGCTATTTAAACGCCAGCAACCAGCACTTTCGGGTTTTGGCGCGGCAAAACACCGGCGCGTTGGTGTTGCACACCTTGGCGAACACCTTATTGTTGGGCATGGGCGGTTGGATGGTGATTGAACACCAACTCAGCTTAGGGCAATTGATTGCCGCCGAGCTGGTGGTCGGCGCGATGATTTACGGCCTGACCCGCTTAGGCAAAACTTTGGACAATTATTACGAACTGCTGACCAGCTTGGACAAAATCGCCCATGTGGTGGATTTGCCGCAAGAAGCACAGCTCGGCGCCGCGCCAAACCCAAGTGCCAATGCCTATCACGTTGACGTAGTCGGCCTGGCCTTGCCGGATAGCGCCTATACCGACAGCTTGCGGCGTATTGACTTATCGTTGCCCGCAGGCGACAGCCTCGCCATCAGCGAAGGCGCAGATCGCGGCACCTTATTGGAAGTCTTGTTCGGCCTACGCTCACCCAGCGCAGGTTATGTGAACATCAACGGACAAGATTTGCGCGACCTGAATTTGCGGCAATTGCGCGACACCATTGCCTTCGTGCGCGATGCGGAAATCTTGCCCGCATCGGTCATCGACAATGTGGCAATCGGGCGAGAAATCGAACTGGCGGCAATTCGCCAAACTTTGTCGCAAGTCGGCTTGCTGCAAACCGTGTTGAATTTGCCCGAAGGCTTACAAACCGAACTCGCCAGCAACGGCGCACCGCTGTCACCCGAACAAGCCTTGCGCCTGACCTTGGCACGGGCATTGGTACAGCAACCGCGCTTGTTATTGCTGGATGGTGTATTAGATAAACTGGATAACCGTGCCTTGCCTTTGGTTTTAGATAGCTTGTTCGTTAACAAACCAAGCTGGACATTGCTGGTAACCAGCCAAAACCCACAAGTGATCGCGCGTTGCACACAGCAAATGCAGATAGTCGATGGCGAACTCCGTAGGATGGGCTGATGACAGGAAGCCCATCACGGTGCGTGTAAATCGATGGGCTTCGTAGCCTCAGCCCATCCTACGCCCATTAGCTGGTTACCAAGCTCTGGCTTGGTAACCCACGTTTCCGAAGCTCTAGCTTCGAGAACAAAGGAAGCCGGAGCTTCCTAACCCGCATTCCCAAGCCATAGCTTGTGAACGAGAAAATCATGAACCAAAACCACGAACCAGAACAGTTAAAAACCTTAGCCCAAGCCGCCACCTCGGAAATCGCGCACCGCATCGCCCGCTGGTTGGCGGTGATGTTTGTGGTGCTGATGGTGGCCTTGGCGTTTACCCCGTGGCAGCAAAACGTGCGCGGGGTTGGTCGTGTGGTCGCTTATGCGCCCGCCGAACGCCAGCAAATCATCAGCGCCCAAGTGGAAGGCCGGATTGCCAATTGGCGGGTTAAAGAAGGCGCAAAAGTTAAAAAAGGCGACGTATTGGCGGAATTGGTCGATAACGACCCGTTATTTTTGCAGCGGGTCAGCAGCGAATTGCAAAGCTACCAAGCCAAGCAAACCGCCACCGACAGCCGCGTGGAAACTTTCCGCCAGCAATTGCAAATGGCAGAACAAGCCAGACCGCAAGCCTTGTCCGCCGCCGACTCGCGCATCGCCATGGCAAAACAACGCCGCAACGCCGCCGCGCAAGCCGTAAATGCCGCCAGCGCCGCCCAGCAAACCGCGCAATTGAACTTAGCACGGCAACAACATTTGCAAGGTAAAGGCTTAGCCTCCAAACGCACCTGGGAATTGGCGCAATTGGATGCCGCGCAACGCAATGCCGATGCCGAACGCGCCCAAGCGACTTTGTCAGCGGCTAGCAGCGAAGTCGATGCCATCAACGCCGATCGGCAAAAGTTGGCTGCCGACACCATCGGCAGCATCGAAAAGACCCGTGCCGATTTGCAAAAAGCCATTGAAGACCAAAACAGCGTGCGTGGCGAAGTGCTGAAATTGCAAACCCGTTTGGCGCGCCAGCAAACCCAAACCGTCATCGCCCCGCGTGATGGTTCGGTATTGCGTTTGCTCGCCAACCCCGGCGCAGAAATGGTCAAACCGGGCCAGCCCTTGGCGATTTTAGTGCCAGACACCGACGAACGCGCCGTGGAATTATGGGTAGACGGCAACGACTTGCCGTTAATCGTCACCGAAACCCACACGCGCTTGCAGTTTGAAGGCTATCCGGCAATCCAGTTTGGCGGCTGGCCAGAATTTTCGGCAGGTTCGTTCGGTGGCAAAGTGGCTTTGATTGATGCCACGGATGATGGCAAAGGCCATTTCCGCATCGTCATCGTCCCCGAACCCAACGACATCCCCTGGCCCGAAGCCCGTTTCTTGCGCCAAGGCGTTCGCACCAACGGCTGGGTATTGTTAGGACAGGTCACCTTAGGCTACGAATTATGGCGGGTATTCAACGGCTTCCCGCAATTGGTCTTGCCCGAACCGACGCTGATGCAACAAGGTAAAGACAGCAAAACCAGCGATTACAGCAGCGATAAAGAAGACAAAAAGTAGGGTGGGCAGGCTTTTTTGCCCACCAATACATCGTTCCCACACTCTGCGTCACTGCCATTTAAGTTAAGGATTTATTATTGTTTTTCAATAGGATAACTATAGGATGTGCCGACGATAGGAGGCGCATCAATCGCGTAAAAACTCGACAGATGCGCTTCGTTCCTCAGCACATCCTATTTTGCTCACGGATTTTTCCGTTCGTCCTGAGCTTGTCGAAGGATGAACGGAAAAATCCGTAAGCAAAGACTTAAACCATTCATGCTTCGACAAGCTCAGCACGAACGGTTTAAGTCTCTGGTTCATATAATTTTTTCCTTAACTTAATGACAGTGACGCTCTGCGTGGGAATGCTGCCCGTGACACTCCAGCGTCACCTTACGCAACGCAAGAGCGTTGCAGGATGCGTTACCACGCAGAGCGTGGAACGATAAATGTAAAGGTACGCACAGCGTACCCTACGATTGATTTAACAAAACAAAATGAAAACAACCGCCATATTTATCATCATCTTGGCCTTATCGCCCACCATCCATGCTGCACCCGCCTTGGCTTTGGACGAAGTCGTCAACGCCGCCTTGCAAGCGTTCCCCAGCTTGCTGGCGACCGAGCAGCGCAAAGCCGTTGCCGAAGGTGAAACCCAAGCGGCAGAAGGCGGTTTTGATACGCAAATGAAAATCCGCAACAACTTTTCCGTTGCGGGCATTTACGAAAACCAAAACCACGATGTCAGCTTTGAACAACCCACGGCTTTAGCGGGTGCGACTTTCTTCGGCGGTTGGCGGCGCGGTACGGGCGATTACCCGATTTACGAAGGCAAAAGTTTGACGGCGAATGATGGCGAATGGCGCGTCGGTGTCAACATTCCACTCTGGCGCAACCGCGACATCGACCGCCGCCGCGCCAGTTTGCAACAAGCCGAATTGGCGCAATTGATTGCCGATCACGATTACGACCAAGCCTTGTTGGAAGTGCGCCGCATCGCCACGCACCGCTACTGGGATTGGGTTTTGGCAGGGCAACGCCTGCAAACTGCCGAACGCTTGTTGCAAATCGCCGAACAACGCGATTCAGGCATACGCCAACGGGTAGCAGCGGGCGACATCCCTGAATTTGAAGCGCTCGACAACCAACGCGCCATCCTCGAACGCCGCGAGCGTAAAGTCGCCGCGCAACGCATCTTGGAACAAAGCGCGATCCAATTGTCGCTGTATTGGCGGGGTGGCGATGGCGAACCGCGAATGCCTAAGGCCGAACAATTGCCGTCCGGCTTTCCGGTTAACGAGCCGCAAAAGCTGTTGGATTTTGAGCAAGCCTTGCAAACCGCGCAAGCGCATCGCCCCGAACTGCAACGTTTAGGTGTGCAAAGCCAGCAAACCCAAACCGAGCTGGATTTCCAACAAAACCAACGCGCACCGGGCGTGGATTTGTCGGTGATGGGCGCACAAGACATGGGCGCGGGCAAAACTTCGCTCAACCGCGACGAGCTATATGTGGGCTTGAATGTGGATATTCCCTTGCAACGGCGGGTTGCATCAGGCCGCGCCCAAGTCGCCAGCGCCAACCTGCAACGCCTGAAATGGGAACGGCAACTCGCCGAAAACCGCATTGCCGCCGACGTGCAAGACGTGTTTTCCGCACTGACCGCCGCCCGTCAGCGTGTCGCCCTTAGTGGACAACAGCAACAAGCGGCGCAGCAATTGGAACAAGGCGAACGCGAACGCTTTGAATTAGGCGAAAGCACGGTGTTGTTCGTCAACCTGCGCGAAATCGCCCACGGCGACGCCGCCTTAATGGCAGCCGAAGCAACCAACACGTTATTTAAAGCCCACGCCGATTACCAAGCGGCATTAGCAATAAACATCCATCAACCCCCTTAAACAGGCGGAGGTTTTATGAAAGCAGCATGGCCCAGTTGGGCAACACCAATCTTCATCTGCAAAACCGTGGCAATCGTAGCCTTAATGGTTTACATCATCCACGCCCCCATCGAATTCTTCCATCACATCATGGAAGTCTTGCACATCGTCTACGAAAGCATCGCCTTCGTGATAGAAGAATTCTTGCACCACGTCTTCCACTTGAACAAATTCCAAAGCCAATTGATTGTCTTTTACGGCAGCTGGACGATCGGTTTATTCGTTATTTACCGCTTATGGAAAGCCATGCCGTCGTTTTGGCAACGGCAACAAGACCGTTTCTACGTGCATTATTTGCGTTTGAAAATAGTCGCCACCGGCTTTTGGGGACGGGCGAACTGGATAGACCGGATCAAATTGATGTTGATACAAATGGGCTTGATGGCTGGGGCGTTTATGTTTGTTTTGGGGTGATGAAAGACCGGAATACCCAGCAGGATATTTCGGCACAGACGGACGGGCGGCTGCTTAGGTGTTAGCGCTTTGTAGCAACCAAACCGTTTCCTTAGCGGCGATCTCCCTTAAACCACCCACCACCGCCATCCGCTCAAGCGCTTCCAGTAAGTAAGTGGCGGCATAATGTTCTGCCACCTCGTTGTCGCTAATGGAAAACGGCGGCCCTTCCAGTTGCTGTTGGTCGTATTCATAAGTCACCAGCAGCTGCGGCGCACACTGGCTGATCGCCATCAGATGCGCCGTATAGAGCTTGCGCATCCCGACCGGCAAAGCCACCAGCGCGGCGCGGTCGTAGATTGCGCTGACTTCACCCAGCACGTCCGCGGACAGTTCAAAAATATCACCGACAAAAATGTCGATAGCATCGGCGCTATAGCGGGTCAATTTTCCAAGCGGAGAAATTGTCGGCGTTAAGCCAAGCCCGTCAAACAACTCCTTAATGGCAATGTCACTCAACTCCACGCCCGCCACACGGTAACCGTTGGCAAGCAACCAGGCAAAATCGCGCGTTTTGCCACATAAAGGCAAGAACACACGGCGACCTTGCGGTAGTTTCAATTGTTGAAAATGCGCCACCAACAACGGATTTGCTTCGCTTTGATGAAAAGCAATCTCGCCACGCGCCCATTTTTGATGCCAAAAACTGGCTTCCATAACAACCCCTTAACGTTTGCAAACGCCAATATCGGCGGACAGGCACAATAAAAAACCGTGTGCAGCAAAAAGCTACCGCCATTACATCATAGATAAGCTTAAGTTATCCGACGAATCCTTAAAACGCATCAGCCTCCAAGGCGGGATAGCTGTGCAAGCTGGTCGTGGATTTAGTGGGAATTCGAATGGCGTGCTTTGAAATATCAAAAAACCGAAAAGGTAATATTTCACATTTAATTGGCTGGTTTTGTGATAAAAACCTACAAAACCCATAAACAGATGATTTGAGTTTTTTAGGAAAGGCTAAATTGTTTAAATTTATTGATTTAATAGGTTTTTATTTTTAATTACGTTAGACAAACCAATGACTCACTGTTTTAAGTCAATTAGGGGGTCTACTTTACGCTGGGCATACTAATCATGGAAACATATCTCATAAATTACATTAACAAAGTAGTTCTTTTTCGTGTCGAGCCTGATTTCGTCAAAGATTGTTTATCATTGTTACAAACTCACGAAACAGCAAGGGGTATTTACGGACTGCTTGTAGCCGTTGATAGTTTGGGCTGCTGGGTTGCCAATGAAAAATGGGAAACCATAAATGCTAAAACTAATATAAAAAGTCAGCACAATACCCATATTCTTATCCCTTGGCGTTCTTTAGTTTCTGTTGCCGTTTTCCCTGAGCGAGTATTTGATGGTTTTGCAGAGGAAAAAGATGCTCGCAGCATTGGTTTTCACGCTCAACTTTAGCTCGTAGGTTAGGGTGAACTTGTGTCCCCAACAACTGAAACACATCCTTTTGCGTTGGGGTTCGTTCCTCACCCCAACCTACAGCACTACGCTTGAAAAAATGTCCATGCCCCGATTCCTTGTGATAGTTGTTTGGCCTATCATGCGTGAAATAAGAGATGTTCGTCTAAATTTCCTTAAGTTGATGCCTATGGGGGTGAACGTGTGAACCCCAACAACTAACCCTCCCCTTTTGCGTTGGGGTTTGTTCCTCCCAAATCTACACTACTGGCTGGTTTAGCTAGATTATTTCCTGCTAATACCCTTCATTCAATACCAATTAAACAAAGATGGGTAACATGAAAAAAAATATTATTGCGATCATTTTAATTCTATTACCAGCGACGATGGCGATGGCGGCGCAATTACCAGATTTTCCTTTCTTATTCTCGGTAGGATTGGCTACAAAAGAAGTCCCACCTGATCTGGCGATAATCACTTTTGATGTTGAAGCTTTTGATGAGAATCCGGAAAAATCTCTCGAGACAGTGAAAAAAAGAAGTACTGAACTGTTAGATTTATTCAAAAATCTGGAGATTTCAACAAAAGATATTGAAACATATGAAATTGACAAGAAAGCAGTTCGCCAAGAAAAAGATTATGTAGAATTAAAAATATTGGGTTACGAAGTTAAACAAAGTTTTTCAATCAAACTTCATGGGCTTTCTCGATACAGCTCATTGATAGAAAAATTATTAAAATACAGAAATGTATCTAATATCAACGTCCAATTCGATGTATCCCAGCGCAAAGAGCTTGAAACAACGCTGATTGCAGATGCTTGCCTTAACGCAAAACTGCAAGCCGAAAATATGGCTAATGGTATTGGAACAAAACTGGGTTCAGTATTTGCTATATCAGACCGAGGTTTTAATGAATTGGAAGATCAATTTGGTATGAACAATACTCGCGAGATAATCGATAGTATGTTCAAAAAGTCGATGATGACAACAAATTCAGGCGAGATAACTTTTATTCCTAGTACTATCAAAATCGGAAAAAAAGTAAATGTCATTTTCAAACTTGAAACAAAGTAACTCTCGGCAACAAACGCGGTAAGATGTAATCCGTAGGGCGCAATAACCAACGGGCATTGCGCCGCATGATTCTTCAACAAAAATTCGCAAACCACATCCTATTGGCGTATCAAAAATGGCGTAATACGCTCCGCTATTAAACTCTACATATTGCCCCACACACATAAGCTATTGATGCACAAAGCGCATCAATGCTAAACAGAACAATTTGTTCAGTACTACCCAAATCCCTAAGCCCCATTTTCATGGCTAGCAAAAGGTATCTCAATAACCACATGCAAACCGCCTTCAAGTCGGTTATGGGCGCGGATTTGTCCGCCATGGGCGGTGATGGCGCTGTGGGCGATAGTTAAGCCCAAGCCGATACTGTCACTTTTGGCTTGTTGCGGGTTGCGGAAAAAGGCTTGGAAGATCAAGGCCAAATGTGCTTCATCAACGCCAGGGCCATCATCGTCGATATGGATTGAAAGCCGTGCGGCTGCCCTGTCAAAACTGGCGTTTAAGGTGACTTCGCCGCCGGCTTTGCAATGCTGCACGGCATTGCGCAAGACATTTTCGACCGCGCGGTGCAGCAATTCGCCGTAGCCTTGCACCGACAAATTGTCGATACCGAGGTAATTAATGCAGACGTGCTTACGTTCCGCTTCAAAACGGGCGTCATTGACAATGTCTGCGAACAGTTCAGCAAGCTCAATTTCATCTTTGCTTTCTTTCAGTACGCCCGCTTCCAAACGCGACAACACCAGCAATTCGCCCACCAAATCGCTGATGCGCTGGGAATCGCGTTCGATACGCGCCAAGGTATTGGCAATTTTATCGGGTTGCTGTTGCGCCAGGCCAATCGCCAATTGCATACGCGCCAACGGCGAGCGCAATTCATGCGAGACATCGTGCAGCAAGCGTTGTTGGGCGGTGATTAATCCGCCCAGCTGCACCGCCATGTGGTCAAAATCGCGGCCTAAATCGGCCAGTTCATCATTGCGTCCACCCATTGCCGTGGCTATGCGGGTGTCCAATTTGCCGTCCGCCAACGCCGCAAAAGCGTTTTGTAAGGTGCGGATGGGTTTGGCGAAATACCAGGCCAGTACGGCGCTAAACAGAAAGCTGGAGAGTGTGCCGACAATAACCGGCAATAAGGGGTTTGGGCGGCGCAGCAGCTTCGGGCCGTGTTCGAAAGGCGGTTTGAAATCGGGGGGTGGTCCAAAATCTGGCGGTAAGATTGCCGGATTAGGCTGCAAAAAACCACCATGCGCCAGCTCAATGACGGTGCTGACCACAACAACCGTTGTCATCAACGTCAGCCACAAGACAAAGAAGAATTTCCAATACAATCTGCCCATGCTCAGCCCCGAATCAATAGATAGCCCTTGCCGCGCACGGTTTGGATACAAGAACGCCCATCCGCTTGCTGGCCTAGCTTTTGGCGGATGCTGCTGACATGGACATCAATGCTGCGGTCAAAACGCGCCAGCGGTCGACCCAAGGCTTTTTCCGACAATTCATCTTTGCTGACGATGCGTCCGGCATTGTCCGCCAAGGTTTCCAAGATATTAAACTCGGTGCTGGTCAAATCCAAGGCTTTATCGAACCACTGGGCTTTGCGTTGCTCGGGCCAGATTTTTAATGCCCCCGCCGTAATGATATTGCTACCGTTATTTTTGCGGCCTGCGGCGGTGCGGCGCAAAATCGCCCGTATCCGCGCCACCAGCTCGCGCGGCGTGCAGGGCTTGGGGACATAATCATCGGCTCCCAGTTCCAAGCCGATAATGCGGTCAACATCATCGCCTCTGGCGGTGAACATCAAAACGGGAACGCTATTCTCGCGGCGGATTTTCGCCAGAATCTCCGTGCCGCTCATGTCCGGCAACATAATGTCCAAAACCACTAAGTGGTAGTCACCTGATAACGCCAATGCCAAGCCTGCCGCTCCGGTGTGGATGGCTTTGGCAGCAAAGCCATCTTGCACGAGATAGTCGCTAAACATCTCCGCCAATTCCACGTCGTCATCAATAATTAAAATGTTCTTCATAGCTCCAGCCTGAATTTGCCTTATTGGGCATGATAGCGGCGCGACTGGGGCTTGACCAGTTAACAAGCCTGGGCTTTACCTAAATTTACAAATAATTACGGGGCTAAGTTGGTCGATGCCATAGACATTTTGGGAGTGAAAAATCATGATTTTTCACTCCTATTTAATTGCATGCACCCGATTCTTTACGCCAATAAAACCAAAATCCATTTCCCTCCACCATAAACCCTCACCCAGCTTTACCTATCTTTACCTTGCTCCAACCCCTCTTTACACAGCACTTGAGCATACTAAACCCAACTGCATAAAGAGGTGTTTCCGCATGAACCCATCACTTATCCCCCCGTTGCTATTCAGCGCGGTTTGTTTGTCGGCCTGTATGGTCGGGCCGGATTATCAAAAACCCACCACCGCCACGCCCGCACAATGGCAAACACCTGTTGCCAATACCGCAACCGCAAAGCCAGTTGCGCTTAAGCATTGGTGGCAAACCTTTAATGATCCGATCCTGACGTCGCTTATCCAACAAGCGCAAACGGGTAATCGTGATTTGTTCCAAGCCGAAGCGCGGATTCGAGAAGCGCGCGCCAGACGGCAACTAGCGGTTGCCAATTTGCTGCCCACGTCGTCCATCAATGCGTCTGCCAGCCAAAGTGGCAGCAGCGAAGCTGCAAATAATATAAACGTCCCCGGCTTTGATTTAACCAACGACTTGTACAGCAATACCTTAGATGCCAGTTGGGAGTTAGATATTTTTGGCAAACAGCGGCGCTCGTTGGAATCCTCTGCCGCCAGCTTGCAAGCGTCTGAAGAAGACTTGCGCGATGTGCTGGTCAGCCTGTGTGCGGAAGTGGCGTTGAATTATGTCGATGTGCGCGGCTATCAACAGCGGTTGGCGATCACCGAAGCCAATTTGGCGGCACAGCAAGAAACCTTCGACATCACCTATTGGCGTGAACAAGCGGGATTAGTCAGTGGTTTGGATTTGGTGCAAGCCAAACTGACCTTGGAAAACACCCGCGCCAGCTTGCCCAGCTTACGCAGCTCGCTCGAACAGGCCAAACATCGGCTGGCGGCTTTGTTAGGAAAACCGCCAGCGGCCTTGCAAACCCTGCTCGACAAATCCGCCGCCATTCCGGTCGCCACCGCGCAAATCATGACGGGCATCCCCGCCGACGTGTTGCGGCAACGCCCCGATATACGCCGCAGCGAACGCAAATTGGCGGCGCAAACCGCACAAATCGGCGTTGCTGAAGCGGCGCGTTATCCCAGTTTTAATTTGTCCGGTTCGATTGGTGTGGAATCGTTGCTGACCAGCAATTTGTACACCGCCAGCGCGAAAACGTTTCAAATGGCTGCCAGTTCGGCGTGGGTGTTGTTCGATTCCGGTCGCATCCGCAGCAATGTCGCCATCCAAACCGCTTTGCAGGAGCAAGCCTTAGGCGCGTATCAAGCCACGGTGTTGACGGCCTTGCGCGATGTTGAAAACGCCCTGACCGCGTACACGCAAGAACAGCAACGCCGCACGGCTTTGCAAGCGTCGGTACAAGCGGGCATCAGCGCCATGGCCTTGGCGAATGAGCAATACCAAAGCGGCACGGTTGATTTTCAACGCGTGTTGGACAGCCAGCGGTCTTTGCTGAGCGCACAAACCCAATTGGCGACCAGCGAAGCGGAAATTGCCGCCAATGTCGTCCGACTTTACAAAGCCTTAGGTGGCGGCTGGCAAACGGAGCAAGCACATGGCTAAACCTTCCACCACGTTTAATCCTGATGTTTTGGAATTGAATAAGCCCGCAAAATCGGCTTGGCAACGCTATTTTTGGTGGGGAGCAGGCTTGCTGTTGTGCGGTGGCGTTGGGTTGGCGCTGTCTGGCAAATCCGATCCGCGCGTCCATTACTTAACCAAACCTGTAACACTGGGCGATTTGGCGGTCACCGTCAGCGCCACGGGAACGCTGGCGCCGCTGAAAGAAGTCGAAGTCGGCATTGAGGTGTCCGGCACAGTTGAAAGCGTCGCCGCCAGCTATAACGACGTGGTCAAGACCGGACAAGTCTTGGCAAAACTGGACACCACACGCTTGGCGGCACAAGCCTCGCAAGCGCAGGCTGCCTTGGCGTCGGCACAGGCAAAAATCCAACAAACTCAGGCTACGGTTTTGGAAGCCGAGGCGCAAATGGCGCGGCTGCTGCACGTTAAGGAACTCAGTGGCGGTAAAGTGCCGTCGCAATACGATTTAACTACCGCGACCGCCGCATTGGCGCGTGCCAAAGCCGATGCCGCCGCCGCGCAAGCGTCTGCCGAACAGGCAAAGGCAACACTGGCGGTCAACCGCACCGATTTAGGCAAAGCCACGGTCAAGTCGCCCATCAACGGCGTGGTGCTGAAGCGTTCGGTTGAGCCCGGACAAACCGTTGCCGCACAATTTACAGCACCGGTGCTGTTCACCTTGGCGGAAGATTTAACGCAGATGGAATTGCAAGTTGATGTTGATGAAGCCGATGTGGGGCAGGTGCAAGCCGGACAACAGGCCAGCTTTACCGTCGATGCCTATCCTGACCGCCATTTTCCCGCGCAAATCACTCAAGTGCGCTTTGGCTCGGAAACCGTTGATGGCGTAGTGACTTACAAAACCGTGTTGCGGGTCGACAATGCCGAATTGGCGTTACGCCCCGGCATGACAGCGACCGCCACCATCACCGTTAACCAACGCCACGCCGTGCGTTTGGTTGACAACAGCGTGTTGAACTTCATGCCGCCGCCTGAGGCTTCGGAAAAACACGGTAGTTTTATCGACAGCATCTTGCCGCATCCGCCCAAACCTGCAAATACGACTACCCATCCGGCGACCAACAGCCCCAGCCAACCCGTTTGGCGCATCCAAGATGGCAAACTGCAAGCCATGACCATCACCAAAGGCGCAAGCAATGGCTTGGTCACTGAAATTATCGGCGGCGATCTGGCGGTTGGCAGCGAACTGGTATTCGCACAGGAGTCCGCGCAATGAGCAACAACAACGACACCTTACTGAAACTGCAAGCCATTACCAAAGTGTACGGTATGGGCGAAGCGCAAATGTTTGCCTTGCGCGGCATCAGCTTAAACATCAACCAAGGCGAGTTTGTTGCGGTGATGGGGCCGAGCGGGTCGGGCAAAAGCACGTGCATGAATATTCTCGGCTGCATGGATCAGCCCAGCGACGGGCATTACTGGTTCCGTGATGTCAATGTCGGTAACTTGTCGCGCAACCAACGCACGCTGTTACGGCGGCATTTTCTGGGCTTTGTCTTCCAAGGCTTTAACCTGCTGAACCGTACCTCGGCCTTGGAAAATGTCGAACTGCCTTTGCTGTATCGCGGTGTCGATAACAGCACCCGCCGCGACCTCGCCCGTCAAGCCTTGGCGACCGTGGGTTTAAGCGGCTGGGAAACGCATAAATCCAACGAGCTGTCCGGCGGACAACAACAGCGGGTAGCAATCGCCCGCGCCATCGTCACCGAACCGCTGTTGCTGTTGGCGGACGAGCCGACCGGGAATCTCGATTCGCAGCGTAGCGAAGAAATCATGGACTTGTTGGTGCAGCTTAACCGCGAGCGTGGCATCACCGTGGTGATGGTCACTCATGAACCTGACATGGCGGCCTATGCCCAGCGCATTGTGCAATTTCGTGATGGTTTGATTGAGCGTGATGTATCTCATTGAAATATTAGATTTTTGTTAGATAAACCCGGAATCCAAAACAGGTTTTGGATTCCTCCCTAAACCTCGCATTAACCTTGGAGCATCAACATGAAAAAATTGTTTTTCCTTATTTTATGCAGCCTGATGATGGGCAATGCCATTGCCCAAACGCCTGAAGGCGACAGCCCTTCGATAAACCCTTTTGAAGTAAAACAACAGGTCGAACAAATGGCAAAAGACCTGAAATTGACCGACAGCCAAACCGAACAGTTTGAAAATGTGTTTAAAAACCAATTTATTAAACACCGTGTCGGCCCCAATACACTCACCGATGAAGCCCGTGCATCGTTGAAAAGCTTGCTGTCCGACCAGCAACTTTTGCAGCTCGATGGCTGGCTGGCGAACGCTAAAAAAACACCGGAATAACCAATCGCTGTGGCGTAGAAAAGCCCGTTTTTTAGGCCACAACTCCCTCATCAACATTGGATAAAGCCATGCTCAATAAAATAATTATCTTAATGATCGCCGCCACTTTAGTCGGTTGCGCGGAAATGACCAACCCCTCCATCAGTGCAAGCACCGAATCCTTGTTAGTACAGCCGGTAGCGTGTTGCGAACGCGTCCCTAGCGACATTGCCGCATTGCAAGAGGCCAAGCCGACCACCTTAAACCGAGTCGGCCTGGTGTTTAAATCCATATCGCCGCCCGGCATTGTCGCTGGTTTGCTATTAAGTGACTACGGCAACCGCTGGGACATCATATCCGGTGATTTGGGCGACAAGATTGACGCACGCATTGTGGAATTACAGAAAACTTGCCCCGCCGCGAAAGCCACGGCGGATCAGGCGAGTACGCCTTAATATTGCCAAAGTAGGATGGGCTGACGCTAGGAAGCCCATCATCGGGTAACGCAAAATTGATGGGCTTCCTTACGTCAGCCCATCCTACATCCCCATTAATCAACACTAAACCATGATAATCAACCTACTCACCAGCGCCCTACCCATCGCCATTCGGGAAATGCAGCGCAATCTGCTGCGCTCGGTGCTGACCATGCTCGGCATCATCATCGGCGTGGCGGCGGTGATTGTGCTGATGACATTGGGCAGCGGCACTACCCGCCATGTCACCGAACAAATCGCCAGCTTGGGCAGTAATTTGTTGATGATAAGCACGGGCAAAAGCATGGGGCCGATGCAATCCTCGACTGCGCCCAAATTCAAACTGGCGGATGCCGAAGCCATTGCCCGTGAAGTGACCAGCTTAGTCGCCGTTGCCCCGCAAGCCTCAAGCAACGTCACAGCCATTTTTGCCAACCAAAATTGGCAAACCAATATTACGGGCAGCAGCGAGCGCTATTTTTCCGTCAACAATCGCCAATTAGCTGCCGGACGGGTTTTTACCGTCAGTGAAGTGCGTTCGGGCGCAATGGTCTGCGTCATTGGCGAAACCTTGCGCGGCAAATTGTTCGGCACTAGCAACCCGATTGGCGCACGGATGCGCTTGCAAAAACTGTCCTGCGAAGTGATTGGTTTGTTGAAAGCCAAAGGCCAGTCGAGCATGGGCAGCGATCAGGACGACGTGGTGGTTTTGCCACTACGTACTTTCCAGCGGCGCATTGCTGGCAACGATGACGTGGCGATGATTCAAGTCTCCGCCAAAGACGGCGTGACCACCAACGAAGTCAAACAAAGCATCCAGCAAGTGCTGCGTCGCCAACGGCATTTGTCCGCTGCTGATGAAGATGATTTTAATGTTGTCGATATGAAGGAAATTGCGGGAATCTTATCCGGCACCACGCAATTGATGACCAGCTTGCTGAGTGCGGTGGCAGGCATCAGCTTGTTGGTCGGCGGGGTCGGCATTATGAACATCATGCTGGTGTCGGTGACCGAACGCACCCGCGAAATCGGCATACGCTTGGCGATTGGCGCGTTGGAGCGGGAAATTCTGGCACAATTTTTGGTGGAAGCGGTGGTGTTGTCTGCCACAGGCGGGCTGATTGGTATTGTTTTGGCGGTCGCCATTGCGGGTGTTTTGGCGAGTGTTTTGCAGATTCCGCTCACCTTTAGCCCACTGGTGATCCTCAGTGCGTTTATCTTTTCGGCAACGGTTGGCGTGGTGTTTGGCTACATGCCCGCGCGTAAAGCGGCGCGGTTAAATCCGATTGAGGCGTTGCGGCATGAGTAACCGCCAGCTTGGCTGAAAAGGCCAAGCTGGCGGTAAGGCCTATTGACCGCAGCCTATGCCGACATCCCAAACATCAATGCCGGTTTGCAGCATTTTAACGGTGGCACCATTGGCTGAAATTTGCCGGATTTCATTGCCTCGGGTGGGATTGCTGGCGGAATCTTGCCACAAGGAAATCACTTGGCCTTTCGGCAGCACACAAGGCGAGTGGTTAAAATGGGTATTGCCATTAACCAAAACGGGCACTGTTGTACCGGCATTCAATACCGCCAACTGCCGGTCAGTTTCGGTGGCAACGGTAAAAATGATGCCATCGTTAAGCCCGTAGTCCGGATGCAGCAAGTTAACGCCGGCTACTTGCAAGACAGTATGGAAGTCTTTGCCGCTGTTGCTGACTTCACACAAGCCAACATTGCTGCGTCCGCCATTGCCGCATTCAAAAATGACTTTATCGCCTTTTGAAGAGTAGACCGGCATCCGGTGGTATTGGTAAGGGGAATTGCCAGTCAACAGAACCGGATCACCCCAAGTATTGTCAGCCCCTAGCTTAACCAACCATAAATCCAAAGCATGGGGACCGCCCGCTTGTGGGAAAACGACAATCTTTCCGGTTGAGTTAATGGTGCTTTTTTCATCCGCCGCCCTGGCAACCAAGCCATTGGCTTGGCGGATAATACGGGCGCTGCTCAAGTTGCTGGGCATGACAACCAAACAGGCCAAACCAGCACAATCAGGATCAAAGCGTTCAGAATTAAAAACCAGCCACGCGCCGTTAAATGACACGTTAATGCGGTCATCATTGCCCGCCTGGGTTGCCAAGCCATTGATTTTGTTGGTGACATTAATGATCGTGCCGTTAGTTGCCGTTCCGGTCATATAAACATGACCGTTATCCAACGAATAAACCACTTTAGGTGAAGGGATGACAACGGCCTGCCCGTTCGACGAGGCCAAGTTGCGGGTTTTTGCACCGGACGATTTGTCGAAGGTGATCCAAACGCCGTAAGCCATTTTGGGGTAGCCCAAGAAGGGTTCGCTGTCGGTGTTGTTGACAAAAACCGTGGTCAAATCGCTGCCGACAAACCCCGCCGAACCCCAAGCGAGTTTTTTATCAAACGTTGGGCTGGTGGTTAAGCCGTACTGGATCGACTGGTAAGCCCATTCCCAATCACAGGGCATTAAGGTAGGTGCGCAACCCAAGCCCTGCGTGGAATTCTTGCCTCGGCTATCTGACCAGCTACTACCCAAAATGCTGTTTTTATAAGCTTTGTTTTCAACTAAACCCATTTCATAAGCGCCCGCCACCAGCAGGTTATAACGCGAACCAGTATTCGGCACATCCCATTGCCAAGGTGAATTGGTCGTGACACCACCCCCTACCGGTTGGGCGGCAAACAGATATTTATCACCCCATTCCACACCGGTTACATTGCCAATGGCGCCATTGTCAAAATCCATTTGCCCATAGGGGCCGCGGACATCGGCATAAACCGTGTTGACGGGGACGGCAGAAAAGTCATATTCCACATTCCAAAGCGGATAATCGACACCATTGGTGAACGTCCATGTCATTTTGACAGGAATATCATATTTCTTATGGGTGGCAAGGGTGACAGGCACAACCGCGTCATTCGCCATCGGCGTCAGCGTTCCCCAATGCGGATAATTGAGCGTATATTGATGCACCGCCTTTATAGTATCCGCAGAAACGGCCGTCCCAACACCTGTAAAGGTTTTGCTTAACGGCGAATCATCTTGACCGTGCTTTTTGGCAATCGAGCTGCTTGTGCCATTAGAAAATTGGCGGTACAGCTCGTGCGAAACAAAGTAACCAAAACCACCATCCGATTTGGCAGACGCGTTGACCTGCACCGCCGTACCATCGGCAGCCTGATAAGTAAATTGCCAAGCATAACCACCGCAATTGGTACCCGCCGCATCATGGCAAACCAAAGACGCGCTGCGCGGTTTGCCGGAACTGTCGCGCCACGTGTACCGCAGCACATTTTTACCATTAACCGTACCGACTTCAGCTTTGACTTTGCCTGTGGCATCTAAGGTGGGGGGAAGCAAATCCGCCGCTTGCGCAACCGCACCGAGCGAAGACATAAAAAGGCCAAGCCATAACAACCGTGAACTTATCTGCATTTGGGATACCTGTCAGTATAAAAAATACCAACAAAGTACCATTTAAGCTCATTGGGCGCAAGCGTCTTCACCTACCAACCACTCAGCAAAAACAAAATAAAAACATATTTTTCATTAACTTAAAAAATAAAAAATACACTAGCAACTTAAAAATTGTGAAACCGCATCATACAGGCAAGCAAATGGTATCTTATTGGCACAAAGCCATCCTTTCATTTTGATGTCACGCAGCACTGCTATGGTTTTAAAGACAAGCCCCATTCCACCGAGCATTTCAACCATGAAAAAGCCCATTAAATTAGCCTTTTACCTTTTCTTAACCTGCTCCCTGCCCATCACCGCCCATGCAGAAAGCTTTGCTTTTGGGCTTTGGGGCGACATGCCCTATGACAAAAACCACGATGGCGGCAAAAACGGCGCAAAAATGCAGCGACTGATGGTCAGCATGAACACCGCCCAACTGGCCTTTACGGTCTTTGACGGCGATAGCAAAGACGGGGCGACACCGTGCAGCGACAACGCCATCGGCTTGGAGGCCGCCGCTTTGTTCAACAAAACCCAAGCACCTACGGTTTACGTATTGGGCGATAACGAATGGACGGACTGCCACCGCCATAACAACGGCGGCTACAACAATTTGGAACGCTTGGCTTATTTGCGCCGCACCCTGTTTAACGATGCCGACAGCTTTGGGCAAAACAAACTCAAACTGGAACACCAAGGCAAGGCCGGGGGTTTATACGCCGAAAACAGCCGCTGGATTTATGGCGATATTGTCTTTGTTGGACTGAACATACCCGGCAGCAATAACAACAAAGTGGCGATGCCCGACTGCATCAATACCAAAAGCCACCGCAACAAAGCCGACTGCCAAGCCGACAACATCGAATACCTCGCCCGCGACGCCGCCAACATTGCCTATTTGCGCGAAGCCTTCAGCCTTGCCAAACAACGCCATGCGCCCGGGTTGGTGCTGATTGTCCATGCTGACTTAGGCTTTGACTTGCCCGAAACCGACGACATTAACGAACGCAATGACAAAGGCTTTGATGGTTTTAGCGATTTTGTCAACGTACTCACCAAAGAAACCCGCACCTTCAACGGACAAGTGCTGTTGGTACATGGCGACACGCATTTTTTTAAAATCGACAAGCCATTGGTCAACCAACCCCAATTGCTGGCTAACCTGACCCGCGTGGAAACCTTTGGCAGCCCCAATTTGCACTGGGTTAAAGTGACGGTTGATGACAACAATGCCAATGTTTTTGTGATTGAACCCGTCATCGTGCCGGGCAATTAAGATAAGGAAAATCGATAGATAAGTAATGGGCATGGAATAAAACAAGGCAGTAGGTGCGAATTCATTCGCATTTATGCCCTGTGGGTACTGTGCGGATAAATCCGCACCTACACCGAAAACCCATCCACGTACTTGAGGAAATTATTTTATGCGCGCTCCTAAGCTAGCGCTGGCAAGACCGGCAAAACACGGTTGACCGGTTGGACAAGCGTGTTTCCGTTAAGGCTTCACCACATTGCCGGCAAGGCAAACCGGTGCGCCCATAAACCCGCAGCTGTTGCTGAAAATAGCCCGGCTTGCCCGCTTCATTGACAAAGTCGCGCAGCGTTGTGCCGCCTTGGGCAATGGCGTCCGCCAAAACCGTGCGGATGCAGTCCGCCAATTGTTGGTAACGCGCCAAGGCTATTTTCCCTGCCGGACGGGTTGGCAAAATGCCCGCCATAAACAACGCTTCGTTGGCGTAAATATTACCGACACCGACAACATGGTGGCTGTCCATAATGAATGACTTGACCGGTACTTTGCGGTTTTTTGCCGAGTTGTGCAGCCATTCGCCACTAAATCCCGATTCTAACGGCTCCGGCCCCAAATCTTTAAGCAAAACATGCTCGGCAACAGGCTCGGTCGTCCACAAAACCGCACCGAACCGGCGCGGGTCATTAAAGCGCAGGATGATGTCATCAAAGACGATGTCGATATGGTCATGCTTGGCAGGCGTTTGCGGTTCGGTCAACACCCGCAAACTGCCCGACATCCCCAAATGCACCAGCAACGTACCGGCCTGAGTTGCCAGCAATAGATACTTGCCACGCCGACTGACCGACTGCACCGTCAAGCCCAATAAAGTCTGAGGCAAATGTTCCGGCACAGGCCAGCGCAAACGCCGCTCACGCACCACAACTTGGGTGATCGTGCGTTGGCTGATATGGGGGGCAACACCGCGACAAGTTGTTTCAACTTCGGGTAATTCAGGCATACTGGTATTTAGGGGCTGCAAAAGGCTGCATTATAAAGTAGGCAGCCGGCATTATCAGGATTCATCTTCGGACAAACAACCAAGAGGCACTATGCAAGATTGGGTAAAAAACGTCGGGCAACTGTTAAACAACCCTAGCCCACACACAGAAACAGAGGATTTGCCCGCCAGCGCCACCGCAGCAGTGGCGGGCGAACAAAAATCGACAACCGTACACACCGGCAAACGGCATGTGAAAGAAATCTTTACCAACCATTGGGATTTGGATTATTTGCCGCGCAGCGAGACCGATAATCTATTTAAAAGCGACGAATAGGTTAAACTCTGCCTGTCGCCACGCCCAAAAGGTTTGCTGGCACTTTCGCCTTTTCGGCCTGTATGCCGCTTCTTATCAAGTGTTGTGCCATTCGATCAGAAACTTTCGGCACACTTTTTTAAGAGGCAACCATGCCCGGCTACCAAGTCAAATTCGAAACCGTCACAGTGGGCGGTTTCGATTACCAAATACGCTCGCTTTTAGACTTGCAACAATTTGCCGACCCGCAAGGCGAGGCGGAAGCCGCAGGCCTTTCTTCAGCCTCGTGGTCACTGTTTGGCAAAATATGGCCTTCGGCAAGAATTTTGGCGCAAGCCATGCACAGCCATGAGCTGCTCGGTAAACGTATCTTAGAAATTGGTGCGGGCTTGGGTTTGGCAAGTTTGGTGGTGCATCGCCGCCAAGGCGACATGACCGTCAGTGATTGGCATCCGTTAAGCAAACCGTTCTTAGATGCCAACGTCTTGCTTAACCATTTACATCCCATCAAATACCAAACCGGCAACTGGGCGGAAAACAACCCCGAACTGGGCCAGTTTGATTTGATTATCGGCAGTGACATCCTTTACGAACGCCAACATCCGCAGCAGCTTGCCACGTTTATTGATTGCCATGCCGCCCGTGACGCGCAAATTATGATTGTTGACCCAGACCGCGGCAACCGCGTGGGCTTCTGCCGCGCAATGGCGGCGCTTGGTTATGGCTTTAGCAGCCGGAAGGCGGATGCCACCATTGAAAACGGCGAGCCGTATAAAGGGCGCTTTTTGACTTTTTCGCAATCGCTTTAAAAAGCACTTGCCTTATCGCCAAAGGAACGCTCAGTTCAGGTACTCAAAAACCGCCACAATACGCTGAACGCCGTTCTGATGGCGGATGACATTAATGACGGTGTTGCCTTCAATCCTATGCACCAAGCCCATCACATAAACCGCACCATTTTCCACAACCACGTTGACCATTGAAGCGTCAAAACCGTCTATCGTCCTGATTTGGCTAAGCGCCATTAACAGCCGCTCTTTAATAGCTTGGTCTTGCTCTTGAACCGTTTTGTCCAACGGCGGCGCAATGCTTAAATGGTTGTGGACTTCCTTGACGTTTTTAATGATCCGAAGGCTGTCCACCAGCTGGGTTTGCGCTTGGGCATCGGGCACTTGCCCTAAAATCAAGGTTTTGCCATTGTAAACGGCGGTGACAATATGGCTATGCGCCAACAAGTCTTGCTCATCCGCCAGCTTGTCTTTGATGTCAGCCTCAATCTCTAAGTCTTTAGACAACGCGTCGCGGCTGCGGCGGTCGTTGATCGACAAGGCATCAATTTCTTGATCGCTGATGTTATGTGTGGTGCAGCCCAAGCTTGATAATTGGGCGGCAAGCATCAGCAGCAATAGCAGTTTTTTCATGGCTTCACACCTTGTTTGGCTTATCCAAACAGTTGATGGTCAATGAGATCACACAAACAATGGGTAATCAGCACGTGGGTTTCGTGGATGCGTGCGCAAGATTGCGCAGGCACGCGGACTTCAATATCGGTTTCATGCAAAAGCGGTGAAAGCATACCGTTATTGTCACCGGTCAGGGCAATCACCGAGATGTCTTTATCATGTGCGGCAGAAATGGCTTTGGCAATATTGCTGCAGTGGTCGCTTTCTGTATACACCAGCAAAATATCGCCATTTTGCCCTAACGCCCTGACTTGTTTGGCAAAAATATCGTCAAAATGGTAATCGTTGGCAATCGCCGTTAAGGTAACGGCATCCGTGTTCAAAGCAATGGCGGGCAAAGACGGACGGTCGCGCTCAAACTGGTTGAGCATGGCGGCCACCAACAGCTGCACCGTGGTAGCCGAAAAGCCATTGCCGCAGGCCAAGATTTTTTTATCATTTAATAAAGCGTTGACCATGCGCTGCGAGGCATATTCAATCAATTCGCACAAGCCCGCGATAGACTGCTGCTGGGTTTGGATATTGTCGGTAAAGTGGTTGATGATCCTATCTTGTAAACTCATGAAGCTTGCAAACCCTGAAAATTAAAAAGCGTTTTTTATCCAATTGATGCTGCCCACACCCGACAGCGCAACCACATCAAAGCGCATGGCGCGTTTTTGATGTTGCGGCGATTGCGATAAATAACAGTGTGTTGCCGCTATTATACGCGATTGCTTGCTGGGCGTGACGCTCTCGGCGGCACTGCCGTAGCGGTCGCTGGCGCGGAAGCGGACCTCGACAATCACCAAAGCCTGTTGATCGAGCATAATCAAATCCAACTCGCCTTGCTTACAACGGAAATTACGGTCGACCGGCAACAAGCCTTCGGCAAGCAAAAATTGATGCGCCGCCTCTTCGGCACTTTTGCCACGCGACAAATGGGCAGTTTTGCTTTCTGGTTTACGAAAAAGCATATAATTCCACGATTGACGATTAAATGGGGGCGCACATCATGAGGACAAACAATGGCAACTGAAGCGGGTAAATTATACGTGGTTGCCACGCCGATAGGTAATTTAGCGGACTTGAGCTTTCGGGCGGTAGAGGTATTGAAGCAGGTCGACATGATTGCCGCTGAGGATACACGTCATGTCAAAATGCTCTTGCAGCATTATGGCATCAGCAACAAAACCATCGCCCTGCATCAACACAATGAAGAAAAAGCCTCGGCACAGCTGGTCGAAAAACTCCTGCAAGGCGAATCCATCGCCTTGGTCTCCGATGCTGGCACGCCACTGTTCAGCGACCCGGGCATGCCCTTGGTGAAACTGGCGAAAGATTCAGGCTTGGACGTCATTCCTATTCCCGGCGCATGCGCACTGGTCGCAGCCCTGTCGGCGGCAGGCTTGCCAGTCAGCCGCTTTTACTTTGAAGGTTTTTCGCCGCGAACCTCTTCTGCCCGCAAAGCTTTTTTTAGCGAACGCGCACAATTGCCCATGACTTGGGTTTTCTACGAATCAAGCCACCGTATTTTGGATTCCCTGCAAGATATGGTGGTCAGCTTGCCGCCAGAACGCACCATCGTCATCGCCAGGGAAATGACCAAACTGCACGAAACCATCGTCAAAGCCAGTGTGGCAGATGCCTTGGCTTTGGTCGAACGCGACGACAATATGCGCAAAGGCGAGTTTGTCGTGATTGTCGACGCAGCCCCTATTGACCTAAGCGAACCGGCACTGACCCCGGAACAGGAAAAAATATTGCGGATTTTACTGCAAGAATGCTCCATCAAAACCGCTGCTGCTCTGGCGGCAGAGATTACGGGTGTCAGAAAAAAACTGCTCTACCAAACCGCATTGGCTTGGCAAAACACCTCGCAACCTTAAAAAATGGCTAAAAAGCGTAGCGAATTTGTCGACTTTGTTGCCGAACAACTCGCGTTTATGCCCAGTACAAGCCTACGGCGCATGTTCGGCGGCTATGGCGTTTATACCGATGGGCTGATGTTTGCCATCATCATGGAAGATTGCCTGTACTTTAAAGCCGATGCGATCAGCCGCCCCCTGTTTGTCGGACAGAATTTGGCCTCCTTCAGCTAGAACGCGCGCGGTAAAACCATTGCCATCGCCTATTACGAAGCGCCAAGCGAAGTGTTTGACGAACCCGAAGCCATGCGTTTTTGGGCAGAAACCGCGTGGCAAGCGGCACTAAGAGGAAATACAACATCAAAGCCCCACAAAAAATAACGACTTAGAAACCTTATGACCCACACCATCAATCCCGACTTGGAGATCAGTATGAAAACATTAGCTTTTCCACTCACAGCACTTGCCGCGCTGCTATTTGCCGCCAACGTCTTGGCTGCCGACCCTATCTGGACTGTATCTGGCTTTAAAACCCCCGAATCGGTTGAGTACGATACCGCCCGTGACCGTTTTTATGTCTCCAACATCAATGGCGGCGTGAGCGAGCAAGATGGCAATGGCAGTATTGGCCTAATCGACGGCAAAGGCGGCTTGGTGGCAGCAGAATGGGTAAAAGGATTGCATTCGCCCAAAGGCTTGGCCTTGCACAAAGGCAAGCTGTATGTCGCCGATGTCAAAGAACTGGTGGTGGTTAATGTGGACACCGGCAAAGTCATTGCCCGTTACGAGGCGGATGATTCCAAAGTGTTAAATGGCATTTCCATTAGCGCATCAGGGCAAGTCTTTGTTTCCGATTGGCTAGGCAACCGCATTTATAAATTGGAAGACGGCGAGCTGAAAGTTTGGTTATCGTCCGACGATCTGGATTCACCAAACGGCTTATGGGTGGAAGGCAACGATTTGTATGTCGCCAGCTGGGGCAAACACCCGAAAGAAGATTTCACCACCGAAACATCAGGCGTGCTGAAAAAAATCTCGCTGAAAACCAAGTCCATCAAAACCATCGGCAGCGCGGGCAAACCGTGGATGAACATGGACGGCATCGCCCGTTATGACAAAACACACTGGTTAATCAGTGACTTTATCAAAGGCGAAATTTATCTGGTCGATAACCAAGGCCAAGTCAAAAAAACCATCACCTCGAAAAAAGGCTCGGCAGATTTGTACTACATCGCGGCGAAACATTGGTTGGTCGTGCCATTGTTCTTGGACAACCAAGTGGTTGCCTATCAATTGGATTAAACCGCGCCATGATTGGGCAGGGCGGTAGCTGAAGTGGTAGGGAAATTGAAAACATCACCAACCCTCTATTGAAGAGGGTTGCAATCCATCCTCATCGCACTCACCAATCTGTGTTAAACTGCCCAGAGAAAGAGTCGACTGAGCAGTCGCTGTTTTATCGCAAGATAAAATGGAGGAAAGTCCGGGCTCCACTGGGCAGGGTGCCAGGTAACGCCTGGGAGGCGTGAGCCTACGGAAAGTGCCGCAGAAAATAAACCGCCCGCCGTTTATGCCCCTCGTGGGTACAAGGCAGGTAAGGGTGAAAAGGTGCGGTAAGAGCGCACCGCGCAACTGGCAACAGGTGTGGCAGGGTAAACCCCACCCGGAGCAAGATCAAATAGGGGGACAGACGCATGGCCCGTGCGGTCCCCGGGTAGATTGCTTGAGCTGCAAGGCGACTTGCAGCCTAGATGAATGGCTGTTCTCGACAGAACCCGGCTTACAGGTTGACTCTTTCTTTTTTCTAATCCCTTCAAAACCCCTCCTCAAACCAACTAAAAACATTGGTTAATGCCTGCGGTAATATTTCACATTTACAGCATTATCCCCAAAAAATGCTTGCATTCCCTTTCAAGACCCTTTTCAAGCAACTCCTCAACAAAATTATTTAACTTTTTGATAAAACATAGAATTTGCTTTGCTGTGTTTTGACCCCTTTCGCAACTCATTGAAAGACATGTAAGTCATTGTCAAAAAAGAAAGATTTTAATCAAAAAGCCGCTTGACTATATATGCTTTGGTATCTATAGTGGAGACATGTGGAGAAAAATGGCGTTTTAGGGAGCAAAGTGGTTTTTTTTACCAACTCTGGGGAATGTTTTGTTTCGTGGCACCAGCTCAATCAATATTGACGAAAAAGGCCGGTTCGCCATACCAACAAAGTATCGCGACGAATTGCAGGCCTGTTGTGACCGCAAACTGATTGTAACTATTGCCATGACCGCCCGCTGCGCAGGTGAAAAAGGTTGCTTATGGCTTTACCCAGAAAATGAATGGGAAAAAGTTGAAAAAACCATCAACGCCTTACCTACCCTAAACGAAACCGCCATCAACTTAAAACGTTTTTTCATCGGCAACGCCACGGAGTGCGATATGGACGCCCAAGGAAGGCTGTTATTGCCCGATAAACTCAGAAAATATGCCGGAATGGATAAAAAAATTGTCTTGGTTGGTTTAGGCGAAAAATTTGAAGTCTGGAATGAAGAAGCCTTCAACGCCAAAGAAACCGCCTTTTTTGCTGGCGACGGCTCTGATAAAGGCTTGGAAGAGCTGGGTTCTTTGTCATTCTAAAAACAAGGATCACCAATGGAACACCAGCCCGTCATGCTCGCAGAATGCCTGCAGCAATTGGCGATAAAAACGGACGGCGTCTATCTGGACTGCACCTTTGGGCGCGGCGGTCACAGCCTTGAAATACTCAAGCAACTTGGGGAAAAAGGAAAACTACTGGCGTTTGACAGGGACAATGACGCAATCCACTCGGAACGCGCGCTAGCCCTAAGCAAGGACATGCGTTTTACATTAACGCATTGCTGGTTTTCCCGCATGGCAGAAGTGGTCGAAAGCCAAGGATTAAGCGGCCAAATTGACGGCATACTAATGGACTTAGGTGTTTCTTCACCCCAACTGGATACTCCGGAACGAGGTTTTAGCTTTCTTCGCAATGGCAATTTGGATATGCGCATGGACAGCAGCACGGGGCTCTCCGCCCAAGACTGGCTAAGTAGCGTTGATGAAAAAACATTGATCAAAGTCCTGTTCGATTACGGAGAAGAGCGCTTTGCCAAACGCATTGCTGCAGCCGTTGTCGCAAGACGCGCAATAGCACCAATCACCAGCACGATAGAGCTTGCCAAGCTAGTAGAAGATGCCGTGCCCTTCAAAGAAAAGCACAAGCATCCGGCGACCCGTACTTTTCAAGCGATTCGCATAGCCGTTAACCAAGAACTTGATGAACTGACAGCAGCCTTGCAACAAGCGGTACAAGTACTGAAGCCGCAAGGCCGCTTAGTCGTCATTTCCTTCCACTCGCTGGAAGACCGGATCGTCAAACGCTTTATCCGCGACGAATCTGGCAACAAATTTGATGCAGGCAAGCTACCCATTAAAGAAAGCGACATGGTGAAAGGATCCTTAAAAAAAGTGGGTAAAGCCCTAAAAGCCAGCCCTGACGAATTGGCAACCAACATTCGCGCCCGCAGTGCCGTGATGCGGATCGCAGAGCGGATTTGAAATGGCTGCGTGGCGGATTTGGTTAGTTGGCAGCCTAATGGCAGCCATGCTGGCATCAGCAATGGCTGTCATTTACAGCAAGTACCAATCGCGTTTGCTGTTTATAGAAATTCAAAAACAAGAAAAGGTTTTGGAACAATCTGAAGTCGAGTGGGGGCAACTGCAGTTAGAACTGATGTACCACACCGAGCAAAATCAGATAGAACGCAATGCGGTGGACAAGTTAAAACTCGTCATGCCGCCCCGTGAAAATATTATTTATGTGAAGCCTAAATGAAAGTTTTCAAAGTAAAAAATATGACCACCAAAACCAAGGACGACCTCTCTGGCAGAAGGCAGTTTCTGCAGAATTTTATGCTCGTTTGTGCCGTGGTACTGGTCGGACGGGCATTTTACTTGCAGGTATTGAACAAAAACTTTTACATCGAAAAAGGCGAACATAACCAAGTCGGCGTAGTTGATCTGCCCGCTTATCGGGGCATGATAAAAGACCGCAATGGCAATCCCTTAGCGGTCAGCACAGCGGTCGAATCGATTGCCATCGATCCTAAAGAACTCGGTTCAAAAGAGCTGACCGAAGACGAAAAATATGTCGTCAAACAGCGCGAACTCAAACTTGCCAGAGAACTGAAAGCGCGTTTAAGCGATGTCCAAAAAGCAGAAGTACTTGCCGACTATCAAAGCGACAAATTGAAAAACATCGCCGCGATGGAAGCCATGCTAAAGCTGCCCAAAGGCCAAATCGCCAAAGTCATTAAGGAAAATGCGGGTAAACGTTTTTGCCCTATTGCCAAAAACATTGAACCTGATGTTGCCCAAAAAATTAAAGACCTCGGACTACTGGGAGTCATTAGTAAGCGTGAATTTAAACGCTTTTACCCAACCGCCTCGGTATCAGCCCACTTAGTAGGCTTTACCGATGAAAAAGACATTGGGCAAGAAGGCATGGAAGCTGGTTACGAACACCGTCTAAAAGGCACGCAAGGCCTGAAAAAAGTGATGCGTGACGGTCAACGCCGCGTCATTGACGATATTGAAAGTGTAAAAACACCAGTACCAGGCCAAGATTTAGAATTAAGTATCGACCAACGCATACAGTACCTTGCCTATAGGGAGCTGAAACTGGCAGTTGAAGCCAACCAAGCCAAAGCCGGCACGATGGTCATTTTAGATGCTAAAACGGGTGAAATTTTAGCAGCTGCCAATCAGCCTTCGTTCAACCCAAATGACCGCAGCGAACTCATTGAAAGCTTGTACCGCAACCGCGCCATCACCGAAGTGTTTGAACCCGGCTCCACCGTCAAACCTTTTGTTGTCGCCGCTGCGTTAGAAGGCCGCTATATCCGTTATGGCGATATTTTCCAATCCGGAAGCATGCAAATTGGCAGCCACACGGTAAAAGACGTACACAACTACGGCTCTTTAGATTTGACGGGCGTCATCAAAAAATCCAGCAACGTTGCCGTCAGCCAAATGGCCTTGAAAATGCCGCCCAAGTATTTCCATTCCGTCTATCAACAGCTCGGCTTTGGTTCCAAACCGGGTTCAGGCTTTGAAGGTGAAGCAAGAGGCGTATTGGGCGACTACCACCGCTGGAAGGAATTTGACCGTGCCGTCAATTCGTTCGGCTATGGCTTTAACGCCTCGGCATTGCAACTTGCCAGAGCCTACACCGCTTTAGCTGACGACGGATTATTACATTCCGTCACCATTTTAAAACGTGACGAAACCAATCCAGACAAAACGGACCGCGTGTTTTCCCCAAAAACCGCCCGAAACGTCAGGGCCATGATGGAACACGTCATCATGAAAGACGGTACTGCTTACGAAGCCAGGGTTGATGGTTATACCGTTGCCGGCAAAACCGGTACTGTGAAAAAAGCCTCTGGCTCGCACGGCTACACTGAAAAAAGTTATTTCTCGGTATTTGCAGGCATGATTCCGGCAAAAGACCCACGTCTGATTGCCGTCATCATGATCGATGAACCCGGTGCCGGGCAATATTACGGCGGTTTGGTATCAGCTCCCGTGTTCTCCAAAGTGATGACCGGAGCCATGCGTATTTTGGCGGTGACACCTGATAAACAAGAAGCGATGCCGGTATTGCTGACGCAGCAAACCAACAATAACTAAAGCAATGAACTTAAATGAATTGCTTACTGGGCCGGTAACAACGGCAGATGGCTTGTCGCCTTTGGCAGCCAATCTGCCGGTTACCGGCTTAGCTTTAGATAGCAGAAAAGTAAAAAAAGGCCACGTTTTTATTGCCTTAGCTGGCGCCAACCAACATGGGCTGGCACATCTTCAGCAAGCAATTGAAAACGGCGCGGTTGCCGTGCTGTTTGACCCCAGCAAAGATGGCAAGGAATTAGCTGACAGCTTTGCAAACACGCAAGCCATTCCTTTACTGGCTATTGAACAGCTAGGCGATCACCTGGGCGAGATGGCGGCAAGGTTTTACGGTCAGCCATCACAGCAGCTCGATGTGATTGGCATTACGGGTACGAATGGCAAAACCTCATGCAGCCAATTTTTAAGCCAAATGTTGGATGCCTGCGGAATTATCGGTACGCTGGGCTGGGGATCGTGGGGGGAATTGCACAAAACGGTTAACACCACGCCCGACGCACTTGCCGTACAAAGCATGTTGGCGGCACTGGCTGCACAACAAAAACGCACCGTGGCAATGGAAGTATCTTCACACGGACTAGACCAAGGCAGAGTTAACGGCGTCGTATTCAAAGGTGCTGTATTTACCAACATCAGCCGCGACCATTTGGATTACCACGGCACGATGGAAGCCTATTTGAAAGCCAAGTTAAAGCTTTTGACAAAGCCAGGCTTGCAATTTGCCGTCATCAATATGGATGATAGTTATGCGGAGCGGATTTTGACAGCCGTGCCAGAAAACGTGATTGTTTGGGGCATTAGCCAAACGGATAAAGGATTGCAGGCGCAAGGCGAAAACCTCAAGGCCAAAAATATTATCCACCAGACGGGTGGCATTGAATTTACCGTTTGCTGGCGCGAACAATCGGCAAACGTATTATTGCCACTGTATGGTGACTTTAATATCGCCAATGCCTTGTGTGTGCTGGCGGTTGCCCTAGCAATGAGGATGAGATTTGAAACGGCTGTCGGCAAATTGGCGCAGTTAAAACCGGTCGATGGGCGCATGGAGCAGTTCGGCGGAGCGGGCAAACCCAAAGTTTTTGTCGATTATGCACACACACCGGATGCTTTAGAAAAAGCCTTATCGAGCCTTCGCCAGCACAGTGACCAGACCTTATGGCTTGTGTTCGGCTGCGGCGGCAACCGCGATGCCGGCAAACGGGCCGAGATGGGGAAAATTGCCGAACAATGGGCGGATCGGATTATCGTCACCGACGACAACCCCCGTTTTGAACAATCAGCTGACATCATTGCTGACATCTTAGCTGGCTGCCAGAGCCAAAAAGTTGAAGTGATTGCCGACCGAACCCAAGCCATCAGCAGCGTAATAACCCGAGCTGCGGCTACAGATACTGTCTTGATTGCTGGCAAAGGCCATGAAGATTACCAAGAAATCAACGGGGTACAACACCCGTTTAGTGATAGAAACATTGTGAAACGCAGTTTAGCAAGCATTTAAAAAAATACTAGAGAACTTACTCATGAATCTGTTGCTAAGTGAAATTGCCGAGATAGTCGGAGGCCAGCTTTACGGTGAAGACCTACGCGTTTCCGCCCTTAGCATCGACACGCGCACCCTTCAGCCAGGCCAATTGTATGTCGCCATTAAAGGCGACAATTTTGATGGCAACGATTTTGTTAGCCAAGCCGAACAGTCTGGCGCAGTTGCCGCTATGGTTCACACTGGCGTACAACCCCATATCCCGCACATCTTCGTAGCTGACACCCGTTTGGCTTTGGCAGAATTAGCGGGCGCATGGCGCAGAAAAGCCAATGTCGAAGTCGTGGGCATCACTGGCAGCAATGGCAAAACCACGGTTAAAGAAATGACAGCCGCCATTTTGGCGGTCGCAGGCAATACCTTATATACGCAAGGCAACCTCAATAACGATATAGGCGTGCCGCTCACCTTAATGCGCATCAGCGACGAAAACCGCTATGCCGTCATTGAAATGGGTGCCAACCATCACGGCGAAATTGCCTACACCAGCCGCTACGCGCAAGCCGATGTCGTCATTCTGAATAACGCCGGCGCGGCGCATTTGGAAGGCTTTGGCAGTTTGGAAGGTGTCGCCAAAGCCAAAGGCGAAATCATCGAAACCTTAAAAGCGGAAGGCGTCGCCATCATCAACCGCGACGATGTCTATTTTGACTACTGGCTGGGCGTGGCAGAGCCAAGAAAAACCTTGTCATTTGGCCTTGATAGCCATGCCGATGTCCGCGCCAGCAATATTCATGGCGAAATCCGCAACAACGCATTCTTAACGACCTTCACACTGACTTGCCCTCAAGGTGAAATCGAAATAAACCTGCACTTGGCAGGCCTGCACAATGTTAAAAATGCCTTGGCTGCCACAGCAGCTGCTCTGGCTTTGGGCTTAAGCCCTGAACAAGTGGCAGCGGGCTTGGCAACGATCAAACCCGTTACCGGACGTTTGCAGCCTTTGGTCAGCCGCCTAGGCAACATCATTATTGACGACACATACAACGCCAACGCCTCATCGCTCAAGGCAGGCTTGGATGTGTTGGCAAATTGCCCAGGCCAAGCTTGGCTAGTGTTGGGTATGTTTGGTGAATTAGGCCCGGAAAGCCCTAAACTGCATGAAGATTTGGCGCCACTCATCAAAGCCAGCGGCGTAAAGCGCGTATTCGCCGTAGGCCACGATTGCCAATATACCGTGGCGGCCTTCGGAAACGGTGCAAGCTACTTCGCCAACCAGGCCGATTTAATTACGGCATTGCAGCACGAGTTGACAGGCACAGAAACCATTTTAATTAAAGGCTCACGGGCGCAGCGCATGGAAAATGTCGTGGCGGCCTTAGTGGATAATTTTAGGATTTAAACGATGTTACTTTATTTGGCAGATTTTTTAATGAGTTTTGACAGCGGTTTTCGGGTATTCCATTACCTGACATTCCGCGCCATCCTAGGCGTGCTGACCTCATTAGGCATCTCTTTATGGATAGGCCCTGCCATGATCGACAGGCTCACCGTCAAAAAAATCGGTCAAAGCATCCGCGAGCTAGGCCCACAATCGCATTACCAAAAATCCGGCACCCCCACGATGGGCGGCACGCTGATTTTAATCGCTATCACCATCAGCACACTGCTATGGGCGGATTTAAGCAACCGCTACATTTGGGTTATTTTGTTGGTGACTTTAGGCTACGGCGTGATCGGCTTTTTGGACGACTACAAAAAAGTCGTAAAACGCAATAGCGACGGCCTTTCCGCTAAAGCCAAATACTTAGGTCAATCCATCATCGGCTTGATTGCCGCGCTATTTTTATACAACACCGCCGTCTTGCCTGCCGAAACCCAATTTATCTTCCCGTTTTTTAAAGATGTGATGATTAACATGGGCTGGATGTACGTGGTGATGACTTATTTCGTTATTGTTGGCACCAGCAATGCTGTCAACCTCACTGACGGCTTAGATGGCTTGGCCATTATGCCCACGGTAATGGTCGCGGCGGGTTTAAGCGTATTTGCTTATTTATCCGGTCACGTTGCTTTTGCTGAATACCTTGCCATTCCTTATTTGCCCAATGCCGGTGAATTGGTGATCTTTTGCGCGGCTTTAATTGGCGCAGGCTTAGGATTCTTATGGTTTAACACTTATCCAGCAATGGTTTTTATGGGCGATGTTGGCGCCTTGGCTTTAGGTGGCGCCTTGGGTGTGTTGGCAGTACTGGTCAGACAAGAAATTGTCTTGGTTATCATGGGCGGGGTGTTTGTCATGGAAACCTTGTCGGTCATCATCCAAGTGGCCTCCTTTAAAACTACCGGCAAGCGTGTCTTTAAAATGGCACCTATCCACCACCATTTTGAATTGAAAGGCTGGCCCGAACCCCGCGTGATCGTACGTTTTTGGATCATCACCATTATTTTGGTGCTGGTCGGCCTTGCCACACTGAAGTTGAGGTAAGCATGGACAACGCAGTCATCCTACAAAATTTAAAAACGCATTTCTCCTTAGAGCCTGAAACCGCCAAAGTTTTGGTGGTTGGCATTGGCAGCACCGGCATTTCGGTTGCACATTTTCTGCGCCAACTAGGTTTTCGTTTTGCCATTACGGATAGCCGTGACAAACCGCCATTACTCAACGAGTTTGCCGAAATGATGCCCGATACGCCGGTTTTTACCGGCGGTTTTGATGAAGCCGCCTTTAAAGTGGCAACCCATCTGGTAGTCAGCCCTGGCGTGACTTTAAACGAAAAATCCATCATCAAAGCCGTTGCCCAAGGCAGCAAAATCGTCAGTGATATTGATTTGTTTGCTTGCGCCAATGATGCCCCAGTTATTGGCGTAACGGGTTCCAATGGCAAAAGCACCGTCACCACCATGATGGGCGATATGGCAAAACAAGCGGGCTTGCGCGTTGCCATTGGCGGCAACTTGGGCGTGCCCGCCTTGGATTTATTGGAGCAACAAGCGCAAATTTATGTCTTGGAACTATCCAGCTTCCAATTGGAACGCACTTCCGTCTTAAACAACGCCGCCGCCACCGTACTGAATATTTCTGCCGACCATTTGGACAGGCATTCATCGCTTGCCGACTATGCGGAACAAAAAAGACGCGCCTTTAGGGGCAACGGCGCAATGGTCCTTAATTTGGATGACCCGCTGGTTGCCGCCATGCAGGACAGCAGCCGCAAAACCCTAACGTTCTCAATTAAGCAAGCCGCCGACTTTCACTTAGGCATGATGGATGGCATCGAATATCTGATGCATCAACAACAAGCCCTAATGCCGTTGACAGACTTACCGTTAGAAGGCCGCCATAACGCCGCCAACGCCTTAGCCGCTTTGGCTTTAGGCTCAGCCGTCGGACTGGACATGGAGAGCATGTGCAAAGCCTTGCGCAAATTTAAAGGCTTAGATCATCGCATGCAAAAAGTCGCAGAAATACGTGGCGTCACTTGGGTTAACGATTCAAAGGCCACCAATATTGGCGCATGCGTTGCCGCCTTGGAAGGCTATCAGCACAAAGTGATTTTGATCGCTGGCGGCGAAGCCAAAGGCGCAGATATGAACGAGCTAAAACCCGCCGTCTGCGAAAAAGCCAAAAGCGTCGTGTTAATGGGCAAAGACGCGCCATTAATAGAAAAAGCATTGGCAGGTTGTGTACCGGTTTATGCCGCCAGCAATATCAACGAGGCGGTCAAAATTGCCGCGCATTTGGCTGAATCCGGTGACAGCGTGTTGTTATCACCCGCTTGCGCCAGCTTGGACCAATTCAAAAATTACCAAGACCGTGGCGACAAATTTGTTAAAGCTGTCATGGAGTTTGCCCGATGATTAAACCTACAAAAAGCAAACACAAAGAAGCCTTCCATTTTGATAGCTTGCTGAGCTTAGCCAGCGCATCGATTATCTTGCTGGGTTATGTCATGGTCGCCTCATCATCCCTGCACTGGGGTGTCAGCAAAGTGGACGGCAGCTTGTTTGACCCGTTATTTGCCGCCCCTTTTAAGCATGAGATCGTCAAGCAATTGATCCACATCGGCTTAGGTTTGTTTTTGGGCGTCATCGTTGCCAGAACCCCTATGCGGCAATGGCAACGCATGGGACCCTGGTTGTTTATTGTTGGTTTGCTGTTATTGGTTATCGTCTTAATCCCTGGTCTTGGCGTCAAAGTAAACGGCAGTATCCGTTGGCTGCAAATTGCCGGGCTGCGCATTCAAGTTTCAGAAATCGTCAAGTTTTTTGCGGTTATCTACATGGCGGGTTATGTCACTAGACACCATAAGTCTATCCGCCAATCGGCATTTGGCCTGATTAAACCGCTGATGTTGTTTTCGGTGGCTTGTGTGCTGCTATTGCTGGAGCCGGATTTTGGCTCGTCCGTAGTGATTTTAATCATCGCCATGGGCATCATGTTTTTGGCTGGCGCGCGTTTATCGCAATTTATCCTACTGTTTTCGCTGGTTGGCGCAATGGCGGCCTTGATGGTCTTGATTTCGCCTTACCGTATGCAACGGGTTACCAGCTACACCAACCCTTGGGATGATGTCAAAGGCACCGATTACCAATTGGCAAACGCGCTGATTTCCTTTGGGCGTGGCGAATGGTCAGGCGTTGGCCTGGGCAGCGGCGTACAAAAATTGTTTTATCTGCCTGAAGCCCATACTGACTTTTTGTTTTCAGTCATCGCCGAAGAGTTAGGGTTTTTGGGCGTGGTTGCCGTTATCTTGCTCTTCGCCATTCTGGTCTGGCGCTCATTTAGCATCGGCAAAGCCGCAGAAACCGCCGGTGAAGGCTTTTCTGCCTACATTGCCTACGGATTAGGTATTTGGTTTGGTTTTCAGGCATTCGTCAACATGGGCGTCAACATGGGGGTTTTACCCACCAAGGGACTGACACTGCCCCTCATGAGCTACGGCGGCGGCAGTATGATGATTATGTGTTGCGCCGTCGCCTTATTGTTTCGCGTACACAGCGAAACCGCCGAACTGAACGCCAGCACACCGAAAGAAAGGTCAGGAATATGGGCAAAAGTATAGTCATCATGGCGGGCGGAACTGGCGGACATATATTTCCGGCCCTGGCAGTCGCCCAACATTTAAGCGCAGAAGGCTGGCAAGTCAGCTGGCTGGGTACACAAAAAGGCTTGGAGAGCCGCGTTGTTCCTGAAAACGGTATCGACATCGACTGGTTGCCGGTCGCTGGCCTACGCGGCAAAGGCTTGCTGACAAAAGTGAAGGCCGTGCTATTGCTGTTTAAGGCTTGTGCCGAGGCTCGATCAGTCTTGCGCCGCCGTAAACCTGACGTCGTCTTGGGTATGGGCGGATTTGTTGCAGGGCCTGGCGGTTTGATGGCAAAACTGCTCGGCATACCGCTGGTCATTCACGAACAAAACCGAGTACCCGGCACCACTAACCGATTACTGGCAAAAATCGCCAAGCGCGTATTGGAAGCGTTTCCAAACAGCTTTAGCAAAAAAGTTAAAGCCGAATGTACAGGCAACCCACTGCGAAAAAGCTTTATCGATAAAGCAGGCTTAAGCGTAGAGAAAACCACGCATAAGGGACTGAAAATATTGGTTGTAGGTGGTAGCCAAGGCGCTCAAATACTGAACGAAATATTGCCTGATGCGCTTGCACACATTGAAGAAATCATTGTAAAGCACCAAACCGGTGCGATAATGCGTGACCAAGTCGCCAACCGTTATCAGGACTTGTCAGTAGAGGCGGATGTGCAAGCCTTTATCGACGATATGGTTGCCGTTTACCAGTGGGCAGACCTGGTGATTTGCCGCGCAGGGGCAATGACCGTCAGCGAAGTGGCTGCAATGGGCGTTCCGGCTATCTTCGTTCCCTTGCCCAATGCCATTGACGACCACCAAAACGCCAATGCCCGATTTTTAAGCGAAGCAGGAGCTTGCACCATTTTGCAACAAAAAGATTTAAATACTGCCAACTTGGTAGCAAAAATAAACAGTGTTCGTGGACAATTAACCGAAATGTCGCAGGCATCAAAGCAATGCGCCCGCATGGATGCAACGGAAGTGGTCGCTGCCATTTGCAAAGCAGAGGCTGGCGCATGAACTTCCCCAAAAATACCATTTCGACGCGTTTGATCGCCAACGTACTGGGCAATATTGACCACATCCACTTTGTTGGTATTGGCGGCACCGGCATGAGCGGCATCGCCGAAGTGCTGGCAAACCTAGGCTATCAGGTGTCTGGCTCGGATATTAAAACCAGCCAAGTCACCCAACGCTTGGCAGATTTGGGTGTGACCATCACCATTGGCCATGAGCGCGAAAATGTCGCCGAAGCCGATGTCGTGGTCGTTTCCAGCGCCGTTGACCGCAGCAATTTGGAAGTTGAAGAGGCGTTTATCAGACGCATCCCCATCATTCCGCGTGCAGAAATGTTGGCGGAACTGATGCGTTTTCGATTTGGCATAGCTGTTGCTGGTACGCATGGCAAAACCACCACGACCAGCTTGACCGCCAGCTTGTTGGCAGAAGGCGGACTCGATCCTACTTTCGTGATCGGCGGTCGTTTAAACAGTGCGGGTACCAATGCCAAGTTGGGCTTAGGCAATTATTTGGTGGCGGAAGCTGACGAAAGCGATGCGTCTTTTTTGTATTTGCAACCGATGATCGCCATCGTCACCAATATCGACCAAGACCACATGGCGACCTATCAAAACAGCTACCAGCGCTTAAAAGATACGTTTCTGGAGTTTTTGCACCACCTGCCTTTCTATGGATTGGCGGTGTTATGTTTGGATGACGAAGGCATCCGCGAGATTTTGCCGCAAGTGTCCAAACCCCTGCTGACTTACGGTGTCCATGAGGATGCCGATGTCCGCGCCGTTGATGTTCGCCAAGAAGGTATGCAAACGGCATTTACGGTGATTCGCCGCGGCGATTACCCAGCCTTGCGGGTCACGCTTAACATGCCGGGTTGGCACAACATGCTGAATGCCCTGGCGGCTATTACGGTCGCCACCAAATTGGATGTTGATGACGCGGCGATTATCAGAAGCTTGGCAGCCTTCACGGGCGTGGGCCGGCGTTTCCAAATTAACGGCGACGTGCCCTTGGCAGACGGCGTGGTCACTTTGGTGGACGATTACGGACATCACCCACGGGAAATGGCGGCAACCTTCGAAGCGATGCGCCAAGCGTGGCCTACACGCCGCGCCGTGGTGATTTTCCAACCGCACCGGTATTCGCGGACGCGGGATTTGTTTGAAGACTTCGTCCACGTGCTATCCAGCGTTGACGTGCTGGTCTTGTCGGAAGTGTATTCGGCGGGCGAAAGCCCCATTCCCGGTGCCGATGGACGGGCATTAAGCCGCGCCATCCGTGTCCGTGGACAAGTAGACCCTGTGTTTGTCGAAAGCTGGGACGAATTGCCGAAAATTCTGGCGGGCATTTTAAAAGCCGACGACGTGGTGCTGACACTCGGCGCGGGCAATGTTGGGCAAATCGCCACACAACTACCGCAATCATTAGCGGAAGCCTTGGCGGTTTAAACGTGAAAGGGCAATTATTGTTGGACGAAAAACTGGCGAAATACACCAGTTGGCGGGTAGGCGGCAAGGCGGATCGCTTGTACATCCCGCACGACAAGGCCGATTTGATTGATTTTGTAAAAAGCTTGCCAGAATGCGAGCCGATTTTTTGGATGGGCTTAGGCAGCAACCTGCTCATCAGGGACGGCGGCATTCGCGGTACGATTATCAACACCAAAAACCGCTTAAAAGCGATGCAGGTGGCGGATGACGGCAGTGTCTATGTCGAAGCAGGCGTTCCTTGCGCCTTAGTGGCGAAATTTTGCAGTGAACACGGATTGCTGGGCGCAGAGTTCTTGGCAGGCATTCCTGGCACGATGGGCGGGGCTTTAAAAATGAATGCCGGTGCCTTTGGCGGCGAAACGTGGCCTATCGTAAAAAGCGTGGAAATGCTTAGCCGTACAGGCCAAATAACTATCCGGTATCCGGCAGATTTTCAGATCAGCTACCGCTCCGTCAAGGGTTTTGGTGACGAATGGTTCCTGTCGGCAAATCTGGTTTTACAGGCTGGCGACACGGGCGAAAGCATCCAAAAAATTAAAGGTTTGCTTGAACAACGCGCCAAATCGCAGCCGACCAACCAACCCAGTTGCGGCTCGGTGTTTATCAACCCAACCGGCAACTACGCCGCCAAGTTGATTGAAGGTCTGGGCTTAAAAGGTTATGCCATCGGCGGGGCGTGTGTATCGGAAAAACATGCCAACTTTATTATTAACACCGGCAAGGCCACGGCAGCAGAAATTGAACAACTGGTCTATTACGTACAACGCCAAGTTGAAGAAAAGACAGGTATTTTATTAAAAACAGAAGTATGTATGGTAGGCGAAACGGATGGGCTTAATGATTAACAATCCTCAAGATTTTGGCAAAGTCGCCGTACTGATGGGCGGCTCAGCGGCGGAACGTCCGGTTTCACTTCGTAGCGGTCAAGCGGTTTACGAAGCCTTGCTCAGCAAAGGCGTCGATGCCATTGCCGTTGATGTCACCGGCAGCCCTATCGAAGCGCTTGCGGGTTTGAAGGTGGATCGGGTGTTTAACATCATCCATGGACGTGGCGGTGAAGATGGTGTTTTGCAAGGTGTTTTAGACGTGCTGGGCATCCCTTACACCGGCAGCGGCGTGATGGCATCGGCCTTGGCAATGGACAAATTGCGCACCAAATTATGTTGGCAGGGTTATGGGCTGGTAACGCCAAAGTGGTGTTTGCTGAAAAGCGTTGCCGATATTGACGGCTGTATTGCCAATCTGGGTTTTCCGGTGATTGTCAAACCGGCTCAAGAAGGCTCCAGCATTGGCATGAGCAAAGCCAATAACCGCGAAGAACTGGTCGCTGCTTTAGAAGTGGCGGCGCAATACCATTGCGATGTCTATGCGGAAAGCTGGGTGACGGGCAAGGAGTACACGGTTGCCGTATTAAATGGCAAGGCGTTGCCGGTGATCCGCCTGGAGACACCCAATGCGTTTTACGATTACGAAGCCAAATACCACGCCACCACCACGCAATACCATTGCCCTTGTGGTCTGGCAGCCGATGCCGAACAGCAATTGCAGGCTTTGGCAGAAACCGCCAGCCAAGTGATCGGCATTAAAGATTGGGCGCGCGTTGATGTCTTTATTGACAATAACGGTCAATATCAATTGATCGAAATCAACACCGTACCCGGCATGACGGACCATAGTTTAGTGCCTATGGCGGCACGCCAAGCGGGCATCAGTTTTGAGGATTTGGTCTGGCAAATCTTAACTGGCAGCGTAACGGATTAATGACCCTTTATGCGACCGACAACCAAAGCACTTTTGGCAATATCGTTGCTGACCCTGTTCGGCGCAAGTGCTTACCAGATTGCAGCAGGTTTGCCGCCGTTAAAAACGCTGGCGACACCGATTAAATATGTTCGGGTGGAGGGTTACTTCCAATACTTGTCCGAAGAAGAGATCAAATCGGTATTATTGCCGCAAATTTCGGCAGGTTATTGGGAAGCCGACGTGCAAGCCATCCAGCAAGCCGTCAGCACCTTGCCTTGGGTGGAAAAGGTGTCGGTCAAACGTGTTTGGCCCGATGTCATCGCCATCCAACTGATGGAAAAGATACCTTACACTCGCTGGGGCAGCGATAAATTAGTGACTGAAACAGGTGATATTTTCACACCCAAAGACTTATCACCATTTTTGGATATGACCATAATCGAAGGCCCCGAACAACAGCAGCTCAATGTGCTGGAAACCATGCAAGGCATTAAAACCACGCTGGCAGACCAATCCATGAGCTTAACGGAATTTAAAATAAATAGCCGCGGCGCGTGGCAGATAAAATTGGCCAGCGGTTTACAAATACAATTAGGACGCACTGAACCATTAAAAAGGTTACAACGGTTTTTAAGGACACTGTCATTATTGGCACCGGAAAAAGTAGCGGCAATGGCAGTCGTTGATTTGCGCTATCCCAATGGTTACGCAGTGGCTTGGAAACCCGAAACACCGGTATTGGAATGGAATTTGGACAATTCCCAAGAGGAATTGGCAACGCCGAAAAATAACTAAATAAACAGGCATACGAGATAACGGGCAGAGTACATAATCATGGCTAGAAAAGCAGAACGTAATTTAATCGTCGGACTCGACATCGGCACCTCCAAGGTGGCGGCGATTGTCGGCGAGCTAAACGCCGATGGCAGCATCGAGGTGATTGGCCTTGGTACATGCCCATCAAAAGGTTTGAAAAAAGGCGTGGTGGTCAATTTGGAATCCACCGTGCAATCCATCCAAAAAGCGGTCGAAGAAGCCGAACTGATGGCGGGTTGCCAAATTAAATCCGTCTTTGCGGGCATTGCTGGCAGCCATATCAAAAGCTTAAATTCGCACGGCATCGTGGCGATCAAAGATAAAGAAGTCACCCAATACGATATTGACCGGGTGATTGATTCAGCGCGGGCCATGGCGATTCCTGCCGACCAAAAAATTCTGCACATTTTGCCGCAGGAGTTTGTCATCGACTTGCAGGAAGGCATTAAAGATCCTATCGGCATGTCCGGCATTCGTCTGGAAGCCAAAGTGCATATGGTCACCGGCAGCGTCAGCGCTTCGCAAAACATCACCAAATGCATCCGCCGTTGCAATTTGGAAGTGGAAGACATTGTTCTGGAACAATTGGCTTCGTGTTATTCCGTCTTGACCGATGACGAAAAAGAACTGGGCGTCTGTCTGATCGACATGGGCGGCGGCACTACCGATATTGCCATTTACGTTGACGGCGCCATCAAACACACGGCAGTTATCCCCATTGCCGGCGACCAAGTCACTAACGACATCGCCGTGGCCTTGCGGACACCCACCATCAACGCCGAAGACATTAAGCGCAAACACGCTTGTGCGCTCACGCAGCTGGCGGATGTCGATGGCGTGATTGAAGTGCCCAGCATAGGTGATCGTGCGCCACGCAAAATTTCTACGCAAAACTTGTCGGAAATTATCGAACCCCGTTACGAAGAACTGATGGTGTTGGTGCAAAAAGAACTGCAACACCACGGTTTTGAATCGTTAATTGCCGCCGGCATTGTCTTGACGGGTGGCAGCTCAAAAGTCAAAGGCTTGGTGGAGCTAGCAGAAGAAATATTCCACGTGCCGGTTCGGGTTGGCGGGCCAGAACAAGTGACCGGTTTGGCAGAAGTGGTAAAAAACCCCATTTATTCGACAGGGGTCGGTTTGTTGTTGTATGGCAGAGAGCATCAGGGTTTAGGCAATATTGCCGACACGGGGGCGGTTGGCATGTTTGAAAAAATGAAGAGTTGGTTTCAAGGAAATTTTTAATAACTTTGTATTTGTCTTGAGGGGCAGTAAAAATGAAATATGAATTAGTAGATATGTATAGCGAGACTGCCGTTATCAAGGTTATTGGTGTCGGCGGTGGTGGTGGTAATGCGGTCAATCATATGATTGGTCGCCACATCGATGGGGTTGAATTTATTTGCGCCAACACCGATGCACAAGCATTAAGAAAATTGGATGTCGGCACGATTATCCAATTGGGCTTGGAATTGACCAAAGGTTTGGGCGCAGGCACCAACCCAGAAATCGGTAAAGAAGCGGCTTTGGAAAACAAAGAACGTATCAAAGAAGTGCTGCAAGGTGCGGACATGGTGTTTTTGACCGCCGGCATGGGCGGTGGTACCGGTACTGGCGCAATTCCTGTCATTGCCGAAATCGCCAAAGAAATGGGCATTTTGACCGTTGCCGTCGTCACCAAACCATTTGAATTTGAAGGCAAAAAGAAAATGGCTGTGGCTGAATTGGGTATTATCGAATTGGAAAAATATGTCGATTCGTTAATCACCATCCCTAACCAGAAATTGTTGCCTGTTTTAGGCAAAGACGTATCGTTGCTGAACGCCTTCAAAGCCGCCAATGACGTATTGTTGGACGCGGTACAAGGCATCACCGAATTAATCGTCCACCCAGGCATGATTAACGTTGACTTCGCCGACGTTAAAACCGTGATGAGCGGCATGGGCGCAGCCATTATGGGTTCTGGCGCAGCTTCTGGCGAAAACCGCGCACGTGAAGCGGCAGAAAAAGCCATCGCTTGCCCACTGTTGGAAGACATCAACCTGCAAGGCGCACGCGGCATTTTGGTGAACATCTCCGCATCGGACATGGGCATTGCCGAATTTAACGAAGTCGGCAGCATTGTCCACGAATTTGCGTCAGACGATGCCATCATCAAAATTGGTACGGCAATTGACCCCACCTTGGGCGACGAAATTAAAGTCACCGTGGTTGCCACCGGCATGGGTACACCGCCGCCAGCCGCCGCTGTCTTGCCAAAAGCGCAAGTCAGACAATTCCGTAATGCCGCCAGCCAAGGCGGTTATGAAGGCTTGGAAAGACCTGCCTCAGTGCGCCGCGAAAAAGCGGACACCAAACCTGAAAGACGTGATGTGTTTGGTGTGCAAAACAAAAAAGACAGCCAGTTTGACGACCTTGACATCCCCGCATTCTTGCGCCGTCAAGCCGACTAAACCGGTTAGCCAACTCGCATTAAAGGCCAGTTGATCGTTCCCGCGTTCCAACGCGGGAACCCACTTGCCACGAATCCAAAGTCTTTTTAGACCCCACCTGTTCCGTCCTACATTGTGTGCAACACACAAGTGACGCTTTGTAAATACATAAGCAGTGGCAATAAGCCCCGTATTTACATACAATATTCTGTTAAATCATCCTCTTTTAAACTATTTATCCGCGCAGGAATGCTTTTGCACAACCTGTATCGGCAGCTATGAGTCAGCCTAAAACTATGCCAGCAAACACTCTAACCCTTGGAATCCCCAACTTCACTTACGCCGATTTATACGATGCCGCCCGACTGGAAGAGTTGTCGGCGGTGTTTGATGCCTCGGTCAAGCATCATGATGTTGAGTTGTTCGACCAATTTGCTGAGTTTCGGCAAACCCAAGGCGCAGGGCTGACACCTGAGCAACAATCGGCTTTGCTGGTGGCGATGGGGCCTTATGTCGGGCAGTTTGTCGCCAAATTGTTCAACGTCAGTGAGCAACACCAAGCACAAATTACACATATCAAAGATGAAATCGACACCATCTTTACTTATAAAAATGAAGTGGTCGAAAAACTGGGCGTAGTTTTTAAAGGCCAAGACACCAGCGATTGGAACATCCCCAGCATTTTAAGCCGCTTCGATTTGCTGATAGAAGCCGCCTTCCTCGAAGCCAATCAAGACAACGATGCCGAACACCGCGTCGCCCGCGTGGGCGCGGTCATTGGCCAGCTGTCCAGCCATTACAAAACCCTCGCCAAAGGCAAAGCCAGCGATTACGCCAATGCCGACGAGCAAACCCAAGCCATCCGCAGCAAATTGGCAGCACATGAATTGGCAGCCGAAGAATTTAAGGACTTGCTCGCCACGGACGACATCGGCGAATTCGTCGCCGGCTTGATGGACATCGTGCAGCGCTGGAGCTTTGTCGCCCAACAAGACAACGATGTCGTTGCCGATTGGTTAAGCTTCAAATTCCCCGAAAAACGCGACTTTGACAACTTGGTCGAACACGAGGTGATTGACCGTGGCGAATTTACCGCCTGGATGGGTGAGCTGGAACATCGCCGCCGCCGTGACGGTTTTAAGTTGACCGACCCGCGCTACAACCAACGCCAAGTGCTGTCCGAAGTCAACCACTGCATTTACTGCCACGAGCGCGATACCGATTCTTGCTCGAAAGGTATGCGCAACAAAAAAACCAATACCTTCAAAACCGACCCGTTAGGCGTGACCACCATCGGCTGTCCGTTGGATGAAAAAATTTCTGAAATGCATTTGGTGAAACGCGGCGGCGACAATATTGGTGCGCTGGCGATCATCATGATCGACAACCCCATGTGTCCTGGCACCGGCCATCGTATCTGTAACGAGTGCATGAAAGGCTGTATTTACCAAAAAACCGATCCGGTCAACATTCCGCAGATTGAAACCAATGTACTGACTGACGTGTTGTTCATGCCTTACGGCTTTGAGATTTACAGCTTGTTGTCGCGCTGGAACCCGCTCAACATCAAACGCCCGCACATGCTGCCTTACAACGGCAAAAACGCTTTGGTGGTGGGTTTAGGCCCCGCGGGTTACACCATGAGCCATTATTTGCTCAACGAAGGCTTTGCGGTTGCAGGCATTGACGGCCTTAAACTGGAACCTTTGCCGGTTGAATTGACCGGCGACAGCGAAAACCTGCCCTTGCCAATTGTCGATTTCAAAGACTTGTACGAAGAACTCGACCAACGCATCCTCGCCGGTTTTGGCGGCGTAGCGGAATACGGCATTACCGTACGTTGGGACAAAAACTTCTTAAAAGTCATTTACCTGACCTTATTGCGTCGCCAAGCCTTCCGCGCCTACGGCGGCGTGCGCTTTGGCGGCACTTTGACGATTGACGACGCGTGGCAAATGGGCTTTGACCATATCTGTATCGCCTCCGGTGCCGGTCAACCCACCATTATCGACTTGAAAAACAATTTGTTGCGCGGCATCCGCAAAGCTTCGGACTTCCTGATGGCCCTGCAATTGACTGGCGCGGCAAAATCGTCGTCGTTGGCAAACCTGCAAGTGCGCTTGCCAGCGGGCGTGATCGGTGGCGGCTTGACCGCGATTGATACCGCCACCGAGCTGATGGCTTATTACCCCGTGCAAGTCGAAAAAGTCCTGCACCGTTACGAAACCTTAGTCGCCACCTACGGCGAAGCAGCGGTCCGCAAACGTTATGACGCTGAAGAAACCATCATCCTTGATGAATTCCTCGCCCACGGCAAAGCTATTGTTGTCGAACGCGAGCGGGCAGCAGCCGAAGGCGAAAAACCTAACTTCCAACCTTTAGTGGAAGCTTGGGGCGGCGTCACCTTGTTCTACCGCAAAGGCATGAAAGACGCACCCGCTTACCGCCAAAACCACGAAGAAATTTCCGAAGCCTTGGAAGAAGGCATTGCCTTGGCCGAAGGCATGAGTCCGAAAGCCGCCATCGCCGACGAGTTCGGTCACTTGACTGCTGTCGAATTCGACAAACTGGAACAGCAAGACGGTCGCTGGAGCAACGTTGGACAAGTCAACGTGCCGTTACGCGGCCTGTACATTGCCGCCGGTACGTCGCCCAACACCATCTACCAAAGCGAATACCCCGAAACTTTCGTCATGGACAAATGGTTCTTCCAACGCTACGAACCGCAATTGACCGAAAGCGGCGTGGAACTGCTGGCAATGCACGACGAAACCACGCCTAAATTGGGCAAGCCCGCGCCACTGACCTCTTACCATAAAGATGGTAAATTCATCAGTTTCTACGGCGACAACCACCCCGTCTATGCGGGCAACGTCGTTAAGGCGATGGCGAGTGCGAAAAACGGCTATCCGTTCGTAGTCAAATTGTTCGAGAAAGAACTGGCAACACTAGAGCCAGCGCAACAACCCAAGCGTGATGCGGCCTTGAAAGATTTATTCACCCGTTTGGACGAGTCTTTCAAAGCCACGATTGTTGCCATCAACCGCCTGACGCCGACCATTATTGAAGTCGTCGTCAAAGCCCCGTTGGCGGCAGAAAAATTCCAGCCCGGCCAGTTCTACCGTGTGCAAAACTACGAAGCGTTTGCGCCCGTCGTCGAAGGCACGGTGTTGGCGGCGGAAGGTTTGGCGTTAACCGGCGCGGAAGTCGATAAGGAAAACGGTACGGTGTCGTTGATTGCTTTGGAAATGGGTTCATCATCCAGACTGTGCGCCAATTGGAACATCGGCGACCCTGTCGTGTTGATGGGCGTAACCGGAACACCGACCGAAATCCCAAGCGGACAAACCGTATTACTGTTAGGCGGTGGCTTGGGCAACGCGGTGTTGTTCTCCATTGGTAAAGCCTTACGCGCCGCTGGCAACCGCGTGATTTACTTCGCCGGTTACAAATTCGCGCAAGACCGTTTCAAAGTCGAAGACGTGGAAGCTGCCGCCGATGTCGTGGTCTGGTCGGTTGACAAAGCCGAAGGCGTTGAGCCATTCAGCACCCACCGCCCACAAGATAAATCGTTCGTCGGCAATATTTTGGAATGTATGATCGCTTACGCCAAAGGCGAATTGGGCGAACAACCCATCTCTCTGTCGGACGTGGATCACCTGATCGTCATCGGTTCCGACCGCATGATGGCAGCCGTCAAATCCGCCCGTTTCGATGTGCTGAAACCGTACCTGACCAAAGCCCACCACGCCATCGGCTCCATCAACTCGCCGATGCAGTGCATGATGAAAGGCATCTGCGCCCAGTGTTTATGCAAACACGTCGATGCGGAAAGTGGCAAAGAATATTTTGTCTATTCCTGCTACAACCAAGACCAAGATTTGGACAAGGTGGACTTCCCGCATTTGAATGCTAGGTTGCGGCAAAATACCGTGCAGGAGAAATTATCTAACCTTTGGTTGGATTATTTGTTGGAAAAGCAATCGTCTGAAAATGTCTGATTAGTAAAAAACTTCCATCGCCTTATAGGCTTTTATTGAGACACGCCGGACACGGATAAGGATGCAAATTTTCCTTAACTGGTGTCCGGCGTTTTTGTTAGGTTCAAATACGTTCCAATATCAAAGCAAACAAATCCCAAATGACCGAAAAAACCTTTCAGATCATCGATAAAGAACCGGTTTACCAAGGTTTTTTCCGTATGGAAAAATTTCGCCTCCGCCATACTTTGTTTGCGGGTGGCTGGAGCAAAACCATCAGCCGGGAGATTTTTTACCGTGGCTTTTGTGTTGGCGTGCTGCTTTATGATCCGGATGCCGATGCTGTTGTCCTCATCGAGCAGTTCCGTATTGGCGCCATGCTTCAACCCGACCGCGCTTGGCTGGTGGAAATTGTTGCTGGCGCGATAGAAGCGGGCGAAACGGCGGAAGAGGTGGCGTACCGCGAATCGCAAGAAGAAGCGGGCTGCGAAATTGAAGAGCTTTTATATATTAATGAGTTTTTCACAACACCAGGTTGTTCAACCGAAAAAATCACCTTGTTCTGCGGCAAAGTGGACAGCCGAAAAATCAGTGGCATCCACGGCCTAGCCGAAGAAGATGAAGATATTCAGGTTAAAGTTGTGGGCTTCCCCGACGCTTACCAAATGATTTACAACGGCACCATCGAATCTGCCATTCCCATTGTCGCGATCCAATGGCTGGCATTGAATCGGGAAATGCTGCGGCAAAAATGGTGCGCGGGCTAACAACACCTTCTGCCAATGGTAACGCCAGCCACCTGTGCAGATACCATAAACCTAAGAAAGCATTCATGTTTGTTTGACGTGCCTATGCTTTCAATATATTATAGCGGGTTATGTTAGATCGATTGCCGGAATACATAGACCCTATCCAGCTTGCTGACAAGCAAGGTATCCTGAAAGGTCAAATCCCCATCAATAGCCTGAATCGCTTGAAAGATTTTCTTGAGAACGATGCTGGGGAGATTTCCGTTGAGCTTTTTTTTAGGCGGGAAGGCCGGTATCCAAGAGCAGAAGGAACGTTGAAAGGCACGCTTCAACTCACCTGCCAAAATTGCCTTGAAGCCGTTGAGCTACCTGTTGACATTGCCGTTAAACTTGGCATTGTCACCACTATCGATCAAGCTGACCGCCTGCCTGAAGGCTACGAACCTTTAATGGTTACAGGCGAGAAAGTCTTGGCTAAAGACATCATTGAAGACGAATTATTGCTGATATTGCCGACCTACCCTAAGCACCAGCAAGCTTGCTTTGTTAAAACCAAGCAGAAATATAAGGCTGACGAGCAAGAAACCAGCGCTGCGCCAGCACGTGAAAACCCATTTTCCATCTTAGCTAACTTAAAAAACACCGGAGACCTCTAATGGCTGTACAAAAAAGTAAAGTCACGCGCTCAAGACGCGGACAACGCCGTTCACACGACGCATTAACCGCCAAAACTTTGACTAACGACCCGATCACCGGCGAAACTCATTTGCGCCACCACATGACACCCGATGGCTACTTCAAAGGCCGTCAAATCGTCGGGTTTGTCGTTGAAGAAGACTAAATCCTTTATCGTTTCCGTGCCTAAATGGGCCGGCTTATTGCAATAAAAGCGGAGTCATTGGTCAACGTGAGTCTTACTATTTCCATTGATGCAATGGGCGGCGATCACGGCCCTAAAGTCACCATTCCAGCCTCGCTGGATTGTTTACAAAACAATCCAGAATTGCACCTGATCTTAGTGGGTGACGAGGCGGTGCTTAAGCCTCAACTGGCACAAGCCCTAAACGACTATGCAGGTCGTCTCAGCATCCACCACGCATCACAATGCGTAGCCATGGATGAGTCACCCTCAAAAGCACTAAAAAACAAAAAAGATTCTTCCATGCGCGTCGCCATCAACTTGGTGCGCGACGGACAAGCAGATGCTTGCGTAAGCGCCGGAAACACAGGCGCACTGATGGCAACTGCACGGTTTGTGTTAAAAATGATCCCTGGCATTGACCGCCCCGCCATCATATCCACCCTACCCTCCACCTTTGGACACACCCATGTTTTGGACTTGGGCGCCAATGTCGACTGCACTGCAGAGCATCTGTTCGAATTTGCCGTCATGGGCAATGAATTGGTTAAAGCGGTAGACAATATCGAGAACCCAAGAATCGGCTTGCTCAACATTGGCGAAGAAGACGTCAAAGGCAACGAACAAGTCAAAGCGGCTGCCAAACTACTGGAAAACTCGTCACTCAACTACATTGGCTATGTCGAGGGTGACTCCATCAACGCAGGCAAAATTGCCGTTGATTTAATTGTTGTCGACGGCTTTGTCGGCAATATCGCCCTAAAATCCATTGAAGGCGCAGCCAAAATGATCGGCGGCGGCTTAAAAGAAGCCTTTAGCAAAAACCTGCTCACCAAACTGGCAGGACTAATCGCCTACCCAGTACTCAAACTATTCAAAGAACGGATTGATCCGCGCCGTTACAATGGCGCCAGCTTTTTAGGCTTACGGGGTCTGGTCATTAAAAGCCACGGCGGCGCAGACCGCCTAGCCTTCAAAACCGCCATAAAGCTCGCCGAACTGGAAGCGAAAAAAGACATCATAAAAAAAATCAGTGAACAAGTTGAAAAATCCTTGGCAATGAGGGAAAGCGCATGAGCCGCTACGCACGCATCATCGGCACAGGCGGCTATCTGCCGGAAAAAATACTGACGAATGACGAAATTTCACAAACCGTCGACACGTCCGACAGCTGGATTTTTGAACGGACAGGCATCAAAAGCCGCCATATTGCAAACGAAAACGAAAGCGCATCCAGCATGGCTGAAGCCGCAGCACGACAAGCCATCGATGCCGCACAGATTGATGCAGAGAGCATTGACCTGATTATCGTCGCCACGGGTACGCCTGACCGCGTTTATCCCAGCACCGGCTGCCTGTTACAGCAACGCTTAGGTATTAAAAACTGTGTGGCTTTTGACGTACAGGCCGCCTGCTCAGGATCAATCTTTGCCTTAAATATTGCCGACCAATATATCAAGTCAGGCGCAGCCAATACGGTGCTAATTGTCGGCGCAGAATTGTGTTCACGTATCGTGGATTGGACCGACCGCAGCACCTGCGTTCTTTTTGGTGATGGCGCAGGCGCGCTCTTGCTGAGCGCAGCCGAAGAAGGCGGCGTACTGTCGACCCACATCCATTCTGACGGCGAATTTGGCAACCTGCTCTACTGCCCAAATCCGCAAGTAGCCACCGCCGACAACAAAGACGAAAGCGGTTACATCAAAATGCAAGGCAACGAAGTCTTTAAGGTTGCCGTCAACACCTTAGGCCGCATTGTTGATGAAACCTTGGAAGCCAACAATTTGGATTTGAGCGAGATAGACTGGCTGGTCCCCCATCAAGCCAATATCCGCATCATAGCGGCGACCGCAAAAAAATTAAAAATGTCGATGGAACAAGTGGTCGTCACCCTGGAAACGCAAGGCAACACCTCTTCGGCATCCGTCCTGCTGGCATTTAACGCCGCCGTTCGCGACAACCGTATCCAACGTGGACAAATTGTATTGCTGGAAGCATTTGGCGCAGGCTTCACTTGGGGTTCTGCATTAATCCGATACTAAAAATAACAATAACCATCAGATGAACAAACAATCAAACGATCTTGCTTTTGTATTCCCCGGACAAGGCTCACAATCTGTCGGTATGCTAACCGAACTGGCAGACAGCTATCCTGAGGTCAAACAAACCTTTGCGCGCGCATCTGATGTGCTGGGCAAAGATTTATGGGCCATCCTTAACGGCAACCCCGAAGAACTCAACCAAACTTACAACACCCAACCGATTATGCTGGCTGCTGGCGTATCGGTTTGGGAAATCTGGTGCAAACTCAGTGAGGTCCGCCCCGCATGGATGGCAGGCCATAGCCTAGGCGAATACACCGCCTTGGTATGCAGCGGCGCACTGGCCTTTGAAGACGCCATATCATTGGTATCAACACGCGGCCACCTGATGCAAGAAGCCGTACCACAAGGCCAAGGCGCAATGGCTGCCATTATCGGACTGAGCGACGAAGATGTCATTAAAGTCTGCCAAGAATCCGCTGAAGGGGAAATTGTTTCCGCAGTTAACTTCAACTCGGTTGGGCAAGTGGTTATCGCTGGCAACACTGCCGCCGTGCAACGCGCCATGCAAGCCGCCAAAGCGGCAGGCGCCAAACTGACCGTACCCATTCCTGTCAGCGTACCGTCGCATTGCTCATTAATGAAGCCCGCCGCTGACAAACTTGAGCAATACCTGCAAAGCACCAACGTCAACACGCCAGAAATCACGCTGATCCATAACGCTGACATCACCTCGCACCACTCGCCAGTAGCGATCCGTACCGCACTTAAAGAACAACTTTATTTGCCAGTGCGCTGGGTGGAAACCATTTCCTACTTGCACGCGCAAGGCGTTTCACGCTTTATTGAATGCGGCCCCGGCAAAGTTTTATCTGGCTTGAATAAACGTATCGCCAAAACCGCCGAACATTTGACGATGTACGACCCAGAAACCATTATGAACGCAGCAGGGCAATTCGCATGAGCAAAGCCATCGCATTAGTCACCGGCGCCAGCCGTGGCATCGGCAAAGCCATTGCCGAACGCTTAGCAACCGACGGCTTTTTCGTGATCGGGACAGCCACCACCGACAACGGCGCATCCGCCATTAGCAGCTATCTTGGCGAAAACGGCAAAGGCATCAAACTGGATGTCACCGACGCCCAAGCGATAGATACCGCCATCAAAGCCATTAATGATGAACATGGCACACCCGCTGTTTTGGTCAATAACGCAGGCATCACCCGCGACAATCTGCTGATGCGGATGAAAGACGACGAATGGGATGACATCATCAATACCAATCTCAGCTCTGTGTTCCGCATGAGCAAAGCCGTACTGAAAGGCATGATGAAAGCTAGAACCGGACGCATCATCAATATTTCGTCGGTGGTAGGCTCAACTGGCAACGCCGGACAAACCAACTATGCCGCCGCTAAGGCAGGAATGATCGGCTTTACAAAATCTATGGCCAAAGAAGTGGGTTCCCGCAACATTACCGTCAATACCGTTGCGCCTGGCTTTATCGACACCGATATGACCAAGGAACTTAGCCAAGAGATCAAAGACTCGCTATTGTCCGCCATTCCTTTGTCACGTCTAGGCGATGCCAAAGAAATTGCCCATGCCGTAGCGTTTTTAGCCTCCGAAGGTGCAGCATACATCACCGGAGAAACATTACATGTGAACGGTGGCATGTTTATGCCTTAATATTGTGACATTGTTGCAATATCAAGTATAATTCCCGAACCGTCTGGAATTGCCGGAGACGGGATTTCAAGAATAACAAATAACAATATCATTGTAAGTTACAAAAAGACACTTGCATTGTTTGAGGATAATAATTATGAGTAACATTGAAGAACGAGTAAAAAAGATTGTCGCAGAGCAATTAGGTGTTAAGGAAGAAATCGCTAATGATGCTTCATTTGTAGATGATCTTGGCGCTGATTCTCTTGATACAGTAGAACTCGTGATGGCACTTGAAGAAGAGTTCGAGTGTGAAATTCCAGACGAAGCCGCTGAAAAAATCACCACTGTTCAGCAAGCTATCGACTACGTAGAAAAAAACGTATAAAGCCAGAACATCAGTGGATGGCTTATTAAATAAAACCATCCACTTGTCAACGCCCTGCCATCATTTCTTAGGTAAAGTACATTGAGCAAACGTCGAGTTGTCATAACTGGATTAGGTGCTGTCACGCCTTTGGCAAACACAGTTCCTGAAACATGGGACGGTATCATCAATGGAAAAAGCGGTATAAGTCCGATAGATTCCTTTGACATCTCTCCTTTTGCCACCACTTTTGGCGGCGTTATCCGCAATTTAGACATTAGTCTGTATATTGCTGAAAAAGACGCCAAACGTATGGATGGTTTTATCCACTACGGCATTGCTGCAGGATGCCAAGCCTTTGAAGATTCTGGCATTGAAGTTACCGAAGATAACGCCGAGCGTATCGGCGTAGCTATCGGGTCTGGCATTGGCGGCATTACGGGTATCGAAGAGTGTTACGCACTTTACGACAAAAGTGGCCCACGCCGCATCTCCCCTTTCTTTGTGCCTGGCAACATCATTAACATGATTTCCGGCAACTTATCCATAAAATACGGATTGAAAGGCCCAAATTATTCTATTGTTACGGCTTGCGCAACGGGTACACACAACATTGGTGATGCTGCCCGGTTGATTATGCACGGCGATGCCGATGTCATGTTGGCAGGCGGCGCAGAACGATGCACCACCTCACCTACCGCGATGGGTGGATTTGCGTCAGCAAAGGCCTTATCCCGCCGTAACGACGACCCACAAGCAGCCAGCCGCCCTTGGGACAAAGACCGTGATGGTTTTGTATTAAGTGACGGAGCTGGTGTCGTAGTTCTCGAAGAACTAGAGCATGCAAAAGCCCGTGGTGCAAAAATTTATGCAGAGCTGGTCGGTTTCGGCATGAGCGGTGACGCATACCACATCACAACCCCATCCGAAGGCGGTGAAGGTGCTGCGCGGTGCATGAAAAATGCCTTGCGTGATGCCGGCATCAATGCAGAAGAAGTCGATTACATTAATGCACACGGAACATCTACACCTGCCGGCGATCTTGGCGAGACCAAGGCAATGAAAAGCGCTTTGGGTGACCATGCCTATAAAGTAGCCATCAGCTCTACTAAATCTATGATTGGTCACTTGCTGGGCGCCGCAGGCGGAATCGAGGCAGTACTGACGGCGTTAAGCATTAAAAATCAAATCGCGCCAGCAACCATCAATCTTGAAAACCAAGACCCTGAATGCGATCTCGACTATATCCCCAATATTGCACGGGATATGACCATTAACGTTGCCATGTCCAACTCCTTTGGGTTTGGTGGCACCAACGGCTCGCTCGTTTTCAAACGCTACGCATAAACTAGCGCCCTGCCCATGTTTTTGGTCAATGGCGCAAGCGCAACATCTATCGATATTGCCGACCGAGGCCTTCAATACGGCGACGGGATATTTGAAACCCTCGCCGTCATTAACTGCACCCCCCTTTTTCTTGATCTACATATCGCCCGATTAAACAACGGCTGCGAGCGCTTGGGCATACCTACGCCTAATCGGGACACGCTTATTGATGAAATTGCCTATTTGTGCCAACAAATTCCAAGCCAATTTAGCCATCGTAATGGTGTCATCAAAATCATCATTACACGAGGAACAGGCGGTCGCGGCTACCGTCAACCCGAAACGATAACTACAACACGCATTATCAGCCTACATCCTTACCCCAATTACCCAGAAAACTTTAACCAGCAAGGTATTCGTACCCGTTTTTGTCAACACCATCTGGGACTTAACCCCACTCTAGCCGGCATGAAGCATTTAAACCGGCTTGAACAAGTATTGGCGAGAGCAGAATGGCAAGATAACACCATTCAAGAAGGCATCATGCTCGACCTCAATGGACATGTCATTGAAGGCACAATGAGCAATTTGTTCTACGTAAAAGACAACACCTTCTATACTGCTTGCTTAACTTATAGCGGCATTGCAGGCATTATCCGACAATGCCTCATCAACTATGCCCAACAATTAGGCGTTATGGTCATCGAAAAATTTTTCACACCCCATGAATTGCTGGCTGCCGATGAGATACTGGTCTGCAACTCCATTATCGGCATCTGGCCTGTGGTCGATATTGAAGGGCAAGCTTTTGGAATCGGCCCGATAACTCGACAATTGCAAACAGCTCTGGCGAAACAGATCCAGGAAACCAGCCATGCGGGCTAAACAAATATTTTCACTGACAGTCATCTGCATGCTATTTGGCTGCGCCACAGCCTGGCTTAGCTTTGTAACCGCCCAACAAACGCCTGTGGTCGGCAACACCATCGTCACCATTGAAATCAACAAAGGCGATTCCTTCAAACGCATTACTGATAAGCTTACCGAACAACACGTCAATATAACGCCTCTGTGGTTTAAGCTGATTGCCTTCCAGCAAAAAACTTATCTGAAACTCAAGGCGGGTGAATACGACCTAAGTGCTGGCATGACTATGCCACAAATACTATTGCTGTTCGCCCAAGGCAAAACCAAAAAACATGCCATCACTTTTCCTGAAGGCTGGAGCTTCCAGCAATTTCTTGATGAATTGCAGAAAAACCCTAATATTGAACACAACCTTAGCAAAAACTCGGATACGTCCACCTGGCAACAATGGCTGAATCAACAAAACAGCCCATACACGCACCCGGAAGGCCTGTTTTTTCCTGACACCTATTATTTCAGCAAACATACCAGCGATAGCGCCATATTAAAAATGGCCTATGAAAAAATGCAACAAGTGCTGGCTCAAGAATGGCAGAAAAAAGCTGATAGCTTGCCGGTCAAATCGGCGTATGAAGCCTTAATCCTTGCTTCGATCATCGAAAAAGAAACCGGTGTCGCTAGCGAAAGACCACAAATTGCCGGTGTTTTTAGCAGGCGCCTGCAAACCGATATGCTGCTACAGACCGACCCAACCGTCATCTACGGCATGGGTGCAAACTACCACGGCAATATCAGCCATGAAGATTTAATTACGCCGACCGCTTACAATACCTACCAAACTAAAGGCTTGCCGCCCACCCCCATCGCCATGCCGGGGCAAGCAGCCATCCATGCTGCACTGCACCCCGACAATAGCACCAATTTGTACTTTGTTGCCAAGGGTGACGGCACGCATGTATTTTCCTCAACCCTAGAAGCCCACAACCAAGCCGTCAACCTTTACCAAAGAAAACAACCATGAGTTTAGGAAAATTTATCACCTTAGAAGGCTGCGAAGGCGTAGGCAAATCGACCAATCTGATCTTTTTAAAAGAAGTTTTGGAACAGCGTAAAATTCCCGTCACCGTCACCCGCGAACCTGGCGGCACCCAACTGGCAGAACATCTGCGGCATTTGCTGTTAGACCCCGACAGCGAAGCCATCTCCAAAAAATCCGAATTACTGCTGATGTTTGCCGCACGGGCACAGCACATCAAACACGTGATCCAACCCGCTTTAGCGAAAGGCAACTGGGTCTTATGTGACCGCTTTACCGACGCCACCTATGCCTATCAAGGCGGTGGACGCAACATGAAAACAGCCAATATCGAATGGCTGGAAAACTTCGTCCAAGGCAAATTAAGGCCGGATTTGACCATTTTGTTAGACGCGCCCGTCGAAATAGGTATGAAACGGGCGCAAAAACGTATCGTCACCGACCGTTTCGAATCCGAGGAACTGAGTTTTTTTGAGCGCGTCAGAAGCGGGTATTTGGCTCTGGCAGAAGCCTACCCTGAACGCATTAAAGTCGTCCACGCCAACAATCCCTTGTCGGACGTGCAGGATGCCATTATTGAAGCCTTAATGCCGTTATTCAAATGACCGACTTACACAGTTGGCAGCAGCACGACTGGAAACGGCTTTGCCAATACCACACCCAAGCACGAATACCGCAAGCCTTACTTATCCATGGGCGCAACGGCCTTGGCAAACACCTGCTTGCCCGACAATTTGCCGCCTCGCTCCTCTGTGCCTCGCCACAAACTGACCATTTGGCGTGCGGCAACTGTAAACCTTGCCAGCTTTTCCAAGCGGACACCCATCCGGATTTTTACAAACTTAACCCCGAAGAACCCGGCAAAGCTATCAACGTAGATGCCATCCGCCACCTGATTGGCGAATTAAGCCTAAAGCCGCAATATCCGCAATACCGCGTCATCATCATTAACCTTGCCGAGCAAATGAACTTAAAGGCGCAAAATGCCTTTTTAAAATGCTTGGAAGAACCCGCTGAACGCAGTGTCATTTTGTTGATAAGCGAACGCCCTGCCAAACTACCCGCCACCATTGCCAGCCGTTGCCAACAATTTGCCGTCAGTACACCACCCAAAGCCGATACCCTCGCTTGGTTAGCAACACAAAACCCACAAAGCCAAGCCACTTTAGCCCTGCAACTGGCGCAAGGCGCACCGATTAACGCGCTAGCCTATTGTGACGGGCAGCAATTCAAGCAACGCCAAGACTGCTTCCAAGCTTGGTTAGCCGTCAGCAACCGGCAACTATCACCAACTCACGTTGCCGAAAACTGGCAAAAACTGCCGGATGCGCAATTATTGGCATGGCTTCTTTCGTGGCTAAATGACTTAGCCAAATGCCATTACCAAGCCGAAGACAAGCAATTACAAAACGTCGATTTGCAACAAGCCTTGCAAGTACTGGCACAACGGTTAGAATTGAACAACGTATTCAAACATTACGACTTAATATTGGATCGCTATCAATTACTCGATACCACCATCAACAAACAACTCATGTTTGAAGAGATTTTAATTCACTGGCTAGCCATCAACAGAAGCACCCAACATGTCAGACCCAACACCTAGACAAGGCATCTTGTCGCTCAACATCAAAGATAAAAACGCACTTTATGCCGCTTACATGCCCTTTATTAACGGTGGCGGCTTATTTATACCCACTAACCGTGACTATGAAATGGGACAAGAAGTCTTTATTTTGCTGGGTTTAATGGAAGAAACCGAACGCTTCCCCATTGCCGGCAAAGTGGTCTGGAAAACGCCACCACGGTCGGAAAACTACCGGGCCGCGGGAATTGGCATCCAATTTACCGACCAAAACGGCAACATCGTACGCGCCAAAATTGAAAATTATCTGGCCGGCGCACTCGGCTCCGAGCGCAGCACCCACACCATGTAACCCAAAACTATGTTCATCGACTCGCATTGCCACCTTGACCGCATCGACCTTGCGCCGTACCAAAACAGTTTCGCCAACTTTGTAGAAGCTGCCAAAGACCAACAAATTGACCGCATGCTGTGCATCGCCATCGACATGGAAGCCTATCCAGCCATGCAAGATTTGGTCGCGCCTTATCCCGACATATACCTCAGCGTGGGCGTACACCCAAACGTGCAAGACGGCAAAGACCCTAGCACCGATGAACTCACCGCCTTAGGTGCCGACACCAAAGTTTTGGCAATTGGCGAGACAGGCTTAGATTATTTCCGTAGCGAAGGCGATTTAAGCTGGCAACAGCAACGCTTCCGAAACCACATCCACGCTGCCAAAACTTTGGGCAAGCCGCTCATTATCCACACCCGCGACGCCCAAGCCGACACCTTGCGTATCTTGGCAGAAGAAGGCGCGGCAGAAGTAGGCGGCATCATCCATTGCTTTACCGAAGACTGGGCATTTGCCCAACAAGCGTTGGACCTTAACTTTTACATCTCGTTTTCAGGCATTGTCACCTTCAACAACGCCAAAAGCATTAAAGAGGTGGCGCAGAAAGTGCCTGCCGAGCGCTATTTGATTGAAACTGATTCACCGTACCTAGCCCCCGTCCCGCATCGAGGCAAGCCCAACTACCCCACTTATGTGTGCCATGTCGCCGAATGCATCGCCAATTTACGTGGTGAGAGCCTTACGGAAGTGGCAAAACAATCCAGCGACAACTTTAATAACCTGTTTAAATTAGCATAAATGGCTCAATTGCCGTACGATTAACACTATTGTCCGATTAGCTCATTACAATTTGCCTTTATCATCACCCCCCCTAAAGGAGCAGCGCCCCATGATTCCTGTTATCTTATCCGGCGGTTCCGGCACACGGTTATGGCCTTTATCGCGCAGCCAATACCCCAAACAGTTTTTGCCCCTGGTTTCTGACTTCACCATGGTGCAAGAAACTGTGCTGAGAATCCAATCAGTACCCGGCATGAAAGCGCCGATTGCCATCTGCAATGAAGCACATCGCTTTTTAATGGCAAAGCAGCTGCATGAAATTGACGCCATCCCTTCGGCAATCATCCTTGAACCCATGGGGAAAAACACCGCCCCTGCAGTGGCTATGGCGGCCTTATCAGCCTCCTCTCCCGATGAAGTCCTGCTAATTTTGGCAGCCGATCATGTCATCAGCGACACCAGTGCCTTCCAATCAGCCATTGTCAAAGCCGAGCAACTTGCCCTACAAGGCTTATTAGTCACCTTTGGCATCGTACCCCATTGCCCAGAAACCGGCTATGGCTACATTAAGCAAGGAAAAGCCACCGGACACAGCGCCTACCAAGTCGCTTCATTTGTCGAAAAGCCAGATTTGGCAACAGCTAAGCATTATTTAGAATCAGGCGAATACCTTTGGAACAGCGGCATGTTTGCCTTCACGGCGGGCAGTTTTCTTGAAGAGCTGGAAAAATTCAATCCCGACATGCTCAGCTGCTGCCGTCAGGCCATTGCCTCAGCCAAAGTGGACATGGATTTTGTCCGCGTCGACAAGGAGATTTTTTCAAAATGCCCGTCCGACTCGATTGACTATGCAGTCATGGAAAAAACCGACAAAGCCGTGGTTATCCCATTAGACGCGGGCTGGAACGATGTCGGCTCTTGGTCGGCATTGTGGGAAGTGCGGGAAAAAGACCGGCAAGGCAATGCCATTCACGGCGATGTCATTACCATCAATACCCAAAACTCACTGATCCATGCCGAACATAAACTGGTCACCGTTATTGGTCTGGACAACGTCATTATTGTGGAAACGAAAGATGCGCTGATGATTGCCAGCAAAGACAGCGTGCAAGATGTGAAGGAATTGGTCGGGAAGTTAAGCAAAGCCAACCGCGATGAAGTCAACATCCATCAAAAAGTCTACCGGCCGTGGGGGCATTATGATTCGGTAGACACCGGCGACCGCCACCAAACCAAGCGGATTGTCGTCGATCCGGGGGCGAAGCTGTCTTTACAAAAGCACCACCACCGCGCCGAACATTGGGTCGTTGTCAAAGGCACCGCCTTAGTAACCAGAAATGACGAAAAAACCCTGTTGTTTGAAAATGAGTCGATCTACATTCCCTTAGGCACCGTGCATTGCTTGGAAAATCCGGGCGTCATACCACTGGAAATTGTCGAAGTGCAATCCGGCACGTATTTGGGTGAGGATGATATTGTCCGTTACGGCGATCAATACGGACGGGTTTGACAGCAACTTAACGGCAATCTCTTTCGGGGCTGACAAGACACTGTTCCGTCGCACCCGCCCCGAAAGCAATTGTTAACCTTTGCCGCGTGTACGGGTCAACGATTTGTCTTTAGACGCTTCCAAAGTCTCAAAGCGTTTTTCGATAAATTGGATAATCAAATCGGCAATATCTTTTTCGCTAGCGGTTTCAATGCCTTTTAAGCCGGGTGAAGAATTCACCTCCATAATCACCGGGCCGTGGTTAGACCGCAGCATATCAACACCACAAACATTCAGACCCATAATTTTGGCGGCCCTAACAGCGGTCGAGCGCTCTTCTGGCGTTAGCTTGACTAACGAAGCTGTTCCGCCGCGATGCAAATTAGAGCGGAATTCACCCTCTGCCCCTTGGCGTTTCATAGCCGCCACAACCTTGTCGCCGATAACAAAACAGCGAATATCGCTGCCGCCCGCTTCCTTGATAAATTCCTGAACCATAATATTGGCATTTAAGCCCATAAAGGCCTGGATAACACTCTCAGCGGCATTATGCGTTTCCGCCAACACCACACCAATGCCTTGCGTGCCTTGCAGCAACTTAATCACCAATGGTGCGCCACCCACCTGGGCAATCAAATCGGCAATGTCGTCAGGATTGTTGGCGAACCCCGTGACAGGCAAGCCAATTCCTTTGCGCGCCAACAGCTGTATGGAACGCAATTTGTCGCGCGAGCGGGAAATGGCCACCGACTCATTCAGCGGAAACACATTCATCATCTCAAACTGGCGCAGCACCGCGGTGCCATAGAACGTTACCGATGCACCAATGCGAGGGATGACCGCATCAAACTCGGTTAAATCTTCGCCACGGTAATGGATGGAAGGGCTGTGCGAGGTAATGTTCATATAACAACGCAGAACATCTAACACCCGCACGTCATGACCACGGGCTTGAGCCGCCTCAACCAGCCTGGCTGTCGAATAAAGTTTTGGATTGCGGGAAAGAATGCCGATTTTCATAATCTCTGTAAAAGGCTGGGGAAAAAAGCCCATTTTCTCATGAATCACAACAACAAGCATTACAAATACCGTTAGAGTCAGCACCTGTCCTGCTTGGTAAAAAAAACAACCCATAAATGATAGGTTTGCCTTCCGCAATTAACGCAATCCCGACAAATTTTGTTGTACAGTATGGTTTTTATCCGCCCAACCAGAAAAACGATAAGGACTTGACCATGGCAGCCCTGCAACCACCCGTCTGCGAATTTGGCAAAAAAGCACCCGATTTCAATTTGCCGGGCATCGACGGCAGGCATTGGTCTTTGCAACAATGCATGGGCGCAAACGGCTTGTTGGTTATGTTCATCTGCAACCATTGCCCTTATGTCATTGCCATCCGCGAACGGATCGTCAGCGACGTTCTGGCATTAAAAAACGTCGGCATCGAATCGGTCGCCATTATGTCCAATGATTTCATCAGCTACCCCGAAGACTCTTTCGACAACATGCGCCGAACAATTCGCCTACCCGTTCCCGTATTTGCTCGATGAATCGCAATCCATCGCCAAAGCTTACGGCGCCGTCTGCACGCCTGATTTTTTCGGCTATAACACCCATTTTGAATTGCAATACCGGGGGCGTTTGGACGCCAGTCGCAAGGAAGCCGCCCCAGCTGATACAATACGCGAATTATTGCTAGCCATGAAGCAAGTCGCTGAAACGGGGCAAGGCCCAACACAGCAGACCCAGAGCATAGGTTGCTCCATCAAATGGAAACAAGACTAACCCTTTAATTTTAACAAGCAGAGAGAATTGAATATGTCGATTAAAAGAATGGCGGATTTGGATTTGGCTGGCAAACGCGTGTTGATTCGCCAAGACCTGAACGTACCGGTCAAAAACGGCAAAGTCACCAGCGACATCCGTATCCAAGCCAGCGTACCCACGATTGAATTGGCTTTGGAAAAAGGCGCTGCGGTCATGGTGCTTTCCCACTTAGGCCGTCCAGAAGAAGGCCATTACGATGAAGAATCCTCATTAAAACCGGTTGCCGAGCGTTTGGCAGAATTGTTGGGCAAGCCTGTTCGTTTGCAAAAAGACTGGCTAGACGGCATTGAAATCGCGGCAGGCGAAGTGGTGCTGTGCGAAAACGTGCGCTTTAACGTGGGCGAAGAAAAAAACAGCGATGCCTTAGGTGAAAAAATGGCGGCCTTGTGCGACGTGTTCGTGATGGATGCCTTCGGCACCGCACACCGCGCCCAAGCGTCAACCCACAGCGTCGCCAAATTTGCGCCGATTGCCTGCGCTGGCCCGTTGTTAGCGAGCGAATTGGATGCCTTGGGCAAAGCCTTGGAAACCCCAACCAAACCACTGGTTGCCATCGTTGGCGGCTCTAAAGTTTCGACCAAACTGACGGTATTGAAATCCTTGTCAGAAAAAGTGGACCAACTGATCGTCGGCGGCGGCATTGCTAACACCTTTATTGCGGCAATGGGCTTTCCGGTCGGCAAATCCTTGTACGAACCTGACCTGATCGAAGAAGCCTTGCGCCTGATCGCCGAAGCTAAAGCCGTGGGCGCAGACATTCCTATCCCAACGGATGTGGTTTGTGCAAAAGAATTTTCCGAAACAGCCGAAGCCACAGTCAAACAAGTGGCAGACGTTGCCGAAGACGATTTGATTTTGGACATTGGCCCCGATACAGCCAAGCATTACGCAGAAATCTTAAAATCTGCCGGGACGATTGTTTGGAATGGCCCTGTCGGTGTGTTTGAAATTGACCAGTTCGGTAACGGTACCGAATCATTGTCAAAAGCCATTGCGCAAAGCCCAGCCTTCTCTATCGCAGGCGGCGGCGACACCTTGGCAGCCATTGACAAATACGGCATCAACGATGAGGTCTCCTACACATCAACCGGCGGCGGCGCTTTCTTAGAGTTTTTGGAAGGCAAAGAACTGCCTGCCGTTGCCATCTTAAAATCTCGCGGCTAATCCCAAACCCGCAAAAAAAGGCTGGCAGTAATAAAATTGCTGCCAGCAGCAATTTTATTACTGCCAGCAGCAACAAAAATTATCCTGTATTGTCAATACGATGTGGTTTAAAGCCGCCGTTATCCTTATAATGGTTGCCCTCCAATCACTTTTTCAACCCTTTCGGGTTTAATACCCGTTAACCTTCAGGAAAAAAAATGGCACGCGTAACCATCGAAGATTGTCTGGAACACGTAGAAAATCGCTTTAAACTTGTCTTATTGGCAGGCACTCGCGCCCGTCAACTGAGCCACGGCGCCACCGAATTTATGCCACGCGGCAAAGATAAAGACACGGTTCTGGCATTGCGCGAAATCGCCGCAGGCCATGTGACCGAAGACAATATTGCCTCATTGCATAAAGTCACTGAAAACCACGACTACAACCCACCTGTACAACCTTTGTTCTAAGCGTTAAATATTTGTTATGTTGCAGTTAGCCGAACCTATTGACCGCCCAGAAGACAAGCTGATCGCCCAGCTGAGCGGCATTTTGTCAGGCTATCTGGAACCTAGCCAAGTTAACGATTGCGTCCGCGCTTACGAATTCGGCGCCGCCGCCCATACCGGACAATTCCGAAAATCCGGAGAAGCCTACATCTGCCATCCGGTTTCTGTCGCCATCAGCTTGGCGGAAATGCGCATGGATGCCAACGGCATTATGGCAGCCATCTTACATGATGTGATCGAAGACACACCTGTCAGCAAAAAAGAACTGGCCACCACTTTCAGCAAAGAAGTAGCTGATTTGGTCGATGGTGTCACCAAATTAAGTAAAATCGGCAGTAAATCCCATGCCGAAGCCCAAGCAGAGAACGTTCGTAAAATGTTTCTGGCAATGGGCAAGGACTTACGCGTGATTATGGTCAAACTGGCTGACCGCCTCCATAACATGCAAACCTTAGGCGTGATGCCGCCCGAAAAAAAACGCCGCATCGCCCGCGAAACCCTCGACATTTACGCGCCTATCGCCAATCGCCTGGGCATGAACAGCATCCGCCACAAGCTGGAAACCTTAAGCTTTGAGGCCATGTACCCTCGCCGCTACACCATCTTGCAAAGCGCTGTCAAAAAAGCCCGGGGCAACCGCAGTAAAATTGTCAGCTCCATTGAGGTCGCCATCAAAACCCGCTTGGAACAGGCCGAACTGGTTTGCGAAGTGTCGGGTCGTGAAAAAAACCTCTACAGCATTTACCAAAAAATGCTGCATAAAAAAGTGTCCTTGTCAGAAGTGTTTGATGTATATGCGTTCCGCATTTTTTGCAGCAACGTCGACAACTGCTACCGTATCCTCGGCATCATCCACAACTTATACAAACCCATACCAGGCCGCTTTAAAGACTACATTGCCCTGCCCAAGGCTAACGGCTACCAATCGCTGCACACGATTGTCATCGGCCCTTACGGTTCGCCCATAGAAGTGCAAATCCGTACCCATGACATGCACCGTATGGCGGAATCGGGCATTGCCGCGCATTGGCTCTACAAGTCGGATGACGACAAATCAACAAAATTCCAAGCCCGCGCCAACGAATGGCTACGAGATTTGCTGGAAATCCAGCAATCAGCAGGCGACTCGCTGGAGTTTATCGAAAACTTAAAAATCGACCTGTTTCCGCAAGAAGTCTTTGTATTTACACCTAAAGGCAAAATCATCAAAATCCCGCGTGGTGCAACCGTGGTCGATTTTGCTTACGCCGTGCATACCGACGTAGGCAACGCCTGCGTATCCGCACGCATCGACAAACAGTTGGTACCCTTACAAACCAAACTGGAAAACGGCATGACGGTTGAAGTCATCACCACGCAATGGGCAAGACCCAATCCGCTGTGGCTCAACTACGTCGTTACCGCCAAAGCCCGCTCCAGTATCCGCAACTACCTCAAACACTTCAAGCAACAAGAAGCCATTAGCTTGGGCAAGCGTTTGCTTGAAAAAGAACTGCAAGCCATGCATGTGCAATTGGAAAACATCACCACCACACGCATTGATGCATTGCTGAAAATATCATCAATGAACACGTTAGACGAATTGCTGGAAGATATTGGCTTAGGCAATAAAATGCCGTTCCTGATCGCCAAATGCTTAACTCAAGACGACATCAACGCCAACATCAAGCTTAATGACGAAACCCAAACCAAAAAAACGCCACTGATTATCAAAGGCACGGAAGGCATGGTCATTACCTTGGCAAAATGTTGCCGACCCATTCCTGGCGATTCCATCATTGGCTTTTTCAACCCGGGCAAAGGCATCGTCGTACACGACCACGAATGCCGCAACCGCTCGGTATCCAGAAAACGCCATACCAGCTGGCTGGATGTGGAATGGAGCCATGAAGTGGTCGGCGATTTCCCCGTCGATCTGCGCATCGAAATCCTCAACCAACGCGGTTCATTAGCCACTGTAACAACCACTATTTCTGATGCGGACTCCAACATCGAAAATGTCACCGTTGTCGATCAAGACGAAAAAGTCAGTGTTGACCTCATCACCCTCACCGCCAGGGACAGAACCCACCTCGCCAAAATTATGCGCCGCTTAAAAGATTTGTCGGTGGTGCTAAAAATTACCCGCGTCAAAGCTTAAATAAAGCCTTTTACCAGCCAAGCCGAATAAAGCAGGCATCATTTCCCTTATCAATAAAAAGGTAACTGTCTTTTTTGGCTAATAAGTGACCATTTTTGTCAGCTTTAGCCCATAAATAGTCAGTTACTACAAAAAAAACCAATGTAGAACTGAAGGTTCATATGAGCCATCTTTGCAGGCCTTTCCGCACAATAAAACAAAGCAGTTCTCAAAACCGAAAAAAACATCCAAACAACAGTCTTTTTTAAAATTACTGGCACTCATATTGCTTGAAAAGACTTACTATCATCAAAAACCAAGCATTCAATTAATGGCTGCGGAATATAAAATAGAAAAATAAATTTATTTATATTCAAGCCCTTAAGCGTGCCAACCATACATTTCATGGGTAACAGACTATGCTAACTAACAATCTCCAACAAACAGCCATGCCACACCGTCGTTATTCGGTGGCCATCTTAGGTTTTGACGCGCCACAAGAAGAAAAGCTGACCACCATTCTCCAAAGCAACCAACAAAATACCAAAAGCTACACTATTATCAGCAACACCAACGTCCATGCCGATATTCTATTAGTCAATTTCGACAATGTTGCCGCCATCAACAAACAAGCAGCCTTGCTTGCCATTAACCCATCTGCAAAAACGGTCGCATTTAGCCGTGGCCCTCTAAGCAACCCACCTGCCTACCATATCCGCGGCATAGTCACCGCATCTCGATTGCTAGGCATTATCGATACCATCAAACATCCAATTGATGACGCCCCTATCGCCGAAAAACCAACCCAACCGACCAGCCATTTGAGCATTGTTCCGAATGCACCGGCACAAGAGACAGCTTACCCAACCGAACAACCAGAAAAAATAGATTTAATTTCAATAGGATACAAAGCACTTGTAGTTGACGACAGCCTTGCCATCCAAAAATCTATCGAAGTAAAACTGGTCGAACTTGAACAAATCAGTGGCATCGATTTCGCCGCCAGCGGGGAAGAAGCCCTGGAAAAAGCCACACAAGACCACTATGACCTGATCTTTTTAGATGTCATGATGCCCGGCATAGACGGCTACGAAACCTGTACCCAGCTCCGTAAAATTGCCGCCTACAAGCGCACACCCATTATTATGGTATCCGGCAAAACCTCGCCGCTTGATGAAGTAAAAGGCGTTATGGCCGGCTGTACAACCTACCTAACAAAACCAGTAAAAGATGACGCATTCAGCAAGCTTAGCCAACGCGTGCTAACGTGGCTGGATAACCAAAAAGAATCCAAAAATCTATAAAAAGCAATCAAAAACGCTGCCAATGCCCCCTTGCCTTGGGAGAGAAGCAAGGGAAATCGGTATTGCCAGCCAAACAACACACCTTAGAAACAAACTTAGAGGCAATAATTATGGCTATTCAGAAAATTCTTATTTGTGATGACTCGCAAACCGACTTGGCAAATCTCAGGATTGCACTACAAAATACCAGTTGCACCTTAATAACAGCCCATAATGGTGCGGAAGCAATTGCAAAAGCCAAATCAGAGCAACCTGACGTTATTTTCATGGATATCGTCATGCCGGGCATGGATGGCTATGCGGCATGCCGCAGCTTAAGGGAATCGCCAGAGACAAAACACATACCCGTTATCTTTGTAAGCTCAAAACACCAAAAAGCTGACCGTATCTGGGCACAAATGCAAGGTGCAAAAGACCTTGTGGGCAAACCTTACGAACCCGACCAAATCACAGCAGCCCTCGCAGGCCTTTAACCGCTGACAACATTTGTCATAAAAACTATGGACTCAGAACCGCTAACAGAAGTACCCAATCTATCAGCTGGCAAGTCAACAGAAGAAATCGACCAGCCAACAGACAACACACCTAATGCATTTGAATCGCTACACCTAGGTTTTCGGATGGGCGACTTGGGTTTTTTAATTTCTACCCAAGTTTTTTCCGAAATCATCACAACGCCTCAGGTAAACCCACTACCCAAAGTTCCTGAGTGGTTTCTTGGCCTGCAAAACCTACGAGGCAATGTCATCCCTGTTTTGGACTGGCTGCTCTATTTGGAACAGCCTCCTAGCCAGCAAAATAAACGCCAACTGGTTGCCCTCGACAAAGGCGACAAAACCGTAGCGATATGGGTAGATGGCTATCCAGAAATCATCAGTAACTTACTCATCAAGCCAGCCACCATCCCTCTGTTGCCTAGCAAACTACAGGCTTATACCCAAGAGGCTTTCGAATACAAGCAGCAGATTTGGTTAAACCTAAAGCTTGGCGATTTTTTAAAAAATCTAGGCCAGCAATTACGATAAAAACCAGCGTTTCGCCCCTGCCCTGTAGGACGTCACCCCAACCCCTGAACGATTGCCAATATGATTGAATCTCCAGACCTGCAATCCATTGCCGCTTTTGCCGTAGAACTAGAAGCCTTCGCCGACCAAGCAGCAAGCTCAGAAAACTACGGCTTACAAGATGTTTGCCTACTACTTAGCGAAGCCTTGGCTGCTTCGCAACCAGAACAACTGGATGCCGAGAGTATCAGCCTGCTTAACAACTTCCCTGAACTCATCAACACCTATTGGCAATTCCCACAAATTACCGCTCCGCAGCTACTCGCCACCCTTTGCCATCCCAGCTTTAATATTGAACTGAGTCCAGACGAAATTGGCATGCTAAGCTCGGCATTATTACTAGGCAGCGACAACGGGCTAACCGATACGGAAAACACCGTCAGTCCCGCCGAACAAACCCAATTTATCTGTGCAATCGCCGAACAATTGGCAGATGAAGCCGCCAACCAAGGCCTTTATGGTGTGCAGGATGTCTTCTTGCTGATTGGCGAAGCATTAGCGAACTTGCAGACGCTCTCAGACGACTTACAAACAAGCCTTGGTAATCTGCCGCTGCTTTACACAAATTACCTGGAACAACCCGACTCCGCCACCGAAGCGCTGCTCGCCTGCTTATGCCATCCCGAACTGGGCATTATCTTAGAGGCGGAAGAACTTGAATTAATTTCAAGCCAACTACTTCCACCCCCTACCGAGCCAAATCTGGACGAAGCCCATATAGACACGCCAGAAATTGAACCTTTCGAAAGCCTCTCAGGCCATCTATCCGGGCTGCCAGGGCTTATTCAACAAACCCAAATTCTAAAAGGCTATGTAGCCAATATACAGGCTGATGATGCCGTCCAACAGGCTTCAAGCAGACAATCACTGGAAGACCAGCTGTTCCGTTTTTCAGATGCCGCCATGCTAGCCGAGCTTTCTGGCCTTGGCTTGGCTTGCCATCAAGTTATCGCCAACCTGGAAAAACTTAGCGAAACGGACACCAACCTCAACGCTGCCCATTTGGCCTTGCTAAGCGACTGGTTGGCTTGCTCCTACGACTACCTTCAAGACCACAGCAATGAAGACAGTATTATTGCCCTGCTCATTAAGCTAGGCGACCCTGATTGGCCTTCCCCCCTAGTTCCCGAAGATGCCATGCAAATTCTGGCGAATCTGCGGCAGGAGGACGCAACGCATTACTTTGCGGAAAACTCGCCAGCAAGAATGCAAATTGCCAGCGAAGACGACATATCTTTGGCTCTACCTGACGATGTTAACCAAGAGCTGTTGTCCATCTTGCTGCAAGAGCTTCCTGAACAAACGCTGCAATTCTCCGAAGCCATCCAACGCCTGCAAACCCATAGCAACCCCAAAGACCTGGAAATCGCCCAGCGTATCGCCCACACAATTAAAGGCTCAGCCAATACTGTAGGCATTACAGGCATTGCCACCCTTACCCACCAGCTGGAAGATATTCTGGTGGCCTTTGCCGATGCTGGAAAAAGCCCAACCATCAACTTGCTCAGCGTATTGTCAACCGCAGCTGACTGCTTGGAAGGCATGAGCGAATCGTTGTTAGGCATGAGCGCACCACCGGATAATGCCAGAACCGTATTGCAAAATATTCTCGACTGGGCCAACCGCATCGACCAATCAGGCATTGATGACTTAACCGACCTAGCAACGGAAGCACTTCCCGTTGCAGACACAAGCAACACCCCAGCAGCAACGCCCACACCCATTAGCACTTATGACAATGAAAACGAACAAGCGCCAGCTGCCACATCGTTAAGGGTTTCATCCGCCCAAATAGAAAACTTGTTCAGGCTTTCTGGCGAAAGCATTATTATGAACACCCAAGCCATTGAACGCCTGCGCCAACTCAAACACCAATTGCAACTCATGGAACAACAGTTCGAGCTGCTGCAAAAACTGGGTGATGAATTGGATCAAATGATCGACTTAAAAGACTTGTCAGGACGCTCGCAAGCCCATGTGTCGGCAAGCTTCGACTCACTGGAAATGGACCAATACAACGAGCTGCACACTGCCAGTCGCCGCATGGTAGAAGCTGCCGTCGATGCCCGCGAAATCAGCAAAGATGCCAAAAAAGATTTGGAGCAAATGGGCGAACTGCTCGATCTTCAACAACGTATCGTTATCGACAGCCAAGAAGCAGCCATGCAAACGCGCTTGGTCTCCATTGCCAGCATTGTTCCGCGCCTGCAACGCAGTCTTAGACAAACCTGTCGTCTAACCGGCAAGCAAAGCGATCTAAACATTACCGGCGAACATCTGCAGATTGACGGCGACACGCTGAACGCCATGATTGACCCCTTAATGCACTTGCTCCGCAACGCTATCGACCACGGACTGGAAGCGCCTGAAGAAAGGCTGGATATTGGCAAATCTGAAACAGGATTCGTCACCATCAGTTTCGAACGCGAAGGCAACAGCATTTTAGTGCGTTGCCAAGATGACGGCCGTGGCCTCGACTTCGCCGCCATTCGCGCATCTGCAGAAAAAAAGGGCCTCATAACCCCCGACCAAAAGGTGTCCGAAGACGAACTCAAACGCCTTATTTTGCGCCCTAACTTCTCCACCCGCAGCCAAACCACCCAGACATCAGGCCGTGGCGTCGGCATGGATGTGGTGAATTATCAAATCAAGCAACTGGGCGGCACCTTGTCCATGCACAGCCTCGCCGGACAAGGTTTAGCGGTCGAACTTAAAATACCATTGCCGCTCAGCCGCTTACATGCCTTGCTTGCCAACATTGGCGGCTACAAAGTTGCCATCACCAGCAAAGGCTTGGTGCGGGTACATTTCCCAAATCTGGGCGAAATTACCGAAACCGAAAATGGCCTGCAACAAATCACCATTGAAGAACAAAGCTACCCGCAACTGGGTCTACACAGGGTACAAAAGCACCCGCTCATCAATCTACGCAGCCTGCTGCGCATTCCCGAAAAGCGCAATAAAGTCCGCACACAAAACCAAAGCCCTGTCTTGCTAGTGGAAAACGACGGTGAAATCATGGCGATACAAGTCGATTCACTGATTGGCAGCATGGACTTAGTTATCAAAAACTTTGGTTTCTACTTACAAAAAATCCCAGGCTTTGCAGGTTCAGCAATTTTAGGCGATGGTAAAGTCGCGCCCGTTTTAGACCTTCCCGAACTCATCAGAACAACCATCCTCGACGAAATTGACCATTCGCACGAACGCTCTGCGCCTGTAGACGAAGAACAGGTACCAACCATTTTGGTTGTCGATGACTCCCTTAGCCAACGCCGTGCCTTGGAACAATTGCTTAACGATGTCGGCTTTAAAACCCGATCCGCACGCGATGGCATGGAAGCCGTAGAAATATTGGGCTTATTTAAACCTGATATTGTCTTAACAGACCTTGAAATGCCACGCATGAATGGTATTGAGCTTGCCACCCATATTCGTAGCAAAGAAAACCTGCAAAATCTGCCCATCATTATGGTTACCTCGCGTACTACTTTAAAGCACCGCGAAATGGCAGAAGCAGCGGGATGCAACTATTATTTGACCAAACCCGTACGGGAAGATGATTTACTCGAAAAAATTATTAGCCTTATTGGCGAAATCACCCCGAGCAACTAAAGAATAAAACAAATTAACCATCTATTTTCAGGAAAACAACATGAGCAAACAACAAGTCAGCCTGTTTAGTCGGCTCTCCGTAGGGAAAAAATTCTTTATCCTAGGGGTTATCGCCTTCTCTCTCGTCGGGATTGCTTTTTACTCTTTCGTAGATACCCAACTACAAAAAATCAATGTCACCAAACATGAACAACAAGGCTTAATACCGGCAAAAGAGCTGATTGCGCTTGCACAAGCGCTACCTAAGCACCGAGGCTCATCAACCGGATTGCTCAGCGGTAATGCAGCCATGGAAAGCGAAGTAAAAACCAGTCGTGCCGCCGCCGATCGACATTTCTCCGCCTTCGATGCCCTTAGCAAATCCATCACCGATCCAGAATTGTTAAAAACGTGGAACAGCATCAAAAGTGATTGGCCAGCCATCATCAAAAATTTTGATAACCGCACCAGCAATGCCCAACAAAACTTTCAGGCACATACCCAACTGATCGCCAAAGTGTTGGATTTGCTGGAACAGGTTGCCGACTACTATGGTTTGTCATTAGACCCCTACCCAGAATCTTACTTCTTACAACGCGCCTTATTAGTCGAAGCCCCCATGCTGACCGAATACCTCGGACAAGCGAGAGGCTGGGGTACTAGCTTATTGGCAAAAGCCGCCAAACAAGCCGTTGCCAAGGCAGCCACTAAAGAAGGCGAAGCAGCCCCTGCACCGCAAGCCACTATCACCCTACAAGAGCGCGGACGTTTGGGCTTAATGACCAGTATCGCGACCTCTAACCTAAGCGAAGTCAAGAAAACCTTTTCCAAGTTTTTCAAAAGCAACAAAGCGCCTCTGACAACGCCATTAGATCAACAACTGGCCACGTCAACGGGGCTCATCGACAAAGCCCTTGCCTTGTCAGAATCGGAAATCATCAGTAAATCGACGCCTAACTTTGCCTCCACGGAATACTTTAACCAGTACACCAAGGCAATCGATGAAATGTACAAAACCATGGATATGGGTATTAAAGAACTGGACACCACCTTTAAAAGGCAGATCAACACCGCCACTGAAAAACTGCAAGTGGTCTCGCTCATCATTTTATTGCTGATTTTGGTCGCCGCCCTCGTCGCGTTTTTAATCGCCAACTCCATCACCCGCCCCATCAACTACTTGGTAGGGGTTATCCAAAAACTGTCAAGCGGCGACAGTAGCGTACGCGCCAACTTAGAAAGCTTTGACGAAATCGGTCTATTAGGGCGTCAATTTGACATCATGGTTGACCAAAACAACCTGATTAAAGAAGACATCCAACGCGAAAACGAAGCCTTAAACAATTCCGTCATTGAATTGCTGTACGCCGTAGCAAAACTGGCACAAAAAGACTTGACCACCAAAGTGGAGGTAGCGGAAGACGTCACCGGCCCAGTAGCGGATGCGTTAAACTTGCTGACCGACGAAACCGCTAAGGTTTTGAACCGTGTAACCCAAATTGCCAACGAAGTCGCCGACGTATCACAACAAGTACAGACCCAATCAGCCCATGTTATTCATGTTGCAGAAGAAGAAAAGCAAGAGGTTGAACAGGCCTCTAACGAATTGGAAGCCTCATCAAAAGCCATGATTGACATTGCCCGGCTCGCTTTCTCCTGTAACCGCGCCGCAGAAAAAGCCATCAAATCCACCGACAAGGCACAAGAAACGGTATTGGACAGCGTACAAGGTATTACCGGTATTCGTGACACCATCCGCGAAACGGAAAAACGTATCAAACGCTTGGGTGAACGCTCACAAGAAATTGGCGGCGTTGTTAACCTGATTAATGATATTGCAGAACGTACCCACGTCTTGGCACTCAACGCGTCTATGCATGCAGCATCCGCCGGTGAAGCGGGACGTGGTTTTGCGGTCATTGCCAACGAAGTACAAAAACTGGCGGAAAACTCCCGTGAAGCGACCTCAAAAATTTCTTCGCTGGTCAATAACATCCAAGTGGAAACAGCCGACACCGTCACCACAATGAATGATGCTATCAGCCAAGTGGTAAAAGGCACCGACCTAGCCCAACAAGCGGGCGAGCAAATGCGGGAAACCCGTGACACCACAGCCGATCTTGTGCAACTGGTGCAACAAATTGCCACAAGCTCGACCAACCAATCAGAAACCTCGCAACGTCTGGTAGAACGCGCCAAGCAAATTCAAAACAGTACCGACCAAACCTACCAACAATTGCAAGACCAAGGCAAACAAACCGAATTGCTGGTAAACCTATCAGATTTGTTGGTAGCAGCCGTAGGTGTCTTCACACTACCCAAAGACAACATCTAACAAGATATTATGATGCATATCTAAAAAGTGATACGGGAGGACTTTATCTTTTTAAAGTCCTCCCCCACTTTCATTTTTCAGTGGTGGCATTTAGTCCTCAACCGCCCTGCTAAAAATAGGAACGGCACTGACAACAAAGTAGATATTCATTTAGCCAAAAAACATCTAAGCCTCTAAAACAGCACAAAAAACAGACCAGATAACAACCTAAACCACCTAAATACCGACAGGTTTTGATTTTTATTTAGTGAAAAAACTGTTATCATTGACAGCGTAAGTTGGTTGCTGTGTAAGAGCAGTGAGATTTTAATGAAAATTAGGGAGATGCCATGCTTATATTGACTCGCCGAGTAGGAGAAACTTTAATGATCGGTGATGAAGTAACAGTCACTGTTCTAGGCGTAAAAGGAAATCAAGTCCGAATTGGTGTCAACGCCCCGAAAGATGTCTCCGTTCATAGGGAAGAAATTTACGAAAGAATAAAAAAGGAACAATCTGAATCAACCGACTCCAACGGTTAAAAATTTCAGGAGGGATGGCCGAGAGGCTGAAGGCGCTCCCCTGCTAAGGGAGTATGGGCTTTAACTCCCATCGAGGGTTCGAATCCCTCTCTCTCCGCCACATTAGTAAAAAATTATCTTTGTTTAGCAACAAAAATAATTGACAAAACATAAAGTAACAAAGATAATAAGCGGCTCAATTAAGCGCCCGTAGCTCAGCTGGATAGAGTAATCGGCTACGAACCGATCGGTCGGGAGTTCGAATCTCTCCGGGCGCGCCAATCAATAAAAGTTTAATCCCCTGTAGCTCAGTCGGTAGAGCGGGTGACTGTTAATCACTAGGTCGGCGGTTCGAGCCCGTCCGGGGGAGCCAAGTAAATCGAGGGTCTGTAGCAATGCAGACCCTTTTTTTTGCCTTGCGTCCGGTCAACCTCCGGTACTGTTGGCTATTGGGCCACTGGCTCGGCTTTTCTAAATTAAGTTTTATGATGGCGCCTAAAACCAGCATATTCAGTTTTATGCGCCTCTCCTCAAAAAAGACTATATTTCTGATATATTTTTCATTTTGTATTCTCCAAACCGTATTTACTATGACCTTCATTTTTTTTGCTAGAATACCTGTCATCATTCAGTTAGAAAAATCATAAATGGCATATTAATAATGCGCTTATACAGCTCTTCCAAAACTTCTGATTCATTAGGACGCTACTATACGAAACCAGCTGTAGGGAAGTTACTTGTGAATTCAATGGAAATAGAATCTCCAGCTATTATCATGGATATTTGTGTTGGTGATGGTGCTTTGGTGAGAGAAGCAGCAAAACTTTGGGAGAAAAGCAGTTTCATTACAGTTGACATAGAAGAGAACGGAAAAGACATTTTATTTCAAACGCTAAGCGGACGAAAAGTCACTCATTATGTTACCGATTCTCTTGATTTTAACTTAGCAAAGAGTCTTGGTGTCCAATGGGGTCAAGCTGACATTGCTCTCTGCAATCCACCTTATATAAGGCCTAAATGGAAAAATCAGTTTATGGATATTCTTGAAGATGCGGGGCTAAATCATGTTTTGCCTAAAATGCGTGAAATTCCTGCCGATTTACTTTTCATTGCTCAAAATCTTCGATTATTGCGACAAGGTGGACGATTAGGCTTGATTCTGCCTGATGGCATTATCGCCGGGGAAAAATTTTCTGTATTTAGAAAAACTTTACTTATGAAGTACCAAGTTGAAAGTGTAATTGAATTACCTCGTAGAATTTTCAAGAATACCGATGCTAAAGCACATATTCTCATACTTTCAAAGCAATGCAACACATCCGAATTAATTTCTATTCAACGACTTGAGAAAGATGGAAGACTTTCTCCTAAATTTGATATTGAAGTAGACATTGCAGTAAAACGACTTGATTATTCTTATTTTTCTCAATACAAGAAAAATAAGAATAATAATAAACGAAAAATTAACGACGTAGTTATTGAAGTATTTAGAGGCGGTTATTCATCAATTGATAGAAAATCAACAACTTTTCCTGTTTTTCATACAAGTGATTTTTCAATCGACAGCGCATTTGTACCTCAAAAATATCAATTATCCCCTGATAAAGTAAAATGTGTAATTGGAAAATTTGCTATAGCAGGTGATATTTTAGTTGGTAGAATTGGAAGAAATTTGAGTCAAAAAGTTTGTATGGTTCACTCAGGAAATGTGGCTATCTCAGATTGTATATTGCTACTTAGAGTTTTGCCTGAATACAGACAAGCTGTGTTTACTTATTTAAAAAGTGAGTCAGGGCGTTTGGCACTTGAAGCAGGAACCCATGGAGTTGGTGCAAAATTTTTAACTGTAAAGTCATTAATTGAAATCGAATTTTAATAAGTGATGTCACAAATTTTACTTTGTAAACAACAAACCTTGCTCCGATATATCGAGAATTATAAATAATGCACATACCAATCGAGCCAAGTAAAGATGATTTAAATCTGAGAAATATAATTAAATTACTTTGCACGACTCAAATTCGCCAGCCATTAAAACTTGAACAAATAAAAGCATGGTTAAATCAATTTGAAAAGGGCTCTGAAACAATTTTAGCTCTATTGATTTTAAGATTTTTAATTTATAGAACGTCGGATCAATTAGCTTCATCATTAAAACAGGCTCTCAAATGTGCTGCTTTAAATTTTATACCTCAGAATGAGTTGTTAGAAACTTATGATTGGAGAGAAGTTTTAAATGGCACTTATAAGGGATTAGATTTTTATTTTGGCCCAATAAAGCATGAAAACTCAAAACCTGGAAAAAGTGGGGAGATCATTACTAGATTAGTAAAATCTTGCTTAGACCTCGACTCATGGGCTTTAGACTATCCAGATCAAATTACTAAACTTTCTGTAAATCAAAGATTCCTCTTAGTTGATGATGGAGTTTATACAGGTCACCAGATAAATGATTTTATTAATGTTCATGGTGAATTTATGACTTTAAACTCACAAACTGGCATTATAGTTGCTATGGCTCATGATAGTGGAGTTGAACTTTTAAATAAAAATTACCCAAACATCCCTATTTTTTGTGGAGAACAAATAACTCCTAAAAACTGTTTCGAAATTATGTCTAAACAATGGATTGAAGACAAAGTTTGGCCTTATAGAGATATAACTCCCTTAGATCAATATTTAGAAATTACAAATAATAAAGCACGTTTTGAAAAATCAATGCCATTAGGATATGGAAATCTAGGTTGCCTAATCGCTTACGATCATGGAATACCAGATGATTCGCTGCAATTACTCTGGGATAAATCAGAAAATTGGAAACCACTCATTCCGAGATAATTTATGACGACTTCAGAAACCAATATCCTTGCAAAGACAAGAGCTGAAGAACATGATGCCGATATTTGGGGTGAGTTTTATATCCCCCCATATTTTAATCGCTTATCTTTAAAAACCGCCACAAAATCCACTTACATCATAGGTAAACGTGGTTGTGGAAAAACAATGCTTTTAAAATACTTAGATTATCACACGGCATTTTCTAATAGGCGTATTGAAATTCAAGATAATGAAACATCACATATTGGTATTTACTGGAGGGTCGATACGCAATTTTGTAACTCACTAAATTTTAGGGGATTAGAAGAACACGAGTGGATTTCAATTTTTGAATCTTACTTTGCACTGGTAATAGCAATTGAAATTAGCCGTTCATTAAAAGCTATTGCGGAAAGCTCTTACAATAAATTCGATATTAATTTATTTAATACTTCAACGATTCCTTCTCTTCCAGATTTTCATCCAGATTACCCTGAACGATTAAATCAATTAGAATTTTTTTTAGAAACCAACAGGCGAAAGTTTTCATCTTGGGTATCCAATGTAGCTGCTAGTCAGAAACCATTCCTTCCACCTGGAAAAACATTCTTGGAAGAATTTATTAAAGACATTAAAAGGATAAAAGGATTAGAAAACTCATCTTTTTACATCTACATAGACGAAGTTGAGAACCTAGTTCCATACCAGCGCAGAGTACTAAATTCATTTTTAAAACATAGCCAAAAACCTTTGATTGTTAGTTTTACATCAAAAGAACTCTCAAAGGAAACAGCAACTACGGGAGCTGAATCAATAAATGCAACGCATGACTTCAACCTTTTTTCTTTAGATGAGGAGTTTTTAGATGAAAATGAAAGGAAGTTATTTTTTGCAGAAGTTTTTTTGGCTAATTTAGAATTAGCCAAAAATAACCAGGGTAGCGAGCTTCTTAAAGTTCTTAGGAATTTAAATTTGCTGGAATATAGAAGTCAAGAAATTTATAGGCAACAGATACTTAGTGACATAAAGAAGAGGTTCCCTAGTAAAACGTATAGACAATTAGCCAATAATGCCATCAACGAGCCCAGCGCTACTAATGTACTAAAGGATAGAATTTCAAAAGGTATATCCAATCACTCAACTGAAAAATCAGTTGAAGATTTCTTACAATATAAAAACATTCCTGATGCCTTATTAATAGTACCTGCACTTTTAAACCGTCCTAAGCAAACACCGGAAAAAATATTGGAGGAGTTAAATAAATATTCAAATTCTAAAAAAAGTAAATTTGATGACTTAATTCCAAATAACTTAGTTGGTGCTTTGCTTGAGTTATATAGGCCTTATAAAGGGCTTTGTCCGATTTATAGTGGCTTTGACACATTTTGCACTATGGCAAATAATAATCTCAGGCATTTTTTAATTCTTTGCTATAAAGCCTTAGAAGTTGCAGACTTAGCAGATGAAAATCAATATGAAATTCCTGTTGAAACACAAGCTCGAGCAGCTTATGAAGCTGCTGATCGGTTAATTCGTGAAATTAAAACTTTTGCTCCTTTAGGTGAACGACTGCGAATGTTTGTGTTAAGGCTGGGCAGCGTATTTAGGACGCTTCAAACCATTCCAGCTATGAGTGAACCCGAGCAGAATCAATTTACTATTAATTCAGGGAGCAGAATATTAAGTGATGAAGAAACGAATTTTATTTCTGAAGCCATAAAACATTCGATAATAACAGAGCAGCTAGAAACTAAAACCAAGAGCATAGTTGGCAGAGATATGGTTGATTACCAATTGAATCCTATTTACTCACCTTATTTCCAAATAAGTTATAGGAGAAAAAGAAAAATTGAAATTTCTGTTGAAGATTTTCAAGTGTTAGCGTTTGGTACAGAAAATGACTACACAGAGCTTTCAAAAAGAATCGTAAAAAATACAAAATTATCAAAGGATAAACATCCACAAATAGACATTTTTTCACAATGAAGTCACCAGTTATTTTTTTAAACAGTTCTCATGCAAACTCTAAAGAATTGTCACTTTATCCTGAAAGTGTGCTTTTTCATGGTGATGTGGTTGACGAAAGGGGGGAATCGGCTGTCAATTTTGAAAGTAACTTAATTACCGATCGCGTGCTTATAAGTTATGATTCTGAAAAAATGTTGTTGAACGTTAACGGTGTAACTATTAATGCTGATCGAGCAGTGGAATTATTTATTCCATATCTCACTAATAAAAATATCATATTAGAGGCTACCACACTTACAGTACCAGAACTGTTTTTTGCGGTTAAATCACTAATAAGCTTAAATGTTTCTAGCTTTTTGATTATTTACGTCGAACCAAAAGAATATAAACGCGAGAGGCCAGCAGCTGATTCATTTGCATTAACCGAACAAATTGTTGGATATAAACCAATACCTGATTCCATACTCGATTTATCTGGTAATGACGTAGAAGCTGGGGTATTTTTTCTCGGTTTTGAACCAGATAGACTAGAGCGGGCTTTAGAGGAATATCAAATGATTTCATCAAAAGACTTAAAGTTGGTATTTGGAATACCAGCTTTTCAACCAGGCTGGGAATTGAACTCCATAGTTCCGCATTTAGAGATTATCGGGAATTGTTCAATTTCATATTGCGCTGCAAATGATCCAAGCTCAGCTTATGAATCTCTAGAAGAAACACGTTCTTCCTTAATGGATGGAAATAAAATGTTTGTCGCCCCTATTGGGACAAAGCCATGTGGAATTGCATCAGCTATTTTTGCAAGTCTTCATCCTTCTCAGGTTGGCTTATTGTATGACCATAGAAAGAAAAAAGGTAAGCGATCTGAAGGGGTAAGCGTCTGGCACAGATATTATATAAAGTTGCGTATAGAACATTTCATGCCAAAAATCACACAATAGACCTAAATTAAATCAATCATTGTAGAGCAAATACTGATGACACACTAAGTTGGCGCCTATCCAAATGATAGGGATTATCAGGTATTTTTGCTTTATTGTATTGCAGACCTTTAAACCGATAGGGCTACACTAAACCGGACACACAATTAAAATATCCGAAACTAATTGTGATCCGAAATGAGCAGAGAAAAACCTAATAGCTATACAGCAGAATTCAGAGAATCGGCAGTCAAGTTAGCCAATGAATCCAATCAATCAGTGGCTCAGGTGGCGAAAGAGCTTGGCATCAACGTCAATACGCTCCATACCTGGATTGCCAAATACGGCAAAGCCAAAACGACTGATAACCCCAAACGAACTGATGAGCATCTTTACGATGAACTAAAACGCTTGCGTAAAGAAGTGGCCCGCTTGACGGAGGAACGCGATTTATTAAAAAAAGCCGCGGCGTACTTTGTCAAGGAGCAGCGGTGAAGTACGCCTGGATTCAGCAACATGCCCCCGATTTTGCCGTCAACAGGCTCTGTCGACTGATGGGCGTTTCAAGAAGCGCTTATTATGATTGGTTACACCGTTCGCCGAGCAGCACTGAAAAAGACGATCAGGCCTTAACGAAAATCATTGTGGAAGTCTTTAAGAAGAGTCGGGCTACTTACGGAACTAGACGACTTAAAAAGGTGCTTTTTCGACAAGATCGAATGGTCAGTCGCCGCCGCATCGGTCGCTTGATGCGTGATGCGAAATTGGCTTGTACCCAAGGGCATAAATAAAACAAGGCGGAGATTTAAAGCGACGACAAACTCCAAACATAACCTTCCGGTTGCCGATAACCATTTGGATCGGCACAAGCAGTACAGCGACCGAACCAGGTCTATGCGGGCGACATCACTTACATCCATACCCAGGAAGGTTGGTTGTATTTAGCGGTGGTGATTGATTTGTTTTCCCGGCAAATCGTTGGCTGGTCAATGGCCGAACATATGCGGGCCAAGCTGGTAAATGATGCGTTATTGATGGCTATTTGGAAGCGCAAACCAGCAAAAGACCTGCTCTGGCATACCGACCGGGGAAGCCAATATGCTTCCGAAAGCCACCGTTCATTATTAAAGCAGTACGACATTCGCCAGAGCATCAGCCGTAAAGGCAACTGCTGGGATAACGCCGTATCGGAAAGCTTCTTTCATACCTTAAAAACTGAGCGGGTTCATCATCAGACTTTCCGTAATCGGGATGAAGCTAGGCAAGTTGTGTTTGAATATATCGAAGTGTTTTATAACCGTGAGCGACTACATTCCACCAACGGCTATTTGTCGCCCGCAGACTACGAATTGCAGCAAAAGGCTGCTTAACCATGTGTCCGGAAAAGTGTTGACACATCATTTATTGGTGCGCCTGTTAGAAGAACCCCCCAAAGTGTTAGTGCAAGATTGGTGGAAAGACGGCGATTGAAGAAGTGCTTCACCACGATTTACCTGCCAGTTATGACAGAATCACGTTTAAGGAGGTATCAGACAACGTGTTTGAGTTAATCGTAGATTTTGCCGCCAATGGGAAGCGATGGGCGGCGTAAAATGCAGAAAAACAATCAAACTTAAAGAATGAAAAATAACAAAAAAATTAAAAACTGCAGGGAGTCGCTATTTTTGCGAAAGATTGCTTCGGCCTCCGTGCCGGTCAATCAGCAAAAATCACGCGACCGCTCTTGCCTTCGGCTGCCCCAGCCGTCCTGCTTCTCTCGTCTGCCTACCCAACAAGGGGATAGGCGACATCGTTACCGCAATGACTCGACGCGATTTCGGACAGCCTGCATTTTCACTACGCAAAAAACGCTTCGTGAAAACACAAGCACTATCGCTTCTGGGGACTACTCGACTCCTGTCTCGCAGCGCTGGACTAAAAGAAAAAGACGTTGAGGTTGGCTACTTGTATAGGACCAGCGCTAAGCAATATCGCGCGGTGTTAGCCATGAAAGGTGACTTTATTATTTATGCACCCAGCGTGGAAGGGGCTGCATCATTAGGCACAAATACAAAATTGCCATTTGAAAACCAACCTTTTAAAAAATGCCAAATCGTTACCTTTGCCAAAAAAGATTATCAAGCCTTTGACTTCAATGGTGTTGAGGCCATCAAACATCAGTTAAATGAGTTACAGTTGGCAGAAGCCATTTCACAGTGTAACGCTAAGTCTGCTATCGCTACGCTTTTGTCTGAATAACGGGGCAACGGATGGCGTGCAGTTATGCCACAAAAAAGACTGATTTTTCCGAAGGCGTGAACTTTGTCGACACTAATCTTGGTAAGACACTATTGCCTTGTTTTGCAGGGAGTCGCTATTTTTGCGAAAGATTGCTTCGGCCTCCGTGCCGGTCAATCAGCAAAAATCACGCGACCGCTCTTGCCTTCGGCTGCCCCAGCCGTCCTGCTTCTCTCGTCTGCCTACCCAACAAGGGGATAGGCGACATCGTTACCGCAATGACTCGACGCGATTTCGGACAGCCTGCATTTTCACTACGCAAAAAACGCTTCGTGAAAACACAAGCACTATCGCTTCTGGGGACTACTCGACTCCTGTCTCGCAGCGAAAGTGAGCTACTCCAAGAAATGGCAGAGCGTTATCAATATAATTTGATTACCCGTAATTGCGTTACCGAACTGTTTAAAACCATCAATCAAGCTTTGTTACAGCAGAACAATCAGGGTATCAACCCATCCAATCAAGCCGAACGGGTTAAGCAAGAATCTACCCAACGCTTGGGCGGCACTCTTTCTACAGATTTCAATTTTATTCCTTATGTATCGTTTCAGTCGGTACAAGATCACTATAACGTAACGGCAAGTTCGGTAATAAACTCCTACCGCAATCAACAATTAGACATGCTTTATGCCCGGAATAATGGGTTGATGAACGTATTGCGCGAATCGAATACCTTCACCAGTTCGGTGTACCCCTATAATCCAGACGATGCTTTTTTTATTTTTTTTACCGATGACAATGTCACCGTAAGACCCGTTTTGGGACTGTTCAATACCGCCGCAGGCATCGGCCAAACAGTATTTGGCATCTTTAGCTGGCCCTTTGACGCAGGAAAAAATCTTTCGGCTGGCGCGACAGGCATTTTAATGAGCTTGCCCGAATTGGTGTTTTTTAATATACGCAAAGGCAGCTACAAGTATTTGTCGTACCGTCAATTTATTGATACTGAAAAATCGACACATTAAGCATCCTAAGTGTTGGTGACAAAAACGCTTCCCACCTGTGTTTTCCAAACCGCACGAATCAAAAGCCATTGCCCAAAAACGGAACCAATGGCACAACAGCATCTTAAATAAATCACATAATTCGTTCAATTTTGGTGCAAAAATACAATATTTCGCACAGAGTATGCCCTTTTGGTAATGGGTCGATTGTGTTTTTGTCCGTAATGATTACCCAAAAAACTATCTAATAAAACACAAACTACTGTTTTTATTTGATTTATTTTATTGCGCGTTAATTTTAAAATATTGGCATAAGAACTGCTAAACATTAAGTAGTGACTCCAACGATGGAGTCAACCCTTAAGCTCACAGCCGAGCAATCTGACAAAGGCGTCGAGAAACCGTGTTTAATACATAGGTTTTGAGACGTTTTTTTTTGCCCAAAATTTTATACAGGATTTTCTTTTATGAACCAAGCTAGCAAATTTTCCTTGACCAGACTGGCTCGCGCATTCTCAGCGGCTGCGGTTGTGACTTCATTAAGCTTTTCGGCCTCGTTAAGCGCGGCTGAGTTGGAAAAAGACAGCTTAAAATTTGGCTTTATCAAATTGACCGACATGGCACCTTTGGCGGTGGCTTTTGAAAAAGGCTTTTTCGATGACGAAGGCTTGTCGGTGCAGTTAGAAGCGCAAGCCAACTGGAAAGTGTTGTTCGACCGCGTGGTCAGCGGCGAATTGGACGGCGCACACATGTTGGCGACTTTGCCATTCGGTGCGGCGATTGGCTACGGTACAAAAGCCGACATTATCAGCCCTTTCACCATGACTTTAAACGGCGACGCGATTACCGTTTCCAACGATGTCTGGAGTCAAATGAAACCGCAAGTGCCGATGAAAGACGGCAAGTCGGTACACCCTATTAAAGCTGACACCTTGAAACCGGTATTGGAAAAATACAAAGCCGCCGGCAAACCCTTCAATATGGCGATGACTTTCCCGGTCGGTACCCACAACATGAAATTGCGTTATTGGTTAGCCGCAGGCGGCATCAACCCAGGTTTCTATGAGCCACCTGCGGACACCAGCGGACAAATCAATGCCGAAGCGATGTTGTCGGTAACGCCGCCACCGCAAATGCCTGCAACCATGGATTCCGGCACCATTGTCGGTTACTGCGTGGGCGAGCCTTGGAACCAACAGGCGGTATTTAAAGGCATTGGCGTACCCGTCATCAGCGATTACGAACTGATGAAAAACAGCCCGGAAAAAATCTTCGGCCTGACCAAAGATTTTGCTGAAAAGAACCCGAACACCACGGTTGCCGTTGTTAAGGCTTTGATCCGTGCGTCGATGTGGCTGGATGCGGAAAACAACAAAAACCGTAACGAAGGCGTGGAGATGTTGTCGCAAAAAACCTACGTGGGTGCGGACTACGAAGTCATCGCCAACAGCATGAACGGTACCTTTGAATACGAAAAAGGCGACAAACGCGCCCTGCCTGATTTTAACGTATTCTTCCGCTATAACGGTTCTTACCCTTACTACAGCGATGCAGTGTGGAGCTTGACGCAAATGCGCCGTTGGGGACAAATCAACGAATACAAACCCGATGCTTGGTACATGGAAACGGCTAAAAAAGTTTACCGCCCCGACATCTACATGAAAGCAGCCAAAGCCTTGATTGCCGAAGGTAAAGCCCAAGCCAGCGACTTCCCGTCTGACAGCGAAACCGGTATGAAACCCGCTTCTGCCGATTACATCGACAGTATTGCCTTCGATGCCAGCAAACCGAATGATTACTTGAACAAATTCCCTATCGGCTTAAAAGGCAAACAAAAACTGGTTGGCGGCAAAATCGTCGAATAAGTTTTCTTGCCAGGATGCCGGCACAACGTTGGCATCCTGCCGCTAGCATGACCCTCTGATAGCTTGTCGTGGTTTGTGCAAGGACGCACTTTTTTCATGCAGGCCTAGATATTCCGTCTCTTTTAAGGAGCGAACAATGAGCAATCAATTAATAAAATTTTTAAACATTACCGGCCTGACCTGGTTTGTGCCGTTTGTAAAAATCGCCGCTGGCGAAAATCCTAGCCAACAAGTACGTGAGCTGTTTTTAATCATGGGCGTACCGATGATTGCTTTCGCGCTGTTTTTGGGATTGTGGAGCTTTTCCGCCTCGCAAATCAGCACTAGCTTAGGCGCAATTCCAGGCCCGGCCTCGGTTTGGTATGAAGCGGGCGGTTTGCTGGACGAGCATTTTGCCGAAAAAGCCAAAGAAAGCGAATATTACCTACGCCAAACCGAACGCAATGCCAAAAAATTGGCAGAAAACCCTAGCGCAGAAATTAAAGTGCGGCCTTATAACGGTCAAAAAACCTATTTGGATAAAATCGTCACTAGTTTATACACCGTGTTTACCGGCTTTATGATTGCTTCTTTGGTGGCAGTGCCTTTAGGTTTGTTGTGCGGCATGAGCCCGGTTATTAACACCGCCATCAATCCGTTTATCCAAATTTTTAAACCCGTCTCGCCATTGGCCTGGCTACCGATTGTCACTTTAGTGGTCAGTGCGCTGTATGCGGGCGGCGACGGGGCGTGGTTTGAGAAATCTTTTATTACTTCAGCGGTGACGGTCACCTTATGCTCGTTATGGCCGACATTGATTAACACCGCAGTGGGCGTGTCATCCATCGACCGCGACTTGGTCAACGTCGGCAAAGTGTTGCGCTTAGGTTGGGCCACCCAAGTGAAGAAAATCATTTTGCCATCGGCCTTACCGTACATATTTACCGGCATGCGCTTGTCGCTGGGGGTGGGCTGGATGGTGTTGATTGCTGCGGAAATGCTCGCGCAAAACCCAGGTCTTGGCAAATTTGTCTGGGACGAGTTCCAAAACGGCAGCTCCAACTCGCTAGGCCGGATTATGGTGGCTGTGTTTACCATCGGTATCATCGGTTTTATTTTGGATCGCATCATGTTATCGCTGCAACGGGTGTTCTCGTTCGGCAAAGCCATGTAACAGGAGTACGCCATGACCGCCGCCCAACTTAAAGTCATCGACATTAATAGCAAAAAAACCATGCCCACGAATCCTTCAAACGACCCATGCTTGCCATTGGTTGAGTTAAAAAACGTCTGCAAATCTTACGGGGAAGGCAAAGATAAATCGTCGATCCTTAAAGACATCAACCTGAGCATTAAGGAAGGTGAGTTTATCGCCATCGTGGGTTTTTCCGGCAGCGGCAAAACCACGTTGATCTCGCTGATTGCCGGTTTAATCCAAGCCGATAGTGGCGAGCTGCTCAAAAACGGCCTGCCCATCACCGAACCCGGTCCAGACCGTGGCGTGGTGTTCCAAAACTACTCGCTGATGCCTTGGCTGACGGTTTACGAAAACGTGGCCTTGGCGGTTGACCAAATCTTTAAAGATTGGACGGCGGCGCAACGCAAAGCCCATGCTGAACGTTATGTACGCATGGTCAACTTGGGCGCGGCGATGAACAAGCGTCCCGCCGAGTTATCCGGCGGTATGCGCCAACGGGTCAACGTGGCGCGGGCGTTGGCAGCGAATCCTGATATTTTGCTGCTCGACGAACCACTCAGCGCGTTAGACGCGTTAACCCGTGGCAATCTTCAAGACGAAATTTTGCAAATCTGGGAACAAGAAAAGAAAACCGTCATTTTGATTACCAATGATGTCGATGAAGCCATTTATATGGCGGACCGCGTCATTCCGCTCAACCCCGGCCCGAATGCCACCTTTGGACCGGCGTTTACCATCAATATTGACCGTCCGCGTGACCGCACCGCCCTTAACCACAACGACGAATTCAAACGCCTGCGCGCCGAAATCACCCGTTATTTGATGAACATCGGCATGGCGAAAACCGACGTACAAAGCGACAAAATTGTTTTGCCCAATGTCCGCCCCAACACCAGCAATGATTGGCAAGCCGATTCATCCGCCTTAAAACCGCCGATGAACGATTTGGGCCGCCCCCGCTATTTGGAGTTTTCGAAACTATCGAAAATCTACCCAACGCCCGATGGCAACAGCACGGTAAAGGTAGTGGATGGCTTTGATCTGAAAATGAAAAAAGGCGAATTCATTTCCATTATCGGGCATTCCGGTTGCGGCAAATCGACGGTATTATCCATGACCGCCGGTCTGAACAGCATTTCCGAAGGTGTCATCATTTTGGATAACAAGGAAATAGCCAGCGCCGGCCCAGACCGTGGCGTGGTGTTCCAAGCGCCCAGCTTGTTCCCTTGGTTGACCGCTTATGAAAACGTGATTTTAGGCGTCGATAAAGTTTATCCGCATGCCAACAAAGGCGAGCGCCAAGACATTGTTGAGTATTACCTGACCCGTGTCGGCTTAGGCGATGCCATCCACAAAAAAGCCGGTGACATGTCCAACGGTATGCGCCAACGCGTCGGCATCGCCCGCGCCTTCGCCCTCTCACCCAAATTATTGTTGTTGGATGAACCGTTCGGCATGTTGGATTCGTTAACGCGCTGGGAACTGCAAGAAGTATTGATGGAAGTCTGGCAACGCACGCAAGTGACCGCCATTGTGGTCACCCACGATGTCGACGAAGCCATTTTGCTGGCTGACCGTGTGGTGATGATGACCAACGGCCCGCACGCCAAAATCGGCAAAATCCAAGAAATTGACCTGCCTAGGCCGCGTACCCGCAAAGATTTGTTGGCACATCCTGATTACTACAAATATCGGGAAAGCATCCTGAGCTTCTTAACCGAGTGTGACCACACCCATTAAACGCATAAAGCCGATTGGTAACGTTTTAAACATTAGCCAAGTACGCCCGCCGTATTCTACTGATTACCCATTTTTTATTTTAAGGAGACGTTATGTCCAAACAAGCCAACCCCCTTGTGCTAACGGCAAGCCTATTGTCATTAGCCATAGCCAGCAGCAGCGCCTTTGCGGTCAGTACCACCCAACAAATCGAAGACGCGCTTAATTTTCACCATTACGGCAAAAATGGCGCGGTTAAGTTTGACCTTAACTACCGTTACGAAAACGTCAACGAAGACAACCGCGTCAACGCGGCAGGTGTGCCATTAGCAGCTGGTTTGCAACCCAAAACCGCCCATGCCAATACCGCACGTTTGCGTTTAGGTTATCTGACGCCCAAATTCCATGATTTTCAAGGCTATGCCGAATACGAAGGCAACTTGCAATTGGAAGACGAATATAACAGCACACGCAACTTCAATACCGCCCATTCCGTCGTTGCCGACCCCGATTTCAACGAAATCAACCAATTATGGTTCACCTACACAGGCATTGCCGACAACGTCTTAAAAGTGGGCAGACAACGGATTAAATTGGATGACGACCGCTATATCGGCAACGTGGGCTGGCGGCAAATGGAAATGACCTATGACGCACTATTGTGGACCCACAACAACCAAACCTTGTTTGGCTTAGTGGCAAACGTGGGCTACATCGGTTCCATACAAACAATCACCAGCACCACCGAACATGTCGAAGCACCGTTTTTAAACTTAAACTACAAAATGGGCGATTACGGCAACTTGGTTGGCTACGGTTATTGGTTGGATTACACCGACATTGACAGCAAAGCGCTAATGCAAAAGTCTAGCCAAACCTACGGTTTACGCGCAACGTGCTGCTTAAAACCGTTGGATTCCGTCAAAATCAGCGAAAACTTCGGTTTGGCTTATACCGCCGAATGGGCGCACCAAAGCGATTACGGTCACGGCAGCGACTTTACCAAATATGATGTTGACCGCTGGAATTTGATGGGCGGCATCAGCGCCTACAACATCATGTTCCAAGGTGCTATGGAGCAATTGGGCGGCGGCGGTGTTGACCAGCACTTCGATACGCCACTGGGCACTAACCACGCCTTCCAAGGTTGGGCGGACTTGTTCTTAACTACGCCCAATAACGGTATCCGCGACGTGTTTGGCACCGTGATGGTGCCTTTCCAGCGGGGAGATTTGGTCATCAGTACCATCTATCATGACTTTTCCGATGATACCGGACGCTTCGATTATGGTAGCGAATGGGATTTCCAAGCCGTACAAAAATTCGGCAAGCATTATTCAATTTTGGCGAAATACGCCACTTTTAACGCTGGCGAAAACCTCGGCGGCTTTACCAGTACCGACACCCAAAAATTGTGGTTGCAAGGTAACATCAACTTCTAAGGTTTAGCCTTTAAAAGCAAAAAGGCGTATCGGTTTAAAGTCGATACGCCTTTTTTTGCCGCTTGATAATCGCCAACTTTTAACAAATCCTCGGCAATTGCTCGCCGCTCAGCAAATCCAACACCCGACTGACAGCCATTGCCGTTTGCAAGGTCAACAAACCTTTGTCGTGTGTCGCTTTTACTTTGCCGATAACCGCAGCTTGTTTACCTAGAGGATGTCCGCGCAAAACCCGTAACGCCTCTGCCGTTGCCTGTTCCGGCACAAACAAGGCAAAACAGCCTTCGTTGGCGATATACAGCGGATCAAAACCCAAAATCTCGCAGGCACTTTGCACATCGGCGTGAATCGGTAGCGCAGTTTCGTTGATTTCAATGGCATGGCGCGACGTGGTTGCCAATTCAATCAAGGCGCTTGCCAAACCACCACGGGTCAAATCGCGTAGGCAATGGATTGTCACACCTGCTTCGATTAAATCTTGCACCAAGCCCGACACATCCGCGCAATCGCTTTCGATAGTGCTGTCAAAAGCCATGCCTTCGCGTGCCAGCATAATCGCCATGCCATGCCGCGCCAGATCGCTGTTGATGATGATGTGGTCACCCACTTGGATCTGTGTAGGCGAAATGTCGGTTTTACCCGCCAGCACACCAATCCCCGCCGTGTTGATAAACACGCCATCGCCATTGCCGTGATCGACGACTTTGGTGTCACCCGTGACAATCTGCACACCCGCTTGTTCGGCGCTGTGCTGCATGGAGGCGACAATGCGTTGCAAGTCGGCAATCGGGAAACCTTCTTCGATGATGAAAGCGCAGCTTAAATACAAAGGCTTCGCCCCGCTCATCGCCAAATCGTTCAGCGTGCCGCACACCGCCAGTTTGCCGATGTCGCCGCCCGGGAAAAATAGCGGTTTAATGACATAAGAATCCGTGGTGAATGCCAGCCGTGCGCCGTTGATGTCCAGCACGGCGCTGTCGTGTTGTTGGTTGAGGATGGCGTTGCTGAACACAGGTTGGATGATGTTGCCCAGCAATTGCTGCATCAAGCGCCCACCGCCGCCGTGGGCTAGGGTGATTTGTTGGTATTGCAGGGGCGTTGGGCAAATCAGTGAAGTCATCATATTTATAAGGGCATTACAGTTTCCAAGCCACCGAGACCTTTACTTGCCTTCACTCTGCTGCTTCAAACTCGCCTTAACCTCAGGCGGCATGTAATTTTCATCATGTTTCGCCAATACTTCTTGGGCGACAAACACGCCGCGTTCGTCGAGTTTGCCGTTGGCGACAATGCCTTGGCCTTCGCGGAATAAATCTGGCAGGATGCCCGTGTATTCCACTGCGACTTCTTTGCTGAAATCGGTGAGTTTAAAGTGGACAGTCAAACCATCGCCAGGGCGTTGTACCGAGCCTTTTACCACCATGCCGCCTAAGCGAAATAGCGCGTCTTTGGGGGCTTTGCCGGCCATGACATCGGTGGTGGAGAAAAAGTACATCAGGTTTTCGTTAAAGGATTTCAGCGCGAAACCGACAGCCGTACCGATGCCGACCACCATTAAAATAATCAAAATCAAACGTTGTCTGCGTATCGGTTTCATGGGTTTTGGCGTTTTTGTTTTAAGGCAAGTTGACGTAAAAATTGTTTGCGCTGAAGGATGGGCAGGACGATATTTGCCAGCAGCACGACAAAGCAAATCCCGTAGCTTGTCCAAACATAAAAGGCGTAACCGCCCATCGCGAAGAATTCTTGTAGGCTCATTTTTGTTCCTCGATCATTTTTTTCACCCAATTGGCTGTGCGTTCACGCTGCAATAACTCCAACTTCGCGCGTTGCAGCATGGCGATCACATAGTAAAACTTGAACGCCAAAGCCATCAGCAACAGCGGCACTAACATGCTGACGTGGATGGAGGGTTTGTCCATTTTGGTAACGGTTGGGCCTTGGTGCAAGGTGTTCCACCACTCGACTGAATAATGGATGATGGGGATATTGACGACACCAACTAAGGCCAAAATTGCCACGGCTTTGGAGGCGGTACGTTTATCGTCGATGGCGTTGTACAGGCCGATTACGCCTAGGTACAAGAACAATAAAATCAATTCCGAGGTCAACCGCGCATCCCACACCCACCAGGTTCCCCACATGGGTTTGCCCCACAGCGAGCCTGTCACTAAAGCGATAAAGGTAAAACTGGCACCGACCGACGCACTGCTAATGGCGACAATTTCCGCCAATTTAATGCGCCAAATAAGGCCAATCGCGCCCGCTACTGCCATCATCATATAAATGAACAACGACATCCAGGCGCTGGGGACGTGGATATAAATGATGCGGTAGCTATCGCCTTGTTGGTAATCGGGCGGGGCGAGGTATAAGCCGCCGTAAAGGCCGCAAGCCAATAAGATCAGGAAAATGCCTGTTAACCAAGGCAGTAGCTTTTCGGTGAAGGCGTAAAAATGTGGCGGTGAGGCCATGCGATGGAAAAAGCGGCCTACCGAATCGGGAATGAGGAACATAGCAATACAGTGTCAAAATAAAAGCCCTTATTGTAAGGGATAAACGGCTTTTATTATTGGCTTTAGCGGTTTTAAGTCGAGGTGATGGTGGCGCAACGGACTTGTGACATTCAGATAAGAAGTGCAAAACCTGTTTTGCACTCCCATACCTTAATTACGCTTGAAGGTTAAGCCTTGCAATAAGACGGAATCCAGCTTTGCTCAATCATATGCTCAGGCACTTGGTTAAAATCAAACGCCAAACCGTCTTTAATCATCTGTTCAACATCCATCAACGCGCCCACTTCAGGAATATCGGCGAAGAACATTTTATACAGCGGACGCACCATCATTTTTGAGGCTTTCATGCCGTTGGGGCCGATAAAATTGCGGCGTTGACCAACATGGGCAATTTCGTCGATGGTGATTTCATCCAACAAGTCGTGCATCCGTTGGCAAACTTCTGGCTCGTCCGCCAACACGTCATCGAACAATTTGTGCAAATGGAAGTAATAAGACACGCCCATCAACTCGGTAACAAAGGCAGGCGGATCCATCAACAAGCCTGGCACTTTGGGGAATTGCTCGTAAATCCATTCTTTAACAGGCGTTAACGGCACCCACTCGACTTTATCCAAGCCGCAAGTGCGGAGCATTTCATCAAACAAACGCCAATGGCAGAATTCTTCCGCCAAATGCACGCGGCTGATTTTGTCTTCCACACTGTGCGAATTCGCCATATCTGGCACCACATCCCACGCACCTTTAATGCCCACCCATTCGTGGCGGGCAAATTTGTACATGCCGGTCAGCATTAAAGTCATGCGGTCTAAGGATTTGATGTCGTCATGCAATTCAATGTAATTTCGGTAGAACGCATCGGGGTCTGCCAAGGGCGTGCGTAATTGCACGGGATTGCTTTTAAAGTATTCCAGCTTGGCGCGTTTTTTCGCCAAATCCTTTTCCGCTTCATACAATTCACCGCCGTGATTTTGGGTGAATTCCCAATAATCGGCGAAGTTTTCTTGCCGCTGTTGCTGGGTGGCGGGTGTGAATATGGACAGAAATTTGTTAGACCCCATCATGCTTATCTCCAGTACGTTTTGAATAATAGTTTGGACGTTACAACGGTAAAACCTTAACTGACACTCATCTTTAACGCCGCCGCCGTCGGCCACGGCGCCAAGGTTAACGCCAACATCAACATGGCGATCAAAATATTGATTTGCGCGGTGATCGGCAAACCGCCCGCCGCCATTTCCACGGCATTGCTGGCAAAAATCAGCACCGGCACATACAAGGGCAACACCAGCAACGACAAAATCATACCGCCGCGCCGCAAGCCCACGGTCAGCGCCACGCCAATCGCGCCAATCAGGCTGAGGACGGGCGTACCTAATAATAAGGTCAACAACAGCACGCCCAACGACTGGTTGGGCATCCCTAAAAACACAGCTAACAACGGCGCAATCAACAACAACGGCAAGCCCGTCACCAACCAATGCGCGAATACCTTGCCTAAAATCAGAATCGACACCGGATGCGGGCTGAGCAACATTTGCTCCAAGGAACCGTCATCAAAATCCGAGCGGAACAGGCTGTCCAATGACAACATCGCCGCCAATAAGGCCGATACCCAAATAATGCCCGGCGCAATCGCTTGCAAAAGCTGCGGCTTGGCACCCACACCCAGCGGAAACAAGGTGATGACCAACACGAAAAAAAACAAAGGATTGGCAATTTCAGACCGGCGACGCAGGGCAAGCAGCAAATCGCGGCGGATGATGGCAAAAAAAGCGGCGGATAAAGACATCAGGCTAAACGGATACGTTGCACATCGACAGTAGGCAAATTCAAATCATGGTGCGAGGTTAACACAATCATGCCGCCTCGGTCACATTGTTCTGTCATCAATTGCTCAATTAAAGCAATGCCTTGCTTATCCAACGCGGTGAACGGTTCGTCCAAAATCCACAAGGCGTTATGGGTAATCAACAAGCGCGCCAAGGACAAGCGGCGTTTTTGTCCGGCAGACAAAGCCTGCGCGGGGACATCATCAAAACCCGCCAATTGCACCCGCGCCAAAGCGGCTTGAATGCTGTGCGTTCCCGCTTGCGCCAAGGCCAGCGACACGGTCAAATTTTCCAGCACAGTCAGTTCTTTTTTAATGCCGTCCAAATGCCCGACGTAAGCCATGTCCACGCGATATTGCACAGAATCAATCGGCTCGCCGCACCAACGCACCTCGCCAGCATCAGGTTCGCGGAAGCCGCATAAAATCCGCAACAACGAGGTTTTGCCGCTGCCGTTTTTGCCTTCCAAAAGTAACACTTGATGGTTTCGTAACGTAAAGTCCAAACCGCTGAACAACACGCGGTCATCGCGGATGCAACTGAGGTTATCGGCTTGTAAGGTTTGCTGGTTCATGAGGGGAAAATGACAGCCTCATCGCCTTAGCGCGGGCTATTTAGCTTTATCAAGGATTAACGGCAGACTATAACCTAAAGGCGGAGATTGCGCCAAGGTGGTTGCCTATTTAATGCCAGACCCAACGACCCAAAGCAAATCACAAGAAACAATCCAACTTGAAGTATTAAAAGGCTAGGTATACTATCGGCATTAGCCTCCTTTTTTAGTAAGAGAAACAACTATGTATGCCGTAGAATTTGAAACCCGCATAGACAATGTGAAAAAAACAAGGCTGGTCGAGTTTTTTTGATTTCCGTGCAAAGGATCGGATCAAGATTGACCCAATACACCTCACCGCGCTTTACCATTGCCAATCCTCAGAATCCGCATCGATGGGTAAATCCCCCAAACGGCTTCATCCTTTTTGGCATCATATTGCTCAAACCAACCTTCACGCGGCGTGTGCAGAGCTTCAATCACCAAAGTTTTGCCTTTCAAACGCAAATCCAACTCTTGCAGCACGTTTCTAAAAAAACCTAGTGGAATAATCACCCCCTCCAGCGAAAAAAACAATAAATAAAATACGTAGATAATGAACCTCAACTATGCAACTCAATACGCCTATCGGCTATTGCACTCAATGCGGGCTTACTTTAATTGTCTGACAATATTTTTATTCCTGTATTTCTCAGTATAGAAATCTATAAAGAATATAATCAATAAGACAAGCCCAGTGGATATGTGATTTATATAGAATAAAAGTTATGGATGTAACCACGGGAATCCACGATAACCAGCGATATAACCGTAGCACCCCATTTAAGTTAGAGACCATCTCCTTTAAAGAGTTAACAACAATTTTTAGTTCAGCTTGTATACCAGAAAACTCTAGACTTTCTTTGTCTTGATATTCAGAAAAAGCCAAAATACAACTTTTATCTATATTTTCTAGGTTTTTTTCTTGTATTTTTATCGACGAAAAAACCAAATAGGTTGTTAGCAAACTTCCGGCAACATAAAACCAATTTCCTAATTCTGAACCTTGCTTTTCAACCAAGGCTACGCTCGCAATGGTGATTGGTAGGCTAAAAAGTTTTGCACTTAAGCTGGCAACAACGTCAGTCATTTTTTGTGAAAATCCAGCCTGTTTTTCTGCAATTTCGGCTTTTAATTTTTGAAATGAAAAGCCATTAATATAGCTTTCCCATGATTTTTGGAAGCTATCTAATACCTCATCCCAATGTTGAACCAGATAAACAAAAGCTTCTTTATCGCTAGGCGCATTTTTTATAATCTCTGCTAACGCCATACGAAATGTAGCAATACGTTCTAACGCATGGATGCGATTATCTGATTGTTCTTGCATGATATTTTCAATAATGCCTACATTTGGTTGATAGCCCAGTATTTCTGCCGATAATAGAGTTTCTAAAACAACCGGATAAAACGACTTATCTGCTTTGCCTGGAACTACAAAGACAAGACGAAACGGCCCACCTGATGTCATTTTTTCATCATGATAATGGGCAATCTCGCCAAGTTTGTTTATTAAATTACAGGCCGCAATGACACAACTTAAATCTGCTGATTGCTCCGAATCGTCAACAAGCAAATTATCATCTATTAAATAAGTATTAGGTGTTAATGATCCTCTGCTCAGAGAGTCCGAAGACGCTATCCAGTGGCGAATATTTTTGTAAAATTTTCCATTTTCATTTTGTGGAAGGCTGACGCTGACATTAATATTTTTATTGGCAATGTCTTGAGGAAAAGATTCTTCAGATTCGGTATCAAATGTTTCATCATCAAGACTTATCTCTAAGTCAAATTTTTTAGATGACCATAAATTTTCTAAAGCCCCCTTGTTTTCATTTAAGCACAGCAATTCACCGCTAAACCGATCACCAACTAATTCAGGGCGATTCAGTTGTCGGTAAAGCTCAACTACTTGCTTAAATTCAGGACTTATTAGCATTTCTATCGTTTAATTCTTCTGTGATTTGTTTTTTGAGGTCTTCTGAACAACTAATAGTTAGCTTCCCCGTTTCCTCGTTGAAATACAAATCGCTGTTGCTTGTAGTTCCAAGAGCTGTTCTTCTAAAGTTGAGTTCCCAGCTATCTGTTTTAGAACGAATGCGGGTGTATTTTTTTAATTTGTCTTTACTTACGTTAAATTCAGCGGGAATTTGCCATTTCTCATTATTGGCATGTTCAATAAAGTCTTCTAATGAAGCGTGATGCTCAGCAGGAATGGCTTGCCTTATGGAATGTTCAATTCCTGCTAAAGTAGCGAGTTTTTCAGTCTCTAAGCATTTTTCGAAATATTCAACCAAAGAGTCGTTTGCTTGTTTCTTAAATGACTTCAGTTCTTTTTTATCGTTGCAATAAGCCTTTACGCATTTAAAGGCGTTATCGGTAGCAACGGTTGGCCGCACACCATCCCGACAATCTAACGCTTTTATAAAATAACCGGATGCATCTTTATTGGATCGGGGGCTAACAAAGCTCAAATAATTTAATACGCCATCTTCTGTATTAGTCGTATCATCCGATGTTTGCTTACTCTTTTGAAACTTATCCAAATTGATTCTTGCAGCTTGGTGGATTTTTGAAAGATCAATTTGAATAACATCTTCTAATTCAAGGTCTTGATTTATCTTCAAGGCATTTTTATTTTTTATCATCGCAACCAATAGAAATGCTTGCATTTTGGCGTTAGCGTAATAAGAAAACACCATGTAACCACCTGTTGATGATTGTTGCTCTTCGGCTTCACGGGTAATTTCTTTTAAACCGCTTATGCTAAAGGCAAAAAAACTGGATTCCGTATTATCTTCAATAAACGACTCAGTGTAATTGGAAAATTGATTCCTTAAGTCTTCCCTAGAAAATGTCCCATAAATAGCGTTATTTTCTTTTGTTCCGTATAGCTTATCTAATTCGCTAATCAACTTAAGAACAACATCAGATGAAACGGGTAAAAGCTTTTTTGCCGGGTTTACTTCTGCGGTCTTGGTTCCTGCAGTTTTGATTAATTCGTGAATTACTGCGTAATGGACAGTTATCATTAAAATTTCCTTGAAAGTATGGATGGGCGCTACCCTAACAATATAGTAGACAATCAACTAAAAAAGAACAGAGGAGTTAGAGTTAACCCAGAAAAACCAATCCTCTCAAATTAGTTTCAAGCCCATCCTTCTCACACAAAGCCGATCCAAAAAATACAACCCTACAAATACCGATTTTTCAAAGCCACATAATGCTCGGATGAATACTCCAAAAACTCACGTTCCGAGTCTTTTAAAGGCCGGGCGGGTTTGGCGGGAGCGCCTACGTAGAGGTAGCCGCTTTCCAGGCGTTTGCCGGGCGGTACTAATGCGCCTGCGCCCAGCATGACGTAATCTTCCAATACCGCGCCGTCCATGATGATGGCACCGATGCCCACCAAACAATAGTCGCCAATGGTGCAGGCGTGTACCACGGCACGGTGGCCAATGGTCACGCCTTTGCCGATCACCAGTGGATAGCCTTGTGGCGAAAATTTGCCGGCATGGGAAACGTGCAGCACCGAGCCGTCTTGCACGTTGGTGGCGGCGCCAATGCGGATGCTTTCAACATCGCCGCGCACAACGGCGGTAGGCCAGATGGAGACGTCGTCGTCGAGTGTGACGTTGCCGATGACAACGGCGCTGTCGTCGATAAACACGGCTTGACCGATTTGGGGGGCGTGGTTGTTGAAGTTTCTGATAGACACGTGATGTTCCTCGAATTTGATGTGATTATCGTGCGCAAGCACTAAAAATGGCTTGATTATCCCCTAGCGTCACAAATTTTGCTAACGCTTCCCTCGCTGCGAGACAGGAGTCGAGTAGTCCCCAGAAGCGATAGTGCTTGTGTTTTCACGAAGCGTTTTTTGCGTAGTGAAAATGCAGGCTGTCCGAAATCGCGTCGAGTCATTGCGGTAACGATGTCGCCTATCCCCTTGTTGGGTAGGCAGACGAGAGAAGCAGGACGGCTGGGGCAGCCGAAGGCAAGAGCGGTCGCGTGATTTTTGCTGATTGACCGGCACGGAGGCCGAAGCAATCTTTCGCAAAAATAGCGACTCCCTGCGCGCTTGGCTTGGCCTAAAAACCCACCTGTCTTTTTACCCAAATTTGCATTGCTGCAAAAATTGTCTGACGAATTTTGCAGGTACGGATGTTTTTACCGCTCTTAATTTTAAGTCGTTTGATTTTTAACCTTTATTGTCAATCACCTATAAAATCAATCCAATAAGGTACGCTCTATGCTTTGTTTTTATAGAAAGCTTATGGTTAGCGCTACGGCAATTTTATCTGCCCATGCCATAAGCAAGGCGTTTTAAAACGAAAAGCTTGCCAATATCAGGCTGCTGAATTTTGGCATGATGAGGAGGTTATTGATGAACAAAAGAAAAATTATCTTTTTTGCTGCGCTGCTGGCTTATGCGAATGTAAGCCAAGCAGAAAATGGTCAGCTATTAGCCGCCCAATGCTACCAATGTCACGGCCCCAATGGGCATAGCAAGGGCGAGATTGATTCGATTGCCGGTAAATCTTCGGAAGATTTGTACGGCGATTTGATCGAGATGAAGCAAAAGCAAACTGTTGAAATCATGCATCTGCAGGCCAAAAACTATTCGGATGCCGAATTGCGTGAGATTGCCAACTACCTGTCAACATTGAAATAAGAGGAATTCACATGGATAACAAACGCAGAGAACTCTTAAAAATGATGGGGATTGGCACGGCTTCTGCCGCCGTGGGAGTGCTGCCAGCTGCCGTTGGTTTGGGTAATGCGCAGGCGGCTACGGTTGTAAAAAAAGTGGTGGTGATTGGCGGCGGATTTGGTGGCTCAACCGTGGCGAAGTATTTGAAGCTTTGGGGACAAGGCAAAATAGCCGTCACCCACGTTGATATGAACACCACTTACACTTCGCCGATTTTAAGCAATCTCATTTTAAACGGTCAAAAAACGCTGCCTAATTTGACGTTCAGCCTGGCAACGGCAGCCGCGCGCAATGGCAATCGTTTTATCAGCGGCAAAGCGGTGATTGACCGCGACAACCGTAAAGTACTTGTCACCAAAGCCGACGGCAGCATTGTGAAGCTTGCTTATGACAAGGTGGTGTTAAGTCCGGGGGTCGATTTTAATTATTTACCCTCGATGTCGTTTGCCAATGGTACGTTGTCAGACAAAATACTGCCCATTCCGCACGCGTGGAAATCCGGCAACCAAGTTATCAATCTTAAAAACCAGATTGATAAAATGCCCGCCAAAACCGGCACGTTTGTTTTGTGTATTCCGAAAAAACCGTATCGCTGTCCGCCCGGGCCTTACGAAAGGGCTTGCGTGGTGGCGGACATTATTAAGCGCGTCAAAGGTGGCGGCAAATTGATCGTTTTCGATGCCAACACCGCCAATCCGCTGACACCGACTGATAAATATTCGGCGATACAAGCAGAAACCCATACCTTCACCACCGCCTTTACCGGGCAATTTGCGGGCATTGTGGAATATGTTTCCAATGCCGAATTGCTTGAGGTGGGCAGTGTCGGCGGACAATTTGGCAGTAAATTTGCCAGCGTTAAGTTGGGCGATGGCAGCATCCGAAACGTATCGGCGCAGGTGTTAAACGTACTGCCCGAGCACAAAGCTGGCGATATTGCTTTTGCCGCAGGCCTTATCCCTTTGGGTAGCCGTTTTGTGCCGGTGGATTTGCAATCGTATGCCTCAACAGCCGATCCGAACGTTCACGTCATTGGCGATGCCCATTCTTCAAGCCAACCCAAAGCAGGCCATGTTGCCAATAGCGAAGCCAAAGTGTGTGCGGATGCCATTGTCAGGGAATTTGGCATTTTGCCACCCCGATTTGCCGATGAGGTTCCGGTTACTAATTCGGCCTGTTACAGCCCGATCACCCACCAAACAGCCTCTTGGTTGACCGCAGGCTATCGATACAATCCGGCAACGGCGACGATGGACCGTGTGGTGGAATCGTTTAATGAGGCTGAAACACCGTCAGCCGATACCTTTAGCGTCTAACATCTGCACACCCGCCCCGATGCTTACCGGCGCGGGTATGCCTTACGCTCTCAATCTCGCCCAAAACACGGCTTTTCATCTTGGCTACGCCACTTATTTTTTGGCGCAGACCCTATGCTGTTGAATCGTAAGCTGCGCTATACTTGCCTTCAAAAATCCCCCCATTATTTTGAGGATAACTATGGCACTTTTTGACGGCATTAAACGACAGCTGCGTTCGGTGATTGAATGGCAGCAACCCACACCTGATGCGCTGTTCGAACAATGGACGGATAACGGTGATGAAATTAAAAATGCTTCGACGTTAATTGTCGGCCCAGGCCAAGGCTGTATTTTTGTTTATCAAGGCACGGTGAAAGCGGTACTGACCAAGCCTTGTTCGGTCAATTTGGCAACCGACAACATCCCGTTTTGGACAACCATTTCACGTTTTATGCAGTTTTTTGAAAGCGAACATAAAACCGCCATTTACTTCTTTAAGACCAGCACGGTCATGGATCAAAAGTGGGGAACCACCTCGCCGATCAAATACCAAGACCCTAAATACCAGTTCCCTGTCGGCTTAAAAGCCTATGGCAATTACAGCTACCGGATTACCGATGCGGGTGAGTTTTTTGCCCATGTGGTCGGCAGCCAAGCGCACTTTTTGGAAGACGATTTACGCGCAGTCATCTCGGCGCGGCTGGTGCATCCGCTCAGCGATTTTCTGGCAAGCAGCCAATACAGTGTCACCGACATTGATGCCAGCCGCATTGAAATTGCCCGTGGCATGCAGTTTGTGTTGGTCGAGCTGTTTAACAGCTTAGGCTTGGAGGTGATGGATTTTCGCGTTGAAGGCACCGATTTTGACAGCGAAACTTTAAAACGTGTCAACCGTATTGCCGATCTGACTGCCGAAGCGCAAGCCGCCCAAGCAGCAGGCCTCGACTACGCCAAACTGCAACAATTGGAAGCCTTGCGTGATGCCGCCCGCAACGAAGGTGGCGGCGCAGGCTTGGGTATGGGGGTCGGCGCGGGCATCGGTTTAGGCCAAACCTTGGCGCAAACGGCAACGGCAGGCTCGACATCCGCACCGCTGTCAGCTGCCGACAAATTGGCGCAGCTTAAGCAAATGGCAGACAATGGCCTGATTACCGCCGAAGAATACGCCAGCAAAAAACAACAAATCTTGGCATCGTTTTAAGATGGCTAAGTGCGTCCATTGCTCCGCCCCCTTGCAGGCCAACACCAACCGGTGTGGCTATTGTGGTACGTATAATGATGTCGATCTGAGCGGCAAACACGATTTTTCAGTGCTGGACACCGATGACCAACATGCCTGCCCGAATTGCCAAGCCGCCATGGAAACCATCGACCTCCAAATAAAAGGTACCTTTTTGTTGGAACGCTGCTCAGATTGCTTTGGTTTATTTTTCGATCCCGGTCAAGTGGAGGCGCTACTGGAAAACAGCGTTGCCGATGTGTTCCAAGTCAATCTTGAACAAATCGACACCATTAACCATGAGCGTTACCTAAGCAAGCCAGCAGTCAAATACGTAAAATGCCCCGTCTGCCAAAACTTTATGAACCGCAAAGCCTATGGCTACCGCAGCGGCGTGGTGGTCGATATTTGTAATAGTCACGGCGTGTGGTTAGATAGCGGCGAAATCACCCATTTGCTGGAATGGCGCAAAGCCGGTGGACAGCTATTGCAAGCCCAACGCGGTCAGGCGACCGCCTCGCCCAGCACCCGTGAACCGGTTAAGCCGCGTTACTCATCGACTTGGGCGGAAGGAGCCAATGCTGAGGTGCTGGCGGATGATGTTGTCGATGTGTTGGCTACGGTCATCAACACGCTGTTTTAACGCAGAAAGCCACCGCTGGGTACACCGGCAAAAAGTTTTTCCGATCCCGCACAAGTCCCTATTTGACACAGGTAACCCCCATGACAACCGTAGCAGATCCTATCGTCGGCAACTGGTATAAAGATGTCGAAAACAAGCTGAGCTTTAAGGTCATCAACATCGAAGCCCAAGCCGACTCCATCGAAGTCCAATATTTAAACGGCGATATTGGCGAATATGATTTCGATAGTTGGTACAATTCCACTTTCGATTTCATTGAAACGCCGGAAGACTGGGCGGCACCCTTTGATGAATTGGAAACGGACGACTTAGGCTATTCCGACCCTGACCTGCACAAACCCAATTTTGAAGACATAGACATTGACGATTATCTGGACAATTAGGATTACCCCATGAAAATGAGTTCCCAGGCGTTTTTAGATTGGCAATCGAAGCGCGTCACCTTGCTGGCTATGTCCGGCGCAGGCAAGACCACGCTTGCCAATAAATTGCCGAAAGCAAAATGGTTCCACTATTCTGGCGACTACCGCATCGGCACCAAATATCTGCAAGAGCCTATCCTTGACAACATCAAACGCCACGCCATGAGCGTGCCGTTTTTGCGCGAACTGTTACGTTCGGATTCCATTTACATCTGCGACAAAATCACCGTTGATAACCTGTCCGCCGTATCCAGCTTTTTGGGCAAATTAGGTGATCCCGCCTTAGGCGGCTTGTCTTTGGCAGAATTTAAACGCCGCCAAAAGCTGCACCATTTGGCGGAAGTGGCGGCAATGAATGACGTGCCGGAATTTATCCACAAGGCTGAAGACATTTACGGCTACAAAAACTTCATTAACGATGCTGGTGGCAGCGTGTGCGAGCTGGATTGCCCGGAAGTGCTGGAAACGCTGGCACAAAACACCTTAATTGTTTACATCAAAATTCCCGAAAGCTTGGAACAAACCATCATCGCCCGTGCCAAAAGCGATCCTAAGCCTTTGTATTACCGGGAAGCATTTTTGGATGAAAAGGTCGCCGAATTTTTAGAATTACGGCAATACCCATCAACTGACGTGATGCCGCCGGATGAGTTTGTCAGCTGGGTATTCCCTGAGCTGTTCAAATCGCGCATTCCGCGTTACGAAGCCATTGCCGAACAATACGGTTACACAGTGGATGCCAATGATGCCGCCGCCGTTACCTGTGAAGAAGACTTTATCAGGCTTATTGCCGATGCCATTGCCAAACAGCAATGATAACTAGCGAGGATCGCTTATTATGCCCTTAGTTGCCCATATTGATCTGCCGACGTTCCAACGTTTGCGCGAAGAAGGCGAAGAAATTGTAGACCTTGAGCGTGCCAAACATCAGGACATCCGCGAGCTACATATTGGCTTGTTAAACATGATGCCAGATCCGGCGCTGGAAGCGACCGAGCGGCAATTTTTCCGCTTGGTGGGTGCCTGCAACCAAATTGTGCAATTCCACGTGCATCCCTTTACGATTGAAGGTTTGCCCAGAGGCGAAAAGGCGCAAGCGCATATCGACAAATATTACCAATCGTTTGCACAAATCAAAGCGCAAGGTTTGGATGCGTTGATTATCAGCGGCGCTAACGTGACCCGTCCGCGATTGCCTGAAGAAGATTTTTGGCAGCCGTTGATGGAAGTGGTGTCTTGGGCGAAGGAAAACGTCACGTCGGTGCTGTGTTCTTGCTTGGCAACCCATGCGGTTATCCAATATTGCTACGGCATTGAACGCACCCGCTTGCCTGCCAAACGCTGGGGCGTTTTTTCGCATCGGCTAACCAATAAAAACCACCCGTTGGTGGCGGAAATCAATACCCGCTTTGATGTTCCGCATTCGCGTTTTAATGAGATTTTTCAAAGCGACATGGAACGCCAAGGCTTAAAAGTATTGGCTGTCAGCCAAGAAGCTGGCGCACATTTGGCGGTAAGCCCAGATGGCTTCCGTTTGGTGTTTTTTCAGGGGCATCCTGAATATGACGACATCAGTCTTTTGAAAGAATACAAGCGCGAAGTGATGAACTTTTATCGTGGCGACAGACCTGATTACCCGCCGTTTCCAGAACATTATTTTAATGCCGAAGCCCAGCAACTGTTCGCCGATTACGCGTTACATGTCCGCGAAGCCAAAATGACTGGCATAGACTTGCTCGAATTCCCAGAGGCATTAGTGTTGGAACATTTGGACAACACCTGGAGCGATACGGCAAAAGCGGTGTTTAATAATTGGCTGGGTAAAATTTACCAAATTACCCATCAGGACACGCGAATTCCGTTTATGGACGGTATTGACCCTAAAAACCCGTTAGGTTTATAGGTAAAAAGGGGAAACAAGCCTACGCTCTCTATATCGCAACGCTTGTTTTTGTTCCCATCATGCGGTGAGGCTTATGCAGCAACACCGCATGATGTGGATAAAACAGCAAATAGCATCGGCAATGCCATTTGCTTAATGAATCAGCATTAGATTCTTTTGATGCTGCCTTCCAATTTTTTCAATTCCATTCTTGCCAAAGCCAAGTTGGCACGACCGCGTTCCAAAGCGATGTAAAGGAAGATTTCGCGGTTTGAAGCCAATGGGCGGATTAAGTGGTATTGGGTGCCTAAGCTAATCAAAATATCTTCAATCGTGTCATCACCCAAGTCGATGGCATCCATGGCTTTCAATTTCGCCTGTACTACTTCAGTGTTCGCCGCAGCGGCAATTTCAATAGGGAAAGCGCCCACTACGATGGACTCAATCATCATGCCGCTGCTGGAATCCACCAATGCCGCCGCCAAAAAACCATCTAATTTTTTCAATACGTCTACTGTTGCCATTTTGTACTCCTTATTTTATTTTTTTAAGTTGAAAGTGCCGCTAACTATTTTTTCCATGCCCCTTGCGGCAATTTAGAGGTGGTATTTGATAAATGCTGCTAGCCCCGTTTAAAGGTAGTTTCCAGTAATACGCCAACCAATTTTTTCATGTCTTCATGCTTACGGGCATCTACTTTTAGCACAGGCCAAGACTCCCCACGAGATTGAATAAACGCCGCGTATTCGTTTAACGATGGCTTGGGGTTTAAATCATTATGGGTAATACCGATGACCGCATGATGATCCGCCAGAAAATCCCTATGGCTATCCAAATAATAGTTCAATTCCGACAAAGTGTTACTGGACTCGTTACTGATTAAGATAATGATGCCTAGGGCGTTTTGAATCAGGATGCCGCTCATGAAATCAAAACGCCGTTGCCCAGGTGCGCCATAAACTAATAGCTGCGTTTCTGAGTCAATCGCCAGCGTGCCAAAATCCATGGCGACGGTAGTGGATTTTTTTTGTAATTGGGTATGGTCGCTAGGTTTGGCCTCGGTGGATACGGCATTGCCCTGGCTTAGCGTGTTGATTGCAGTAGTTTTTCCTGAACCCACACTGCCTATGATTAAGACCTTTAACCTTTCGCGCCAATCGAAGTGCTTTTTTTGAGCCGGTAAGTTTTTCGTTGGGTTTTTCTGTTCAGTTCTACCCACCAAACCATCCTCAAATGCCTTGCCCATTTCTTTTAACAAAATGGTAAATTCAAGCGGCGAAGGCATTTTTGCCGCCCCAGGACGCTTTAAATACCAACGGGCGCTATCAGAAGGGCGGCCGGTGTAAGCGATGATTTGCTCCCTGGCAAAATGCTCGGGGCAGCTACGTAATTCCGTTAGATTTTCTGTGTCATCAGATGCCACCAACAAGAAGTCAGCGTCATTGGGGTCGGCGACGATTTGCCAAGGCTTCTGCCAACGCTGGGCATGGGCGAATAAGGTGGTTAATTGGGCTTGCTCTTGGGGGTTGTCAAAGCCAAGCAGTGCAACGCGTATTGCTTGCGATTTAGAGGATGGTGAGGACGATTGCACAGGCGTTCCTTTTCCTAAAAGTGGATATTGTCCGTTTTTTTGAACAATAACATTGGCATTAACAGAACTGTTCATTTATTTGAAGTTGCCTTGGAAGTCTAGTTTAAAGAGCAATTTAAGTCTATCAATCTATTTGTTAATTATTGTAAAGGTAATGCGATAAATTTATGAAATGATAATATTCTAAATTCAACAAATATTGTTTTTTTGTGAAATAAATCACATTTTTAAAAAAATAATCAATGCAAATCAAAACATTAACTTTATTCGTTTTTGGGGTGTTTTTTGATTAGGCGAGCAAATAATTGAAACACATGAAGCCTAAGGTGCTTTTTTCGTTAGCGCTTCAATGACCCGATTGATGGGGGCTGACAAGGCTTTCATCTGTGCTTGCCAGCTTTTTACGGAAGGAGTTATGTCATTTTCGTCTTTTTTTTTTGCGCTGTTTTTAATGTCATCCCACGCGTGGCTAATTTCCTTAATTAAAAGACTAAAGGCCAAGGGTGATACGGTTTGGTCGCTCTGACGCTGTAAATGCCAACGGGCATCTGCGATCACCGATTCCGAATACGCAATCAAGCGGTCTTTGCTAAAGCCTTTATGCAAGCGTTGCAACTGTAAGACCTCGGCAGGGGTTTCAGCCGCGATCAACAACAAATCGGCAGCCTTGCTGTGCGGAATGACAACCCAAGGCTGTTGCCAACGGCTCGCGTGGGTGAACAAGGCCGTCACTTTTGCCAGTTCAGCTTCGTCTTTAAAGCCAATCAAGGCAACTTTGATGGGGGCGGGTTGGTTTTGTAAAGTATCTGTTGAAGGTGAGCTGGGGTCGGACATCGTTATTTTTATGGGCAGCGTAAAAGATATGAATTTTGTAACACTTTAACGCCTGCATTACCAATGTAATATCATTTTTTTCTTGCTACTAAACTTTGTCTGCTCTCATTTCAAGTTAAGAGCAAAGCTTGCTCGAATTCAATATTGGATCGCTGTTTTCGACCTTAAATCCGCCACCATCAAATCCACAAACGCCCGTACCTTCGCCGACGCATAGCGCCCCTCGCGGTGCAGCACATGAATCGGCAAGCGTTCTGGTTCAAAATCTTCCAGCACCGTCTGCAACTCGCCTGATGCCAAATAGGGTGCAACTTGGTAAGACAGCAGCCGCGTTATGCCTAAATGCCGCAACACCGCCACAATCGCCGAATCGTTATTGGTTTCGGTCAAACGCGGCTTGATTTTTACGCTGATACCCTGCCCAAAGCGCCATTCGCCTTGATTGCCCGCGCTATTGGCGGCGACCAAATAATGTTGGCTTAACTCGTTGGGGTGTTGCGGAATGCCGTGTTTGCCAAGATACACAGGCGACGCGCAGGTAACGCGGCGCACATAGCCGACTTTAATGGCGTTCATGCTGGAATCGGGCAGCTCGCCAATCCGTATTCCCACGTCCAAACCTTCCTCCAACATATTGACCACGCGATCCAAAAACACCGCCGACACCTGCATATCGGGATAACGCTCCAGATAATCAACAATACTCGGCATCACATACATGCGCCCAAACAACACAGGCGCAGTCACGGCGAGATGGCCTTTGGGTTCGCCGTTGATACCGGCTGCGGCTTCATCCGCCGCATCCACTTCGCTGATGATGCGCCGCGCATCTTCCAAATAACGCTGCCCTGCTTCAGTCACGCGCACATAACGGGTAGTGCGCGTCAGCAAACGGATTTTCAGCCGCTCTTCCAAACTGGCAATGGCGCGGGTAACGGCGGGCGGTGACATATTCAAACGCCGCGCACCGCCAGCAAAGCTTTGTTCCTCGGCAACAGCGACGAACACAGTCATTAAATCGAGTCTGTCCATTGTTTCTTATCTGTAAGGTTTTTTATGTAGGTGCGGATTTATGCGCACTGTACCCACAGGGCATAAATGCGAATGAATTCGCACCTACAAATTAGCAATCGCGCGGGTGACGGCGATATTATTCCATTTTTTATAAGAATATATTGTAAATAATGGCTATTCTTCTTAAAAGTGAAATTGACTACAGTATGTCCACCCGAGACGAGATGCACTTTCAGACGCGTAGGGTGGGCAAACCGCTTTTTGTTTGCCCACTCAACATCTCAGCCAGAAAGCCAAGGATTTTTCCGTTCGCCCTGAGCCTGTCGAAGGGTGGGCGGAAAAATCCTAGCCTCGCAACACAGCCATTCATGCTTCGACAAGCTCTCGGCAACTGCTCCTGCGTTGCTCTACCTCCTGCATCCTTGCAGTCGAGCACGAACGGCTGTATTGCGGCAATAACGCCTGAAATATCTGAACTAAGGGCAACCCACATTCAATTATCTAACGAGGAAAGACCATGAGCCGCATTAACACTGTCACTAAAGAAACCGCCAACGCTGAACAACAAGCTTTGTTCGATGCCATCCAAACCAAATTAGGCATCGTCCCCAACTTCTTAAAAATTCTGGCGAACTCACCCGCCGCTTTACGCGCCTTTTTAGGCTTGCACAGCATTGCAGGCGAAGGCAGTTTAAACCCACAAACCGCGAACGTATCGCCTTAGCCATCGCCCAGCAAAACACGTGCGAATATTGCGTTTCGGCACATACCGCGATTGGTCGGAAAGCGGGTTTGAACAATGCTGAAATTGACGCCAACCGTCATGGCACTAGCCAAGATGCCAAGGCGGCAGTCGCCGTGAAATTCGCCAAATCTTTGCTGGAAAACATGGGCGAAATCACTACGGCAGAAATCACCGAAGTCCGCACGGCAGGTTATAGCGACGCGGAAATCGTCGAGATCATCACCCACGTGGCGATGAACATCTTCACCAATATCATCGGCAAAGCCAGCCATGTCGATATTGATTTCCCAAAAGTTGAACTGAAATTGGCGGCGTAACTCAGTAATCAGGTCTGGCGGCAGAGTTTGTCGCCGACTTTTGATGATCGTTAAAAATACGGTAGGGTACGCTGTGCGTACCTTTTACATGGATTTAAAAGGTACGCACAGCGTACCCTACACAAACCCCTCAACCCCAAACCAAGGAAAAAACCATGCAATTAACCAACAAAACCGTATTCGTCACTGGCGCAAACCGTGGCATTGGCAAAGCCCTTGTTGAGGCTTTACTGCAACACCCCGTCAAAAAAATCTACGCCACCGCCCGTGACATTTCCGCCTTGCCTGATTTTGCCGATGCCCGCGTAGAAGCTGTCACCCTGGACATTACCAAACCCGACCAAATCCAAGCCGCCGTAGCCTTGGCGCAAGATGTCGATGTGTTGATTAACAATTCCGGCGTGTTGTCGATGGCTTCCGTAGTATCGGGCGAGCCGGACGCTTTGCGTTACGACATGGATGTCAATTATTACGGCACCTTGGCAATCACCCGCGCATTTGTACCCGTTTTGGCGCAACACGAAGACGCGGCAATTGCCAATGTGCTGTCTGTGGTCAGCCTTGCCAGCATGATAGGCATTGGCGGCTATAGCGCCTCGAAAGCGGCGTTATTTTCCGCCACCCAAGCTATGCGCGCCGAATTGAAAGTGCAAGGCATCAGCGTCCACGCCATTTTCCCAGGGCCGATTGATACCGATATGGCGAAAGAATTCCCCATGCAAAAAGCCAGCGCCCAAGAAACTGCCGAAAATATCTTGGTAGGTTTAATGGCCGATGCCGAAGACATCTACCCAGACCCGATGTCCACGCAACTGGGCCAATTGTGGGCGACAAACCCTAAAGCGTTGGAAGCGGCGTTTGCAGCGATGTGATAACTCAGTCGTGGTGCAAAAGTTCTTTAACTTCTACGTAGGAGTCCAAAACATGTTTTGGACTCCTTATCATTAACTCACTTAGCGGAGCAATCCGATGGCAACCGCCTTTGCAGACATCACCTTTACGCCCAGCGTGAAAGCCGCGCAAAGCCACTACGGCAGCCGCGAGCGCAATAGCCATTTTGAATTGGCGACCGATCCGCGTAACCAATTGACCGAGCAGGAAATCGAGTTTATCGCCCAACGCGACAGTTTTTACCAAGCCACGGTTTCCGAATCCGGCTGGCCTTATGTGCAGCATCGCGGCGGCCCAGTCGGTTTTTTAAAAGTGCTGGACGCGCGGACGCTGGGCTTTGCCGATTTTCGCGGTAATGTGCAATATCTGAGCATCGGCAATCTACAAGCCAATAACCGCATCTCGCTGATTTTGATGGATTACGCCAATCGGCAACGCCTAAAAATCTGGGGAACGGTACGCATCGCCCATGCCGATACCGAACCCGAATTACTAGCGCAATTGGAAGTGCCGACCTATCGGGCGCGAGTGGAGCGCGGCATTATCATTCATATCGAAGCCTTGGATTGGAACTGCCCGCAACACATCACCCCGCGTTACAGCCAAGCGCAAGTGGAGGAAATGGTAGTGCCATTGATGGCGGAAATTGAACGCTTGAAGCAGTTGGTGTGAACGAGACCCGATAAAGCTTATAGTTCCTACGCGGGAGCGTCACTGCCATTAAGTTAAAGATTTATTATTGTTTTTCAATAGGATAATTATAGGATGTACCGACGATAGGAGGCGCATCAATCGCGTAAAACTCGACAGATGCGCTTCGTTCCTCAGCACATCCTAAGACTATGACTTTGCTCCCGGATTTTTCCGTTCGTCCTGAGCTTGTCGAAGGATGAACGGAAAAATCCGGGAGCAGAAACTTAAACCATTCATGCTTCGACAAGCTCAGCACGAACGGTTTAAGCCTCTGGTTCATATAATTTTTTCCTTAACTTAATGGCAGTGACGTGGGAACGATAGTCAAAAATACCTGTAAAAAAACCACAACCGGAGAATCCCCCATGCTAAAACTTTACCAATTCGCCGTTTCCGGCAACGCCCACAAAGCTCGGATGCTGCTGTCTTTTCTGGGTTTGGACTATGAAGGCATCGCCGTCGATGGCTTAAACAAACAACACAAAACCGCCGAATTTTTAGCCATGAACCCGTTCGGGCAAGTGCCGGTATTGGTCGATGGCGATTTTTCCCTGCGCGACAGCAACGCCATTTTGGTGTATTTGGCGCGGCAATACGGCGGTGCTGATTGGCTGCCGAACGAACCGCAAGCGCTCGCGCAAGTGATGGCGTGGCTGGCAACCTCCGCCAACGAACTAGCGTGGGGACCGAGCCGTCTGCGCGTGCATTACAAATTTGGTCGGGAAATTAACGTTGCCGAATCCGAGCAAATCACCGCCAACCTGCTGGCGATTTTGGAAGCGCAATTAACCGCCAACGACTGGCTGGCGCTCGACCACATCACCATCGCCGACCTTGCCATTTACCCGTACATCGCTTTAGCGCCGGAAGGCAAAGTTGACCTTAGCCCGTATCCGGCGATACTCGCCTGGCTGCGCCGCATTCAAGCCTTGCCGAATTATGTTGGCATGACGGGGATGTGGGAAGCCGCCTAATAGTGCCGCACACTTTTTTAATCGGGGTTAAAATCAGCTTTTAACCCTGAATAGCACCTCATGCACCGTTCATTACTGCAATTAGAACAATCGTTTAAGCCTTCCATCTTAAGCAAAATCGACGATCCGCTGCTTGATCGCTACGGCATTGAGCTATGGCTTAAGCGCGACGATTTGCTGCATCCCATCATTTCCGGCAACAAATGGCGCAAGCTGAAATACATCATCGACCATGCCTTGTCCGAAAACGCCGATACGCTGGTCAGCATGGGCGGCGCGTATTCCAACCATCTACATGCCTTGGCCTTTGTCGGTCAGGCATTGGGTTTGAAAACCTTGGGTTTTATTCGGGGCGAGGCATCGGAAAAGTTGACGCCAACCTTACAAGACCTGCAAAAATTCGGCATGACCCTTCAGTTTGTGTCCAGAAGCGAATATCGCACACTCAGAACCTATAAAGGCTGCTATGATTTGCCCCAGTTAAGTGCAGGCCAGTATTGGTTGCCGGAAGGAGGCGCACAAAGTTTGGCTTTGCAAGGCATTGGCGAATTGTTGGCAGAAATTAACCAGCCGTTTGATGTGATCTGTGTGGCCTGCGGTACGGGAACCACGTTGGCGGGATTGATAAAACACGCGCCAGCCTCGGTCTCTGTGCAAGGCTTTGCCGCCTTAAAAAAGGCCGGATTCTTAAACGCCGATGTCAGCGCATTACTGGACAAACCCTACGGCAACTGGCATATCCATTTGGATTACCACGGCGGTGGTTTTGGGGAAGCCTCTGCGGGGCTGCTGGCCTTTATCGACGCATTCGAAGCCCAAACCGGTATCGCCTTGGAGCCTGTCTACACCGGCAAGCTGTTGTTTGGCATCTATGATTTAATTAAGAAAAACTATTTTAAACCTGGGCAACGGCTGCTGGCGATCCACACCGGCGGCTTGCAAGGCAAACGAGGATTTTCACCATGCAGCGCGTGTTAGAACCCGAATTGATGGATGACCCTGAACAGGTCAAGGCTTATGCGGAAGCCGATTTTTCCGTTCCGCACAACCAGTTCATCGAGCGCCTTGCCGCCTTTATCGCAGAACCTGAATTTAACGGCACGGCCTTAGATTTAGGTTGCGGCCCTGGCGACATTAGCCAGCGTTTTGCACAGGCTTTTCCAAATTGCCAAGTCCATGCTGTTGACGGTGCCGAGGCCATGCTAAATTATGCACAAAACCATGTGCCTGCCAGCGTATCGCCACGGCTGCATTTTATAAAAGGCTTGCTGCCTCATTTGCTATTGCCCCATGCCCATTACCCGCTTATCTTCTGCAATAGCCTGCTGCACCATTTACCTGATCCGCACGCCTTATGGCAAACCATTAAACGCTATTCGGAACCGGGTACGCGCATTGTGGTCATGGACTTGTTGCGCCCGACCAGCACTGCACAGGCTAAGGCGCTGGTGCAAACCTACGCCGCTAACGAACCTGCCCTTTTGCAGCGCGATTTTTACCAATCCCTGCTGGCAGCCTTCGAGCTGGATGAAATCCGCCAGCAATTGCACGATGCCAATTTACCCCTACACCTTGAACAGACCAGCGACCGGCATGTACTTATTACCGGCGTGGTGTCGTAACCGCACACCCCACAGGCTCAAAATGGACGATAAAAGCAGCAAACCAGAGATTGACATCAACCAACCGGAATACTACATCAACCGCGACTTAAGCCTGCTGGCGTTCAACCGGCGGGTGTTGGCACAAGCCAAAAACGAGCAAGTGCCGCTGCTGGAACGGCTCAATTACTTATGCATTTCCTCCTCCAACTTGGACGAGTTTTTTGAAGTGCGCGTTGCCAGTATCATCGAAATGGCGGAAATTGACCCCAAAGCCGTCGGCGTTGATGGCTTTACACCCGGCGAACAGCTTGAACAAATCTCCACCCACGCCCATGCCTTGGTCGATGAGCAATACCAAGTCTTGAATGACGTACTGATTCCGGAATTGGCAAAAGAAAACATCCGCTTCATCCGCCGCAAAGATTGGAGTCCAATCCAACACAAATGGCTGGAAAAATACTTCAACCAAGAACTCATGCCCATCCTGACGCCAGTGGGCTTGGACTCGGCGCATCCGTTCCCGCGCATCCTCAACAAAAGCTTAAACTTCATCATCTCGCTGACCGGCAAAGACGCTTTTGGGCGCAACAGCGGACGCGCCGTTTTGCAAGCACCACGCTCGCTACCACGGGTGATCCGCCTGCCGCAAACCGAAACCCACAGCGGCCCGTATGATTTTGTGTTTTTGTCATCGGTCATCCACGCCTTTGTTAACGAACTGTTCCACGGCATGACCGTGAAAGGCTGCTACCAATTTCGGGTAACCCGCAACAGTGACTTTTTCGTTGACGACGATGCCATCGACGATTTGCTGCTGGCGGTGGAAGGTGAATTGGCGATGCGTAATTATGGCGACGAAGTGCGTCTTGAAATTGATGCCGAATGCGCCGACGACACCGTGGAGTTTTTGCTGGATCGCTTTAACCTGACCGAAGACCGCTTGTACCGCGTCAATGGCCCGGTCAACCTGAACCGCGCCCAAGAATTGTCGGCACTGATTACCGACCGCCCCGATTTAAAGTTCCCCACCTTCAAACCCAGCACTCCGGCGCAATTTGGACGCAACAAAGACATGTTTGCCGCCATCCGCCGCAACGATATTTTGCTGCACCATCCGTTTGAAGCCTTCACACCCGTGGTTGAATTCCTGCGCCAAGCGGCGGTTGCGCCGGAAGTGTTGGCGATCAAACAAACCTTATACCGCACCGGTGCCGATTCGCCGATTGTTGCCGCGCTCATCAAAGCGGCTCGCGCCGGTAAAGAAGTGACCGTGGTCATTGAGCTGCGCGCCCGCTTTGACGAAAAAGCCAATATCGACTTGGCCTCCAAACTGCAAGAAGCCGCCGTGCATGTGGTGTATGGCGTCGTGGGTTACAAAACCCACGCCAAAATGTGCTTGGTGTTGCGCCGTGAAGGTGGCGAGCTACGCAATTACGTGCATTTGGGTACCGGCAATTACCACCCCAAAACCGCACAGCTTTACACCGATTACGGTTTGTTCTCTTGCGACAAGGAATTGGGCGAAGACGTGCGCCGAGTATTCGCCCAGCTGACCAGCTTGGGCAAAGTGACCAAACTCAACAAACTGCTGCAATCGCCGTTTACCTTGCACAAAGCCTTGCTGGATAAAATCGAGCGCGAAATCCATCACGCCGAAAACGGCAAACCCGCCAAAATCATCATTCAAGTGAATGCGGTCGTGGAAGACCAGCTGATTAAAGCCTTCTACCGGGCTTCGCAAGCCGGCGTGGTCATCAAACTGATTGTCCGTGGCGTATGCTGCTTAAGGCCCGGTATTCCGGGCTTGTCAGAAAACATTGAAGTGCGCGCCATTGTCGGGCGGTTTTTGGAACACGCCCGCATCTACGTGTTCCATAACGACGGCAACCGCGAAGTGTTTGCCTCCAGCGCCGATTTGATGAGCCGCAACATGTTCAAACGCGTGGAAATCTGTTTCCCCATTGAAAACAAAAAATTGCAGATGCGCATCCTGCATGATCTGGACTGGTATCTGCAAGACAACAACCAAGTTTGGCTATTGCAACCCGATGGCAGCTACCAACGCGCCAAACTGAAAGAGGGCGGTGAAACTATTCAGGCGCAAACCATGTTATTAAGGGAGTTACAGGGCTGATATGAGCGCAATGGCTGAAATTGCCCAACTGGGCGCACCGGTGCTGCGGCAGATTGCCGAAGCGGTTGACGACATCCATTGCGATGGCATTCGCCAACTCATTGAAACCCTGAAAACCACCTTGGCCAATAGCCAAGGCGTCGGTTTGGCGGCACCGCAAATGGGTGTGTCGAAACGGCTAATCATCGTCGCCTCGCGCCCTACAACCCGTTACCCGTATGCGCCACTGATGCAACCGACCGTGATGATAAACCCCAGCTTTACTCCACTGTCCGAAGCCCAAGAAAAAGGCTGGGAAGGCTGCCTCAGCATTCCCGGCATCCGCGCCTTGGTGCCGCGCTATACCGACATCAGCATTGACTACCTCGACAGCCAAGGCCAAGCCGTTACGATGGTTTTATCAGGATTCGTCGCCCGTGTTTTCCAACACGAATACGACCATTTAGACGGCAAAGTCTATTTGGACAGGGTCGTGGATAATGCCGACATCGTAGCCGAAAGCGAGTTTTTTAAGTTGGTGGGCTAGGCGTAGGTTGGATTGCCTGCCGTTTGGCAACCCAACATTTCCGGTTATTTCTAGCAACCATCAGCCAAATTATCCAAATCCACATAAAACTCATCACGCGGATTCAATTCCACCTCCGGCATCGGTTCGTATTTTGATTCATCAAACGGTGGTAGATCGGGTTCGGGTGCGCCGAGTGCTTGCAGATGGCGGCGGGCGTTGCTTAGGCCGAAGTGGTAGGCGTAAGGCGGGCCGTCGCACCAGGCGAGTTGGTAGGCGCGCGTCGCGGCGGCAATAGCGGCTGGTATGTTGACTTGGTCGCGTTCGATTTGCGCGAGGACGTTGCGGGCATCGGCGTGCACCAGCGGATACGGGCCGTGTTCGGCGGCATCCCAGACTTGTTCCAGCAAATCGCGGGCGGTGGCGTAGTCTTCGCGGCGGCGGTGCAATTCGGCTAAGGCAGTCAGGGCGGGGAGTTCTTCTTCGACGAAGTTGACGGCGCGGGCGCGGTTTAGGGCGTGGTGTAGGCGTTCTTCGGCGGTGGCTAGGTCGTTTAAGCCTAAGGCGGCTTCGCCTTGAAGGCGGGCGGCACGGATGAAGTCGCATTCATGGCGCCGGATTTTTGCCAATTCCCAAGCGCGGTTAGCCAGCGGCAATGCGGCAGCGGGTTGGTGTTGCCAGAGTTGCTGCTGGGCGAGATAAGCGTTATCCACACCTTCGCTTTGTTGCACTTGTTCAGCAAGAAAGATGGCTAAGGAACGGCGTAGGGCGGTTTCGGCAGCATCGGCGATTCCACGGGCGGCGAGGACGGAGCCTCGCCATCGTTCACCGATACCTGCCTGAATACCGTTTTCATTTTTCCGGCTAATCGTCAAGGCTCGCATCACCGACGTTTCGGCAGCCCGCAACTGCCCGGACATCAGTAATCCATCGGACAGATTGCAAAGGCCAACAGCAGCGTTGTTCTCATCCTGCTCAGCTTCGTCAATGTCCACTTTTCGGCGAAGCAGCAGCGCGGCGCGGGCGAGTTCGCCACTGAATAGATAAGCCTGACCCAGCGCATTCAGCGCACAACTAGAATCCCGCGCACTAGCTAAGCTTGGTAGGGCTTGCCAACCGTCAGGAAACAAACGTTCCAGCCATTCCACCCGTTGCCGACTAGCACTTAATCGCCATAGCATGGCATAGTCGAGATGATCCCGAAATACAACAAAGGCATCGTCGTAACGCCCCAAGCCGATCAGGGTATGGTATAACTCGATGGCGGGGGTCAGGTCTTCCAGGCTTTCGACTTCTAAGTAATTCGGCGGTCTGGGTGCGGCATCAAAATAGCCGTGCAATTGGCTGAAAACTGTTTGGCGGGCGTTGTCTGCCAGTGCCGCCCACACCACACCGCGCGCGATGGGGTGCAGGTCGTAGCGGTTGGCGCGTCTGTCCCAACCGACTAGGCCACGGTCTTCAAGTTCGGTGAGAATTTGGTCAAGGGTTTGTTCTCTTGATTGTGGTGAGCCGTCATTCCGGCAGGGATTGCCGGAGCCGTCAGACCGCGTTAGCGAATCCAGAGGCCAAGGATGGCAATCTGCAACTGGATTGTTTTCATTATTCACATCCCTGTGTTCTGGATTCCGGCAGTCCCTGCCGGAATGACGTGTTTCTTCTTCATTGTCGTGTTGTTGGTCGGTTCCGCTTTCTTGGAATTTATTGAACAATGACTCCAAAGTCTCCCAACCCGCAGGCATCCGAAATGCCGCCAAGGTATGCAGCACCTGCTTTTGCACCTCGCCCAAACCTTGCAAGGCGTATTGCAGTACATGGGTTTTGGCATTTTTCAAATCCAAACGCGTTGGGTCAAATTTGGGATTGGCTTTTCGCCAGCGTCCAAAATCGCCTGGAGCTGGGCGGTAATCGGCGATTTCACCCGCCAAGGCGCGTAGCAACAGTGGGTAGTTGCCGAAGGCGTTGAACACGGGCAGCAAATCATCCCGCGCACCGCTGACACCGAATTCCCGCCACAGGTTGAGCGCGTCGTCATCTTTCAAACCTTCCAAAAACACGGCAAAACAACCCGGCAACGGTTGTGCGGTTTGGCTTTGCAATTCTGCCGGATACAAGCGCGTAGAAATCAACACGCGGCTAGCGCGGACTTGGGCGAGGCGACGCAGGAAGCGTCCGGCGCGTGGGTCGGCGCAGCGGCGTAGGCGGTGTTTTTCCAGATAAGTTTCTTTAATGTTGTCCGGCAAACCGTATGCAGCGGCGAGTTGATTGGCGGTGCGTTCGTCCAAATCGTCATCCGCTATGTAAGCCGCATCCATACGCGCATAGGCAAGCAGGATGCGTTCCAAACCATCCAGCACCAGCAAAAACGGTTGTTCATCCAAGCAACGGAACAAGCGCTCTTCGCGCTCCGGTGGCGGCAAGCTGCGGCTGTCTTGTTCCGAAATGCCAGCTATGTAAGCCAAGGCGCGGATGATGAAGTTTTCGTAATGAGCATCGCTTTCGTAAAAGCTCCACCACAAGCGGCCTGCCAGTTTGGGCAGTTCCAGCGGGGCGATGTCGTTAAACCATTTCCACGTCAACGCGCTTTTACCCATGCCGCCGATGGCGACGACGTTGAACAGGCGCACATCGGCTGGCACTTGCTGGTTGCGAGTCACCCAATCGGTGAGTAAATTCAGTTCGGCTTGCCGCCCGACCACGTTTTTGCTTTGCAGCAAGGTGTACGGGTGAGCGATGTAGGTTTCGGGGGCTTTGGGGATGTGGCTGGTGGGGTGGAATTGTGGGGTTGGCGGTTTGCCGGATTCGGTTTGTTGGCGTTTGAGTTCTTCGCCTAGGGCATGGACGATTTCGGCGCGTAAGTCTTCGGGGGATTTGAATTCGGCGCGGCCTCGGCCTTCGCAGGCTTTGTCTTTGAGGGCGGCGAGTTTTTCTTGTGCGCCGGGGCGGGTTTCCACCATGTCGATGGTTAAGGCATGGTCTTTGTGGATGAGAAACACCAATATCGGTATGCCGCGTTTGACGGCGTGGTTGAATTCCATTTCAGTAACTGAAATGTCATGGCCTTCGGGAACATGCCCGTAGCGCCAGGCATAAATGCCGATGTAAATGTCAGCGACATCGACCATTTCCAGCGATACCTTGATCGCATCGGCATCACGGGCGGGAAGATGTTCCATCGCTTTGGGAAAAATACCTTGGCGTAAACAAGCATCCATAGCTTGCTTGCGGTGTTCCGGCAAATCCAACGCCGTGCTGCTTATCATCGCTGTCTTAATCACCTTACTCACCATTGCCAACCTTTTGAATTTTGGATGTCCGGGCATTTTACAGCATCCCGTTACGCCAAGCCGACTTGCCCAACTTTTGGCCTGTGCCCTGCCTCTTGAAAATAGCTCTGCCAAAGCAAAGGGATAACGTATAATTGCCAAACAACTGCAACCTTTTATTAAGATTTAGTTTATGCCTATTAGCTTCAGAAAAATCACCCATCCCGTCATGATTGGCAATGTGAAAGTTGGCGGCGGCGCACCGATTGTGGTGCAGTCGATGACCAATACCGACACTGCCGACATCAAGGCAACCGTCAACCAAATCATGGAATTGTCTACCGCCGGTTCGGAAATTGTCCGTATTACCGTCAATTCCGAAGAAGCAGCCAAAGCCGTTGCCGAAATCCGCAACCAATTGGACAGAAAAGGTTTTTCTGTACCCATTGTTGGCGACTTCCATTTTAACGGTCATAAGCTGCTGGAAAAGTATCCCGATTGCGCCATGGCCTTGGATAAATACCGCATCAACCCAGGCAACGTAGGCCGTGGCAAAAGCCGCGATCCGCAATTCCAGCAAATGATTGAGTTTGCTTGCCAATACAACAAGCCGGTGCGTATTGGTGTGAACGGCGGTAGTTTGGATCAGGCGGTGTTAACACGCTTGTTGGACGAAAACCGTTTGCTGGCAAACCCAGAACCACTGGCAGCCATTACCCGCAAAGCCATCGTGCTGTCGGCGTTGGAAAGTGCCGCGAAAGCCGAAGAATTGGGGCTTAGCAAAGACAAAATCCTCTTGTCTTGCAAAATCAGTAACGTGCAAGAGCTTATCAATATCTACGAAGACCTCTCCAGCCGTTGCGATTACGCCTTGCATTTAGGCTTGACCGAAGCGGGCATGGGATCAAAAGGCATTGTTTCGTCGGCGGCGGCTTTGTCGGTATTGATGCAACAAGGCATTGGCGACACCATCCGTATTTCTTTAACGCCAGAACCTGGCGCGTCAAGAACGCAAGAAGTGATCGTCGCGCAAGAAATTTTGCAAACCATGGGTTTCCGTTCGTTTACGCCGATGGTTATTTCTTGCCCAGGTTGCGGACGCACCACCAGCGATTATTTCCAAAAACTGGCGATGGACATCCAAGGCTATCTGCGCGACCAAATGCCGGTTTGGCGCAGCAAATATCCGGGCGTTGAAGCAATGGAAGTGGCGGTGATGGGTTGTGTGGTCAACGGCCCTGGTGAAAGCAAAAGCGCCAACATTGGCATCAGCTTGCCTGGTACCGGCGAAACCCCTGTCGCACCGGTTTATGAAGATGGCGAGAAAACCGTCACCCTAAAAGGCGATAGGATTGCCGAAGAGTTCCAAGAAATTGTCGAGCGGTATATCGAAAGTCATTATGCCGTTAAGGAAGAGGCTTCGGCCTAAAATTTTGGGGTATTGCTTCGTCAAAAACACATCTGTTTTTGACGGCTTGTTAAGCCGAAGAAGCCACTATTGGATTCTTCGGCAATAACCAACCGATAAACGAAAGCATTGCCTGTTTTCATCATAAAAAAAACAGGTAATGTACAAACTTATATTCCGGGCCAATCAAGCCAAACCTGATTGGCCCGGAAGTTCAGCTGCTATTATGCAGATACTTATGCTAACAAGAAATCTTGCTGGGTGATGGCATTTGCACCAACGCCATTGACACCAATAAGCTGGATTGTGTCCGTGCCGATTGTTACCAAGGTATCAAAACCATCATTAGTAATGACGACAGCCGATGCAAAAGTATCGGCGGATATGCCAAGACCTGAAATGTCCAACATATCTTGTCCGCCAATGGCTTTGGCATCGAAACCATTGATGATGTCATTTCCAAAGCCTGCAACACTTGGGTAGAACAAGAAGGTATCGCTTCCTAAGCCCCCATCCATCACGTCATTGCCAGCCCCGCCGTTGATCATATCGTTGCCGCCATTAGCATTGATTGTATCGTTACCAGCACCGCCATTGATGGCATTGGCCCGATCATTGCCTGTGCCAATAAAATCCCCTGTGCCTGTAAATGTCAGATTTTCAACAAAAGCGGCAAGTGTGAACGTATTGCTGTCAGTAAACACACTGTCAGTACCGCCGGCATTGCCCTCAATGATGATATCGCCATCGTTAACAATGTAGGTATCATCGCCTAAATGGCCTCTTAACCGATTTACAGAGCCATCGCCGATCAACGTGTCGTTTCCATTTCCACCGACGACATTCTCAATGCCTGCAATTGCTGTGAAACCGGAAGCCGTGTTATTTAAAAGGTCTACCTGGATGCCAGCAACCGAACCAATATAGCTTAAGGTGTCAGAGCCGCCCAATAAGTCAGCGGTAATTGACTCAACGTTGGCAACACTACCGCCTTCAAAATTGGTGATTGCTGATCCATTATAAATGACGTCAAGTTTTTCATCTGTGGCACTGCCGCCAATATTAAGGGTGTCGAAACCTTCACCACCATCCACAACATCGGCGCCATTGACGATTGTATAGGTGAAAATATCATTACCCGCACCACCGTTAAGTATGTCATTTCCTTTGCCGCCGATCAGGGTATCGTTTCCGCCAAGGCCATTCAAAGTATTGGCAAGGTTTAAGCCTACCAGCGTGTCCTCTTCATTTGTGCCTGTTTGCACGGCGGCATTGGAAGCGGCGGGAGAAATGCCGACCACGTTGGTAATGGTAACTGTCAATGATTCGGTATCATCTGGCGTTGCGCCAAGCGTGCTGTCATCAACATTCACGCTCACGTTCACGCTGGTCAATGTTTCGTAATCCAACACTGTACCGGCTTTCAAGAACAGTTCGTTGCCGATAATTTCAAATAGACCTGCATCTGCACCGCTTACGCTCAGTAGGTTTGTGCCGAGGTTATTGATGTCAGAGACAACAATGTCAGCGACTTTAATCGCGCTAGTAGTATCGGCATTTTCAGCAAGTTCACTGGTTACTTGGCTTACAGTCACTGAAGCTGGGTAGTTAACCGCAGTGATTGACCCAGGTGAGCCAATTTCTTTGCTATCGTTAACAGCATTGAAAGCACCGTTGCTACCCGCAGCACTCAAGTTTGAGATAGTGGTGTTGTTCAATGCACCCGTGTTATCAAAGGTTGGGAAAGACGTACCTGAAGGGGATGCGCCAAACACAACACGGGCTTGTAACAGGCCAGCCGCGTTGTACAAGTTAACCTCATCACCACCTGTACTTAAGCCAATACCTGAACCTGTGTAGCTGCCGATCTGCAGACCCGCAGGGCGGTTTGCGCCGAACCAGGTTTGCAAGAAGGCTTCTTTAGCAGGAGTCAGGTTAGCAGTTTCAATAAAGATCACCGACTCACCGGCAGCAATGCTAGTGATGCCGCTAAGAGCAACAGAGGCGGCAAAAGAGCCGGAGCTGTCATCCATTTTCCAGCCAGTGATGTCTATTGCGCTAGTGGTGGTATTGGTCACTTCAAACCAATCAGCACCGACTGGACTGCTTCCGCTAGACCAAGGTGCAACTTCTGAGATAAACAATTTGCCGACTGTGCCAGGTGAGCCAATTTCATTGGCATCATTGACCGCAGTGTTGGCACCGTTCACACCTACAGCACTCAATTCTATGATGGTTGCGATATTAAGGCCAGCCGCGTTATTGAATGTCGCGTACGGAGCAGAAGCAGGCGAAGCACCGAAAGCGACATTGGCTTGCAATACGCCGCTGCTGTTAAACAAATTGACAGCATCGCCACCTGTGCTTAAGCCAAGTCCTGAACCTGTGTAGTTACCAATTTTTATGCCTACCGGTACGTTTGCACCAAACCAAGTAGACAAGAATAAGGCAGATTTACCAGCAAGATCAGCGGTTTCTAAAAAGATAACCGATTCGCCAGCGGCAATGCTGGTGATACCGTTTAGAGTAGCGGCAGAAGCGAAAGAGTTGGAGCCGTCGTCTATTTTCCAGCCAGTGATGTCGATAGCAGACGAGCTAGAATTGGTCACTTCGAACCAATCAACGCCAATCGGGCTGTTACCGCTAGACCAAGCCGCTACTTCAGAAATGTACAAAACGGGTTTGGCTGGGTTTTCATTGATGATGTCTGTCACAGAAAACGTGAAATTGGCGCTGGCATCTGGCGTGCTGCCTACAGAAGCGTCATCAACATTCACAGTAACGCTGTAGCTGTTCTTAGTTTCGAAATCCAGTGATGTACCCGCTTTGATGTAAAGGCCTGTGCTGTCCACTTCAAAGAAGCTGGCATCTGAACCTGTCAAAGCCAGGTTGTTAGTACCCAAGCCGTCGTCAGTGATAGCAATATCCGCTACTTTAACGCGGACAGCCGTGCTGGTGTTTTCCAAGATTGCAGAGGTTTGGTTATTCAAAGTCAAAGCAGTTGGTGCTTGGTTAGCCACCGACGAAGGCGCATACACCCACAATTGTGGATGGTCGAAATCGCCACCGCCATTTTCGCTGACCACATACAAATAACCGTCGTTATCCATAGTCAAGCCTTCATGTTGCTGGGCGCCAATGCTTAATGGGTTGCCTGCATCGGATTGGATGTTGAGGGTGCTATGAATAGTGCCAGAACGGTCAATATTGATGATGGTGCCAGTTTCTTGGCTAAGGATGAGTAAATTGCTGGATTCGGTTTCACCATCTAAGAAAGACAAGTTTGACAAGGCAAAAACATCGGCAATATCAAGTAAACCAGTCAATGAAGGATCAAACAAATCAACCGAGTTTTCAGTTGTAGATGAACCGTTAGTCGCTGTGCCAGCATCAAAATCGACATCTGTTTGAAAAACACCGAGTGGTGATTTTTCTTTAACAATAATAAATCCGCCAGTTTGTGGATCGTAAGAAAGACCTTCAAGACCGAGGTTTGGCGAGAATGTACCCAGATCAACGGTTTGGGCATCGGCGCGGGTCAAAACGGTGTCAGGCGTGTAAGTAAATGAAACCACATTACGGTCACGCTCTTCAGTCATGACAAACTTGCCGCCGCCAATGTAAGTCAAACCTTCTGGATCATAAAACTCTGTGCCTTGTGGGCTTGAACCGGTTGCCAAGGTCATAGAATCGATCAATTCACCCGTTTTGCTGATTTGAACGATAGACGTGCCGCCGTCGCCAACCACAAATAAGGTATCGGTATCAGCATTATAAGTAACCGCAGAAACTTCTTGTGCCAGTACGCTGTTGGCAGGTGCGGAAGTACGGGTGGGTTCTGGTAAATCGTAACGGCCTACGCGGACATAGGTTGATAAATCGACATTGGTTTGGGTCATTATTGTTCTCCTGTTTTTATAGTTTGCGAAATATGGATTACTTATTGCTGCTTGGAACTTAACAAAATTTCGCTACTATCCAGAATTATTGTTACAAACGCGTTAAGTTGCTGTTTATTTTGACCCGATAAATTTTTTGATAGCTTTTGAAATAGCATAGCGGAATGGTAAACAGCTAATTGTGATGCCTAATCCGCACTAGCCTGATGATGTATTTTGGCGATCACTTTGTTAATAAAAACATATAAAAATAACTGAAACAGAAGCGACACCATCAGTATGAACATCTTTTTCCACGCGTTTACCTAACCTGAAATTGAGGCCATGATGAATGACAATCGCCTGATCGACGAATGGGTTTTGGAAGAAGGAAATAGATCTTGTATACGGATGTGGAAACCGCCAGGGATTTATTCGCTGCCAAATTAGATGGTGTCGGCTTTTATGGCACGGAAGTGGACAATGCGCTTTTTAGGGGTTGCAACTTGATTTCAGCTGCCGAAATGAAAGCCAATGAAGGCCTAAAACCGCTGGCCTACATGGATGACCTTGGGTTTGTTTTGGCTCCCCTAGGCTTGCCGTTGCCCGACAAATCAAACGATGGCGTGGTTGATTGGGAGGGCTCGCGTTTTGGTTGATGTTTTATCAAAAAGCCATCCTTGGCAGCTGGATTCAGCTTGTCCTATCTTCAGATTTGAAACCGCTTTTGCAATCCTGCGATAGCAAATTACTCCTTACCAATCTGATAAATTTCAACCTCATTATTTTCAACAATTTTTCCGGTGCTGGCATCGACTTCCAACTTCACTTCGCCGTCGCTGGTTTTGATGTCGAACTCATATGACGCATCGCCATTTTCTTCAATTTCGTATTCAACTTCAGTGATTTCACCCGGATGTGCTTTTAGGGCAACCTTTCTGGCTTCGTCTTCGTTGATTTTTACTTTGGCTTTAAATAGCGGGTCATTGGCACTGGCAACTTCCTGCTCGATTTCGGTCAATAAACCTTGGTTGGCATCGCATTCCAATTCCCATTCTTTGCCATCGCTACCCAGCACATTGAATTCATAAATCGGCGTACCGCGCTCTAGTTTAAATTCCAGCTTTACCGTATCACCTGGTTTTTTGGCTTGGGCTAACTTTAGGCATGTTTCCATAGGCACTTTGGTTGGCGGCATTGTAAAGTCGGCAAAACAGGGCGCGGAAAGGCCGAAAGAGGCGATAAGGAAAATGGTGCTTATTGGGGTTTTCATAGCTTTTCTCTTAGTTTGTGGGGGGAGGGTAAAAAAATCGATTTACGAAGTAAAAACCTAAAGTTCAAAACGGTATTCAATCCCTGCCCAGTAAGCGCGGGGCGCGCCAGGACCGATAAGGGTGGCGTTAAGCCAGTCATTGGAGTTGTAATTCCAACCGCTAGGGCCAACCGTACCTTTTTCTGAGGGCGAAAAGGGGTTGATGCCTAAGCGTCCTGCGGTGGCGTATTGGGTATCGAAGACATTATTAATCATACCAAACACCGAAAATCCTTTCGCCAGTTCGTAATGGCTTTTCAGATTAAAAATAGCATAACCCTCTACTTTACCTGCATCGGTAAACTGCCGAAGGCGGATCAGTTCCGTACCTGTACCCGTGCTATTGGGGCGTTCGATATAATCATACGCACCTTGGGTATGTTCGTTGTTTTCGTTACCGCGCACAAACGAGGACGAATGTGCCACCATGCCGACACCGAACTCCCATTTCTGGGTAAGGTGCAAGTTGACGTTAACATTAAGGTTATGCAACGGGATGCCCGGCATACGGTCGCCCGGCTGGATTTGGATCATGTCTTGGATCGCTTCCAATGGCCTGCCCGATTCATCATATTTCGGTTCTAAAGGCGTACTGACGGCAGCACTGCTATTGTATTGGCTGACCATGAACAAATGGGATTGGAAGGTGGCTTCGGTCAGGCCGTAATTGGCGCGGAAATCGACAATGCCGACTTTGCCGGAAAAGCCTAATTCCAAGCCTTGCCGGCGGGTGTCGCCGATGGTGTCAAAAAAGCTCCGGCTGGACGTGATGCCAACCAGATAAATGTCATCGCGTAAATCGGTGCGGTACAGACTGGTGTTCCATTCCCAATCACCAAAGACTTTGCCGCGCATCCCCACTTCATAAGAATTGGCAAAGATTTGTGGCAAATACGGGTCGCCAGAGAGTGACGTTGGCAAGGTGCAGGCTCCGCCAATCGAAGCGACGCTTTTCGGGACTTTCGGTGAATTTGGGTCGCCCGGCGTTTGCGGCACCAGCGTACTGTCATAAGCACAACCCAATTCAACATTGGATGGCGTTCGGGTGCCCTGGCTCCAATTAAAAAACACATTCAGGTCTTTTGCTGCCATTTGGCTGTCTTTGAATGGCAAGTAACTGATGCCCAAAGAGGGGTTGAAAGAGTTGTACTCAAACTGATCCGATGTCGGTGTTTCACTGTACTGGCCCAAGCCAAAATAAGGGTCTTGTGACAACAGCACGTCTTTATTCCAATTGGCCCGCAAATTGTAATTAGGGGTATCGCCACACGAGGCCGGATCGGTGCCTTGGCAAACAATCACCGTCGGGCGATAAGTGTTCAGGTCGTTAATGTCATGCAGGTCTTCAAATCCCGCCCGCGTCCTCGCCCTAAGCTTATTGGTGACTTGGGTATGGTTAAAACGCCCCGCAACACTCAGATGCAAATTGTCTTTGGGCGAAAACGTTTCGCTAAAATAGCCGCTAAACGTATTGGATTTGCCGACAAACGAATTGTTATGGATGTCTTCCCGTGCCGCGACAAATACCGGGTCTATGGCATCAGGGGCAAGATAGACACGGTGCGATGCGTCCATCAAACCTAGGCGTTGGCTGACGTCAAAATCAGAATTTGACAGATCAGCCGAGCCGCCAACCATGAATTTATGTTGATCGCTATCCCAATTTAATTGCAGGGATACGCCATCGGTCATTTGCTCAATCGCCGTTTTGCTCAACACACCAATGGGCGTACCGTTAACCCAACCTTTTGACGACAACCCGGGTGTTTTGTTGTTGGGATCGCCCTCGGCACCATTACGGGGGCCTGAAGAAGCGCTCACAGGAACGTAATTGACGCGGTCACAGTTGGCCTCCATGGGCGGCACGAGGGCAACATAATCCCGATTATTTGCATTTAGTGGCCTATTGATAGTGCCTGGATCAATCAAACCATCAAAATTCCTATCCAAACCATAATCCGGCACACCGTCTTTATTGGCATCCTGATAACGGCAAACCGGTTGCCCGGTGCGTGTGCCTTTGGCCTGTAGCGGATTGGTCCAGCCGTTTTCCATATCTTTAAAATCTTCGTAAATATCCCCCGCAAGCGATTGCCGGCTGCTGTCACGGCGATAGATTTGTCCGCTCAGGCTGAGGTTATCGTTAAAGTAAAACTCACCGCCTAAGCTGTATTGCTGCAAATCGTTTTCGGTATTGTCCGGCGAACTGAAGACGGCGGTCGGGTCTTGCTGGTACAAATCCGTTGGAATCAGGCCGTTGCCCAGCAATTGATTGCCGACCATCAGGGTACTGGCTTTCAGGGAAAATTGTTCGCCACGCACATCAACGCGGGCAAAACCTTGCTTGACCTGTGAAGGCGAATTCATCCGCCAGCCTTCTTCGTCAAATCCAGTAAACGCCACAAAACCGCCCACTACGCCATTATTCCAACCCGCTGATGCTTCGCCTTTTTTTCTGTCCCAAGAACCGCCTTGAAAACTCAGGTTAACACCGGGATCGTCAAAGCCATTTTTTGTCCGCAGCGACAATGCCCCGCCTAAGGTATTCAAACCAAACAACGGATTGGAACCCGGAAATACATCCATACCCGACAGCGCATTCATTGGGATCAGGTCCCAATTAACAATATCACCAAACGGTTCATTAACTCTGACACCGTCAAGAAACACCGACAAACCTTGCGGTGTACCAATTTGCGGCGAGGCCGAAAAGCCCCGATAGCTGATGTCCATCTGGAACGGGTTGCCTTGATAGTCGTTAACGTTAACCGATTGCAAACGGGAATTCATCAGATCGCCCAAACTGGTCGCCATGGACTCTTTTATGTCTTTGCTGGTGATGGATTGGACGTTGCCTGGAATTTGTTCCTTGGATAACTGCAAGCCTTCCCAAGGGCCGAGCTTGGTGTAGGAATGCCCTTCAACAACAATCGTTTCCAGCTCAATAGGGTCGGTAGCAGGTTCACCTGAAAAACAAGGCCAGGCAGACACAAGCGCTATCGGAAAAAACCATAAGCTTAGACAGGGTTTTGCAAGCAGGAAGAAAGTTTTTTTTGGGGGCTGCGGCATATCGAAAAAACAGAAGAAGAAAACTATATCCGTGAATTTTGTAAAACCATTACAGAATGGAGAGGGGCATATTAGAGAGTATCCACACAAGGCGATATAGGAAATCTTCCCGAATACATCAGGAATTATTCTTAATTTTGCGTGGGGTATTTTGGCGCTGTTTTTTTTCTATACAATTTTCATCAGCCAACATATTTCGCTGTTCGTTTTAACGCCCCTAGCAAAAAACCAGATAGGTACGATGAATCACACCAAAGCCCTTTTTACTGCATTGCCATTGCTGGGAGGTATCGTATTCGGTGCTGCTTTCATATCAGCACCTTCGCAAACAACAGAGCTTGCCAAAAAGTCACCCACCCTCCTCTCCAATGAGTCTTTGTCGGCAAAACGCCATGAAAAAGGGTTAGAAAAAAAACCTTTATGGGCAGAGGCAAGCGATGTTTCCGCTCAGGAAGCCGCCGACAACCAAGACAATGCGGGGCGTTTGCCAGGTGTTTTCAGGGGGGATTGGGGAGAAACGCCGCTTTATGCCGTGAATGACCGTGTCAATTACGAAGGCGCGGCTTACCTGAGTTTAGCCGACGAAAACCAAAACCAAATGCCGTCGTTAAGTCCTGCCTATTGGCGCATGGTCAGAAAAGCCAATAATGCTGACAAAGGCAATTGCTTCCTACCTGCGCCGGGGGCGAAATTGGGTGAATGCGATTTTACGGAAAGGAATAGTTTGAAGGATATGGATTTGCAAGGAGCCAACCTATCCAAAGCGCAGCTGAATGGCGAGTTGGGGTTCGCCAATCTAAAAGGGGCCAATTTGAGCGGCGCATCCGTCATCGGCTCATTGGTGATTAGTCCAGACACTCAAATCGACCACGCCAATTTATCGGGATTGCAATCAGACGGCAACAATCCGGTGATCGCCGAATCGGCAAATATGAACGGTGTCAACTTTTCAAATGCCAATCTTTATGCCGCCCAGATGAAAGCTGCCAATCTGACCGGCGCAAAACTGATCCGCGCCACCCTGACTGGCGCGGATATGGCGTCAAGCCATATGGAAAATGCGGACTTAAGCAAAACAGATATGACCTACGCCAAACTTTCAGGGAGTTCTCTAATGGGGGCAACGCTCCGCCAGGCGGATTTGACGGAAGCCAATTTGGATGATGCCGATTTTTCCGAAGCAAACTTGTATGAAGCCAATCTTGCCGGCACCAATCTTGCCGGCACGAATTTTTCAGGCGCAAACCTTCAAGGCGCCAATTTGGCAGATACAAAAAATGCAGAGAGTGCATTTATCGACAGCCAAACCGATTTTACATCAGCCATCTGCCCGGACGGTGTGGTTGTCGATGGCGTGCAAGCCACCACCTGTGTCGGACATGGATTTTAATGGACTGAATGTCAGTGAGTCATCGACAAATTAATAATCCTAATAAAAACATATAAAAAAATTTCTTACAAAAAAAACAAGGTAAATTTATGAAGAAAAATGTACTTATCAACGCATTAATTGGCAGCCTATTGATGACCACAGGTTCGGCAATGGCAACCGGATTTGTTAGATTACCTGCTACTGGAGCCACCGTTCCGGGCGGCACAACGGCTTATGTCCGCTGTAACTTAACAGGAGATTTTGGTTCGAATCCGAATGGCTCCACACCACCCACCTTTTCTCCTGGCACGGGAGCCAATAATGCCTGTGCGATTCCCAGCATTACCCCGCCGTTAGCAGGTTACAACCAAACGGCAAACGTTGTCCGCAATATCATCATGAACAATGCTTACACGCTCAACCAACCCATCACGGTAGGTACTGTCACCGATAGAGCTTGGCGTAATGGTACGAATTGTATTTATGGTGCGAAAATACGCCTGAACAATGTCGATTATGACCGTCGGTCTGTTAGCCCTGGATCGCAGTATTTTGAAGTCAATGATTTTCTCCGTGCAGGGTTTAACGGTCGCGGCCCCGTGTCTGTTGCTTATTTCTTTTCAACAACAGGGGTGGGAGCCGCCGATGAAGTGTTGTACCGTGCGGGCTTGACCATGACCTCTGTCGTCCATAGACCCGGTGGTTTGGCAAGACCTCTTACCAGCCTCGCCCCTATCAGCCAAAACTGGGTGGATTTCACGACAGATGTAAGTTTCTTGGACGATGATGGGTCATCGGTTAGGGATTCCCCCTGGCTATTGGTTAAGAGCAGCTGTGATGCCGTTGCGCCTGCTGTTCTCACGAATGGTTTAATTTTCCGTCAGATGGGCCAAGAGGAACAACCGCTGATTGAAATCAAAGTGAATGGTTATGCGCCTCAAGGGGCAACAACTGCACCATAAGACTGCCTCAGCTAGCCATCCAATAGCGCTACACTGCCCAGCCATCCGTGGTCAGGCAGTATTCTCAGGGGTGTTTTGCAATGGCTTAACATCCCTTCAAGTTTATATCTGACGCTAAGCAGTCGCGGCCTTCTTCCCTCCGACCAGCACCTACCTGGCAGCTTCCGCCTATCTCGTCAGAGACCATCAATTTGCCAGCTGTACCGAGCAGGCCAATTTCATTGGCATCACTAACGGCTGTCTTGTAGCATTGACAACGGCAGCATTTGATTCTGTCTCTGTTATATCATTACGGCACGCCGCGTTGATACATAGCCCACGCTGGATCGATGATGTCTTCTGGCGATCACTATTAAAAACCTAAAACGGGAGCAACTCCATGAGTATGAACATCTTTTTCCGCGCATTTACCCAGCCTGAAATTGAGGCCATGATGAATGACAATCACCTGATCGACCAATGGGTTTTGGAAGAAAATAAATATAGCTTGAATACCGATGTAGAAACCGCTTGGGATGTGTTGGCTGCCATCTTGGATGGCGTCGGCTTTTGGATTGGCGTGGAAGTGGACAATGCGCTTTTTAACGGTTGCAACTTGATTTCAGCTGCCGAAGTGCAAACCACGGCGGCGAAGTTGGCGGAGTGGACGCACGAACAAGTGATGGAAGGCTTGCGGGGCTTGAGTGATGACGCCGACTTATACCACTTTGAAGTTTTTCAGGACGACGATGAGTATCTGTTGGAGCAGTTCGATTGCTTGCAGTCGTTTTATAAAGAAGCAGCAGAAAAAGGTTTAGGGGCGCTTTCTTACGCCGCGTAAAGGATGAAATACTGGGTAAGCGGCTGTTTATAAAAAGCCGCTTGCCCGATTCTGCAAACTATCCGGCTTGTCCGTCCGCCCGTTGCTGGGTCAGGATGGGCAGGTACACAAATATAAACAAAGCAAAAGCCGTCAGCCAGCACAAGCTGGAAACATAGACCAACAGGTTGTACCAAGCAGGCAAGGTCATCGGCACCAACACCCGCAACAATGCGGTCACGTTAATCAATACAAAGGCAATGGCAATCGCGTTGGAAATGCGCAATGCCCGACCGGTGTGGCCTAAAGCGACCCGCGCCATCATGCCTAAGGTCAGCACGGCAATCCCACCGACGGTGAAAGCGTGCAAGGCCAGCGAAGGCAAAACCATTTGGTAAGCGGCAAACGCCGTCATCACAAAACCCAAAATGATCCAACCATAGCCGACATACAGCACCCACAACAACGGCACATACCAAATGCGTGGCACGTACCAAACGGCTAGCCGCGCGCAGTTTACCAAGGCCGCACTGCTGGCGGCTATGGCTAAAACCGCACCTGAAACATCAAAGGCTTGCAAAGCAAACACCACGACCGCCGTGGCGATCGACAAGGCATCCAACAAGGGGTTACGGATAATCAGCGTACCCGACAAGCCGCGTTCGGTAAAAAAGGGGAAGACCTTACCGGCAATAACCAAAATGGTGGTGATAATAGTCGCAACAATTAACGCCAAGCCTGTCCATGCGGTATTTTCAGTCAACGCTAAAATATCGGCATGAATCAAGCCATTGCCGATGGCGATCAACAGCAGCAAAGCAACAAAAAGCAAATGCTGGGGTTGTTTAGCCTGCATGATGGGTTTGCTGACTTGCCATGCCAGCACCGGCACAAAGGCCATATCAATCACCGCAATCATCACATCCGGCAATAAGCCTGCGTAAAACGGCAAAACCCGTCCGTACAACCATAGCAAACAAAGTCCACCCAGCGCATCGCCGGTCAAAGTGGGTTTGTTTGTCCAGTTTTTGACCGCCGTCAGTAAAAATCCGGCAATGACCGCTACCGAATAGCCCATCAGCATTTCATGGGCATGCCATGTGCTGGCACCAAAATAGTTGCCGTGCGCCAATTCGCCTTTAAAAATGGCGTTCCATAGCAATATCAACAGGAGTGCGGAAAGACCCGCCAACACAAAAAAGGGTCTGAAACCTAAGGCAAATAAAGGGTAATCGAAAATTTTTGGTGATTTCATGATGATGCTTCCAACCAATCCAGCTCTGCGTGCGAGAAGCCTGCAATTATACGCATTTCTCGGTTAAATGGGCCTTTTGGCTTGCCGCCCTTGTAATATTGGTGAATCAATTGTTGGTAGTGTTGTTCAGGCTCTACACCGCGCAGCCCACATAGCCACTTAAACCAATGTGAACCAATCGCCACGTGACCGACTTCATCAGTCAAAATCCGCGTCAGAATGGCGACGCTTTGCGTGTCTTTTATTTGCTTAAATTTTTCGATAATGCTGGGCGTCACGTCCAGTCCACGCGCTTCCATGCAGCGCGGCACAATCGCCAGCCTTGCCAACAAATCGCCCGCCGTATCGGTGGCGTGTTCCCACAAACCGCTGTGGGCAGGCAAATCGCCGTAGGCCACGCCCATTGTTTGTAAATGGTCGCGCAGCAAGGCAAAATGCTGGGCTTCTTCATCGGCAACTTTTAGCCAATCGCTATAGAACGCCGTCGGCAAGCCCCGGAAACGGTAAATAATATCCCAAGCCAAATACACCGCCATCCATTCAACATGGGCAATCGCATGGAAAAAAGCCTTGATCCCTTCGGGCGAACCTAGCTTGCGGTTAGGCATGTCGCGGGGCGCCAGCAATAGCGGACGGGCGGGAAACTGGACGTGTTCAATGGCCTGCATGGGTGAAGGGTCACTAAAATCAAGCTGACCGTTTTGCCATAATTGCCAGGCTTGGTGGGTTAACGCCAGTTTTTCGTCAATGTCGATCCGATGCAGACAGGCTTCGGCAAATGCAAATAGGTTGTTCATTCGATGGGTTGGGTTTTAGGTGAAGAGTTGACTTGTTATCAATAAAAGGCATTTTAATGCTTTAACCATCAGTCTTGTGCAAAATTGCTGGGGCGAATGCCATAACACGTTGTGCGGCGCTGGCGGATAAACGATTTTAGGAGCAAATGTTGAAGGTTTTGGTTTTAGGCAGCTATGTGCGCGCCCATTGTTTAGGATTGTCGGCTTTGCCTGCTGTTGGCGAGTCGCTTCAGGCGCAATCTTTATGGATAGAACATGGCGGCAAAGGTTTAAATTTGGCGGTTGCCTTGCACCGATTGGGTGTAGATGTGTCTCTGCTGGCTGCGGTTGGTCAGGATGCTTCCGCAGAAGCCTTGTTGGCGTATTTGCAACATGAAGGCATCGCCTCTGAAGGTCTTGTGCGCTTACCGGAACCGTCAGGTTTTGGTGTGGGCTTTATTGCCGCTGATGGCAGCAATTGCATTGCCGTTTATCCGGGGGCGAACGCGTTGTTATCTGCCGACCATATCCAGCAAGCAGAAGCCTTATTGTCGTCTGCCGCAGCGGTTTACGCGCAGTTTGAAATTACAGACGAACCGATTTTGGCGGCATTCCGGCAAGCCCGTCAGCAATCCATCCGCACGGTTTTAAACCCGTCGCCATGGCGCATTCCCAGCACTGAAATGTTGATGCTTACGGACATTTTGATCGTCAATGAAAGCGAAGCAGCACAATTGCTGGGGTTGGGGAAAACCACAAAGGGCATCAGCGATTGGCAACAAGCATTGCCGGTTTGCTTAGAAAAAATAGGGTGGCAAGGAGAGCTGTTTGTGGTGACACTCGCCGAGCAGGGTTGTGTGGCTTGGCAGCAAGGCGCAGTTTCTTACCAACCCGCCTATCCGGTAACCGCCGTAGATGCAACAGGGGCTGGCGATGCTTTTGCGGCGGCGCTATTAATGGCCTTGCTGGAACAAAAAACCCTATCCGACGCTTTACTTGTTGCCAATGCCAGCGGAGCTTATGTGGCGGCTCGGCAAGGTGTGTTGCAGGTGCTGCCAACCGAAACGCAGTTGGCAGGATTTATGGGAAACAGTACCGCCGCTTAAGCCCGCATATTTAGGGTGATGCGGTAAGTATAGGCATCACCCCTGAACGTGCCTTCGACATATTCCACGCATTGCCCGTCAGTGGTGAAGGTTTTGCGCTTAAGCAGCAAGCATGGGCCGGGTTCGGTAAAGCTAAAGACCTGTGCTTCTTCGTCATTGCTTAATACGGCTTCGATGGTTTGTTCGCCATAACTGAGACGCAAACCACAGTAAGCTTCGATATATTGGTAAGCGGAGCCGGACAAATCCCAGCTTGCCAAAGCCGGTGCGGTGCTTAAGTCATACCAAGCCACTTCGCGGGTCAGGGGCATATCGTCACCTAGACGCAAGCGCACCAGACGTAAAAAACGTGCGGAGGCAGGCCGGTTAAACAACGAAGCGATCGTGCGGTCATGGACAATGCTATGTTCCAGCAATTGTGTTGATGGCGTCATGCCCAGTTCTTGCATTTCCTCGGTAAAACCTTTGAGTTTGCCCAACTTTGGATTGACGCGTCCAGGTGCGTTGATGGTGACACCCGCCCGCCCGTGCGTACTGATGTGGTTTTGTGAACGCAATTCTTCATAACAGCGGCGGACGGTGGTACGGCTGAGGTCTAAAGCATCGGCAAGGGCGCGCTCTGATGGCAAGCTGTCGCCATCAAGTAATTCGCCCGACTCAATCATCGCGGTAATGCGTCGTTGCAGTTGCTTATAAACGGGTTCTGAGGTGCCGGTGTCGGGCTTGATGCGGGCGATAAAAGCGGCGCTATCGTTAGCGGCTTCAAACTGCGGGGAAATAATGGTTTTTCTTAAGGCCATAACAAGACAAAGGGTAAAGAGCGGATGAAAATAATTTTTAACGCAATTGTAAACACTTTTTAAACCCATTGCGTAGACATTGCCGCCTAATGTGACAGATAAGGCAAAGCAAAGAATGGATTCAATTTTATTTATTGGTATTATACTGGTATTTTAAACAAGCAAACAAAGATAAAACAATGAAACCAATAGCTTACAAAAAGCATCGATTATTTCTGATTTGTCCGTTACTTAGTTTGGCTATAGGGTCTGTTTACGCGGCAGAAACAGCCCTAATCAGCCAAAGTTCGGCAGGCATACAAGGCAATAGCCACAGCTCTGCTGATTCGGCAATGAGTGCGGACGGACGTTATGTCGTATTTAAATCAACCGCCAGCAACCTTGTTGCCGGTGATACCAATAGCTCATCAGATATTTTTGTTTATGATCGACAAACCGGACAAACCCGCCGAGCCAGCATCAGCTCGACAGGCGTGGAAGCCAATAACGATAGCCAGTTGCCCACCATCAGCGCCGATGGACGATTTGTAGCCTTTAATTCGTTCGCCTCCAATTTGATTGCCGGTGATAGCAACGCCAAAATAGACACGTTTGTTCACGACTTGCAAACCGGCATAACCACGCGCGTTAATGTGAGTTCAACAGGGGTAGAAGCAAACGGCTCCAGTAACTACTTGCCAGCCCTCAGTGCCAATGGTCGCTTTGTTGCCTTTAATTCCGATGCCAGCAATTTAGTCGCCAGCGATACCAATGGTTCGCGCGATGTTTTTGTCCGCGACCGCCAAACCAACAAAACAACGCGTGTCAGCATCAGCACAGCCGGCGCGCAAGCCAATAACCACAGCGTGTTTGCACCGGCTATCAGTGCCGATGGGCGTTATGTGGCCTTCACTTCCGACGCAACCAATTTTAGTGCCGACCAAAATGCTGGCAGCAATACGTTTGTCCGCGACCGCACGCTCAACAAAACGGAATTGGTCAGCCCCCGAATTGCCGTTACCGGCGGCGGAGCGAGTTGGCTGGCACCGTCCATCAGTGCTGACGGACGTTATGTGGTGTTTAACTCAGGCGCCGACAATTTAGTGGCAGGCGATCTCAATTTGAAGCAAGACACTTTTTTACGCGACCGTACAACCGCCGTCACCCGATTGGTCAGCACTAGCACAGCCGGTGTTCAAGGCAACGGCACCAGCAGTTCTTTTGCCAGACCGATCATCAGTGCCAGTGGTCGCTTTGTGGTGTTTGGCTCAGAAGCCAGCAATTTGGTGGCAAACGATAGCAATGCCAAAAATGATGTTTTTATGCGCGATATGCAAACGCTTACCACCAGCCGCATCAGTGTCGATACGGCGGGCGCACAAGCGATAGGTGCCAGTGATTATCCAGCCGTCAGCGCCGATGGCCGTTTCATTAGTTTCAGCTCTGATGCGTCCAACTTATTGGCCGCTGGCGATGGCAACCTTAAATCCGACATTTTTATCCGCGACCGCTTATTAACCACCGCCAAAACGGCTGACCTGCAAGTCGTGGCAAGTCTTGAACCCGCTACGGTACAAAAAAGTATCGATGCAACTTACCGCTACACCATCACCAACAATGGTGCAGACAGTGCGGCGAGCGTCAGTTGGGTCGATGTACTCTCTAATGCCTCGGTCACCAGCCTGACAGCCAGCCAAGGCACCTGCAAAAAGGCAGGGGTCAGCGTTTGTTCTTTGGGTACATTAGCAGCGGGCAGCAGCGCCACGATAACCGTTGTTGTGAAGGCAACGCTGAGTCCATTTGTGCAAACGCTTAACGTGAGTGCCGCACCCATTGATGCTGTTAGAGAAAATAACAGCTTAATCATTTCGACCCCTGTCACACCCTAGTTTTGCTGGCTTTCTTGGGTTTAGGTAAATGCCGTCCACAGTGGGTTTTTTTTTGTTAAACTCTTCACATGGAGAAACATACAGCGATTGATTTATTTTGTGGGGCAGGCGGCCTAACATGCGGATTAAAACAAGCCGAATTCAAGGTGATTGCTGCCGTTGAATGGCATGATATTGCTGCTGAAACCTATCGGGCAAATCATCCATCAACGCAGCTATGGCAAGCGGACATCTGCGATTTGTCACCTCATGAAGCCATGAAGGCCTTAGGCATTGCACCCCATGAGCTGTCTTTGCTCGCCGCTTGCCCGCCATGCCAAGGCTTTTCTGCCCTTAGGACACGCAACAAAACCCTCAGCGTTGAAGATCGACGTAATGACCTTATTTTTGAGTTTTTGCGTTGGGTCAAAGTGTTTTTACCCAAATGCGTCGTCCTTGAAAACGTACCGGCTTTGGCATATGACCAACGTATGCAACAAGCTATCGGGCAATTAAGAACCTTGGGCTATCTGGTTGATGACCATTCCCTACTGATTCATGATATTGCCAATTATGGCGTACCGCAAAGGCGGTCACGGATGATGTTGATCGCCAGTCGCTACGGTGTCATTGACTTGCCCAAAACCGTCGGCAAAAAAACCACCGTCTGGCAAGCGATTGGTCATTTGCCCAAAGCGGGCTTTAGCGGCGATGTTTTGCATGACCTGCCCGAAGAACGCTCGGCTAAAATTAAGACGTTAATTTCATTGATTCCTAAAGACGGTGGCAGCCGCCTCGATTTGCCGCAAGCCTATTGGCTGGATTGCCATAAACGCTACCCGAACGGTTTTAAAGATGTTTATGGCAGGATGCGTTGGAATGAGGTGGCACCGACCATCACCGGCGGCTGCCATAATCCTTCGAAAGGCCGTTTTTTGCACCCCGAAGAGAACCGTGCGATTACTTTGCGGGAAGCCGCCCTGTTGCAGTCATTTCCCGAAGATTATTACTTCTCGCTGCGGCGCGGCAAATGCTCGGCGGCGTTAATGATAGGCAATGCCTTGCCACCTAAGTTTATGAAACAACAGGGGCTGGCGATTGCCAACCATTTGGATAATACAGGCTTTAAGATGACTACTCTGCTACCAACGTCTCTATCCGATAAAAACCTTCGTTACCTTCCGCCAACACCTCTGCCAACCAAGGCAAACATTGGCGCATTTGCGCGGCTAAAGTCCACGGAGGATTGATGGCGATCATACCGCTGGCGGTCATACCTTGTTCGGGATGATCGGCTTTTAAACCCAATTCAAACAGCTGGATATTACGGATACCGCTTTTTAACAGCCCGCGTTCCAGCTCCTCAATACGCCGCCGCTCCACGACCGGATACCAGAGCAGGTAAGTGCCGGTGGCAAAACGTTGGTGCATTTTGGTCAATGCATCGACCACCAAACGGTAGTCATTTTTCAGCTCGTAAGCCGGATCAATCAACACCAAACCACGACGCTCTATAGGCGGCAACAGCGGCAAGCTTTCCACCAAACCATCACCATGAAAACGTTTGACGCGCTTGTCTTTAAAGGTGTTCTGGTTAAGCGCCTTAATTTCCGCCGGATGCAGTTCAAACAGGCATAAGCGGTCGTAAGGGCGCAGCACATGCTGGGCAATCGACGGCGAACCGGGATAACGCTTCAGTTTGCCTTCGGTGTTAAAGGCTTTGATGATATTGACATAAGCGGCAACGGCTTCCGGCACATCACGGAGCGACCATAACTTGCCGATGCCGCTGTTGTATTCGCGGTTTTTCTGCGCGAACGCATCATCCAGCGCGTAATCGCCCGCACCTGCGTGGGTATCGACATAGCAAAAGGCTTTATCTTTTTTGGCGAGGTAATGCAGGCTGTCGAGCAGCACAAGGTGTTTCAGCACGTCGGCAAAATTGCCGGCATGAAAGCCGTGGCGGTAACTGAGCATGGGTTTTAAATGACTTTGTCGAAAATGGTGATGCTGATCTCAAAGGCGATCAGCCCGATGATGATCCATTCCAAAATGGTGGAATGGCGATGTTTTTGTTCGTCCGCCAACATCACGAACAGTTCGTGGATGGTTTCCAGTTTTTTGGACAACACTTCGGTACGCGGGGCAATTTCCAGGTATTTGGCAGTCAGGCTGTAAACTTTTTCGTATTCCGGGTATTCCCAGAAAAAGTCAGGCGTGTCGAGCAAATCGTAATTGAGGATGATGTCGCTTTTGGTCAAAAACAATTGCCCGCGAATTTTGGCGATTTTATGGCGGCTCAGCTGGATGCGTCCGTTTTCCGCCAACGATTTGGGGATATAACTGGTGTTGTTGATGGTGTTGATGGCGTGGGTTTCAAACGACGCCAGCTTGATCGACTGCGCCATGCCTTGCGATAACGAAAACAGCAGCATGGCATCGGAGTTTTCAATTTCGATATGGTCTTCAACAAAACGCGTGGCAGGACAATCAAGCGCAAAGGTGAAATTGTCTTCTTCAACCACCGCCAGCGGGTTTTCAGCGTGTTTTAACAGCAATTCGTGCAGTTTGCGTTGTTGTTCGGGGCTGACATTCCAGTGCACCACCGCGCCGTAGTTAAAAATCACCGACCAGCTGTCGCTGTCTTCAATCAGCAATGCACCTTTGATGATGCGGATCAGCGTCGAGGCAGACAAGTGGCTGGAAAGCTGCGTGATGTCAAAACGTTGCGCCAAACAAAAGGCGGCGCAATGTTGGGTGTTGGGGTTTTCAGACATAACAAGCTCCTACAAGCATAATGCCCCTGATAGTGGCAGGAAACACCCAGCGAGTCAATCGCCGCAAGGCTTGCGACGGGCTATTGCACGGGCAAGCCTTACGGCGTTAGCGGTCAAATCATTCCGCAATTTTTAGCAGCCAGCCGTTTTCGCCTTCGCAATGCGAGGATTTGGCAGAGACTTTAATATTGACACGCGCCGCCGTATTGCGAAGTGATTCCGGCAGACGGCCTTTAACCAAATAGTAAGGGTCTTTAAATTCTGCAACGACGGGAACAGGAATGTTTTTAACCGTCACCGAGATTTGTTCGGGTTTGTGGACGTTAACCGCTATAAACGAAAATTCCGCACCCGGCACAACGGTGCTTAAATGGGCCGGCAGGAATTTGCTGAGATGCGGCTTCATGCAAGCCGTACCGCCACCGCCGCCACCCATTGCCCCACCGTGACCGCTATGGTGTTCGGCAGCGTGGCTAATCGGGGAGCTGGCTAACAAGAATGCCGCCAAAAAAACTGCTTTTTTCATGGAATGTCCTCCTTATTATTGTTGTTATCTGGAATGCCATTTAATAATGTTTGATCGCTAAGTGCTTGTTATTATTTTTTGTATTGGCGGGGGGTACTATAGCCTTTGTAGCCCAAAATGCCAATTGGCGACGGGGGCATCGCGAAGACGGGCAAAAAAAAGGCTTGGGGTAACCCAAGCCTTTTTAATCGGTTTATGTGATTAACTGATATTACGTAGTAATGTATTTTTCCCGTTTGCCGCGTCGAGCACCGCAGTATTTGTCGGGAACAGCCCGAAGGGGTGCGGCAGGGATGCCGCACGGCGGCAGATGGGCAGGAAGCCCATTCTGCCGCCCCCCGACAAATGCGAGGAGCGCAAGACATCAGCGGCAACAGGGCCGCCTTTTCTTTGGATACTTTCTTTTGGCGGCGCAAAAGAAAGTAGCTCGCCGTCGGGTGCGAGAACCCGATTTAAAAATCGTCGCAATAGCGACACATCAATTTATTTCCAATCAGCAGAAAATAACTGCGTAACATCAGTGATTAAAACGGTTTAATTCACAACAACACTTTGGGCAACGTTGCCGGTTGCTGCCGTTCTATAACCGTTCCACTCAAACACTTGGCCGATAGCATAAGCCGTCGCGCCGCCGTTCCATTGCACTGTGGCACACACAGGAACCGTCACTTTCACTAACGCGCCTGCTGCGGTTTTAAAGGTAATCACATTGGCGCTAATGGCGGTGATTTTTCCTAAGCTGTTTAAGCCCGCTGTGCCGCCTGCCGGTACGGTGCAAGTAATCGCCCCCGTTGCGGAAATGACGATTTTGGCGCTGATTTTTGCCGTTTGCCCAATGCTGTCGGTAACGGTCAGTACCGTGTTATAAGTGCCAACGGTTGAGGGTTTTCCTGACATCACACCCGCAGTAGAAACAACCACGCCTTTGGGTAAACCAGCGCCTTTCCAAGTTAATGCCCCAACACCGCCTGACGCTTTGACTGTGCCTTTGTAAGCGACGCCCACCGTGCCTGTTTTAGGGACGCTGGACGTACCCAATTTAATCGCGGCAGGCGCGGCACTTGGGTTGATTGTCAAGACACTGGTGCTGCTGACGGATTGACCGATGCTGTCTTTTGCCGTTACCGTCACTGAACTGGCACCCGCCGCACTGGGTACACCCGCGATGTTACCGGCTGCGTAAGTCAAACCTGCTGGCAAACCGGTGACCGAGACGCTCAGCGAACCGACACCGCCCGTTGCTGAAGCGCTGCCGCTGTAGCTGACACCGACCGTACCTGTTGGCAAGCTAAGTGCTGGCACAACAACAGGCGCAGGCGTAATGGTGAACGACAAAGTGGTATTGACCGTTTCGCCCATGCTGTCATTGACCGACACGCTGACCGTTTGCAGGCCATCGCTTCCTAATGCCGGTGTACCGACAATATTTATGCCATCAAAGCTTAAGCCCGCAGGCAAACCGCTGACCGCAACCGTGTAAGGCTTAATGCCGCCCGCGGGCGTAATGGCGGTGGCGGTGAAAGGACTACCAACCTGACCGTTCGGCAAAGTGACTGGCGCAAGGCTTAAGCCTGCTGCAACCGTCATCGAATCCGCCAAACAGAAGAAACCGCCTGCATCCATAACACCGGAATAGCTAATAACCTGACCAAACTTAAAGCCATTTGCCATCAACAAAGGCGCAACAAAAGTGGTGTTGGCTTGGGGGGCATATTTAACGCTTTGTCCACCGTTAGGAATGCCGCCAGCAATATCCAACCAATACTTGGTCACGTTAGAAATGACTTTATTGGTAGCCGAACACGCCGCACCTGGGCCAGGCGGCGGATTCAGCACGGGAGCAGGCACAATCGTCAAAGTTTGGGAAGCGTTTTGGGAATAGCCCAGCGCATCGGTTGCGGTCAATTGTACGGTTGTCGACCCTTCTGTGGTTGGCGTGCCGGTAATGCTGTCGCCCACCAAGCTTAAACCTGCGGGCAAACTGCCAAAGCTGCTATAGCTGATAGCGCCATAACCGCCTGTTACCGATAAGGTTTGGCTGTAAGGTACATCCACAGTGCCTTGAGCCAGCGATAAATTAAAGACAATCGGCGCATCGGCAACATCCATTTGTGTGGTTGCTGACGTACTTGTGCCGTTGCTAAGGTCTTGCACGTTAATCACCAGCGGGAATGAACCCACGGCAGTTGGCGTACCGGTAATGCTGTTGCTTGCCGAATCAAACACCAAACCTGCTGGCAGACCCGTTACGGTGATTGCCAAGGTATCTAATGGATTGCCAGGCGTCGCGTTAATGGTTTGATAGTAGGGCGAATTGACTGTCGCACCGGCAATGGTGGCATTAATGGACGGCGCAATCGGCAACGGCGGCGCAGCGGGAATGACACCATCAAAATTGATGCCCGCATTTTGCGCCACAATAAACGTACCCAAATCGCCAGCACTCGGGCCGATAGCGCCCGGGGTGTCGCCATGCGGGCCGACCAAAGCCTCATTGGTTGCCGCATCACGGTTGCCGGTGTATTTGTAAAACTCAAACCGGTAGACCACGCCTTTGGCGCCCGGATCAAGCGCAACACCGGTCAAATCAATTTGCCCAGCCGCCGGATTGCCGGTATCGGTTTGCAACAATTGCCATTCCAACTGGGTTTGGGTGCGGGCTTTTTTGATAATGGCATTTTCCGCCACCAAATCTTCCACCGCCACATCTTGCAAAGTACCGGTTGCCGTGACTTTTACCCAACGCGGTTCGCCGAACTCGTAAAAATTCGGTTTCGGCGCGGCAATCGCCACATTCACTTTAGGCGCTTGCGGCACATTGTTGATGGGCGGCTGCGGAACAACCGTCCACACCGGATTGGGTACAGAAGCCTGCACCGGCGTTAAAACGGCAGGGTTTGCCATATCTTCAACCAGCCACGAATATTTCACATTCGGCGTATTGACCGTGGTGCTGACGCCAAAATGGTCGCAAGGATATTGTGAGCCGTAATCTTTTGCGCCCAAAGGCCAACAGCTGTCCGATGGACTGACCGGCAAGGTGCCGGAGGGCGTACCCGCCGACCAAGTGCCACTGTTGCTGGCTTTATAAGTAATCCTGACACCAAAACCAGTCGCATCGGTAAATTCGGTAACCGTGGGCGAACCGTAGCGTTCCATGTTAGGCCAACGCGAAGCGTCGCCAAAAATAGAAGTGATTTGGTTGGCATGAATATCATGCAATTCAATCTCGAAACCGTGCGCCGTTTTGCCGGTATCGTTGACCACATCAAAATTGGCTAGCGAGCCAAACACTTGCGCCTGAGCAGGCAGGCCCGATAAGGCCAGCGCGAGGCCCGCAATCGGTATAAAAACTTTTTTTTTCATCGCAATCTCCCCAAAATTAAAAACAGAGCGGCATTTATTTTTTGCGTAATACAGCTTCTAGCAATCTCTTTGGCACGAACCATGCCAATCGATTTTTATTTTTAATGATTTGAAAATTAAAGGTTTTTTACTATTGATTACGGTATCTCCCTAAAACACCGCAAAAACGGTCAGACAAAATTTGCGGGCTTTGCAAGCTTTGCGGGGCGGGGTTATCTGATTGATGAAGATTAATCGATGCTTGAGCCTAAGGGATCAATTTGGTACTGTGCCGACACCATTCACTTCGCTTACGGAGTTTTATTATGATCGGCACAATTATCGCTTTCCTTATCACCTTTTGGTTTTACAAAAGCGCCAAAGCATCGGAGAAAAACGCATTGGCTTCCGCAGGCGTAGGTTTTTTGTCGTATCTTGTGGCTTGCCTTGTTTGGACATTAGCCGTCACGCCCAGCTTACGTGATGCGGTTGACCACAACCCCAGCACACTGTCAGGCTTGGTGGTCAATTACGCCTACATCATCGTCGGTGCGGCTTGCGCGATTGGCTTGAAATTCAAGTATTTCAAATAACTTAAGCCCCACGAACTATTTGCTGACAATACCTTGCCAACTCCCTGAAATCTGGCGGGTTATCGCCATTAAGGCTCGCGGCATCGCCAAGCCGGTGGGTGCCGCCAAATAGCGCGGCTGCCATTGCGGCAAGTACTTTGCCTTGTATTCGTAAAGGCCTTCAAAATTGTAAAATTGATCGCCGACATCAAAAATGACCGCGCCAATTTTATGCCACAGCGGCGCCAAGCGTCGCCGTTCTAAGCCTGCCAACGGCGCCATGCCCAGCGAGAACCTTTGATAGCCCTCCTGCTGGCCCCACAGCATCAGCTCGACAAACAAAAAATCCATAATGCCTTTCGGGCTGCTGGGGTCGTAACGCATCAAATCGATGGACAACTCCTGATGGTTGAGGGTCTCCCAAAGATTGGCGAAGGCCATAATCTGCCCGGTCGGGTCTTTAATTGCCGCAACAGGTGTACGCCGCAGGTAGGGTTCGGAAAAAAATCCCAATGAAAAACCTTTTTCACGGGTATTTTTATTTGCCAACCAAGCATCGGAAATTTGCCGTAATCGTGGCAATTGCGTTTCAACGGCTTGGCCTGTCAGAATTTCAAAACCAAAACCCAACTTGGCAAATTTGTTACGGGCGCTGCGTTCGTTATCATGCCGTTTGCCTTTTAGGTTGAATGCCGACAAATCAACCCGCGCCTCTTCGCCAAGCTTGAACAAGGACAAGCCCAAATCCAAATAATGCGGCAAGCATTCCGGGCTGACTTGGTAAAACACGGCTTTGGCACCATAGCGGTCGGCCTGCTCAATAAAATCCCAAAGCAATTCTTCAAAAGCGGACAGCTCACCGACCGGATCGCCCATGGCAATCCAAAACTGCGGGCTTGTTGCATACATAATGAAGGCGTTGCGATCAGCATTCCAAAATAAGTGCTTGTCGCCTAGCAACGCCAGATAACCTTGGGTTTGCTGGCTGTTTTTGATTAAGTGCTGCGCTTCATCCAGTTCGGCTTCTGACGGTTTGCTGAATGCCGGCGGCGGCGCAACCCGCAACAAGCGCGACAAACAAAAAACCACCATGACCACGGTCAGAATCAACCATGCCCGCAAAAAACGTGGCGCGTCACCTTCATACGAAAACTGCCACCAGAGTTGGTCGGCGTATTCAACATCCTGATAAGCAAAAAAACCCAACCAAACAGAACCCGCCAACACCATCAGCACCGTCATCAGCCAAGACGTTGAGAAAGGCATGTGCAGCAATGACGACCGGTAGTGGAAATGGCTGCGGGTTGGCAATAACATCAGGAAAATGACCGACAAAACCAAGGCTTCGCGCCAATCAAAGCCTTTCAGCAACGCCGACAGAATGCCCAAGCCCAGCAGCAACAAACTGGCATACCACGCGGCATCCATCTTAAGCCGGATGCCTCGCGCCAAAAACAACAGCAGTAAACCAATCAAACTGCCCGCCAAATGCGACAGTTCTATAACCGGCAAAGGCAACAACCCGCACAGCCAAGCCATTGCCTGCGAATTGGCGGGGATTGATCCGGAGACCAGCAAAAGCCCGCCCGCCAGCAGCAGCAATAAGGAATACAGCTGCGGTATGACCGCTGATAACAGACGCTTTACGGTATCGGCACTTTCGGCAAGCAACAGGGCGCGATGACCCAGCTCATAAACCAACAAGCCGATGCCTGCCAACAGCAAAGGCAGAAAATAGTAAATGATCCGATACAACAACAACGCGCCAATCAACAGCAAATGCTGGTCGGTTGTTTCTATATCGGACATCAGCCAAAGAAATGCGCTTTCGAACACGCCGATGCCGCCCGGCACTTGGCTGATAACGCCGACAACCTGCGCGACCACAAATACCACCAGGAATGCGCCAATGCCAATATCCACCTTGCCCAGCAGCAAAACCCATAACACCAGTGACGACAGTACCACATCGATGCCCGACACCAGCGTTTGCGCCAAGGTCATGGCGGGTGAAGGCAAGGTCAGCTCAAAACCTTTCAACATGATGGGCTTGCGCCATAAAAAGATCGCCAGCCAGTAGGCCAACAAAGTCATGGCACAAACCCCACTCACCCAATGGATCACTGGCGGCTCAGTGACTTGGCTGGACAAATAATGGGGCAACAGCAAACTACCCACCAACCCCAAGCTTAAAGCCCCCAACAAATACGTCACAGTTTGGAAAAGCGATATTTTTATAATATCCCAGCCCTGCACACCCCATTTTGAATAAAACCGATAACGCACCGAACCGCCCGCCGCCCAAGCGTGACCGGTATTGTTGCTGATCGAATAGCTGATGAGTGCGGCAGCCAGCATTTTCGGCAACGGGATTTGCCGGTATCCGGTAAAACGCAAGGCCAGCCAATCATAGCCTGCCAATACCAAGTAATTGACGACCGTTAACGCAAAGGCCGCCGCCATCATGGGCAATGGCATGGCGGTCAATAAGCCCAGAATGTCGCCCAAACTATGGGCTTTCAATTGGCTATGAACCATGTAAAGCGCACAGGCGAACAAGATGATTGGCAACAACTGCGCGGCTTTTTGAAAAACTTGGCTAAATTCGCTGTTCATAGGCAAAAAAACTCCTGTTGTCGGACCTTTAATCAATACCGTGCTGCCGGTAGACATTTAAGATTTGCTGGGTGAGTTTGGGATAGTCTTGGTCGAAATGATGCCCGCCGGGCAGTTCCAAAATATCGGCGGCGGTTTGCTGCAAATCTGTACAAGCCGTTTCGGCAATTTCTTCTTTTCCGTAAATGCACAAGATTTTAGTTTTGGGGATTTGCGCCAACTCCGGTGCTTGCGGCAATTCACCGGCATTTTGTCCTAACCAACCTGAAACATGGATTTCAAAATCGGCATTTTTCGCCAGTGCCAAAAGCACCAATAGGCTCACGCTGTCTTTATCGGCTTGTGGAAGCCGCTGGTAAACGGCGGGCAAGATGTCCGCACCGAAGGAATAGCCCGCCAACACAAACGCTTTGACGTGGCGGTTTTTTCGGTAATAAGCCATCGTTGCCGACAAATCGGCAGCGGCCTGTTCAGGTGTTTTCCGTTCCCAGAAATAGCGCAGCACATCGACGCCCGCCACCGGATAATTCAACGCAGCCATTTCCCCTGCGATGGTCCTATCCAAATCGCGCCAACCACCGTCGCCCGAATAAAAAATCGTCAAGGTCTCGCGGGCTTGGGCTGCCGGTACGTCCACCATCGGCATCGGCGGAGATGCTAGCGTGCTATGCCCTTGCCAATTGTTGAGTTCATCCGCCAGCACCCCATCGAGCGGCGTATCGTAAGCGGCAATCTGTGTTTCTACATTACCTAAGGTTTTGATGAAAACAGCGGTTGCCTCAGGCGGTTGGTCTGTCCACACCGCCCGCCAATGGCCTGAAAAGTTGGGCTGGGGCAGTAAAAGCGTTTTCTGATTTGGGTCTTGTGCCGTTAAAGGCGCACATAAAAGCAAACCGTCTGGGACGTTGACGGAAAAATCGACCGCCAAATTTGTCGCTGCGCGGACAGCATTGGCTTGGGCATTCAGGAACGGCAGCAATGCGCCATTGGAAATACCGGCAACAACGGTCGGGGTGTTGGCGGATAACCGCAATTGTTCTGCCAAACCGGCAATCGCGGTGGCGACTTGTGTGGCATCCAAGCAAACACCGGTTGCCGTGCTGAAGCGCTTAAAATAGGCTTGCGTGTCAACCACCGCCACCGTCATGCCGATACGCGCCAAGCGTTGCCCCAAAGCGGCAGCGGGGTATTTTTGCGTGTCGGCAAAAACCACCACGAAACCTTGCGATCCCCATAAAGGCTTGGCGATCGCCACTTCGCCAAAATTTGGCAAACGGCTAATGCTGTTCAGCACAGGTGGCTGGTTTTTCAAAAGGCCAACTGCGAAAGCCGCCAAAGCCAGCAACAGGCCGATGAAGAGATGTTTTTTTCTCATAAAAACAAGAGCCTTATTGGGTTCATAAACGAGGCGGCAATTTAATTTTCAGAAACGCCGCGATTAATTGGTTGATGGCTAAGGCATGGGTAATCGGGGCGGCATGGCCTGCACCTGAAACCAACGCCAACTTGCCGTTGGCTAGCCCGCTTGCCAATTCGCTTGAATGCTTTAAGTCAATCATGTCGTCTTCGCCAACAATGACTAAAGTCGGCGCGGTAATGGCGCGTAAATGGGTCTGTTCAAGCTGCGGCGCGATGCGCCACAAAGCCTTGATTTCAGCCTCCAAAGCCGGATGCCTTTCCCCTGCCCCCGACCACCAACCCCGGAACCAAGGGCTGATTGTTGTTTGCCAAACTTGCGTTGCTTGACCCGAAGCCGACGGCGCTTCCGGTTTGACGCCCGATGGATTGAAATTGGCACTGATGGCAACAATCCGGCGGACACGTTGCGGGGCTTCCAATCCCAGCATTAGCGCAGTAATGCCGCCGTCACTCCAGCCGACAATATCCGTGGAGGTAATGCCCAAGTGGTCCAAAACCAACAAAGCATCCTTAGCGAAAACCTGATAATTCAGGCCAGCATTTCCGGATGTCGAATCGCCATGCCCGCGCGTATCCACCAACACAACGCGCCGTCCGGCAGCCACCAACCACGGAATTTGCGAAAACCAGCTCAGTTTGTTGCTCAACCCGCCATGCAACAGCAGCACAGGCTCGCCTTGCCCATAAACGACGTAATGGATGTGCGCGCCCTTCGATTCGATATGGCCTGTTTGCAGGGCGGTGGGCGTTGTCCATTTCCAAAGCCAATAGTCCAAAAAATGACCCGACATCGGCCTGAGACCAACAAAAGCCGCCACGACCGCCACCCATAAAACCATTCCCGTCATGCGCACAAACCGTCCCATTTCAATACCCTGCCCGCTGCTAAATCCGAGGGATGCCGCGCATTCCCCATCCCGTTATTTCTTGTTGGTTTTAGAAAGGGTCAACTTGTCTTTTAACGCCGCCACTGAGCGCTTGATGTTTTCCCATGCGGCTTGCGATCCCGCCGAGTTTATCGCCGCCTTCATGTCATCCATGGCTTGGTAAAGTTCGCGGTAATCTTCCTTACTGCCGTAACCCAACAAGATGGCTAATTTCAACTGGCTTTTGGCGGCATCGATGTCATTGATGATTTGGTCGCGGACGGCTTGTTTCGACAAATCTTGTTTGTGTTCCTGTTCCGACGCTAACGTCAGGAATTCTTCCGCCCGCAGCACCGGCAAAGGCATAATTTCGGTTATCGTCTCAACACTGCCCAACAGCGCATTCAAGACATCCGCCGCCGCGTCGTTATTGCCTGCATTCGCCAAAACCAAGGCGTTATGAATGCCAGAAGGGTATAGCGCCAACGGAATGCGGGTGGTGGTAATGTCCATTTCACTGGACAATTTGCTTATCAATTCCCTAGCCGCTTGGATTTTGCCGTCTTCAAACAAATCATCCAGGGTGTCCAAGGTTTTTTTGACATCGTCCTCATCGCCCACATATTCCTCAATCCTGACCATGACGCTTGCCGGAATGCTGGCGAGGTTAGGATTTTTAGCGGTTAAAACGTCCAGTTTTCCAGAAACTTGCTGCAAAATTCCGGCGGCTTTGGGGGCGTTGCCTTTCAACAATGCGCCCAGCGCCTGCTCTGTGCCATCCAAAACCTCGGTGGCTTCGTTGGCTATTTGCTGCGATTTTTCCGCCAGCACTTTCAGCTTGCCGATTTTAGGCGCGAGGGGAAGGCTGACCATCGATGCCGGATATTTTTGTACCTTGTCATCGGCTTCGGCAAAGTCGATGGCAAATGGCAGTGATGAAATGATGATGGATGCGGTGTAAGCCGCAATTTTGGGTAAGGTTTTTTTCATAGTCGATTCTCCTTTGGTCATCCAAATGGTTGTGCAAAAAGCCCATGCAACAAATTGGCTTTTGCCTATTCGCCTATGCTTTTTTTGTGCCATCAAAAAATACAAAATAAAATCAATAAGATGCCTTACATAAAAAACAAAAACCAGAAACCATTGGCTGAAAAAAACCTTAGTTGCTGGCGTATTTCAACCATTGCTTCAGCTTAAACCCAACGGCAAGCTGCCGCGCTTCAGGCATCGGTAAGCCGTTAATTCTTGTAGAATAGGGTTTTAGTCGCTTAGCGCGGATGGCTTGCCAATACAGCGGCAGTCCGCTCATTCAACAGGAAGAAAAGGATGTATTTCAAAACAATAAGGCATGGCGTGCTGGTATTGCTGTGCGCATTACCGATGTTGGCTAGCGCAAACCCAAGCGCGCCCAACCCCAATTTTTGCCTAGATGACGCCAACCAAAAACAATTTGCCGATTTGCTGGCGAACAACCTCAGCAACACCAGCATTGTCCGGCTGGTTGCGTTGCGCCAAGGCTTGTGTGAACTGGTCAGCCATCAACAAATTCCGCTGGCAACGGCAATGGATTTATGGGCGCATGAACGCCAAAACGTCATGCTTGAAAAGACCAAGAGAAGATTAAACCGGTTAAAACAAAAAACCGATTGAACGGGCGGATGGGGATTCGTGTGCAAATGGCCTTTGGCATCAAGCCCTAGGCCATTTTTTATGGCAGCGGACAAGGCCGCCGCGCGGCGGTTTAATGGCCGGCGTGTTGCGTGGTGGGTTTGGTGACGTCGTTTCTACGTAAAATATATCGGTCGCCTAGTTTGCCGGTTACGCGGTTGCCGTTTTTATCCAACTGCACCAGCATGTTTTCGCCAACAAAATATTGCTGGGCGGCGGGTTTGTTACGTGGCGTCAAGACGATGGTGTCGCTCTTATCACCCCAAGAGAATTTGCCTTTTTCAACAAACTCACGCTCAGACCTACCAATGTACTGGGTGATTAACACATAACTGCCGTTTTGGTTAAGCGCCAAGGTGGTTTTTACGCCGTTGCAATCGTCGCAAGGCAGGAAGCCGTAGTACAAACCCGGCCAATCAAGGCTGTTTTGGGCATGATGGGCGTCGCCGTGTTCGGCTTCGGCAAGCGCCAAGTTGCTAAACGAACAAACACTTGCCAACAAGGAAAACGCCAGAATGTGGGTGATTTTTTGTCTAATTATGTGCATGGTAGCTCCTCATTAAAATCACGATGATAACAAAGTAATCGCTTAAGGGCGTGCGGAATCTTCGTGTTTATGCAGAGCCCAATCCGGCATGGCGGTATCGGCCTGCACGTTTGCCAATAACCAATCCGTCCATTCGCCAAGATTATCGCCCTTGGTTGCAGACAACTGGATCACCTGCAAATTTGGATTCACCTGTCTGGCAAAATCCAAACAACGCTGCACATCAAAATCGACATACGGCAGCAAGTCGATTTTGTTAAGCACCATCACATCCGCCGCATGGAACATATCAGGATATTTCAGCGGCTTGTCGTCGCCTTCCGTTACCGACAACACCACCACTTTATGCGCCTCGCCCAAATCAAACGACGACGGGCAGACCAAATTGCCGACGTTTTCAATCACCAACAAACTGTTCGGCTGCACCGCCAATTGCATCACCGCATGACCAATGCCCTGTGCGTCCAAATGGCAGGCGCGTCCGGTGTTGATTTGCAAAGCCGGAACGCCCGTGGCGCGGATTTTATCGGCATCGTGTTCAGTTTGCTGGTCGCCTTCAATGACGGCAATGGGGAAACAGCCTTTCAAGCGTTTGATGGTTTCCACCAGCAAAGTGGTTTTGCCCGCGCCGGGACTGGACACCAAATTTAAGACGAAGATATTGTCTTCTTGGAAAAAATGACGGTTTTGTGCGGCATAGGCGTTGTTTTTGCTGAGCAAATCTTGTTCGACTTGCACCAGCCGCGCGTTGTCCAGCGGTGGGTGGTGATGACCTGTGCTTAGCACGGGATGGACGTGTCCGGTCACTAGCTTAAATTTGCCGGTGCTGTCTGGGTGTTCTTGTCCGCAACCGCATATTCCGCACATAATTTTTCCTTTAACTGACCAGTAAATCTTTAATTTTCATTTCCGTACCTTGCAGTACAGTCACTTGCGGGCTGCCGCAATACGGACACGGATCGTACAAATTGAGCAATTTGCTTTGTTGCTGGCATTGACGGCATTCGCCCAAACCAGGTAATTCGGTGATGATTAATTCGGCATTTTCCGCCAGCGAACCTTTCATCACCACATCAAAACCAAAGCGCAAGGCTTCCAGTTCTACACACGACAACTTGCCGACCGCTAAAGTGACTTGGTTGACTTTGGAAAAATGCTGGCTGATGGCGTGGTCTTCCAAAATTTCACGGACGTTTTCGAGCAAGGAGAGTTCGTGCATAAGTTTTTATACGATCAGTAGGTTGGGGTGAGGTACGAACCCCAACGCTTAGCATTGGATCGATGCGTTGGGGTTCGTACCTCACCCCAACCTACAAATACTTTCGCCAAGCCAACACATTCAAATCAGCCAATAGCTTCTCAATAAACCCCATCGCAGCCTGCAGATGCTCCACCGCCGCCGCACTCAAATCTTCACCCAATTCAAACGACTCGCCTTTAATGCTTAACAAAAAACTCGGTGGGGGTGTTTGTTTTTTGATGTTTGCGTAAACCGCCAACACTGCCGCTGGACTCATGGCGTGGGTGGTGTAGCTGTTATCTTTGGCGGGGATCAGTTCGGCAAAATCGAAAGTATTGGTGCAATTCATAGAGGCATCAACAAACAACACCAAATCACGGTTTTCCAAATCCAGCGCGTGTTCGATTTGCAATTGAAAATCGGTGAGTATTTCTATTGAGTCCAAAATCGGCTTTGGGCTGCGCTCTATGGCTTCCAACAGCAACGGACCTAAGGCATCATCGCCACGGCTTAAGTTCCCGTAGCCAAAAACCAGCACGGGTTTGTGTAGGTTGGGGTGAGGAACGAACCCCAACATTTGTGGACAGGCTTCTCCAATAGCATCGACAGTTTTCTCAAACACGCTCAATGTCGCCAGTATCGTGTTTAATCAATTTATCAATCAATACGCCGTCCACATCGCGTAATTCCAATTGCAAAGGCATTTTGCCGACCGCATGGGTGGCGCAGGAGAGGCACGGATCGTAGGCGCGTATCGCCACTTCCAAATTGTTAAGCAAGGGTTCGGTCAATTCGCGGCCTGACAAATATTCCGCCGCCACTTGCCGCACCGATTCGTTCATCGCTTGGTTATTGCTGGTGGTGGACACGATCAGATTGGCTTTGGTGACGATGTCGTTGTCATCGACTTGGTAATGGTGGAACAGCGTGCCGCGCGGCGCTTCAATCACGCCGATGCCTTCGTAACGTTTCTCGCCTTGTGCGACCAGCTCGCCACCGAGCAAATCGGCATCGTGCAACAGTTCTTTGATGCTTTCTGCGCAGTGCAGCACTTCAATCAAACGCGCCCAATGGAAGGCTAAAGTGCTGTGTACCATAGCCTCACCACTATGGGCTTTAAATTCGATACGCGCCGCTTCTGCTAAAGGCGTGTTGATATAATCGCAGTTATTCACCCGCGCCAAAGGCCCAACGCGATACCAACCTTCCTCCTTACCTTGTGAAAGCAGATAAGGAAATTTCATATACGTCCACGACCGAACTTCTTCGTGGATCAGGTCATTGTAATTGCAGTAATCAAAATGATCGGTAATCGTTTCGCCCGCCGCCGTCTTGGCGCGAATGCCGCCGTGATACAACTCCAACGCGCCGCCTGGCTTCACTAAGCCTAAATAATTCGTGCGGATGGTGGCAAAGTCATCGTAATAAGGCAAATTGGCGCAATGGACTTTTTTGATTAAAGCCACAGACGCGGCAGACCATTCAATAATTTGGTCAATATCCGCCAGCAAATAATCGCGCTCTTCTTTGCTCAGGTGCTTGTTCATGCCGCCAGCAATCGCGCCCGTGCCGTGGATACGTTTGCCGGACACCATGCGGATCACTTCCTGCCCGTATTTACGCAGCTTCACGCCTTGTAAACCAATATCGGGAAAATCAGACAACACCGCGATGATATTACGTTTGCCGATATCGCTTTCAAAACCGAACAATAAATCGGGGCTGGAAAGATGGAAAAAATGCAGCGCGTGCGATTGCAACACTTGCCCGAAATGCAAAAGACGGCGCAGTTTGTCGGCAGATACGGGCAGATTTTCAGGATCAACCCCCACCAATTGGTCAATCGCCTTCGCCGCCGCCAAATGATGGCTGACCGGACAAATTCCGCACAGCCGTTGCACTAGCACGGGCAATTCCCAATACGGACGACCTTGGATGAAACGCTCAAAGCCACGGAATTCAACGATGTGCAAACGCGCCTGCTGAACTTTGTTGTCTGCGTCCAATAACAACGTCACTTTGCCGTGGCCTTCAACGCGCGAGACCGGATCGACAACGACCCGTTTTAAAGTGTCACGATTTTCGGCGGTTTCTAAATGTTCGTACATGGCGGTTCTCGGTTGGGGCTGTGTAACATTGATTGGTTGTAGGATGGGTTGAGCGTAGGGAAGCCCATCGTTTGCTCTGATTGATGGGCTTCCTGTCGTCAGCCCATCCTACGCATTGACTGGCATCTGTGTCGGATTCGTATTATCAATTACCTAAATCACGACAAAATCTAAATGGCTCATGGCAAGGCCCGTTCCCATCTGCGCTATTTGCACCGCCGCCTGTACACCATTGCCATCAGCATCATAATACAACGCCCCTGAACTGGAATTGTAAACAATATAGTCATTGGCATCTGCCGCTGACGGGGCATTAACAAACCGACCGGAAGACAATGCTCCCAATGTGGTCAATTTGCTGAAGACCGCGTTATCCAGCTCGATGATGTCATCAGTAACAGAAAAGTCAGAAAGCGTGTCCACATTGTCGGCAAGCATGGCATCAAATCGGAAAATATCAGCCCCCGCCCCGCCTAACAAACGGTCGTTACCCAAACCTCCGATAAGCACATCGGCTCCCGTTCCTCCATTGAGAATGTTTGCCGCTGCATTGCCAACCAAGGTATTGTTTAAGGCATTGCCTGTACCGTTAATGGTCAGATTGCCGGTTAGGGTTAAGCTGTCAACATTCTGCGGCAGCACGTAACTGACTACGCTTTGTATAGAATCATTACCCTCATTGGCATTTTCCACCACCAAATCCTGGCTCTTGTTGACCACATAAGTATCATCACCCAAACCGCCACGCAACTCGTCAACATCTCCGCCACCATTAAGCACATTATTGCCGTCGTTGCCAATAATAAGATCAGACAAGGCACTGCCCGTACCATTAATATTGCCGCTGCCGAGCAATTCCAGCTGCTCAACATAAGCCTTTATCGTAAAGCTAACCGATGATCTGACAATATCGAAGCCTTCATCAGCAGCTTCTTTTACCGTGTCGGAAGTATTGTCCACCATAAAGACATCATCGCCCTCACCGCCATTCATGCTGTCAGCACCGGCCCCGCCAACTAGGTTGTCGTTGCCTGCACCGCCGGATAAAGAATCATTGCCGTCACCGCCACTCAAGTTATTGTTACCACGGTTGCCAATAAGGGTATTATCACCCGCATTGCCCGTACCAGTGAGGTCTTCGTCCCACAGCTTCAAGGGTTCTAAAGTGTAGATAGCGTAAGCCCCCGGCACATTGGCGGCTGCCTTAAGGGTATCTACAGCAACAAACCGGTTCATATCGTTGACCTTGCGCCGCCCGGAGTCGGCTATGAAAAAGCCCATCAATTGGCCTTGATTGGCATCGCCACTGTTGTTGTAAACAGCGCCGGTGATGGTAATGGCATGGTTCACCGCGCCACCATCAATGTAATCCGGCTCGCCCCATAATTTGCCGGCGTTAACTCCTAAAATTACAGCGCGCCCGCTCATCACCAAGTTGGCCAAACCTTGCTCCCGATAACCCGACAGCAAATCGTTACGTAATCCAAGTGAGTCCAAGATGGCTTGCTGATCCGCAGACGTTGAGCCGCCGCGTTCATAAGCAGGCAAATTGGGGTCACTCAAAGCCCAATCATTATTGATCGCCAATTGGATAATATCAGCTTCTGTACTGGGCTTTCCGGCTTGGACCATGATGTTGGAAATGGCAGTTAACGCACAAGTGCCCAAATAATCAGCCAAGGCATCGCCTTGACTATAATCCAGTTCATTCCTTTTAGGATAACCGTACACCAGCACGCCAGCACCATCGACCAAACCCGATTCCGGTTTGGAAAAATCCAGCAACACCAAATCTTCGGCATTTTCCGCCAACGTATAGCTAATTGAACTTTGTACCCTGTCCAGCCCTTCGCCTGCTTGCTCAACCACTTGATCGCCAACATTGTCGACATAATAGGTGTCGTCCCCCTTTTCCCCAATCAAGGTATCGGCACCCGTCACACCATCAAGGATATTGTCTTCATTATTGCCGATGATCTTATTGTCCAAGGCGTTGCCCGTGCCATGGATAGACAGCCCGTCCAACAAACGCAGCTTCTCAATATTTTGGTTGAGCAAATAATTGCAGCTGCTGATTACCGTGTCGTAACCGGCCCCTGCCGCTTCTGCAATGCTGTCGTTGACGCTATTGACAATATAAACATCGCTACCGTTGCCACCTTGCATGTCATCTGCACCGGCACCGCCGTCCAGATAATCATTGCCTTCGCTGCCCAACAGTAAATCTTGGCCTGCCCCCCCATAGAGCCAATCATTATCAGACTCTCCCGCCACCAAGCTTTGCTTGCTCTCGTTGGAAGCGGTAAATCCCACCAACACATCATCACCGTCACCACCATACAGTACATCGTTACCCACCTGCCCGAACAAATGGTCGTCGCCAGCACCGCCATAAAGCTTGTCATTGCCGTCCCCACCTTGTAGTTCGTCGACACCAGCCTCTCCAAACAGGTTGTCATTGCCTAGGCCAGCAATCATCAAATCGTTGCCATTGCCACCATACAACCAGTCGTCGTCTGTTTCACCGACCGCTAAAGTTTGCTTAGTTGTGTTGCTGGCAGTAAAACCCATCAACATGTCATCGCCGTCACCGCCCCAGAGCTTGTCGTTGCCCGTTTCGCCGAACAGCTTGTCTTCACCCGCCCCGCCCAGCAGTTGATCGTTGCCATCACCACCAGTCAACTGGTCGTTGCCACCGCTGCCAAACACCTTATCATTGCCAACTCCTCCATCTATCAAATCGTTGCCGCTGCCGCCATCCAAGGTGTCATTGCCCCAATCGCCAAATAAGTTGTCATTACCACCATCACCATACAAAATGTCGTTGTCGGTTTCGCCTGCCAGCAATGTTTGTTTGGTTTCATTGCTGGCGGTAAAGCCAACCAACACATCATTACCTTCGCCGCCCCACACGGTATCATCGCCGGTTTGTCCGAACAGCCGGTCATTACCGTCTTCACCGGACAGTTTGTCATTATCGAAGCCACCTTGCAGCTCATCATTTCCCGCTCCGCCGAACAAATTATCCGCACCCCGTTCACCGAACAAGGTGTCATCACCCAAGCCGCCATACAGGCTATCCACCCCACCCGTAGTGGCTGCGGCATATCCAGTGTCACCCACCAATTGATCTGCACCGTCACCACCGTACAAGGTATCGCTGTCTTCATCGCCCCATAGATAATCGTTGCCGATACCACCGATGACCAGGTCGTTGTTAGACCCGCCCAACAAAAAGTCATCGCCCGCCTCACCATAAAGGCTGTCGTCGCCAGCATAACCCAAGGCGGTGTCGTTGCCGTCGCCACCCCAAATAGTGTCGTTCAGTTTAGCTTGGCTGCCCGCCCAAGATAGGTCGGCAGTGTCTGTACCCCTTATAAAGTCATCGCCGCCCCCGCCCAACAAGCCGATGACCTTTTGCGGATCAAACAAAGAATTCCGCAAAAAGCTAAGTCCGAAACTATCGGCTCCGTCGGTGCCGACAATATATTGCTCATCCTTGGAGACTTTGACATCGGAGGAACTGTAACTCATGACGAATACCTGACCATAAGCATTTTTTTTGAAAAAGGCGTTGTCGTTGTCCCTTAAGTATCGGTAGCGGCTATCCGGTACCACCGGATCCGCCGGACTGGCGGGCGCAGCAACAGCCGCGAGGGTGGGCTGTAAGGGTTCGCTGGGGCGGACATCATTGCCACGGGTGTAGAAGCCGTAGTCGGCACTGGCAACGGCGATGCCCAACGCGGACAAGGCTTGGGTTTCGCCCGCATCCAGCTTACCGTCTTCGTTGGCGTCCGACCAAAAGACCAGACTGTTAGTCTCTGAACCCGCCAATTGCCCGTCACCATTGCTGTCACGGGCGTTAAGCAGCGCAACGCTAAGGCCGCTGTTGCCGTTGCCCGCATCCAATAGCACCGGGGTCAGGTTGGCAATGGACGCGCTGGTGTCGTAGGCGGTGCTTTGGCTATCGTAGAACGCGCCGATGGGGGTGTTGAAGGTTAGGCCGAAGTTGTAGTTTTGGAAAGCACTTGAAAGACTCCCACTTGATAACATCAAGCCTGATGCCAAATTCATCACTTGGTTAAATTGATTGTCATTAAACAAGCCGTTGTTGTGAAGTTTGTAAGCCTGCTTATCTAAAACTGTTACATCGTAAAAAACATCTGCTAACGAGGTGCCGCCAGACAATACTCGTCCAGTTGCTACTGCTGCGCTGGCAACCACTGAACCTAGATAATAAGATGCTAATGCACCGCCAAAAACTTGAGAATACTCGGTTATCAGACCCGCTCCAATAAGCTCTGCCACAGTTACTCTTGCTCCGTATTTTTCAATAATACCAGCAATAGTTCCAGCAGCAGCATTTGTTCCTGCTAAGGTAAGATAAAGAGAGTTTAGAGTTGGCACACCTAAAGCTTGCATATTCTCGTTAAAATAGGTTTCAAAATCAGATATTTTTTCCTCCAAGTTATTTTAAGATTGATTTTTGTTTATATTTTTGACCGAATAGCCAAAAGTTTGTCTTTCGCTACTTTCAAACTCGTCTCTGGGTTAATTGCTCTATAACACCTTAATGCCAAAATAGATTTATTTGCTTTCAACAGTTTTTTAACATCATCTAGGCTTTCAAAACCCGCCTTTGGATAAATCCCTTTTTTTCGTAGCCAAGCAATATGTAATAACAAGCAAACATGAGCTAAATACATAATTATTGACAGTATTAAATATAAATACACTAATGTCATATCGTTTAACATTTCTCCTCGTCAGGCTAGTTAAAAAGGCAAGTAGTCTAGAAATGGTGCTACGGACTCTTATTTACCTAGTAGCCATAATTTAAAACCAGTCTAGGACTGGAGCTTCTTTATCAGCGACAAAATTTGAAATTATTCTGGATAATGTTGTCATCGATAAGTGCGTAGCATGTTAATTTCGCCAAAGGTTAAATTACGTTCGCTCATGTTCAATCTCTAATAGGTTGTTATTTACCAATAGTTAATACTGCCAAGCTTTCCAATTCGTTAAATATATTTTGTTTTTATAAAAATTCTCAACCCAATAAGGTACATCGAAAGATGTACCAGCATTAGAAGGCACGCCCCCCGTATTCGCCCACCTGTTTTCAGCGCAAAGCTATCTGCTTTATATGTCAACTTTATGAAAACCTAACCTCTTATCCAAAACAGCATAAGCATGCAATGACAGCCTTGGAACAAGGGCAGCAGGACATTGTGCCGCACGGAATGGCAGCCCTTGCGGATTTTAGCTATCGGTTAGCGGGGGCTTGTTTTGTTTCATGTTGTTTTTTATAAACATTGGCAAGCAATATGTATAAAAAACAACTTAACAAATGGTGGATGTTTTTATGCCGAGCAATAGCGCATTGCGGACTGGCGGGCGTAGCAACAGCCGCGAGGGTGGGCTGTAAGGGTTCGTTGGGGCGGACATCATTGCCACGGGTGTAGAAGCCGTAGTCGGAACTGACAACGGCGATGCCCAACACTGACAAGGCTTGGGGTTCGCCCGTATCCAGCTTACCGTCTTCGTTGACGTAAGACCAAAGGATTAGACTATTAGTCTCGACACCCACCAATTGCCCGTCACCGTTGCTGTCACGGGCATTAAGCAGCGCAACGCTCAGCCCGCTGTTGCCCGCGTCCAGCAGCACTGGGGTCAGGTTGGCAATGGAGGTGCTGGTGTCGTAGGTGGTGCTTTGGCTGTCGTTGAACGCGCCGATGGGGGTGTTGAAGTTTAGGCCGAAGTTGTAGTTTTGGAAGCTAGGCAGGAGAGTTGAAGAGGAGCCAACTAACCAATCAGACAAGCTTTGGGTAAAGCCATTATAAGCTGGTTGTCCAAACAACCCTTGGTCGAAACTAACGAAAATGTCTCGCTCAAGATTGAAAACATTCACTAAATTTCCCGTGTTTTGACCAAGCTGCCGATCGAAAAAGTCGCCCAACGCATCAGCGGCTTCAGAAAGGGCGGATGCGACACCATCAACTGCATCGAATGCCGTGGTGACAAAATCTTCAAACAAGTCGGATACGTCCTCGCCAGCGACAAATATCGGCACCAACAAACTGTTTTCCCAAGGCCAATAGAACCCTTGAAAACCAGACGGGGTTAATCCTGCAACTGACAATGCCTCCCAAACAAAGTTGATGCAGCTGTTAGTAAGGACATTATATCGTAGACTAAAACCAAAATCGGTTGGATTACTGCCAAAGGCCATCAGCTTGCCATACTGGTCTTGGGTGATTTGAATGGTTTTGCTGTAGTCACTTGAGCCTAGGTAATATGGGTCATCTTCGCCATCAGGATTAACGCTACCTGATCCAAACAGGCGTTCTATACCAACAGCTCCAAATTTAGGTGCAAAACCAAAATCATGATGTATTCCAGAACTGTCAGTTACCAAAAATAACATATGACCAACATTTTATTTATTTCCATTAATAAGAGGAGTACCTGCTGATTCGATATTGATTATTAGTTGCGGCATTTTGTATCCTTATTTTTTTATTTTAATTAATTTAAATTTATAGCCTATTACTGTAAGCCATAGTAAAAAAAACTGACGTTCCAATTAATTTAGGGATGTCATTTAGACTTTCAACGTTTATTCGATAATGTCCGGGTTTTAATTTCACACCTACAATGCGTTTTTCAAAGCTATCAGCCCCCCATGAAATCAGCCAAAACTTACTTAGTTCTTGATCATAAACAAAGCTTTCATTATTAACACTGAAGCTGCTGATTTTTAAACGCAGCGAAATTGGAATGCTCGGATCGCCACCCTGGTCTTGCATAGTTTCTCCTACTAATTTTTTTAACCGCGCCCGATCTAATTCATTATTTTCTTTAAAAATGAAACTAAGCTGGAATATGTATTCTTTCTCTTCAATTATCAATAATTCCGTTTCAATTTTAGCCCCCTTATTTTGTACGGCAAACGGCAACCGAATTGGTGGAACAGGAAGATTGCATTCACTGGTGCTTTGACCTACACAACCAGTTAATGCGCAATAAAAGCTTAATAAGACTGAGGCAATTGACGCTAACAAGGTTCTGGATTTGGACATTTCAATTCTCTATGGACGCGGATAAACCTATAACGCGCTAATGTAGTGTGCGTTGAGGTATGAATTGCATCGTTCGTATATCCCGATTGATGCGCCACCTGTTTTCAGCGCAAGGCTATCTGCTTTATATGTCAGTTTTATAAAAACCTAACCTCTTATCCAAAATAGCATAAGCATGCAATGACAGCCTTGGAACAAGGGCGGCAGGACATTGTGCCGCATGGAATGGCAGCCCTTGCGGATTTTAGCTATCGGTTGGAGGGTGGGCTGTACGGTCGCTGGGGCGGACATCATTGCCACGGATGTAGAAGCCGTAGTCGGCACTGGCAACGGCGATGCCCAACGTGGACAAGGCTTGGGTTTCGCCCGTATCCAGCTTACCTTCTTCGTTGGCGTCAGACCAAATGACCAGGATATTAGTCTCTGCACCCGCCAATTGCCTGTCACTGTCACTGTCACTGTCACTGTCACTGTCACTGTTGCTGTTGCTGTTGCTGTTGCTGTTGCTGTTGCTGTTGCTGTTGCTGTTGCCCGCATCCAAAATCACAAGGGTCAGATTGGCAATGGACGCACTGGTGTCGTAGGTGGTGCTTTGGCTGTCGTAGAACGCGCCGATGGTAAGGGCATTTTATGGGTCGCTACTAGAGTTAACAGCTAATCCATGCAATTCTTGCACAATAGCGCCACTTGAATCTCTTAATACCCAAAAAAATCATGTGAAGCTGTACCTAAATATAGGCTTCAATTTTAAACCGCTCTGTTGTCATATTCGTCTCCTAATTAATATCTGAGTTTATTTAATTTAATAACAGGCCCTGAGTTTTGATAAACATCTTTGTCTATCACCTCACATTCCCTATCAAGAACAACGCACTCCACTGCCAAAAGCCGCACCTTTTTAGCCGTCATCAAACATTGATAATCATCTACGCGCCATTCTGCCGATTTTATTTTCCAGCCCATCCACGTAACTTGTTTCATGCCTACAACACCTTTGTCGCTGAATGTGCAAGCGGTTTGGTTGATGTTCATCGTCTTACAAACTGCCCCGGCCTGCAATTGCAATGATTCTTTTATCTATACCAATTCGGTGCCTCACGGAAACAAGCGCAGAAATATTGCTTTCATATTGTTTTTAGTGGCGCTATATGAATTTGTTTACCCACTCAAATTCATATAGCGCCCATTTTCTTTATTTTCATTGAGAGCTTTGTTTATTTTTATTAAATAATTTTTCGCTTATATATCTCAAGCCAACGGCTCAAAATCCATTTCATACGCCTCGATCAAATCACCCACGACAGAAACCAGCGAATATAAAGGATGGTTGGCATCGTCCAAAACAATATCCAGCAAACTATTGAGCAACGCTGTGGCCTGTGCGTAATCGCTTTCGGATTCGATGTGTGCCACGGGAGCAACAGCTCTAAGCATTTGCCAAGCTGGAATGAGTTTTTCAACATCGAGGGCTGTGTTCATTTTTTTTACCCTTGTTCCCAAGCTACAGAATCAAATCAATCATAATGCACCAACCCATAATCCAATTCCGGTTCCCGCCCTTCCAACAAATCCGTCAAAAATTTCCAAAACACATCGGCTGATGGCGGACAGCCGGGCAGGTAGTAGTCAATCTTCACCACTTCATGAATCGGGCGGACTTTGTCCAACAATAATGGCAATTCGATGTCGCTGGGGATTTGCGGATTTTCCACGCCGATGCCGTCCAGATAAGCTTCACTCAAGCATTCTTCCAGCGGGATGAAGTTACGCATCGCAGGTAAACCGCCGTTGATTGCACAAGCGCCGACCGCGACCAATATTTTGCAGTTTTTGCGGAATTCGCGCAGGGTGTGGACGTTTTCGGAATTGCATACGCCACCTTCTATCAGGCCGATGTCGCAGTTGCTGGCGTGTTCGATGTCGGTGATCGGCGAGCGGTCGAATTCGACATGTTCGGCGAGGGCGACTAGGCGTTCGTCCAAATCTAAAAACGACATGTGGCAGCCGAAGCAGCCTGCTAGTGAGGTGGTGGCTACGCGGACTTTATTCGCCATGATCTGCTCCGACTGTCAGAGATGAGGCCGCCAAACTAACTTCGTCTATTTCGTGATGGTCGTAAATGCGCTGACCTATCGGCACTTGGTAGGCTGTGCGTTTGATTAAAATCGCTCCGGTCGGGCAGATGTGTGCGGCTTTGTCGTTTTTGTCCAAATCGGTGTCCTTGAGTAAGCCGCTTGCCGAGTTGACCGCTAAATGCTTGTTGATGCCTCTTCCGACAATTCCAAACACGTCTTTGCCGTCCTGCTCGTTGCTGGCGCGGACACACAAGGTGCAGAAGATGCAGCGGTTGTGGTCGATTAACACGTCAGGATGCGAAGCATCCATTTCCCGATGCGGGTAAAACAGCGGGAAGTGGTCGTCAAGCATGTTCAAATAATAAGCCACCGCTTGTAATTGGCAGTTGCCAGTTTTTTCGCAAGACGGGCAAAAATGGTTGCCTTCCACAAATAGCATTTGGGTGATTTTTTTGCGGTCGTCGTTTAGTTCTTTGCTATTGTTGATGACATCTTGGCCTTCGGCGGCGGGAAAAGTGCAGGCCGAACAGTTGCGCCCGTTGACTTTCACCGTGCACAGCTTGCAACTACCGTGTGGGGTAAATTCGGGGTGATGGCATAAATGCGGAATGTATTCGCCCGCCGCCGTCGCCGCTTGCATGATGGTTTGCCCGTCTTCAAATGGAATGGTTTTGCCGTCGATGGTGATAGTTTTGCTCATGTTATGCCTCGGTGGCCTTGAGTATCATGATTGAGTTTTATGGCGATTTATTATGGAGCCTATGAATTCAATTTTTCCAATGTTCTTTAACTGTTTTTGAAACGTTATCTAGTGTGGGCATTAGTGATGCTTGATTTATTCCTTCCCTACTTAAAAAAGTCAGAAGTTCGGCTGTATAGGATGAATCCAATTCATGCCCGATAAGAATTGAAGGTGAATTATTTGAATTGGTTGAGATGACATCTTCAAGCGAAGGCCAATGTCCATAACGGATAAAAAAATCTAATAGCCAATTTGAAAGGCTAAATATTTCTGTTAATACACCACTTTGGTGATGTAAATACTGATTTTCTGATCGCTGTAAACGGTACAAAAGAATTTTAATATCACCAAAGTCTAGCGATTCTTTGCTTTGATATGCTAGAAGCTGGGTGTTTAAAGCCCAAACACAAATTGATTTTGATTTTTCAGGTTTATTTTTTACAGCAAAATAAGCTGCAATTAACGGATCAAATGTCCAATCTAAAAGACGGGTGGGTATTCCATGATGCTGCGCTATAGCTGCAATGCTATTATCAGTTTGAGTTTCGTGTAATTGGTTAAAAAGAATAGGGCTGTTACGATTTTGAAAAGATTGAGCGGGTATTTTAAATCCTAATTCATTAGCCATATATGCAAATCTAAATAGTGCTTCTCGCTCGGCACCTACCCATTCAAAAAATTTTCTAAATAAAGGGCTTTGAGGGTGAGCTCTCAAATCATCATAATCAAAGCTAATTGGAATATTTTTAATGGATATTTTTTCTATTAAAGGCAGCAATTCGTTACTGTTGTCCGGTCTCCAAGCAGAAGGAATTAGTTTCCAATTTTCTGAATCGCCTACTCCACGAAAAACCCATGGACTTGAGTTTTGGTTGTTGATATTAGTCCACCATTTAGGATTGGACCTTCTAATTGCAGTAATGAAATCTTCTACATTTTGATAATTTGTTACTGTAATCTTTCTCTTTTCTTTAGTCGTTTCGAGTTTTTCATCAACAGTTTGGTCTCCCAAATCGGAAATATTTTTTGCGAGCGAATTTATACTATGATTGTTTGTATTCACTGTTTATGCAGGGAGTCGCTATTTTTGCGAAAGATTGCTTCGGCCTCCGTGCCGGTCAATCAGCAAAAATCACGCGACCGCTCTTGCCTTCGGCTGCCCCAGCCGTCCTGCTTCTCTCGTCTGCCTACCCAACAAGGGGATAGGCGACATCGTTACCGCAATGACTCGACGCGATTTCGGACAGCCTGCATTTTCACTACGCAAAAAACGCTTCGTGAAAACACAAGCACTATCGCTTCTGGGGACTACTCGACTCCTGTCTCGCAGCGGTAGTCCAATTTAGCTCTTTAAGTACATATTTATAGCTTATTCTTCTTCAACCTGCACCAAATGCGCCCCCGCATCAATCCGGTTCGCCATCCTCCGCGCAGTTTCTAAAGCGGCATCCAAATCAAACCCAGGCTCATAACTGATTTTTTTCAACTGCGCTTGATACAGTTCGGGGTAGCGTTCCAAGGTTGAAAGTATCGGATTGGCGGCGGTTTGGCCTAGGCCGCAGTGGCTGTAATTTTTCACCAGTTGGCAGAGTTCTTCCAAGGCGACGACATCGCCTGCCGAACCGTGGCCTTCGACGATTTTGTCCAATTGCTTTTTCAACAACGATGTACCGACGCGGCAAGGTGTGCAAAAGCCGCAGCTTTCGTGGGCGAAGAAGTGGGTGAAGTTGTTGACGATCTCTAAGATGTTGCGCGTGTTGTTGAATATGATGAACGAGCCGCCTGTTGCCAAATCTTCAAAGGCCAGTTTGCGTTGCAATTCATCATTGGCGATAAACGTGCCGGATGGGCCGCCGATTTGTACACCCAGCACATCGTCTGCACCGCAAGCGTCTAAAACACTTTGCACGGTGCTGCCGAACGGCACTTCGTAAATGCCAGGACGGGCGCAATCGCCGCTGATGCTGAGGATTTTGGTGCCTTTGGATTTGTCCGTGCCGATGGCAGCAAACCAGTCGCCGCCGTGGACGGCAATCGCCGCTGCTGCCAAAAAAGTTTCCACGTTATTGACCACGGTCGGTTTGCCCAAATAGCCTTGGGTGACCGGATACGGCGGGCGGTTGCGCGGGATGCCCATTTTGCCTTCCAGCGATTCAATCAATGCCGATTCTTCGCCGCAAATATACGCGCCTGCGCCTAGGCAAATTTCAATATCAAAATCAAAGTCTTGGCCTAAGATGTTGTTGCCTAATAAACCTGTGTCGCGGCGTTGTTGCAGGACGGCTTGCAAGGGTTCGAACAAAAACAGATATTCGCCGCGCAGATAGATAAAACCTTGCTTCGCGCCGATAATTGCCGCCGCGACGGTCATGCCTTCAAACACTTGATCGGCGTAGCTGTTCAGCAAGACGCGGTCTTTGAATGTTCCAGGCTCACCTTCGTCGGCATTGCAAACCACATAGCGCGTGGATTCGGCTTCTTCTGAACAGAAGCGCCATTTCATTGCCGTTTTAAAGCCCGCACCGCCACGTCCGCGTAAACCGGATTGGTCGATTTCTGCCAACGTAACTTGTGTGCCACGGGCAAAAGTCGCTTGTAAGGCTTCGCCTTTGACAATCGGCTTGTCCAGCAACAAACCTGTTTGTTGGATATTGTCGCTGACGGCGAACAGCTCGCTAGGCCAATTGGCTAGGGGTGTTTGCGTGTTGACCAATTCTGTAATCTGGTCGATTTTGCTTTTATTTAGCTGCGTCAACGGCAAACCATTGACCAAACCCGCCGGGCCTTGGTCGCATAACCCCGTACACGAGGTGTTGTCCAAACTCACCATACCATCTGCCCGCACCGCACCCACCGCCACCTGCAAGCGTTCCGCCAGATAAGCCATAATAGCGTGCTTGCCGAGCATGTGATCGGTAATGGAATCACTGATGAGGATGTCGTAGTAGCCTCTGGGCTGCAAATGCAAGAAACTGTAAAATTCCACCACGCCGAGGATTTGCGTGCGAGGGATGCTGAGCAAATCGGCTAGCTGCTCTATCGCCGCTTCGGGAATGTGCTGGTAGCGGGCTTGCACGGCGCGGAGTATTGCGAGTAAGTGCGTGGCTTGGTTGCCATTTTGCGCGGCGAGGGTTTGCAGGAAGCTGTTCATCATCGTGGCCTTTGTTTAATGCTTGTTGCCAAGCAGGGGCTGCATCGCTAAAAATAAACTTACAATTTACGCGGGTATATTACCAGTTACTTAAGGAATACGCATGAACATAAAATTAGCCGAATTAATTGATGCGATGGATTTTGTTAGTGTTGCAACTTTTGAAAATAAAGCATATTTGCATAAAGCCACGGGCAAGATTTATTGGCAATCTGACGAGGATTTTGGCTTTGAAGCCTTGCCGGACGATATTGGCAATGAAGATTATTTGGAGATTCCCAGTAATTACGACTTTGGTTTGGGCAAACCCTTGGTGATGAAGTTTGTGTATGAATTTTTGCCAGATTCGGCAAGCGAAGTACAGACCATATTCAGGAAACAAGCAGGGAGTCGCTATTTTTGCGAAAGATTGCTTCGGCCTCCGTGCCGGTCAATCAGCAAAAATCACGCGACCGCTCTTGCCTTCGGCTGCCCCAGCCGTCCTGCTTCTCTCGTCTGCCTACCCAACAAGGGGATAGGCGACATCGTTACCGCAATGACTCGACGCGATTTCGGACAGCCTGCATTTTCACTACGCAAAAAACGCTTCGTGAAAACACAAGCACTATCGCTTCTGGGGACTACTCGACTCCTGTCTCGCAGCGGGCGCGTATGCCAGGTATAAATCGCTGTTAGACAACCATGATTTGTTAGATCAATGGCATCAATATCAAGCCAATGCCCAAGCGCGGGCGATACGGGAATGGTGCGAGGAGAATGGAGTTAAACTGGACGGCTGATTATTGGCTGTGTTACCAAACCGTGCTAACAGGGTATTGGGCAATCAATCCGTCGCTAGTCAAAATAGTCAGCCCATGCTCAATAGCTTGACACACCAGCATCTTATCGAAAGGATCGCGATGAAAGTTGGGTAAACGACTGAGGTGATAAACCGCTTTATCGGTAAGCGGCAGCATGTCGATAAGGTGTTGCTGGCACTGCTGTTTTATAAAAATTTCCGGTTCATCGGGCAAAGGCAACTTGCCTAATTGATGTTTTACCACTATCTCCCATACAGAAACGCAACTTAAATAAACCGGATTTTCAGTGTTTTTAAACAACACTTTTGCCTGTTCGCTTAGCTCCTCGGCATCTGTTGTTAGCCACAAGAAAGTGCAAGTATCCAGTAACAGCTTCATTCACTTACCTTCGAAGGCATCAAGCAAATCATCCGGCAAAGGTTCAAAAAAGTTTGCTGGAATCTGCAATTTACCTTTTGCCAAACCGATTGGACGTTGCTTAGGTAGAGCGTTGCCTTCGCTTGCTAAGCCGATGCGGAAATAATGAATTAAGTCGTAAACTTCGGCTAACTTGTCGTTAGGGATTTGTTTTAGCTCTGTAATGATTTGGTCTTGTAGCATTGGCTGGCTCCGATGTTTTTACAGTTTATAGAATTTGCCGACGATAGGAGGCGCATCGTGCCGTTTATGCCCTAGGAACAGCACATCCTATGATACCGCATATTTTCAAGTTCACTCTTGGTGGAAGGTATAGTGGGAGCGATACGCAAGGTCTAGTTGTTCGGCAGCCAGTGCTTTAGCTTCAGCAGCCGATTTATGAAACCTTCTCCGATAATAATTGGCTAAAGATCGTTTTGCCAAAACATATTCTCTCTGAATATCTTGGTAAGTTTTTAGATAAGATTTTCCATGCTGAGACCATGCTAACAAACCTGCATCGACCTCTTTCCGAGAATTGTAAGGTTGGTATGATACCCAAGGACGTAAGGCCATGTTTGCCCACACATGCTGGACTTTAATTCGAATCCATGCGGTAGATTGTAGCGTTCCTTCGTCTAAGCCCGGTCCAATTGTACTATCCAACAGTTTGGCAAATTGACGGATGGGTTTTGGCAATACATTGGTGGCATATTTCGCATCGGGCCGGAAGTTAATTTTGCAACTCGGTTTCAAGCCTCCTGCACCTAGGCCATACGCTTGCCAATGGCCTAGGAAATCAGCGGGATGCCCCACATCTATCACCCAGAGTTGACCGGATGGCTTATCTTGGATAATTAGTGGTGGTCGCCATAGATCACCAATTACCGGAGTTAAGCCCAGCGATTTTTCATTAGTATTGATCTCAGCAATGAATTGCTTGGCTGTTATGGCTTCTTTGATAGCGTAAAGCGTATAAATATCTCCGCGCCATCCAAAGGCATCTTCAACCAATGCGAGGCGAAAACCAGCATCTGCTTGCTGTTGCCAATAAACACTTCGAGGGTCTTGCCCGCCTTTAGGCAATTTGTCAAAAATAGAGTTAGCTTCTAGGGCATCACCGCCAGAAATATCGTGTTTTTTGGAACCTAAAACGACAGAGCTTGAGGCGTTTTCAGGTAAAACGGGCGGATCATAAAGATAAAAGGCAGAGGATGAAAATACCGCTTTAGCTATTTTTAGAGATTCCACACAGGATTTACTTTGGCTGGTTCGATCCAATTGTGGCCAGTTTTGGGAATAGGCATTGTTAAAATGAAAAATAAGTGCAAAGCAAGCATAACGGATAACAGAGGCTTTTTTCATAAACTCAATTTGGTTATTGTTAAGAAGGTATCTTAGCTGAGCCGTATTTCTGCCCACCCTACTATCTGCCTTATTAGTTGCCGGATAGATTAGAATTCACGCCCGACCAACCAGTTTTCCAATTCCGATAATTTATAGGAGGCGCATCCATTCGCGTTTTAAGTTACTGAGTTTTTACCCATTCCAAATAAGACGGCTCAGCCATGATGTCATCATGGTTTGTATTAGGAATGAGTTTTAGCGTCGCCACGTTTTTGTTAAAGCTTTTATAAAGCCGTTCGGTGTTGGCATACGGGATGACTTGGTCGTGTGAAGCAGCGACCACTAAAGTCGGGGCGGTGATTTGCGGGGCGTATCGCCACGATTCAAATTTATCTTTCAACAGCCAGTTGATCGGAAACAACGGAAATTTGCCTTGCGCCACATTGAGGATGCTGTCAAACGGCGTAATCAGCACGAGCTTGGCGATGGGGCGTTGGCTGGCTAATCGGGCGGCGACTCCCGAACCCAAGCTGCGCCCGACTACTACAACATGCGGATGCTGCGGGTAAACCAACTTATCAAACAAGGCTAGCGCATCATCATGCAAAGCAGACTCGCTGGGCTCGCCAGTGCTATCGCTATAACCCCGATAATGCGGCAGATAAATGGCATAGTCTGGAAACATCTTTGTAAACAAAGGCAAACTCCAAGCCACATCTTCCATATTGCCACCGAAATAAATCAGGGCATTTTCGCTTTTTTGTTGATGGGCGGTAATCGCTAACTCAGCTCCTGTGACCGCCAACTTGAGTTTTCCAGCCGCCGCTTCGGCACTAGCGCTGGGTGTTGGATGGTAAATTAAAGACCGTTGGGCGAGGTACAAACCTAAGCAAAGCACCAGATAAATGGACATGGCAACAGCTAAAGAGATGACAAAAATACGCGGCATGTTAATTTCCAGAAAAAATCAGGCTAACAATATTACCGCATCACCCCCGCCGGATAAGAATAATTATCCAAAACCTGCACATAATTCGCCCGTTCGTAAGCGCTGGGGTCAATCGCGTGTTGTTGGCTGACGCTGCCTTTAAGTTGCTGGATGGATTCGTATTCATGCTCGACCAGCCAGTTTTCCAATTCCGTTAGCAAGTCGCGTAAACGTTCCGGGCCGTGCATTAATAGTACGCTGCACAATTGCACAATGTCCGCGCCTGCCAGCAAGGCTTTGATGATTTCCGGCGTTTGCTGGAAACCGCCTGTGACTGCCAGCGACAGCTTGACGCGCCCGTACATTAACGCCGTCCAGCGTATGCGTAGCAAGGCTTCGGCGGGGGTGGACAGTTCCAGTTTTGGCACGACTTGCAAGGTTTCCAAATCAATATCGGGCTGGTAAAAGCGGTTGAACAACACGATGCCATCGGCTCCGGCTTGCTCTAGGCGTTTGGCGAAATGGATGGGTGAGCTGAATTGTGACGACAGTTTCAGCGCAATCGGCAAGCGGATATGGCTTTTGAGTTCCTGCAATATGTCCAGATAACGGTTTTCTACCGTCGCGCTGTCTTCGTTAAGGTCGGCGGCGAGATGGTAGATGTTCAGTTCCAAAGCATCCGCGCCCGCGTCTTGCATGGCGAGGCCGTAATCCAACCAACCGCTAGTGGACGTGCCGTTCAGGCTGGCGATAATGGGAATTGCCAGACGCGTTTTGAGTTGGGATAGATGTTCAAGATACTGGTTTTGGTAGGTTTTGGGATTGTCCACCGCAGGATGGAAGGAGTCGGCCTCGCCGTGGCCTATCGCTTGCTGGAAAAAGAACCGCGTCATGTGTTGGGTTTCGTTTTCGATTTTTTCTTCGAATAGCGAATACATGACGATAGCAGCCGCGCCTGCATCTTCCAACCGCAACGCGCTGCTGAGGTCTTTGCTGAGTGGCGAAGCGGAGGGGACTAGCGGGTTTTTTAGATTTAAGCCTAAATAATTTGTTGTTAAATCAACCATGATGGTCTCCCAAAATGTAGAGAGGTAGGGTGGGCAACGCTTTTCTGCCCACCGATTATGCCGCGAATGGTGGGCAGAAAAGCGTTGCCCACCCTACTAAAGGCTAATTTACGGAATCTAGTGTTATTGTGTTTGGCAAATTATCGTTTCCGCACGAGCCGTGCAGACCAAAGGCTAGAATAACTATCCTCGTAGCTTTCACTTGTATAAAAATTCAGCATCAACGCTTTATTTTTTTTAAACTGGTGAAGTGACGATGACCAAAATTGTGGATGACTACTATATTGATTATAAAGAAATATATCTGCGTATTTATCATCTGAATAAACCTCTATTAATGATTTTAATTCATCAATAGTTGGCAATCTCCAATCTGAAAAATTTGCATAACCTCCTTGTAAGTTAAATTGTTTTGCAGCTTCTATAGCTTCAAGCCAAGTCACAGTTTTTAGTTCTCCCACTACAGAATTATTTTGCCAACTTTGTCCATGTGCAAAACGCAACCACATTAAATCCTCTGTAATATCAATAGCTACTCCCTCTTCCAAAATAAATCGCTCAACCTGCTGTGGATGGGTAACTTCAACTATTTCATATTTAATATCTTTTTGCATTTTGGAAAGCATATTAAATTGACAATTTTCTAATAAAATATGCCCCATCGCTGCCTCCCGAATTGCCAATATTGCAGTTTCAATTGGGCAGTTAAACCATTCTTTATTTTCATGAAAATCTTTCAAAATATTATGTGAAAGCCTCTCAATATTTTTAGGTTCATTTACTAAAACATCGTATTCAACTTTATAAGGATAAGGATTACCCGTATTATTTAGTTCTAATGCTCTAGCCGATGGATCTTTTGTTGAAAACCCCACTTTAATCAAATGAGGCATTGATTTTGTTGTAATGATATAAACCCAGCCTTTCATAATCTCTCTTATCTTAATTAAAGCAATAAGATAGAATTTAACATCAACAATTATTCATTACTAGCCTCAGTTTTAATCTGCACCTTAACCGCCGATACCGAAGTATTCTCCGTCCAATCCAATTCCGACAATTGCTTGTAATAATGGTAACGGTGTTTTACATCTTTTTGCGCCTGAGCCAAAAATGCTTCCGCCGCTTCCGGTTGGCTTTGCCATAACATGCTGAAACGGGTTTCGCTCATGACAAATTCGCGGAAGGGGATGGACGGTTCGGCGGAATCCAGGTGCATGGGATTTTTGCCTTGTTTAATCTTGCTGGGGTCGAAGCGGAACAAAGGCCAATGCCCGCTTTTCACTGCCAGATTTTGTTGGCGGTGGTTGTTCGACAAATCCACGCCATGCGCGATGCACGGCGCGTAGGCGATGATGATGGATGGGCCGTCATGGGCTTCGGCTTCCAAGAATGCGCTTAGGGTTTGTGTGTCTTTGCCTGCGTAGGCGACATGGGCGACGTAGACATTCGGGTAATCCATCGCCAATAAGGCCAAGTCTTTTTTCGCTGTGGCTTTGCCGCCAGCGGAAAATTTTGCCACCGCGCCCAGCGGCGTGGATTTGGAAGTTTGCCCGCCAGTGTTGGAATAGACTTCGGTGTCCAACACCAAAATATTGACATTGCGCCCGCTCGCCAACACATGGTCGAGTCCGCCGAAGCCGATGTCATACGCCCAGCCATCGCCGCCGATGATCCAGACGCTTTTTTTACAGAGATTGTCGGCTAGTTCTAGCAAAATTTTGGCTTTGCTATCGGTCATCGTTGCTAAGCGTTGTTTCAACTCAGCGATACGTTGGCGTTGTTCGTAAATGCCTGCTTCATCGGATTGGTCGGCGGTTAAGATTGCGTCCACTAAACCTGTCGCGGTTGATGGGCTTCCTGCGTCAGCCCATCCTACATTTATCATATCTCGCAATGATGCAAGCAGTTCCCGTGCATACTCGGACTTCTTGTCGATGGCGACGCGTATTCCCAAGCCAAATTCGGCATTGTCTTCAAACAACGAATTGTTCCAAGCTGGGCCGCGTCCGTCGGCGTTTTTCGTCCACGGCGTAGTCGGCAAATTGCCGCCGTAAATGGATGAACAACCTGTGGCGTTGGCGATAACCATGCGGTCGCCGAACAATTGCGAAGCCAATTTTAAATACGGCGTTTCCCCGCAGCCGACACACGCACCGGAAAATTCAAACAAAGGTTGCAACACCATTGAGCCTTTAATGGTGTTGGTTTTCAGCAAGCGGCGGTCGTATTCGGGAATTTCCAAAAAGAACTCCCAATTGGTTTTTTCGGCTTCGCGCAAGGCAGGTTGCGGCTGCATGTTCAGCGCTTTGCGGCTGGCGTTCGATTTATCGCGGATCGGGCAAATGTCCACACATAACGTACAACCCGTGCAGTCTTCCGGCGCGACCTGGTAAGTCATAGTCAGTCCTGCAGGAAAATCTTTGCCTAGCATTGCCGCGTGTTTGAACGTGTCCGGTGCGTGGTCTAGCAATTCGGTTTCATAGATTTTGCTGCGGATTACGCCATGCGGACAAACCATCACGCATTTGCCGCATTGCGTGCATAAATCGGTTTCCCAAACGGGGATTTCTAAGGCCAAGTTGCGTTTTTCGTAGGCCGCCGTGCCAGTGGGGAAGGTACCGTCTATGGGCATGGCGCTGACGGGTAATAGGTCGCCGTGTCCGGCGATGATTTCGGCGGTGACGCGCTGAACAAAATCGGGGGCGGTGGCAAATATTTCAGATTTAACAAAAACGGCCCCTTCTCCTTTAGGGAGAAGGCTGGGATGAGGGGATATAAGAAAACTTTCTTCCTTATTTGCATTTCCCCTCACCCAACCCTCTCCCTCTGGAGAGGGCAAATTAACCGGATACAAATTCGCTAAGGTCTCATCAATGGCTTTGAAATTCAGCTCAACAATACGCTGGCCTTTTTTGCCGTACGTTTTTTCCACCGCATGTTTAATCGCGGCAATCGCGTCTTCCTTGGGCAACACGCCGGAAATGGCGAAAAAACAAGTTTGCATGATGGTGTTGATGTGCTTGCCCATGCCGCACGATTCGGCGACTTTGTAACCGTCTATCACATAAAAGCAGATGTTTTTGGCGCGGATTTGGGTTTGCATCCTGACTGGCAACGATTCCCAAACACTATCAATCGCTTGCGGGGTGTTCAGCAGAAACACGGCGTTGTCTGCCGCATTTTTCAACATATCGTACCGTTCCAAAAAAATCGGTTGATGGCAGCCGATAAACTGCGCGTCGTTGTCGGCGATCAAGTAAGTCGAGCGGATGGGTTTGGCGCCAAATCGCAAATGCGACACAGTGACCGCGCCGGATTTTTTCGAATCGTAGACAAAATAGCCTTGCGCGAAGAGTTCGGTTTCTTCGCCGATGATTTTGATGGTGTTTTTGTTTGCGCCCACCGTGCCGTCACTGCCCAAACCGTAGAACATGGCTTGGAAAGCGTCGTTGTGGGCATCGGTGCGGTAGCTGTCATCCCAGCTTAAACTGGTGTGGGTGACATCATCATGGATACCGATGGTGAATTGGTTTTTCGGTTGGGTTTGTTTGAGTTCATCAAATATCGCCTTAATCATGCCAGGCGTAAATTCTTTCGATGACAAGCCGTATCGCCCGCCGATGATTGTCGGGAAGCCTGAGAATTTACCGGAATTTTGCGCGATGGCGGTGACGACATCTTTATACAGCGGCTCGCCGTCTGCACCTGGTTCTTTGGTGCGGTCTAAGACGGCGATTTTTCGGCAACTGGCGGGCAAAGCTGCAAGTAAAGCATCGGAAGAAAAAGGACGGAATAAGTGCACTTTCAACAAGCCCACCGTTTCGCCGTTGCGGTTAAGATATTCCACGGTTTCCTGCGCCGCTTCTGCGCCTGAACCCATCAGAATAACCACACGCTCGGCATCCGGCGCGCCAACATAATCAAACAAACGATATTGGCGGCCTGTTAAGCCAGCAAATTGGTTCATCTTGGATTCGATAATTTGCGGCAAGGCTTGGTAATAACTGTTCACCGCTTCCCGCGCCTGAAAATAGACATCAGGATTTTGCGCCGTGCCGCGCAAGACTGGATGGTCGGGCGACAAACCGCGCTGGCGGTGCGCGTGCAAGGCGTTGTTGTCTATCATCGCCGTCAGCACGACATCGTCAACCAAGACAATTTTGGCGATTTCGTGCGAGGTACGAAAGCCGTCAAAAAAGTGCATGATGGGAATCCGTCCAGCCAAAGTAGCGGCTTGCGCTATGACGGCAAAATCTTGCACTTCTTGCGGCGAATTGGAGCAGAGCATGGCAAATCCGGTCATCCGCGCCGACATCACATCGCTGTGGTCGCCAAAAATCGACAAAGCCTGACAAGCCAGCGAGCGAGCGGCGATGTGGAAAACTGTGGGCGTGAGTTCGCCCGCGATTTTGTACATATTCGGCAGCATCAACAACAAACCTTGCGAAGCCGTGAAGGTAGTCGCCAATGTTCCCGCTTGCAACGCGCCGTGAATCGCCCCCGCCGCGCCTGCCTCACTTTGCATTTCGATGACTTGCGGCACGGTTCCCCATAAATTCAACTGCCCGCGCGCCGACCATTCATCCGCCCATTCACCCATCGGTGAGGCGGGCGTGATTGGGTAAATGGCGATAACTTCGTTGAGCTTGTGGGCGATGGTGGCGGCAGCTTGGTTGCCGTCGATGGTGGCTTGCTGGATCATACAACCCTCCTAAAGCGCGTTTTTGATGGCTTGAATTGCCCAAAGCTTAGGCCGATTGCCGCTACTAATCGAGTTAAATCTTTTAATTTTTTATGATTCAAATCAAAGCAATATGATTTAGCTCGCTTAAACGCAGGGTAATCGCGCTATGATCTGTAACGTTTTGATTTAACAAGCGCCAATAGGGATTAAATGAGTGTAGGTGCGAATTCATTCGCATAAAAACCTTTCATCGTGCGAATAAATTCGCACCTACAAAGATACCAATGCCAAAGCCCATAAGCACCACATCTCCGACCAAAAGCCACTTGCACATCAACCTCCAAGGTTTTGTGCAAGGCGTGGGGCTGCGTCCGTTGGTGTTGCGGCTAGCCACGCTCTACCAACAACATGGCTGGATTGCCAATAGCCAAGCGGGGGTGTCGATAGCCATTGAAGGCTGCCCCGCGCAACAACAAGTTTTTTTAGCCGCCTTGCCATTGCAGCTGCCGCCGTTCGCGACAATCAAATCGCTGACCATCACCCCGCAAGCTTTGGCGAATTACCCCGATTTCCAAATCCGCAGCAGCCAATTCGACGGTAAACCCTCGGTGTTTGTCTTGCCTGATCTGGCGACGTGTCCGGCCTGTGTTGCCGACCTACGCAATCCTGCCAGCCGTTTTTACCGTTACCCGTTCACCAGCTGTTGCCATTGCGGGCCGCGTTATAGCGTGATGCAAAAACAGCCTTACGACCGCGCCCACACCAGCATGGCGGCATTTGCCCTTTGTGACGCGTGTTGGGCGGATTATGCCGATGTCGCCAATCGCCGCTTGCACGCGCAAACCTTGGCGTGTCCTAACTGCGGACCACAATTGCAGTTGCTGGATGCTGCGGGGCAACCGCTCGCCAAAGCAGAGGACGCATTAACCAAAGCCGTCGAGGCGTTGCGCGTGGGGCAGATTATTGCCGTGAAAGGCATCGGCGGTTATCAGTTGTTGGTTGATGCGGGCAATGAAGCCGCCGTCTTGCGCCTGCGCGACAAAAAACACCGCCCGCAACAGCCTTTTGCGCTGATGGTGCTGGATCTGCCGACGGCGCATCAGTTGGCGCATATCACCGACATCGAGCAAACCGCCCTGTCGTCTGCCGCCGCGCCCATTGTGCTCTTGCCACGCCGCCGCGCAACCGGCATTGCTAACGCAGTCGCGCCGGATAGTGCGCTATTAGGCATCATGTTGGCCTATTCACCTTTGCATCATTTATTGCTGGGCGATTTTGCCGCGCCCGTGGTGGCGACCAGCGGCAACCGCCATCACGAACCGATTTGTATTGACGATGCCGAAGCCTTCACTTGTTTGGCGGGCATTGCCGATGTTTTTCTTGTCCATAACCGCGCCATTGTGCGCCCGTTGGATGACTCTATCGTGCGGCTGATTAACGGCAACATCACCGTGCTGCGCCGCGCCCGAGGCTATGCGCCTGTGCCGATCAGCTTGCCCGAAGCCCTGCCCGAAAGCGTCGCGGTAGGTGGGCAAATGAAAAGCGCGCTAGCGATCAACCAAGGCGCGCACATTATCCTTAGCCAACATCTGGGCGATTTGGACACGCTGGCAACGCAACAACATTTGCAAGCCACGCGCTTGGATTTGCAACATTTCTACCAAACCCACCCAAAGCAAATCCAACACGATTTGCACAGCGGCTACAGCAGCAGCCAAATGGCTCAAACGTGGCAAGGCCAGCACCACGCCGTGCAACACCATTACGCCCACGCGCTGGCGTGCATGGCTGAACACAGCTTGGACGCGCCCGTACTGGCGATTGTTTGGGATGGTTCGGGCTTGGGTGATGATGGCACCTTATGGGGCGGCGAATTTTTGCTGATCCAACCGACGGGCTACCAACGTTTCGCGCATTTGCGGACATTTCCACTGCCGGGCGGCAGCAAAGCCATGCAAGAACCTAGACGCGCCGCCTTGGGTTTGTTGTGTGAAATGTTCGGTGACGGTGCTTTTGAACGCGCCAATTTGCCGTTTTCGGCACAAGAACTGGCTTTATTAAAAACGGCTTTAAAACGGCAAATGAACTGCCCGCAAACCAGCAGCGCGGGGCGGCTGTTTGATGGTGTCGCCAGCTTGTTGGGCATTGCCCAGATTAACCATTACGAAGGCCAAGCGGCAATGGCTTTGGAGGCTTCCGCCACCGCATTGGCAACAACCCGCCAAGAAAAAGCCTATCCCTTTAACATCAGCGACGGCAAACCGGTTATCATCGATTGGCAACCAACCCTAGAAGCGGTAATTGCCGATATAGGCCAACAGCCAACCGCGCAAATCGCCGCTAAGTTTCACTGCACGTTGGCGGAAATGATGCTAGCCGTTGCCCGCCGCGCCGGTCAAAACACCATTGTCCTTAGCGGCGGCTGTATGCAGAATGCCTTTTTAGTCGCCGCAGCGGTGCAAGACTTAACCCATGCCGGATTTACCGTATACTGCCACCAACAAATCCCGCCGAACGATGGCGGATTGGCGGTTGGGCAGCTTTATGCTGGCAAGTTTCTGGAAATGCAGCCAGACATACCTTACATCGGAGACCAAACACCATGTGCCTAGCCATTCCCGGACAACTCATCAGCATCAACGACCACGCCGACAGCTTGGCGCGCACAGGTCGGGTGAATTTTTCCGGCATCAGTAAAGACATCAGCTTGGCTTATGTGCCGGAAGCCAAGCTGGGCGATTACCTCATCGTCCACGCTGGATTCGCCTTGTCGGTGCTTGACCAAGAAGAAGCTTTAGCCAGTTTGCAAGCTTTTGACGATTTGGCAGCATTTCAGCAAATTTAAGCAATCACTCCTGATCCCATGCAAAAAATCATTAATAAACTGGCTGTTATGTCCGTTAAGGGCACACAACAAATTTTGCATCAGAAAGCCATTAGCCGGTGGGTTTATAACCATATTTACTACAGCCGTTGGTTGACAGGCGGTATGATTTTTTTCAACACCGGCTTAGTCCCGATTGATGATGAAGTCTTCGCTTCAGGCATAACCGACACGCAAAATCCACAAGCACAAACTTATCATGAAGCCATCAAAGCTTATCGTCGTCTGACAGATTGGCATGACACCCATCAGGTACTGGAGGTCGGCTGTGGCTTGGGCGGCGGGATGCATTATTTGCGGCGCATGCTGCCTTCAGCTTGCTTAGTCGCTATCGACTTATCCATGAGTGCGATCCGCCGCTCGCGCAAACTGGCTCCCTGTTTTTATGCCCAAGCCGACGCACACGCCCTACCTTTTCAGGATGCCAGTTTTGATTGGATTCTTGTCGTGGAATGCTTGCATAAACTGAATGTTGAACACTTTTTTTTGGAAGCGGGACGGATTTTGAAACCTGAAGGGGTCATCTGTATCGTGGATTTTCGCGCAACCACCTTCCAAGCCATTAGCCAACGCCTACAGGCCGCTTGCACAGCACAAGGTTTGCATATCGCTGAAATGACTGACCTGACCGAACGTGTATTGCAGTTTGCCGAACAACCTCAACAACACCAGCACACCCTGTTAAACGCCATTCCTTGGCCATTCCGTTGGCTAGGCCGGGAATTGCTGGTAACGCCAGGATCAAACCGCCATAGCAGTTATGTTCAAGGCCAACGCTGTTATTATTTATGTGCCGTGCAAAAACCCGCAGCCCGCCTTAGTAATAATGACCAGCTGACGGCTTAGGTGTTATGAAATATCTCAGCGAATACCGCGACCCCGCCACCGTCAAAAAACTCACGCAAGCTATCGCCAGCATCACCACCCAGCCGTGGCGGATTATGGAAGTGTGCGGCGGACAGACGCATAGCATCATCAAACACGGTATCGATCAACTGCTGCCTGACACCATCACCCTCATCCACGGCCCTGGCTGTCCAGTGTGCGTCACGCCGTTAGCCTATATCGACAAAGCCCTTGCCATTGCCGTGCAACCGGGGGTGATTTTCTGCTCGTTTGGCGATATGTTGCGCGTGCCGGGTTCGCAGTTGGATTTACTGGCCTTGAAGGCGCAAGGGGCGGATATTCGCGTGGTGTATTCGCCGCTGGATGCATTGGAAGTGGCGCGGCAACAGCCTGATAAACAAGTGGTGTTTTTCGGTGTGGGTTTTGAAACTACCGCGCCGACTACGGCCTTAGCGGCTTATCAGGCGCGGCAATGGGGGCTGACGAATTTTTCCTTGCTGGTTTGTCATGTGCGTGTTCCGCCTGTGATGCAAGCGTTGCTGAATTCACCCAACCAACAAGTGCAGGGCTTTTTAGGTGCAGGGCATGTGTGTTCGATTATGGGCTATCACGAATACTTGCCGCTAAGCGAGCAACACAAAATCCCGATTGTCATCACTGGCTTTGAGCCTGTCGATATTCTGCACGGGCTGTATTTGTGCATCCAGCAATTGGAAGCCGGGCGTTTTGAGGTGGAAAACCAATACCGCCGCGTGGTGCGCTTAGCGGGAAATGAATCGGCGCAAGCTTTGTTACAACAAGTGTTTGCTGTGGTCGATAGAAGCTGGCGCGGCTTGGGTGAAATTCCGTTAAGCGGCTTGGCGTTAAAACCAGAGTTTGCCGAATGGGATGCTGAACAACGTTTTGCCGTCGATAGCATCGCTACTCAAGAACCCGCCGCTTGTCGCAGCGGCGAAGTGTTGCAAGGTTTGTTGAAACCGTCGCAATGTGCGGAATTTGGCAAGACTTGTACGCCAGAACATCCATTGGGCGCGACCATGGTTTCTTCTGAAGGCGCTTGTGCGGCTTATTTTCGCTATCGGCGTGAAACGCCATGAACCCAACACCTGCAACAGCTTTTTAACGTTGCGCCCCTTGCTTGTTACAATGCACACAATCGCCACGCGTTGACATACCATTTCAATGAAGCCATGCCTAAAATAGGCGGGGTATTTCCCAATCCATTCAATTTTTTCAGGACAAACCGTGCATATTCACATTTTAGGCATTTGCGGCACTTTTATGGGCGGACTCGCCGTTATTGCCCGGCAGTTGGGTTATCAGGTCAGCGGTTCTGACCAGAACGTGTACCCGCCGATGAGTACCCAGCTTGAACAGCAAGGCATCCGGTTAATGGAAGGCTATCGGCCTGAAAACCTGGATGGCAACCCCGATTTGGTGATTATCGGCAACGCCTTGTCGCGCGGCAATGCCGAGGTGGAAGCGGTGCTAAACCGTGGCCTAAAATACGTTTCCGGCCCGCAATGGCTGGCTGAACATGTCTTGCACAACAAATGGGTGTTGGCAGTGGCGGGTACGCATGGCAAAACCACCACGACCAGTATGCTCAGCTGGATTTTAGAAGCGCAAGGCTTTAATCCTGGCTTTTTGATTGGCGGCATTCCGCTCAATTTTGGCATTTCCGCCCGTTTGGGTGAGTCCGATTTTTTTGTGATTGAGGCCGATGAATACGATTCGGCGTTTTTCGACAAACGCTCCAAATTTGTCCACTACCGCCCACGCACAGCGATTTTAAACAACTTGGAATTTGACCATGCCGACATTTTCCCCGATTTGGCAGCCATCAAACGGCAATTTCACCATTTAGTGCGGATGATCCCAGGCGAAGGCCTGATTATCAGCCCCGCTTGCGAAAGCAATATTGACGATGTGCTGGCTATGGGCTGCTGGACGCCGGTGGTCAGGACCGCCATTGATAACGATGCCCGTTGGCAGGCGCACTTGCTGGATGCCGACGGCGGCCGCTTTCAGGTGCTTTACCAAGGCGAGACGCAAGGCTTGGTGGACTGGTCGCTGACCGGCGAACACAATGTTTACAACGCCTTGTCCGCCATTGTTGCCGCGCATCATGTCGGCATTAAAGCGCAAGATGCCATTGCCGCGCTGGCTGAGTTTAAAAACGTCAAACGGCGCATGGAAGTCATCGCAAACATTAACGGTGTAACTATTTACGACGACTTTGCCCACCACCCCACCGCCATCGCCACTACTTTAGATGGCTTGCGGAAAAAAGTGGGCAACGAACGCATTATTGCCATTGTCGAGCCGCGCTCCAACACCATGAAAATGGGCGTACACACCGACACCTTGGCGCAATCGCTGCATGCCGCCGACCTTGCCTTACTCTACCAGCCTGACAACCTAGGCTGGGATTTGTCTGCCTTAAAAGGTTTTGCCGACAATATCGACATTTGCTACAGCTTGGAAGAAATCATCGCTAAATTAACTGAAGAGGCGCATCATGGCGGACATTTTGTACTGATGAGCAACGGCAGTTTTGGCGGCATTTACCAGCCGCTGCAAGCAGCGCTAAACAATCTGGGCAAGCCGTAAAATGCTCTATACTTTTGCGCCGACAACTCTTTTCAAACCGCTTTACCGAGGAAACAAAATGAAAGTGTTATTTGCCATCTTCGCCTGTCTTTTATCTGCACAGGCCTCAGCAACCGTCTATAAATGCGTCAACGCACAAGGGAAAACCGATTATCAATCATCACCTTGCTCTGAAGACAACAGCAAAAAAGCACAAGTCAACCTAACCAGCGGCAATGCCATCGATCTTGATGAAGAAAAGCGCTTAGCCGAACAAAAAGAACAGCAAAGGAAAGCCCAAGAAGAAAAGGACCGTGCCGAACAACAGCGCATTGCCTTGGAATATGCGCAATTGAAAAAAGATTCGGAAGCGGAAAGCGCCAAAAACCAGCTGCTGATTAAACAAAATCCCGGCAAGTTTTCTGCTTACGCCATTCCGCCTTATAAACTGGACAACCTGACCTCCTTGGTTAAAGCTTTTAAAAACCAACTGCCGGAAATTGAAAAGCTAAGGGGGGCTGCAGCATTGAAGGCCATTGCCTCGGCAGAATGTGGCAGGGCGGAAGACGTGGAATTAAGCGAACGCAGCAAACTGGATGCCTTGGTGTTTTTAGTCAATTGCAGCAGCGGCAAAACCCTTTACTTCAACAAGCAAGATTTGCAGCCTTAGGCAACCGCCATGACCGCAAAAACCATCTTAATCACAGGCTGTTCAACCGGCATTGGCTACACCACCGCCGTGGAACTGAAAAAACGCGGGCATTTCGTGATTGCCACCGCCCGCAAAGCCGACGATGTGGCGCGTCTGGCGCAAGAAGGCTTTACGGCATTGCCATTGGATTTGACCGACAGCAACAGCATTCGCGCTGCGGTCGAAGCGGCATTAAGCTTAGCCGACGGCAAAATTGACGCGCTATTCAACAACGGCGCCTACGGTCAACCTGGCGCAGTGGAAGACTTAAGCCGCGCCGCCTTGCGCGAGCAGTTCGAAACCAATTTTTTTGGCACCCACGAACTGACCAATTTGCTGATCCCCATCATGCGCCGACAAGGACACGGACGCATCATTTACAACAGCTCGATATTGGGCTTAGTGGCGATGACCTATCGCGGCGCTTACAACGCCAGCAAATTCGCCTTGGAAGGTTTGGCAGACACCCTGCGTTTAGAATTGCACAACACCGGCATCCACATCTGCCTGGTCGAACCCGGCCCAATTCTGAGCGACTTTAGGAAAAACGCCATGGCGCAATATGCCAAAAATATTGACGCCAGCCGCAGCTTCCATAAAGAAACCTACCAAGCAATGGAAGCCCGCCTCCAAAAAGAAGGCCCCGCCGCACCGTTTACCTTGCCCGCCACCGCCGTTGCCGAAAAAGTCATCCACGCCGTCGAAGCCCGCAAACCGAAAAGCCGCTATTACGTCACTTTCCCGACCTATTTGTTCGCCTACCTAAAACGCATCCTGCCGACATCTTGGCTGGATGCCTTGGTCAGGCTGATTTAATAATCACCTCTCGCTTGGACTGCCCTGTTAAAACTTTTGCAGGACAGCCCAAGCGTCAGCTTATTCAATATTTTGCACTTGCTCGCGCATTTGCTCGATCAGCACTTTCAACTCAATGGCGATTTGTGTCATTTCTTTGTCCATGGATTTTGAACCCAAGGTGTTGGCTTCGCGGTTGAGTTCTTGCATCAGGAAATCCAAGCGCCGGCCTACTGGCTCGTTCTGACCGAGTACCCGCAGCACTTCGCTGATGTGGGCATCGAGCCTATCCAACTCTTCAGCAATGTCCAAGCGCTGGGTCAGCATGACCAATTCTTGCTCCAAGCGGTCGAAATCGGGCTGGGCGACCATTTCGGTGATTTTGTCGCGCAAGCGGTTGCGTAGCAAAACCAGCACTTCCGGCAATCGTACGCGGGCCGCCGCCACTTGGGTTTGCATTTTCAAGCAGCGGTCTTCAAGCAATTGCTTAAGCTGTGCGCCTTCACGCTCCCTTGCCGCCAGAAACTCCTTTAAGGTGGCTTTTACCAAGCGGACGATACCTGCTCTGAGTTCATCCTTATCAATATCCGGCTCTTGCTGCACGCCAGGAAAAGCCAGCACTTCCAAAGCCGAAAACGACAAGGCGGCGGGCATCATCTGTTCAATCTCATCGGCAGCCGCCAACAAGGCCGCTACCGCTTCGCGATTAACGACAAAGCTTTGCCCGTCTTTGATTTGTTTTTTGCTGCTGATGGTGCATTCCACTTTGCCACGGCTGATTTTTTCAGCCAGCAGGGTGCGTAAATCGCTTTCGATATAGCGCATACGTTCTGGCAATTTAAAACTGACATCGCTGTACCGATGGTTAACCGAGCGTAGCTCGCAGCCAAGAGTTAAGTTGCCTATATCCGCCGAATCGCCGGCAAATGCGGTCATGCTTTTAATCATTATTCACCCGATCTTAAACAGGCGGACAGCCCGCCATCATCCGGCAACTATACCTTTTTATCGACCCGATAGTAAATGCACGGCGAACTTTTTAAACGAGGGTGGTTTTTTATGTTCACCCGTTCACTTAGGTCGTCCTATCCCATCCCAACCTTCGCCAACTGACCGGCAATTTCTGCAATCGCCTAAAGTTTTAATGCCAGTTAAGGTATACTGCAACGTTTTTTATTTGCCGGAAGATATTATGAGACCAAGCGGACGTAACCCAGACCAACTACGCGAAATCGCCTTCACCTGCGACTTTACCAAACATGCCGAAGGCTCGGTGCTGGTGGAATTTGGTGATACCCGCGTGTTGTGTACCGCCAGCGTCGATAAAACCGTACCCCGATTTTTAAAAGGCAAAGGCGAAGGTTGGGTTACCGCAGAATACGGCATGTTGCCCCGCTCCACCCATAGCCGCATGAGCCGCGAAGCCAGCAGCGGCAGACAAGGCGGTCGTACTTTAGAAATCCAACGTCTGATTGGGCGCTCCTTACGCGCCGCAGTGGACATGAAAGCCTTAGGCGAACACACCATCACCATTGATTGCGACGTTTTGCAAGCCGATGGCGGCACGCGTACCGCCTCCATCACCGGCGGCTTTGTCGCCTTATCGTTGGCGGTCAACAAAATGCTGCAGCGCCGACAAATTAAAACCAACCCGATTTACGGACAGGTCGCCTCCGTTTCGGTTGGCATTTACAAAGGCTTACCGGTTTTGGATTTGGATTATGCCGAAGACAGCAATGCCGAAACTGACATGAATGTGATTATGAACGACGCCGGCGCGTTTATTGAAATCCAAGGCACGGCAGAAGGCCATGCCTTCAGGAAAGACGAATTGGATGCCATGCTTGATTTGGCAAGCTTAGGCATTAAAGACCTGATGGCAAAACAACGGCTGGTATTAGGGTTGGCGGAGTGATAGATTTACCGAAAATGGTCTTGGCAAGCGGCAACCTTGGCAAGATTAGAGAAATCCAAGCCATGCTGGAAAACTGGCAAATCGCCCCACAATCGGCGTTTGCCGTGCCGGAAGCGGACGAAACCGGCACCACGTTTATCGAAAATGCCATCATTAAGGCGCGCCAAGCCGCGCACTATTGCCAATTGCCCAGCATAGCCGACGACTCCGGACTGATTGTCGATGCCTTAAACGGTGCGCCTGGCGTCATCTCGGCGCGTTACGCGGGCGTGGGCGCTAGCGACCAGGCGAATGTCGATAAGCTGTTGGCAACAATGGCAGCAGTTCCTGAAGGTCAACGCAGCGCCCGTTTTATCTGCGTAATGGTCTACCTGCGCCATGCCGACGACCCCTTTCCGCTGATTGCCCAAGGCGTTTGGGAAGGCTGTATTTTGCCGTATTGCCAAGGTGAAAACGGTTTTGGTTACGATCCGATCTTCTGGTTACCCGAACAAAATTGCACCTCCGCGCAATTGCCTGCCGATTTAAAAAATGCGCTCAGCCATCGCGGTCAGGCGTTGCGGCAATTGGTGGCGGCAATAAAAAACCAAGCCACCGCTTAAAGCCGTTAGTGACAACCGATTGACCTTATCGCCCATGACCACCCTACTTGCCATTGCCCAACAGTTCGACGTTTCTGCCAGCCAGCTGAACCCGCTGGGTAATGGTTTGATTAACGACACCTTTTTGGTCAGCACAGCAAGCGAGCCGTTGGTGCTGCAACGCATTAACCGGCGGGTCTTTAAAAATCCCGAACGTATTGCCGCCAATTTAACCGCCCTTGACCAGCATCTTCTGCAAAAAAATGCGGAGCTTAGCAAATTGCAGCTGCCCAAAATAATTGGCACGTTATCAGGCGAAGCCTATTTCATTGATACCCAAGGCGATTTCTGGCGGGCATTAAGCTATGTCGGCAACAGCGAAAGCTTGGAAGCCTTGCGTGATTTAAACGATGCCCAGCAAGCCGGTTTTGCCTTGGCGCATTTCCATCGCCTGTTAAGCGATTTGCCGGTAGCAACCTTGCATGACACCTTGCCGGGCTTTCACATTACACCCGAATATTTACGGCAATATCGGCAAGTGTCGGCACATTCATCCATTGCCGCCGATCATTTTTGCCAAACGTTTATCGAGCAAAACCAAGCCTTTGCCGACGATTTGGAAGCCGCACAACAAAAAGGCTTGCTGCAACTGCGCGTGACGCATGGCGATCCGAAGCTGAACAATTTTCTGTTCGATCAAGATAGCCGGGAAATTATCAGCTTGGTTGATTTGGACACCGTCAAACCTGGCTTGGTGCATTACGACATCGGCGATGCTTTGCGCTCCTGTTGCCATAACGATGATGACCGCTTCGACATGACCGTCTGCACCGCTTGGCTGTCGGCTTATCTGGCGGAAGCCAAAGCCTTTTTTACGGAGGCCGACTTCGCTTACCTATTTGCGGCCATCCGATTAATTCCTTTTGAATTAGGTTTGCGTTTTTACAGCGATTATCTGGACGGCAACCGTTACTTTAAAACCGAGTTTCCTGAGCAAAATTTACAGCGCGCACAGGCCCAATTCCGCTTGTGCGCCGACATTATCGGCAAAGAACCAGCCATACGAAACCTCGTGGAGCAATTAAAGCAACATGGTTAATTCCACTATTGCCGAATTGACGCAACAATTTGCCCAGCCAGGCGAACTGGTTTGGATAGGCTTGCGTCCGGCACGCGGAGCCGCCATGCAGTCTGTTGCCGAGGTGTTTGCGGATACCGGCAGCGGCTTGCAAGGCGACCGTTACCAAGGCCAAAGCGGCAAACGGCAAGTGACACTTATACAATGGGAACATCTGCAAGTACTGGCTTCGTTAACCGGCAAACCGGTCACCGCCGAGATTTTGCGGCGCAATTTGGTCATCAAAGGCATTAATTTGTTAGCCTTAAAAAACCAACGCTTCCGTATTGGCGATGCGGTGTTTTTAACAACCGGTTTTTGCCATCCTTGCTCAAAAATGGAGCAGGTTTTGGGCACTGGCGGTTACAACGCCATGCGGGGCCACGGCGGATTGACCGCACAAGTCGTCACTAGCGGCCTGATCCGCGTTGGCGATCCATTGACCGTCCTCACCGAGGTATGAATGCCTAAACACGCCCCGGAACAACGCTATTTATTGATCGGCTTTTTGCTGGTTTTGTTGGGTGCGCTGGGTTTTGCCGCCAAAGCCATTTTGATTAAATTGGCTTATGCCGTTAGCCCCGATGTGGATGCACTGGCGTTAATATCGTTAAGAATGCTGTTTTCCTTGCCTTTTTTTCTGCTGGCTTCGGTTTGGCATAACCGTAAACAAAGCAAAGAAGAATCTAGTTTGACTGCCAAACAGTGGTTTTTAGTTGGCCTGTTAGGCTTAATGGGCTATTACTTTGCCAGTTATTTGGATTTTTTGGGCTTGCAGTACATTTCTGCGGGTTTGGAGCGGATGATCCTGTTTTTATACCCGACATTTGTCGCGGTGTTTTCAGCCCTGTTCAACAAACGCGCCATCAACAGCCGCACGCTGATCGCCTTATCGCTAAGCTACGCGGGCATGGCGCTGGTGTTTATTGAACATTTGTCTTGGGAAACCGATGCTGTTTGGCTGGGTTCGGGTTTGGTGCTGGGCAGCTCGGTGATTTTTGCCTTTTTTGTCATGGGCAGCGCCATGATGACACGCACCATGGGTTCCGGCAGGTTTACCGCTTACAGTATGAGCATTGCCTGCGTGGTGACGATCAGCCATTTCGTTGCCGCCCGTGGCATTGAGTTTTGGCACTTGCCTGTCGAGGTCTATCGCTTGGCGTTCATTATGGCGGTGTTTTCCACCGTGTTGCCGTCGTTCTTTTTGAATGCGGGCATCCGGCGCATTGGTGCAGGATCAGCTTCGATTGTCAGCACCACCGGGCCGATTATCACCTTGGTGCTGGCGCATTTTTTATTGGATGAAGCCATTACCCAAACACAATTGCTGGGAACGGCTTTGGTGTTGATAGGCGTTTACGTGGTCAGCCGGGCGAAGGCTTAACCGCCGGCGCAGGCTAGACGGCGGGTAATTGCAGCTTAAGCACGTTGACATCCGCCCACACGTTTTCGATATAGTCCCTGTCCATAACAGGCATACCCGCCATGATCCATTGCACAACAGCTTGGGCGGTATTGGGGTAGGTAATGTGCGTAGCATGGCGTTCGTGCAGCCAATGCTCAATTGCCGCCGCGTCCATATCGTGCATGACATGCCCATAACCCAATTGCTGCAAGGCGGCAGCATTGGAAATTTGCTCCATTTGCGCGTGCAAAGGCTTCAGCAAGATTTTTTTGCCCAATTGCAACGCTTCGCCTATCAGCTCAAAACCGGCATTACTGATGATGCCCGCGCAGCTGTGCAAGTCGCGCTTAAAGCCTTCGAGCGATAACGGATGGCATTGGATGTGCGGAACTGTCGAAGCAACAACTTCTGGCGAATAAATTTCAAACAAAAAGCGGGTAAAGGGCGACAACAGTTTGATAACGTCGTGCGGATTTTCAAACGGCAGGTACACGACAATTTTGTTGTGAATGACGTTTTCCGGCATTTGCGGCGTTTCGATAATGGGCGGCAAAATAGCTTGCCCGAAGTGATGCCAGTGCAAGCCGACACTCACATCGGCAGGGGCAAAATTGCGCATGATGAGCGCGGCAATAGGGTCGGCACCGGATTTGGGAATATCGTGGTTGAAGGCGTATTGGTGGCCTATGCCAAGTACCTTTTTGCCTTTTAGTTTGGCCGCCCAAGCGGTGACGGGTTCGAAGTCGGAAATGACCAAATCATAACTGGAAAAATCCAAGGTTTTGATGTCATTGATGAAAGCAATGGGCTTGGACTGGAGCGCGGTCTTAAAATAACTGACTTGTCCGTTTTTGGAGCTGAAGGTAAGGCCCGTGCGGACTTGGTAATCGCCAAAAACCTCCATGTCAAAATACTTTTCGGCAGGACGACCGGTAAATTGATAAGTGACATCAATGCCAGCGGCCTTAAGCTCTTTTGCCATGACCCTGGCTCGAGTAATATGTCCATTACCTGTCCCCTGCACTCCATAAAAAATTCTCATTAAATAATTTGCCCCAAACTAAACAGTGCAGTGCCGACACCCAAAACGACCCCAACCAACGTATCGGTTGGAAAATGAACCCCCAGCACAACGCGCGAAAATCCTACCAGCGCCGCCCAACAATAGGCAGGGATCATAACCATCGGGAAAAAATAACCCACTAAAGTCGCCATCATAAAGGCGGCGGAAGTATGGCCTGATGGGAAACTGAATTTATCAGACGGCGTAATCAGGCTGCGGAAATCTTTTAATGCCGCTTGCGGACGGTTACGCTTAAAGCCATTTTTGACGACAAAATAGATGGGTCTTTCCAACAAAAAGCCTAGGGCTATCGCCCTTAACAACAAGCTGTTGACACCTTCTGTGGCGACCAACCACAGGGAAAGGATAGCATAAAGTTCACCGTCACCGGTTTTGGACAAGTATTTGGCAATTTTTGCTAACGGATCGTGGAGCTTGGCATTGAACAGCCAAGTAAACATAAAGACATCGTATTTGTGGATAGAAAGCAGCAGTTTCATATTTCCCCTCATCAATAAAGCATTAGTCGCTCTGCACGAAAGCCTATCACTTCATTGACTTTTGGCAGAACCTTAAAACCGTCACGACCGGTTTCTTATTATTATTTGCTAGGCAAGGTTAAAACCCTTCTGTGACAAAGAAGTTAATTTTTGTTGACGATTCAATGACAAAAATAGCGCAATGTCAATTTATTGACACGTTAAAACACGCTTAGTATGAGCCGTTTGATTTATTTTGCCTGCTTATCATCTTGCCTTTGACCTTTTTTCGTCGCGCCAACTTCGTATCGCGTACCGTGCCTGATGATTTTTCTATACCCGCTCGCCAGCATAATCACTATGAAGAAAGTTGGATATGTCCGCATCTGTGCCAAAATTGCTATAGGCCAAAAGCAATTTTGCATAAGCCGCTTCAATCGACATATTCCAAATCATTTCCGCCCCTTCAGCCATTAAGGCTTTGGCCGTTTGGTAAAGGGCATCGGAATATAAGGAAGGGGCCAAATAAACCTTTATATTAAGCACCTTGCAACGCCGTAAAAAAGCCACTAGAGAATGCGTTTCACCCCATTGTTCGGAAACGCAAGCCGTTCCTGAATGATATAAGTCATGCAGCACAACAGTAACATTTTCCAAATTAAAATGCCCATAATCAAGACCCGGATACGGCCTTACCATCAGCAAGGTCTGGCAAAGTGCCATATTAATAGCCTCTGGTTTCGGCAAGGCAATTGGCGCGTTACTGAAGCCACTCGCCTTTTCCCCAATCACGCCGTCGGGCAAAAACTGCCCGTCGCTGAATTGGCAATAGGAATTGTTTTGTACGCTATAAAACTCGCCGCCCAATTGTAATGATGAGGTCAGCCTGCTGCCGTGATGAAGCTGGCAAACTTGCCCAGGATTACGGTACGGCACAAAAACACCGCCCCTGCCCTTTTGTAAAATATATTCCACCGCACAAATGAAATTATCCACGCCATTGGCGCGCGGGTCATGCAGGGGAAAATCACTGGAAACCAACAAGATCGGTACTGGGCAATCACGGAAACAAAAGCTTAATGCCGCTGCGCTATACGCTAAAGTATCCGTACCATGCGTGACGATAACGCCATCAAACAGCTCAGGATTGGCATTTTGAATTGCAGCAACCAGAATATCCCAAGCGGCAGGCGCCAGATTTTCGCTGAGGATTTGTAAAGGCTGGATCGTTTGGAAGTTAACCCTGTCATTATTGGGATATTTTTGCTTAAACCGTTCCAATAACTGATATTTTGCTGTTTCAGACGGACTAATCGTGCCTTCATTGGCTACCGAGCCTATCGTACCACCGGTAAAAACTAACAAGATGTTTGTCATAATGAACTACGTACCCGTGTAATAAAATAACCTATCTTACCCAGCCATTTAATAGAATGAAAATTTCCCTTATTGTCGCCATGGCAAACAACCGCGCGATTGGCCTTAACAACCAAATGCCTTGGCATTTGTCTGCCGATTTGAAAAACTTCAAGAAAGTCACGATGGGCCTGCCCATCATTATGGGACGCAAAACGTTCGAATCGATTGGCAGGCCGCTGCCGGGGCGGCTTAACATTGTCATTAGCCGAAACCCCGACTATCTGGCCCAAGGTTGCCAAGTGTTTACCAGCTTGGACGACGGCCTTGCCTATGCTAGCCAACATGCACAAGAAGCCTTTGTCATTGGTGGGGCAGCCCTTTACCAAGCAGCATTTCCCCTTGCAAGCCAGTTATATTTAACCGCAATAGGGCAAGATTTTCCCGGTGACACCTTTTTCCCTGAATTCAGCGGCAATGAATGGCAAGAAGCTGCCCGGGAAGACATCAACGATGACCCAAGCGTCCCTTTCAGCTACAGTTTTATCCAATTAAAACGACGCATACTGCCAGTGTAAATGCAGTAAAAACTAACCAAAAAGCCTTGAAACCAGTTAAAATGACGGGCTAACGGCAATCATCTCAAAAGCAACAGCTTGGTAGCATTATGGAAACGAAATATAGAACTGACGACTTAAGGATTTCTGAAATCAAGGAAGTCATTGCGCCTATTCAAGTTCATGAGGAAATTCCGCTCAGCGACGAGGCAGCAAACACCACACAACAGGCTAGGCATGAAGTCCATAAGATTTTAACGGGTGAAGACGACCGGTTATTGGTGGTGATCGGCCCTTGCTCCATTCACGATACCCAAGCCGCCAAAGAATATGCCGGATTGCTTAAAACCGCCAAAGAAGAACTAAAAGACGACTTGCTGATTATCATGCGCGTCTATTTTGAAAAACCCCGCACAACCGTTGGCTGGAAAGGTTTAATCAACGACCCTGACATCGACTCCAGCTTCAACATCAACAAAGGTTTGCGGATTGCCAGACAGCTGTTGCTCGACTTGAACAACATGGGCATGCCATCGGCAACGGAATATTTGGATTTGATTACGCCGCAATACGTCTCCGATTTAATATCTTGGGGCGCAATTGGCGCACGCACCACCGAAAGCCAAGGCCACCGCGAACTGGCTTCTGGCGTTTCCTGCCCTATCGGCTTCAAAAACTCCACTGATGGCACAATTAAAATCGCCATTGATGCCATTGGCGCCGCCATGAGTCCGCACCATTTCTTGTCGCTGACAAAAGCAGGCCAATCTGCGATTTTCTCCACGACCGGCAACGAAGATGTCCATATCATTTTGCGCGGCGGCAATGATCGGCCCAACTATGATGCCGTCAGTGTTGAACAAGTCGCCAACGGCTTGGAAAAAGCAGATCTGCGCCCCAACATCATGATTGACTTCAGCCACGCCAATAGCCTGAAACAATGCCATCGCCAACTTATTGTCGGCGATGATGTTGCAGGCCAAATCGCCAATGGCGACTACCGCATCATGGGGGCGATGATTGAAAGCCACCTTAAAGCCGGCAACCAAAAAGTAATTGAAGGACAGCCGCTGGTTTACGGACAAAGCATTACCGATGCCTGCTTGGCTTGGGAAGACACTTTGCCCCTGCTACAACAGCTTGCCCAAGCAGTAAAAAAACGCAGGGCCAACAAAAACGCAACAGGAGCTTGAAAAATGATGGTGTATGTCAACGGCGAAGCCCATGAATTAGCTGACAACAGCAAAGTGGCTGATCTCATCGCCGCGTTGAATTTGACAGGCAAACGCATTGCCGTCGAATTGAACAAAGAAATCTTGCCTTATGGCGACTATGCAAGCCAAAGTTTGCAAGCAGATGACCGCTTGGAAATTGTACATGCCATCGGCGGCGGGCAGAACCAAAGCGACGCTTTTGTTATTGCAGGCGTGTCTTACCATTCACGCCTTCTGGTCGGCACCGGCAAATATAAGGACCTGACAGAAACCCGCTTGGCAATAGAAGCCAGCGGCGCAGAAATCGTAACCGTTGCAATACGCCGCACCAATATTGGCCAAAACCCTGGCGAACCCAACCTGTTAGATGTTATCTCGCCCGACAAATACACCATTTTGCCGAACACCGCCGGCTGCTACAGCGCCGAAGAAGCGGTTAGAACCTGCCGCTTAGGCCGCGAGCTGCTCGGCGGGCACAAACTGGTGAAACTGGAAGTTTTAGCAGACCAACAAACGCTATTCCCTAACGTTGCCGAAACGTACATTGCTGCCGAATTATTGGTCAAAGAAGGTTTTGACGTCATGGTTTACACCAACGACGACCCGATTGCCGCCAAGCGTCTGGAAGAAATTGGCTGTATCGCAGTAATGCCGCTGGCGGCGCCGATCGGATCAGGCTTAGGCATCCGCAATCCGTACAATATTTTGACCATTGTCGAAAATGCCAAAGTACCGATTTTGGTTGATGCCGGTGTAGGCACCGCCTCTGATGCCGCCATCGCCATGGAATTGGGTTGTGATGGCGTGTTGATGAACACCGCAATCGCTGCAGCCAATAACCCTATACTGATGGCATCCGCCATGCGCAAAGGTATCGAAGCGGGTCGGGAAGCTTTCTTGGCTGGTCGAATGCCCAGAAAACGTTTTGCCTCAGCATCATCGCCTATCGACGGCTTGTTTTTTTAGACTCGCCAATCCACCCGCCTCTTTTTAAACTGCTTTTATTTTAGGGGTAACCCAAAAGTTATCCCTAAACAGAACCCTTTATGTCTCCCCTCGAAACTGAAATTCCACGCAAAATCCGTAGTTTTATCCGCCGCCAAGGCAGGCTGACCCAAGCACAACAATATGCATTAGATAACCATTGGCAAACCTACTGCCTTGATCCTACGCTTAACTATAATTTTGCCGATGTATTTGGGCGAACAGCTCCGCTGTGTGTGGAAATTGGTTTTGGCAACGGCGAAAGCCTGGCAAAAATGGCAGCCGCCAATCCAGAAACCGATTACATCGGCATAGAAGTGCATCGCCCAGGCGTTGGTCATTTAATGATGCTGCTAGACCAGCAAGAACTAAGCAATGTCAGAATTTATTGCCACGATGCCATAGAAATCTTGGAGCAAAAAATTGCCGATAACAGCCTAAGCGGCCTACATTTATTTTTCCCAGACCCCTGGCCAAAGAAAAAACATCACAAACGCAGGATTGTCCAAGCCAGTTTCTGCCTGCTATTGGTCAAAAAGCTAATCCCAGGCGGGTATTTCCATGCAGCCACGGATTGGCAGAATTACGCAGAGTGGATGTTAGCAGCATTGTCGGAAGAAGCGGGTTTGCTAAATAGCAGTAGCGATGCAAGCTATTGTGAACGCCCCGAATACCGCCCGCTCACAAAATTTGAGCAGCGCGGTATCCGTTTAGGCCATGGGGTATGGGATTTGATTTTTAGGAAACGATAAAGCCGCTTATTTATTGGATAAATAAGCTTCAAACTCCATCGCCTTAATGATCTGAGAAAGCTCTTCCTGCTGTTTTTGTAACGGCACTAATTCCGCTTCAACAGAAGCAATGTTCTCTGCCACCGTACCACTGGAATTGTTGATCTTTCTTAACATCACCAAGCGGCCTTCAATTTGCTTTTTATGGTCTTTGATTTGGTGCATTAGTGGCAACAACGCCCCATTACTCCAAGCCACAGCATCGTTATGGGCTCGCTTCAATATATCTTTGGCCTTTGAAATCAAGGTATTGTTAAGCTTGTTAATAACAATATGCTGTTCCGTCATAGTAATTTTTGCACTATTACGGAAGGCTTCACCCTCGTCAAAAACCTGCTCCAATTCCATTTGATATTGTTTAATGGAAAATAAATGCGGTTCAATTTCTTTAAAGCCGTATTCATCATTAAACTTTTTATGGATCGCTTTTACCAACCTTCTGGTTTCATTGGTAATGTCGATGGCATCTTGCAACAAATCGCGCATGTCATCAAACATCTTCCGCATACTTTGCTTCATGCCGTATGTAGTCAAGCTTTTTGCCATTTCTTGTCTGCCAATATAAACCACCATATCGACTTTTTCAGCAGAAAAGCATTCAATAAGCATTTTTGCCTGGACAATAAACACTCGGCGGCTAGATTGGAAGTTTTCGATGTTGCCCATGTAGGCATTTTGCCGATCGCGAGTTTCCGCCATCAGCTTGTTGGTCATATCTTGGTTATGGAAATCAACCTTTTTAAACTCTTCAAGCTGGGCTATTGCATTCGACAATGAAGAGCTGGCAATGCTGTGCGACTCGTTAACCAAAAAACCAATTTCACGCACAACGGTTTCCATCAAAATACCGCGCTTTTGGCTTAAAATATTCACCGCAAGATGGTTTTCTAACGTGGAAATGCGGCTTTTTTCAAGCAACTCCTTGTCGCCTTTAACTTTAGCAAGCAAACCTTGCTTAGCTGAAACAGGGAAAATGGCATTTTCGTCAATTTTTAAAATCTCAGCAGAAACCCTAATTTGCGATTTGATCGATGCATCGTATTCGTTGATACCACCTAAATCATCCCACATGGTATCAATCTTGTTCATGACCACGGCAAGGCCTTGCTTTTTGCCGGTGCGGGCACGACTGATATGGGTTAACCAAATTTCCATATCACTTTTAGTAACGCCCGTATCCGCAGCCAAGACAAAGATAATGGCTTGCACGCTTGGGATCATACTTAGCGTCAGTTCAGGCTCCGTACCCAGCGCATTCAAGCCAGGAGTATCGATGATAGATAAACCTTGCTCTAAAAGAGGATGCGAGAAACTGATTAAGGCGTGGCGCCAACAAGGAATGTCAACGGTTTCAGGATTGACGACACCCTGAGAAGCAGCCTCTTGCTCATTCCATAAACCAAGCTTGTCGGCAAGATCGCGTGGAACGGCTTTGGAAGCAACCAACTGCTTAAACGCTTCTTGCATTTGCGCAGGCGATTCTCTATCCAGTTTTATATGCTTCCAACGCTCTGGCTGTTGCTTTAGCTCTGCCAATGACGTTTCTTCCAAACGGGTTTCGATTGGCAATAAACGGATATAGCTGCCGCCTTCTTCATCATAGAAAAGCTCGGTAGGCGACATGGTTGTGCGCCCAGGAGACGAGGGCAACAAACGCAATCCGGTTTCGGCAAAAAACAGGGCATTAATCAGCTCTGTTTTACCACGCGAAAATTCCGCCACAAAAGCCAAGTTCACACGGTCATTTTGTAATCCGTTAAGGATGTTTAAAATGGTGTTGGTGCTGTGGGAATCGTTCATGCCATATCGATTTCGCCATTGCAGGTAACTTTCTATGGCTTCCATAAGACTTACACGCCATTGCGTGTATTCTTGCATTTGCTCTTTAAATTCCTGATTCCTCATAGCAAGCCTTTTAAAATTCGATTTAACTAAGTCGAGTATCGCGATTACATTTCAGTGTAATCAATTGTAGTCGATAAATTGATTACTGTTAGGTCAAAAATTGCTTTATTTTTACAATTTAAAAGATTTAACTTTAAACACCGTAGCGGTTCCGGTAGACCTGGACGGCATCTAATTGACTGCCTGCATGCGCCGCCAAATAATCAATAATATTTGCCAAGGTAATGATGGAAATTACCGGCATTGCCAAAGCTTGCTGCACTTCTTGGACCGCCGAAATCCCATTTGGCCCCTGCTCTTGACGGTCTAAGGCAATTAACACGCCGGCAGGCCGAGCATTAGCCATTTGGATGATGCCGACCGACTCCCTAACCGATGTCCCCGCTGTAATAACATCATCAACAATCAATACGTCACCCGCCAAAGCCGTACCGACGATAAGGCCGCCTTCGCCATGGTCTTTGGCTTCTTTGCGGTTAAAGGCATAAGGTATATCATTTTTTTGCTTGGCATAGGCGATGGCCACTGTACTCACCAGAGGTATGCCTTTATATGCAGGGCCGTAAAGCATATCGACTTTTAAACCTGACTGACACAGGGCTTGTGCGTAAAACTCGCCCAATTTGCCTAGGCGGGTACCGGTGTTAAATAAGCCTGTATTAAAAAAGTAAGGGCTGATGCGTCCTGATTTTAGCTCAAACTCACCGAACTTGAGCACCCCGCAATCAAGCGCGAAATGAATGAAGTCTTTTTGATAATCCAGCATGGCCTTGCCCTATGATTTTTTGGGAATCTATTGTAAGTCATTCGCCATTAAAAAAATGTTATTTTTCTGATGCCGTATGCGATTACGGCATAAATTTTTCTAAAATACTATCCAAAAACAGCCAGCCTTTTGCGCTGCAAGCATAACGCCCATTCTCCAACACCAACAGACCCTCGATTAAGCAGGCAGACAGGCCTGGCTCTAAAGCCGAGACCGGCAATCCCGTGCTGGCCTGAAAAGTCTCCGGCAAAAAACCTTCCCGCAAACGCAAATGGTTCATCAGAAACTCCAGTGGCAAATCTTCCGTCATAATCGCTTGGGTACTGATGATCGGTGGGCGCAAACTTAAGTATTGTTCAGGATTTTTGGCTTTGACGGTACGGGTAATTTGTCCTGAAGCTCCAGAAACCTTTCCATGCGCTCCCGCACCAATACCCAAATAGTCACCGAATTGCCAATAGTTCAAATTGTGCCGACATCGGAAGCCCGCTTGGCTGTACGCGGAAATTTCATATTGCCGGTAGCCCGCTTCGGCAAGCAATTGCTGGCAATGCTGCTGTACCGCGAAAATACTTTCATCGTCCGGCAATTTGGGGGGGAAACGGTGAAAATAAGTATTGGGCTCCAAAGTTAACTGGTAGAAGGAAATGTGCGCAGGCTTTAGGGCAATCGCCGTTTGCACATCTTTTGCACTGAGATCAAACGCAGCCTCTGGCAAGCCGAACATCAAATCCAAATTGAAATTATCAAACCCCACTTGATGGGCAATTTCGGCAGCACGTACCGCTTCTTTAGCGGAATGCACACGCCCCAGCTTGGCGAGCATTGCCTCATCAAAACTTTGGATACCAATTGATAAACGGTTGATTCCCAAAGCCCTAAATTCGGCAAACTTTTGGCTTTCAAACGTGCCGGGATTGGCTTCCAGCGTTATCTCCACGCTATCAACCCAAGCAATTTGTTGCCGGATACCCTCCAACAAACGGTCAAAGGCTTCAGACGAAAACAAACTGGGGGTCCCTCCGCCAATAAAAATACTATGGATTGGTCGCTCAATGGCATAAGTGCGAATATCCTCAGCCAAATCCGCCAACAAAGCGTCAACGTAACGCATTTCAGGCAGGCCGTCTTTGATGGCATGGGAGTTGAAATCACAATAAGGACACTTCTTAATGCACCACGGGATATGGATATATAAGCTTAAAGGCGGCAAAACAATTTCACAATTGGGGGTTGAAATAAATTCCAGTTTAACACTAAAGCCGAGCCAATAGCCCCGCCTAACCAACATCCAAACCATTACCGCTTACGGCATGGCTATTGAGTGTTAGAATAGCAGCATTATCTGCGCGCTTTTAACCGGATAAGGCTTGTGCATTGTTTACCACACAACTAACTATAAAGAGGACACTATGCGGAACCTGAAGTTTTTACCCGCGTTGATTGGAGCGACGGTTGTCATCGCCAGTATTCTATATGTGGCATTTTATTTCGTTTTCCTTGATCTGTTTGTCGACTTATGGTGGTTCCAATCACTCAAGCTTGAAGCGTATTTTTGGCTGAAACTGCTGTATAAGTTCTTCTTGTCCGGCGGCGTCACCTTAGCGTTCTTTACCATCTTCTTTTTCCACTTTTGGATTGCCTCAAGCTATTTGGGTCTGAACCCGCCCGAAGAAGTGCGCGAAAACCCAAATAAACTCAAACGCTTCCACCGGCTTGCCAACGTTTTTATAGAGGGCTCGGCAAAAATCTACACCCCAGTTTCCTTATTGCTGGCCATTTTTGTCGCACTACCCTTTTATAACCAATGGGAAACGTCACTGCTGTTTTTCTTCGGCGACAATTCAGGCGTTGCCGATTCGATATTCGGCAATGATGTCAGCTTTTACATGCTGTCTTACCCCACTTATTTGCTGATCCAAAAAGAGCTGCTCGGTACAGCCGCACTCATTTTCTGTATGGTGGCGTTTTTGTATTGGGTGGAACATACGGTGGTGCCGCATCAACGTAAAAACTTTCCGATCGGCGCAAAAATTCACCTGACGGTATTGATCGCCTTCGTATTTGGCTTTGTGGTTTGGGGCTTTATGTTACAGCGCTATACCTTGCTCTATACCAATAGCCACGAACCCATTTTTTACGGACCAGGTTTTGTCGAAATCCGCTATCAAGTCTTGTTGATTTGGCTGGCAATCGCGACATTTTTGGTGGCGTCAATCAGTGCCGTGTGCTTTGTCTTCTCGGAAATGCGCCATGCCAAAACACCCTTCTTGTTATCCGCAATGGCCTTTTTTGCCGTGCTGGGCTTAGAAGAAATCAACGCCATCCCTGAGTTGCTGCAACGCTACGTGGTTAACCCCAACCCGGTCAAAACCGAAAAACCATTTATCCAACACAACATCGAAGCCACACTGAACGCTTACAAGCTTAACAATGTGAAAACGGTGGACATGACGATTCGCTTAGATGCCGCGAAAGACATTGAGACCTGGGGTACGCAAAAACGTTTTGAAAACATTCCGGTTTGGGATCGTGAGTTTATTATCGACAGCTACCGGCAACTGCAAGAAATCCGCCCTTATTACAAATTCTTGACGGTAGATGAAGACCGCTATTTCGCGCTCAACCATCTGCGCCAAGTCAATATTTCCGCGCGCGAAGTGAATATCGCCAAAATGCCGCCGGAAGCGCAGAACTGGGAAAACAAACACTTACGCTACACGCATGGCTACGGCGCAGTGGTCACACCCGCCGCGCAAGATGCCGACAAACCACAAGCGTGGTATTTGCGCGATTTAAATATGTCTTCCGAAGCGGGTTTTAGCATCAATCATCCTGACATTTACTACGGACAGGAAGATTTGGATTACGCGATTGTACCCAACAAACTGGATATTGTCGGCATTGCCGGTTCTGACCCAAGCTTTAATGAAGCCTACCACGGCGAAGGCGGCATCCCCATTCCTTCTTATTTCCGTAAGGCTTTGCTGGCCATTTACTTAAATGACGAAAAAATCTTTTTCTCCAGCAACATTTCTACCGAAAGCAAGGTAAAAATCCGCCGCAACATTACCGACCGCATCACCCATGTAGTCCCGTTCCTGCATTTGGACAAAGACCCGTATTTGGTAATGACCAAAGATCGTTTTTATTGGCTGCAAGACGCTTACACCTTGTCCGACAAATACCCTGCAGCAAAGCCTTCGGAAGATAAATTCTTGGATGGCGAACACCGTTTCAACTACATCCGCAATTCGGTCAAAATTGTCGTAGACGCCTTTGACGGTGATGTCGATTTTTATGTCGCCGACAACTCGGACGTGCTAATTAACGCTTATAGTAAAGCTTATCCTAGCTTGTTTAAAAAAATCGACGACATGCCAACTGATATAAAAGAACATTTGCGTTATCCACGCGACTTGTACTATCAGCAGATGAAAATGTATGCAAAATACCATCAACAAAGCCCCGAATTGTTCTACGAACAAGCAGAAACTTGGCAATTTGCCAATGTTCGCGAACAGACCGTGATGCCTTATTACCAAACCATGGATTTTGGCAACTGTAATGACCAAGAAGAGTTTGTGCTTATCGACCCGATGACACCTATCAACCGTACCAACTTAAGCATGATCGGCGTTGCAGGCACATTAGATGGCAACCAATGTGGTGGAAGTTACCACCCGAATATCACCGTATATAAGTTTGGTAAAGACGTACAAGTCAATGGCCCAGCACAAATTGAAGCACTAACCCAGCAAGTACCAGAAATTTCTGCACAGTTTACATTATGGGGACAGCAAGGCTCAGTAGTGGAAATGGGCAGGATGATTATCTTGCCAATGGGCAGTGCGGTGCTTTATGTACAACCAATTTATCTCGCCGCTACCAAAAATAAAATGCCCGAGCTGACTCGCGTGATCGTTTCCATTGGCAACGAGACCGTGATGGACAAAACCCTAGCTTCAGCGTTTGACCGATTGAAAGAGAAGTTTATTAAGAATGAGTCTGCTAGCTTGTCAAATCAAGGTAAGACGGCTAACTAATAGGATAATCAGCTGCGAAGGGATCCGCATGGGAAGTTAACAGCTGTTTGGCGAGGGTTGGGGAATTAAGGCAGAGCTTGAAACCCCTACCAAGACAGCTGGAACAGCTTCTTGGCAGGAGAAGGGAAAAGCAATTCTTACAACATCGCTTTCAAATCAAGGAATGCTTTTTGAGCATTTCTTAATTCTTGTTCAGCTTCTTGTGTAGCACTGTCTTTCAAGTGGTTACGGGCTGATTTCAGTTTGTTGTTGGCTCTTGAACGTGCCATATCAACTTTATCGTTAGCATTGATTTCTTTGCTGGCATCCAAAGCATCTTTAACTAATTTAGAGACTTCTTCAGCGTCTGAGCCGTGAGTCAATGCATCAATAGCCACTTGGACTTTACCAGCAACCATGTCAATGGCTTGCGCAGGTGCGTAAACGATTCTGCCAGGATCCGTTTCTGCGAAAGAAACTGTTGATACTGCGCCCATAGAAGAAGCGAGTAATAAAGACAATAAGATTTTTTTCATAGTTTCACTAATCCTCTAGTGTTGTAATTTTTTAGTTAGCTTGGCAGCACAGCGATTTCATTTACATGTAATAACTATGTGTCGGACGGGGATTCTAACACATTTTGAAAGATTTAAACCTGTATGGATCTTTAAAATGCGCTGATCTGAGGATTGGATACAGCTTTTCCAAAAGCTTCGATCATGCCGTGCAAACATGATCGAACCCTAATCAAAATCTTATTTGTGGTTTGAGTCGTAAATCGCTTTCATTTCTTTGTAACCAGCCAAAGCTTCGCTCAGCTTAGCGCTAGCAGTCGCTTTGTCGCCGTCGTCAAAAGCGTCACGTGCAATTCTTAACTTATCGTTAGATTTTTGGCGTTGACGTTCTGTAATTTCATAACGGAACTCTTTTTGAATTTGGCGAGCTTCGTTAATAATTTTAACCATTTCTTCTTTGCTGGCACCTTTTTCTGCCATGCTAACGGCTTCTTCGATTTTAGCAACCGTAGTTTCAGCAGCCGCTCTTACTTTCGCTTCACCATCTGGCTCGGCAAAAGCAACGGATGAAATGGCTGTCATTGAGATAGCCATAGCCAATGAAATTACGGTTTTTTTAATTGCTTGCATTTTTTAATAACCTCAACGTTAATTATATGTTTGATTAGACAAAGGCCAACAAAAAAGCCGTGTCCAAAAGGAACACGGCTTTGCAGCATTACCTACTGTCTGGCTGGGATTCTAACATAGAACGCACATTAAAAAGCGACTATCACAGCGTATTTTTCGGTATTTTTCAGCTTTTTAACAACAAAGCACTCAATTGCCCCGTTATGCGGTCATTGCCAGCTGATCTTGCTGTGCGGATAGCATACCCCCCATCAGTCCAACCAAACTGGTACTGCTACGCGCATCTACCGCCATAACCTGATATTTAACACCCCGCTCTTGTAAGTAACATTGGTATTGCCCAATACTCGGCGAGGGTGTTGAGTCCATATGGGTAATACCGATGGCAACGCGCAACTTGGGTAAAAATGCTTTATACAAGTTGAGGTAGTAATCCAGCTCTGCAAAAGGCTCCGGATCGGAATTATCTATCAGCAATAGCATGCCCCAAGCGCTGTCACAAAGCATTTGCCCCATAAAATCGAAGCGTTTTTGCCCGGGCGTGCCATAAAGAAATATCTTTAAATCTTTATGTAAACGCATTTCACCGTAATCCATTGCCACAGTAGTGGTGGCTTTTTTGCGTGTAACATTATCACTAGGGCGGGTTTCGGTGCTGATTGGCGAAAAATCACTAAGCGTACAAATTGCGGTGGTTTTTCCTGACCCGACACTGCCCGCAATAACTATTTTTACCCGCCCTTTCAATGCCTTGCCAATGGGGTTAAATAAGGCCTCCAAATCTCTCCGTGATTGCAGATTTTTCTCAATCACTTGCTGCGCTTCTTCGCCTTCTTTGATCAAATTCAAAGCAGAGCAAGCGTTGTAAAAGCCAATAGTCTCATACAGAGAGCGCTCGGTTTTTTTAGCAACCTCGGAAATGCTTAAGGCATTTGCCACCATACAGTCCGCTAGTGGCTTAAGCTCTTTGCTGTAGTACTCCAAGCGCAAATATTCTGGCAACTGATTAAGCAAAACAGGCGTTGTTAATGATCGGTTTGGCAATAATCGACCCTGTGAGGCTATTAAAACCGAAAACCAAACCAGTTCGTTAATCGCATAACGTTTATATTTTTTGACTTGAATATCTTGAAAAAAATTATCCTCATCCAAACTTAGGTAACTGGATAGCCTGGACGTGAATTTCACATAACTGACTGTTTCAAGTATTTGTTGCTCACTGACATGTTGAACTTGCAGCTCGGTTTGCTTAGCCAAAGCCATTGGCAACAACTGTTGTATGTATCCTGAGATATAAAAGGAGTTTTCTTTAGGTAAAAGATAAAGATCAGGGCAACCAGCAAACTTACAAATACGCGCAACACCATCAGCCACTGCGCTTTCAATGAAACCACAAAGGTATTCGCTAGGATCAAAAAAAACTGGATAGCTGTTGGCTTCAATCTGCTCAAAGCGGGCTTGCACGCGGCTCAGCAAATTGGTCAAACTCAACATATTGATGGGTTGGCCTATTTTATTTAACGCCAAATGCCAGAGGCTGGCGGATAAGTCATGGCTACTGAGGGTAATCAATCTATCTTGAGGGATTTTTTGCTGCAGCAGAGCAAACTGCTGCTCATCTTTTTCGGAATCAATCCACATCATTATCAAATTTGCTTTGCCTGCGTCGCAAATTGCCCATTGCTCACCGACTGCACTAACAGCTAGGCTAACGGCATTCCTTATTGCCAGGGCGGTTTCATCAGATGCAGAAGAACCTCCTAAAATAGCTAAACGAAATGTACCCATGATCCTTCCCCTTAAGAATATAAAGCTTTATTCAAATAAAAAAATGCAGGCCAATATTATTAAGAGGCCTAGTCCGGCATGAACTGCACAGAACAATAGATCAGCACAACCGGCAATTACATTGATGACATAACAAGCTAAGCAACTTGTATGCCTGAATTAATCGCAATTGATTCCATCACAATACGGCGCCGCTTCTGAGCGAAGGCAGCTGCATAAAAAAATCTTATCCGTTGCTTCTGCAATAAATATTAAAGGTTGTATCACTGACGGACTGGCTTGATGAGAACCATCACACAATGGCGAAGCTTGGCTTAAACCACATCGGCACCAGGCATAGCTTTTGCCTGCTTCAACGTCTACAGGTTTTGATGTTTTTTTGGTATCGGTCATAAAATCACTTAAAAAGGAAATTCATATAAGTATCTGTCCATTGCTCGCCAAAACTACGGTTCATCAGTTTAAGCCCGGGCGCATGGATTCGATGGTGGTTTTTATAAGCCTGCAAAGCATGGCGATGTTGCCCTGTGAGTTTGCCATCAAAGGCTTCGGCGGCTACCAGCCAATTACTTAAGGACTCCAAAAACCTTAAATGTAAGTGGCTAATCATTTGCCGATAATGGTCATTTTCCGGACGAATAAAAAAATCCTGACCAGAGCGGCATTGCTCGAACCATTCAGGCGTATCTTGCGCCTGCTGTAATTGCGGATTCGCTTGATGCGCTTTTTGCAACCATCCGTCAATTTTTTCATGGCAAGCCATTGATGCCAAACACACAGCATCCAACATTGCAATAATCGGCTGGTTGCCAAAAATTACTTGCTCCATACAGTAAACCGGCAGCTGCCATTGCGGATTTGGAAAAAAAAACAAGGTCAGTACGTTGATTTTAGGTGCATAAATATGCACCCAACGCAGCTCTCCTTTATCAGCAACTGCCATAAATTGGGTATCCATCACCAATTCACCATCAAGTTCTGGTCGAGTGATTTGTGCATACTGCCTTGGCAAAACCAAAGGCGTACACCCTAATGGCCCTATTGCTGCCAAACTTTGCTCTATCAACACTCGAAAAGGCATTGCTTAATCCTGTAGTTGGCTAGCACACCAGCGCATTGCTGCTACGCTAGTATCCGTAAACTCGGCATTTTTATGTAAACGATGGGTACGGGCCATTGCCTGAGATACCGATAACTGAAAAAAAACATGCAACGCACAAGCAACAACGAGCGGAGAGCGGCTGATACCCCGATGGCAAAAAACCCAAGTCGGGGTACGTTGGTTAAGCATTTCAAGCAAAGCCTTAACGGCAGCAAGCAAAGCTAAACGGTCGCGTTCAGTACCCAATTTCAAATACTCGTCTATACTGATACCATCGCAATGACCGGTATCGGCAACAACCCTGCTTTCCGAATAAATATCTTTAAAAAACAACTGATTAATAACAATGTCATTAGGTATTTCTGAGCCATATAAGACATGGAGGTCAATGCCTGAAACGTTAATCAAGCACTGCACACCCTCGTTTTGACCTTGTTTTAACTCCGCCACCGACGGTAATGGCGAAATTTTTAAATGGCTTGAAATCCACGACCACAAAATGATTAAACCGACTGGAAACTTGGAAAATCGGCAAACAAGGCTTGCAATGCAGTAAACCGCTCTTTACTATCTGGCAACTGCCTTTGTGGATGATTGCATAAATGAATACCGCCCCAACGTTGTTCGTCCAAATAGGCTTCGGTTACTAAAAGCTCAGCCAAGGCAGCCAAGCTGGCATTAGGATAATCGGCGACATCCCAAACCAAAGAAAAACGGGTCATGAACCCATATGCTGAAACAAATTTAGCCGCATCGTTAATGTTGATCATCACCACGACATTTTCCACCGAACTGGCATCGGTGTTGACCAAAGCTAGCGCCGATAATAGTGCGTTTGCGGATGTTCCTGCTGGCGGCGCCAACACCATCGGAACAGGGATACCTTTATATTTTGCGCCTAAATGATGCAAGTGCTTATTTGGCTGTAATAAACTTAGCAATGTTTCCTGGTAGGCATTAAATGGATTAAGCATGGTGGCAAACGTTGGCTCGGTTGCAAGCTCAATAATAACGTCTGTTTTCGGCTTGATTAAACCCAAGTCAGCGAGTGAATAAACCGACCAAATATGCGAATAAAACAAACAATGCACAGGCCGTGCGTTTACAACAGGATAAGGTTTGCTGAAATAATCAGCCACGTTAAGGAATTTCATGACATTGCTCGATTTTTATAATGTTTAAAATAATTCTTTTTTCATCGTCTTTGACGGCCAACGCGACCAAGCTATGCTCATAAGAAACCGCGAACATCGTAATTTCTCCAGCAACAGCCAATACTTTTTGCGGCTTCGAATCGGTAGCGCACTTCATTAATGTCGACGTACCTGATAACCAAAACACAGCCCCATTTATACAAACCACTTGCCTAATATCGTCAGCTGACACTAAAAACTTTTCAGTTTTTCCTAGTTCAAACGACCATAACGAGTGATATTTAGCATTTTTTAAGTTTATGCAAACCACCAAAACTATTCCTTGGTAATAGCATAAGCCAACAACCGGGTCATCAAAACGCCAGACTTGTAGACTTTGACCAAACTGATCCCGCAAGACAACATTATTATTCGCGTTACCATCGCAAGTTAAAAATCTGTTGGACTCAACTAATTCAAGACAAGACTTGAACAAATATTCACCTAATCTGAAACAACTGGAATTTTTGCTATCTAAGCTTTCAAAAAAATAATAAAATGCATCGCTAAAAACTAAGCTGCAACTACCAACTCTCCACGCGTGCAGATTATTTAAAAACTCTTTTTGCAAATACTCTGAACCTGTTTGCAAATTTAACCGATTAATACGCGATGGTGTTGCGTAAGCCAATTCGACATTGTTCAATATCTGTACAGGATAATCCGTAAATAACCGATATATCGGTTGCGAATGCAACAATGTCGTATTGGCTACATCAATGTAATTTGGATAAACCAAAGCAATAAAATGCTGTCCTGCAATATCAAAGCAATGTAATGTTTTAACATTGGCATTAATCGGTACAGAGTTATGCCATTGTTGCTTACGACTATATTCAATCGGTATATCTGTTTTTAAAACTTTATCCAGAAACTCCAAGGTTAAAGCGGCTGTTTGCAAACGCCTTAAAGGATCTTTTACCAACAAATAGTCAATAAAGTCACGTAAAGCAGGCGACTCAATCATTGCTAACGAAGGTATTTCGGTTAGGTGTGCTTGATTTATTTCCTCAATAGACCCCTCATACAACGGCCGACCCATTGCCATTTCAAATGCCGAAACGCCTAAGCTATATAAATCGCTATTAAAATATAATCTCCCTCTTACTTGTATCCGTTCAGGTGCAATATAAGCAGGTGTACCAGCTGTGTTGCGATTTTCATTTGCTTCGCGCAGAAAACAGACGGAACCAAAATCAGCCAACACATACTCATACCCCCCTTCTGTATTTGGCCTTAATAAAATATTTTGTGGCTTAATGTCGCAATGGATGCAATTGCGATCATGCAAATAAACCAAAGCCCGCAAAACATCCTTAAGGCAGGCAAAAATAGTTGCTGATGCAAGTTTTTTGCCCCCTTCCAACAGGTTTGCCAAGCTACCGCCACTCAAATATTCATAAACAATACAAGCAACGCCATCAGTCCGATAAAAAGTATCGACACAACCCGCCAAATTGGCATGTTGCAAATCAAACGAGGCGGCAATCTCCCTTATATAAGCCCCCTTCGCTGAAGGTTTAAAGCATTTAATGGCGACTTTTTGCTTGCCAGTGTTGTCTTGAGCTAAATAAACACTACTACTGGCGCTTTCGTGAATAGCTTCTAAAATGGCATAACGATCTGGAAATAAGCAGCTATCAGGCAGCTCGCAATCTTTCCAATATGTCATTCGGTGTCATTTCATGCTTTTTCAACTCAGATAACTGTTCAATTCTGGCTTTGCTACTGATTAAAAACTCGCTGCTGTCGGCGCCGGTATGTTCGAAAGAAACTTGTACACAACCCAGCTCATGACCGCTTATGGCAGAAAATATACTTTGCAACATGCCCGCAATCATATAATCAACTGGCTTGCTAACAAATCTAAGAGTGGTCGCAAAAATACTGTTTCTTAAACGCGCGCGGATAATGCCATTCTGTTCGGCATCGTCCAGATAAAAGCGCATCTTGCCCCAACCGTGCCTAGCAAAATAGGCTTCAAGCACCCCTATGTAGCTCTCTACCGTCAAGCTACCTAAAGGTTTACCAATTTTAAATTGCAGCTCTTCCTCTAATGAAGCGCATACTCTTTTGCCCCAAATGACACCGCAGTTTTTTAAAATTAACGGCCAAGCATCGCCGGCCTCATACTTTAAAACATCATAAATGGCATGAATGATGTCTGTAGATAAATAAATCACACGCACATCAGTGTTGCTTTTAACCTTGCCGCCAGCCAAATCAAATTTTTGTTCAGTTTCGCTAAAAATCTGTTCTAACAGTTGGGCGCTGAGTTGTTGGGCAAAGTCGGAGGATTCGTTCTGGGTAGTCATGGTATTACTCTCATTCAGCAGCAAGAACATCTAAGGCCAATTGCAGATGCGCTTGCAACAAGTCGTAAGTTTTGGGAGTCAGCACTTCCTGATAGTTTTTCAGTAATCTGGCGTAAGTTTCATAAATTGCGCGGCGGTTGTTTGGCAACGTATCCGCCACTGCGGTAATTTCAGGATAAGGCAATGGCTTTACTTCGACTTGTGCAGGTTTCTCTTCACGAATAGGGTAAGAAAATGCCTGTAAAATAGTTTTAAACCACAACAACAGCTTATCGCTAAACCAGTCAGGATCATTCATTAGCATGCTATGGGTAGCATAAGCACTGACATAACTGACGTCACGCGTACACTTATCACGTGGCAGTTCGTGATATTTTGAAAAAGGGTAAAGTGTCAACACTTGCCGAACGGTAATAGCGACAACATTCGGCTCAGCAAGCATAATTTCTTTGGCAGCCGCAACCCTGTCGGCGTAAGCAGGAATCAGCTCGCTATAACGTTGGAATTCTGCGTCGGTTAAATGACGGCTTTCTGCGATACGGAAAAGCTCAGCGATATCTGGATTATCACGGAGTTTTACGTTAATCGACGCTTCAAGAGTGGTCATAAAGGGTTTCCTGTCTAAAAAATGGTAAAGGTTTTATTGTTTTACTTATCACCAGGGCAAGGCATTAAAATAATGCTTGGCTACTTGCATGACTGGTTTGTGTTCTTCAACACGCGTTCTTTGTGCCGCATTTAAAGCGGTTTGGGTGGCTAAACCGGCAATATCCGCTAGCGAAGACTGTACTTTGGGTCTATCAAACCGCCACGGCAAGGCTTGGAAAAATTTTTCCGCGTTCTTTTGCTCATCCACCAAAGCATTCTTAAGCGTTGTTGCCTGCCAAGGCAAATTGGCAAAAAATGCCGATACGGGAAGTTCATTTTCAACAGAATCCACATCTAAAGGAGCATCAGTGCTGACTATATCTGTGTGCTCGATACTGTATTCATCCTGAACCTCTTCAAATATCTCCTCATCCAACCACGCATAAGGATTGATGTCATTTGTAGATTCTTCTGGCTCAGTGGCTTGTTGGGTTTCAGTCCTTTTTAAATCCCAATAACTGGGCGCTTCAAATTCCCAAGGCAATCCAGCAAAATAATCACCTACCCCTTTTGCGATAATCTCAGTAACAAGAGGAGGTGTAGCGACCAATACGGAATCTTCAGCGTCATCTGAATCAGATGCAATCGATTCAATTACCTTTGATTGCAGCTCAACAATCTCTGGTAAAACCTCTTCTTCAATTTCAGTGGCTTGACTTTTTTCGCTTGCCCAAGGCAATACCGAAAAATACTCCAATGAAGATTTTTCCGAGACGGAAACCACATCAGGTTCAACAACAAGCAACGCACTCGCCATGACTGGCGTTGTGGCTGATGGCTCTGAAATAACAGGTGTTACAACTATTGTCTCAATAGGTGCTTTTTGTTCGGCAAGGTCTGCATAAGCAGGGCTTTCTGTTGCAGTACTTTTTTTATGCCAACGTAACTCAGAAAAGTAATACGCGGCGTTAAAGTCACTTACCTCAGTTACCAGCGGCTCATTAAATATCTGATCTTGCCCAACCACTACCGATGCCGGCTCAATATTGTCTTGAATTGGCGTAGAAACGGCTTCTGGCAGAAATGCTTCTTCGCCAACCTGGACAAATTCAGGGATTGATTCAGTAAGCGGCTCTGATTGCAGCACTTCGTCTACCACCTGAAGATACAACGCTTCAGGATCAGCAAACATATCAGCTGCGGACGATTCCACTTCCTGAATAAACTCCTCCACAACCGGTTCAACAACCACGGCACTGGCAACCTGCGGTGGCAACTGCGTTACCACTAAGGATTCAGTTCCGTTGCCGGCTGTATCTTCGCCTCTTAAAGCGCCATCAATAATTTTTAATGCCGCTTTAAAAAAGCCTAACTGCCGTTGTGTATAGGGATACGCCATTACATCCAACCTGTTTAGCCTAATTTTTCCAATACTTCTGTGGCTGTTGCGCCTTCTTTCGTCCAAAACTCAGCAGCATTCATTTGCTTTTGTGAGCCAACCAAGAATTTACAAACATCATTACCCATTGCGTAACATTGCAACTCGATACAGCCACGTTCTTCACGGTCATAAAACGAGAATACCCCTGCAAATAAACCTGCATACATGTGGCAAACAGGCTTTCCCGCCAAAGCCATTGATTGGGCAACCGCTGAGTTGCGCAACTCGACAATACTTAAGCCTTTGCTTTGTAAGGCTTCATTATGTTTATCACCTAAGGTTACACGCCAACCACCAAAACCTTGGATGGTTAAAGGCCACCACCAGCTTTCCAAGACAAACTTTTTGTTCATTTGCCAAATATCTTGCTTGCCGCCACCGTATTCGTGGCGCATTTTTTCGTTAAAGCGCTTCATATCTTGCATGGCCCATTGCTGGCCTGTTTCGTACATCAGCAAGCTAGCCGTATCGCCAATTTCTTCTTCAATGCCTAAATGCAAACCGTTGATAAATGACTCACTGACCTTAGCCGCACGCTCACCATCTTGTAAATAAATTGCACCGTTTTCAGGATCGGTTTTAAAAAACTCTTCGGGTACGTAATAGTTGTGATAGCCCCTAAAGCCACCATCCTCGACTTCAATTGTCATAGGTTTACCTTATGTATAGTTACGTGAAAAAAACGGCAAAGATTAAGCGTTTTTAAGCTGAACCTTGGCTATATCAAAATTTAAATGTTCCAATTTTTCGACACTAGACCGAATAATGATTTTATTGGCAGCAACCAAAACATCACCGGTGACAGGATGCAAAATAGGTACCTGGGTGCGCTGACCTATCAACTTTTCCAGCGACTCAAAAGAATCGATATACAAGCCTTCTGGCAGGGCGATCTCTACGTCGTCACCAATCACTTTAGCTTGGCAAGACAAACGGCTGTTTGCCCGCGCCCCAGTCAACACGGACAGGGTCATGGCTTCCCTCGGCGTGGTTTCTGTTAAGCTTTCGGGTTTTTTTGTGACATACACATGACAAGTGGCACATAAACCACGGCGACCACATAATTGCTTAACCTCTAAATGGCGCTGCAGCAACGCATCAATCAAATGCGTTTCCGGCTTAACCTCTACGGCAGAGTGTCCGTCGGCAGCAAATTGCACTTTTAAAGATGTCATGATTTTCCCTTCAATTAAGCATTATTCTTGTTCGACGTTTCAGTTCGGCTAAGCATAGACCGGCTTTGCCGATGTGTTTTTTGTTTTATTCAATTTTTCTGTTCTTTTTTACATTTTGGTAACATTTATGAAGCCACTTAATAAAATTCGAAAACCTTAGACCCGCTTAAAAGCAGCAGTAAGCTATTGCATAAAAAAAGAAATTATCTATTTTTTTGCGTAAACTGAGCGCAAAAAAAGCACCAACTGTTTCAAATAAAGAAACAAATAAACTTCAAATATGACTCATATCATATCAGAATCCCCTAATAAACCTTTCCTTTTTCTGATCGAATCAGTAGGTAATTGCGAATAATGTGAAATACCTCACATTATTTTCGGCTATTCTCTTTTTCAAACATTAACTCCCATCAACCTCTACACTTAAACATGAACAACCCAACAACATCTCAAGACACCATCATGGCGCGCCTAAAAACCGGAACGAACGATGCCCATCGGTTTTTAGAAAAATCATCTTGTTTTAAACGCTTGTTCGCCAGCGACTATCAAGTGGTTGAATATTCAAAACTATTAAGTTATTTCTATGGCTATTTCCAAGGCATGGAAAGCATTTTGTTTGCCGACTTGCCCGCACACTACCGCAGTGTTTTGGCTTACCGAGCCAAAACCCACTTACTGTCTGAAGACCTGAAAGCCTTTGCCATCGACGAAAGCGGCTTACCGGTATGCCATGATTTGCCAGAAATGCAATCGTTAGCCCAAAAGCTCGGCTGTTTATATGTTTTGGAAGGTTCGATGTTAGGCGGACAGGTGATTGCCCGTCATTTAAAAGGCCATTTTGGTGAAGGCTTACCCGCAACCGCGCTGAATTTTTATCAATGCTATGGGGCAAATTTAATGCAGGAATGGCAAGGCTTTGCCAGTTTTATGAACCGCTATTTTGAGACGGCTAGCGAGGAAGATTGTGTCGCGGCAATCCATGCCGCCAACGCCACGTTTATGGCGCTGCAAACCTGGGTGGATAAGCAAGCGGCTGCCGAGACCGTTTAATAGTCGTTGGGCAAACGCGCGCTTAATTCATCCCATTGGATGGCGATGTCCGGCAAAATGCCGACGCGCGTTTCGCCTTGCAGTTCGTAGATGTCCGGTTTGGCAAATTCGCCATCAATCAGACGGTAAACCGTCAGCACCTTGTCGGTAGGGTGAACCAGCCAATATTCGCGGACACCGTGGCGTTCGTAAACTTGGCGTTTTTTGATTTGGTCGTGTCCGGCTGTGGACGGCGACAGCACTTCCACCACCCAGTCGGGCGCGCCACGCACGCCGCGCCTGTCCAATTTGCTGCTGTCGCAAACCACCAACACGTCAGGCTGCACCACAGTGTCTATTTTGGCATCGTCTTCGTGGTGTTTGGGCAAGCGGACATCAACAGGCGCAATGAAGACGCGGCACGACTTGCCTTTTAAAAAATTGGCGACTTGCCGGTAAAGTTCCCCTGCCACATCTTGATGCGCCAAATCCGGCGCGGGCGACATGGCATAGGCATAGCCGTCGATCAGCTCGTAACGCACGTCGTCAGGCCACGACAAGTAATCGCCGTAACAATGGTAAAGGCTATCTTTTAACGCTAAGCCCATCGTTGTCACCTCGTTTATTGCGTGCAAATAATGCTTGTTTTTAATTGGGTTTTTTCAGTTTTACCTTGGCTTCATCCCAGAAAGCATCCAGTTCTTCCAGCTCGCAATCCATCAGGGCTTTGCCTGCCGCCGCCACTTGTTCTTCAATGTAGTTAAAGCGTTTGGTGAATTTTTGCGTTGCTTCTTTTAAGGCCAACTCAGGGTTGACTTTAAAGTGCCGCGCCAAATTGACCGCCACCAGCAACAAATCGCCGATTTCTTCTTGGATGTGCGCCTGATCGCCCGATTGCCAAGCTTCCCGCACTTCCTCGACTTCTTCCAAGACTTTGTCGAAGACAGGATCGACGCTTTTCCAATCAAAACCGTGCTGGGCGGCGCGGTCCAAGGTTTTTTCACAGGCCATCAAGGCTGGCAGGCTTTTGGCAATGCCCGCCAACACGCTGGTGTTTTCCGGTTCGGCGTTTTTGGCTTGGCGTTCCTCCGCTTTGGCCTTTTCCCACGCTTGGTGGCGTTCTTCGTCAGTGTTAAAAATGGCATCGGCAAACACGTGCGGGTGGCGGCGGATGAGTTTTTCGCTAATGCCCGCCGCGACCTGTTCAAAATTAAACAAGCCGTTTTCCTCGGCAATTTGGCTGTGGAACACCACCTGGAGCAACACATCGCCCAGCTCGGCACGCAAATCGTCGATGTCGTCGCGCTCAATGGCATCGACCACTTCGTAAGATTCTTCAATAAGATAAGGGATCAAGCTGCGGAAAGTTTGTTTGACATCCCACGCGCAACCGGTTTGCGGATGGCGCAGTTGCGCCATGATGTCGAGCAATTGCTGGGTCTGCTTGAGCATATGCGGAACCTGTCAGAAGGTGTAGCCAAAATTGTCATGGAAACGCTGGCGGAATTCCGCCATGCTGAACACATGGTTTTGCGTGCCGTGCTGTTCGATTTTAATCGCCCCCATTAACGACGCAATACGTCCGGTGGTCGGCCAATCTAAATCGTTCATCAGCCCGTACAACAAACCAGCGCGATAAGCATCGCCACAGCCGGTCGGGTCGCTGATGCTGGCGGTTTGGGCGGCGGGAATATCAGTGCACTCGCCTTGGCTGTAGATTTTTGAGCCTTGCCCGCCCAAAGTGATGATTAAGGCTTGTACGCGTTCCGCCAGTTGCTCTAAAGACAGGCCGGTACGTTCTTGCAGCAGTTCAGACTCATAATCGTTAAGGGTCACCCAGGTGGCCTGATCGACCAACTTCAGCAATTCTTCGCCGTTGAACATCGGCATGCCTTGGCCTGGATCGAAAATAAACGGGATGTCCAGCTCGGCAAACTGTTCGGCATGCAGCATCATGCCGTCTTTGCCATCGGGCGAGACGATGCCGATGCTGATGTCGCCATCGGTCGGTACACCTTGCAACTGCGAAAAGCTCATCGCACCAGGATGGAAGGCAGTGATTTGGTTACCGCCTTCATCCGTGGTGATGTAAGCCTGGCCTGTGTATTGATTGTCCAGCACGCGGATGTATTGGCTGGACAAATGCTGCTGGCTCAGCCATTGGCTGTAAGGCTCAAAATCATGCCCGACGGTCGCCATAATCAGCGGCTCTTCGCCCAACAGCTTCAGGTTATAGGCAATGTTGCCGGCACAACCGCCGTATTCGCGGCGCATCACCGGCACTAAAAAAGATACGTTCAGAATGTGTACTTTTTCAGGCAATATGTGGTTTTTAAAGTGGTCATGAAACACCATGATGGTGTCGTAGGCCATTGATCCGCAAATTAACGCGCTGCTCATAGTTGTCCTTTAAAGTAAAATTAATGCCCAGGTGAATGCCGCCCAAGCCAGCGACAGCGTCACGGCGGCGGAGCCAATATCTTTAGCGCGGCCTGACAATTCGTGATGCTCGAAACCAACACGGTCAACCACCGCTTCAACAGCAGAGTTGAGCAGTTCGACCAGCAATACCAGCACAAGGCTGCCGATCAGCAACAGCTGTTCAATGGCAGAATTACCCCACCACAATGCCAGTGGCGTACCCACCAAAAAGATCAAAATTTCTTGGCGGAATGCTTCTTCGTTTTCCCAGGTGGCTTTAAAGCCTGCAGCCGAGAAGAAAAACGCATTGACGATGCGCTTTAAACCCTTTGCATTTTGATTTGCCATGCGAATTATGTTTATAGATTGATTAGGTTCAACAGGCTTATTCGCCTATCATTTCACGATAGCCCGCGCTGTCCATGAGCACATCCAAGGCCGACAAATCATCGGCTTTGATGCAGAACAGCCAGCTTTGGTAAGGATTGTCGTTGACTTCTTCCAGCTTATCCAAAATGGCCTCGTTGACGGCGATAATTTCACCGCTGACGGGGCTGTACAAATCGGATGCCGTCTTCACCGACTCGACCACCGCGCATTGCTCTTGCGCCTGAACTTGCCGGCCTAGCGCGGGCAGCTCAATGAACATCAAATCGCCCAATTGCGCTTGGGCATGGTCGGTGATGCCGACTTTGACGATAGCATCCTCTTCCACAACAACCCACTCGTGGGAAGTGGCGTATTTTAAATTTTCCGGTATGGCGCTCATGGTGATCTCTCAAAAAACAGCACTGGCTGGATAGAAGTTAGCGACGGCTTGCCGTTTGACGGCACACGTCTGGCGGTTTCGGCGCAAGCAAGCTTAATTGAACATGGCCTTTTTTACCGCTAGAATGACCGGCAATATTAACAAACATTAGCAGCTCATGCCTAAGATACTGATCTACACCACGCAAATCTGCCCATATTGCATCATGGCAAAACGCTTGTTGGACAAAAAAGGCGCCAGCTATAGCGAGATTAATGTGGATGCCAAACCCGGCTTGCGTGAAGAGATGATGCAAAAAACCCAACGCCGTACCGTTCCGCAAATTTATATTGGCGATTACCATGTCGGCGGTTTTGATGACTTGTACGCCTTGGAACAACAAAAAAAACTGGATGCCCTGTTGGTCTGTTAACGCCGACCCATCAGTAAACAACTTATTTACTTAAAAATAAGCCCCACCACTTGCCAGATGCCTAAGCCATTATAAAATGGCAGGGTATTTAAATGCCCAATCCCCAATTAATGGAAACAACGCCCACACCTATAGTATCTCCCTGTGTCAGGCTTTGCTGCTTGGATAACAACGACATTTGCATGGGCTGCTTTAGGTCAATCAGTGAAATTACCGGCTGGGCGAGTGCCAACGAACAAACCCGCCGCACTTACCTTGCCAAGTCAGAACAGCGGCGTAAACTTTTTAAGAAAGATTAAGCCAAACAGATACGCTAATCAGCGAAAGCCCGCATTGAGCGCTTAACGACTAACCGAGACTTTTATGAAACAATTGCACAGAAACGATCTGTTTAGCTGGTCGGCGTTTAATGAAGAGCGCAATTTGGACTTTCATAGCGTCTTATGGGTGCGTGATGGCGGCAACGTCTTGATTGACCCGCTGCCCTTATCAGCACACGACTGGCAGCATCTGCACAGCTTAGGTGGAGCGGCGCATATTGTCGTGACCAACAGCGACCATTGCCGCGCCACCGCTGAAATTGCCCAAGCGACAGGCGCAAAATTATACGGGCCGGCAGCTGAAAAACAGCAGTTTCCGCTGGCTTGCGACATCTGGCTGCACGACCATGAAAGCATTGTGCCGGAGCTGGTTGCCTACCAGCTAGATGGTTCGAAAACGCCAGGCGAATTGGCTTTAGTCTTAAAAAGCACAACCTTAATCACCGGTGACCTGATCCGTTGCCATGTCGGTGGCGAATTATGCCTGCTGCCAGACGGTAAATTAACAGACCGCGACAAAGCCGTGCGTTCGATTAAGCGCATCGCCAGCCTACCTGCCATTGAATCCGTATTATCGGGTGACGGCTGGCCCATTTTTAGCCACGGCAAAGCAGCCTTACAAAAGCTTGCCTCATCGCTATAACTCAACAACGCCTTTTTTGTTTGAACCACTGAATCCATATCATAATGCTTAGGTTATCCGCCTTAAAATCCATACTGTTCTTTATTTTCTGCGGCTGTCTTTTAGCGGCTTATTGGGGTCTTTTTAACCGCTTCCTACCCAAGCCGCCCAGCCAGCTAGCGCGCAAAAACCACACATTAATCCTTTCCGACTTTACCCATAAAAGCGGGCAAATTTCGTTTAGCAAAGACGTCAAACCCATTTTGGACACCCGCTGCGTCGCCTGTCACGCCGGCGAAGACGCGCCCTGCCAATTGCAGCTGTCCTCATATGATGGACTGGCTAGAGGCTTATCCAAACAACCGGTTTATGATAATTACCGCCTGAACGCCGCCCCCCCCAGCCGGTTGTTTCTTGACGAGACCACAACCAAAGACTGGCGCAAACAAGGCTTCTACCCTGTGCTTAACGAACACGCGCCTTTTCCTGAAATCAACTTAAACCGCTCGGTGCTGGCAAAATCGCTGCATTTGAAGCACATCAACCCGCAACCGGTACAAGGCAAACTACCTGACGAGATCGCCCTCAATCATGACCGCAGCTTGCAATGCGCCAATTTAGAGGAGTTTAAAGATTTCCAAGCCAACCATGCCTTATGGGGCATGCCTTACGGCCTGCCTGCGCTGACCGAAAACGAATTGGAAACCTTGCTCAATTGGATACAAGACGGTGCCAAATCTGACTTTAAAAAAGAACTGTCTGCCAGCGCACAAGCGGACATTAAAAAATGGGAAGACTTCTTAAACGCCAATACGCCCAAACAACAACTGACCGCCCGTTATTTATACGAGCATTTATACAGTGGCGATCTGCACATAAAAGGCCAAGCCAACAACGAATTCTACAAACTGGTCAGATCAAAAACGCCGGGCGGACAAGCGATTGAAGAAATCCGTAGCGTACGGCCTTTTGACGCCCCAAACGCCAATCCTTTTTACTACCGCTTACGCCCGATTGTCAGTAGCATTGCCGATAAAGACCATTTCGTCTACGAGCTTAGCGACGAAAAAATGGTGCGATTGGAAACGCTGTTCTTAAAGCCCGAATACACCGTCAACCAATTGCCAGGTTATGACCAAGAATCAGCTGCCAATCCCTTCAAAACATTTGCCGAATTGCCCGCTATAGCGCGTTATCAATTCCTGCTTGACGACGCCGAATTCTTCTTTGCCGGTTTCGTCAAAGGCCCCGTTTCAATGGGCAACAGTGCCTTAACGGTTATCCGCGACCAATTCTGGGTAGCGTTCATCAAACCACAAAGCGAATTTAACGCCCAAACCACGCAATTTTTAGCCGACAACGGGCAATATTTGGGGTTGCCCGCTTCAAAGGGCGAAGTGATCGGTTTTGCCGAATGGCAAAAATTGGCTGACCTGCAAGAACAATACGTGACGAATAAAGACACTTTCGTCAACAACGTACTCTTAAACCAACAGCCAATAGACCTGAACTTTATTTGGAACGGCGACAGCCACAATGATAACGCCTTGCTCACCGTATTCCGCCACCATGACAACGCCAGCGTCACCAAAGGTTTGCTGGGCAAATCGCCCTTAACGGCCTGGGTAGTCGATTATCCCTTGTTCGAGCGCATCCACTACCTGATGGTAGCAGGCTTTAACATCTACGGCAGCGCCGCGCACCAAGCCACCACGCGCCTGTACATGGATTTGCTGCGCGTGGAAGCGGAAAATAATTTCCTAAAATTCGTTCCCGCCAACGCCCGTACCGCCATTTACGACAGCTGGTATCAAGGCATTGATTTTAAAATGTTCAGCGGCTTCCATGCGCCAACGTTCAGCACCAGCAAAGAACCCGCCATCAGCTATCAGACCAGCGACATCAAAAACGAGTTTTTTGAAAAAATCCAGCAACAGCTGGAACCTGACAAGCAGCACGCCGACACTATCAACCGCTGCCAACAAATACCTTGTTTAGCCGCTAACCGTTCACCCGAACAACAACAAACCGACACGCTGATGCAAGAACTGGCTAACTTAAGGGGCGACCAAATTAAAGCCTTGCCAGAAGTGTCTTTGCTGCGGATTAAAAACGCATCAGCGGACCAAGATAGCGTGTACACCCTCATCCGCAACAAAAAGTTACTGAACGTTTCTTATGTTTTTGCCGAAAAACTGCAACGGCAGCCAGAACAAGACACATTGACCGTTGTCCCTGGCTTTATGGGCAGCTATCCCAACCAGTTTTTTACCGTGTCCACCGAGCAGCTGGGCGACTTTATCAGCCAGCTTAAACTCAGCAAAAACAACCCCGATGCCGAACGTTTCTACAGCCAATTTGCCATCCGCCGCACCAACCCTGATTTTTGGCAACACTACGATTGGCTCAACAAAAAATATATTTCATTACAAACACTTAACTCAGGAATTTTAGATTTAAGCCGTTATGAAAATTTATAGAACATTGTTTTTTATTTAAAAACAAAATAGTTATTGCAATTTGGGGAACGTCTTCTATGCTTTGTCAATCGAACAGACACCATTATTCGAAAACGTTCAGGGAACTGTAGTGAAGATGAACATCATTGATTTAAGAACGAACCTGCGGCGTGCCGCAGAAGACCGGCGCAAAATCGAACGACGCAAAAATCCGCATCCGTTTGGTTCTGCTGAATGGCTTGCTTATTTAAGCGAGAACGACATTGAAGCACCAACCGAAGACGGGCGGGATTCGGAAAGGCGCGCAATAAAAAACCGCAAGGAATCCGACCAGCGAAGCTCGTCTGATGACATAAGCGAAGAACGGATCAAATTTGAAAAAAAATACGAACGTATTTTCTTAACGCCTGCCGAGCGCAAGCTACTGGAAGATATGTATTTAACAGATTTGGACTGATCTTAAATCAGGGAGGCCTATGCGTTTAAGGCTTCCCTTACCGCCTTTAGACGCTGTTCATCAATGCGCGCAATACGCTGATGTTGCATACATAAGGCCCCGCGAAAACCCAAATAGTCTGCTTGGAATCGCATCAGCCCAGCAATATCAATCAATCTTAACGACCCCGCCAATCCGCACAACAAGCCTAATTGCTTGGCTTTGCTGACAAACCGACCAATATCCTCAGACGACATCACCGACGTTAACGCACCTTTTTGCTTATCCATCGTATCCAACATCACGCCAGTGAATCCGTGTTCTTTCAGTTTTGCAATCACGGCAAAATCGGGCGGGTTGTCGGCAAACAAAACGGCAATCAGGCGGATACTCCGATCGTTATTCAACACGTCCAATTGTTTTAGCGTCGCCAGCCAATCCCCGCCTGGAAAAAAACCAATTTTTACATAATCGACACCCGTTGCCGCCATCGCCGTCACCGCTTGGGCAACCGTTTCCGGGTGCATGGGCAAATCGCCAATGGTGGCGCTCACCGGACAACGTCCATTAATGGCGGCAACAATTTGCCGTACTTCATCAACTGGCAACGCGCCTAACGCACCTTGCGCGGGTTGTTTCAGATCAATGATGTCAACCTGCGCGGTCAAAGCCAACAAGGCTTCAGCCAAACAATTGACGCTTGCCAACATGCCGCTCATGATGACCGTCCTTGATGCGCATCAATCACCACCATCAACCATTGCCAGGCTTCCAGTTCACGGGGACCGGCGGTTTTTTCGAAACCGATTTTTAAATAAGCGATTTCTGTCGCAATTTTTTCCGGCGGCAACCATTGTAAACGGCTGATTAAAATGGCGGCTTCCAGTACCGAAAATTGGGCGCGGTTAAAACCTTGGAACGGCGCGTGGTTGACGGTATACACAGCCTTACAGAACAATTTCGGGCGGGTGGCGTCATCTTCGACAGAGTCCAAAACCAGTTCCGTATGCGCCAAAGCACCCACCAACACACTGCCCTGGACTTTTTCAGCAGGCTGTACAGGCCAATCGCGCCGACCAGTTAAGCAACCCGCAAACACGCGCACGTCGTCGCAATAATTCAGCACCGCCGACCCCGTAGCCAATATATTGTCTAAGGTAGTCGACGGGCGGAACGGCAAAATAATAAAGCGGTCGCCGTCGATATGGATGCCCATTGGGGCAATATGGACAAGTCCTTCGGCATTTTGGCTGGTGACAATCGTTTCTTGGATCATGATTTATTTTTTTAAGGTGCTACCTGCCGGTTTAAAGGCGTGTAAGTCCACTTCTGAGTTATTTGTTGCAACCGCGCAACCCCAATTTAACGCTTGGTCTTGGGTAAAACGCTTGCCCAATTGCCAAGCGATTTGCGCACGCGCCAATTCCACCCCCAAGTAGAAGGCATGACCGCCGTCGTTTTCGACCTGTAATTGGGGGTATAAATCGAAGGGATCGGTAGCCGTGTGCAAGCCATCGCGGTTGAAAATATGCACGCCGTCGCGGCTGGTTTGGATGCGGTAACTGGGGTCGCGGATTTCGCCTGCCAATTCGCCAATTTCCGCCGCCGAATATGGGAACGGTGCCGCTTCATGCAAAGCCAGCAAGTCGGGGCTGATGTGTTTGGGCAAAGTGTTGTGGTTTTTAGCTGCCAACAAGATACGCCGCGCGACATCAGCTTCTTTAATGGCGCGGCAAGCGTGCTGGCTGACTTCGGTCGCCAAAATATGGTTGATGTTAAGCTCCGAACAAATGCCCAGCAACAACGCGTTCATGCCAGCGGTATCGGCATGGGTCAGTTCGGTGATATTGCCCACGCCCATCATCATTTCTACGTCGGGATGCTGCTGGCGCACTGTGTGATAGCGGACGATGGATTGGGTGAAGCCAAAGTGGATGGGATCAAGAATCGGGTCAACAATAAAATCTCGGCCTTTGGCCTGCATACCGGCAATAGCGCGGTCTAATGATGCCAAGTCTTCGTGTTTTTCAGGGATTAAAATCGGCGTGGCGGCGACTTCGTCGGCAATCCACAAACTGCTCTCATGCAGGCTGAGCAAAAAATCAGCACCGGCTTTGCCGCCGCGCAGCAAATCGTCATTTTCTAAAGAATCGACGCTGACTTTAAAGCCCTCGTGTTTTAACGCTTGGATCAGTTCTTCCAAATGCGGAAAATCCGTGCTGGGCAAGCAACCAACGTCGACGACATCGGCTCCGTTAGCGCGATAATAGTCGGCGCGCTGCAAACATTGTTCGATGCTTAAATACGGCGCATCGGTAATTTCGGCAAAAATTTTCACCTGATACTGGCTTAAATCGTAAGCTTGCGCGGCTTTGCCAAAAAAGCGCGGCAAATCTTTCAGCTCTTCCGGACCACGCGCCACCGGAATGCCCAATTGTTCCGACAAGGCCGCCACATCGCCACGGCAACGCCCCGGCAGTAAAATGCGGTCGGCACCAAACGTGTCGGACAAACGCCGCGCCACCATATCGGTGGTCATCAACGCTGCCACCTTCAAACCCAACTGGTGGACGGTATAGCTGAAATCCGGCTGCATTTTTTCCAAAATGGCGTTGAGCTGCTTTTCCGCCAGCTTGCCGGTCAGGAACAGGATATGTTCGCTCATGCCAGCCCGTTCAGTCTTGCCGTGACAGCGGCAACCAAGGCATCAACGCTATCGACAACATGGGTGTACTCAAAAGAACGCAATTGCTCGGTGCTGTGCAAATCGATTTTGCGCGGATAAACCATCACTTTACCGCCAGGCGCGGTGGTTTCCATTTCGGGAGCGATGTCGCACGGATAAACAATGCTGGGAACACGGCATTTACCCGCTTGCGAATAAAGATTGGTGACCAAGTTGTCGGCGATGCCCAACACACATTTGGCGACGGTGTTGGAAGTGGCAGGAGCCATCACAAAGGTATGGTAATAGCCTTTGTAAAAATGTCCGACTGGCGGCGATGAGGCGGTTTTGTCGCGGTAGACCGGCATTTTGGCGCGGATGTCATCCAGGCCAATGCCGTACATTTTCAGCACTTCTTCACCGGCTTGGCTGAGGTATAAATCCACGTCCTCAAGGGTGAGCAAGAATGCCAAGCATTCTTCTATATAATGACCGGAACCGGTAATGGCCCAGGCTAAACGGGGTTTTTTCATGATCCTCAACACACGTAACGTTACGCCGCATTATAACCGAATCTAACCACCGCAACGCACAGGAGCTTCAACCATGATCAATCCCGACGCAAAACCTTTGTTGATGGGCATTTTGAATGTCACGCCCGATAGTTTTTCGGACGGCGGGCGTTACAACTCGGTAAGCAGCGCCTTGCAGCAAGCGGAAAAAATGGTCGCTGAAGGCGCGGACATCCTCGATATTGGCGGTGAATCAACCCGCCCAGGTTCCGATCCCGTTGACCCTGCCGAGCAAATACGGCGGGTCATTCCGGTGATTACCGCCATTAGGAGCCACCTGCCAAAAACAGTGCAACTGAGCATTGACACCACCTCCAGTGAAGTGGCAGAAGCCGCTTTAGAAGCGGGCGTAAACATTATCAACGACGTTTCGGCAGGCAATGACGATGCCGCCATTTTGGCCTTAGCCGCACAAGCCGATGTGCCGGTTATTTTGATGCATTCGCTGGGCGCACCGAAAACCATGCAAGACAACCCACATTATGACGATGTTGTGCAAGAGGTGCTGGAAGCATTGCTGCTGCGCGTCAACACCGCCCAAGCCGTGGGCATCCAAGCCGACAAAATCATCATCGACCCCGGCATCGGCTTTGGCAAACGCAAGCAGGACAATTTGGCTTTGCTGGCGCATTTGGAACAACTGGTCGGCTTAGGCTATATGGTCTTGTTGGGTACCAGCCGCAAACGTTTTATGGGGTCCATTTGCCAAGTGGATAACCCTGCGCAACTGGTGACGGCTACAGCGGTAACAACTGCCTTGGGCGTGCTGTCAGGCGTGCGGATTTTTCGGGTACACGATGTGCTGGAAAATCGCCAAGCCCTTGAAGTTGCTTGGGCTATCAAATGCTCCAAATAGCCTAAATCTTGCGTTTTTCAAGCCAAATAAAAAAAATTATTTTATCGCTACTATTCCCTTTACATTGACAATATGTCTGCTATTTTTCAACACGCATAACAAATCTACCGGTTCGTATATTTTTGTGCCTTTACATTTTGTGGTGCCTTTGGCGATGAAATAAAAAATTACTCGTGTTTTTATTTCAAGCGATTGCCCACTAAGCATTGCTTGTGGCAAAGCAAGCCTAAAAAAATAATAAATAATGCGCAATGACGCATCAATAATAATAAAAACAGAGGAGTATAACGATGCAAGATTTATTTCGGCGTGTCGTCAGTAGAATGCTTGAACAGTACGCGACGGTACTTTTAGTACTGGGCGCGGTTGCTACCGTCACCTACATGGTACTCATCACCGACATCCGTAGCCAAGAAGGTAACGCGCGGTTGGTTAAAATGAGTACCGAGCAAGGCAAAATCATAGAGGAAATCAACAACGCCTTGCTGCAAAAAACCTTTATCGAAGATAAAAACGAAATACGTAAGCTGGATGCCAAAATCATCTCCAACCTGACCCAGCTTGACCAATCCCATTCTTCACTCCGTGAAGGCCAACGCTTCGTCAAAGAAGGCGACCGCTTGGTGCATGTTACCGGACAATTGTCAGACGAACTGCGGCTGATTTATTACGATAACACCAAGCCGTTAGATACCATGATTCGTGAGTATCTCAACATTGTCCGCGAGCTTTACCGCCTGCCCCCCAGCGAGTTGGACGTACAAAGCCCGTTGTTTTCCAAACTGCTGCTGACCTTATCGCCCCGTGTGGTGGAAGAACTTTCCAAAGTCAGTGCCGTCCATCAAAAGCAAAGCGAGTACATGTTAGGCCGCTTAGCCAACAAACAGCATATCTTCTTCGGCATTTCCTTAGCTACCTTGTTCTTGGTGGGTTCGTTGCTGCTACAACCGTTGGTGGACCGCTTAAAAGAAATCGCGTTAAAAATGCGCCAAGAAAAAGCCTTTGCCGACAACGTAATTAACACAACCCAAGCATTAATTATCGGCTTGGATGCTGACGCTAACGTGGTTTTGTTCAACCACCACGCCGAAGAAAACAGCGGCTGGTCAGAGCAAGACATCAAAGGTAAAGACTTTTTTGGGCAGTTTATCCCTGAAAATGAACAAGACGACCTGCGCTTGCTGTTTATCGAAATGATGTCCGGCAATCTGGAATACGCCGACCAAATCGAAACCCGCATGCAAGTCAGTACCGGCGATTACCTGAACATTATCTGGAATCCTACCGTCATTAAAGATTCCAAAACTGAATTGCCATTGATGTTCTTGGCAACCGGCATCGACATCACCGACCGCAAAGAAGCCGAAGAGCAAGTCCGTAGTGCCAACGCCGAATTGGCGCAATTGACCGACCGTCTGCAAGGCGAGGTCAACTTGGCGGCGACCTTGCAACGTTCTATCTTGCCGCAACCGGTGATTGAATTGCCCGGTATCCAAGGCTTGGCAAACCTGCTCACCTCCAGTGAGGTAGGCGGCGACTACTACGACTACTACAAAGTCGCAGGCCACCATAGCATTATGCTGATTGGTGACGTCAGCGGCCACGGGGTAGCGGCAGGTACGATGGTGGGTGCGGCCAAAGCCGGTGTTTATCCACTGATCCATGAAGGCATCACCAGCCCTAGCGAGATTTTGAACTCACTTAACGAAACCATGCGCGCCACCGCCCAGCAATCTTTGCTGATGACCATGGCCTGCTTAAGTTTGGATGCCCGCAACGGTAAATTGGTGTTTGCCAACGCCGGTCACGTATTGCCCTATTTGCTAAGAAACAACGCGAAAAAATGGGAAATGCTGGAAGCGTCCGGCTTACCGCTGGGCAAAAGCGCCGATTCCGATTACCAAGAAACCGCCATCGAAATCACCCTTGAAGTAGGCGACCGCTTGTTCCTGTACACCGACGGTTTGGTGGAAGAAGAATCACCCAGCGGCGAAGTGTTTGGTTACGACCGTTTGGAAGCCATCCTTAACGCCAATATCGACACCGAACACCCCGAAGTGCTGCGTAACACCATCATGGATGCGTTAAGAAGGCATTGCCGTGGCACCGCCTACACCGACGACGTGACCGTGATGATTATCAGCCACTCCGACCGTGTTATCCAGGCCGCTGCCAGCAACGAAGTCAGCGATATTATCCGTATCTCAGAAAACTTCTACCGCCAAGGCGAACATCCCATCCCACGCATTTCCAAAGAATACGTGGTGTTCTTGGCGGAAGACGGCTATGCCGATTTGCTGAAACGTTTCAGCCATGACGGTATCTGCCGCGTTTTGCCACGGCATGACGACTTCTGCAAAAAACTGGGCTGGAACCACCTGCTTAGCCAACACAACCAATCACCCGATGATGACTTGTATACGCTGATCCCAGGCAAAGCCGAATATCGGCAATTCCAGCTGACCCATACCGACGACAAAATCTTCATCATGGAAGAAATCCAATCTTGGTTGAACGACCAAGCCAGCTTGCCGAAAGACCAAGTGGAAGCTTTGATGATTATTCTCGACGAAATGACCGAAAACAGCTTGTACGCCGCACCCCGCGACGGTAAAGGCGTGGCTTATTATGCCAAAGGCGAATCGCGCGAATTGTCAGAACACGAAGAAGTCCGTATCGACATTGCTGTCGGACCTGACATCTTAGGGTTGATGATTACCGACAACTGGGGAACCTTAATGCCCGGCGTGTTCCTGCGCAGCATTGCCCAAGCCATGGAAGAAGGCGTTGAAGCAGGGGTCGGCGGCGTTGGTATTTACATGATGTGGCGTATGTCCGATTACCTGCAAATCCGTGTCCATCCACAAAAACGCACCCAAGTGACCACATTGTGGGACTTGAACGGCACTGTGGATATGTCGGTTGATTCCGGCTTCCAATTCCTCTATCACAGCGAATATGAAGCATCCTATCAAGCGAGGGCACTGGTATGAGCAACTCTTTTACAATCAAACCTGTTTCAGAACAGGACAACAACTACCGTTTCGACTTTATCGGTTCTATAGACGCCCATGCCACTACGGTGCTGGACACGCTCAGTTCAATTCCCGCGAAAGCCACCGTACTGCTCGACTTTAGCCAAGTCGAGCGGGTCAATTCGATGGGCTTGTCGCTGCTGCTGAAGCTGTTTGAAGAATGGGAACAGAAAAAAATCAAAGTCGAAGTGCAAAAACTGGACCGCATGGTCAACATGCTGTTCAAAATCACCGGCCTTGGACGCTTTGTCAAAACCGAAGGCCAAGCGGCAAGTACAGGCAGTGCGACAGGTATCAACCCTGAGCCGCCACGCCATGCCGAACACAAGGCTCAAGAGCCAACCGCCATCCACGACAAGCTTAACTTTGTCGCCAGCCTGCAATCAGGACAACAGCTGACCGGTTGGTATTTGCTGAACACCTACTTGCAACGGCGGATGAAAAAAGCCATCCATTTTGAACAAAACATCGACGCAAACGATGCCGCCAGCACCGACTTGCTGTTCGCCAAGCCGTTTGAAGCCTGTTCAATGATAAAGGAATACGGCTTTGTACCGGTGATGCGTCCCCTGTCAGAATGTGATGAAGTGGTGATTTTGACCCGTTCCGACGACAACCGCGCCTTGGGCGATTTCGAAGGCGTCACCGTCGGCACCGCCACGCAAGACAGCTTTGTCTATTTGCTGGGGCGGTTTTTATGCGACGAAAGCGGTTTGGATTCGGCAAAATTCAATTTTGATTTTGCCGGCAATGAAATCAAAACCTTGCAATCGCTGATCCGCAAAAAATGTGATTTGGTGTTTATGCTGAAAAAAACCTACGAAGGTTTATCTTCGTTCAGCCGCAACAACGTCCGCAAACTGGACGAAAGCCAAACCAATTTTGCCTGCCATTTGTTTTGCGTTGCCCCGCAACTGAAAGCAGAAGGCGATTTATTGGCAGAAATTTTGATGGAAATGGCCAACGACGAACAAGGCAAAAAAATCTTGCAGGATATTCAAATCGACGGCTGGGCAAAACCCGAAGAAGGCGAGCTGAAAATGCTGCAAATGGTTTACAACCAATACGTGGTTTAAGTAAACGGATTCCGGCAGGGATTGCCGGAATTCCCCCCTTACAGGGACGTAGCCTACAGACTTCAAGCAATCAAGTTTAAGGTATTGACCGCACCAGCGGTATACACCATAATCCAAACCCATAACGCCCCTGAGAGTACACGCCTCCCGCAATAGTGAGGCGTTGCCATCAGGGGCTTTTTTATTGGTATCGGGCAGCCAAAAACAGTGTTTTGGAACAAGGAATTGGCATTAGCGGGCATTGGTTATGGTGTAATGGACAACCATTAACCTAATCGTCTCAAATAACTCACTCAGTACCCGCTTAATATGAACCACAGCGATTAATTGTTAACCATTACCTGAGCCGCTAACTTTCTGGAGACAACATGAATTTTCATATCGAATACGAACTTGAAGATGATGGGCGTTGGCTGGCGGAAGTGCCAGAAATTCCTGGCGTACTCACCTACGGAGCAACGGCTAACGAAGCGATGGCGAAAGCCGAAGTGCTGGCACTTCGTGTACTTGCTGAGCGGATTGAATCAGGTGAAAGCCAAGCGATGGACATCAATATCGAACTTGTTGCCGCATGAGCCAATGGCCTTCAGTAAAAGCTAAGCGCGTTCTTGTCGCATTATTGGCGATTGGTTGGGAAATCAAACGCCAAACAGGTTCGCACCGGACATTATCCCGTGATGGCTGGCCTAATTTTGTGTTTGCTTTTCATGATGGCGAAGAAATCGGCCCGCGCATGTTGGCGCGAATTGCTAAGCATACGGGGTTGATGCCAGAAGATTTATAGCCCCCCCAGTTTTTTGCATTCATTTTTAAAAAACTGATAGTAATTTTTCAAAAAATTGGAAACAACTTTAATTAAATCAAATGACAGATAAAGAACTGTTTGCAGAAAAGCTCGAAACCTTTGTTGCTGATCTTAAAGATCACATCAGCACAAGCGATGGGCAATGGACAATTAAAGGCTTTATAGATATTTTTCAAAACGTGTACACAATTTCGTCAGATACCAAAATTGTGTCCAAAATTCTTGAAATTCATTTGTTTCCAAAAATTCTGCATTTTGCAAAAACCAATGGATACAAAGTTGTCTTGGCAGAACATCAAAACTATTATCCAGACATATCATTCGTCAAAGCCGATGATGAATCGGTTAGATTCGCCGTAGATTTTAAAACCACTTACCGAAACCCAAAGAAACCACATTTATGTAACGGCTTTACTTTGGGGTCGCATGGCAAATACTTTGAGCATCGTACCAGCACCAAAAATATCCAATTTCCTTACGGTTCGTACTCAGGTCATTTTTGTCTAGGCATTATTTATGACAGAACTGAAGGCGCAACAATTGACGAAACCCAATCGCGTCGAATTGACGAGCTTTGTTCAATTGCATCAGTAGTTAAAAACTTTCAATTTTTTGTTACTGAAAAGTGGAAAATCGCTAGTGATAAAGGCGGTAGTGGCAATACGGCAAATATTGGCAGCATCAACAATATCTCCGACATCATTACAGGTCGCGGCATGTTTTCAAAATTAGGCGAACACTGGTTTGATGAGTATTGGATGAATTACAAAAAAAATCACGGTTCAAGACGGAAAAGGCGATACCAGAAAAATATCAACGCTTAGGGAATTTGTAGAATATAAAAATGGCGATGTATCTTTGGTTGTGGATAAGCGTAACGGCGAAGCATGAGCATCAAAGTCAATGTTCCTCCCATCAAATCCCAAGGCATAAAAACCAAGCTCGTGCCGTGGATAAAAAGCATTATCCCTGCCGATTTTGATGGCATTTGGATTGAGCCGTTTATGGGTACGGGTGCAGTGGCGTTTAATGTCGCACCGGAACGGGCATTGTTATGCGACAGCAACCCGCATTTGATTAATTTCTACACAGGCATTGCGTCTGGCTCCATCACGCCGGAAAAAGTGAAAGCGTTTCTGGAACACGAAGGCGGGCAATTATTGGCGCAAGGTGAGGCACATTATTATTTTATTCGTGAACGCTTCAACGCCGAACATGCGCCGCTGGATTTTTTGTTCCTCAACCGCGCCGGATTTAATGGCATGATCCGTTTCAACCGCAAAGGTGGTTTTAATATTCCGTTTTGCCGCAAGCCGCAACGTTTTGCTCAAAGCTATGTCACAAAAATTACCAATCAAGTGGCGTGGGTCAGCAAGCTGATTAAGGCCAAACAGTTCACGTTTAAATGCCAAGATTTTAATGCCACGCTTGCCGAGGCTTCGCTGTCGGACTTAATTTATTGCGATCCACCTTATATTGATCGGCATGTTGATTATTACAATGGCTGGAATGATGCCCAAGAGCGAGAATTGTTTGCTAAATTGTCGGCTTTTTCTGGCAAGTTTATTTTATCGACATGGCATCATAATGATTACCGCGAAAACGATTATATAAAGGCGTTGTGGTCACAACATCAGGTTTTGACGCGCGAACACTTTTATCATGTGGGCGGCAAGGAAGCGAACAGAAGCCCGATGATGGAAGCGTTGGTTACAAATTTTAATGCGCTGCCCGAAACAGACGGACACGCGCCGATGCAATATTCACTTTTTGCTACGCCGACAATACAAAGCCTTAACAATGAGCTTTTTATTCCATCAACAAACATCAGCAATAACGCCGCGATAGGCTAAAAAATCAATGATCCCAGAACTAGGCCACTTTTCCCTTATCCTCGCCCTGTGCATGGCGTTTGTCCTTGGTACGTTGCCGATTATCGGCGCATTCCGCAATATTTCCGGCTGGATTGCCGTCGCCAAACCCGCCGCTTTCGGGCAGTTGTTGTTTATCGCCATTGCCTATGGCTGCCTCACTTACAGCAGCTTAGTCCATGATTTTTCCGTGGCTTACATCGCCAGAAATTCCAACACCGCGTTGCCGACTTTATATTTGGTATCCGGCGTTTGGGGCGCACATGAAGGCTCGTTGCTGTTGTGGGCGTTGGTGTTGTCGTGCTGGACGGGTTTGGTCGCGCAGTTTAGCAAAGCCATTCCTGAAACCACCGTGGCGCGGGTGTTGGGCGTGATGGGTTTGGTGTCGATTGGCTTTTTGCTGTTTTTGTTGCTCACCTCTAACCCGTTCGAACGCTTGTTCCCCGCCCCGCCAGAAGGCCGCGATTTAAACCCCTTGCTACAAGACCCTGGCCTCGCCATCCATCCGCCGATGTTGTACATGGGCTATGTCGGTTTTTCTGTCGCCTTCGCTTTCGCCATCGCCGCATTATTGGAAGGGCGATTGGATGCCGCTTGGGCACGTTGGTCGCGTCCGTGGACGAATATGGCGTGGATGTTCCTGACCATCGGCATTGCGCTGGGCAGTTGGTGGGCGTATTACGAACTCGGTTGGGGCGGCTGGTGGTTTTGGGATCCGGTCGAAAACGCCTCGTTCATGCCGTGGCTAGTCGGCACGGCTTTGATGCACTCGCTGGCGGCGACGGAAAAGCGCGGCGTATTTAAAACTTGGACCGTGTTATTGGCGATTTTTGCGTTTTCGCTGAGCTTACTCGGCACGTTCCTCGTCCGTTCCGGCGTGTTAACTTCCGTCCACGCCTTCGCCAGCGACCCGACGCGCGGCTTGTTCGTGCTGATCTTTTTGGCGATTGTCGTTGGTGGTTCGTTGCTGTTGTACGCCATCCGTGCGCCATCTGTAAAAAGTAGCGCGACTTTTGAAATGGTTTCCAAAGAATCGGTGATTTTGCTGAACAACGTGTTGCTGGTGGTTACCGCAGCCAGTATTTTGCTCGGTACTTTGTACCCGCTCATCATCGACGCGCTGGGTTTAGGCAAAATCTCCGTCGGCCCGCCGTATTTCAACGCCGTGTTCATCCCGTTGATGGCACCACTCGCGGTTGCCGTTGGCTTTGGCGTATTGTTGCGCTGGAAAAAAGACAGCATCGGCGCACTGGCGGCACGGGTGCGCTGGTTAGTCGGCGGCTGTGTCGCGGGCGGTTTGGTTTTGCCGTTGCTGATGCCGTTTTATTCTTGGGGCGCGGTGTTGGGTTTGACCTTGGCCTTGTGGACGGTTGCCATCAGCGTGTTGGCGTTTATTGATCGTTTGGGTGTTAAAGGTTTTTCTTTACAACGACTTGCCAGCATCCCATCCGGCTTTTACGGCATGACTTTAGCGCATTTGGGCATTGCCGTATTCGTCACTGGCATCACCTTAACCAGCGTTTACAGCGTCGAAAAAGACGTACGCATGGCACCGAACGAAAAGCTGGATATGTCCGGCTATATTTTTGAATTCCACGGCGTAAAAGAAACCCAAGGCGCGAACTACGTCGCCCAACAAGCCTTTTTAACCGTCAGCCACAACGGCGAACAAATCGCCCAACTCGAACCGCAAAAACGCGTCTACCAAGTACAAACCATGCCCATGACCGAAGCGGCGATTGACGCAGGCTTGTTCCGCGATTTATTCGTCGCCATCGGCGAACCGCTAGGTGATGAAGGTGCTTGGAGTTTGCGGATTTACTATAAATCCTTCATCCGCTGGATTTGGTTAGGGGCGTTGTTTATGGCAGCAGGGGGATTGTGTGCGGCTTGTGATCGGCGTTATCGAACCAGCAAAACACAATAAGCATCTGCCCGCCTTGCTTGTCGGCAACGCCATTTAAAAGCAAACAGATGAACTCCGCTGCAAAGCGCGTTACTATAGCCCTGCCATTGTTTTGTATTGCGGAGTATTACGTTGAGCCTTGATAATCTTAGCCTTATTAATCGCTCTGCCGGAGTCTGCCCATGAATCAGCCAGCGCCTAAGCGGCCTGCCCGCAAAACCGTTAGCGGCGAGCCGTCGGCAACCCCAGCGAAGCCGCCCCGAAGCAAACCCAAGCCGCTCAGTGAAGGCGGCGATCCTGTCAAAAAACCACGTAAACCCCGCACAACTGCCAGTAAAAAAAGCCCGCCTCCAAAAACCACAGCCGCCAAAGCCTCCATCCGCCACAAAATCATGTTGGCAAGTTTAGAGACTTTCGGGCTTGCCGTTTCGGCGGTGTTTGCCATTGTGGTGTTATTGGGTTATTCGGCTGGGCGTTTTTCTGGCACGAATTTAGTCGATAGCTTGCTGCCGTTTGCCTTGGGTATTTTGGTTTTGGTGGTGGTGAGTGCGTTGGCGTTGATTGCGTGGTGGAAACTGCGGAAGTGGTTGCAGGCTTTTTCGCATGTGATTGCACCGGTTTTATCGGTCAGCCTGGCGTTAACGATAGGCTGGCTGGCAATGCACGATAACTTCACGTATGCCTTCGGGCAATTTAGAACGCTGGTGGGCGGCAAGCATGAAGCGGAGCGGGTCACGCTTACGCATCAGGTGTTTGCGGCATACCGGCGACAAAATCCACTGAATTTGCAAACGCTGCTTAACCGGTCGCAAATGTATAACAGCGCCATTGCCGAAGCCGCCAAAACCTTTGCGGTCGATGCCAATTTATTGCAAGGCATTGCCGCGACAGAATCGTCTTTTATGCCGCGCGACAGTAACGACGGCGGACATGGCTTGTTCCAAATTACGCTGGTGCCGAAAGCGGTATTGGCGCAAGTGGCAAAAACACTTGCCGTAAACAAACCCGACTTCAATAACCATCGCCACAATGCTTATATTGCCGCCGCCACTTTTAAGTATTATCTGGCGCAGATGAACAATGATTTGTTTTTGGGTTTGTTGGCTTACAACATCGGCCCGACCAACGGCGGTTTGCGCTTTATTATGCAGCAATACGGTGTCACCGATTTTGTTACTATCCAGCCGTACTTACAGCAATTGCCGCGTGATTATCCGATCCGAGTGCTGACTTATGCCTTAGCGTTTAGATTGTGGCAGCAAGAAGGCAAATTGCTGGCTTATGAAGAAGGCAAAAATGCGCTGAAGATTCAGCGCATCGGTATTCCTGGTTTGTAAACAGGACCAACTAAACATTCAAAGCGCATCTTCCGCAGCGCCCCTACCCCACGCCTAGCGAAGCAAAGCAGCCGCCAACTCGCGGCCCATCTGCGTCAATGCTTGGCTAAACCCAGCCGTAACAGCCTGATATGAACCATCCTGCAAAGGCTTGTTTATCAGACTATGCCCGCTACTCAGCATGACGTGCGAGTTTTCATCCAACACCACCCAATTGGCTTCCACGGTGATTGATTGGCCCAAACTGGCATCAAATCGGGTGATGTCGATGACAATGTGTTGGTCAACGTTGCCAAACGCACTCCAAGGATAGGTTCTGATGACATCGTTGGGCAGTTGTCCGGCGATATTTTGTTGCAACACACTGACGATATTGTCTTTTAGCGGCGCAGCCCAGTGCTGGAATTCGGCGATTTGCACATTATTGCTGCCGTTACGGGTAACGATTTGCTTACGTTCGACCAAGCTTGGGATGGTCACCGGGCCAATCCCGATGGTACGCGGCTTAACATTTCCCTGAGCCGTCATGGGTGCGACATGGCCCGCTTCCAACACATAAAACGTGGGTGATGGCGTTTCCGCGCAAGCGACCAACAAGGCCGCCGCCAGTATGACAAATCGGTTCATCGGCTTTGCTCCTCATGTTTGCCGCGCAATAAAGCGTCTGGGTGTTGTTCCAAGAAATCCGTCAATTGTTTGACCGAGCTGGCGGCGTGGGTCAACTCTTGTATCAGTTTATCCAATTCGTAATGGCGGGTTGATCCCGGTTCCAGCGTACCCAAGACTTTTTGTGCCGTTCCTAAAGTTTTGTCTGCTGTGCTTAAGGTGGTGTTGGCGGAATCGAGCATTTGGGTTGCCGATTTGGACGTGCCTTGCAGGGTTTGCAAAGTTTTGTTGGCTTCCTGTGTTAATTCTGCCAGCGGCAATTTGGCAATTTTAGCCATAATGATTTGTGTGGATTGGGTGAACTCATCCAAGGTGCTGGGCGTGGTCGGGAATTCAGGCAAGCCGGTATTGTTGATATTTTGGGTGGGCGGGAATTCGCCTTTCGGGTGGAAAGCCAAATCCACCAGCAATTGCCCCGTCAATAAACTGCCAGTTTGCAGTTGCGCCCTTAAGCCTTGGTCGATCAGCCGCTGCAAAATGGCCGCATCGGAAACATTAGGCAGGTTATTGCTTTCTTTAATACGATCCATCTCCAGCTCGACAACGACGGGCGTACGGATGTCGACGGTTTTTTCGTCAATCTCAAGGCCGATGCCCACAACCTTGCCGATGGTGATACCGCGCATTTGTACCGGCGCGCCTTCGGTCAATCCACGTAGTGAGCCGGTGAAGAACATGGCGTATTTCAGCGGGTTGTTGTAGACCTCTTGGGTGGACTGGTCGTAAGTTTCGTAAAGTTTAAAAGGGCTATTTTCCGGTTTTATGTCGCTGACCGTGTCATGTTCGGCAGCGCGGAAAGCAATACCGCCGCTCAGCAAAGAAATTAAAGGGCCCGTACGCACTTTAAAACCATTCGCACCTGCCGACAAATCAACGCCGCTGTCTATCCAAAAACGGGTGTTTTTGCGGACAAATTGGTCATAAGGCGCATTGATGAAGACGGTCAGTTGGATGGCATTGGCTTGGTCGTTGAGTTTATGGCTCAGCACTTCGCCCACATTAATGCCATGAAAATTGATCGGCGTTCCGGCGCGCATGGAACCTAAATCGTTAGCTTCAAGAATAAATTGCCGGCCTTCGGCGTTGGACTTCAATAAAGGGGCGGACGGCAAGCCGACAAAATGCCACTGTTCGTGGCCTTCGCCCGGCTTGATGGCAATATACGCGCCCGACAACAACGTACCCAAACCCGATACGCCACCCAACCCCACTTGCGGTTTGACCACCCAAAAGCGGGTACTTTCTTTTAGGTAGCTTTCGGCGCTGCGGTTAAGTCTTGCGCTGACTTGGATGGTTTTTAAATCATCATTAATGCTGATGGCGGTGACTTTACCAATTTCCACATCCAAATATTTGATTTTGGTTTTGTCCACTTCCAAGCCTTCGGCAGTGGGGAAATTGATGGTGATTTCTGGGCCTTTTTCCGATACCGATTTATAAATCAGCCAAGCACTGACGATTAAGGCAATCACAGGCAACAACCAAACCAATGAAAATTCAGCTTTTTTGTTCAGGTTGATGTCTTCCGCGTCGAAAGGATCTTCAATTGGATTGTCGTTAAATTCGCTCATGGTTTGTTTTGGTTATCCCAAATAAGACGTGGATCAAAGCTTTTGGCTGCCAACATGGTCAGCACGACCACCGCACCAAAAGCCGTGGCGGCAGGCCCTGCCAATACTTGCGAAATGCCGCCCAAATCGACTAGCGACACTAAAATGGAAATCATAAAAATATCTAACATCGACCACCGTCCGACAAAACAGATGATGCGGTATATTTGCGTCCAACGCTTGGCATCGCGCCGCCAGCCAAAGCGAACATAAACCAGCAGCACGCTGATACCAATCAGTTTAAGCAACGGCACCAAAATGCTGGCAACTAGCACCAGCAAGGCAATCGGCACCATGTCGCTGTTTATCAACGCGATAATGCCACCAATGATGGTGTGCGGCTCGCCGACGCCCAGATTGGTCACCGTCATAATCGGGAAAATATTAGCGGGGATATACAAAAAATAGGCACTGAGCAAATACGCTAACGTGCGTTGTTGGCTACGCGGAATGCGCTCATGCAGAGGGCTGCCACAAACGCTGCAACTGATTGGCAAAGCCTGCAAAGGGCTGAGGCCGCCGCAATCATGGCAACGCACCAAACCTTGTGCCAAGGCGGTGTTAAGCTTTATTTTTTTGCCCATTCAATTGTGCGATTCGTTGCCAAAATAAGTGTTCGTCCAAGCTACTCGCCAGCATCACGTTAACCAAAAGCAAGGCGGAAAAAGCATACAAACCAAAGCCAAACTGCAATTCCGCCATCGATGCCAGCTTAACACACGCAACAATGATGCCTAAACAGTAAACCTCAAGCATTGCCCATTCTTCCAAGTGCCGTAACCAGCGCAGCCAATGCGGCAAATACCGATGCGGACGGTTAAAATGCAAATGCGCGCTAATCAATAACGCCAACAAGGTGTTGGTCAGCGGAAACAGGATGCTGGAAAGAAACACCAGTACCGCCACTAGCCACATACCTTCGTTAAACAAAGTGGCGACACCTGACCATAACGTACCGTCATGGGTGTTGCCCAAAACCTTAATACCGACTAAAGGTAATAAATTAGCTGGGAAAATCAATACCAATCCGGCTATCGACAAAGCCAAAGTCCGCTCAACACTGTCTTTGCCAGGGCGTTGCAACAAATAGCCGCAGCGCGGGCAGTGGGCTTTGTCACCGATTTCAGGCTGGGATGGATTCAGCAGCAGATCGCATTCGGGGCAAGCAGTGAAATCAGTCAGGGACATGGCGGTTATACGCTAAACCGTTGCGAAAAATAAGACAGTCACGCTTATCCGGAAATGACTTGCGCTTGCCGGAATTCGCGCATATCGGCATTATCGACGCGGTCATAAAGGGTTTCCACGCTTAAGCTCAAATCAATCGAAGCTAAGGTGAAGGTATCGCCCAAATAAAAATATTCCGGCAACCAATGTTTGTCACGGCGCATGATTTGCACCGAGACAAAATCCGGCTCAATCAGCACATATTCTTGCAACGAAGGTAAGTTGATATAACGCAGCAGCTTGGTGCTGGTATCGGTTTTGCGGGTTGACTTGGACAGCACCTCAATAATCAAAACGGGAGTATTGGAAAACAAGGCATCGCCCGACATTTCGCTGCAATCGACCAGCACATCAGGATAGACATAATCTTTGCCAACACGGACTTTCATGTCCGCCATAAACGGCGTACAGGGTTTGCCTTCCAAATGATTACCTATCTTGCGAAAAATATTGCCAGCCAAACAATTGTGGTTAAAGCCTGCGCCTGCCATCGCATAAATATGACCAGCAATGTATTCGCGTTTGGTTTCGGACAGCTGCTCGGACTGCAAATAGTCTTCTTCGCTGAGCAATGGGAACTCTTGTTGTGCTATTAACACCATCACCGCACTCCAGTTGAAAATTTTATGCTTGATTATAGGCGCTTAACCGTTTGACGAGTAGTAGCAAACGCTATAAGCCATTGGTAAATAAATGATAAGCCACCTCGCCTGCCTGTTTGCTTTTCAACAATTGCCAAGTTTCAGGAAAACCATCCAACTTAAGGCTGGCTTCGGTTTCCACGTAGATTTTCGCATCAGGCGCCAGCCAATCCTTATCGTGCAGCCAGTGGCAAGTCTGTGCTGCCAAGCCCATCGCAAAGGGCGGGTCGAGGAACACCACATCAAAGCTTTCGGCATCGCCTGCTAAAAACCGGAACACATCAGCTTGCACCAATTTGATTTGCTGTGCGTCCAAAGCCACTGCATTGCCCTTTAGCGCGCGGCAAGCCAAGGGGTTTTGCTCAACTTGCACGACACGCTTGGCCCCGCGCGAAGCTGCCTCAAACCCCAAGGCGCCGCTGCCTGCGTACAAATCCAAACAGCGGCTGCCTATGATGTCGGTTTGCAGCCAGTTGAACAAAGTTTCGCGCACCCGTGCGGGCGTTGGCCTTAAACCTGGCGCATCGACAAAAGCCAGCTGTCGGCTACGCCAGTTGCCACCGATGATGCGGAGCTTATTTTGCACTTTTCCCCACCGTGACGGTTTGCAAGAGCGCAGGGTTAACGCGGCGTTTCAAGGTTTCGGTAATGGAGGCGACGGTCACTTGCTCTATTTTTTGCTGGAAAGTATCCAGATAATCCAGCGGCAAGTCATAAAACGCAATCATGCCGACATAGTTCGCCAATTTTTTATTGGTATCAATACGCATGGCAAAACCGCCGGTGATGTTTTTCTTGGCGGCGACCAATTCCGCTTCCGTCGGGCCTTTGGTAATAAACTCGCCCAAGGTTTGGTTAAGCACCTCCAACGCTTGCGGCGTTTGGTCGTTGCGGGTTTGCAGGCTGACGATGAACGGGCCGGGTTTCAGCATGGGAATAAACGCACTGGAGGCGCTGTACGCCAAACCGCGTTTTTCGCGCACTTCTTCAAACAGTTTGGACACCAAACCGCTGCCACCCAAAATATGGTTGCCAACGTATAAATTGAAGTAATCGGCATCTTTGCGGTAGGTGCCGGGCATACCCACTAAAACATGGGTTTGTGTAGACGGGAAGTCAATATGCTGCTGCGAACCCGCTGTGGGCGCAAGCACATCCGGCAAGGCCGCTGGTTTTTGTCCAACCGGCAAGCCCGACAACAGTTTTTCGGCGGTTTGTTCGGCTTGGGTTTTGTCGACATCGCCAACGATAACGACAATGGCGTTCGCCGCCACGTAGTATTTTTTATAAAACTCGCGCAGATCGTTGACCTTAAGCGCGGCAACGGTTTTCAAATCGCCATCGCCGGAATGCCCATAAGGATGGTTGCCGTACAACGCTTTGTAAAACGCGATGCTGGCGACTTCGGCGGGCGATTCTTCGGCCTGTTTTAAGCCTGCCAAGGTACGGTTTTTCTCGCGCTGGAAATCGGCGGCGTTAAAGCTGGGTTTGGACAAAATGACTTGCATTGTTTCGACGGCTTTATCGAACAACGGTTTATCGGTCAATGTCCGCAACGAAACGGTTGCCATATCCATCGAGCTGCCTGCGCCGAACACCGCGCCGACGCTTTCAAAACGCTGGGCAATTTGGTCGGCATTCCATTTGCCTGCACCGGTGTCGAGCATGTTGGCGGTCAGGCCCGATAAGCCAAAAGCTTTGCCATCACGCGCGCTGCCAGCATCGAACACCACTTGAATATCCGCCATCGGCAAACCTTCGGTACGCACGTAATAGACGCGGCTGCCTTGCGGGGTTTGCCATTGGTCAATTTTTGCCGCTGCCGATAAGGTTTGCGTGCCAATCAATAAAACAAAAGCTAACAATAGGGGGCGCATTATTTTGCTCCTTTAACAGCGGCTTGCTGGGCTTGAAGAGGTTGCGGATCGAGATAGGCGATGCTCAGGTGGTCGTCAATCAGGTATTTACGCGCCACTTCGCGGACTTGTTCGGCAGTCACTTGGTTGACTTTGGCGACGTATTCATCGGCTTTTTGCCAACCTAAACCCACGGTTTCCAACATGCCCAATTGCATGGCCTGATAAAAACCGGAATCGCGTTCGTACACAGCACTTGCCAACACTTGCGCTTTAATGCGCTGCAATTCTTCGGCGCTGACCAGCTGGTCTTGCAGCTTGCTGATTTCCGCTTTTAAGGCTTTTTCCAAATCCTGCACACTTTTGCCTTCGGCGGGCGTGGCTTCCAGTTCAAACAAACTCGGCAAGCGCGTGGCGATGCTATAGCCCGCTCCCGCCGCCACGGCAATCTGCTTGCCGCGCACCAAGCCCGAACTGAGCCGCGCGCTGCTGCCGCCATCGAGTACGCCTGCCAGCACTTCCAATGCATAGGCGTCGCTTTCGGCATTCGGTGTGGTCAACGACGGCACTTTGTAACCCATCACCAGCGACGGCAATTTCGCCGGCACTTTAACCGTCATTTTCCGCACGCCGATTTGTTCTATTTCGGCTTGTGGTTTTAAGGGTTTGATGTCGCTAGGCTTAAGGGCGGCAAAATATTTTTCTGCCAGATCGAACACCGCTTGCGCTTGCACGTCGCCCACCACAACTAAGGTGGCGTTGTTCGGCGCATACCAACGTTGATACCACGCCTGCAAATCTTCAACCGTGTAGTTGGCAATGTCTGCTGGCCAACCGATGACCGGATGCTTGTACGGGCTGTTGCTGTAAGCCATCGCGTTAAAATGCTCGCCCATTTTGGCTTGCGGGTTATCGTCGGTTCGCATACGGCGTTCTTCGGTGACGACTTGCAATTCTTTTTTCAGTTCTTCCGGCAACAAATGCAGATAGCGCATACGGTCGGCTTCCAGCTCAAAACTCACCGCCAATCTGGAGGCTTCCATGGTTTGGAAATACGCGGTGTAATCTTGTCCGGTGAAGGCATTTTCTTCGCCGCCATTTTCGGCAATGATGCGTGAAAATTCGCCGGCGGGGTGTTTGTCGGTGCCTTTAAACATCATGTGTTCCAGCATGTGCGAGATGCCGGTGATGCCGCCTGGCTCGTAGCTGGAACCGACTTTGTACCAGACTTGCGAAACCGCCACGGGCGAGCGGTGGTCTTCTTTGACCAAGACTTTCAAGCCATTGCCCAACACATGTTCAGACACTTTGCTGTCCGCTTGCGCGGCGATGATCGGCAATGCCAAGAGCGTTGCAGAGATTAATTGCTTTTTCATAACTCCCTCTTAAGTTGAAATGATCCGCGCATCGGACTGTATTAAGGCTGAATTGTTCATCCGATGACCCACCGCATGCGCATGGATTTGCACATTGGCGAACGCTTATAGAATGCTAAAATGAATCTGCGCCAAGCTTGTAAAGGCGCAATTATACTGGATTAAACGCAACCCAAACTTTTACCGGCATGAAAAGCAAACTTATTTATCTACTGACGGCTTACCAATGCGTTGAATCTATTCTCAACTACACGCTCGGCTATGAGCTGGCGGATTTTTTAGACGATAGCAAAACGCAAGATGCCGTTATCCGTAACCTGGATGTGTTGGGGCAAATTTTGGATGATTTAGGGCTTGAGACATTGCAGATCAACCACCCGACCGTCGATTGGGCAAGGTTTAGGCAAGTAAAAAACTTGGTTTCTTACCGGACGTTAGGACAGGACAACAAGGTTAAAATCTGGGAAATTTCGCGCCGCCAGCAAATCGTTCCCATTAAAATGGCTTTGGAAGACTTGCTGGCGGCAATCGATAACGGCTAAATCAGCTGTCAAACAAGTATTCGTCCGCTAACCACTGGGTACCGGTTTCACCATCCCAGTAGCGGGTATGCGACAAAATTTCGTTAAGCAAAGCCGCATTCGGCGTGGTGATTTTGGCTATAAAAGCCTCCAAACTGGCACCTTCTTCCGTAAATTCAAAACCGTCATGGTCAAACAAAAACACCTTGCCGGCATCCTCACCTGAAGCAGGCATCAGGTAATAATTGCCCGACTGCGGCACTTCGCCGATGACGATGTAATCGTCCAGCCAATTAGGCAAAAAGTCTTCTGCCTCCTCTTCATCCAAACCATCCAACCAAGCCTCAAAACAGGGTTTTAGTTCTACCCATTCATCCGGCTCGGCAATGTAAAAAGCAAAATTATCGCCAACCGTGTCGCAATATAAACTCAGGCTGCCATAGCGGCTGTAAAACGCTGCCACTTCGGGCAGTTCCGGGAATTGCGCGCGCAGGCTGGTTATAACCTCTGGCTCGGCAGGCGGGGTGGTTTTATGTGCCAGCATTGCCGTGTAACGCACCGGACCAGGTTTAGGCCAACCGTTATCTATGCAAACAAAGCGTTGGTTTTTACGTGCCAGAAAGCTTTCTAATTGACTGAAGTCCATACGGGCACCGGTTACATAACAATACAAAAATGGAACGGTTGTTCGGCTTCGATGGCTTTGTCCAGCTCAACCAGCGTGTCTTCCAACTCCCAAATCAAGTCATCTTTATCCCAACGGCCTGTTTTAATGGCGTCAGGATCATCTTGCACCGCCGCCAATATCGCCGTCACCGAAGCATGGGCTTCTTCGGGCGCAAACCAATCGGCTTGGTCGTTGCTCCAAGGTTCGCCATCCATTTCTTCATCTTCGTCCTCATCCTCTTCGCTCATGTTCATTTCGAAATCGGTGTAATCATAAAAGGCTGACAATGGTTTAACCCCCAATTTTGCCGCCAAAATATCCAGTTCTTCCGTTAACGCCAGCATTGCCGAATGGTCGTCTTCGTTACAATCGATTTCACTGCCGTTTCTGATATTTATCCAAATAGTATCGCTCATGATTGATTCCTCTTTTGATGGTTACTCGGAACAGTAATGCCTTTAGCTTAAGTTGAAGATAAATATAACTGTACCTGTAAGTATTTCAATCATTAAATGTTCACTGTATCATGCCAGAGAACACTTAAAAGCTGGTTGCATCATGTCGAATTTGTCTTCTTTACCTTGGAAAAGTTACCTCACCCTCTGCAAGCCCAATGTGGTCGCGGAAATGCTGTTTACCGCCATTGTCGGCATGTTGCTGGCTGTGTCCGGAATGCCGCCGATTGGCTTGGTCATCTACAGCACGATTGGCATTGCCTTGGCGGCCTCTTCCGCCGCCGCCATCAACCATTTTATCGACCGTAAAGCCGACGCGGTCATGGCGCGCACCGAAAAACGCCCGATGCCAACCGGCAACCTGAACGCCAAAGAAGTGTTGGGCTTTGCCTTTGTGCTGGGCGTTACCGCCATGCTGGTATTGGTCTTGTTAGTGAACACCCTGACCGCCGTGCTGACGTTTTTATCGCTGTTTGGTTACGCCATTATTTACACCGTTTACCTCAAACGCGCCTCGCCGCAAAACATCGTCATCGGCGGTGCCTTTGGCGCGACACCACCGTTGCTGGGCTGGTGCGCGATGACCAACGAAGTGCATCCTTACGCCTTGTTGTTGATGCTGATTATTTTCGTCTGGACGCCACCGCATTTTTGGGCCTTAGCCATTGCCCGCCGCGAAGAGTACGCCAAAGTCAAAATCCCCATGCTACCGGTCACCCACGGTGCGGAATTTACCCGCTTGCAGATTTTGCTGTACACCGTCCTGCTGTTGATTGTCACTGTCCTGCCCTATTTGACCGGCATGAGCGGTCTGATCTACCTCGGCTTGGCATTGCCTTTGGATATTGCCTTCATTTACTTTGCCGTACAAATGATGCGTCTGAAAGACAACAAAACCGCCATGAAAACCTTTGGCTACTCCATCGTCTACATCACCGTGCTGTTTGCCGCGCTGTTGATCGACCATTACGTCATGCTGAGATTATGAAGCTTTCCCATCACGAACAGACGCCTTATCAGGAACACCCTTTTGCCGAAATCGTCCGCATTTTAGGCAAAGGCAAAAAAGGTTCGCGCCCGCTCACGCAAGATGAAGCCTACCGCGCCATGAAAATGATCTTGGCTGACGAAGTGCTGCCCGTGCAACTGGGCGCATTTTTAATGTTGATGCGTATTAAGGAAGAAACCCCGGAAGAATTGGCGGGTTTTGTGCTGGCGGCGCGCGAGTCGTTTAATTTATCGGCGGACGACGGCTTGGTCGATTTGGACTGGTCGTCCTATGCGGGAAAGCGCCGCCACTTGCCCTGGTTTTTGCTGGCGGCATTATTACTGGCTGAAAACGGCGTTAAAGTGTTTATGCACGGTGCCAGCGGGCATTCGGCAGGCCGTTTGTATACTGAAAACATGTTGGGTTATTTGGGCCTGACTGCTGCCAACTCCATCAGCGAAGCCCGCGAACAACTGCAAGAACGCAATTTCAGCTACTTATCGCTGGAACACTTCTGCCCCAAACTGCACGAGATTATCGAACTACGCCCCATCCTAGGCTTACGCTCGCCCGTACACACCTTGGTGCGCCTGCTCAACCCCTTTAATGCCAGCTACAGCATCCAAGGCATTTTCCACCCCAGCTACCGCCCTGTTCACCAACAAGCCGCCGCCCTGTTACAACAACCGCACATGGCGGTACTCAAAGGCGAAGGTGGCGAAACCGAACGCAATCCCGACATGGAGTGCTTGGTGCAAAGTGTCCACCAAGGTGAATTGCTGGACGAAAACTGGCCCGCCCTCTTCGCCCGCCGCCACATCAAACCGGAACTGTTAGACCCCGAACAACTGGCGTTAATCTGGAAAAGCGACAGCGAAGACGAATTTGCCGAAATGTCGATCATAGGCACAACAGCTGTTGCGCTTAAATTATTAGGGAAGGCGGATAGCCAAGAACAGGCGCAAGCGTTGGCGCAGCATTTTTGGCAAAACAGAAACAAACAGGCTTTTTGATCGCCTGATTAACGCTTCCGACATAACAGCCCCAAACACACCAACAGCAAAATCCCTGCGACCCAAGTGTCGCCAGCATAAGCAAACGGCGTCATCCCCGCCATAGGCGTCACCGTTGCGGTCAATGCTGTTTCGGTAAATAACGGCGCTTGGGCGATCACTTTGCCTGTCGGCGCAACCACGGCTGTTGCGCCGGTATTGGTGGCGCGGAGCAAGTAGCGGCCGGTTTCCAAGGCGCGCATTCGGGCGATTTGTAAATGCTGGTGCGGCTCAATGCTGTTGCCAAACCAAGCATCGTTGGTGACGTTGACCAAAAATGCCGCTTTCGGCATTCCGGCAATGGCGGCATCGGCAAAGACATCTTCATAACAGATGGAAGTGACGATGTCATAACCGGCGGCGCTAAGCAGCGGCTGATGGTCGCCACCTGGCGTAAACACGCCCAAGTCCAAATGCAGTTGCGACAACACCCAACCCGATAAAGGCTGCAAAGGCATGTATTCGCCAAAAGGCAGCAAATGGTTTTTGCGGTAACGGCCTTGTCCATTACCCAACATCATCACCGTGTTATATAACTCATCGTCCTTTTCGCCGTCTTCGGGCAGGCTGACCAATATAGCCGCCTGATGATCTTTGGCGGCTTGCGCCAAAGGCTTTAGGAAAAATTCTTCCACTTCCGACAAATAGGCAGGAATAGCTGTTTCGGGCCAAATTATCAGCTGCGAACCCCAATGTTGCTCCGTCATGCGCTGATAAAGCCGCAAAGTGTTGATGCGGTTTTCCGGCAACCATTTCTGGTCTTGGCTGATATTGCCTTGAAGCAAGCTCACTTGCAACGGCGCACCGGCTGCGCGGGTCCAAGCCATGTTTTTTAGCGGAATGCCCACCAGCCAAATCATGGCACAGGCCAATAATGCCCCGCGCATCGGTCTATGCCAGCTTTCGGCAATCACCCAAGCGGTCAGCGCCAGAATCAGGCCAACGCCATAAGCACCGAATAGCGGAACGTAACCCACCAGCGGCGTATCCAATTGCGAATACGCAGCCTGCAACCACGGAAAGCCGTTCAGTACAAAACCGCCACGAACCCATTCAACCATTATCCAAAGCAACGGCACTAGCACTGTTGCTCGGTTGGCGGACAAGCATTTTGCCGCGCAATAACCCGCCAACGCCGGAAAAATCGCCCAAAATGCACAAAACACTGCGGACATCAGCACGGCAACCGCCATGCTGGCACCGCCAAAATCATGGATGCTGACATAAACCCAAGAAACACCCAAGCCAAACATGCCCAAGCCAAAACAATAGCCGCGCCAGGCCGCCTGCAACGGGCTTGTGTTGCGCCAAGCCGCAAACAACAGGCTTAGGCTAAGTGGCGCAAAATAGGCAAAATCGAACGGCGCGAACGCCAAGGTAAATAACACACCTGCCACAACCAGCAGGCCATTGATCCATTTGGCATCGGAAGCCAAGGCAGCCGCCAAGTGAGGGGCAGCGCTTAACGCGCCTGATTTAAACAGAATTGACATGGGGATATTTTATGGGTGAAAGGCATGTGTCAAGCAAAAACCAGCCGTTTCCGACCAGATCGTTCAATCTTACTTAACTTCTTTGGCAAGCTGCAGCATCAACGCGCTCAGCTCCAATTTTGCAGCGCGGGCGGCGCTATTGTTGATGCGGAAACTGACGCGGTTGGGTTCGGTACTCATGCTTATCATGACGCCGGCATCCCATGCCGTGTCGCTATCGCTCACTGTCAGCACCGGTTGGTTATGCAAACCCTCCAACAAGCTGGACATTTCGTGCTGATTGGCAAAATTGACAAACAGTATTTGGCAATTATTAAAATCGCCATCGACGTTTATCGTCTGGATGCTGACAGGCCGGTTGCTTAAGGTTTTATGGGCAAACCAATTTTGATGGTCGATAAAAGGATGTTCCCCGCAAATGCACAAGTTGAATTGATTGCTTGGCAACTCCCGCCAGCGGGTAAACTGGGCGAATTTTAAAAGGAATGCCGCCTTTAGCTCGTATTCGGACATGGAGGCGGCAGAAAGGCCAAGGCTGGCAAGCAGCAAACTGGCGAGCAAGATGCGCATCAGCATTTTTGGCTTCATCAGAACCCCGCCGTTAGCTTAAGACGGAAGGTGATGCCATCTTGGCGGATACGGTTTTGTTCATAGCCTTCACCGGTCGGATCGGCGTAATGCTGGTCGAACAGGTTGTAAGCGCCCAAAGATACCCGCAACGATCGGTATACGCCGCCATTAACCGTCAAGTTACCAATGATGTGGTCGCTCACATAACTGGACATGGTTGCCAAACGCTCGCTCATGTACAAAGACTCATAGCCCAGCGTCCAATCTTTATAGCCTAATGGGCTGGAAAAATGCAGCTTGACCAAATGGGTCGGGGAGTTTGTCGCATCGATGTTGCGGGCATTATCTTCCAACTGCTGTAACGAATAACTTGCGCTGAGCTTCATACCATTAGTAAAGCGTTGCTCGCCTTCCAGCTCCACGCCTTCGGCTGTCATTTTACCGACGTTGACCAAGGTGACATAGCCATCGTCTTGTTCCATTTGGTCAATTAGATTGTCTATCCAGTTATGGTATAGCGAGGCCGACAAACATGTGGAAGCCGTTAGCCAATGTTCAAATCCCAATTCTAAGGACTTGATATGCTCAGGCTTTAAGCTGCCGCGCCGGTAATCGTAATAAAGTTCGAACGCGTTAGGTGCACGAAAAGCCGAACCGTAAATCAGCTTGACCACACTGCTATCCAGCGCTTGCCACGCCAAAGCCAAGCGTGGATTGACGCTGCTGCCGCCAAAATCGTTGTAGTCATAACGGACACCGGCAGTAAAGTTAAGCGTATCGAACACTTGAATTTCATCTTGCAAAAACACGCCATCACGTAGGCTCGGCGTGTCGGCATCGAAATAAGGCGGACCAGGAATATAGGCGTTGAACTGGTGTTGCCTAAAGTTATCTTGTACTTCCACGCCAAACTGGAGGCGATGATTTTCAATGGCGGTGTTTTGCAAACGTAGCTCGCCATTCCACCAGCGGCCATTGGCCTTTTCCAGATAATCGACTTGGTAAAGTTCATGATAGCCCAGCGTAGATTCATACTGATAATCATGGAAGCCTAGATGGGCATTGAGCCGCCAATCTTTGCCGATGGCATCATCAAAACTGAGGGCAACATAGGTTTGGATGTCGATATTCTTGTTATGGGGGTCATTCAAGTCACTCTCATAAGCACCTGTCGGTATCCCTCTTGTGCGGTCTACGTAACCACCCTGCAATTGCCAAGCTCGATAGTTGAATTTGGCGAACGCACTTTGGTAGCGGTCATAATCCAAATTTTCGGCAACCCCGTTGTTTTGGGTCGGACGGTCAAATTCTTTGTAATACAAGCGTTCGTTGCCGGCGCGGTCAAAGCCCGTGCCGGAAAGCAACATTTCCGCGCCATTTTCAAAGCGTTTGCCGTAAGTGCCGCGACCTTTAAAGGCATCAAAACTGCCGTATTCGCCCGACACTTGCACGCCGTTGATGGCAGAGCCACGCTTGGTGATAACATTGATGACCCCAAAAAAAGCATTGTTGCCATAAACTGCCGAACCCGCGCCCGGGGCAAATTCAACGCGTTCGACCAAATCGACATCGACCAGCGATTCGTTACCGACATAGGCACCATCGTAGATATTTTCGTTAATGCGTTCGCCGTCGATCAACAGCAAAACTCTGGAATTATAATCGCCAGGGCGGCTAAAACCGCGCACGCCAATATAGGAATAATCGCGCAAACTGTTGATATAAACGCCCGGCAAACTGCGTAACACATCCGCCAAGGTGCGGTAGCCGTAGGTGCGGATGTCTTCGGCGGTGACAATCCGTAAAGAAGCCGGCGCGGTGGCGTTGCGCTGGCTGTATTTGGAGGCGGCGGAACTTTCAATGTTTTGTGGCGTAGTCGATAAGCCGGTGTCCAGCAGCTCTTCCAAGGTTTTTTTGTCGGCATCGGCAGCCATTGCCGATAAACTCGACAACCCTAATAAACCTGCTAAAAACCGCGCCTTCAAAAACATCATTCTTCCAAGGTGACAAATGCCAATTTAGTGACGCCCGCATGTTTGGCGGCTGCCATCACTTGTGCAACTTTAGCATAAGCCACCGCTTGGTCGGCATATAAATGCACGGCTATATCCTGATGGTTAGCCAACTCTTTTTGCAGCGCACTTTCCAACGCCAGCATATCCGCAACAGGTTGTTTGTTAAGCGTAATCGCGCCTTGAGCATCAATGCCGACCTGTAGAGGCTGCACTTCCGTATCAGCCGTCGTTTGTGCGGTTTTCGGCAATGCCACATGCACCGACTGAGTTAACAGCGGCGCGGTCACCAGCAAAATAATCACCAATACCAACATCACATCAACTAGCGGAGTGACGTTAATTTCGCTCATCGCTTCATCATTATCGGCTTGCGGTTTAAAGGCCATTTACAGGTTTCCTTTGTCGGGATTGTTGAACACCACATGGCTAAAACTCACCAAGAAATTTTCCATTTCCGCACGTTGGTGCTTGGCGCGCCGTAAAAAAAAGTTATAGGCCAACACCGCCGGAACCGCCACCGCAATACCAATCGCCGTTGCCACCAAGGCATCGCCAATAGGGCCTGCAACGACATCCAAACTGGTCGAACCGCTTTCAGTGATCTGGTGCATCGCGTGCATAATGCCCAACACCGTACCAAACAAACCAACAAACGGCGCGGTGCTGCCAATGCTTGCCAGCAAGGTTAAGCCATTCTCCAGGCTGCGCTGTTCTTTCTGCAATTGCTCCAATAAAGCGTGTTCCAAAAGCTCAGACGGTACGCCGGAATATTTAAGGTTTTTACCCAGCTGCTCACGGCTTTCGTTCAACCATTTGAAGCCTTGCCGCGCCATTTTGGCTTGCGAGCCTTTAAAAGTGCTATCCGGTAAAGCTTCCGCCTCGGCTAAATTGGGCGCATCCCAAAACACTTGGTTGAAATGCTTGTTCGCCAAGCTGTTGGCGGCAAATTGCCAAGTTTTAAACAAAATTAACGTCCAAGTGATGATGGAGAACGACAGCAAGATATATAAGGTGCTGGCGGCAATCATTTCTGGGGCAAGTTGGTAAGGCATTAAAGTCTCCAAGGGTTTGCGTGGTTACATTTTAAAATTGATGGTTTGTGTAGCCGTCCGCAGCGCGGTTGATGCCACGGCATTAAAACGCCATGAACGCACGTCATTGACAGCAGCCTCGTCCAGTACGGTGTGACCACTGCTTTTTAGGATAGTCACGTCGGTTACCGAACCATCGGCAGACAGCACCAATTTGACTTGCACCGTACCTTCCAAATTACGGCGTTGTGCGGCGCGTGGGTATTTAGGCTTTGGGCATTGGACACAAGTGGCTTTCGCATCAGCACCGCCAGGTTTCGCCGTGATGCCATCGGTGGCGGCAGAGCGGGTTTGAGTTTGACTGCTGGGTGGGGCGGTGCTAGCAGCGGGTGCCGATTCGGCTTTCGCAGCAACAGGCGCGGCGCTTGGTGCTGGCACAGCGACCGGCGGCGGCAAGGGTATCGGGGCAGGCTTGCTAAGCTCAGCAACGGGTTTTGGAGCAGGTTGCTTTTCTAGCGGCTTAACTTTGGCAACCGTTTTAGGTTTAACCACTTTCGGTGGCACAGGCAGTTTTTTTTCTATAGGTTTCGCAACAGGCGCCGGTGCCTGCGGTTTGGCGGGTGCAGGTTTGACGACAGGCGCAGCGGCTAGTGTGACTTCAATCAGTTTTTCTTTTGGCAGACTGGGCTTATTGGCGGCTTGTAACAACCATAACGCCAACCCCGTGTGCAAAAGCGCTACCAATACCAATAAAGCAGCCGCCATGATTTGCGGACGCGTTTCGCCCAGCCAATAAGCTTTAAGCCCTTGCCAAAAGGGCATCTGAGCGGATGGCGTTTCGCCGCCACTTTTGAATAATTGCATGACAGCCACCTAACCTTATGCGCGTCTCTTTGTTTGTTTAGCCGTCATTTTCACTCAATCACCAGGGTTTTTAGCTGCTGCAAAGCCGCGCTGGGAAACTCTTGGAATGCGTCGCCTTGTTGTTCGATAAACAAAGTAGCAATACCCGCTTGGTCGGCAACTTTAATGCCTTCCGTACGCCCCAAGCACAACAGAGCCGTTCCCCATGCATCGGCTTCCATGGGATTGGCATGGAAAACCGTCACCGACACCGTTTTGTGGTCAACAGGCTTGCCGGTTTTGGCATCCAAGATGTGGCTGTAGCGTTTGCCGTCTTTGTCGAAATAATGCCGGTAAGTGCCGGATGTCATGACCGACATCGGCGTGGTTTGTTTAAGGGTAATGACTTTTTGCATAGTGCGCTCGCCGGGCAAAGGCTTTTCCAACGCCACTCGCCAAGGCTGATGGTCCGGTTTTTCGCCACGGGTTTGCAGCTCGCCACCGATTTCCACCAAATAGTTTTGGATGCCTTGCTGTTCCAACAAGGCGGCAATACGCCCGACGCTATAACCTTGGGCTATCGACGACAAATCCACCCGCAATTGCGGATTTTTTTTGCGCAAATGGCTGGCATCTACGGTTTCCAAATTTTGAAAACCCACTTGCTGTAAGGTCGATTGTAAACTGGCGTCATCAGGAATGTGCAGTTGCTCGGCTTTAAAGCCCCACAAATCGAACAGCGGCTTGATGGTCAAATCGTAACAACCGTGGCTGGCTTCGCTGATGGTTCTGGCTTGCTGTACAAGACTGACAATCTCTTCGCTGACGGGAACGGCATCGCTGCTGTGGTTGGCATTGAACTGCTCAATAGCCGAGTCATTACGGTAATTGGACAACTGTTGGTCGATGCGGGCAAATTCTGCATCGGCGGCCTTTTTGATGACTAACGGATCAACACCCGCAACACCGACAAAACTCAAGTGATAAGTCGTGCCTTGCGTGTAACCGCTGAGCTTTTGCACGTCTTCAGTCGGCGAACATCCAGCAATAACAAACAACAGCCAGCCCGATGCCAAGGATTTACCCAAGCGGGAAAAGGAATTTACGGTCATGGTTTTATTAGGCGATAAAAATAATCGACCATTTTACCTTGCCTTGCCGCCAGCGATAAATTTTCCTCTGCTTTTAGGGGTTTATCGGCGTAGCAAAACTGCGCGACCAGGGCAATTTACGCTATAATCGACGCCATTTTTAACCTTTGAGTACCAGCGTTATGTCAGAAATCAATAAAGTAGTATTGGCCTATTCGGGCGGATTGGACACTTCCGTTATTCTGAAGTGGCTGCAAGATGTTTACGATTGCGAAGTGGTCACGTTTACCGCCGACTTAGGTCAAGGCGAAGAAGTCGAACCTGCACGCGCCAAAGCCCAAGCGATGGGCATTAAAGAAATTTACATCGACGATTTACGTGAAGAATTCGCCCGCGACTTCGTGTTCCCGATGTTCCGCGCCAATACCATTTACGAAGGCGAATATTTGCTGGGTACTTCAATCGCCCGCCCGCTGATCGCCAAACGCTTGATCGACATCGCCAACGAAACCAATGCCGGTGCCATCTCGCACGGTGCTACTGGCAAAGGCAACGATCAAGTCCGCTTTGAATTGGGCGCTTATGCGTTACGCCCCGACATTAAAGTGATTGCGCCTTGGCGTGAATGGGATTTGACCTCGCGCCAAACCCTGTTGAACTACGCCGAAAAGCACGGCATTCCCGTGGAAATGAAAAAAGGCAAAACCTCACCTTATTCTATGGATGCCAACTTACTACACATTTCCTACGAAGGCCGTGTACTGGAAGATCCTTGGGCAGAACCCGAAGAAGACATGTGGCGTTGGACAGTGTCGCCTGAAACGGCTCCCGACCAAGCCACTTATATTGAACTGACTTTCAGCCAAGGCGACATCGTCGCTATTGATGATGTGCCGCACAGCCCAGCCGAAGTCATGGCAAAACTGAACCAAATCGCTGGCGCAAACGGCATTGGTCGCTTGGACATTGTCGAAAACCGCTATGTCGGCATGAAATCACGCGGCTGTTACGAAACCCCCGCCGGCACGGTCATGCTGAAAGCCCATCGCGCCATCGAGTCATTGACTTTGGACCGCGAAGTGGCGCATTTGAAAGACGAATTGATGCCACGTTATGCATCGTTAATCTACAACGGCTATTGGTGGAGCCCTGAACGCCTGATGTTACAAACCATGATTGACGCGTCACAAGTGAATGTGAACGGCAAAGTGCGTTTGAAATTGTACAAAGGCAACGTCATTGTCGTCGGTCGCCAATCCAGCACTGACAGCTTATTTGACGAAAGCATCGCCACCTTTGAAGAAGATCAAGGCGCATACAACCAAAAAGATGCGGAAGGCTTTATTAAGCTTAACGCTTTACGGATGCGTATTGCGGCAGCTAAACGCCTAAAATGATGCAGAAAAGGCAGGACAATTGTTTTTTAGCTTGTATAATTGCTGGTCAGGTAATCAAGCATAATAACAAAGTCCTGCCACGCACTTCTCTGGTGCAAGAGGAAGTATCCCATGAGCGATAGCGACAATAAAAAAACTGGAATCATCGTCCTGCACCCTGTGCCGCCCCACCAGGCATTGGCAAAAAGCAGTCGCTGGCGGCTACGCTTGGTAATACTGATGATGAGCCTGATGGTGGTGACAGGCTTCTGGTTGATGCCTTCCAAACGTTTTTTTGACAGCTACGCCAGCATCGCTGCCCTAGAAGCCCAAAGCCAATCGCCACAAAGCCTATCTGCCGAAGTGGCAACCCTGAAAGGCCAATTGGTGGGTATCGTCAGCGGTTCTATTGAAAGCAAACTCAGCACTTTAGAACAAAGCCTGCGTACCGGCGCGGTCAACACTTCGTTAGGTGCCATCCAAGATTTAAAAAATGATGTCAAACTGCTGCGTAGCTATTCAGCCGCAGAACCCAGCCAACAAACCAGCAACAACATTGGCAACCAACAGCTAATAGAAGAAATGTCACACTTGAAGCGGTTGATTTATCTGACCATCGCCTCTTGTGGCTTAATGCTGGCGGCTTTTACCGGCATTTGGCTCAGAAACTTAAAAAAACTGCCTTACCAAGAAAAAATCACCCGTTTTTTGGGTAGACCCTAAAAATCCAAGCCATAAAAAAGCCGCGCCAGATAGTTATCTGGCGCGGCTTTTTTGTAGCAAAATTTTGAAACTTATTTAGTTTCCAAATAATGGTACAACGCGTCAACCGCTTGGTCTTCGCCGTAGCCCGCTTTTTCAACGGCTTTGTTTTTCATGATTTCTTCAACCGCTTTTGGCATGCCGCCTCTGCCTTCTTTCAGAACTTGTTCAAATTTAGCTCTGTCCAATTGGCCTGCTTTAATTAAAGCAGTCAATTGTGGGTTTGAAGCGATGTCATGGCAAGTGCCACAACCGCGACCAAATGCGCGTTCATAGATTTTTTTGCCGATTTCGATTTGCTCGTCAGCCATTGCTTGTCCGCACAAAGCGATCAGAGCAATACTTGCTGCTGCGATGATTGTTTTTTTCATAGAGACCTCTCTTGGTGTTAAAAAAGAACTGCATCTTGGTTAAAAACGCAGCCCGACTAAAAGTTAAACTGATAAAGAATATGGAATTTGCACAGAAAATTCAACGAATTTATTTCAATACTTCGAGTTTTGACCTGCTGGCAATTATCTTTTCTCTTGCCAAGGCAACACCGTCCGCATTTGCGCCTTAGCTATAGCCGTGATTGAAAAAATGTTATAGTCATCAGTAAACGAAATCAGGAGAACACATGCTTAATAAAGTCACGCTAATCGGTAATCTGGGCGCAGACCCTGAAGTACGCTACATGCCCACCGGCGGTGCTGTTGCCAACATTACCTTGGCAACCACTATGCGCTGGAAAGACCGGCAAACAGGTGACCGTAAGGAAGCAACCGAATGGCATCGTATTGTGCTGTACAACCGTTTGGCGGAAATTGCTGGCGAATATCTAAAAAAAGGCCGCCAAGTCTACATTGAAGGCCGCTTACAGACCCGCAAATGGCAAGATAAGGACGGTCAAGACCGCTACACTACAGAAATTGTCGCCAATGAACTGCACATGCTCGGCAACCGCACCGGCGGCACCTCGGAGTTTTCCGGCACAGAACAACCCCAAGGCAACTACGCCGCAGCACCTACCCGCAGCGCGCCCGCTCCGCAGCACAGCCAGGCATCCGCTTACCCAACCGGAAACATGCCGCCACCGCCGCCGAACTATGATGACTTCGATGACGACATTCCGTTTTAATAACGTCCGACAACAACCTAACAAAGACCTGCTGCAACCAGCGGTTGCCATAATAAGAAGCCATGACAATGTCCACCCAGCGAATTTTGCTTTTCTGCACACTCACCTCCAGCCTGCTGAGCGGATGTGCCAGCTTATTTGACCGCCAAGACCCCGCGCCCGTCTACCAAGGCGGTCAAACCGTTTATACTGAGCCAGCACCCATTGCTGCGCCTACACCAGAGCCACCCCCAACGCCGCAAGAATCTAACGGCGTGCAAACTCAAGCACTAGAAATACCTGCCGAACCGACGCTTTCGCCCATAGAAATCCCACAGGAACCCCAACAAGCTGCTGAGCAGGTATTGCCGACCATACCGGACATTGCACCCGGCACTGCAACCACAGAACCACCAGCAACCGGCACACCCGAACAAGGCCAATTACCCACACCAACAACCGAACCGCAACCGGTTATTGCCCCTCCGCCACCTCCACCGCCCATGGCGTTTGAGCCGTTGCAATCATTTGCCCCCTCCTCGCCAGCGGTGGGTGCGTTAATGATTGCCGCCAACAAAGACAGCCAAAAAGGCAATAACGAAGCGGCAACCGCCACCATCGAACGCGCCATTCGGATTGAACCGCGCAATGCCGCCCTGTACTACAAACTGGCGGTCATCAAGCTGGACCAATCCAAACCGCGTTTAGCTGAAGACTTGGCGAAAAAAGCCCTGTCGCTCACCGGTAAAGACAATGCATTGAAAAAGCATTGTTGGCTGCTGATCGCCAAAGCCCGCGACTTACAAAAAAATACTGCTGGCGCCAAAGAAGCCAAAGACAAAGCTGACAAACTCTAAACTTTAGACTGCAACCTATGAACTCAACCACTTCTGACGTGATTAGCACGTTAAACACCCTGCGCGATTACATCCGCTGGGGCGCCAGCCGCTTTAAGCAGGCGCAAATCGCCTTCGGGCATGGCACCGCCACGCCCTTGGACGAAGCCGCCGCACTGGTCTTGCACACCGTTTACCAGCCTTACAATTTAGCGGACGCTTACCTGGACACCGTGCTGACCTTAGACGAACGCCAAGCCGTTATCGACATCATCGAGCAACGCATCCGGCAACGCGTTCCCGCTGCCTACCTGACCAACGAAGCCATTTTTGCCGGCTTGTCTTTTTATGTTGACGAACGCGTATTAGTGCCCAGATCGCCGATTGCCGAGCTGATCGAACAACGTTTTGCGCCTTGGGTGGACGAAAACCAAGTTGAATGGATTTTAGACTTATGCACCGGCAGCGCCTGCATTGCCATCGCCTGCGCCTATGCTTTTCCAAATGCGATGGTCGATGCCGTGGACTTGTCTGCCGATGCGTTAGCGGTCGCAGAAATCAACGTCGATAAACACCAATTGGCAGACTCCGTCACCCTCTACTCATCGGACTTGTTTGCCGAACTGGAAGACCAGCAATACGACATTATCGTCAGCAATCCGCCTTACGTCAGCGTCGCCGAATGGCAACAACTGCCTGCCGAGTTTTTGGCCGAGCCGGAAATGGGCTTTAAAGGCGGCGAATCGGGCTTGGATTTAGTCATCCGCATCCTCGTGCAAGCCATCAACCATTTGACCGACCAAGGTATCTTAATTGTTGAAGTGGGCAGCAGCGCGCAAACCTTGCAAGACACCTTCCCCGATGTGCCATTCTATTGGCTGGAATTTGAACGCGGCGGCGACGGCGTATTTTTGCTGACTGCCGAACAAGTGCAGGATTATCACGATTTATTTTTAGCAGCTTTAGGTTAATTATGTCTGGAAACACCATCGGAAAATTATTCACCGTCACCTCATTTGGCGAAAGCCACGGACCAGCTATTGGCTGCATCGTCGATGGTTGCCCTCCCGGCATGGATCTGTGCGAAGAAGATTTACAACACGACTTGGACCGCCGCAAGCCCGGCACTTCGCGCCACACCACCCAACGCCGCGAAGACGATGTCGTGAAAATCCTCTCCGGCGTGTTCGAAGGCAAAACAACCGGCACACCGATTGCGTTGTTGATTGAAAACACCGACCAACGCTCAAAAGACTATTCCAAAATTGCCGACAGCTTCCGTCCCGGTCATGCCGATCTGACTTACCAGCAAAAATACGGCTTTCGCGATTATCGCGGCGGCGGACGCTCTTCGGCACGGGAAACCGCCATGCGCGTCGCTGCTGGCGGCATTGCCAAAAAATATCTGAAAGAAATCGCTGGCGTGGAAGTGCGCGGTTACTTATCGCAACTGGGACCGATTAAGATTGAAAAACTCGATTGGAGCATCATCGACAGCAACCCGTTTTTCTGCCCCGATGCCGATAAAGTGCCGCAAATGGAAGCGTACATGGACGCCTTACGCAAAGAAGGTGAATCCATTGGCGCGCGTATTGAAGTGGTCGCCAGCAATGTTCCCGCCGGCTTGGGCGAACCGATTTTCGACCGTTTGGATGCCGAATTGGCCTATGCGCTGATGAGCATCAACGCCGTTAAAGGTGTGGAAATTGGCGACGGCTTTGCCTGCATCGACACCAAAGGCACCAAATTCCGCGATGAAATCACCCCCGAAGGTTTTTTAAGCAACCACGCGGGCGGCATTTTGGGCGGCATCTCCAGCGGGCAAGACATCCGCGCCAGCATCGCTTTAAAACCCACCTCCAGCTTGCGTTTGCCAGGCAAAAGCATCAACCGCTTTGGCGAAGCCATTGACGTCATCACCGAAGGCCGCCACGACCCTTGCGTCGGCATACGCGCCACACCGATTGCCGAGGCGATGGTGGCGATTGTGCTGGTGGACCATTTGCTGCGCCATCGGGGGCAAAATTACGGCGTGGACGCGGGCTTGCCGGTGTTGCGTTAAGTTTAAATATTGACGCTGGCAAGATTGCTGTTACCCTTGCCAGAGGTCTTTACCAAACGATACCGAACAACCTGAACGACCGATACAAGAGGGCTTCCATGCAATTATTACAACAAAAATTAAAACAAACGGTTACATTCTTACTTTACGGCGCGTTGCTGTCTTCATCCTTATCTGCCTTAGCGGCCTCGTCGGATATGGAAATGAAAGAAAAATTACTGCAAGCCCGCGCCCAGCACCATCAGGAAAAGATGGATCACAGCCAGCATATACCCATCGACAAGAACAAGGATTTTCATGGCGTGTTTTACGGTTACCTGCCCTGTGCCGACTGCAATGGCATTAAGACCACTTTGTCATTAAAACAAAACAACCTGTATTTGCTGGTAACGCAATACGCCAGGGACTCATCACGAGAGCTGTACGAAAAAGGCAAATACACGTGGGATGATGAAAAACGCGTGCTGGTGCTGACGCCCCGCAAAGACGGCGCAATCAAACAGTACCGCATTGATGATGAAGGCACGATTGTGCAGCTGAACAGCAATGGCACGCCCATGCCTAAAGATATGGAAGACGAATACACCTTGAAAAGAAGCGATATGGTGAAAGGCCGCGAAGTGCATATCCACTAAACAGCTTTTGCCTGCGGCTTCCAAAATACTGCCGCTTTCAAAGAGGCAATCGAAATAGAAGTTAAGCCGTTCGTGGTGAGCTTGTCAAACCATGAATGGCTTAACTTGACGGCATTAAACCAAAAACCCGCCAAAATCTCAGAAATACCCGACAAGCCTTAGCTTGCTTCGCCCTGAAACCAATTCAACTTTTCATGCAGCGTCACCACCGTACCGATAATTATCAAGGTGGGCGCTTTCACTTCTTGTGCCGCAACCAAACTTGGCAAAGTAGTCAATGTGCCGGTGATGACACGCTGGTGCGTAGTTGTACCTTGCTGCACTAAAGCAATCGGCAAATCCTTTGGGCTTCCATGGGCTATCAACGCTTGGCAGATTTTTTCCAAACCCACCAAGCCCATGTACACCACAACCGTTTGGTTGGGCGCTGCCAGTTGCGTCCAATTTAAATTGATGTCGTCATTTTTAAGATGACCGGTAACGAAAATGCACGATTGTGCGTGGTCGCGGTGCGTCAGCGGAATACCGGCATAACTGGCGCAACCCGATGCTGCCGTAATGCCTGGCACAACCTGAAAAGCAATGCCTTGTTGCATTAAGGTTTCAATCTCTTCGCCGCCGCGCCCAAAAATAAACGGATCGCCGCCTTTTAAACGCACTACGCGTTTACCGGCTTTGGCAAGGTCCGCCAACAGTTGGTTGATGTTTTCTTGCGCCAAGGTATGGTTTTGACGTTGTTTGCCGACATAGATTTTTTCCGAATCGCGGCGCGCCAAATCTAAAATTTCCGGTGACACCAAGTGGTCGTAAACCACCACATCGGCTTGCTGCATCAGACGCAAAGCACGGAAGGTCAACAAATCGGGCGCACCGGGACCTGCGCCAATCAGATAGACTTCGCCATTGTTGACATTGGCTTGGTGCTGCGCCAATTTGGCCTGCAATTGTTGTTCGGCTTGCTGTTCGTTTCCAGCAAAAACCAATTCAGCCACCGCGCCTTGCAGGATGTTTTCCCAAAAAATACGCCGTTGTGCCGGTTCGGCAATGGTGTTTTTTACCGCTGGGCGGAATTTTTCGGCAAGCTGGGCCAAACGCCCGTAGCTGGGAGGGATGATGCTTTCCAGCTTGGCGCGCAGCAATCTAGCCAAAACTGGCGCCGCACCGCCGGAAGTAACGGCAGCAATAATCGGCGAACGGTCAACAATCGCCGGAAAAATAAAACTGCATAACGCCGGACTATCAACCACGTTGACCAGAATATCGCGCTGTTTGGCGCTGTCCGCCACCAAGCAGTTGGTTTCATCGTTGTCGGTGGCGGAAATGACCAACTTGAAACCTTGCACATCGTCAGGCACAAAAGCTTTGTGCAAAATGGACAGCCGATGTTGATGTTGAATCTTTAAAACTGGGACTTTCACTTCCTTGGCAATCACCGTGATGTCCGCCCCTGCCCTCGCCAACAAGTCGATTTTACGTGCGGCAATCTCGCCCGCGCCCACCACAAGGCAAGCTTGGCCTTGCAGTTTTACAAAAATTGGGAAATATTCCATAGCTGAGGCAATACGTAGATTTTATAAGGGGTGTTATTATAAGCATTTGCTACAACGTTAAGAAAACCGTATCGCAACATGATTGAATTTAGTCTGGAAGTCGATGCCAGCGGCTTGAATTGCCCTTTGCCGCTGCTGCGTCTGAAAAAAGCTTTAATGGAAGTAAAAAGCGGCGATGTTGTCAAAGTCATCGCCACCGATCCGGCAGCGCATTTGGATTTTGGCGTTTATGTCGAACAAACCGGCCACACCATGGTCGATTTGCTTAAACAAGAAAGCGTACAAATTTTTTATGTCCGCAAAAAATAAGCGGCGTTGCTTTCCTCGTGACACCCTTTCTACCTAATGATTTTAAGGAATAACTGATATGAACGCATTTTTACTGTCTTTTCTATCGCCGCGCCGCGCTTTACCGGTTTTAGCCTTATCTGGCATGTTGCTGACGTCAGGCTGTATGACCGTTGGACATCCATTCCCGTCCGGTCAAGTTTCCTCCATCCGCATCGGCGAAACCAGCCAAAACGACATCTTCACCACCTTTGGCACGCCTTATCGGACAGGTATTGATAACGGTTTTAAAACCTGGACGTATGGTGATTACAGCTACAGCATGCTCAATGACAGCAGCAGCGAAGATTTGGTGATTAAATTCGACAAACGTGGCGTAGTGTCTTCCTTTACTTACAACACCAGCAAACGCTCGAAATAATCAGTTTTTCGGCGACTTGCCCATTATTGCCAAGGCCACCGCTTCGGCTACACGGATTCCATCCACTGCCGCCGACAAAATCCCCCCCGCATAACCCGCGCCTTCACCCGCCGGATACAAACCACGGGTGTTGAGGCTTTGCAGATTATCGTCGTTGCGTTTGATGCGGATAGGCGACGAAGTGCGGGTTTCCACACCGGTCAAAACGGCATCGTGCATGGCAAAACCTTTGATTTTTTTATCGAAGGCAGGTAAAGCCTCACGGATGGCGGTAATCGCGTAATCGGGTAAGGCGGTGCTTAAGTCGCCTAGCGTCACCCCTGGCGTGTACGAAGGCAAGACACTGCCCAACGCGGTTGATGGCTTTTGGGCGAGAAAATCGCCCACCAATTGCCCAGGCGCTTGGTAAGTTTCGCCACCTAGCAAAAACGCTTGCCTTTCCCATTGCCGCTGCAAGTCAATACCTGCCAAGGGATGGCCTGGGTAGTCTTGTTCGGGGCTGATGCCGACTACAATACCGCTGTTGGCGTTGCGCTCGTTACGGGAATACTGGCTCATGCCGTTAGTGACCACATGCCCCGCTTCCGAAGTAGCCGCCACCACTGTGCCGCCCGGACACATACAAAAGCTGTACACCGAGCGCCCGTTTTGGCAATGATGCACCAGCTTATAATCGGCCGCGCCCAACAGGGGATGACCGGCATAATCGCCAAACATGCAGCGGTCTATTAGCGATTGTGGGTGTTCTATCCGAAAACCGACCGAAAACGGTTTGGCTTCAATATAAACACCGCTTTCGTAAAGCATTTTAAAGGTGTCGCGCGCGCTATGCCCAACCGCCAACACCACATGTTGGCTGTGCAGCGTTTCGCCGTTCGCCAGCACCACGCCTTCGACTTGCCCGTTGTTGAGCGCCAATTGCTCTACACGTTGCTGAAAACGGATTTCGCCACCCAATGATTCAATGGTCGCGCGCATTTGTTCCACCATTGACACCAGCCTGAACGTGCCGATATGCGGTTTGCTGACCCAAAGGATTTCTTCGGGCGCACCGGCTTTGACGAATTCAGTCAGCACTTTACGTCCATAATGTTTAGGGTCGCCGATACGGGTGTACAGCTTACCGTCCGAAAACGTACCCGCGCCGCCTTCGCCAAACTGCACGTTTGATTCAGGATTGAACACGCTTTTGCGCCACAAACCGAAGGTGTCTTTGGTTCGCTCGCGCACTTCTTTGCCACGTTCGAGAATAACTGGCTTGAAGCCCATTTCGGCAAGCAGCAAACCGGCAAACAATCCGCACGGCCCCAAACCAATCACGATGGGCCGCTGCGGGAGATTTTCCGGCGCACGGGCAACCTGTTGGTATTGGGTTTCAGGCGTAATATTGATATGGGGGTCGCCTGCAAACTTGTCCAAAACGGCTTGCTGATTTTTTACCTGCACATCGAGCGTATAAACCAGCAAAATCGCCGCACGTTTGCGGGCGTCGTGGCCTTGGCGGAACACCGCATAGCTGATGAAATCGTCAGGATTGATCGCCAAACGGCTCACCACAGCGGTAATCAGTTCCGCTTCGGTATGCGCCAAAGGCAGTTTAAATTCGGTAATTCTTAGCATGTTTAGGCAGGTAAAAAGCTTGATGCGGTTAATGGATAGGCTTATCGCAAACGGGTCAGCTATTTTACCTGAACCGCCAAGCGGGCGTTAGTTGGCGCGCATGGGCTTGGCCTCCTTTTATGGGAAGCGGTTTGTTAGCCTTTGCAGCACGCGCCAAGTCTCAAAACCGCCTATTCCTGCTTGACAAAAAATCTGCATCATAGAAACTACAGGTGTTTTCACAAAAAAGGAGTGGTTTTTTTGAACGATATGCCCATCGGTATGCTATTTGGCATACTTGCCGTCATGTTGGTTTTGTCGGCGTTTTTCTCCGGCTCAGAATCGGCGCTGATGACTTTAAGCCGTTATCGCTTAAGGCATTTGGCAAACAATAAACATGCCGGCGCCATTAAGGCCAAGCACATCCTACAAAAGCCCGACCGGCTCCTGGGGCTGATCTTATTGGGCAATAATTTTGTCAACAACTTGGCAGCCGCCATCACCACCGTCATCGCCCTTAAATTCTATGCCGACGACCACATGATGGTTGCCGCAGCAATTGGGCTGCTTACCCTTATCATGCTGGTTTTTTCCGAGGCCACACCAAAAACCCTAGCCGCCGCCAAACCGGAATTGTTAGCTTTTCCCGCCGCGTGGATCTACTCGCCGCTACTTAAAGTTTTCTACCCACTGATTTGGTTAGTTAATGGTTTTGTCAGCTTGCTCTTGCGTTTATTTAGCGTAAACCTGAAAAAAAACCGCCAAGATTTTATCAATATTGAAGAATTCCAAGGCATTCTTAACGAAACTGAACAGTTTCTGCCTGCACGCTATCAGAACATGCTGCAAGGCATTCTTGATTTGGAATCCGCCACTGTCGAAGACATTATGACTCCGCGCCATGAAATTATTGGCATTGATTTGGAAGCATCAATTGAAGACATTATTACCGACATTAAAACCAGCCCACACACGCAACTGGTTGCTTATAAAAATAATATCGACAAAATTGTCGGCTTTTTACACCTTAGGAACGTCTTGGTTTTGCTAGAACAAGTCCATTTTGACAAACATGCACTTATGGAGTTGATTTCCAAACCGGTCTATATCCCCGAACACACACCCGTCTACACGCAAATGCTGCGTTTTAGCAACGACAAAAGCCGCATTGGCTTGGTTGTTGATGAATACGGCGATGTGCAAGGCCTTGTCACCTTAGACGATTTACTACAGGAAATTGCTGGCGGCCTGCTGAGCGATGACTTAAACAGTATAAAAAAACAAAGCGACGGCAGCTTGTTGGTCGATGCCAACATTACCGTCAGGGAATTAAACCGGCTAACCCATTGGTCTTTACCCACTAATGGCCCGAAAACCCTAAACGGCCTCATCATTGAGTTTATGGAAACTATTCCGAAGGCAGGTACCAGTATTAAGCTGCATGGACACCCTTTAGAAATTGTGAAACACGATGATAACACGGTAAAACTGGTAAAATTTTTACCGGCAAAATAGCAACATTAACAAAGAAATTAGCAGCAAGGTTTGGTTTTTTAGCAATAAGCCCCTTAACCTATTGGATTACCGGCAATACCGTCTATAATAGCCCCATCAATTCTGTTAATTCTGTGTTATCCCAATGCCTAAGCTGACTGTATTTTTTAAATATAAAGCTATCGACTCTTATCTGTTTGATAATGGTTTGGTTCAGATTGGTAGCGACGAAACGAACCACCTTAGAATAGAGAGTCTAGCCGTTGCCCCCTTTCATGCCGCGATTACTTACAGTGACGGAATAAACTCCATTAAGCAGATGGACGAAAACTTTCCGCTTTTAGTTAATGGAAAACCTGTAAATGAAACCGTCCTTAATGATAACGACAAAATTAATCTGGGTAAGCATGAATTGCTGTTCCACTCAACAGAGTCTTTCAGCAGCCTCATTGAAGAAAATAGAAACATTCAAACCAAGCCAACAGTAACCCAAATGGAATCAGAAAACACTGGCCACATCGGCAATGCAGGTCTGCAAGTAATGAGCGGTGCCAATATTGGCAAGTTATTGCCTTTAAAGAAAGCCATGACCCGCATCGGCAACAGCGGTAGCGGTGTGGTTGTGATCGCCAGAAGAAAAGATGGTTATTTTGTCTCCGCCTTGGAAAACTCAGAAAGTATTTCCGTCAACAAACAACCCATCAACGACGGATTCCTCAGGCTTAATAACAATGATGTACTCCATATAGGCACAACCTCTTTGCAATTTTTCTTTAGCTAATCTGCGCTTCGCTTTTCTAACAAAGCACGGCCTTTAAAAGGCAAGAAAGTGTTCGCATTAGCCATCAAAAATCCTGCTTATCCTTAAAAAAACGGCTTGGGAATATCGCCCAAGCCGTTTTTTTTGCCGCAACACACCTAATTTTACTTTCCTAAGCGTCAGAAAACGGCCTTTCTTGTGGAATTTTTTCGTTTTTTTTTGAACAAGGGCAATCGATACTAATTCGCTGTGGCTCTTTGTCCAGCCTTAGTGCCGTCAACTGTCCGCCCCACAGACAACCGGTGTCGATACCATAGCAATTATGGCCTTCGTAATAACCCAAGGTTGACCAATGCCCAAACACCACGCGCATTTCAGCATTTTTACGGTTGGGAACGTCAAACCAAGGCAATAGATTTTTTGGCTGGCTGCCAACCGGGCCATTGTTGTTGAAATCCATACGCCCATCGACATCACAATAGCGCATGCGGGTGAAGGTATTGATGATAAAGCGCAAACGCGCTACACCGCGTAAATCATCCGTCCATTGGCTAGGCTTATTGCCATACATTTGTTGCAGAAAAGTACGGTAGTCGGAGCCACGCAATGTTTCCTCCGCCAAAGCCGCCATTTTTTTGGTCAACTCAAAATCCCATTGCGGCGGCAAACCGGCATGCAACAAACAGTACTCGTCGTTGTAATGGAACAGCGGCCTAAACCGCAGCCATTCAATCAGCTCATCACAATCAGGTGCAATCAACACTTGATTGAGGTCATTTTTTTTATCGGCAACTTTTTGTGTACACGAAGCCGCCAGCAAATGCATATCATGATTGCCTAACACCATCACAGCCGCATCACCCAATCCTTTGACAAAACGCAACGCATCCAACGATTTGGGGCCACGGTTAACCAAATCGCCCGCTATCCACAACACATCGTTGTGTTCGTTAAAGTCAATGGCATCCAAAAGCCGACGTAAATCGTCATAACAGCCTTGAATATCGCCGATTGCGTAAATCGCCATTAGTGCAGGGTTCTGGGAATGGATAAGGTGAATTTAGGAATGGCGGCGGAAAAGCTCTCGCCTTCGTCAGAACGCATCAGATAAATGCCTTGCATCGTACCAACAGCCGTGTCGATGATTGCGCCACTGGTGTAACTGAACGATTCGCCCGGACGCAAATAAGGTTGCTCGCCAACCACGCCTTCACCACGGACTTCTTGAGTTTTGCCATTGGAATCAACAATCACCCAATGCCGCGACAACAGTTTGGCAGGAATTTGACCTGCATTCGTAATGGTAATCGTATAGGCGAACACGAAGCGGCCTTGCGCGGGCATGGATTGCTCGGCAATATACTCTGGCTCGGCTTCGACGATGATGTTATTTTTTTCGCTCATTTCTTCAGCTACTGGAAAGTTAATGCATTATTTCAACGTAACTTGCCAGTAAACGCAAGCGGCTATTCACGCCCATCAAGGCATTACCGCTAGCTGTGCCAGCATCAAATCAACTTCAAACCCGGCGGCAACGCTTCGCCAAAAATTTGCTTCTCTTCTTTTTCGTCCAGCACTTTCACTTGCTCGACCATGTCCAGCCACGATTGCGGGGCTTTGCTGAGTTTCAGCTTGTCCAGCACTTGCTGGCGTAGCGCGTCATCAATATCGCGGTCGCGGTCGCCGCTCATACGGGCGATGAGCGTGGCGGCAAAGCTGGCGTGGAGATTTTTCCGCCAATCTTCGCGTAATAGCTGTTGTAGCCAAACAGCGGCATTTTGGGCATCGACAACATTATGGCTGCTGCCATGGAACGGCATCCTGGCACCAATTCGCCCGACCGCCCACCAGCTTTGTTCAGGTTCGCTAACTTTTTCCAAGCGTTTCAGCAGCCATTCCCCCAATTGGATTTTCTTGGCAACCGGCAAGCGTTCCAGCACCGCCGCCAAGCGCACCATGTCATCGTAGCTGCGCGTTTTCAGTTGTTTGGCGACATTGGCTTGCCGTGCCGCCGCCGGGTTGATGAATTTACTAATGTCATCGAACAATTGCTCTTGCGCTTCAGCACTTAAGCCACCGGCAATGCGCCGCCAGAGCGTCCACCATTCGCTCCAGTTTTGGGTTTCATTGACGAACTGCAAGCCTTGCGGATAGGTTTTCCACAGTTGTTCAACGCGCCAATCATCCAACGGGTAACCGAAGCCAGGACGTAAACAAAAGCCCGTCAAGCTCAGCCAGATGCGTTCGTGGTTGTCGGAGCGGCGGCGGTATTTCAGACCGTCCAACAAGGCTGCAAACAAGGCGCGCACCAACGGTATCGACCATTGGCTACGCTCAGCTCCCAAGAGTTTTTCCAATTCGGCACGCAAGTTTTTAACCGCTTTGGGGTCGATTTGCTTGGATTTTGCGCCAAACACGGCGGTAATTTTCTCCACCGCTGCGGCAAATTGCGGTGGCAGACTGACATCGGCGGGTACATTGCCCAAAGCTTTTTTGCGGATTTGGAATTCGACGTTCCAGCGCTGCTGTTCAGGCTGGTCAACGGCGACGCATTCCATTTTTAAGGTACCGACTTCAGTATGCGTAACCGCCAATTGCACAATGGCTTCGGCGTGGTCGCCAAGGCCGGTAAACGCGACCGCCAGCGGCGGCAAGGCATGGAAGGCATCGGTAATGTCAACGACATCGCCAGCTTTGAAATCGCTGTCGCCGCTGTTGGAGGCCAAATGGAAACGCACCGGCTGCCCCAAACGCAAAGCAAAGCGGCGGTCTTTTAGCAGCACTTCGTCGCCCTCTTCGCTGCCTTTGGGCAAAATGCAGATGCCTTGTTGTTGCGCAGGATTGTCGGTATCGACCAGCAGAAAATAGCTGCGCGCCGAACCGCCGCCGATTTTGAGCTTTTTCTCGCGGCGGTTAATGGCATAACTGACCGCACCAAACGCCACCGCCAATTCGGGATGTTGGTTGTCCAACAAGACTGGCGGGCGTTCGCCCCAATTTGCCAACAAGGCGACCGCGCGTTGGCTAATCGGCTGGCTGCGGAACACGCCGCCGTTCAGCAACAAGCCGTCAGGAACGATGCTGTCGGTTTTCAGCGCATCCCGCGCGGCTTGTCCGTGGCGCTGCAAAAACGCGGCGATATGCTTGCTGATAGCGGGTTCCGCTGCGTATGGCAAGCCAAATTCAACCACGCCGCTGCGTTTTTTATCAGGCAATTCATTCAAACCTGAGAACGGGAAGAAGCCGTCCAAAGCAATATTGCGGACTTCATCGCGGCTGAGCAGCACGGTACGGGCATTGCCGAACAGCCGCGAACCGCCGCCCAGCAAGGTCACGCTCAGCTGTTCCGGTGCGTCATCTGCCAGCAGACGTTCTTTGGCGATGCGGCATTGTTCTAACAATTGCGACAATTCCGCCGCCGACAAACGTTTGTCCGGCTCGCCCAAACGGCTTTCCGCCAGATGCGCCAACGCTAAGTCGATGTTATCGCCGCCGAGCATGAGATGGTCGCCAACGCCAATTCGGGTCAATCGGGGTTCGCCTTCGTTATGCTCAACTTTAATCAGCGTGAAGTCGGTGGTGCCGCCGCCGACATCGCAAACCAGCAGCAAATGCACGTCTGCCAAGGCTTGCCTGATGTTGCCCGCATAACGGCGCAGCCAGTCGTAACACACGGCTTGCGGCTCTTCCAGCAGGCGCACTTGCGGCAAGCCCGCCAGACGCGCAGCTTCTAAGGTGAGTGAACGCGCCGCTTCGTCAAACGAAGCCGGTACAGTGATGACAATGTCTTGCGCTTCCAACGGCGCATCGGGGAACTGATGCCGCCACACGGTACGGATATGCGCCAAATAGCTGGCACTGGCAACAATCGGTGAAACTTTGGCGACATCCTCGCCCGCTCCCCACGGCAAAATATCGGCACCATGGTCAACCGACGGATGCGACAACCAGCTTTTTGCGCTGGTGACAAAACGGCCTTTGCTTTTTGCGCCCAACAAGCGCGCCGCTTCGCCGATGACGGCCTCAGCACCGGCGGGTGAGAAGCTGACATCGTCGTCCGACAATTCACCGGCTGCCGGATGGTAACGCACCGAGGGCAGCAAAGGGCGTGCGGCGACTTGTCCTGGGGCGATGAGCTGTTCGATAGGGAACAGTTTGATCGCCTGTTGGCTGGGGTCGATAGGGCTGTAGGCAACGACGGTGTGGGTGGTGCCAAGGTCGATGCCGACGAGATAGCGGGGTTGTGTTTGCACGGGGATGATTATTTTTGTTATTTAAAAGTAAAAAAACCTGCGGCACCGTTGGTCCTGCCATCGGTTTTAGCCAATAGGGTATAGTCTCAAATCGGCTTGCTTTGGTAAAGCCTTGCGCGCATTGCCGGTTGCTTATTGATCCACTCAGGTTATATTCGTTTTTTGACCGTTAGCAAGCCACGCATTTGACCAATATCAATACAGTGTCGCTATCGATGGTTTAACATCACCCGAATCTTAACAAGCCAGCAAAAGCCTAAAAGACTTACCGGCACTATTCAGTTAAAATAGTGGGGATATTGTTTTATCGCTGTATTTGTGGCGTTTGATTCATCAACAGTTTGTTTTCCCGAGGTTATCGTATGCGTAAAAAACTTCTTACCTTTACCGGCGGCGCGGTACTGCTCCTTAGCCATGCTTGGAGCCATGCCAGCACCGATTTGCCACCGTCCGCCAAAGTCGAGCTGGGACCTGTGGAAGAAGTCTGCTCCGATTTCACCTCGCCGGAGTGGCGCAAAGCACAAACGGTTGACGGCGTTGCCATTCAGGAATCCAAACTGTGCAACCCTGACAATCCTGCCGATATTGCCGCCTTTGTAAAAGGCACCAACGGCATTTCCATGGAAACCTTGATGCAAACGCAACTGGCTGCCGATGCCATTACCGTGTCAGATGACATGGATAATGACGGCGACCCGGACAAAATTGTCATTAAATTGGAAGTGGTGGAACTGAACGGTCACTCGCCCGATGTCAAAGACCCGATCACCACCTTTGATATTGCCCCTGGCATACAACCGACCTTCTGGGTGTACGCGCCGAAAACCCGCGATATGTCGACCCTAAGCTTGTACGAACCACAAGCGAATCCGCTGCTGCGCGCGCCATCACCGGTTATCCGTGTTGAGCAAGACGATGTGATTTGGATTGTGCTGGAAAACACCCATTACCTGCCACACTCCATCCATTTGCACGGTATCGACCATCCGTTTATGGATCACGGCGGCAACGGCAATGACGGCGTCGGTCAAACCAGCAACATGGACACCATGCCGGGGCAAAGCAAAACCTATGTGATTAAGCCGCGCCAAGCCGGCACCATGTATTACCACTGCCACGTGCAACCGCACACGCACATCCCGATGGGTTTGCAAGGCATTTTCGTGGTGGAAGAAAACCGTCCGAACAACTGGGTACAAACTTTTAACGTCGGTGCAGGCCAAGTGCGCCACCCGTCAGTCGCCGTGCTGGAAAAATACGCCCGCGAATACGATTTGCATTACCAATCGGCGGACAAAGAATTGCATGAAGTGGTCGCGCGTTCTGCCAACGATCCACGTCTGATCGCCAAGCACATGAACACTGAGTACGACACCACAGACGCTACCGATGATTATTTCATGCTCAACGGTCGCTCGTTCCCTTACACTTTGCGCGAATCGCTGATCCACATGGAAGAAAACCAGCAAGTGAAATTGCGAGTGCTGAATGGACATACCGAAGCATTTGCGTTGCATATCCACGGTCATAAACCGACCATCACCCATTACGATGGCGTCGACAACGGCCCTGGCTCGTACATACAGCGCGACGTACACGGCATGGTACCCGCGCAACGGATTGATTTGTCGCTGAGCGGCATTGACGACGGCTTGAACAGCTTTGGGCAAGGTATTTGGATGTTCCACGACCACGTGGAAAAATCTTTCACCACTGACGGACACGGCGAAGGCGGTGACATCAGCTTGGTGGTTTATAAAGATTTTGTTGATGACAAAGGCATTCCTAAAGCCCACGGCATGAGCTTGTCGCCTTATTTCGCCAAAGGTTTGTGGCAAGGCAATTACCCCATTTGGCAAGATTACGATGCCTGGAAAAGTTTGGGCCTGCCTGACTTGAATGCCGAAGTCACCCCCGCCAAAGTAGCCGTGCAAAACGTGGTGAGAAACTCGGTGGACGGGATTGTTGCCGCTGACCAAGGCTCGCCTATCGGCAAATTGCTAGGTGGCATTTTGCTGGGCTTGTTGAGCTACACAGCCGTGGTCAAACGCCATGAAGTGATTGCTTTTGGCAAAAAATTTATCAGCAAACAAGACAGCTAACCCATCAACCTTCCCTATTGCCGGCGATAAATAAGCCTATTTACCGTCGGCACCCTGTTACCCTTATCCAGCCCCGACCACCAACAGCTATTTATTTAATCAAAATAGCCAGTTGCCTTAATATCAACAGACTGCCATCATAGCCAATAAGCAAAAACTTATTTTGGAGAGATGATGTCACCCCTCGCCCCTACGCAACCGGCTATTGAATCCATTATTCAAGCGTTGCCACTCACCTTACCCACGCAAACCTTGGTAACAGAGGCCATTGACCAAATGTCCACCACCCGCACCAGCAGCGTGTTAGTGACAGAAGACAAGCAATTGGCGGGTATTTTTACCGAGCGCGATGTGGTCCGGCTGGTTTCCTCAAACACTAAACTGTTAGGTTTGACACTTGGGCAAATGATGACCCGCAATGTGGTGTTCCTGAAATCATCGGAAGCCATCGACATTTTTTCTGTTTCGCGCCTTTTCAACCTACATAAAATCCGCCACGTACCCATTTTGGACGATGCCGACCAAGTGATCGGCATCGCCACCCCCGAAAGCGTGCGCAGCCACTTAAAACCAGAACATTTATTGCGCTACATCCGCGTTGCCGAGGTGATGGAGAAAAAAATCATCTTGGGTACGCCTGACGAGCCACTGCTTAGCCTCGTCAAAAAAATGGCGCAACATCGGGTAAGCTGCGTGGTGATTCACCAGCCTGAAAACAACAGACCCATTGGTATTATCACCGAGCGCGATACCGTACGGTTCGTATCAAAAGGGGTGGATTTTAATGAAGTAACGGCACAAAACGTGATGACCACGCCGCTTTCGGTCGTCAACGACCAAGATTCGCTATGGGGCGTACACGAAAAAATGCAGACACTGAATATACGCCGCTTAGTCGTTACCGAAGGTTACGGCACATTGGCAGGCATTGTTACGCAAAGCCAGTTACTCAAATTGCTTGATCCCACCGAGATGTACCACGTGATGCAACAAATGCAACAAGTGATCGAACAACAAACCCAAGAGTTGGTGACCCTTAACCAAGACTTGCAAGCCGCAAATGCCAAACTGAAGGAACTGGCATCGATTGACGACCTGACCCAACTGCTCAACCGTCGTAGCTTTAACCATTGGCTTAAACAAAAATGGCATTACCACTTACGCTATAAAAAGCCTTTATCGTTACTGATTTGTGATGTCGATTACTTTAAAGCCTATAACGACACTTACGGGCATTTGGCTGGCGACCGTTGCCTGATGGTGATTGCCCAGGCACTACAAGAAGCCATCCGTTTTTCCAGCGATATGGTCGCTCGTTTTGGCGGCGAAGAATTTGCCGTGATCTTGCCCGATACCGACAGTTTTGGCGTCGAAGTTGTCGCCAAAAAAATCCAAGCCTGCTTAAAAAACGTACAAAACCAATACACCAGCGATACGCTTGCGAAGCCTGTCACCCTGAGTATGGGCGGTGTCACCACCATTCCTGATGAAAGCTTTTCAACTGAACAGTTGCTGGAAACAGCCGACCAGTTGCTTTACCAAGCCAAACAACAAGGCCGGAATACTTACCGGCTAAAAATGCTGGCCTCCCTATGAAATCTTGGTGAAACCGTTTAAACAGACCACCCCACTACAGACCTTCGCTACCCATTAACCCCAGCACCAAGGCAATATGCGCCAGCTCTGCAACCGTTGATACCTGCAATTTGCTGCGGATTTGCGTGCCATAGTTGGCAACCGTCTTGTAGCCCAGACATAATTCATCAGCAATTTTTTGTACGGTCAAACCTTTGGCAAGCAGCAAAAAAATATCAAACTCGCGAGTGGAAAGCCTTTCCACCACCGCTTTGTAATCCATTTCAGAATCCGCTTCAGGCAGATTTTTGTTCAATGCCGTTTCCCAATAACTGCCACCTGCAGCAAGGGTTTGGATCGCTTGCACCAACACCGACGGCGCGCTGCTTTTACTGATATAGCCTTTTGCCCCGGCGTTCATAGCACGATTGATATAAACCCCTTCATCATGGACACTGAACACCAATATTTTCGCTTGGCTGTCACGCAAGCAAATGCGCCGGATGGTTTCCAAGCCGCCAATGCCGGGCATGGACAAGTCCAATACCAAGACATCGGGCTGGTGTTGCAAATAAAGCTGGCAGGCGGCCTCGCCTCGTTCGGCTTCGGCAACCACATCAATGCCCGCTTCGCTAGCCAGCAACATTTTAAAACCCGCGCGAACCACTGCATGGTCATCAACCAAAATCACTTTAATCGTGGCAGTCGTCATAGCGGTATGCTAGCGTTCAGGCGGAACCCTTGCGGGGCTTGGCTGTGGATAACCAATTCGCCACCCAAACTGTTGACGCGCTCGCGCATACCCAATAAACCAAAACCCGCCTTCAAGTTCGCTTCCGCGCAACCTTGTCCGTTGTCACTCATTTGCACCAACAAACGCTGGCTATCCGCATCGAACTGCAAGCTGACTTGCGCAAAATCGGCTTGGGCGTGGCGGACAATATTGGTCAGCCCTTCCTGAACAATCCTAAACACTTGGATAGCGATGGTTTGCGGCAAAGCATCCACCTCGTCAGCGCAATCAAGGGCTAACTTTAATTCTGGATTGCGCAACGACCAGTGGTTGAGCAAATCTTCCAGCGCGGCCTTCAAGCCCAATTCCGTCAACACTAAAGGATGCAACTGCCGCATCATCGATCGCACCACGGACAGCAAATGATCGCTGACACTGGCAATAGACGCCGTACTCTGTTTAATTTGTGCCGGATTATTAGCCGCCACCGCCGCCATCACTTTGATAGCGGTTAACGATTGCCCCAATTCATCGTGCAATTCTTGGGCAAGATGTTGGCGTTCATCTTCCTGAATCGCCAAAGAATGCTGGGCCAACGCGCGGTTGGCTTGCTCGGCGGCGGCAAGCTCGGCAGTCATGTGGTTGACGGCATTGGCGATACTGGCAAATTCTTGGCTGGCAAAAGCTGGCAAAGGTTGTTGGTATTGACCGGTTTCGATAATCTTTAAGCCCTCAACAATCACAGCAATAGCCTTTAATGCCTTATTAAACGCCAAATGCACCGCCAAGAAGGTCAGCAAAACCAATAACAACATGGAACCAAAAAACGCCAAGCTTTCCTGCCAAACTTCGGTGATTTCATCCAGCGGGTTGGCTTGGATCAGCAGCGTAAACACTTGACCATCAAAACGGGTGACCACCTGTTCGCTTTGCGGGTGCGCATTACCGCCTACCAGAGCAATAAACCATTGCGGAGGTTGTTCTTGGCGGATCGGCGTGTTGCTATGCAATAACTTTACGGTATGTCCAGAAGACTCCAGCAATTGGATGCTTAAATGGCGGGTTTCCTGTAGCGAGTTAAACCGCGCCAACCAATCGGCTTCGTTAAAACCGCTGTGCGACAAACCAAAAGTGATGAGCTGCACAGCAAGGTTGATGGATGAATGGATTTCCTTATCGACCGATTGCCGGGCTTGCCAAATGGCGATACTGCCGCCGAGCAGTACAATGCACAGGGATGACAAGAAAATTCTTAGATTGATTTGGTGGCGTAGGCTCATAAACAAGAGTGGGGAAATTTGGCAGCAAAAGAAAAAAAACCGATGGGCAGTTTTCCACCCATCGGTTCAATGCTTTCTTAATGGCGAGGAAAATTACGCCGTCAATTTTTTGTACTTCAAGCGTTTAGGGTTATCCGCATCACTGCCCAAGCGGCGATGGCGGTCAGCTTCGTAGTCTTCGTAATTGCCTTCAAACCAGACCACGTTACTGTCGCCTTCAAAAGCCAAAATGTGCGTGGCGATACGGTCCAAGAACCAGCGGTCATGCGAGATGACCACGGCGCAGCCAGGGAAGGCCAGCAGCGCATCTTCCAAAGCCCGCAAGGTTTCCACGTCCAAATCGTTGGTGGGTTCGTCAAGCAACAAGACGTTGCCGCCGGATTTGAGCAATTTAGCCAAATGCACACGGTTACGCTCACCACCGGACAGATTGCCGATGATTTTTTGCTGGTCGCCACCTTTAAAATTAAAGCGGCCCAAATAGGCGCGTGATGGCGTTTCGTATTTGCCGACAGTAATCATATCCAAGCCGTCGGAGACTTCTTCCCAAACCGTTTTCTTGGCATCCATGTCGTCACGCAACTGGTCAACATAGGCAATTTCAACGGTTTGCCCCAGCGACAGGCTGCCGGAATCGGGCTTGTCAACGCCTGCCATCATGCGGAACAGCGTGGTTTTACCGGCACCGTTCGGGCCAATAATACCGACAATGCCACCCGGCGGCAGTTTAAAGCTTAGGTTGCTGATGAGCAGGCGGTCACCAAAACCTTTGCTGATGTTGTCGGCTTCGATGACCACGTCGCCCAGACGCGGTCCGGGCGGAATATAAATTTCTTGGGTTTCGTTGCGTTTTTGCACTTCCACCGATGACAGCTCTTCAAACTTCGCCAGACGCGCTTTGCTTTTGGCATGGCGGCCTTTAGGATTGGAACGCACCCACTCCAACTCTTGCTTCATGGCTTTTTGGCGGTTGCTTTCTTGCTTTTCCTCAATCAACAAGCGATTGCTTTTTTGGTCTAGCCAGCTGGAATAATTGCCTTCCCAAGGAATGCCGGAGCCTCTGTCCAACTCCAAAATCCAACCGGCGACGTTATCAAGGAAGTAACGATCATGCGTCACCGCCACCACGGTGCCGGGGTAGTCGTGCAGGAAGCGTTCCAACCAAGCTACCGATTCGGCATCCAAATGGTTGGTCGGTTCGTCCAAAAGCAGCATATCAGGATTGGACAGCAGTAATCGGCATAGTGCCACGCGGCGTTTTTCGCCACCTGATAATTTAGTAACGTCCGCATCCCAATCCGGCAAACGCAAGGCATCGGCAGCCACTTCCAATTTGCGGTCCAAATTGTGACCGTCACAAGCGTTGATAATATCTTCCAAGCGGGCTTGGTCGGCAGCAAGTTTGTCAAAGTCGGCATCAGGATCGGCATAAGCGGCATAAACAGCATCCAATTCCGCCAGCGCGTCTTTAACATGGGCAACCGCTTCTTCCACATTACCGCGCACGGTTTTGCTAGGGTCAAGCTGCGGTTCTTGCGCCAAATAGCCAATGTTGATGCCTTTCAGCGGAATCGCTTCGCCTTCAATTTCCTTGTCCAAACCCGCCATAATTTTCAACAGCGTGGATTTACCGGAGCCGTTTAAGCCTAATACGCCAATTTTTGCGCCTGGAAAAAACGACAGGGAAATGTCTTTAAGAATGTATTTTTTCGGCGGAATAATTTTTCCGACCCGATTCATTGAATAGATATATTGCGCCATTGTATTTGTCTGTCTCTTTAAGTTGGCTGAGTGGTAACAAAAATCATCTACTGCATATTATTGCATGTTACTGATAACTTTAAAGCGATTGGATCAGGATTCCTGCTATTAAAAACTTGTCAACCAATGCGCCTAAATTGGCTACGCTGTAAAGCCAGGCTAACCTTATTTTGCCTATTACCGAAAGCCAACTTACTTTACAATTGCTATCAACACCTTTAGGGCATTTTTAAGATTCTTCTCTTATCACCATGGACGCATACAAAGCTGGCTTATATCGCGTAGACATTATGATTATGCTGGTTGACGATCAGGCCATCGTCGGCAAGCTTATCCAAAACATGCTCGCCGAACATGCTGACATCAGTTTCCATTATTGCCATAACCCCGAATTGGCTATCGAAGAAGCCATTAGTATTATGCCAACGGTCATTTTGTTGGACTTGCTGATGCCGAATGTGAATGGTTTGGATTTGCTGAAAAAAATCCGTCAACACCCAACAACCCGAGACATTCCCGTCATCATGCTGTCCACCGAAGACGAACCCAGCACCAAAGTGAAAGCCTTTGAATGCGGTGCCAATGATTACCTGGTGAAACTGCCTGATAAAGTCGAATTGGTGGCGCGCCTGCGTTACCACTCCAAAGCTTTTATCCACAAGTTGCAACGCGATAAAGTCTTCGAAGCCTTGCAAAAAGCCCAAGCCGAACTGGAAAAGCAAAACATTGAACTGCTGCGCCTAAGCCAATTGGATGGCATGACCGAAATTGCCAACCGCCGTTATTTTGATGAATGCATACTCATCGAACTGAAGCGCGCCTTCCGCAACCAATTGCCGATGGCGGTCATCATGCTCGACATTGACCATTTCAAACGCTACAACGACACCTACGGGCATTTGCAAGGTGATGATTGTTTAAGAAAAGTGGCGCGCATCTTAAAACAACAAATTCACCGCCCTGCTGATTTGATTGCCCGTTATGGCGGGGAAGAATTTGTTATCTTACTGCCGGAAACTGAATTGGAGGGCGCACTCGCCATTGCCGAAAGCATTTGCGAAGCGATTGCCGATGCGCAAATTCCGCATCAAAGCTCAACCACCGCCAAATATGTCACCGCCAGCCTGGGCGTGACCAGCGGCCTACCCAACAGTACCGACACACCAGACCAATGGTTAAAACAAGCTGATGCCATGCTTTATAACGCCAAAGCAGCAGGCCGCAACCAAGTGCAGGGCTTAGCCTTGCCAAGCCTTTAAAAGCAACTTGGCATGATGTGGCTGCACGCATTCCAAGCTTTGTTGACCACCCACACCGGGCTAACAATTGCTCCTTCCGATAATGACAAAGTCGAGCGTTTTTTGCAGCATCGCTTGGCTGAGCTGCGTTTGCCCGACCTGTCGGATTATTTGCAATTGCTAGAGACGCAAAGCATGCTGGCCGATCAAGAATGGCAGCATATTGCACAAACCCTGACCGTACCGGAAAGTTTTTTCCTGCGCGACAAGGGTCAAATGCACATCTTAAAAGAACACATCTTGCCGGAACTGATCCAACGCAACCGCCACAGCCGCCAATTGCGCCTATGGAGCGCGGGCTGCTCGACCGGCGAAGAACCTTATTCGCTAGCCTTACTGTTGCATCAACTGCTACCTGATATACACGATTGGGATGTCATGCTGCTGGGTTCCGACATCAACGACAAGGTCCTCGCCAAAGCCCGTGCCGGATTGTATACACGCTGGTCGCTACGCGATGTCGGTCCGGAAGTGCAAACCTATTTCCAACCAGCGGCGCATGGCTTGTTGTCTTTAGATGCCGCGATCCGTGATAAAGTCAGCTTCCGCCGCGTCAATCTGCTGCAAACGCCGTTTCCTGATTTGGAAATTAACAATATTGACCTGATCTTATGCCGCAATGTCTTTATTTATTTTGACCAGCAGGCCATCGCCACCGTGCTGGATAAATTTACCCGTACTTTAAAGCCAGAAGGCTACTTGCTGACAGGTCATGGTGAGCTGTACCAACAATCGCTTGAGGATTTGGAAACACGCTTATTTTTGGAATCGGTAGTTTACCAACGTTGCACCAACAAACGTGCAAGCTTACCGACAATGCTACCTCGCGAAACCATAACGCCAACGCTCTTACCAAAAATCACATCAGCCACTGTGGCTCCCAAAACCGCAATTACCCACACCGAGCTCACACTAGCCGAACGTATGCAGCACGCTTATCAACAGGGTGATTACGCCGTCGTACTGGCTATTGCCCAGACACAGCCCGTCCAAAACGCCGATTTTGACACCTACTATTGGTCAGCTAAAGCCTTTGCCTGCACAGGACAATACCACACGGCGGAAAACCGTCTACAAGATGCGTTGGCTTTAAAGCCGCGTTCTGCCAGTTGCCATTACTTGCTGGCCCACGTCAAAGAATCGCAAAACGACCTTGAAAGTGCGAAAGCTTTTCTGCATAAAACCATTTTATTGGACGAAACGTTTGTACCGGCTTATTTAGACTTGGCAACCTTATACGAACAGGCGGAGCCGGAGAAATATCAGCAACTTTGCGCACAAGCCTTAGCCTGGTTACAAAAACTGCCACCAGACCATTATTTTGATGACCTCGCCGCCCATGCCCGCGAACTTATCCCGCAGCTGCTGTCATGACAACCCACAACCCGCCCATTAATCCTCGCGACGAGACTTTTTTTGTCTTCGCCCTCAGCCCCTTTTATTACGCCATACCTGCGCATTTAGTTCAGGAAGTCGTCTATCTGCCGGAACTGACTTTATTGGCAACGGTTTCAGCCGATGTTGTTGGCGTGTTTGACTTACGCGGTAGCCTGATCCCGGTTTTGGACGTGCGCCCGCGTTTCCGCCAAGCTTGCCCACCTTACCAAGCCAGCGACAGCATTGTCTTACTAACCCTAGACGGGCAAGTTTTTGGCCTCATCATCAACGATGTTTACGATGTGTGTACAGCCGATACCGTGCAAGACAACAATCTGCTCTATGCCGCCAGCATCAACAGCGAACTGCCCGAACCCTTACTCATCGGCAGCATGACTAAAGATGAAAAAGTCATTACCGTATTAAACGCCGCCGCGTTGTTGCAACAAGCGTTTTTTACCGCACCGACCGAAGCCATTGAGCGCCAAGACTTCTACAGCCGCGCCCAGCCCAACGACCACGCCGTGTTCGCCTTGCGGGCAGAAAAACTCAAATGGCGCGAGCAGCGCGATGATGCCAGCGGCTATTTGGCCTTAGCCGTGGTGGTACTGAATGGCGAATTTTTCGGTGTTGATTTACTGGCAGTGCGCGAGTTTGCCAATATTGGCGGTATTGTCCCCATCCCTTGCACCCCAGCTTATGTGTTGGGTTGCATCAATCTGCGTGGCAATGTCATCACCTTAATTGACATGCGCCACATCATCCATTTGCCACCACAACCCGTGCAGGCCGACAGCAAGGCCGTAGTCATTAACGGCAACGACGATTTTGCCGTTGCCTTGTTGGTGGATAATGTCCCGGAAGTGATTTATGCCGACCCCGCCGCCATAACCCCGTTGCCTTCTGCCGTGGCTTCAGTCAGCGGCGACTACCTGACGGGCGAAATGCCTTATCAAGACAAACTGTTAACCCTGCTCGACCTGAAACTAATCCTTGCGAAAGGCGAGTTGGTCATCGACGACGAAGTGTGAGAAAACTATGCGTATAGCCAAACAAAAACTAACCCACAATCTGATTATCCTTTTTTTGCTCACCTCGGTCTTGCCCATTGCCCTGATCGGATTTTGGAGCTACCAATCAGGCAAGGAATCGCTAAAAAGCCAATTCTTAAACGACTTCACCGCCATTGTCCAAGCTAAGGCGCAAACCGTCAGCCAATACCTCGACACCGAAGTGATCCGTATTGAAAACCTTGCCGCCGACGAAGACGTACAACAATTGTTGCAACAAAACGGCAATGAAGCCCTTGCCGGACAATGGCAAAAACTCATCAAATCCAAAGTCTTATCAAGCCAGTCCGACTTGAAACACGGCTACAGCGAAACCTTGATAATGGATGCCAATGGCCTGGTGGTCGCATCCACTGACAACCAAACCGTAGGGCGTGACGAATCCGCCAACGACATGTTCAATGCCGCCCGTGATGGTGTCCACATTAAAGATGTTTTCGAACATGCCGCCAGCAAGCAACCGAGCTTTATAGTTTCTGCGCCCGTGCGTCAGCCAGGTTCGGGTAAATTGCTGGGCGTGGTCGCCAACCGTTTGACCTTGGCGACATTAACGGACATCACCACCAACCGCCAAGGTTTACGCGAAACCGGGGAAGCTTATCTGGTCAACAAGAACGGCTACATGATTACCCCGTCGCGCTTTATCCCCAACGCCATCTTGAAACAGAAAGTCGATTCCGAACCCGTACGCCTGTTCCAAACCCAACAAAAAAACATGGCGGGTTTATATAACGACTACCGCAACCAGCCGATTGTCGGCGCTTCCGACGGGCAACTGCTCAACAAACGTTACGATTTAGGTTGGCTATTGCTGGTAGAAATCGACGAAGCCGAAGCCAATGCCGAAATTGTGCAACTACGCAATTGGGAGCTGCTATTTGGTTTAGCCACCGCCGCTGTTGCCGCCGCTGTCGGCTTACTGTACGGACGCAGGCTCAGCCGCCCGATTAGCCAAGCGACCGCCGAAGTGTTTACCACCTCCAGCGAGTTGTCGATCACCACCGACGAACACGAACGCACCGCCGCCCAACAAGCCGTTGCTGTCAACGAAACCAGCGCCACCATGAACGAACTGGGGCGCTCCGCGCAGCAATCCATTTTGCAAGCCGATGCCGCCAGCCAAGAAGCACAGCAAGTGGTCAACAAAGCCCTAGCGGGCGCTATGACGATGCAAGAATTGCTCAACAGCATGGATACCTTACGCGGCAAAGTCGAACATATCGGCACGCAAATTTTGCGTTTAAGCGAACAAACCAGCCAAATCGGTCATATCACCGAAGCCGTCAAAGACATCGCCAACCAAACCAACTTGCTGGCACTGAACGCCGCTGTGGAAGCCACCCGCGCAGGCGAACACGGCAAAGGTTTTACCGTGGTATCGCAAGAAATCCGCAAACTAGCCGAGCAAAGCAAAAAATCAGCCGAACATATCGGCAATTTGCTGGAGAACATCCAAAAAATCACCAACACCACCGTGTTGGCAACCGAAGCGGGTACACAAACGGCGCAAACCAGCAGCCAACAAGCCGAACTGACCAAACGCAGTTGTGATGAATTGTCTGATGCCGTCAACAATATTGCCGATGTCTTGCAACAAATTTCCTTAACCGCCAAGCAACAAGCCAACGCCACCAACCAAGTGGTAGAAGCCATGAACATGCTCAATACCGGCGCCAAAGAAACCGCCAACGGCATCACCCAAAGCAAGCTTGCCATCCAAAATTTAAACAAAGCAGCTGGGCAATTGCAGGAAATGATTTAAAAGCGGGAGTTGGCTTGGGAAAGGTTTTGTAATTTCGTAGGGTGGGCAGCCTTTTTCTGCCCACCAATTTATCGTTCCCATACTCCGCGTGGTAACACATCGTGCAACGCTCCGTCGTTGCGTAAGGCGACGCTGAAGCGTCATTGACACATTCCCTCGCTCCGCATCACTGCCATTAAGTTAAGAAAAAACTATATAAACTAAACGTTCATACTTGACTGAATGGATGCAGGAGGTAGAGCAACAATACAAGCCAAACCTAGGATGCAGTTATTTGAAAGGCCTTTTATATTCAGCCAAATACCAATATCTCGACCCGTCCGACGACGGCAAGAACCAAAAATTTTAAATCGTCAGGAATGACGGGCAAATCTTCGGGGATTTATTCAATACCAAAGGTTTCGGTGTAAGACAAAAAAATCGGCAAGCAATAACGCCGAAACCACACAATTTGTATCCAACACCACACGCTGGCTCATACTGGGTCTCGCCTTGCCCACTCGATAGCATCGCTCACATCCTGCTCATTTATGCCAAAAGCCTCCAGCTTAACGTGGAAAAAAAACCAATGGCGTGGATTACAAACAGCAAACAACCCAACCGACAAACCCACAAAAATAAAGAAAAATAAGTTCATATTTTTTCGCTAAAGCCCAAAAAACGAAAAATACCAATAATAAAAAGTTGCAGAAAAAGTGAGTTAGATGTATGTTTTTAATGAATTTTTTGGTCTACGCATAACTGTCCACGCTCACTTTAACTGAATTGGAAAACGTAATGGCAACTTTTAACGGTACAGAAAACAACGACACTTATACAGGTACTAATACCGCTGATACCATCAACGGCAACGGCGGTAACGATACGCTCAGAGGCTCGGCGGGTAACGATAGGATCGCTGGTGGTATCGGAGTTGACACCCTGTTTGGAGGTACTGGTAACGATAATTATGTTTACAGCACAGGTTATGGTGACGACACCATTAACGAATTCGATGGTGTTATTTCTGGTTACGGCGGTGCTGATAAAGTCACTTTCACAGGGCTTACCCAAAGTGCCGTCAAATTCCAGAAAACCAACAATGGCTTAGATTTGCAGGCGATCCTCATCGCCACCAACGAGACTCTGACCATCATCAACGCCTTCTCCACAGACACAGGCTACCAAGTGGAGTCGTTCGTGTTCACCGACGCCACATTGACGCTCGCCCAAGTCAATGCACTCGCCAACATTGGCGGCGCGGGCAATGAAACCCTTTGGGGTACAGCAGGCAGCGATACCTTGGACGGTAAGGGTGGCACTGATACCTTGTTTGGCGGTGACGGCAACGACACCTATGTATACGGCACAGGCTACGGCAATGACACCATTGCCGAGTATGATGATTTGTTCGGAACGTTTTCTTACGGCGGTATCGACCAAGTCACCTTTACCGGACTCTCCCAAAGTGCCTTCATATTCCAGAAAACCAACAATGGTTTGGATTTGCAGGCGACTCTTATCGCCACCAACGAGACCTTGACCATCAGCAAAATCTTCAGCCCAGATGCTTACCGGCAAGTGGAGTCATTGGTGTTCACCGACGGCACATTAACGCTCGCTCAAGTCAACGCAATCGCTAACATTGGCGGCGCGGGCAATGAAACCCTTTGGGGTTCAACGGGCAACGATACCTTGGATGGCAAGGGCGGCACTGACACTCTCTATGGCGGCAGCGGCGACGACACCTATCTTTACAGCACAGGCTATGGTAATGACACCATGGCTGAATATGATGATATTTTTAATACCTTTTATTCCGGTGGTATCGACCAAGTCATTTTCACTGGGCTTTCCCAAAATGCCGTCAAGTTTCAGAAATCCAACAATGGCTTGAACTTGCAGGCGACCATCATCGCCACCAACGAGACCCTGACGGTTAACTACGCCTTTCATCCAAACACTGACTATCAAGTGGAATCGTTCGTGTTCACCGACGGCACATTGACGCTCGCCCAGCTCAATACCCAAACCAATATCGGCGGCGCAGGCAATGAAACCCTTTGGGGAACAACGGGCAACGACACCTTGGACGGCAAGGGCGGCACTGACACTCTCTATGGCGGCAGCGGCAACGACACCTATCTGTTCGGAACGGGCTACGGCAATGACACTATCGCCGAACTCAACAATATCAATGTTACGTTTTCTTACGGTGGCACCGATCAAGTTACCTTTACGGGACTTTCCCAAAGTGCCGTCAAATTCCAGAAAACCAACAATGGTTTGGACTTGCTGGTTACCATCATTGCCACCAACGAGACCCTGACTGTCAGCAACGCCTTCGATCCTATCCCTCAATGGCAAGTTGAATCGTTCGTGTTCACCGACGGCACATTGACGCTCGACCAGCTCAACACCCAAACCAATATCGGCGGCGCGAGCAATGAAACCCTTTGGGGAACAACGGGCAACGACACCTTGGACGGTAAAGGCGGCACCGATACGCTATATGGCGGCAGCGGCAACGACACTTACCTGTTTGGATCGGGATACAGCAACGACACCATCGCCGAGTTCAACAATAACATTGGTACGTTTTCCTATGGCGGCACCGACCAGCTTAAAATCAACGGCTACAAGCTCACCGACGTAAGCAGCTTCACTCAAAATGGTGCAAATTTAGTCATAGCCTTTCGCAGTACCAACCAAGTCATACTACAGGATCAATTCTCCGGTGATGCCAATGACAAAATCGAAAGCATCCAATTCGCCAACGGCGATGTGCTGACCAACTTGGTATTTGGCACTGCCACTAATAATTCTCTAGCCGGCACTACAGGTAATGATGCCCTCAACGGCCTAGCAGGCGCAGACAGCATGGCGGGCGCTGCGGGCAATGACTTGTATGTGGTGGACAACAGCGGCGATGGCGTGACCGAGGCGACTGGCGCAGGTACGGACACAGTGCTGTCCAGCATTAGCTTCACGCTGACTGCCAACGTAGAAAGCTTGGTGCTGTTGACCGGCGCAGTCACCGGCACGGGCAATATCTTGGACAACAAGCTGTTCGGCAATGCCGCAGCCAACACTTTATCGGGCTTGGACGGCAACGACATGCTGGACGGGCGCGGCGGTGCGGACAGCTTGGTAGGTGGCAAAGGCGACGACACTTATGTGGTCGATAACATTAGCGACACGGTGACCGAATTGACCGCTGAAGGCACAGATAGCGTCAGCAGTTCGGTCAGCTTTACCTTGTCTGATAATGTCGAAAATTTGACATTGACTGGTTCAGCAGACATCAACGCCACCGGCAACAGCCTGAACAACGCTTTGGTCGGCAACGACGGCAGCAACGTGCTGGACGGCGGCTTGGGTGCGGACAGTATGGCAGGTGGTTTGGGCAACGACTATTATATCGTTGATGATTTGGGCTACACCATCACCGAAACCTCAACACTGGCGACCGAAATTGACAGCGTGTCCAGCTCGGTTTCCTTTGTCTTGGGTACGAACTTGGAAAACCTGACCCTGACCGGCACGGCGGCAAATGCGACAGGCAATAGCTTGAACAACGTACTGACCGGTAATGCCTCAACGAACGCGTTGGTTGGCGGTGCGGGCAACGACACCTTGGTGGCGGGCGAAGGCGCGGATGTGTTGACTGGCGGGGCGGGTAAAGACACATTGAACTTGGCGGAAACCGTTGCCAAGACCGACACGGTGAAAATCGCCACGGGCCACAGCACGGTCACGGGTTTTGATGTCATTAGCGGCTTCCAAAAAGGCCTCAGCGCCAGCTCGGCGGCGGGCGTGGACAAGCTGGATTTGGTCAGCACCAGCATTGCCGCCAACACGGCTGCCAGCAATGGTGTTGATGCCGGTACCATCAAAAGCCACGCCATCAGCAATGGCATCATCAGCTTTGACGATGCCGATGCCTTCAGTGCAGCCTTGACCATTGGTGCAGGTAGATTTCCAAGCGTGCTGAGCTACCTGCAGGCCAACATCACCGGCGGTGCGACCGTGGCTTTCAACGTCGGCGCGGATGCCTATGTGTTCCAAGACGACGGTGCTACCGACATGCTGGTGCAGCTGTTGGGTGTGAACGCCACCAGCGTCAACACCACCGGTTTGGGTGTGGACGCGGTTTGGATAGCTTGATCGGCTAAAAGCACTCGGTTGGGTTGCGTCTTACAACCCAACTTAACAAACTGTAGGGATGCGGTCATCCCAACCATTACGATTTGCATGGTTTGGGATTTTATTCCCCCATAAACAACAACATCTCATCAGTACAGGTGTAATCGCTGGTTTTATACAGCAAATTATCATCAGCATTGGCAACCACAAAAAACGGCAGGCCCACTTTTAGCTCGGGAAAGCGTTTATCGTTTTGGAACTGTTTGAATTCTGGATCGTTGTCGTAAATTTTCAGCAAAATGACTTTTTTCAGACCATCAATTAAAGCGCGATCCGTTTCGGTCAGGTGTTCAAACTCTTTGCAGTTGGCGCACCAGTAGGCAAAAAAATCGACAAATATCGGCTTGCCTTGTTCGCGCGCGGCCTTCACAGCATCTTCGCGGTTTAAATACCACGTCAATTCGCCTTTGGTTTCGGTGAGCGGTGCGCTGCTGGCTGCGGCGCTGGTTACGATTGCTGTAGGGGCGGGAGTCAACACGCCGTGTGCCAAGCTCAAGCCGCCAATCAGTGCGAAGAGGGCAAATAAGGATTTTTCCATGCGCTTGGCGCTGTGTAACTCGTCACCTTCCCAGAAATGGTAAAGCGAATACAACACCAACAAAGCCCCGAAAAACACCAGCTGGATCGATTCTGGCTTAAAGCCGTAACCGGACAGGCCTTTTTCCAAATAAGTGTAGGCAAAATACAGGATCAATGCGCCTAAAGCCCATTGCACATATTTCATCCATGAACCGGATTTTGGCAAACGCACGCCAAATAAACCAATCAGCAAGAACGGAATACCCAAACCTAAACCGAAGGCGAACATTTTTAGCGCGGCGGTCAAGGTGGTAAATACGCTCAGGCCATCGGTTTGGCTGGCGATACCGACTAAAATGCCGACCACGAACGGCCCGACGCAGGAAGAGGACAATAAGCCTGCGCCCATGCCCATCAAAAACGTGCCAGCAATGCCAGGAGTTTTGTCGCCAAGACCGTTGCCACTAAAAAGCGAAACATGCAGAAAGCCTGCGGTCGCCAATGCCAGTAGCAAAAACAACAACGCCAACAATAAATTGGTGATGGGTAAGCGCAGCACTTCATTAAACGCGCCGCCCGTTGCTGCGGCAATCAAGCCAAATAAAAAATAGATACTGGCAAGGCCGATGTAGTAAACCGCTGGATGTAAGGCGCGTGGCGCATCGCCTTGCGAACGTCTGGCAATAATGCTGGCGGTGATGGGATACAAGGGATAGACGCAAGGCAGTAGACTGGCGAGAAAACCGCCTATTAATAAGAATAAATAGGCAGATGCCGAGGCTTGGTTGGATGCCAATTGGCTTTCCACCCAAGCATTTAAGCCTGTTAAGGATGCGGCATCGGCATTGCTGGATAGCAATACTAAGGTGATAAGCAGATAAGTCGGTTTCATAAATGTGATTCTCTAAGATGAAGGCGGCGCGATGGCTAAGTAGATGTTTCGTCGTAGATTAAAATGTCGATAAGCTATTGAAAAATAGTTTTTATGTAGGTTGGGTTGCAAAAAGCGCAACCCAACCTACGCCCAGAAATAGATCAATTAGCCTTTGACTTGCGCCATCATATAAGCCATTTCCAAGCCGATTTGCTGGGCGCGTTCGTCGTAAACAGTGGCCTCATTCGGCAAACCATCGGCAACTTTTGGGTCTTCATAATGGATAGGAATCCGCAACGCGCTGCCTTCGACAACAGGGCAATTTTTATCAGCTTGCGAGCAGGTCATAAACGCCGCGTAATTGCTTTGCGGATTGCCTTCAGCATTATAAAGTTTGGAAAAACTATGGATTTCCGGTTTGGAATCGGAATATTTGACCAAATAAACCGGATTTTTGCCGCCCGTGCTATCGGTAAAGCCAAAGCCGACGCGTTTTAAGGCATCAACCGTCCGGCTATTCATTGCTGTGGCTTCCGTACCACCGGAAAAAGCTTGTACGCCATCAACGCCATAATAAGCGGCAGCCGTCTGCGCCCAAATCTGCGCCAAATGGCTACGGCGGGAATTGTGTGTACAGATAAAAGTGATTTGCGCGGTTTCGCCAGCTTGAATTTTGGAACGGATAAATAACGCACCTTTTTTCAGCAGCGTTTGACGTTCGGCAGGGATTTTCTGGAATTCTTGGGAAAACTTTGTGAGTTGCGGACGGATACTGGGCAATACATCTTCAGGGCTGGCATGTGCAACCCCTATATAGACCCATAAACTTAAGACCGTAAAAAATTTTAACAGGCTGTTTTTAATCATAATAATTTCCTCGTTTGCTTATGTGGATGGTGAGGCGGCTATTATATTTGTTTTTACGCATATATTGTGTAACGAATATATTACTGCTTGTATTAAGGCATCGTTGCGTTTCGTAGGGTGGGCAACGCTTTTCTGCCCACCAACTATGCCTTCACTCTCTACACATAATTCATTCTGTAAAGATGGTTACGGTCTACTCTGTGTGATAGATTCTTATCTACCAACCCAGATAATCAGCAAAAACCTTCACCTCTCACGTCTTTATAAGCTAAAGCCAACCCATGATTGACGACCCCGACCTGCGGCAGATGTTTAAGGCCGAATGCAAAGAACGTTTGCATAACCTTGAACAAAACCTTTTACAACTGGAAAAACAACCGGATTTGCCTGCGCCGATGAATGAAGTGTTCCGCGAAGCGCACAGCTTAAAAGGCTTGGCACGGATGTTGGGGGAAAAAAACATGGAACAAGTCGCCCATCATTTTGAAAGCGTATTAAAAGCCTCGCTAAAAAATCACGAACCGCTGGCAGCCAACCTCATTGAACAGCTCTATCACGGTATTGATGATTTGCGCGGCCTTGCTGAAGAAGCGGTGACAGGCATCGCCTACCCTATCGGCTTGGACAGCATTTTGGCCCGGCTCACCCAAACACCACCCGCCGAAAGTCCATCAGCACCCGCCCAAGCGATAACCACCGAGCAACCCAGCATCCCCGATGCCAATCCGCCCGCCCGCCCGTTCGCCACAAGCAGCAGCGACAACACCAACGAAACCGCCGCCAGCCAAATCGACACTATCCGCGTCGGTATGCAACAGCTGGATAATTTGATGACCCACGTCAGCGAGCTGACCGTCAACAAAAACCGCCTCGCGCAACGGTTAGGTGACGTCAATGATCTGCTGTTTTATTGGGAAGAATGGAAACACCAGCACCGCGAACTGTTCACCGCCGAGCTGACGCAATTGGAAAATCGGCTGTATGCCTTACGCAGCCAACTTTACGAAGACAACAACCGCTTTGATTATTTAAACCATGAAATTGGCGACGGCATCCGCACCATCCGTCTGTTACCGCTCGCAACGACCTTTAGCCTGTTTCCGCGCATGGTTCGCGACATTGCCAAGCAAGAAAACAAGCAAATCAACCTGATTATCGATGGCGACGACACCGCCGCCGACAAACGCATCATCGAAGAACTCAAAGACCCGCTCACCCATCTGATCCGCAACGCCATTTACCATGCCATTGAAACGCCCGAACAACGTCGGGCAATGGGCAAGCCGGAAATCGGCACCATCCGGCTAAGCGCACGGCAAACGCCCACCAATATCATCATTACCGTCACTGACGATGGCGGCGGTATTAATGTCGAAAAAATCAAGCAACGGGCTTTGCAAAACCTGTTGTACAGCGCCGATGAACTGGCGGCAATGTCTGATGGGCAATTGCAAGAATTGATTTTTAGCCAAGGTTTTTCCACCGCCGACCAAGTCAACGATATTTCAGGACGCGGCTTAGGCATGGCAATTGTCCGCATCACCATTGAACAACTGAAAGGCCACCTCGACATTGACTCCACGCCCGGCGTCGGTACCAGCATTCAAATTGTCTTGCCGGTTACCTTAGCCACCACCCAAGTCATTATTGTCGAACAACAAAAACGCTATTTCGGCATTCCTATGGAAGCCATTGAACTGATTCGCAGCGTCTCCCCTGAACAACTATTCAACATCGACGGCATACCCAGCTTACTGCAAGCCGAACACGCCGTGTCTGTCGCGCGCCTTAGCGATTTGCTGGACATTGCCAGTACCCACTCACCGCATTTTGCGGTGATTATCAACGTCAAACACGGCAAACTCGCCTTATTAGTTGACCGCTTGATGGACGAACAAGAAATTTTGCTGAAACCGCTGGGCGGCGTATTAAAGCGGGTGCGGAATATCAGCGGCGTAACGGTATTGGGCAACGGTGAAGTTTGCCTTATCTTAAATCCGCACGACCTCGTCAAAACCGCTTACGGCAAAAAAACCGTACACTACCCCAGCGCCAAGGCCGATTCTGCCGCCCCCAGCAAAAATCGCCACCTCCTCTACGCCGAAGACTCCATCACCGCCCGCACCCAAATCAAACGTTTTTTGGAAAAAGCCGGTTATACCGTCACCGCAGCGGTGGACGGACGCGACGCTTACGAGAAACTAGCGGGCAATACTTTTATGGCCTTGGTCAGCGACGTGACCATGCCCAATATGGATGGCCTGATGCTTACCGAAAAAATCCGCCGCCATCCGCAACACAAAGACTTGCCGATCATCTTGCTCAGCGCAATGGACAAGACTGACGACCGCCAACGCGCTTTAGAACTGGGGGCAAATGCTTATTTAAGCAAAAGCGCATTCGACCAGCGGCATTTGTTGGACGCGTTGCAGAATCTGTGTGCTTAATTGCGCTCCTAGCAAATTGCGCGGATTTCGGCTTTTAGCCCATTTTCATTCAACCATCACCGTTTTAAATCAGTTACTTTTTGAGGAAAAGCTTTTGATCGATGTCTTTTTAGTCGCGGACGATTTACTGGCCTTGTCGGCAATACAAACTGCCCTTGCCGATTATCCTGATATACGCATCGTCGGCACCGCACAAACAAGCGCAGACGCTTTCGCACAAATAAACTTGCTGAAACCCGCTGTCATTTGCAGCACAGCTTACTTGTCCGGGCAAAATTGTTTGGGATTGGTCGAGCAAATAATGGAACACCAACCCACCCCCCTGCTTATTCTCGACGATGACCTTAGCTTAAAACCGGCTTTGCTGGCGGCGGGTGCTGTTGAAGTGCTGGAAAAACCGGCAAACTTTTCCGACGCAGCTTTTGCAAAGGAACTGGCACGCAAATTAAAAGTGCTGTCGGGGGTCATGGTGTTCGGACGTAAAGCCAGCATCCGTTTGGCAACCGACAATCCTAGCCCGACAAACCCGCAATCATTAAACCCCGCCCCCACGACTTCAAATACGCCGCGCCGCAAACCCGCCATTATTTTTATCGGTGCCTCCACCGGCGGCCCGCACGCCTTGGAAATGGTCTTATCGAAACTACCTGCCGACTACCCTTTGCCCATTGTCTGCGTCCAGCACATTAGCCAAGGATTTCTCGATCCGTTCATCCTTTGGCTAAGCGGTAAAGTCAAGCTACCGGTCAGCGTTGCGCGTGCGGGTCAGCAACCCCAAAATGGGCATATTTATTTCGCACCGGATCAAGCCAATCTGGAATTTGATTCCCAAGGGAACTTTCGCTACAGCCACGGCACGGGGTTTTTGCACTATCCCTGCGTTGATGTCACTTTCCATGCCGCTGCCCAGTTTTACAACCGCCGCACTTGCGCCATTTTATTGACAGGTATGGGCGAAGACGGCGCGGAAGGCTTAAAAGCCATCGCCCAAGCAGGCGGTACCACCATTGCCCAAGACGAAGCCAGTTCGACCGTGTTTGGTATGCCCAAAGCAGCCATTGAAAATGGTGCGGCGCAGCACGTGCTGAATTTGGAAAAAATAGCGAAGGAGTTGTGTACGTTGGCTTGTTAAGGCAAACTTACTTGCCGATACAGAAGCTAGAAAAAATCTTGCCTAATAAGTCATCGGAGCTGAATTCGCCGGTGATTTCAGCCAGGCTTTGTTGAGCTTGGCGCAGGTCTTCTGCGACCAGTTCGCCAGCTTGGTTGATAGTCAGTTGCTGCAGGGCCGCATCAACAAATTGGGCGGCGCTTGCCAAGGCTTCAAGATGGCGGTTTCTGGCGATAAAGACATTGTCGGCGCTGGCGTTGTAACCGACGCTTTCTTTGAGGTGTTCGGTCAGTAAATCCAGACCCACGCCGGTTTTTACCGACAATTGCAGTTGCATGCCCTGCCCTGTTTTTTGGATACCGGGTTCTAAACCGAGCAAGTCGATTTTGTTTCTGATGCGGGTGATGTTGAGGTGGACGGGCAAGCTGGCGAGTAATGCTTCCGGTTCGGGTTCACGGGCATCCATCAGCAGCAAGACCAAGTCGGCTTTGTCAATTTCGGCACGGGCGCGGCGGATGCCTTCCTGTTCGACAGGGTTGTCGCTGTCATGCAGGCCTGCGGTGTCGATAATGTGCAAGGGCATGCCGTCGATTTGGATGCGTTCACGTAGGACATCGCGGGTGGTACCGGCAATATCGGTGACGATCGCCGCATCATGGCCTGCCAAGGCATTCAACAAACTGGATTTGCCGGCATTGGGTTTGCCTGCCAATACGACAGTCATGCCGTCGCGTAACAAACGGCCTTGTTGGGCGGTTTGTTGGATTTTACGGATGCTGTCTTTCAATTTGAGGACGCGGTTTTCTACCACGCCATCGCTTAAAAAGTCGATTTCTTCATCAACAAAGTCGATTGCCGCTTCTACGTAGATGCGCAATTCTGTCAGGTCTTCGACCAATCGGTTAATTTGTTCGGAGAAGACACCTTGTAACGATTGTTGTGCCGAGCGCACCGATTGTTCGGTGGTAGCGGCAATGAGGTCGGCAACGGCTTCGGCTTGAACCAAATCAAGCTTGTCGTTTAAAAAAGCCCGTTCGGTAAATTCGCCCGGTCTGGCTAATCTTGCCCCTAAAACGATCACACGCTTAAGCAACATATTGAGGATAACCGAGCCGCCGTGGGCTTGTATTTCTAAAACAGCTTCGCCGGTGTAGGACTTGGGCGCAGGAAAGTACAGGCAAATGCCGGTGTCGATGGCGATACCATCGTGGTCAAGAAAAGGCGTGTAATGGGCAACCCTGGGTTGCAGGCTTTTGCCGGTAAGTTGTTTGGCGAGTTCAGGCACGTTTGCACCTGATAAGCGGATGATACCCACACCGCCGTTCCCTGGCGGTGTTGCAATGGCTGCAATGGTATCGGTTGCTATTTGCACGATTTATTGTGAAACGGCTATTTTTCGTTTTTGGCGATTTGCTTGGTGATGTAAGTTTGTTGCAAGATCGACAAGGTGTTGTTGATAACCCAGTACAGTACCAAACCTGCAGGGAAAAACAGGAAGAATACGGTAAAGACAATCGGGAACATACGCATCACTTTTGCTTGCACCGGATCAATAGGAGCCGGGTTTAAGCCTTGTTGGATTTTCATGCTAATGCCCATGATGACCGGCAAAACGTAGAACGGATCTTCAACCGACAAGTCTTGCACCCATAACATGAAAGGCGCTTGGCGGAATTCAACGGTTTCACTCAATACCCAATACAAGGACATGAACACGGGAATTTGCACAAGGATTGGTAAACAGCCGCCTAGCGGGTTTACTTTTTCTTTTTTGTACAATTCCATCATTTCTTGGTTAAAACGCTGTCTGTTGTCGGCAAAACGCTCTTGCAGCTCTTTTAGGCGCGGCTGGATTTTCCGCATTCTTGCCATAGATCTAAAACTGGCTTGCGATAACGGGAATAACAACAGTTTAATGCACAACGTGACACCAATAATGGCAACGCCCCAGTTACCGGTCAAATTGTTGATTTGGTTAAGCAACCAGTAAATTGGTTTGCCAATGAATGTCAGCACGCTGTAGTCAACGGTCAGTTCCAAACCTTTGGCAACACTTTCCATCATCGGTTGGATTTTAGGGCCAGCAAACAGTTGTGTAACAAATTTAGCAGAGCTGTTGTTGTCAACATTAACCACAGGAGAAAACGAACCGATGACATAACGCCCATCATTCAGGTGTTTGGTGTAAAAATGGTTGTCTTGATCAGCTGGCGGAATCCATGCGCTGGCAAAGTAATGTTGGATCATCGCTGTCCAACCGCCTTTTGTCGACACGTCAAGATTGTTGTCTTCCATGTCATCAAAGCTGATTTTTTGGTATTTGTCTTTTTCGGTGTAAACCACGCCACCGTCATAAGCTCTCATACCGCCCGTCAAGAAACTGCCTTTGTTTTCGTTAAAAGGTATTCTGAGCAGTTGGCTATATTGCCGGCCTGACCATGGTTTGCCGGTGTTGTTGCTGACATTTTGTTCTAAGGAGACTTGGTAACTGCCGCGTTTTACAGTAAATGTTTTGGTCACCACCAAACCGGTGTTGTCCGTCCATGTCAGCGGCACACTTAATGTGTCTTGGCCTGCGGGTAAGGCGTAAGTTTCTTGGTCGCTAAGGAAATAGCTGTAGTGATTGGGGGCCGTGGTGGAATCTGCGGCAGCAATCAAACCGCTTTGTGCGGCAAATAATTTTTCGGGGGATGGGTTAAACAGCCTGACTGGATTATGATTTTTTTCTGAGGCTTGAAAACCTAATAAGGCGCGCAGTTGGTTAACGACGGAGTTGTCTTTTTCGACAGGGTATTGCAATAAATCTAAAGTACGGACGGTTGCACCTTGTAAGTCAATTTCCAAGGCCAATACGTCTGTTTGTATTTTTACTGTTTTAGCAGGTGCCGCTTGGGCAATTGGCAAAAGGTTAGCCGATGCTTGGCTGGCATCCGTTTGCTGGGGCGATGTTTGCGCGCCAGGCAAGTCTTCTTTGGCTGCAATGACGGGAGCCTCTGTTTGGGCAACCGCAGGTTTCGGACCGTAATCTAATTCCCATGCCTGCTGGAGCATTATCACCAGCATGACAAAAGTGACGATCAGTACAAATCTTATATTATCCATTCTTATTTACCCAATTTTTCAGGAACAGGATCGATGCCACCAGCATGGAAGGGGTGACATTTTAATAATCGTTTGAGGGTGAGATAGGAGCCGGAAATGGCACCATGACGTTGGAGGGCTTCCAGATAATAATCTGAACAGCTGGGATAAAAGCGGCAGCGAGGGCCAAGCAATGGACTAATAAGGTATTTGTAACACCTAACGGCAGCTATAAGCATGAAGCGCATCGGGATACCAATCTTAGCCAGTGCTTTTCCAAGGATTTTCTTAAAGTGTCCAGCGGAGCATCGACTGCTTCTCTGCGAGCCATAACAACAACATCAATATTTCCCAAATTTTGTTGTATCCTAAAGTTTTCCCGGACAGTTCGTTTAATCACATTCCTGTGTACTGCCTTTCTTATTTGTTTTTTGGCAATTGCCAAGCCTAACCGTGGATGATTAAAATCATTTTTAATGGCTAAAAGGGTAAAATAGCGGTCGCTTGATTTTACGGGCTTGGCGAAAACCTTCTGATATTCAGCCGGTTTCTTTAACCGATACTGTGGTGGGAAACCAAATTCATTGCCATTCAATTATACTGACAACTTAGCGCGACCTTTCGCCCTACGTGCATTCAATACTTTACGGCCGCCAACAGTCGCCATTCTGGCACGGAAACCGTGGGTTCTGACGCGTTTGATTTTACTAGGTTGGTATGTTCTTTTCATGTTACTAAAGCCTGCTGTTAATTATTAACCAAAAACGGATAAAAAAGACTCTGGATGATAGAATAAAGCGCATAGCCTGTCAAATCCGTGTCATTGCTTTTGTCCTTGTACATCCAAGTGTTATATATAATTCCATTCATCTAAAAATCAAATTCTATCGTAACTAATGAGCTCTATTTGGGACAACTGCCTTGCCAAACTGGAAAACGAAATTTCCACCGCCGACTTCAGCACTTGGATTCGCCCACTCCAAGCGTTAGAAACTGACAATCAAATCAAACTGCTGGCACCCAACCGTTTTGTTTTGGATTGGGTTAAACAGCATTATTTTTCTAAAATTGAAAATTCCATCCAGGAATTTTCCAATGGCGCATTAGGCGTATGCCTAGAAATCGGTACCAAAAAGGCCACACCACCACCGGTTTCATCCAGCCACTTAAAAACGGCGGAAACTAAAAAGCCAACCGCCAATTTCTTGAATAAAGCCTTTTCATTCGATTCCTTTGTCGAAGGCAAATCTAACCAGCTCGCCCGCGCCGCCTCCATGCAAGTGTCTGAAAATATTGGTAAGGCTTACAACCCATTGCTGATTTATGGCAGCTCCGGCTTAGGCAAAACCCACTTGATGCACGCCATCGGCAATGCGGTTTTAGAAAAAAGCCCGTCCGCCAACATCGTCTATCTGCATTCAGAAAAGTTTGTCCAAGATATGGTGCGGGCTTTGCAACAAAACTCCATTGACAGCTTTAAAGAATATTACCGCCGTATTGACGTACTGCTGATTGACGATATCCAATTTTTTGCCGGTAAAGAGCGCTCACAAGAAGAGTTCTTCCACACCTTCAACACCTTGCTGGAAAAAAAGCACCAAGTGGTGATGACTTGCGACAAATATCCCAAAGAAATTGTCGGCCTTGAAGACCGCTTGAAATCACGCTTTGGCTGGGGCTTGCCGGTTTCAATCGAACCGCCTGACATGGAAACCCGCGCCGCCATTTTGATGAAAAAAGCCGCTTTGGCTAATGTTGACCTGCAACAAGAGGTCGCCTTTTTTATTGCCAAGCGCATCCCTTCCAACGTCCGTGATTTGGAAGGCGCATTACGGCGTGTTATTGCCAACGCCCAATTTACCGGCCGCGACATTACTATCGAATTCACAAAAGAAGCACTGCACGATTTGCTGACCTTGCAAGACAAATTGGTCAGCATTGATAACATCCAAAAAACCGTTGCGGAGTATTTCAAAATCCGAGTTTCAGACTTGTCGTCCAAAAACCGCAAACAAACCGTCACCCGCCCTCGGCAAATTGCCATGAGCTTGGCAAGGGAGCTGACTTCACAAAGCTTCCCTGAAATTGGTGCCGCCTTTGGTGGGCGTGACCACACAACCGTCATTAACGCTTGCAAACGCATCACCGAACTTAAGGAAGCTGACCGCAAAATGGCAGAAGACTATTCCAACTTACTTCGGACACTCTCCCATTAACTGTGGATAACTGTGTGCATAAACTTAAGTTTTTTTGTGGGTAATCTTGTTGGTTAAATGAGCCATTTTTTACACCCCGTACTTACCAACAAGTTATCAACAGTTTAGGAAGGTTTATAATTATTATCTAAGTGATTGAATAAATATTACTTAATAGGCTTTTCAACAGATTTTTCCACCCTAATAATAAGAAATCTTTAAAGCTTTATATTACGATTAGCGCGCTGTTTTTCGGCAAAACTGGCTTTTAGTAACGGATCATTTTAAATTCCAAGGTTGTGGATAAGTCTGTTTATAAAGCTAGGTAAACACGCGGATAAAGTTGTGGGTAAAATAAGCACCATTTCCACCGAATGGTTTATCCACACTATACAAACACCTTAAGCCACTACTTTAATTATAATACAAGTTATTGATTTATATAAACAAATAAGTCTTATACACAGAATTCTTCATTACTTATAGTAATAAACTAAAACTATGAAATTAACTATTAATAGAGAACAAATCCTCACGCCGCTGCAACAGATTGTGAGTGTTATCGAAAAACGGCAAACCATGCCAATCTTGTCAAATGTATTGATAACGCTTAACGACAAACAATTGATATTGACGGGAACGGATTTGGAAATCCAAATTGTTGCCAAAATTGAGATCGATTCCGAAGCATCTGGGGCAATCACTGTTCCAGCGCGAAAATTTTTGGATATTTGCCGGCTTTTACCCAATAACGCAGAAATTAAGTTGGAACACCAAGACGACAAAATCAAAATAACATCCAGCCGCAGCCGCTTTTCTTTAAGTTGTTTGCCTGCAGGCCACTTCCCTGAGTTTTCTGAATCCGCAATGGAAAACGAATTTTTTATCAATGCTGGAAAATTTAAGAAAGCATTGGAAAAAACCGTATTTTGTATGGCGAACCAAGATGTCCGTTATTACTTAAACGGCTTGTTATTGCACATTTCCAATAGCAAATTGAAACTGGTAGCTTCGGACGGACACCGCTTGTCGATTTATGAAGATGTGTTGGAAGAAGCAACGGGTTATGAAACCCGCATTATTTTGCCCAGAAAAGGCGTTTTGGAATTGAGCCGTTTGTTGGATGATCCGGAAGCTGAAATAAAACTGGAATTTTCTAGCAACAATATCCGTGTTTCGATTAAAAATTTGGTTTTTTCAGCCAAATTGGTTGATGCGAAATATCCAGATTTCAGCAAAGTCTTTCAGCAAGCTTTTTTTGAAGAAATTTTAATTGACCGGTTGTTGTTCAAAGAAGCATTAACGCGGGTTGCCATTTTGTCGAATGAAAAGTTTAAAGGCGTTTCTTTCGATATTCATGCAGAAACATTAAAGATCAGCACCCATAACCCTGAACATGATGAAGCTGAAGAAGAACTTCCCATTCAATATTCCGGTGATCCTTTATCGATTGCTTTCAATGCCCAATATTTATTGGATGCTGTGTCCAATTTGGAGTTGGAATCGGTCGCATTGATTATCGCCAGCAATGCCAGCAGTTGTTTCATTAGCGAACCTAACGACTGTGCTTACAAATTTATCGTTATGCCAATGAGACTTTAGAAGTTAGCAATGGCGTTAATTAAGCTGGATATTCATAACGTACGTAATATCCAAAAAGAAACCCTGCACCCCTCCCCCTACCTAAATTTCATTTACGGCGCCAATGCCAGCGGCAAAAGCGCCTTACTTGAAGCCATTTATGTTTTAGGCCGAGCCAAGTCGTTCCGATCTGTTTCTATAAAGCCCGTTATCCGATTTAACCAACAAGCTTTAGTGATCTCCGCACAATGCCAACAGGCTAACGGCAGTTTTACCCAACTGGGTATTCAGATGGATGGCAAGCAGCACGAAATTAGGATCAACCAACAGACCACGCCTGTGCGTTCTGAATTGGCCTATCGTTTGCCTTTACAGTTAATTCACCCTAAAAGTTTTGAATTGTTAGATGCCGGCCCACAATTGCGGCGGGAGTTTTTGGATTGGGGTGTTTTCAATGAAGAAGAAAGTTATTTGGACGCCTGGCGTCGCTGCAAAAAAGCCTTGTCGCAACGCAATGCTTTATTGAAAAGCCAGCAGTTAAATCATATCAATGTTTGGGATAAAGAACTGGCGTATTACGGTACAATAGTGGATGGTTTTCGTCAGCAGTATTTGGAAAAATTTAAACCCGTTTTTGCGGACATACTGGCTAAATTTATAACGCTTGAAGGCATTGGCCTAAAACTCTTACCGGGTTGGGATAACAGCCAATCTTTGGCAGATGTTTTGGCAGATGACTTAAGCAAAGATAGCCGTTATGGCTTTACCCATAGCGGCCCGCACCGCGCCGATTTTTTACTGACCATCGACAATCGATTGGCAAAAGATTTCGTCTCACGTGGGCAATTGAAATTATTGGTGATGGGGCTGAAGCTGGCTCAAGTCCAATTATTGATGAATCGGCAAGACAGCCAGGTTTGTATTCTGATTGATGATTTTGTTGCTGAACTCGATCAACAAAACCGCGCGAAATTACTGGCATGTTTGGACGAGATGCAAGCGCAAGTATTTATCACCGGCACTGAAAAGACAGAATTTGGTGAGTTAGGGCATTTTAAAAATCACAAGTTGTTCCACGTGGAACATGGGCATGTAAAACAGATTTAGTGTTCCATGTGGAACATTAAGGTAAATAACAGGAAAAGTGGATAATCATGAGTAACAAAAACGATCAGTATGATAGTTCTAATATTCAAGTATTAAAGGGATTGGACGCTGTAAGAAAACGCCCGGGCATGTACATTGGCGACACGGACGATGGCTCTGGTTTGCACCACATGGTTTTTGAAGTGGTTGATAACTCAATAGACGAAGCTTTAGCCGGTTATTGCAAGGAAGTGCGGGTTATTATCCATACCAATGGCTCAGTAACTGTTGCTGATGACGGTCGTGGCATTCCTGTGGATATTCACGAAGAAGAAGGCCGTTCAGCTGCAGAAGTCATTATGACGGTCTTGCACGCAGGCGGTAAGTTTGACGACAACGCTTACAAGGTTTCGGGCGGCTTGCATGGGGTAGGGGTCTCGGTTGTGAATGCCTTGTCGGAAGAATTAAATTTAGAAATACGCAAAAACGGCTCGCTGCATAAGCAAAAATACCTGATGGGCAACCCTGTCGAACCTTTAGCGGTGGCGGGTCCTGCAGAAGGCACAGGAACTTTAATCAATTTCAAACCCAGCTCGGAAACCTTCACCGATGTTGAATTCCATTACGACATCTTGGCAAAACGGCTCAGGGAATTATCTTTCCTGAATTCAGGTGTAAGGATCAGCCTAGAAGATGAGCGTAACGACCGCTCCGATGTGTTTGAATTCGAAGGCGGCATCAGTGCCTTCGTTGAGCATTTAAACAAAAACAAAACCCCGCTGTTTCCGGACGTGTTCCATTTTGTCGCCGAAAAAGAAGGCGTGATGGTCGAAGTGGCCATGCAATGGAATGACTCCTACCAAGAAAATGTCTTTTGTTATACCAACAATATTCCGCAACGCGACGGTGGTAGCCACTTGGCAGGCTTCAGGGCGGCTTTGACACGTACCGTTAACCAGTACATCGAAAGCAGCGGCTTGGCAAAAAAAGAAAAAGTCCAAACTACCGGCGATGATGCTCGTGAAGGCTTAACGGCGGTTTTATCCGTTAAAGTGCCAGACCCAAAATTCTCATCACAAACAAAAGATAAATTAGTCTCTTCCGAAGTAAAACCTTTGGTTGAATCAACCATGAACGAGAAACTGCAAGAGTTTCTGCTTGAACGTCCACAAATTGCCAAAGCTATTGCCAGCAAAATCATAGACGCAGCACGGGCAAGGGAAGCGGCGCGCAAAGCCCGTGAAATGACCCGCCGCAAAACCACCCTGGATATTGCTGGCTTGCCAGGCAAATTGGCGGATTGCCAAGAAAAAGACCCGGCGTTGTCAGAACTGTTCTTAGTGGAAGGGGATTCGGCGGGCGGTTCAGCAAAGCAGGGCAGGGATAGGCGCACACAAGCGATTTTGCCACTGAAAGGTAAAATCCTTAACGTTGAAAAAGCCCGCTTCGACAAAATGATCTCATCCGAAGAAGTCGGTACGCTGATTACGGCATTGGGCTGCGGTATCGGTAAAGATGAATACAACATCGAGAAATTGCGTTACCACCGCATTATCATCATGACCGATGCGGACGTTGACGGCTCACACATCAGAACCTTGTTGCTGACCTTTTTCTACCGCCAATTGCCGGAAATTGTCGAAAAAGGCTATATCTACATTGCCCAGCCGCCTTTGTACAAAATCAAAAAAGGCAAACAGGAATACTACGTAAAAGACGACTTACAACTGCACGAATACCTGATCCAGCTGGCGTTGGACAAAGCGCAATTATTCACTGACGAATCCACACCGCCTATCCAAGGCCAAGGCTTGGAGAAACTGGCGAAAAGCTATACCGAAGTGATGACAGTGATTAACCGCCTGTCCAGACGTTACGATACCTTGTTCCTGGAAGAATTCTGTTTTATGGAAACGGTAACGGATGAAATCAAACAAGACAAAGAACGTTTAAGCGCTTGGTTTGCCCAGCTTCAACAGCGTTTGACAGATTCTGAAGACAAAGCCATTTTCAAGGTGGAGCTGGATTACAAATCAGCCGGCGAGTTTTCAGTCAACGTCAGCAAACGCCAACATAGCATCAGCAAGCACTTTGTTTTGCCCAGCACCTTCTTCAATGGCAAGGACTACCAAAAAATTACCCAATACGCGCAAGAAACGGCAGGTTTGTTCAGCGAAGGTTCGTACATGCAAATGGGCGAGCGAAAAAACCCCGTCAGCAGCTTTAAACAAGCGTTTGATTGGATGATGAAAGAAATTAAGAAAGGCCAGCATATCCAGCGCTACAAAGGTCTAGGTGAAATGAATCCGGAACAATTGTGGGAAACCACACTGGATGCCAACAACCGCCGTTTGCTGCAAGTGCGGATTGAAGACGCGATTGCTGCCGATGAAATTTTTACTACGCTGATGGGCGATGTGGTGGAACCCCGCCGCGACTTTATTGTTAAAAACGCTTTGGATGTCAGCAACCTCGACGTTTAAAAATCCCTTATGTCAGATCTCAAAATTTATTAATAATGGTCCGCTGAAGGCGGACCACATATTTTTGTAAGCCAGAAGGTGAAGAACCTATCCCGCAAGAATCATTTTTCCAAAATCCCTAATTTGCCGTCCAAACAAAAGTGTTATTGATTGAATGGCAATATGCGGCGTTATTTAATGGCTTACTTTTTGCAAAGGATTACATGAAGTTCAACGAAGACACGCGCGTCAAGCTACCAACGATTCTGCATTTGGTTCGCTTGGGTTACGACTACCTGTCGCTGAAAGACCAGCAATGGGACATCGACACCAATATCTTTCCCGCGCTGTTCCGTCAAGCCATAGCCAAGATCAATCCAAGTGTCGATGAAGATGACATTGCCCGCTTACTCACAGAAACCAAACTGACGTTGGATAACGACGATCTAGGGCAGGCCTTCTACCAAAAGCTGACCGACCGCTCCGGCACTAAGCTGATTGATTTTGAAAACTTCAGTAACAACCTGTTCCACGTTGTTACTGAACTGACCTGCCAAAACGGAGACGAAGAATTCCGCCCCGACATCACGCTACTGATTAACGGCATGCCACTGGTGTTCATTGAAGTTAAAAAGCCCAACAACCGCGAAGGCATCCTCGCAGAGCGTGACCGCATCAACAAACGCTTTCAAAACCCCAAGTTCAAGCGCTTCATCAACATCACCCAGTTAATGCTGTTCTCCAACAACATGGAGTACGACGAAGACGAAGCACAGCCCATTCAGGGTGCGTATTACGCTAGTCCAGCTTATGGCAAGCCAGTGTTCAATTATTTCCGGGAAGAAGAAGTATTAAACCTCACCGCGCTGCTGAAACCAATTTCCGAGCAAACTGAGCTTAGCGTGCTCAAAGACAACAATTTGGAAGTTATCCGCAGCAACCCCGAATTCATCACAAACAAAGACCCCAACCGCCCAACAAACCGAATATGCAGCTCGTTGCTCAGTCGTGAACGGCTAGCGTTTATCATGCGTTTTGCTTTGACCTACGTGCACGAAACTGACGACCTGCAAAAGCACGTCATGCGCTACCCGCAACTATTCGCCACCAAGGCTATCGAGCGCAAATTAAATGAAGGTATCAAAAAAGGCATCATCTGGCATACCCAAGGCAGTGGCAAAACGGCGCTGGCCTACTACAACGTGCGCTTTCTGACTGACTATTTTCAGAAAAAGCACATCATCCCCAAGTTTTACTTCATTGTTGACCGCATAGACTTACTCATCCAAGCCAAAACCGAATTCACCAGTCGTGATTTGATCGTGCACACCATCGACTCACGCGAAGCCTTCAGCCGCGACATCAAAGCCACTCAAGTTATCCATAACCATTCCGGCAAACCGGAAATTACCGTAGTCAATATCCAGAAATTTGCAGATGACCCAGACGTGGTTTCAAACCAAGACTACAATGTCAGCATTCAGCGAGTGTACTTTCTCGATGAAGTACACCGTAGCTATAACCCCAAAGGCAGCTTTTTAGCCAATCTGGACGAATCAGACCGCAACGCCATCAAAATCGGCCTGACTGGCACGCCGCTGCTGGGCAGCGATTACAACTCACGCATGTTGTTTGGTGATTACATCCACAAGTATTACTACAACGCCTCCATTGCCGACGGCTACACCCTACGCCTGATCCGCGAGGAAATCGCCACCAACTACAAACTAGCACTGCAAAAAGCTTTGGCTGACTTGCAGATTCAGCAAGGCGACCTCGACAAAAAGCAGGTTTACGCCCATCCCAACTTTGTTGAACCCATGCTGGATTACATCGTCAGTGACTTTGAAAAAAGCCGAGGTGCTTTGAATGATGCGGTGATTGGCGGCATGGTGATTTGCGACAGCTCAGAGCAAGCTAAACAACTCTTCGAACTGTTCAACGCCAAATACGCCAAACCAGCCGCACCGCAAGCCGCCAACGACCTTGAATTTATCCAACTGAAACACGTCGCCGAGCCTAAAGCCGACTACAAAATCCAGAAAAAAGCCGCCAATCAAGTCACCAGCGCCGCTTTGATTCTGCACGATGTCGGTACTAAAAATGAGCGTAAAACCTGGGTGGAAGACTTCAAAGCAGGCAAAATCGACTTTCTGTTTGTCTACAACATGTTATTGACAGGCTTTGATGCCAAACGCCTGAAAAAGCTGTATCTGGGGCGGGTACTCAAAGCCCACAACCTTTTACAAGCGCTAACCCGCGTCAACCGCAGTTACAAAGATTTTCGCTACGGCTACGTGGTGGACTTTGCCGACATCAGCAAGGAATTCGACGAAACCAACCGCCGCTATTTCGAAGAACTGCAAGGTGAACTGGGCGACGAGCTGGAGCAATACTCCAAGCTGTTCAAAAGCCGTGAAGAAATTAGCGCCGAGATTGAACACCTCAAAGACGTATTGTTTCACTTCAATCTGGACAATGCCGAAGAGTTTTCCCTGCAACTCAATCAAATCAATGACCGTGAACAAGTGTTAGCGCTGAAAAAAGCCCTAGCCGATGCCAAAAGCCTCTACAACCTGATCCGTCTACAAGGCGAATACGACTTTCTACAGCATCTGGATTTTGAAAAGCTCAACAAGCTATTCCGTGAAACCAGCAACCGCTTGGATTTGCTCAATCTCAAAGAAACCCTGGAACAAGGTAGCGAAAGCGCCAATTTGCTAAACATTGCGCTGGAAGACGTGATTTTTCAGTTCACCAAAATCGGCGAACAAGAGCTGGTGCTAGCCGACAAACTGAAAAACACCCTGCGCCAAACCCGCGAAGCCCTGGCTAGCAACTTCGACCAGCAAGACCCCAAATTCATCACCCTCAAAGAAGCACTGGAACGGCTGTTCAAGAATAAGAATTTGTCGGAAGTGACTCAGGAAGAAATGAACGCCAATATTTTCACCCTGAACAAAATCCACGAGCGGGTTAAAGAGCTCAACCGCCAGAACAATCAATTGCGGCAAAAATACCAAGGCGATGCCAAATACACCCGATTGCACAAACGCCTGCTTGAACGCGGCGGCTTGTCCGATTCCGAACGCAAAATCTTCGAAGCCCTGAGCGGTGTCAAACAAGATGCCGACGAACAAGTGCTAAAAAACACCCAAATAATTGATAATGAAAGCTATTTTGAGAGAACGCTAATGCCGATTGTCATCAATCGCTTTATGAAACAGCAACAAATTAAACTCAATCCCGACACCAGCCGTTACATCAACCATCTGGTTGTTGCCGAATACTTGAACGAATTTAACAGCGGAGCCCGCGCGTGGTAGAACTGGAGTTTCAACAAAAAACCAAAAGTCTGATCGACAGCCTGAAAGCCATTTGCGCCAACTACGGCTTAGGCAACGATGGCAACGAGTTCAAAATCATCACCCAGATTTTTCTGTATAAATTCTTAAACGACAAATTCGCGTTCGAAGCCAAAAAGCTCGACGAATCCATCGCCAAAGCCGATAAATGGGAAGACGCACTGGCAAAACTCAGCGCCGACGATCTGGAAATGCTGCAATTACAACTCGGCCCGGATACCGCGCGGCTGAAACCCAGCCATTTCATCAATTACCTGTTTAGCCAGCAAAACGCGCCGGACTTCGCCAAACTGTTTGACGATACCCTGATAGACATCGCCAGCACTAACAACGACGTGTTTGCGGTCAAAACCGACGGTGGCGCGAAAGTGGTGCTGTTTGATCGCCTCAGTAATTACATTGCCGACGATGCCAAACGCGACGAATTCTGCCGCGCCCTCATCAACAAACTGGTGGAATTCAGTTTCGAGCGCATCTTTAACCAAAAATTCGACTTCTACGCCACCATCTTCGAATACCTGATTAAAGACTACAACAGCAACAGCGGCGGCAAATACGCCGAGTATTACACCCCACACGCCGTGGCCCGCATCATGGCGGCTATACTTGTGCCGGAAGATCAACAAGGTATCGTCAAAAACGTCAGCGTCTACGACCCGTCCGCTGGTTCTGGCACTTTGTTGATGAACGTCGCCCACGCCATCGGCGAAAACTGCTGCTCGATATTTACCCAAGACATTTCGCAAAAATCTTCCAATCTGCTGCGGCTGAATCTGATCTTAAACAATCTGGTGCATTCCATCCCCAACGTCGTACAGGGCAACACCTTGCTGCACCCCTCGCACAAGGACGGCAGCGATTTAAAACGCTTTGATTACATCGTTTCTAATCCACCGTTCAAAATGGACTTTAGCGATTTCCGCCATGATTTGGACAGCAAAGCCAATAAAGAACGCTTTTTTGCTGGTATCCCTAAGGTTAAAGCCAAGGCCACCGACAAAATGGAAATCTATCAGTTGTTCCTGCAACACATCATTTACTCGCTCAAACCCGCTGGCAAAGCGGCAGTAGTAGTGCCGACTGGCTTTATTACCGCCCAATCCGGCATAGACAAAGCCATCCGCGAACATCTGGTGGATAAGCAAATGCTCGCGGGCGTGGTGTCCATGCCCAGCAACATCTTCGCCACCACGGGCACTAACGTGTCAATTCTATTCATTGATGCGAGTAATAAAGATAAAGTTGTACTGATAGATGCCTCAAATTTGGGGCAGAAAGTTAAAGAAGGCAAAAACCAGAAAACTGTACTCACTGCCGCCGAAGAACAACGCATCATCGATGTGTTCAATGGCAAACAGCAGGAGGAAGATTTTTCGGTGGTTATCAGCTACGGCGATATTGCCGCCAAGAATTACTCACTCAGCGCCGGGCAGTATTTCGATGTCAAAATTGAATATGTCGATATAACGCCGGAGCAGTTTGCCGAGAAGATGCGGGCGTTTACTGACAATTTGGACAGCTTATTCAATCAATCGCGGGAGCTGGAAGCAGAAATTAAAAAACAACTGGCGGGGTTGAAGTATGAGTAATCCAGCGCAGCCAGACCACTATTCTGGCTTACTACAAGGCATAGGCCAACGGCTGCATAGCGCCCGCCAACAAGCCGCGCAAACCGTCAACACATTACTGGTGCAAACCTATTGGCATATCGGCCAGCACATCGTCGAATTTGAGCAAGGCGGTAACGAAAAAGCCGACTATGGCAGCGGTTTGCTAGACCGCTTGTCCAAAGACCTCACTGCCTTGCATGGCAAGGGCTTCAGCCGTTCCAATGTGTTTTACATGCGCAAGCTCTATTTGAGCTTTCAAAATAGTGAGACACTGTCTCACAAATTGAGTTGGAGCCATTATTTCGAAATACTGAAAGCTGACGACCCCTTGGAAATCAGCTTTTATACCCGCCAAGCCGCTTTGGAAAACTGGAGTGTGCGCGAACTGAAACGGCAAATGAAAAGCCTGCTGTTTCATCGTTTGGCCTTGAGCAAAGATAAACAGGGTGTGTTGCAACTCGCCAGCCAAGGCCATGAGCTGCAACAACCGGAAGACTTGCTTAAAGAGCCGTTTGTGCTGGAGTTTTTAAACATTCCGCAAAGCCACGTTCTGACCGAAACCCAACTGGAACAAAAACTGATTGACCACCTACAACAGTTCATCTTGGAACTGGGCAAAGGCTTTGCCTTTATTGCCCGGCAATATCGCATGAGTATCGGCGGCAAGCACTTTTACGCCGACTTGCTGTTTTATCACCGCATCCTCAAATGTTTTGTAGTCATCGATTTAAAACGCGGCGCCATCGACCATCAAGATATTGGTCAGATGAATTTGTATCTGAATTATTTTGCCAAGGAAGAAAATGTCGAAGGCGACAACCAGCCAGTGGGTATTATCCTGGGTGCGTACAAAGACCATTTCCTGGTGGAATACGCCACCGCCAGCATTACCAATAACATCCTGCTGGCGAAATATTTGTTGTATTTGCCGGACAAAGACGTGTTACGGCGGCAGTTGGAAAAGCTGTTATTAGCAGAACAATGGGACGAGCCATTAGCGGAGTCGGATTCAAATGAATAATGCGAATGCCAAAAGGGATGAATCAAGCGTAAGGTACGCAGCGCGTACCATTAGGGTCGTCGATAATTCGGCGTTTCAAAGGTACGCGATGCGTACCCTACAGAGCTTCAACGTATTTGTAGGATGTGCCGACGCAAGGAGGCGCATCAATCGCGACCGATGCGCTTCACGTTGTTCAGCACATCCTATTTACTCGCTCAGTGCCGGGCAGTATTTCGATGTCAAGATTGAATATGTCGATATTACGCGGGAGCAGTTTGCTGAGAAGATGCGGGCGTTTAATGACAATTTGGATAGCTTGTTTGGTCAGTCGCGGGAATTGGAATTGGAAGTGGAAATCAAAAAGCAGTTGGCGGGGTTGAAGTATGAGTAAGCTAAAAAAGTACCGGTTTACTGATTTTTATGAGATGTCTTCTGGAATATCATCGACTAAAGAACAGGCTGGTCATGGATCACCGTTTTTGTCTTTCTCCAGTGTTTTTAACAATTATTTTGTTCCAGAAACGCTAAGTGATTTGATGTATACCTCCGAAAAGGAGCAGGAAACTTTTTCTGTTCAAAACGGAGATATTTTTCTGACACGTACAAGTGAAGTCGTCGACGAACTTGGGATGAGTTCTGTTGCTATAAAAGACTACCCATATGCTACTTTCAGCGGATTTTTGAAACGCTTAAGACCAACTAAATCTAATGTCACCTATCCTAAATACATGGCTTTTTACCTGAGAAGCCAATTGTTTAGGAAAACAATGACTAATAATGCGGTGATGACGCTTAGGGCTAGTTTGAACGAAGCAATATTCTCATATTTTGAATTATTCCTTCCTGAATACGACGATCAAGTTAAAGCGGGTGATTTGCTTTTCTTAATGAACCAAAAAATCGAACTCAACAATCGCATCAACGCCGAGCTGGAAGCGATGGCGAAGACTTTGTATGACTACTGGTTTGTGCAGTTCGATTTTCCCTTCGACTTCGCTCAAGGCAAGCCCACCGCCAACGGCAAACCCTACAAATCCTCCGGCGGCAAAATGGTCTACAACCTAATCCTGAAGCGGGAAATACCGGTGGGGTGGGAGGTATCACCATTAGCAAGCTGGATTGCTAACGATAAAACTGGCGATTGGGGGGAAGAGTTACCTCAAGGTAATTATACAGTTCCGGTCAACTGTATAAGAGGAGCTGATATAAATGGTTTAAATGGTACAGGGAAAATTGCAGCACCAAGCAGATTCATTCTTGAAAAGAATCAGCACAAAATATTGTCGCCTTATGATTTTATTATTGAAATCTCAGGTGGTAGCCCAACCCAGTCAACCGGACGTATGGCATTTTTGATTGATGAAACATTAAGCCGATTTTCTCATCCATTAATTTGCTCTAATTTTTGCAAGGCGATTTCGATAAAAGACAATACTTTCTTCTACAACTTCGCGTATCAATGGAGCAATATTTATAACAGTGGATTGTTATTTGGTTGGGAGGGCAAGACAAGCGGTATTAAAAATCTTTTATTTGATGCATTTGTAACTAAGCATATGGTTTATAAACCGCCGGAAAGGCTTGCAGAAATATTTTTCGAATTTGCAGAGCCTTTGCAAAGAAAAAAGCAGAAGGTACTTAAAGAAAATGAATATCTTGAAGATTTGAGAGACTGGCTTCTCCCCATGCTAATGAACGGTCAAGTCACCGTTAAATAATCAACGGATTGAATATGCGCTATCAGGCAAAATTTACTGGCTGGCAAAACCTAAGCCTCGAAGACTTGGTGGTGACTTACCGCAAAGCCAAAGCCGATAGCTTCTTCGAAAACACTTTTCCTACCGCCATCAAGCTTGCTGAATACGAACAAAATTGGCTAGTCAATCTGAAAGCGCTGCTCGCCAACCTACAAAGTGACAATGGTTTTGCGGAAAACACCGATTATCTGGGCGAGTGTTGTCGGTCAACACACAAACATCCATAAGCGGTTACAGCCTAAAGCGGGTGCTTACTTCAACCGTGCTGATGACCGCTTTTGCACCGCAAGCGGCCTTATAAATTAAGGTTGAGCGCGTTGGGTGGCTCTGGAGGTTGGCTGACCAGGGCATGAACATGAAAGGGAGATATTCGAATCGCTGCTTTTCGGGCAGATGTTATATTTATGTAAGTTATTGAAATAAATTGAATAAATTTACTTCATTACAAGTTATGATATTCTGCTGCGTTTTTACCATTAATGATTGAATTTTTTGATGATCTGTATTTCATGAATTATGAGATCCGACACCTTACTTTGGATGCCTGATTATGTTGACTTATCCTGAAATTGACCCGGTTGCCTTAGCTGTTGGACCAGTAAAAATCCACTGGTACGGCTTGATGTATTTGCTGGGTTTTGCTGCCGTCTGGTTATTGGGGCAAAAACGCGCCGCTCAAGCTTGGTCGCCCATCAAACCCGAAGCTATCGAGGATTTGGTCACGTACGGCGCAATGGGGGTAATTTTAGGCGGACGCATTGGCTACATTCTTTTTTACAATTTCAGCCAGTTTCTTAGCGATCCGCTGATCTTGTTTAAAATCTGGCAAGGCGGCATGTCATTTCACGGCGGTATGTTGGGCGTGTTTATCGCTATGTGGTTTTTTAGCAAGAAACAGCATTGCAGCGTCTTGCAACTGACAGACATCATTGCGCCCTTAGCGCCTATCGGTTTGGGGGCAGGGCGCATTGGTAATTTTATCAACTCAGAATTATGGGGCAGACAGACCGACGTGCCTTGGGCGATGGTTTTCCCTAATGGCGGTCCGCTGGCGCGGCATCCTTCACAGTTGTACGAAGCGTTTCTGGAAGGCGTGGTGTTGTTTGTCATTTTATGGATTTACACTAGCAAACCCAGACCTGTCATGGGCGCTACGGGCATGGCTGTATTTTTCTACGGTTGTTTCCGCTTTTTTGTTGAGTTTTTCCGTATGCCCGATGCCCATTTGGGCTTTGTCGCCTTGGATTGGGTAACGATGGGGCAAATCTTATCAACCCCGATGATAGTAGCTGGCGCAACGATGCTTTACTTGGCACACAAAAAACCTGCATGAACGTATATTTGCAATTGCTCGATAAAATCCTCAATGAAGGCGCGCTTAAGGGCGACCGCACCGGCAGCGGCACCTTGTCGATCTTTGGTCACCAAATGCGTTTTAACTTGCAGGAAGGTTTTCCGCTGGTCACCACTAAAAAAATCCACGTCAAATCGATCATCCATGAATTGCTGTGGTTTTTGCAAGGCGACACCAACATTGCTTACCTGAACGCCAACAACGTCAATATCTGGAACGGCTGGGCAAACGGGCAGGGCGATTTGGGTCCGGTATACGGTAAACAATGGCGGTCATGGCCGACGGCAGAAGGTCGGCATATCGACCAAATCAGCCAAGTGTTGGAACAAATCAAAACCACGCCCAACAGTCGCCGCCTGATCGTCTCAGCTTGGAATGTCGCCGATTTGCCGGATGAAAGCATCAACCCGCAAGCCAATGTCGCGTTAGGAAAAATGGCTTTGGCGCCTTGCCATGCCTTCTTCCAGTTTTATGTGGCGGACGGCAAATTGTCTTGCCAACTCTACCAACGCAGTTGCGATACGTTTTTAGGTTTGCCCTTCAACATTGCCAGCTATGCCTTGCTAATCCACATGATGGCGCAACAGGCCGATTTGCAAGCGGGTGATTTGGTCTGGACAGGTGGTGATGTGCATTTATACTTAAACCACCGTGAGCAAGCGCAATTGCAATTGGCGCGCCGCCCTTATCCGTTGCCCACGCTCGTGTTAAAACGACAGCCCGCAACACTGTTCGATTATCGTTATGAAGATTTTGAAATCACCAACTACCAGGCACACGCCCACATCAAAGCAGACATTTCCATTTAACCGCCTTTCTAAACCCTTAAACTATACATCCGCACAATTCTAAATGAACATACAACACAAAGCACATCCTTGGCATGGCATTGATCCGGGCAAGGAAACCCCTGACGTAGTGACGGCTTTTATCGAGATTGTGCCTTCCGACACGGTCAAATACGAAATAGATAAAGCCAGCGGCTATTTAAAAATCGACAGGCCGCAAAAATTTTCCAATATGATTCCAACGTTGTATGGATTTATCCCGAAAACCTACTGTGCCGAAAAAATAGCGGAGTATGCCGCATTCCGGTCTGGCAAAACAGTCGAGAAAGGTGATGGTGATCCTCTGGATATTTGTGTCCTCAGTGAACGTAGTGTTACCCACGGTGATATTTTGCTGCAAGCCGTACCCATTGGCGGTTTCAGAATGCTCGATGGCGGCGAGGCCGATGACAAAATCATTGCCGTCATGCAAGGCGATGAATTCTACCGGCAATGGCATGATGTTTCCGACTGCCCTTTGTCTTACATCAACCGTTTAAAACACTATTTTTTAACCTACAAGCATCTCCCTAGCGAAAAGAACAATTGCGAGATTACCGATGTCTACGGACGCGAAGAAGCGCATGAAGTCATCAAACGCTCGCTGGAAGATTACCAAAACCACTTTGGCGACTAACGGATTTTATAGGCGGCAAAAAATCTTTGTGGCAGGAAAATAAAACCGCCTTACCCACAAATGATATAAAATTTATCGCTTTGATTTGAAAACCTTTTTGGTCAATAAACGACAAACACCTAACTATGCGATGTCCATTTTGTGGAGTACACGACACACGGGTTTTGGATTCCCGATTAGCTAACGAAGGCGACCAAGTCCGCCGCCGTCGGGAATGCAACGCCTGTAAAGAACGCTTCACCACTTTTGAAACAGCAGAACTGAGTTTGCCACGCGTCATCAAACGCGGCGGCTTGCGCGAACCTTTTGACGAAAGCAAACTGCGTTCAGGCATGTTGAGGGCTTTGGAAAAACGGCCTGTCAACAGCGATGCCATTGAAGCCGCCATCAACCGCATCAAAAAAAATCTGCTTGCCAAAGGCGAGCGTGAAATCTCCGCACAGGAACTGGGTGAAGGTGTCATGAAAGAACTCAGCGTGCTCGACCACGTCGCCTTCGTGCGGTTTGCCTCGGTTTACCGAAGCTTCCAAGATGTCAGCGAATTTACTGACATGATTGAACACCTGCAAAAAAACTAATGTCAGCCGAGCAAGATGCCCGCTTCATGGCCCAAGCCCTGCAACTAGCGCGGCAAGGTATATACACAACCGACCCCAATCCGCGCGTCGGCTGTGTCATCGTTAAAAATGGCAAGATCATCGGCGAAGGTTGGCATGAAAGGGCAGGGCAGGGACACGCGGAAGTGGTGGCGCTTAACAGCGTAGCGAAGGTAGACGACCTAAAAGACGCAACCGCATACGTCACCCTAGAACCGTGCAGCCATCACGGCAGAACCCCACCGTGTTGCGATGCGCTCATTAAAGCAGGCATCCGCCGCGTAGTCGCCGCCATGCAAGATCCAAACCCGTTAGTCTCAGGCCGTGGCTTGGCAGCACTGCAAGCTGCGGGCATCGAAGTACAAGTCGGTGTACTAGAAGCCGATGCCCGCGCCTTAAACCGTGGCTTCATCAAACGTATGACTGAACACCGTCCGTTTATCCGCAGCAAACTGGCGATGAGCCTTGACGGACGCACAGCCATGGCCTCCGGCGAAAGCAAATGGATCACCTCCCCGCAAGCCCGCGCCGATGTTCACCGCCTACGCGCCGAAAGCTCGGCAATCTTGACAGGCGTAAACACCGTGCTGGCAGATGACCCCGCCTTAACCGCGCGGGTCGATTTCCCAGTCGTACAGCCTATCCGCGTCATATTAGACAGCCACTTGCAAACGCCACCGAGCGCGCAAATAGCAACCCTACCAGGCCGCAGCTTGATCCTAACCTGCTCGGACGATGCCGCAAAGCAGCGAGATTTACAAAACGCAGGCTTTGAAGTGCAGCGTTTGCCAGACACCAACGGACGCTTAGATTTGCCCGAAGTCATGCGCTTTTTGGCAGAGCAACAAATTAACGACGTGCTAGTCGAAGCTGGCGCTATCTTAAACGGCGCATTATTAGCGGCAAACTTATTGGATGAAATCATCGTCTACATGGCGCCCTCCATCCTAGGCGACCAAGGACGCGGCTTGTTTCATTTGCCAGCCTTACAGGCAATGGCGGATAAGAAGGAATTGAAGCTGTCGGATGTCCGGCAGGTGGGCGGGGATTTGCGCTTGACTCTTAAGCCACAAACAAGAGGTAAAATATGACTATTTCTGTTGCCATAGATTTTTCCCAACTTAAAACCGTTGTTGGGCAATGCAATTTAGAGGAGAAACTCGAATTGTTAGAATTGCTTGAAAAGGAAACTTTTGCTTTAAGGTTCAAGAAAATATTGAATCAAATCAAAACCAATGAACTGAGTTTGGAAGACATTACCGCCGAAGTGGAAGCCGTAAGAGAAGCTAGGCACCATGCCAGATAAAGTAGTGCGTGTTGTTATTGACACCAATATCTGGATCAGTTTTCTTATTGGTAAATCGCTTATTGGTTTAACCGATGCGCTTGTCAATAATCGCGTGCAAGTCTTATTCAGCGATGAGTTGTTTGCTTAACTGTTTGAAGTGTTACAACGCCCAAAATTTAAAAAATACTTTTCAAATACATCCGTTGAACAATTGTTAGTTTTGCTCAATGAAAAAATAGTTTGGATAGCGGTAGATGATAAATTTACCGATTGCCGCGATGCAAAAGATAACTTCCTGTTAAATTTATCGGTTTCGGGTCAGGCAAATTATTTGATAACAGGCGATGCCGATTTGTTGGTATTAAATCCCTTTCACGGCGTTGAAATTATTACTTATCAGTTTTTTCAAAATGAAATTTTGGCAGGTGATTTTACACACTGAAAAATATTATTTTTCAAACTATATCAACCAGATCGACTATTGCATTTTTCAAAAAAAGCGGGGATAGGCATTGGAAAAAAGGTATCAAGTATTTGTCAGCTCCACTTACGCGGATTTACAGGATGAGCGGAAGAGAGTTATTCAAACATTGTTAAAAATGGATTGTATACCTGCGGGGATGGAATTGTTTCCTGCTACCGATCAAGATCAGTTTGAATTTATTAAGCGAATTATCAATGACTGTGATTACTACCTATTAATTATTGGTGGCAGATATGGTTCTCTTACTGCTCAAGGCATTAGTTATACAGAACAAGAATACGAATATGCACTAGAGCGAAATTTGAAAGTTATTGCCCTTTTGCATAAAAATCCAGATCAAATACCGTTTGATAAATCAGAACAAAAACCAAAATTACGGGCGCGTTTAAAAGCTTTCCGAGAAAAAGCAGCAAAAGGTAGGGTGGTTGAGTTTTGGCAAAATGAAGACGAGCTTCCAGGAATTGTGGCTTTAAGTTTGATAAATACTATAAAAATGTTTCCGGCGGTGGGCTGGGTTAGAGCAGATAAAGTGTCTAGCGAAGAATTATTAATTGAGATTAATGAACTTCGTAAACAAAATGAGTTGATGAAAGAGCAATTGGCGGCAATTGAACCGAGTATTTTTACTGGAAGTGAGGAAAAAGATTTTTCGTATATTTATAATCAATTTAATCGCTTTGAAGATGTGATTTTAACGATTCAAAACATAAAAGTTGATCCTCTAAAACGTGAAAAAAACACACAAGTTAAAAGATACTCAATTAACTTGGCTTCATTGGTTGCCTCAATTGATACTTCAGAAAGTCATATCTACAAGTGGTTTTTTGTTTCATCAATGATTGCTAGTGCCATTTCACAGGACAGAACAAAGCAGTGCTCAATATCAAGTGGTTTTGAGTGCTTAAGTGATGAACTATTAAGATATGGTCTATTAGTTAAATCTTATGTTCCTGCTATCGCGGAACCGCATAACCCAGCACAGTTGGGAGAGAGTTTACCTTTTAGCATCCCAATTATTAGAGGGGACGAATATCGCTTGGTATACTCAGAAAAATTAGAACGTTATAAATATTGGTTAGACGTAAACGGTAAAATGCCAGAACGCATTCAGATTGTAAAAAAGGAATGATGTCTATTTCAAATGCTGTCATTCAAAGGTGAAATCATGAACACAGCCGAACAAATCTATCAAAACGTACAAGAATTCCCCGAACCTTTGGCATTGGAAGTTTTGCATTTTGTCGAGTTTCTGAAAAGTAAAAACCCAGCTATCGACGAGTTGGTATTAGATCGCAAGATTCAACAAGGCTTAGAACAAGCGGAAAATGGCCTAGGAATTAGCGTGGATGATGGCTATATCGATAACCTGAACCAACGGGTTCAGCAACGCCTTGCCGCTAACCCAAAATAATGGCGGCGTTTGCAGTAAAAATAATGCCTCAAGCGGATGAGGAACTTGAAGATATTGCTTATTTCATCGCTTTGGATAGTCCGCAAGCCAGCCAACGCTTTATTACTGAATTAATCACTAAATTCAACAATATACTCGGATATTTTCCTGAAAGTGGTTTGGTTTATAAAGCGGATATTCGGAAGTTTTCCTACAAAGGCTACACCGCCTTTTACCGGTTCAATAGCTTGAAAAATCAAGTTGAAATTTTGCATATTATCAATTTAACCAAGCCGTTATCTGCGAGAAACCTTGATATTTAACCTTTTCAATTTATAAAAACCATGTTCACAGGCATCATCTTAGCAGTCGGCAAAATCGCCGCCATCGAGCGTAAATCTGGCGATTTCCGTTTGAAAATCGACACCGGCAAATTGCCGTTAACCGACGCGCAATTAGGCGACAGCATCGCCGTCAATGGCGTGTGCTTAACCGCCATCGAATTAGGCGCACGGCATTTTTGCGCGGATGTTTCCAATGAAACCTGGGACAGGACGACCTTGCGATTGGCTGCCGTCGGTTCAGCGGTCAATTTGGAGCTGGCGTTAACCCCCACCACGCGCATGGGCGGGCATATCGTCAGCGGTCATGTCGATGGCATCGGCAAAATCGTCGCCAAAAAAGCCGATGCACGCTCATGGCGGTTCACCGTGCAAGTGCCTGATGAACTCGCCAAATATATCGCCGAAAAAGGTTCGATCTGCATCAATGGCATCAGCTTGACGGTCAACGAAGTCGATGGCGCGACTTTTGGTGTCAATATCGTGCCGCATACCCTACAAGAAACCACCTTGAACGATGCCGTCGTGGGTAGCTTGGTGAATCTGGAAGTGGATATTTTGGCGCGTTATATGGAGCGACTGATGCGCGGTGACGCAGCGGCACATTCTCACGGCAACGTTACCGAAGATTTATTGAGAAAAAGCGGTTTTTTAAACTAATAATCAAGGACATTACCATGCTCCTACAATTACAACCGGAATTCGACGACATCCTGCAACCGCTAGGCCATCATGCTGCTGAGTTCTTTTTGGCAGCGAGTTTATATCATGCTGGAAAACTGAGTTTTGCCAGAGCAGCCCACCTGGCTGGTTTGGATTTTGATGGTTTTAAGACGCGTTTAACAGAACATTTCGGTCAAGGCTTTATAATCGCCGAACCCTGTGTTTTGGAAGACGTAGACACCGTAAATAATTGGTAAATTTGTGAAAATCGTTTTAAACACCAGCACAGAAATTTTAAACGCATTAACAAAGGCTAATCATGAGTGAACATCAACGCTGGTGGGAGTTTTATCTTGTCCGTTACTTAGCAGCAAATATTTTTGCTGTATTGGTGTTGTTTTATTTGGTTGGATTTCATGGTGGAGAAATCCAAAAAAGCCTTTGCTGCGACTACGACAAATTCAAAAGTACTGCCTTATGTAACTATTTTTCAGAACATCCCCTTCCAGGTGCTGTTTTCGGTTTTATTTTTGTTACATCGAAAGAAATTATTCCAATAAATCCAGAAAAAAATCATCCGCTAGAGGAAACAGCAACTTCCAGCGAGTCTAGCTTTATAACAAATAAAAGCTCCAAAATAGATATTACCGAAATAAACTTTGCCAATATTTTTGTAGTGGGAGTTTTTGGATTTTTGTATATGTATATATCATCCATCCCAATTTTCTACCTCCATATTTTTCGAGGTATATTTTTAGATAAAACTAAAAAAGACAAAATGTGGTTTATTTATATTTTTTATTTGGTAGTAATTGCATCGTCTCTTATTTTTCAAAGCTTTCCATTATTTATATTCTCTATCATTTCAATTATTAGCTTTCTTTTCGCTAGAAGAGTTTTTAAGTATTTAAAAGATTCCACTAAAAAAAGAGATCAGATTAGATCAGAAAAAAAGGACGATACCAGTATTTTAACTTTGCTGGACAATCTATTCATCCGATCAAGGATAACTCCTGCTCAACATCAAACTTCTCTATTCTCTCCTGAATATATAATCTCTTATAAACATGATAGGGAACACGGCAATGCCTTTGGCATCATCCTAATGGAAATACTATTTGCTTGGTATCTTGTTACATCAGAGTTTTCTATTTGGGGTCTTGTAGCTTGGCTATTGCTAGGTTTTTCGGGCTGGTTCCTAGGTATTTATCTTGAATATAAGATGGTAAATTCGTAAAAGCCTAAATTACAACTACTTTCAAACTAACTCGGACATTTGATGAATACCATCGAAGAAATTATCGAAGATTTACGCCAAGGCAAAATGGTCATCATTATGGATGACGAAGACCGCGAGAACGAAGGCGACTTGGTTATGGCGGCTTCTTTTACCCGCCCTGAAGATGTCAATTTTATGGCGCGATACGGTCGCGGCCTTATTTGCCTGACTTTAACGCCGGAACGTTGCCAGCAATTGCGCTTGCCGTTGATGGTCAACGAAAATAAAACCCCGCATTCGACCAACTTCACCGTGTCGATTGAAGCGGCGACGGGCGTAACCACTGGCATTTCCGCAGCCGACCGCGCCCGCACCATCCAAGCTGCCGTTGCTGCAAATGCCAAGCCCGATGATTTGGTGCAGCCTGGTCATATATTCCCGTTGATGGCAAAATCGGGCGGCGTGTTAAACCGCGCCGGACACACCGAAGCAGGCTGCGATTTGGCGCGTTTGGCGGACGCAGAGCCTGCTGCGGTCATTGTTGAAATCCTCAATGAAGATGGCTCGATGGCACGCAGGCCGGATTTGGAAGTATTTGCCCAAGAACACGGCTTAAAAATCGGCACCATTGCCGACCTTATCCATTACCGCATCCAGCACGAAAACACCTTGGAGCGCATCAGCGAATGCGCTTATCCCACCGAATTCGGCGATTTCCGTTTGTATGCTTACCAAGACCGCAACGATGACAATCTGCATTTGGCCTTGGTTATGGGCAAAGTATCTGGCGAAGAGCCAGTATTAGTCCGCGTCCATGCCCGCAATTTATTGGATGATGTCTTTGCCTCCAAACGCAGCGATTGCAATATGCCCGTGCGCTTGGCCATGCAAAAGATTGCTGAAGAAGGGAATGGCGTGTTGGTGATTATCCGCCAAAGCGAAAACAACAAAGCCCTCGCCGAACTGATCCACGCTTATCAATTGGCGGACAATGGCATTGCCAACGCCGGACAAAATAACGATCCCGACTGGCGCACCACCGGCACCGGCGCACGGATTTTGGCGGATTTGGGTGTGCATAAATTAAAGGTCTTAGGCACTCAGAAAAAATACATCGCCTTATCCGGCTTTGATTTGGAAGTTGCCGAACATGTCGGTTGAGCTGTTGGAAACCATCCGAAGAAATTAATGCTTACAGATAGATGCACCGTTAATTGGACTTACCCGCAGCAACTTTCTTTGTTGACGGAATTTTGTGTGCCGTTTCCAACGCCAATCAAACCGGAATTTACGTTTATCGATTTATTCGCAGGGATTGGCGGTTTTAGAATCCCGTTGCAAGCGGTTAATGGTCAATGTGTGTTCACTTGTGAAAATAATCCCCACGCCCAAAAAACCTATCAGCGTAATTTTGGTGACATACCCTTTGGCGACATTACCACGCTCGATTTAGACCTTGTTCCTGAACACGATGTGCTAACGGCAGGATTTCCCTGCCAGCCATTTAGCATATCCGGCAAAATGAAAGGTTTTGAAGATACGCGCGGCACCTTAATTTATAACGTGTTCCAGATTATTGCCTTAAAGAAACCCAAAGTGGTTTTCCTGGAAAACGTCAAACATTTGGTTCATCACGATAACGGCAACACCCTAAAAGTCATCATCAAAGATTTGGAAGAATTGGGTTATGTGGTTTCGGCTACAGTTTTGAACGCTTCTGACTTCGGTGTGCCGCAAAACCGCGAGCGGATCATCATTATGGGTCATCAAAGCAAAGCCTTCGATTTTTCCCGTTTGCAAACCAAGCCCAAACCCGTCCTTAAGGATTTTCTGGAAGAAAATGCGGTGTTTGAATATTTGGATGAACCTTATACGTTATTGACCGATTATAAAGTACAAGACAGTGGCTTGATTTTTATTGGCTATCGCAATAAATCCATAAGAAAAGCGGGCGTAAGGCCAGGCACGGAACATCTGTCACGCGTCCACAAACAACCCAACCGGATTTATTCAACGGAAGGCTTGCATCCGGCCTTACCGTCACAAGAAACGTCAGGGCGGTTTTGGATTTACCACCAAGGTAAAGTCCGCAAGCTAACCATCAAAGAATGCTACCGGATTATGGGCTTCCCTGATGAGTTCAAAATGATCGACAACACCTCAGAACGCTACCGGCAAATTGGCAATTCTGTTTGTATCCCAATGATTCAAGAAATCGCTGCTGCGATTAAAACTCAGCTTTTGTCTGCAAATAGTGAACTGCAAAGGGTTGTAAACGCAGAATATTTTCATTGAATATCAAGCCAAGCAGAACCTATCAACGGTTGGAATGCATAAAGATGAAGTAGAAAAATTGCGAATTTGCATGGTTGCCAATTGATTGTTAATGGCATCATGCCTACTTTGAAAAATTACTTGCGCTTGTTTGATGATACGTTTGAATTTATTGAAAATTACGTCAAATTGCTGGAAGACGATGAAGCGTTAAAGTTTGAGCATAAAGCGCAATGGAATAAATTAATTGGCTAATTGCATTCTAAGGTGGAAAACAAGGCATTGTTAAACACGTAGAGTTTTTTATTTATATCTATTTGAATAATATGGCTAAAAAATTTAAAACCTATCTTAAATTAGCAATACCAAAAGTACATACCGATTACCGACTCATTAATTTTAAAGGGCTTTTTTCGTTACAATCGCGATACGATCTCAAAATATTAATCGTCTCAAAAGTTTCCACATAGACCTTAGTTCTAGCCTAAAGCACACCGTGTTGGGCGGACGCAAACTTTTGAGACGATTAATACCAGCGTATTTTCAAATACTTTAAACTGTATCATCGATAATTGGTGAAAGGCACAGAACATGAACTATGACATTTTCGTAAGTCATGCTAGCGAGGATAAAGATGAAATTGCTCGACCATTGGCACTTCTTCTCCAAAAGTATGGAATTTTAGTATGGCTTGACGACTTTGAGTTAACACTTGGAGATAGTTTGCGGAGGAGTATTGACTATGGACTTTCCCAATCTCATTTTGGAGTGGTGATTTTAAGCCATGCCTTTTTTGCAAAGGAATGGCCCCAAAAAGAGCTGGATGCACTCGTTGCCCGCGAAGACGGGCAAGGTAAAGTTATCTTACCGATTTGGCATAATCTAGGTAAGAATGACATTATTAAATATTCACCGCTACTTGCAGATAAACTTGCTGCTTCTACATCAAAAGGACTGCCTAACGTAGCTGATAAGATAATACGTGCTATTCAAAAAAATTATAATAAATGCAACGTTATCAAGTCTGCTTGTGGTATTAACTATGATACTTTGCGCAATTTATTAGAATCAAGTCAATGGAAAGAAGCGAATCAAGAATCTAGCCGCTTGTTAATCAGATCGTCTGGGAGAGAAGTCCTTGGCCCTTTGGATATGCCAGGCATGATTGGAACTTTAGGCGATAGAGATATATATGAACTTCCTTGCCAGGATTTAAAAATACTTGATAAGTTATGGTCGAAATATAGCTATGGGCGCTTTGGGTTTTCTGCTCAAGCAGGAATCATTGCTGAGATAAATGGAGAAAATATTTGGGATGAATTTTGTCACAGAGTTGGATGGAATCATTCAAAAATAATATATGAATTGCACAGTCCTGTCGGTCATTTACCCACTCCACCGCCCCACTATCATATACACCACGTAGACACAGACTATATCAACAATATGGATAGGGCTTTGTGGTGGAATGTGGCAACAATTTTAGCTAGGTTTAAGGAGTGCACTGTTGAAAAATCTGTCCAGGATAAATAGCCGGGTAATATCGGTAATTTCTTTATATTAATCGTCTCAAAAGTTTCCACATAGACCTTAGTCGTATCCTAAGGCATACAGCGTGTCGGGCGGACGGAAACTTTTGAGACGATTAATAATTACCTGGCATTCTCAATCAACACACCTGTCTAAAGAACCTTTCCAGCACATCCGTGCCACAGGCTCTTGGTTTTTAAGTTTCTCGGCTCGGGGCAATGGACGCAGGCGTTGAATGGCAGTTCTCATTGGATCCCTGTCGACATTGAGTGCCAAGCTTCGAATGTCAACTAGGAGTCGAAATAGGAGAATCATGTGACCAACCAAATTATGAATTACCCTAAAAATTAACTCCAACCACTTGACTGGATTTAAAGATAGCGCCAATTTGCTTCATTCCAGCAATTGCCAATTAATCAGCGAAATGAAATAAAAATGTCGGTTGTAGTGCGTTAAAGGACAACATCCAAAACCGCACTAAATTCTTCCCCCTTAGGCAAATGTACCGCCTTAATGCCCAAGCTACGTGCCGCTTCCACGTGCATGAGCGTATCGTCAATAAACACCGTTTCTTCTGGTTTTAAGCTATTGTCGGCAAGCACAAATTCGAAGATTTCCACATCGGGTTTGCGCAGGCCTATGTCGCAAGAATAATAAACTTTGTGGAAAAAAGGCTGTAAGTTGGCGGTTTTATGGCTATCCCATAAGGTTTTTTCAAAGGCGCACACGTGCGTGACATTGGTGTTGCTGAGCAAAAACAGGTTGTAGCGTTGTTTGTAGTCCAGCAATTGTTCAAGCCGATGGGCGGGGAAATCCAGCAGCATGGCATTCCAAGCCTGTTCTAGTCGGGCGATAGGCTGCGGTAGCCCAAACTGTTGTTTTAGGTTGGTGAAAAAAACAGTTTCCGAAACCAAGCCTTTGTCAAACGCGTCAAACAACGGCGTTTGCGCCAATTGGCTGTAGCTTTCGTTAAAGTTCGCTGCCCCTAGTTCTTCAAAAGCGCGGGTGGTGCGCGGGATGTCCAAATTGATGATGACGCCGCCCAAATCAAAAATAATCGTGTTAATTTTTGCCATTAAATAGGTTCCTGTTGGTGAAGTGGGGCGTTGTTAAGTGTGGGCTGGTTCCACAGGGAGGCATTTGATGCTAACCTATCCGATTAAATTTTCGGCGCTGTTTCGTTGCGAAAAATAACAGCATCCGCTTGGTTTATGGGCTGTGAGTGGCCTGTACTGTTCAACTATAGAGAAAAAAATGTCAAAAATAAAAACCTTTGAAGGGATATTTTCTGCCCAAGGCGGCAAATTCTGCATCGTCGCTTCACGCTTTAACAGCTTTATTGTTGACCAGCTGGAAGGCGGTGCAATTGATGCGTTGGTGCGTCATGGCGCTGATAAAGACGACATCCATATCGTTAAAGCCCCCGGTGCTTTTGAATTACCGATGGTGGTGCAGCGTGTTGCCGCCAGCAAAAAGTACGATGCGATTATCGCCATTGGTGCGGTGATCCGTGGCGGCACGCCGCATTTTGAATATGTGGCGGGCGAGTGCGTGAAAGGTTTGGCGCAGGTGTCTTTGCAATACGACGTTCCCGTCAGTTTTGGTGTGTTGACCGTTGATACCATCGAACAAGCTATTGAACGCGCAGGCACAAAAGCCGGTAACAAAGGTGCGGAAGCGGCGTTGTCTGCTATCGAGATGGTCAGCTTGTTCAAAAATATGGAAGTTTGATGAGCCAGGCCCGCACCCATGCCAGGCAGGCGGCAGTCCAAGCCTTATACCAATGGCAGATGACCGGACAAAATTTAAGTCAAATCGAAGTCCAGTTTCACGAAGAAGACCGCTTAAAAGATGCCCAAAAAAATTATTTCACGGAATTGTTCCACGGTGTACCGGAACATCTGGACGAGATCGATGAAATCCTAACCCAGTTTGTTGACCGCCAAGTGGATATGATCGATCCTGTAGAACGGGCGGTTTTACGTTTGGGTACTTACGAGCTGATGTATCGCTTGGATATGCCGTATCGGGTCATTATTAATGAAAGCATTAATTTGGCTAAGCATTTTGGTGCCGATGGCAGCCACCGCTATGTGAACGGTATTTTGGATAAAGTCGCCCAGCAAAAACGGGCGGTGGAAGTTAAGGCCAGAGCCGCTAAAAAATAACGCAGGCACTTAGGCGGATGGCAGAATTTAACATCATCGAAAAATATTTTAAGCATACGCCTAAAAATAGCAGCACCCGTTTGGGAGTTGGCGATGATTGTGCGCTCTTGGCGGTACCGAGTGGTTATGAGTTGGCGATCACCACCGATACGATGGTGGAGAACATCCACTTTTTTGCCGGTGCTGATCCGGAGCTTCTAGGCCATAAGTTGCTGGCAGTCAATTTAAGCGATTTGGCTAGCATGGGCGCTAAGCCGATTGCCATTACGTTGGCACTGACTTTGCCCGCCGCCGATGAAGTTTGGTTGGCTGCTTTTGCCAAAGGCTTGCTGAATTTGGCGGCGCGTTACCAAGTCGATTTGATTGGCGGCGACACCACTTCAGGGCCATTGACGTTAACGGTTCAGGCGATGGGGATTGTACCTGCCGGGAAAGCTTTAAAACGCTCATCGGCGCAAGTGGGTGATGCCATCTATCTGACTGGTTCGCTAGGCGATGCGGGTTTGGGTTTAAAAATCGCCCAAGGCTATGTTTGTCAAAACCCCGCTGCCGCGTTGCGGCGTTTTCATCAGCCTGATCCGCAGATTGCAGCAGGTTTGCAGTTGGTCGATTATGCCAACGCCTGCATTGATTTGTCGGACGGTTTGGCAAGCGATTTGGGACATATTCTGCAGCAAAGCCACGTCGGTGCTTGTTTGGATTGGCAAGCCTTGCCGCTGTCAGCCGCCGTACACACTTATATTGATGATACCGGCGATTGGGCGATGCCTTTGGTCGCGGGCGATGATTATGAATTGTGCTTTACCGTCGGTGCCGATAAAGCTGACGAGTTTGCAGAGATTTGTGATTTTCCCTGTACAAAAATTGGTGTCATTGAACCAGCATCCGGTTTGCGTTTAACCAAAGCTGGGCAAACCCAGCCCCTGACGGTAAAAGGCTTTGAACATTTTTCTTAATGAAGTGGGGCGCAACAAACTCACGCCCAAACAGATTTTGACCGATCCTGTGCTGTTCTTGGCGTTTGGTTTTGGGTCGGGTTTGGCAAAAAAAGCGCCGGGTACGTTCGGTACGGTTGCCGGCATTCCTTTATATCTTCTGATTGCCCAAACCGATTTACTGGTTTACAGCTTACTGACCTTGTTGGCAACGGTGGTAGGTATTTGGATTTGTGATGTTGCCGCCAAAAAGCTCGGTGAACACGATTTTGGTGGTATCGTCTGGGATGAAATCGCCGGTTTGCTTATCACCATGTGGGCAGTACCGCCAACTTGGCAAAACGTTGGTTTGGGTTTTGTCCTGTTCAGATTTTTTGACATTGTCAAACCCTGGCCCATCAAATGGGCAGACAGGAAAGTGCAAGGCGGTTTTGGCATTATGCTGGACGATGTGTTGGCGGGCGTATTTGCAGCAATACTGTTGTGGGCGTTGCGTTCATGGCTGTAAGTTTTTTGATGTTAGAAAATAAATGCATTTAAATTTATAAAAGAATTGATATTTATTAAAATATCAGTATAATCGCTTTATTAATCGCGGGGTGGAGCAGCTTGGTAGCTCGTCGGGCTCATAACCCGAAGGTCGTTGGTTCAAATCCAGCCCCCGCTACCAGACAAAGAAACCCCTTTTTGGGGTTTTTTAATTTATGGGCTTCGGTTTTGGAAGCTGACATGATGAGTTATGGAAGAGCCGTAGGCTCTTTTTTTTTGTGCGAAAGTAAGTGAGGAAACAATGAAGCAGGCTCCTGAGCATTTGGTTGACTTGATAGAGCCAATTGTTGAAGGTTTAGGCTATGAATGTGTTGGGGTTGAATATTATCCCCATCCCAAAAATGGCTGCCTAAGAATTTATATTGATAGCGAAAACGGCATCAACGTTGATGATTGCAGCAAAGTCAGCCATCAAGTCAGTGGTGTATTGGATGTGGAAGACCCCATATCCGATGTCTATCAATTAGAAATTTCTTCACCCGGTGAAGACCGGCCTTTTTTCAAAATCAGCCAGTTTGAGCGGTATATTGGCAGCAAGGTATTGGTCAGCTTATTCAAACCTTTCAACGGTAGACGCAAAATTACCGGCCTGATCGACAAGGTGGAGGGGGAAACCATCACATTGGTGGAGGCTGGGCAGTCATACGGCGTGCCATTTAGTGCCATGAGTAAAGCACGTTTAGTGCCTGACTTAAGTTCATTCAATAAAAATATCGGAAAAGGAGCTGCAAATGGCAAATAAAGAGATTTTGTTGGTAGTCGAGGTTTTCTCCAATGAAAAGGAAATTGAAAAGGAAATCGTCTTTCAGGCCATCGAGTCGGCATTGGAAGCGGCTACCATTAAACGCCACCTCAACCCGATAAAAGCCAGAGTCCATATCGACCGGAAAACCGGCGATTATTCAACTTATCGCCAATGGGATGTTGTTGATGCCAACCCGCTGCTGGATGGCGATGTTGAGTTTCCGACCACCCAAGTGCTGCTGGAAGTGGCGCAATTGGATGACCCTGATATAAAAGTAGGGGATGTTGTCGAAGAAGAAATTGAATCGGTCGAATTTGGCCGTATCGCCGCACAACATGCCAAACAGGCCATTATCCATAAAGTCCGTGAAGCCGAGCGTAAAAAAATCGTCGATGCTTACAAACACCGCATTGGTGAACTTATCACCGGTATTGTCAAACGCATAGAAAAAGGCAGTTTATATTTGGATTTGGGCGGTCATGTTGAAGCGTTTGTCGCCAAAGAAGACATGATCCCGCGTGAATCCATCCGTATTGGCGACCGTGTGCGTGGCTACCTTAAAGACGTGCGCTTAGAACAGCGTGGCCCGCAACTGTTTGTTAGCCGTACCGCGCCAGAATTGTTGATCGCTTTATTCCGCTTGGAAGTGCCGGAAATCAGCGAAGGCAAAATCACCATCATGGGCGCGGCGCGCGATCCTGGCTCAAGGGCCAAACTGGCGGTCAAAAGCAACGACCCACGTATGGATCCAGTCGGTGCTTGCGTCGGTATGCGCGGCTCGCGCGTGCAGTCGGTCACCAACGAATTGGCTGGCGAGCGCGTTGACATCATCCTTTGGAATCCTAGCGAAGCGCAATATGTCATCAACGCCATGTCGCCTGCGGAAATCCAATCGATTATTGTTGATGAAGACAAACACAGCATGGATTTGGCAGTGGCTTCTGAAAACCTCTCCCAAGCCATTGGTCGGGGTGGTCAGAACGTGCGCTTGGCCTCGCAGTTGACAGGTTGGGAACTGAATGTGATCGATGCTTCCAAAGCCTCACAAAACAGTGAAGAAGAAGCGCAAAAAACCATTCAGTTATTCATGGATCAGCTCGACATCGATGAAGACATCGCCACCATTCTGATGGAAGTGGGCTTTAATGCGGTTGAAGAAATCGCCTACGTGCCGGTCAGTGAAATGTTGGAGATCGAAGGCTTTGACGAAGATTTGGTGGAAGAACTTAGAAGCCGCGCTAAAGATGCCTTGTTGATTAGCGCAATTGCTGCCGAAGAAAAAATTGAAACGGCAGAACCGGCGCAAGATTTGCTGGAAATGGAAGGCATGGACACCGATTTGGCCTATGACTTAGCAAGCCAAGGCATTATTACAATGGACGATTTGGCGGAACAATCAGTTGATGATTTAGTAAAATTCGAAGGCGTTGATGAAGAACGGGCAGCAAAATTAATTATGAAGGCGCGTGAGCCTTGGTTTGCTGAAATGGGTGAGTAAGGATAGGGGCAGGATATGAGTGATAAGACAGTACGGCAATTGGCTGAAGTGGTAAAGATCCCACTGGAAAGGCTTTTGGAACAGCTAAAAGAAGCAGGATTATCGGCAACTGCCCCTGATGACGTGATTAGCGAAGACGAAAAAATGCAATTGCTGAGCCATTTGCGTAAACGTCATGGCAAAAGCGAAGGCGATAATAGTTCAGCACCCCGACGTGTCACACTGGAACGCCGCAAAGTGATGGAAATCAAGCAAGCCAGCGCGCCTGGCACCTCGACCAAAACCATCAGTGTTGAGGTTCGCAAAAAGAAAACCTACATCAAACGCCCACAAGAACTGGAAGCCAGCGAACAAAAGCCTGAAGTGGCGCAAAGCGCCATGCCGGAAGCGGAAATTGTTGCGGAAGTTGCTGCACCGGTTTCTGTCGTCGAAAGCGAACCCGTTACTGTTGAGGTGACTGCCGAAGTCCAAGCAGAAGTGCCTCAGAAAGATGTTGCTGAACCAGTTGCGGAACGCGTCGAGCCAGTAGCCAATGTCATTGCGGATGACGCGGAAGTGGAACCCGAAGACAAATACGCTACCGTAAAAGTCAAGGAAGACAAAAAAGTTAAGCAGGATAAGCCTGTTAAGTTGAAAGACAAAGAAGCGGACGAAGCTAAAAAGAAACAACAGGAAAAAGAACGCCGTCTTGAAGAATCCATCAAACGCAACGCTGAAAAAGTAAGGCAAATGGCAGAAGCTAAGCAAGAAGGGCAATTCCGTAAAAAACAGGAAGAAGGCTCAATCAAACCATCGCCTAAAGACGGCAAACGGAACAAACGCAAAGGTGGCAAGCAAAACCAAAAAAGCCACGTGCAAAGTGACAGCCGCCACCAGTTTGAAATGCCGGTTGCACCGATCACTTACGATGTGACGGTACCTGAACACATTATCGTGTCGGATTTGGCTCAAAAAATGAACGTCAAAGCCGCTTTGGTCATCAAGCATTTGATGAAGCTGGGCATTATGGCCACTATCAACCAAAGTATCGACCAAGATACTGCCGTTATTCTGGTTGAAGAAATGGGTCACAAAGCCATCATGCAAAGCGATGACGATCTTGAAAAAGAAATGCTCGCCGAGGTATTGCAAGAAGACAACCGTGTTCATAAACCCAGAGCGCCGATTGTCACCATCATGGGTCACGTCGACCACGGTAAAACTTCGTTGCTCGACTACATCCGGAAAACCCGCGTTGCTGCTGGCGAAGCGGGTGGCATTACCCAGCATATCGGTGCGTATCAAGTGAAAACTGACCACGGTTCGGTCACCTTCCTTGACACCCCAGGCCACGCTGCGTTTACCGCCATGCGGGCGCGTGGTGCACACGTCACCGACGTGGTCATCGTGGTGGTCGCCGCTGATGACGGCGTGATGCCACAAACCAAAGAAGCCGTTGAACACGCCAGAGCTGCCAACGTGCCGATTATTGTCGCCATGAACAAAATCGACAAGCCCGATGCCAACCCTGACAAAGTCATGCAAGAATTGTCAGCCATCAATGTGTTGGCAGAGGAATGGGGCGGTGATGTGCAGTTCCTGAAAATTTCCGCCAAAACCGGTGAAGGCATCGACGATTTGATTGAATCCTTGATTGTACAAACCGAGATTTTGGAACTGAAAGCCCCTGTCGAAGGTGCGGCTTCCGGTATCGTCATCGAATCGCGTTTGGACAAAGGCCGCGGTGCGGTCGCAACCGTGTTGATCCAAAAAGGTACGCTGGAAAACGGACAAATGATCCTATGCGGTCATGAATACGGTCGCGTGCGCGCCATGTTCAACGAAAACGGCAAAGTCATCAAAGAAGCGGGCCCTTCAGTGCCGGTGGAAATTTTAGGCTTGTCCGGCACACCGAATGCAGGCGACGAATTTTTGGTGGTGCAAAACGAGCGGGTTGCCAAAGACTTGGCGAAACATCGTGAAGAGCGCAAAAAATCGACCCGTCATGCGGCGCAACAAGCGTCCAAATTGGATGAAGTGTTTTCCAGAATGGCTTCCGGCGAAATCGCCAGCGTCAACTTGGTTATCAAAACCGACGTGCAAGGCAGTCTTGAAGCATTGCGCGGTTCGCTGGTCGCCTTGTCGAATGAGGAAGTGGAAGTTAAGGTCATCTTTGGAGGCGTCGGCGGCATTAACGAAGGCGACGTCAACTTGGCCTTGGCCTCGGGCGCTATCTTGATGGGCTTTAACGTCCGTGCTGATGCCACCGCCAGAAAGCTGATCGAAGAAAAAGGCGTGGATTTGCATTATTACAGCGTCATTTACGATGCCATCGACGAAGTCAAAAAATCCATCAGCGGCATGTTGGCGCCGGAAATCAAAGAACAAATCGTCGGTCTTGCCGAGGTGCGCGATGTCTTCAAATCACCCAAATTTGGCGCGATTGCCGGTTGTATGGTGGTGGAAGGTTACGTCAAGAAAAACTTGCCGATCCGTGTCTTGCGCGAAAACGTGGTGATTTACGAAGGCCAATTGGAATCGCTACGCCGCTTTAAAGACGACGCTAGCGAAGTCAAAATGGGCATGGAGTGCGGTATTGGCGTTAAAAACTACAACGATGTGCAAGCCGGCGATCAAATCGAAGTCTTTGAACGCACTGAAGTCAGACGGGTTTTATAAAGACTATGCCAAAAGAGTTTGGGCGTAATGCCCGCGTGTCGTCACAAATGCAAAAGGAATTGTCATTTATTTTGCAGCGTGAAATTGACGACAGCCGTTTGGGCTTTGTCACTATTAACGAAGTCGATGTCACCAAAGATTTGGCGGTGGCAAAAATTTACGTCACCGTGCTGAATGCCGATGATGCCGGTAAACGTGCCAACGTAAAAGTGTTGAACGAATTGTCGCCCGTTATCCGCCACTTGTTGGCAAAACGGATGCGTTTGCGGCATATTTCCGAACTGCGTTTTCATTATGATGACTCTTTCGACACCGGTATGCGTGTGGCGGAATTGCTCAGCAATATAGAAAAGCCTAGCGAGGAATAAGCCATGGGCAAACGCAAATCGGGGCGCGATGTCCATGGCATCGTGCTGCTGGATAAGCGTCTGGGTGTGTCTTCAAACCGTGCCTTGCAAGAAGTGCGGCATTTGTTTAATGCCAACAAAGCGGGTCACACTGGCGCACTCGATCCTTTGGCAACAGGCTTGCTGCCTTTATGCTTTGGTGAGGCCACCAAAGTGTCCGGTCTGATGTTGGACGACAACAAACGCTACCACGTCACCGTGCGTTTGGGCGTCATGACCGACACCGGCGATGCCGAAGGGGCTGTCATCAATACCTTGCCCATTCCGGATCTGACGCTTGAGCAAATACACGCTTGTTTACAAGATTTTACCGGCGAAATTGAACAAGTGCCGCCCATGTATTCAGCTTTAAAGCTGAATGGCAAAAAATTATACGAACTGGCGAGGGCAGGGCTGACCGTTGAGCGAAAAGCCCGCCGGATCACCATTAGCCAACTGCTTTTGCTGGGTTTTTCCGAAGGGCAATTGCAACTGGATGTCGCTTGTTCAAAAGGCACTTACATCCGTTCATTGGCGGAAGATTTAGGCCATGCGCTAGGCACGTGCGCGACAGTGACGGCGCTTCGGCGCGTTCAGGCTGGGCAATTCCATTTGACGGATGCTTACACGCTTGAACAATTGCAAGCAATGGATGGCGAAGCCTTGGAAAACTGCTTATTGCCCGTTGACGAGCCTTTGCAAAGCCTGCCCGCCGTCATCTTGGCTGACGGGCAAGCCCAAAGCATTAAATATGGGCAAAGCATCATTGTAGACTTAAGCCTGCTGGCTGAAACCCTGCCAGGTACTGTCCGCATCTACCACGCCGCCGACTTTTTGGGGTTGGGTGAAATGCTAATGGATGGTAAACTAGCACCGAAAAAATTGTTTAATTTAAACAATGAACAACGTTAATAAAACTATCTAACGTGACATAAAACGCCGGTATCTGCACCCTATCGCGGATACGGGCTAACCAAAGCCGATTTTTATCGGCTTTATTATTTTTTAACATTTAATCTTATAGGGATTAGCAATGCCATTTACCGCAGAACAAAAAAAAGCCGTTGTCGAAGCATACCGTTTGACTGAAACTGACACAGGCTCCCCAGAAGTGCAAGTTGCTTTATTGACCGCGCACATCACCCATTTGACCCCGCACTTCGCCGCCCATAAAAAAGACAACCATTCCCGTCGCGGCTTGTTGCGCATGGTTAACCAACGCCGTAAATTGTTGGACTACTTAAAAAACAAAGATAATGACCGTTACCGTTCATTAATCGAGCGTCTTGGTTTACGCAAGTAATGCAATCAAAGAAACGGCACTTGGGTGTCGTTTCTGCTTTTGAGGCTTTTACCAAAAGCCTTCCCATCTTAAATAACCTCTACGCAAAGGAACCTTATAGTGACTCCTATTAGGAAACAATTTCAGTATGGCGACCGCACCATCACCTTGGAAACCGGCGAAATCGCCCGCCAAGCCGACGGTGCCGTCATCATAGATGTCGACGGTACCACTTTATTGGTGACTGTTGTCGGTAAAAAAGAAGCCAACGGTGGCGACTTTTTTCCATTGACTGTCAATTACATGGAAAAAGCCTACGCAGCGGGCAAAATTCCTGGTGGTTTTTTTAAACGCGAAGGCCGTCCTAGCGAACAAGAAACTTTAACTTCACGACTGATTGACCGGCCTATCCGCCCGTTATTTCCTGAAGGCTACACCAACGAAGTGCAAATCGTTGCCACGGTCGTATCGCTAAACCCTGAAGTGGATCCTGAAATTCCTGCTTTGCTAGGGGCTTCCGCTGCCTTGGCAGTGTCCGGTTTACCGTTTAACGGACCTATCGGCGCAGCTTGTGTGGGTTATAAAGACGGTGCTTATGTACTAAACCCATCGCCTGCCGTGTTAAAAGAATCGCAATTGACCTTAGTGGTTGCCGGTACGGCCCATGCGGTGTTGATGGTTGAATCCGAAGCAGCGGGTTTGTCAGAAGAAGTCATGTTGGGCGCAGTCTTGTTCGGTCACGAGCAAATGCAGACCGCCATTAACGCCATTAACGAATTTGCTGCTGAAGCAGGCAAAAGCGCCATTGCTTGGACAGCGCCAGAAGCCAATGAAACATTGGTGGGTTTGGTGAAGGCCGAAGTTGAAGCTGCGATCAAAGCCGCTTACCAAGTACCGGAAAAATTGGTCAGACAAGAACAGCTCAAAGCTATCCGTAACTCAGTTGTTGAAAAACTGACTGCGGAAGGCGAGTACGATGTGATGGCTATCCGTGGCATCATCGAACACTTGGAATACACTATCGTCCGCAATGCAATTTTGAACGAAAGCAAACGTATCGACGGACGTGCATTGGACTCCATCCGTCCGATCAGCATCCGTACTGGCGTATTGCCACGTACCCATGGTTCAGCCTTGTTCACACGCGGTGAAACCCAAGCGATTGTCGTGGCGACTTTAGGCACACAACGTGATGCGCAAATCATTGATGCATTGGCGGGTGAATACAAAGAACCGTTTATGTTGCACTACAATTTCCCTCCGTACAGCGTGGGCGAAACTGGTCAAGTCGGTTCGCCAAAACGCCGTGAAATCGGTCATGGTCGCTTGGCAAAACGTGGCGTGGCGGCGGTGTTGCCGAATATGGAAGAATTCCCGTATACCATCCGCGTGGTTTCTGAAATTACCGAATCGAACGGTTCCAGCTCAATGGCTTCCGTCTGCGGCAGCAGCTTGGCTTTGATGGATGCTGGCGTACCCATTAAATTCCCCGTAGCCGGTATTGCGATGGGTCTGATTAAAGAAGGCGACCGTTTTGCCGTCTTGTCTGACATCATGGGCGATGAAGACCACTTAGGTGATATGGACTTTAAAGTGGCGGGTTCTGAACAAGGCATCACCGCTTTGCAAATGGACATCAAAATCGACGGCATCACTGCCGAGATTATGAAAACCGCGTTGGAACAAGCCAAACAAGGCCGTTTGCATATCTTGGGTGAGATGAATAAAGCTTTAGCGTCTACCCGCGAAGAAATGTCTGATTTCGCGCCGCGTATCATCAGCTTTAAAATTGATCCTAGCAAAATCCGCGAAGTGATCGGCAAAGGTGGCGCCACCATCCGTGGCATCACCGAACAAACCGGTGCCAGCATTGATTTGACTGACGACGGTGTGGTTAAAATTGCCTCGGTTGATAAAGCCGCTGGTGAAGAAGCGCGCCGTTTGATTGAAGAAATCACTGACGAAGTCGAAGTCGGCAAAATCTACGAAGGCAAAGTGGTCCGTTTGATGGACTTCGGCGCATTTGTCACCATTTTGCCGGGTAAAGACGGCTTGGTGCATATTTCGCAAATTTCTGACGAACACGTCGATAAAGTCAGCGACAAGCTGAACGAAGGCGATGTGGTACGCGTCAAAGTGTTGGAAATCGACCGTCAAGGCCGCGTCAGATTGAGCATGAAAGAAGCGGAAAAAGAATAAGCGGAATAGCTTGTTAAAATTACAGAAAGGGCCGAAAGGCCCTTTTTTGTCGCCATCGTTTCGCCAATAACCCTTATGCAAACAAAATTTTTCGATCAAGACTGCCATCTTTGTACTAGACTGTCTGACTTTTTGGACGCAGTCAAACAGCAGTATTCGCACTACCACGCCCGTCCGGTCGCGCCTTTTGGTGATGCCAACGCCCGTTTTTTGGTGGTCGGTTTAGCGCCAGGTATGCACGGCGCCAATGCCACGGGCAGGCCGTTTACGGGTGATTATGCAGGCTTGTTGCTGTATCAGGCTTTATATGAATTTGGTTTTGGCAATCGGCCTGTTTCCGAATCGTTGGAAGATGGATTGGTGCTTAATAATTGCCGTATTACCAACGCGGTAAAATGTTTGCCGCCGCAAAACAAACCTATCGGTGCGGAGATTAACCTTTGCAATCGTTTTTTGGCGGTCGAGCTTAATGCATTGCCATCGGGGGCGGTGGTCTTGGCGCTGGGTAGAGTTGCCCACCAAGCTGTTTTAAAAGCATATCAGCTAAAGCAAAGTGCGGCAGTCTTTGCCCATAATGCCGTTCATGAGTTGCCAGAGGGGCGCTATTTGGTTGATTCGTATCACAGCAGCCGCTACAACGTGCAGACCAACCGCCTTAATAAAGCTATGTTTGATGAAGTATTTGTCACTATTGAAGGTTTGCTTGCAAATACTAAAGCGTAATATGTTCATTTTTGGTGCAAATGCTTTACTATCCTACTGTTTTTTTATTAGAATCAAAACGCTATAGCAAGAATTTAAGTCGAAATTTACCATGTGCCTACAAGGTTTTATAAAACCGGCTTTATATTGATTAATCCAGTTATTTCTTTAACCAGCAGCCTTTACCATCGTCAATTTGCCCGCACTTAGGAAAACATCATGGATATTGATATTCAACAGTTGGCACAGACAGAGCTATTTTTTGATGCGCCTGAAGAGGTTTTGTATCGGGTGTTGGCACACACAAGCTTGATGGTCTTAGATGAAGGGGAGGTGTTGTTGTCTCCTGATCGTGACAACCATCATGTCTATTTGCTTATTTCCGGCAGGTTGGCCTTGCATTTTGGGGCTTTAGATTCGCCGGAAATTAGGGTGCTGGAAAAAGGCGTTTCAGTGGGGGAGCTGTCAATTATTGACCAAGTGAGGCCATCGGCTTTTGTGGTCGCCAAAGAAAATTGCCATGTTTTACCGGTTCACCGCGACTTTATCCAAACGATGATATCGGATTGCAATCCCATTGCCCGTAATATGCTCAAATTGTTGAGCGGATGGATCAAAGCCAATACAGAATGCATCGTCACCGACAAATCCATTATTGGCGAGTTGACTAACCATGCCAACATTGACGCTTTGACAGGCTTATACAATCGCCGCTGGCTGGATAATACCCTGCAGCCCTTGTTGGCACAGGGCATCGAAAATCGCCAGCCGCTCTGTTTGCTGTTGGCGGACATTGACCGCTTTAAAAACTATAACGACGCCATGGGGCATTCTTCTGGAGATCAAGTTTTAGCGGTTATTGCCAAGGTTTTAATGGAGACGATACGCCCGAATGATTTTGCCATCCGTTATGGCGGTGAAGAATTTTTAGTTTTGCTGCCTAATACTTCGCTTAACGAAGGTAGGCAAATAGCGGAAAAAATTCGTAAAACCATAGCAGAAACAAAAATTTTCCACGTCGATGGTGGATTGTTGCCCAGTGTCACCGTATCCATTGGTTTGCAGGTGAACCACAGGGGGTCAACGGTAAAATCCCTCATTGATTCGGCAGATGTCAAACTGTATGAAGCCAAGCAACAGGGACGTAATTGCGTTTGCTGTTGAGCGGGTGCAGAATGGAAGGGGCAAAGCGCCCCTTCCGGTTTGGCGGTTTGTTGTTTATTTCTCGGAACGTGGCACTAATTCAATGTCGTGAATGAGTTTGTCGCCAACGGATTCAGTAAACATAAAATAGCCGGGTGTGTTGACAATCAACGTGCTGGAAGGCTCAACAACGGAAGGTTAATTTTATAAAGCAAGCTTCAGACAAACCAAAACGCGGCGAAAGATGACAGAACAAGAAGATCAAAACGATGTTTCCCAACAAGGTTTTGACGTTAAAACATTTTTAAAAAATCTGACCACGCGTCCGGGCATTTATAAAATGTTCGACGAGCACGATGAAATCATTTACATCGGAAAGGCCAAGAATTTAAAAAACCGTGTTTCCAGTTATTTTAGAAGCCAAAACGCAGCCCCCAAACAACAGGCGATGGTGGCTAAAGTCAGCCATATTGAAGTCACTGTCACCCACACCGAAGGCGAAGCCTTACTGCTGGAATGCCAGCTCATCAAACGCCACAAGCCGCATTACAACATCCTGCTGCGCGACGACAAATCGTTTCCGTACATCTTTCTGTCTAGTGAGCATCCTTTTCCGCAAATTACTTTGCACCGTGGCGCCAAAAAAAAGCGCGGTCGCTACTTTGGCCCTTATCCAAACGCGCTGGCAGCCAAGGAAAGCTTAAAGCTTTTGCAAAAGCTGTTTCCTATCCGCCAGTGTGACGATACCGTTTACAACAACCGCACCCGACCTTGCTTGCAATACCAAATCAAACGTTGCACCGGCCCTTGTGTGGAGTTGGTCAGCAGCGCCGATTATGCCCAAGATGTCGATAGCACGGTGATGTTTTTGGAAGGCCACGGCGGCTTGTTGGTGGAGCAGCTGATTGCGCGCATGGAACAGGCCAGCAGCCACTTGGAGTTTGAACAAGCCGCCGCCTACCGTGACCAAATCGCGCGCCTGCGTTCGGTATTGGAACGCTATTTTATCCACGGCGAAAAAGGCAATGTCGATATTATTGCCTGTGTCAGCAAGCTGAACGTGGCCTGCATCCAAGTGTTCTTCATCCGCAACGGGCAACATTTAGGCAATAAAATTTTCTTCCCTAAAATCAGCCACGAACAAACACCCGAAGAGATTGTCGAGGCGTTTATCCCACAATACTATTTAGGCAAGCCCATTCCGGGCGAACTGATCGTCAGCCATGCGCCGGCACAAGCCGAATTACTGATGCAAGTGTTGGCAGAGCAAGCCAAACATAATGTCGCCATCAGTGCCAAAGTGCGGGGCGAGCGGCAAAAATGGCTGCAAATGGCCTGCACCAATGCCGAAAACTCCCTGCTCAGCAAGCTCGCCGACAAACAAGGGTTGTACGGCAGATTTTTAAGCCTGCAAGAAGAGCTGGGTTGCAGCGAATTGCCCAAACGCTTGGAGTGTTTTGACATCAGCCACACCCAAGGTGAACAAACCGTGGCTTCGTGCGTGGTGTTCGACCGCGAAGGCCCCGTCAAGTCATCCTACCGGCGTTTTAATATCGAAGGCATAACCGGTGGAGATGATTATGCGGCTATCCACCAAGCCGTCTTGCGGCGTTTCAAACGTTTGAAACAAGGCGAACACGAAGCCCCTGACATTTTGTTTATCGACGGCGGCAAAGGCCAAGTCAATCAAGCGCAAAAGGCACTAGAGGAATTAGCGATAAACAATGTTATGATAGTAGGAGTTTCCAAAGGCCCTGATCGCAAACCCGGCATGGAAAAACTCATTTTGGTCGATCAGGAACAGCCAATAGATTTTTCGCCAGGCGCAAGCGGGTTGTTATTAATCCAACACATCCGCGACGAAGCCCACCGTTTTGCCATCACCGGACACCGGCAGCGGCGCGGCAAAGCCAAGCAGCAATCGGTATTGGAAAGCATAGACGGATTGGGCGCCAAGCGGCGGCAACTTTTATTGAAACAGTTTGGCGGTTTGCAAGGTATCGTAAATGCCGGTGTGGATGCACTGGGCAATATCGACGGCATCAGCAAGCAATTGGCGCAACGGATTTACGAACACTTTCATCATCATGATGAGTATTGAATTTAATTTACCAACCAACATCACCCTGCTTAGAATTGCCCTGATCCCTTTGCTGACAGTGGCTTTCTATCTGCCGTGGGCGTATTCCAATGTCCTGTGCACGCTGATTTTTGTATTGGCGGGCTTCACTGATTGGTTGGACGGTTACTTGGCGCGCAAAATGAAGATGGAAACGCCATTTGGCGCGTTTTTGGATCCCGTTGCCGACAAACTTATGGTTGCTTGCGTGCTGGTGCTGATCGTCCAGCAACAGGCTACACCCTATTTGGCGATTCCTGCCGCCATTATTATTGGTCGCGAAATCACCATCGCCTCGCTGAGGGAATGGATGGCAGAAGTCGGCCAGCGGGCAAAAGTTAAAGTATCGCAATTGGCAAAATGGAAAACCGCCGCACAAATGTTGTCCATTGGCCTATTGCTATACCGTGAAGATTTATACGGCATTCCCGTCAACACCATTGGTATGGTGCTGCTTTATGTGGCAGCGGCGCTGACTTTATGGTCGATGGTCAATTACTTAAAAGCCGCTTTGGGCAGAAACCCGACAGCCTAGCGGTATGCAAATCCTAGCTTTTTAAGCTGATGATTTTAATAACAATTAACTGATACAGCCCATGAATTGGCTGTTAAACGATAACATGGATCAAGAAAAAGATAATTTACACAGTAAAGCTGAAACCCAAGATGAAATACTGCTGGCGGCATTAAAACTGTTTGCCCAAAAAGGCTATTTCAACACTTCCTTACTGGACATCGCCGAAGCTGCGGGCATAAAAACCACCAGCACCCTCTACCAACATTTTAAAAGCAAACAAATGATTGCGGCAAAGCTTTACGCCAACATCATCGACAGCCTGAACATCTCCATCGACGACATCAGGCGGCGCAACCAAAAACCCTCGGAACAGCTGCGCGGCATTGTCGATTTGCTGTTTAAACTGACCGACGAAGCCCCTTATGTCATGCAGTTCTTATTGGTGTTAAAGCTCAACGAATTCCTGCCCGACGAAAAACCCCTGCTGGAAACCCCGCCGTTCATCAAAATCAACAAAATCATCCAAGCCGGTATCCGCGCTGGCGAAATCCGCAGCATCGACGCCATGCTGGTGTTCGGTTACTTCTTCGGCATCATCAACCAAACCTTAAAGCTGGTGCTGAGCGGTGATCTCGACAAAAAAGCCGACGCCTACCAATCACAATGCTGGCTGGCGGCTTGGAATGCCATTGCTAAGAAATAAAAGTTAAAACTGTAGGGAACGCACCGCGTACCTATTGAAAACGGACTAATATTTCGGCATTTCAAAAGATACGCAATATGTACCCTACTGCATAGATGGTTTTAGCGATCCCACAAAACCAACCGCTATAACCATCCTGCACTGCCTGCCCAGCAGCTGTTTTTAGATTGCTCTAATCAGCCACCTTGTTCAACTCATGCACATACATCGTCGCGCCAATCACCGCAGCTGGTGCAACGATAATATTCACAAACGGCAGGCTGGAGCCAAACGCAGCTACGCCGCCAAAGCTGAGTGCGCCTAGCCGTACACTTTTGGCGAGTTGTTTTTGTTCTTCAAACAATACGCCTTGGTTTTCCAACGGATAGGCGAAGTATTCCAATGCCATGCCCCATGCGCCAAACAATCCCCACACAAACGGTGCGAGTAAATTTAATCCAGGAATAACCGACAATACCAACAGCGGCAAAGCGCGGGTGATGAAATACGCTGTGCGTTTGAGTTCGGCATTGAGCATTTGCATCAGCGGCGGTTCGATGATGTCTGCCGTATCGCCGTTGAGCAAGGCTTGGGTTTTTAAGGCCAGTTTGCCGTAGAACGGTGCGGCTATCAGGTTGGCTAACAGGGTAAACGTGAAAAAACCGGCGATAAAAAAGCCGATGAAAAACAACGGCCACAGCAGCCAATCTAACCATTGCAGCCAATCGGGGATAAAGCGGGCGATCAGTTCGTTGACATAGTAATAGCCTAGCACCAGCACCGTGCTGTACAGGGCCAAATTAATCAGCACGGGAATCAAAATATACGCCCGCAATTCCGGTTTGCTTAACCAATGCAAGCCTTTAAATAGAAAGCCTGCCGCCAGCAGCGGATTATTGCCTTTTTTGTTGAAAATCATGATAAGCCTCTCACGCCTTGTTCGGCAGGATTTAACACAATGCCCCGTTCGGTGACGATGGCAGTAATGAGCGACGCGGGTGTCACGTCAAACACCGGATTCCAAGCACTCACGATAGAGCCACCTTTTAAATACGCTGCGGGTAGCAATTCGCTGGCGTTGCGTTCTTCAATGGCGATTTGTTTGCCGCTGTCGATAGTGAAGTCTATCGTTGACGTTGGGGCGACCACCATAAAATTAACGCCGTGGTGTTTTGCCAACACTGCCAGTGAGTAAGTGCCGATTTTGTTGGCAGTGTCGCCATTGGCGGCGATGCGGTCGGCACCGACAATAATCCAGTCGATGGCACCGGTTTGCATCAGCCAGGCCGCTGCCGAATCGGCAATCAGCGTGGCGGGAATGTTGTCTTGCGCCAACTCCCAAACCGTTAACCTTGCGCCTTGCAGCCATGGGCGGGTTTCGCCGGCAAAGACGCTGAGTGGTTTGCGCCGATACGCGCTGCGGATGACACCTAACGCCGTTCCATAGCCGCCCGTTGCCAGCGCGCCGGTATTGCAATGGGTCAGCACACCTTTTGCGCCTTGCAATAAGTCCGCCCCCACTTCGCCCATCAGACGGTTGGCGGCAATGTCATCGGCGTGGATGTGTTCGGCGCAGGCGGTCAGTTCGGCAAGCGGATTTTCCAAAGGCTGCGCCAGCAAGGCTTTCATGCGTTCCAAAGCCCAAAATAAATTGACGGCGGTCGGGCGCGATTGCGCCAGCTTGTCAATGTCGGTGCGTACCTTGGCTTGCCAATGTTGGGGGTCGGCGGCAAGATGTTGCTGTGCCGACAAAACCACGCCATAAGCGGCGGCAATGCCAATCGCCGGTGCGCCGCGTACGCGCATGGTGACGATGGCATCAAACACGCCAGCGGCATCTTGGTAGTCATCGTAAGCGATGGTGTCCGGCAATTGCCGTTGGTCCAATACTTTTAAAGAATCGCCCGTCCATTGCAGGGCTTGCACGGACAATGGGTTTTGCTGGGTCATTGTTATCAATATCCAAGAGTAAAAAGTTATAATTGCAGGCTAAATCGTGTCAATCCACGGCATTGGCAGTTTTCTTAGAAAAGGGGCTGGCGGTGAGGGAAGGCACAAAATATCCAACTTAGCACAGAGGCAGCCATGCAAACCGTCGATACCGTCATCCACGCCCGTTGGATTATACCCGTTGAACCGGCATCCGTAACCTACGACCACCATGCCCTTGTCATCAATAACGGCAGAATAATCGACCTGCTGCCCAGCAGTGAAGCAACGGCACACTATCAAGCCAAACATACCGAACACTTGCCCGACCATGCGCTGTTGCCAGGTTTGGTCAATTGCCATACCCACGCGGCGATGAGCCTGCTGCGCGGCATTGCCGACGATTTGCCGCTGATGGATTGGCTGCAAAACCATATCTGGCCTTTGGAGCAAAAATGGGTCAGCGAAGCCTTTGTCAAAGACGGCACGGACTTGGCGATTGCCGAAATGCTGCGCGGCGGCACCACCTGTTTTAACGACATGTATTTTTTCCCCGACATTACCGCGCAACAGGCCGTGCAGCATGGCATCCGTGCTTGCGTAGGTTTTGTCGTCATCGACTTTCCCAGTGTTTGGGCGGAAAGCGGCGATGCCTACATTAACAAAGGCTTGGCCTTACATGACGAATTGCGCCAGCAACCACTGGTCCGCACCAGCTTTGCTCCTCATGCGCCGTACACGGTATCGGACGAACCGCTGCAAAAAATCCGCACCTACGCCGACGAGCTGGATATTCCAATTAATATGCACGTCCACGAAACGGCCTTCGAAGTCGACAGCGCCCAGCAACAATCCGGCAAACGCCCGCTGCAACGTTTGCACGAGTTAGGCTTGTTGTCGCCCGCGTTTATCGCCGTACACATGACGCAATTGACGGCTGACGAAATCGCCTTGGTTGCCGAGCAAGGTGCGCATATCGTGCATTGTCCAGAATCCAACCTGAAACTCGCCAGCGGTTTTTGCCCTGTTGCGCAATGCCTGGCGGCGGGCATCAATGTGGCTTTAGGCACGGACGGTGCCGCCAGCAATAACGATTTGGATATGCTGGGCGAAATGCGCACGGCGGCGTTGCTTGCCAAAGCAGTCGCCAGCGACGCCAGTGCCGTACCGGCGATGACGGCGCTGCGCATGGCGACCCTCAACGGCGCGAAAGCCTTGGGTTTGGCGGATGAAATCGGTTCGTTGACGATAGGCAAAGCCGCCGACGTGATTGCCATTGACTTGTCGGAACTGGAAACCCAGCCGCTGTTTGATCCCATCTCGCAAATTGTTTACGCCGCCAACCGCCAGCAAGTGACCGATGTGTGGGTGGCGGGCAAACGCTTGCTCAACAAACGGCAATTGACCACCTTGGATAGCGACGAATTGAAAGCGAAACTGGCGGTATGGCAACAGCGTTTGTCGGCAAAGCCGTAACTGCGAACAAAGGCATGTTTTTGTCGTTTTGCCGATAGATGCAAACGGACTATCTCATCGTCGGTCAAGGTTTGGCGGGCAGTTTGCTGGCGTGGCAGCTGCTGCGCCGTGGTTGCAAGGTTATCATTGTTGATAACGGCTTGGAAAATGCCTCGCAAATCGCCGCTGGATTAATCAACCCGATTACTGGTATGCGCTTTGTCAAAACTACCGACATCGAGCAATTGTTGCCTGCCGCCATTAGCTATTACGCCGACTTGGCGGCGTTTTTCGGGCAAGCTTTTTTTATCGAAAAACCCATGCTGCGCATTTTTCAAAGCCAGCAAGAAGCCCAAAATTGCCAAAAACGCCAGCAAGACTCGGCTTATCAAGCTTATTTGCAAGCCATCAAACCAGATAGCCATCGCCAGCTTGCCACGCCATTCGGTTATGTGGAACAAAAGCAAACCGGCTATTTGGCGACCTTGTCTTTGTTAAATTGCTTACGCGAATTTTTTATTGCCCGTGGCTGTTATCAGCAGGCCGAATTCGACTACGGCGCAATCCGCTTGGGACCTGTCTTGCGTTGGCAAAACATCACCGCCAAACAGATCATTTTTTGCGAAGGCTACCGTTTGGCCAATAATCCGTGGTTTCGCAGCTTGCCGTTGCAAGCGGTCAAAGGCGAGATTTTAAGCTTGCAGCATCAGGCCGATTTACCTGATGCCATCATTAATAATGGACATTGGCTGGTTCCGCTTAACCCACGACACATTCGCATCGGCGCGACGTTTGATAGGGAAAATCTGGACGCCCAAGCCACCACGCAAGGCCAAGCGCAATTATTGGCAGTTTGGCAGCAAATGACCGGTGGCTTGGCGCAAGCTTCTGTTATTAAACATCAGGCCAATATCCGCCCGTGCACTTTAGATAAGCAACCGTTTGTGGGCCTGCATCCGCAATACCCGCAACTGGCGGTGTTCAACGGTTTTGGCGCGAAAGGCAGTGTGCAAATTCCTTGGTATTGCCAGCGTTTTGCCGATGCGTTGTTGCTGGGTGGGCCGATTCCTGCCGACATTCAACGCTTTGCACGGTTTTTATAGCCATCTCCAACTTGTTGATCGCGGCGGCTGGCGACGGTTTTCCTTGTTGGCGGCTTAGCGCTATCTGCAACGCCAGGAGCGGTGCCAAATAATTTAAAGCCCAACAGCCAAGCGGCGATAAATTTTATAAGCCATTAAATTTATAGTTCTTTTCAATAACTAAAAAAGTCCTTATAATGCGCGGTTCTATAAACCCTCCTTGCTTTACCCTGCCCATAATAAAAAATTGGCGGGAAGGCTTAACCCGTAAGGAAAAACAATGCGACATTACGAAATTGTCTTTTTAGTCCATCCTGACCAAAGCGCGCAAGTGCCTGGCATGATCGAGCGTTACAAATCAACTATCGAAGGTGCAGCCGGTAAAATCCACCGTCTGGAAGATTGGGGCCGCCGCCATTTGGCTTACCCGATCAAAAAATTGCACAAAGCCCATTATGTGTTGATGAACATTGAATGTGACCAAGCCACTTTGGCAGAATTGGAAAGCGGTTTCCGCTTTAACGATGCCATTTTGCGCAGCATGACTTTGTTGCAAAAAGAAGCTGTCACCGAAGTTTCTGCCATCGCCACTTCTACAGCCGAAGAAAACAAAATGGCTGAAGCCAAAGCGAAAGACGCTGCCGCAAAAGAAGCCTTGGCTGCCGCTGCCGCAGAACTTGAAGACGATATTGATTTGGACGGCATCGACGAAGATTTTGATGTCAACAACGTCATCCCTGAATAAATCTTCTACAGACTAGGATAGAGAAAGACTATGGCACGTAACATTAAACGTAAAAAATTAAGCCGCGTCGGTTCAGAAGGCGGCAGCCAAATCGATTATAAAGACCTCGATTTGTTAAGCGATTACATTACCGAAACCGGTAAGATCGTACCTAGCCGCATCACTGGCACCAGCGCGAAAAACCAACGCGCTTTATGCGTGGCGATCAAACGCGCCCGCTTTATCGCCTTGTTGCCTTATTGCGACGCACACAAATAAAAACAGGCAGTTATGAACTTTTTAGCGGCATTCATTATGAAAAACAGGATGCAAGCCATGATTGTGGCTTCATCCCTAGCTATGTTGTCGCTAATTATTACACCTGTCAGTATCGTTAGTTCGGCTTCGGTCGCATTGGTGACGCTGCGCCGTGGCGCGCTGGAAGGCTTGTATGTGTTGCTTTGCTCGGCAATTGCTTCGGCAGTGTTGGGCTTTTTGCTGTTGGGCAATTTTCAGTTCGCTTTACTGTATGGCGCGCTGCTCTGGTTGCCGGTGTGGCTGATTTCCATTGTTTTGCGCGAAGGCCGGCATTTGTCATTGGCGGTTGAAATTGCCGTGATGCTTGGCGTGGTCGGTGTGATAGGCACTTATGTGTTTGTTGGTGATGTTGCCAATATGTGGGTTGCCATCCTGACGCAAGTTTTAGGTATGGCGGCGGCTAACAGCCCTTTGCCGCAAGACCAGTTGATGCCTATCCAGCAAAATATTGCCATGATGGCGCATTACATGACCGGTATGGTGGCGGCTGGCTCGGTATTCAGCTTGTTGTTCGGCTTATTTTTAGGCCGCTGGTGGCAAGCTAATTTGTACAATCCCGGTGGTTTTGGGCAAGAATTTTTGTCGTTAAGCACGCCGCCGCGTATGGCGTTGGGCAGCTTGGCGATCATTGCCGTTGCTTGGTTGAGTTCTGGGGTCTTCTCCGAAGTCCTTTGGAACATCGCCATCTTGCTGTTTGTGTTGTACACCTTTATTGGCTCATCTGTAGCCCATGGCTGGTTTGCCGGCCAAAAGCTCGCCCGATTTAGCGTACCGATGTTTTACTTGACCATGTTGCTCGTGCCTTACACCGCATTGCCTGTCGCATTGATTGGCTTAGCCGATGCTTGGCTGAATTTACGAACTAAAAAATCCACAATCTAACGCCTGTTGGCGAAATATATCGGCTGCGTGCCGAACAGAGGTATTTAAAATGGAAGTCATTCTTCTTGAAAAAATTGCAAACTTGGGCAATTTGGGCGACAAAGTTACCATCCGTCCAGGTTATGGCAGAAATTTTCTGATCCCAAAAGGCAAAGCTGTTCCTGCGACAGCAACTAAAGTGGCTGAATTTGAAGCCCGCCGCGCCGAATTGGAAAAAATCGCGTTGGAAAAATTGGATGCCGCTAAAGCCCGCGCTACCGCCTTGGCTAAATTGGCCATCAGCATTGCCCATAAAGCGGGCGACGAAGGCCGATTGTTTGGTTCTATCGGCACACACAACATTGCCGATGCCATCACCGCTGCTGGCGTTGCTGTTGAAAAACACGAAATCCGTTTGCCAAATGGTGCCATCCGCCATCTGGGCGATTTCGACATCGACGTATCGTTGCATACCGATGTTGTTGCCACGATCAGCATCAAAGTGGTAGCCGAAGCTTAATTGGCTTAGAAACCGGCAAATTGGACGGCTCTGCCGCCCCGTTTGCTGGTTTTGCTTTTCCCCGCATTAACAACCGCAGGCTACGCTTGATGCGAACCTTCTATTCCGCCCTGCTGTACCTGTTATTGCCCGTTATCTTATTGCGCCTGCTCTGGCGTAGCCTAAAAGCCCCCGCTTACCGACAACGCTGGTCGGAACGCTTGGCGATTTTCCCGCAAACAACCGTAAAAACCGATATTTGGTTTCATGCCGTCTCAGTTGGTGAAGCCGAAGCCCTGTTTCCTTTACTGCGGCAATTGCAACAGCATCAACCCGACTTGCGGCTGCTAGTCACTACCACCACACCGACAGGTTCCGCCCGCGTTAAAGCCGTGATGGGCGAAGCGGTCTCGCATGTGTATTTGCCTTATGACTTGCCCGATGGGGTTGCGCGCTTTCTAACGCATTTTAAGCCGACATTGGCGGTGGTTGTCGAAACCGAAATTTGGCCTAATTTATTTGCCGCCTGCGGTCGGCGCGGCATTCCGCTTTTTATCATCAACGCCCGCTTGTCCGAAAAATCCGCGCGTGGCTACCAAAAATTACCGGCTTTAGTGATGCCCGCCTTGGCACAAGTGCAAATGATTGCCGCACAAACCCACGATGATGCCCAGCGCTATATCCGCATCGGCGCCAGGCCAGACAAAGTGCAAAGCCTGGGCAATATCAAATTCGACATCGACATTCCGCCCCAACAAATCCAACAAGGCCAGCAACTGAAAGCGCAAACGTTTGCAGGCCGCTTCGTGTGGCTGTGCGCCAGCACCCATGCCGATGAAGAATTGCTTTTGCTTCAGGTTTACCAACGCATCAAAGCTCAAATTCCCCATTTATTGCTGGTACTGGTGCCGCGACACCCCGAACGTTTTCCCGACGTTAAAAAAATCACCGAACAGCAAAGTCTAAACATCGTATTGCGCACCGCCAACCAGGCTTGCACCGCCGCAACCGATGTCTATCTGGCGGACACCATGGGCGAGTTGAAAATGCTCTATGCTGCTTGTGATGTGGCATTGGTGGGCGGCAGTTTGGTGCCGAAAGGCGGGCATAATATTTTGGAGGCGTTGGCGGTGGGCGTGCCGGTGCTGTTCGGGCCGTTCATGAACAACTTTAAAGATATAGCCCACGGCGCACTACAAGCGCAAGCGGCTCTGCAATGCCAAACAGATACTGACATTGCCGAAGCGGTCAACCGCCTTTACCAACAGGACGGGCTGCGCTTGCAGATGGTCGATCAGGGCAAAATGTTTTTACAAAGCAATCGCGGTGCATTGGCTAGGGTTTGTACCTTGCTTGAGCAAGCCTTGACAAGCCATCACTAAGCCCGCGCACAAACCCAAACCACCACACGCCCCGCCCCGGCCTGCTTTAACGCCTTTGCCAGTTCGTTGACGGTCGATCCGGTTGTCATCACATCATCAACAATCGCAACCGTCTCGCCGTTTAAGGGTTTTTGTACGGCAAACGCATTGTGCATATTTTTGCGCCGCTGTTTGGCGGACAATTCGGTTTGGTGGGGTGTGTCGCGTTGGCGTACGCACAACTGTAAAGCCAAGGGGATGTGCAGCTGCTTGCCCAAGAGTTCACGAACTTAAGAAATAGGATATTTTAAAGGATAAAATAAGACACCCAATAAACAACAAATAAATTATAGAAATAGGATAAAACTAATATTTAACGAAAACGAAACCTTGCGTTGTACCAGACGAAACAGCAACCAAAACTTTAAAATCTTCAGAACACCCGACATCATTAAAAGACAAAGAACCTTGATACGAAAAAACCCCTGAAAAATCCAAACCAGTATTTTTTGATACTTGTACCTCTATAGGATTATTTGTATTCGTTGCAGTGATAACTTCAACGCCTGTGTACGAACACGCGATACCTTTTCTTATGTGCTGAGGACTATCTGTAAACCGATTGACATCAAGACCACCATCAGCAGACGCATAAATATAACCTAAGGTACTTGCAGTTGAAGACGCAGCAAAAACATTTTGACCAGTAGAGTTGCAGTCCATTACAACCCATGAATTAACAGGGAAAGTAGATAACACCCCCCACCCAACCCCACCATTTATTGTTTTATAGATACCACCATTGCCATTAGCTGCATAAATAACTGCCCCATCATCAGATAAACACCCAGCTACTGGGCTCATACCACTAATACCAGATGCAGAAAAACTAGCACCAAAATTAGTAGATTTAAAACACTTTTCAGTAGAAGATCCAGTAAATGCAACCATTTTAGAACCGTCACGTGTAACGTCGCATTGCTTCCATGCCTTAAACTTAAAAGATTCCGTCCAAGTATCACCTGAATTAGTAGATACGTTAATTGAATTAGAAACGGCTAAAATGACAGATCCATCCAATGAACACTTAATATCTTTCCATGACTGAATTCCAGCTGATGTAAGTGGATCCCATGTTGTAAATGGGTATAAAGATTTATAAATATAACCAGTAACTTCTGTTGCATAAATAGTTGACTTATCACCACTTATACAACATGCAGAAAAATCTTTAGGGCCAAAAACTTTTTTCCATGCTGAATGGCGGCGATCATAAGATCTATACCTATAATTACGCATCCGTACCCGCATCCATCGTGCAATAAATCAGCAAACCAATCAATCTAGCATCAACAGAAACCGTATCTGCTGAATCCGAAACGACTCTTTGTAAATTAAAGGTTAATAGATCACCTTTAGATGCAGAATTACCAACAACCACACCTGAGCTTTCGTTCGTCATATAAACAACATCTGCAAACGCAACATTTTTAGAAACGTTTACACGCGTACCATAAGAAGGATTAGATGAATCACCATCACTCATGCTAGCAACCGCTAACCCCCAAACAACACCACCAGAACTTGAGGATGGCAAAGAAAATATTGCTTTAAAACTTAAAAGGCCTGCATCCCAAGCTCTGGGTAAGCAATGGCGGAAAGTAATGTCCTGAGCGATTGTAGAGCTAAAATCATAGGTGCCTGTAGAAGATGAATAAGTAGCTGTTACAGACCCATCAAACATAGCCGGTGCATCTATGTAAATATACTCCTTGCCAATGACCAAGCCACGTGTAACCAAATCGGAAAAGCCTGAAAATAAACCAAGGTGTCTCATAAACTTAGCCCATTACGCTAATGCGATATTGACCAACAGTCGGTGCATTAGCAAAAGTTATCTGAACCGTATTAACACCATTAGCCACCCAATCCGCTAAAACACCGGTGTAAGTAGATGCCTCATAAATCGACACCACCACATCCCTAGTGCCTAAATTGTGCGTGACAGTAATCGTTGTACTTACACCGTCACCGATTGTCGCCGCGACTTTTCGCGCAGTAATAGAGGTATCAATTTCTATGACACCACTATTAATAATTATGCCCAAGCCTGCCGAATAACTTGAACCGCCACCAAACTGCGTAAAAACTAAATCGGTTGTACCCATAACAATAGGTGCATCTGTTGTCATCAACCAAGCAGTGTTGCCTTGTGTCACACCTTCGCTAACAAAAACAGCTGAACCAATAATTTCCGCTGACAAATCAAAATTGGGCGATCTTGACCAACCGCCAGAGCTTGCAACATACAAGCCATTATCCTGCTGGCTGCTTTGATTTTTAACTAAAACGTAATCGCCTAATGCAACAGCAACACCATCAATAGTCTGTAAGCCGCTTAATGAAATATTTGATGTTGTTGCAACCCTAGCACCGGGGTCTTTCCACTTGTAGCCTTGTATCGCTGCATCGAGCTGAGCTTTAGTGACAGCTTCCTGAGCGCTGGTTGCATCAGCTAAACCAACAATCTTCAAACCACTCATATCAAGAACATTAGTCGCCTTCATCTATCCTCCTACTAATTACAATAAACATAGCCCGACAAGGCGATTGCATGGGTGATTCGCACAACGTTTTCATCAACAAAATAAACATCCGACATAATCATATTACCCACTGAATCAAGAACCATAACAGCTGGAAACTTGCCAAGATTATGCGGAACTGTCCAAACGTAAGAAGCGATTGATTGATGCCATGCAAATGATTTATCGGCTTGCAAAGATAAAACCCAGTCCGCTTCTGTACCTTCAAAAAGTCCTAAATCAATGGCGGATTGATAAGCACTTTTTCCAGCGGGGCCAGGCTCTCTGATAATTGATTGCGCGGCATTCAGGCCACCTATCAGTCTGACCGCCGAATTAAACGGAAAAAGCAATTTGTGGATACTCATAACCGCGTCTCCGCCCTCTCGATCAGCAAAGAAAAGGTATCAGTAAGCAACGGTCCATAACTAGCAGCTGACTCTTTGATGTCAAAATAACATTTGCCATCAGGCCAATCCAAAGTGCTATGGGGATAATCAATCAAATACAAGCCCAACAATTCATCGACAACAATAACATCTAAAGTAGCGATTAAATTGCCCTTAGCGCCACGTAACTGAGAAGTTAATGTAATCCCCTCCAAGGACTGACCAACCCCACGGTCATCACAAAACTGATAAGGCAGTTGAAACTTTCCGCCTTGTTTTAAAGCAAAATCAATCATGGCACATACAAACGGGCTTTCATGACGATGATTTGTGCGTATGAGGCGGGTATATTCTTACCCTCGCCATCGACACCCGTGTTCCCCGATTCACCCAGCAGATCATTTAATACCCCACGGTCATCCTCACTTGTGCCATCATGTTGAATTCCATAGTCAACCGTATCAGGCGCACGACTTGGTATTCCGTGAGAATGACTCGGAACTACCGCATTATTACTGCCATAAAATTCACCAATTGTTTCGGCAATTATCCCAGGGCCACCCATTAAAAAACGGTCACGCAAGTCAGGGGTCGTTTGTGTTAAACCCTCATCATCCAAATAATCACGACCATCACAGACCTCCCAACAAGATGCTAGACCCGATAAAGACCCAACAAACTTCTTAGTCCCTAAAGGCTCATTCACATTAACAACCACCGCTATTTTTTGATTAATGAGCAAACTAATTGCTAATGCTAATTGCCCATCATTTTCAGCATCTAAAGCGATGTCGGCGGCTTGAATAACCCCACAAATCTCCTCTTGAACGGAATTCATCCAGTCGGGAGTAATCTGCGTCGGCGATTGTCCTGTTTCAATATTTTCAGAAACAAAATGATTATCGACATGTCCGGGTGCTGATGTTCTGTGCATAAAATCAATCCGTCAAATTAGGGGTATCAACCACAAATAGAAAAACATGCGCTTGCTTAAACACACGTAAAGCCTCAAGCAAAGAAAAAGCATCAATCAAAGATCGGTCGAAAGCTACACGCAAGTAATATCGGCAACGGCCTGACCATAACTGAGTGCCAATAACATTACCCACAACAAAAGGTTGAAAGTCATCGTCAAGTACAACACCGGGGGTGGGCGTTACTGATTGTGGTGCTGTATTGCTCCACAACCTATAACCCATACCACACCCTATCGAAGCTGGTTTGCGCTCAATGATCTGCAAAGCCGAATCAGCCACTTGTTGATAGTCACTTAGCAAATAGCTGATTTGCCCCGGTTGATGTAAATCAATAGCATCAGCCAATACAATTAACGCGGCATCATCAACACGCGCTAATTCTTGAGCTGTACCCAACAATAAATCAGCGCCCAAACCGACATCAGGCCACTCCCATGCTTGACCCAATGGCAGTAAAGCCTTTAACGAGTGAGCATAATCACCGGCTGCATGGGCTATCATTAACTGAACACCAAATTGCCTACAAACACCTCACCCGCCAACGCTGTAACAGTAGCGCCAGGGGCAACTCTGACATAATCACTGGTGACTGATAACACAGCCTCATCAATCTCTGTCACCAACAAAGTATTCAGCTCTGTAGCTTTACTTTGTATCAACGCATCAATAACAGTGGTGATTGCAGCGCGGTTATCAGCAGAATCAGCCGATGCGCCCAATGCAATATCAATATCAATAACTCGCAAAATGGGTGTGGCCACACGGTAATCTGCGACAGCAGGCACAACACTTGGTAAATAGTCGGCAACCGCCAAAAGGATTGATTCAGTCGGCAAACGATCAGCCAAACCACCGCAGATCGGCCTCACTAAAACAGTACCCACACCCAAGGCATGAGGTTGCACTAAAGCCCCCGTTATAGAAGGGTGCGCCGCTTTTGCCCATGCTTTATAGTCCGCTACCTTGCCACTACGACCGCCGTAAACAACCGCCGTCTGCCACTCATCGACTACCCGCAAACGCCAAGCATCAACGTCTTCATCATCTGCACCACCCGTTAAACCCAACACGCCAACCGTCATTTGGTTGTTAACGCCAATCAGCGGGTCAATCAGTGTTAAAGATTGTCCGGCAAGCACATTAGTAGACTTGCCCGTGGTGGTGCAGCGTACAGTTATTGCTGTGGCAGATGTGCCTAGAGTAACGGCAGATAGCACCTGATAATCAAAGCCATTAGCTGCACGCAATAATGATCCCGACAACACCGTATAACCTGCGCTGCCCGTGGCTAAAACCGTGCCTTGTGCTGCCACGGCAGTTAAGCGATCAGTCTTGTAAAGCAACGCCCAATCATAAAGATGCTCAAGATCACAGGTTAACGGCGAACACTGCGCCGCTATCCAATCCAAATACCCATGTTGGCTATGGCAAGCCCGCGACCACATTGCCGCCAATGGCTCTGCCAATACCGCAGGAATCAAAGCCAAATCGGCATTGATACGGGTATTTAACTCAGCAAAACTAGGGCGGTTGTAGTTGCTCATAACTGCACGGTAACAAGGGATTTGAGGTTATTGTAAGTAGCAGCAATACTGACAAATAGGCTGGAAACACTTCCAGCCGGGCTAATATCCAAAACGACAACATCAGTTAAGGCAGGATGGCTTAATAGCGCCGTGGTAATGTTATCAATGGTTGCCCGCCGCACCTCTTGGCTTAACGGCTGTTGGCGATACCACCATATTAATGATCCGGCTGCGGGATCAAACCACCAACCACGGCGTTGGCTACGGTCTGGCTGTTGTAGAGAACTGGCTTCGGCATCGGTAAAAAGCACGGCATAAACGAAGGTAGTAAATGCCGTTTGAGCATCATTACTGGCATTAACATCAAACACCAGGTCAAATAATCCCGTTTCAACTTCGATTAATTTCAACATGTCACTTCAACACATTGACAACAATAGTTGTATTTACACACATCAATCGTTTCCCAGGGTATTCCTCATGAATTAAATTTAAAACCCGATTGCATTCTTTTTCAGTGGGGAATGTTTCCAATTTTGTAGATGTCTCACCATCCGCAAAACTAAGTAATATCCATACAAGTGCCGTTCCTAAATTCATTTATCCACCTTGGCTAATTTCGCCCGTTGCATGTAAACCACCTTCAACCGTTACCATTCCAGCGCTAGGTTTTAGGGTAATGCCACCATCATTATTTAAGCGTACAAAGCTACCGCTAGGGTCATGCAAACCCACGCCACCCTCTGCCAGCTCCAGCGTGTAACGGCTATCACCGACTACAACAGCGATACCGTAAGAACGGTCGCCAGCTGGGAAAAGCATCACCGCTTGGCTGCCATTCGTCGGTGCATGGGCAAATCCGGCAGGGGTAATCAATTGGATGTTGCCCAAGACTTCATCCTCTAAGCCTTTGGCTTGTGCTTTATTGCCGTTGATTAAGGTTAAAGCCCCCTTGATTATCATCAACTGCACCCGCGACCAGATATGCTTAACCATCAAATACCCCTAATGTTTGTCATTTTTCCGCAATGCTGGCACTTACAACGTTTGCGCTTATCAAGCTCAGCCGACATTGAGTTAAATTCTTCAAGCCTTTGCTGTAGCCTTGATTCCTTTCTCGCAAGCTTTATAAGCACAAACATAGGGTTTAATTTAGCGCCGCAATCTGCACACTCTGCCTCTGCCAATTCTTCATCAACTAAAAAATGGTCATGCCGGCATGGCTTTGGATTTCTTCCAATAGGTGCAGCATCCAAAGTAATTTGTCGTGATTTCAATCTATCCAAAGGAAATTGAATAACGTTGTTGCTTTCCATTACTCCCCCGGATTAATAACAGTCTTAGGCTTTTTACGCCGCCCATTACCTTTCTTCTTTGCTTTTTTACTAACGGCTGAAGCCTTGCCCTTAGTGACTTTCTCACCCACAAACGCTTGTCTATCCATCACTTGCAAAGTAGTGATGCTGCCGCCTTTATCGTCCAAACTAAAACTACGGTCGCCAATCAAAAACACCGCATCGATACCTTCGGGCTGTATTACTACGCGCACTTGGGTATTGATGGCCCACAAGCCCGCATCATGCCGCCAGCCTTGCACCTCCAGCTCTAAGCTATGCGCCCGTGCTTTGCGGCGGTTGCGTTCCAACTCCGCCCGCCGATCGCAGCCGCCCACGCCTTGGCCTTGCTTATCAGCAATCATGTGCATCGGGCGGAAATAATCAAAAGCATCGTCTATTACTGATGCCTTGGTTGATTGGCTAGATTCGTGGTCGTAACCCTTAACGACATACTCGCTAAAACGGATTTTGTATTCATCAATCACGTCATAGCTCAGTAAGTTTTCGCCATAAATTAAAGTGGCAACTGGGGCGTCGGCGGTTGGCTCTGACAAAATCAGGCCACCATCAGGGGATGGATAAAGTAGTAAGTTACTCGCACGGGCGGCATTAATCAGCGCATTGGCGGGGGCTTCACATTGCATGGCAAAATCAGGCACTAAAGCCGTGTCTGCAAGTATCTTTAAAGGCACTTTAAACAGCGTACAAAGCCTGTTTACAATCTCGGATAATTTTAAGTTTGATAGCGTGGCAGAGTATTGGCAATCCACCAACTCACGGCCTAAGCTACGGGCTTGTATGCTGATGGCGTGGCTGGTTGCCGTTACTTTGCGCCGTACTTTATCAACGCGCACCGTCGCCGCCAGCTCACCATCCACCAAGACTTCAACAACGGTGTTTTCAGACAGCGGCAAAATACCGATGCCTTGCTCAAAACTCATTACCGCCAAGTTCACAGACGCACAGAGGTCATCAACACTGGCGCTGATCTGCACGCTTTGCCAATAACCATAGCGTTTGCCATCAAAGCGCAACTCAACCATAAACCACCCCCTCAACAAACAAAGGGTGTGTTACGTCATTCATGGCATTAAACACCGTTTCATCAAGCTCAAAACGGTGCGCTAATACCGTGGCGGGCATAAATTCAAACACCTCCACCGTTTGCGTTATATCAAGCACTTGCGCGTTTAAAGCATCCAGTAAGGCCACGCGGGCTGCCAAAGCAGCTTGAAAAACCGCGTCTGGCAATTGCGGTACCATAAAATCAATCGCCGCTAAAACCGCTGCAAGCGAGGTATCACGCGCCTTGGCATCGGTGTAATCCGCCAAAGCCAGCTTACCAGCGGCAGATACTAAAAACACCGCTTGCAGGGCTTTGTCTTTTTCAAGATTAATCGGCAATTCCAGCGCCGATGTTGCCGGCACATTTTTTACTAAAAGATTGGCATTAATCGGGTAACGGCTTGCCAGTTGGCTTAATAACGCCACAACGCGCGGGCGATCTGCATCACTAATCTCAATATCCGCACCAAAAATGCTGGTGGTTAAGCCACGCAAGGCTGATACATATTGGCTAGGCAAAGCCATCAACTCGTTAAAATCGCCTTTAATGCCTTGAATTTGCCCAGTGATTTGTTGCGCCCACGTTAAAGGCAAGCGAGCAATAGAGATAACATCACGCAAATAATCCAGCTTGCTGGATACTTCGGCAATAAAGCCATTAACCGCATCGCTGCCCATTTTAGATAAGCTAAAAGTCTCTTCGGCGGCATCTTCCAATAGCTCAAACTTTTTAACGGCGCTATCGACTAAATCAATGGTCGGCTCGGCAATCTCCATGCCTGCTGGTACAAAATCAATACCAATGGTGCAATAACCACCCTTGTCGTTACTTTCTGATAGCGACCACTCTTTAGCGCGAACCTCTAGCAAACCCAACCAAGGATGGTTTAACCAAGCCGCGCCTGGCTGTTGTAGCAAGTACAAAAATTTATCGCGATAAAGGTCGTAATCAGCACCGATAAAATAGGCATTCACGCGCAGTTCCGCCGCCTTAGCGCCCAAATCTTCCAGCAGAGGCGTATCTGAGCCGGGGAATTCATGCACCACCAAGCGGCGGCCTAACTTAGCATCGTGGCTTTCCGTTAAGAAAGACATGCCACGGAATGAGGCGGTGCTTAAACGTTCCTGCCAACTCATGGCGCACCATCCCAAATATTGCCCGTGTTAATGCTGCTGTTGTTTTTACCAGGTGCAGAACTTGAGGAGGCAGTGGCTTTGCCGACAGGGATTAAGCCAGGTGATAGGGTGACGGTCAGTTGGGCGTTGGTATTAACTTCGACGGGTTTGGGTTGATAGTGCATCAAGTCATAAATGGCACTGCCTAAGCTGGTTTCATGGCCTGCCAGTGATGATAAAACCTTGCTTAAGCCATCATTAATAAAGCCCCCAACTTGATAGCCTGTATAAGCTGCGCCAGGCACAGCTACTGCACGGGCAACAACAGGCGCATAAGGTGCGACCGCCCCACCAGCCGCACGGGCTAAAGCAGGGGCGCGGCTTAGTAACGCCGAAGTGCTGGCAGATAGCTGCGTAACCAGCAATGATGTCCTTGCTGCGATCGGGGCAATTTGTGCAGATAAATTGGGTATACCCGCTGCATTGGGTAGTAAGCGATTTAAAGCCCACCAGCCGCCCGCCGCGCCTGCAATACCGCCAGCCGCCCACGGTGCTGCCGAAGCAGCTTGGGCAGCAACAGGATGCCGCTTGCCCCATTCAACAGCGGCATCAGAAGCAGCACCAACTTTTGGCGTGACTTTATCCAGCAAGTGCTTTTGTTGTTCTTCAAAAAACTGACCAGCTGCATTCAGTTTGTATGCGTTGGTTTTTGCAATTGGATCAAAATTCCGGTCAGATGCGCCGCCGGTGGCGCGATCATTTTTAGCAATTATGCTATTGGCTCGATTAACCAGCTCAGTATTTTGATAAGCCAGCAAAGCATTCTTGGCTTGCATATCTTGAAAGTAATTGACGATAACATTACCCTTCGCCAACTCAGAGATACCCTCAATTAAATTGCGTTGCTCAGCCTTATCAGACGTATTGGCAAGCTGAGCTTTTAGTTTTTGCAGCTGTGGGTCTTTGTTTAATTCTTGCTCAATAATATTTTGCCAAACGGTAACAGCATCAATACCCTTGGCACGTTGCTGCATCATATAAGCACCTAAGTCACCACGCCCCATACGCTCGAAATCTTTAGCCGTGTCGCTTGATGTTACTTTTGATAGCAAATTAAAAACGTTACGGCCTGCAATATCGCGCGTTCCTGCTGTCATTACAGCAGCCTCGTTCATCACAAGAATTTTTTGCAAGCCAAGCAAGCCAGTTAAACCCGCTGATTTACCAATGCCAATTTGTTCGGGCAGATACTTTGCCAAATCTTTGAACTCAAACCCACCCGCTTGTCCGGCAGATACGATCATATTCATGGCTCTAGCTAAGCCGTTTTCATCACGGACAACACCATTGCCGTAAAGCTTATTCACCAAAGCGGCAACATCTACCGGATCGGCATTGTTGGCTGTCATGGTCTTAGTGAGTGATGGCAAAGTGGCAAGTGCTTGCTGCTTGGTTAAAACACCACCACCAATGATTTCCTCAAGTAACGACGTTACACGGTCAGGCGTACTACCACCTACGGCAACGGCATGATGCACTTGTTTCTCAAGCTCTCTAGCACCTATCTGACGGCCTTTAGTATCCATTTCAGGGAAAGCCGTATTAGCAAGATAAGCTATACGCTGATCAAAGGTTAAAGCATTGCCCACAGGTGTACGCATCGCCATACCCAAGCCGACCGTACCACCCGCCAAGCTGCCCACTCCGCCTGCACCCAATTGCAATGCCTGGTATCGACGTTGCTCAGCGGTCAAATGCCCCATCTCATTCGTTAAATTACGCACAGTGGCCCGCATGTGTTCAGCGGCTTGTTGTTGCTCACGGAACGACAGAATGCCGTTAGCTGATAAAGTGCGGTAAGCAGCTTGGGTACGGCTAATGTCTTCGCGGATTTGTGCATGGGAGCGCACACTCAACCGCTCACGAGCATCATTGATTTGCTGGTAAGCGCGGATATGCGCGTCTTGGGTTTGGCGGGCGGCGCGGATTTGTTCTTCGGCGGCACGGCGGGCATCTGCCGCAATGCGTTGTTGAATGGCACGGGTTTGTTGCTCTAGCTGTGAAAAGCCACTGCGGATACGTTCATTGCTTTGCTGTGAGGCGCGGGCGGCTTCTTCAGCAACACGGCGCGACTCTGCCAACATGCGCTGCTGAATTTCCCGCGCCTTGCGCTCCAGCTCCCCCAGCGGACGCGATGCGCCGTCAGTTAGCTTTATGCGTAAGTTAACATCAGTAGTCATAGCCGCTTACCTGCTAGCCGCTGGTGGCGGCATATCATTTACAGGTATCTTCAACATTTGCCGCCAAACACGGTTAAACAAATGCGGGGCATTAGCCACCACTTGCCACTGTTCTTGCGTGTGGTTTCTTAAGTAAAACTGCTTAATGCGGGCATGGATGATAGCGTGCTTGTTGAACATGACACTCTTTAGACTTGGCTAAACTGAGCATCATAATAAGTGGATTGATGGTGGGTTTTTAGGCTGGAAATACTTCCAACACAAAAAAAGCCACTGTAAAATGAATTACAGAGTCAGTAGTAATCGTGTAGCTCTAATCAAACTTACGGCCTGTCATCACAGCGGCAATTTTTGCATAAGTGAAAAGCTCAGTAAGCGGCATAGCTTTAATAATCGGCAGCGGTTGGTGGTGTACGTGCATCAATAAACACACCGCCGATAGCACCTTGGCTACTTTTTTTCTTGATCTTCCTCATTATCAGCAGCAAGCAGAGCATCCACTATTTTAGTGGCGGCGCGATAATCAACACCACGTAGTCGCTTGATGATAGTTTCATCGGTGTTGCTAACACTGGCAATCAGCACGATGTTCTGGGCAACCCCGCCATGGACATCAAAAGCCAAATAATCTTCAGCAGTTGTGTAATCGCGGAAACTAAGCTTACTGACAGTAATTTTGCCAATCTCAATCGGGTGCTTAAGTGTTAAGTCAGCCATTACGCCACCTTCTCCGACACATTCGACACTAGCATCAACTTAGCTTCGCCATCACCCACCGCCACTACTTCGGCTGCAAATGCGCCCGACATCAAATGCACTTGACCGTCAGCCAGGCGTACTGTGACATCGTCGTTTTCGATAGCGTTTAGGCTGTCAATATCAATGCCTGACAACAAGTTGATAGATAAATCCAACTTGGCTTGGGTGGCAGTTTCAGTAAAACCGCCATCGACCGCCAAACGACCGGCTTTGGGTTCACGCTTCTTGCCGCTGGGCGTAAATGTGCCGGGCTTGTCTGCCAAGGGCAATTTGCCAATAGACGGCACACTCACCGATTTAATGTTGTTAATTAAAGCCATCGTTAAACCTCTTTCCTAAATTGTGCCTTGCCCGCAAGAATATAGAACGGGCTTAAGATCACGGGTTGGTCGATGTAGTTAAACCGACTAGCGTTAGTTGGGTCTTGCTCGATTACTAAAGTGTTTTTGTAATGCTCATACTCTTGAACCCACCCATATTCACGCATCAGGGTATCTTTGTAGAGTGTCAGCAAATACGCCCTTAATGTATCCAAAGTGACAATCGGTAAGCCAGGCCGGTAGTTTTCATCTGATTTAGCAGCCGCTTTGCCGGTAAAACGCATAATTGCACCCAGCCGTTGCTCGTAACGGATACGCTCCATCACCTCAGTAGTATTGATGTCCAAATAGGCATCATCCAGCGAATCGTCGGGGCGATGCAGGTACATTGAGATCAAACGCTTGATGCTGCTAGTGCCGTCACGTGATTTTTGCACCAAACTCAAGCCGCTAAACAATAGTGCATTTTGTTGCTCAAACGTCCACTTAGTGCCGCTTTTTAAGCCTTTTAGAGCCACGCCTTCGAGCGATTTAACAGGGTTATTAAACAACTCCGGTGCTGCGCTGGCGGCTACAATCGCCGCCGCATCCCATATCGAAGTAATGCCGTTATTCATACAGATACACGTGACATGCTCAAAGTTTTTATCAGCACCGTAAGCTATTGCACCTTCATAATCACCACTGAATGCCGTAAAAATCCGAAAGCCTGACTGGATGGGCGGGGCATAACGGCGCTGGCTTTCAATATGAAAAGATGAGAGTGTGGCGGCATCATTCAGGCCTAACGCAATGTAGCGCGACACACTGTAAAGATAACCCGACTCATCATTATCAAAAATAGCACCCAAGCCATTGGCGCCAATCAAATCCGGCACCAAAGTTCCGCCAGAAAATCCTTCAATATCCAACTCCATACCGGATGGCACGGAAACCACACTTAAACCGATATCATTGCCAAAGCTACCGTTATGTATGCACTCCAGAACGATTTCGCCATTGCCCTCACCGGCGCTGGCGACTACACAAATACCAACCGCATTGATAGCAGCCACTATTCGCGTACGAGCATTGCTGATACTTTGCCCATCCGCAACCAATATAGAAACTTCTATCAGTTCACCGGCAAGATAAAACGAAAACACCTCCGTCTCATCCGGCATACTTGTAATCGTCATCATTGCAGTAGCAGCATTGCCAGTAACGGGCGCAGCAAGAGGTAAAATAAAAACCTGCATTAATGGAGTGATCGCATAATAGCGTTTTGCCATTGCTGCCAGCATTGACCCTTCACCGGCTTTTTTTACAGCATCGGTTAAGCTTGCAACTAACACAATCTCATTAGCAACCGCTTCGCCAGTATTGCGCTTTAAGCCAACTAACAACATGGACGGCTGCCCAACGGTGTCCAATGATGCCATCGAGCCATCAATTTCAATATACGCCCCCGGCACGCGCAAACTAGCGGGGATGGTGTCAAAGTTAATCATAATAGTCCTGTGGTTTGTTGGTTAACCGTTACGCCGCTTGGCGTTGGGTCGGGTAAATAATTGGTGATAACCATGTCGATTTCGTACCGATCCCGCCAGTACAGCGCATCATCTACATAATCAACTACCATGCCGCCGCGTGGCTTTATGGGTTTAATGCTGCCTTCTAGCTCATAACCCAACAACAGCTTTTTTATAGCTTTGCGATAAACCAGCAATTTATCGTCGGTTTCGCCAGACTTTAGTGTGCGGGCATTAGCAATAGCTATCACGACATCAAACATCACTCCGACATCTTCTGCACCATCGCCGATGCTTTGCTCGTTATCTGTCACCCGTATTACCCAAGCCGCTGGCGTGGGTAACTTTTCTTTTAAGGCTTGGGCATATTCAGCCGCACCGCCAACTCTACGTAACCAAACATCAGAGAAGTCGGCTGGCTTCTGCTCAATCAGTCGAACAAGTGGCGTTAATGACAACATGCTTAGTTATACCTTGATGGGCTTGATGCAATCTCCGCCCCTAAAAACACATCATCAACGGTAACCTCAGGTTCAGGCGGCACTAACGATAAAACCCCTTTCTTATGCGAATCAAACATCTTGATTGTGCTGTCATAAGCTTTTTGCACGTCATCAGTCATATTGCCTTGGCTTTGTAGGTAATACAGGGCGACTGTTGCCGCTAAGCGGGCAAGCAACGGCGTTTGTACGGTGGCGGGGATGCTATAACCCAGCATAAGTGCATCAGCGTCGGCTAATGCGCCGTCTATAGCGTCGAGTGCTAAAGCAATGGTTTCTTGATCGGTATTGCTATAGCCTGTTAAATCCCCGTCATCAATTGCTAGACGCAAGGCCGCTTCGTCCACCATCTCCCGATCTGTCGGCACAGTTAACTGCACCAATCGCGTGGCATTGGCTCGCTTTAGTAAATCGGTACGGGTGGCAAATGACATGGTTAACCTGCGCTATCTGGTTTGGGTTTTTTCTTACTAGCGGGTTTAGTGGCTGGCTTTGCTTCTTCAGCGACCGCTTCAACCGCTTCGGTTTCAGCTTGTGCGGTTGGTTCTTCGGCTGCTGTTTCAACCGCTTCGGTTTCGGCTTGTGCGGGTTCTTCTTCGGCTGTTGTTTCACCAGCTTCACCTGATGGGTTTTCAATTACCCCCCCATCAGCCTGTTCGGCTGTTTCGCTAGTCGATGGGGTATTACGACCAGCTTCTTCCGGCTGCAATAATTCTTCTGAAACAGGATTGGGGTTTTCGTTGACAACCTCAATCAAGCCGTGCGCTTTAAGAGCCGCGCGGGTTGTGCGGTCAACATCTACCTCTTGCCACTGCTTATTGATAGTGATGCCCGCTGCATAGATGCTGTGACGACCAGCTGTAACACGCACCCAAATTTTTACGATTTCGCCCGTCTTCTTCATGATGCCACCACGTCAACCAGCAAGAAGCCGAATTCGGTGGCAGTAACCACTTCACGCACTGACTCACCCGCTCGGACTCTAACGCCGCCATACATGCCAATATCAGAATCGATAATCGTACCTGCAATACGAGCGCCGAATTGTGCGGTATAGCCCCAGCTGCCATCGCCGTCTTGAATGTTACTGCCTTGATAAATGCCTAAGCAGTTTTTGCCCCAAACGCGGACTTTTGAAGCGTCTTGACCTTTTTTAACACCATTAACCCAGCCATCGCCGACAATGATTTCTTCAACTTCAAGCTGATCTGCCATCCATTGCCGGGTAATTGAGTTGCGATTTAAACCAACAAGACTAGGGTGGTCGCTTAATGCCGACCAACATGAACGCCCCATGATTAGCTTGTTTGGACGCATAAATGGCTTGTCCAAATACTCTTTCAACTGATTGCGCGGATCAGAGTCAGGATCATCCCATTGGTCGTTTGCATTGCTAATACTTAAGCTGTAAGCAAAGTTGTTGGTATTGCCACAAATTGCCGCCACACGTTGCTCACGGCGCAATTCAACCAAACTCATCACGCGACGGGTTGCACGCATTAATGGCAGCTCACTAGGGCCATTCATCGCGTCTTGATTAGGCACTGGCTCGTCTAAGCCGTTGTTGATGGTTGCCAAATAGGTCGGGTCTTGGTCGGCAGTGCCAAGGGCATGGACTTTGCCTACTCGACCTACTTCGGTATCCACGGTACTAATCCAGTCCGCCATACGATCAGATACATCAATAAATTCTTGCTTATCGACAGTAACGCGCGGCATGACTTTATCGGCAATGAGTGCTTGATTTCTGTACTTGATTGCCACACCCGATAAAACGGGACTAATGACTAAGGGATTTGCATTACCAGGCATGTTTATGCTCCAGGTTGTGAGGATGTAGAAAAGGCAATTAATGCCGGGATAACGTCATTGCTGACGGCTGAGGCTAAAGCAATAGCAACAACCTCGACCGTTGTGCCTGCTGTAGGTGGCGTGGTTGTGACAACCTTACCCGCTGTGGTAACGGAAAGCCGCGCACCGAGTGTAATCGTGCCACCCGCTTTAACTTCGGCAATGCCTGCCATCACCACATCGACTTTTTTGCCTTTGGCTACATCATCGGCACTTACGCCACGGTCATTAACAAAGCCGACAACGAAGTCATTTGCATCGACGGCTTGGGCAACTGTGCCATCGGCGCTGCCCATTTTTACCGCTGTGTATGGCTCAAGTGCCGCTGTAGGGGTAAACGATTTAACAAATATGTGATTGTTGTACATAGTTAGCGTCCAGTTTGTGAGGTGACATGCTGGATAGCACTAATGTCGTCAACATCAATACCCAGCGCTTTTTGCTCTGATTGATAGCGTGTCGCCGCATGAGCAATAGCCTCGCCATTTTGCAGGTCAACACCAGCACCTTGATTGCCTGGCTTATGCTGCTTGCCCAAAATAGCCAGCTCTACACCTGCCGTTTTGGTGAGGTATTCAGTTAAGTCGGCCTTGTTTAGCTTTTCTAAAAACGGCACAACAACGGGCAGCACCTTGCCATCTTTCAATGCGGCTTGAATAAGCCCATCACAGTCAGCCTTTTCTTGCACCAAAGCGGCTTGGGCTTTTTCATCTTTCAAGGCGGCTAATTCGGTGGCTAGGGTATCGCGCTCGGTTGTTAATGCGGCGACTTTGGTATTTAACCCGTCGCGCTCGGTGGTGAGCGCGGCAAGGCTTTGTTTTATGGTGTCACGCTCAACAGTCAGCGCGACAATTTGTTGGTCTTTTTCCATGTTGTTACCTTGAGTTAGATTACGGTTAAGCTTTACTAAGCATTTAAGTGCCGCCAGATCATCCAAATCATCTAGCGCCGGGGAATTGGTCAGCGTGGCTGAGATGATTTCAATCACCTCACCCGTATTTTCGTAATACGTAAAAACAGCACTGGTGTAGCGCAGTTCTTTAGCAGCGATATGGGCATGGGCTTTATCTGTCCAATCAATATTTGTTGCCCATAAGCCGCTGTCACGCCATTGGAGGTTAGTAGGTGGCGCCCAGCCCGCAGCAAGAGCGACTTGCCCATTTTTTTCGGTATACAGAGATTGATGTTCGTAATCGATGAGGATGTCGTTCTTGTGTTCTTGGGCGCGGCGAATAACTTGATCAGCAACAGTCGCATCTAAAAACCAAGCCGCACACTCACGCGGACGACCATCCGTCGCACGAAAATAACCAGCGGGCAATAAGCGGGTTTCTGTCGGTACAGTGCCGTCCGCGTTGGGCGTGATTTCAAAAACCAGCGCGACAGTAGCAAGCACATTTTGTTGATGGGTTTTTGTTGGGTCAGACATAGCCAGCTCCGTTTGAGTGGCTATAGTTTTACAAATAGCAAGCCTATGGTTAAGGCTGGAAATACTTCCAGCCGTGGAATTAACCTAAGCCGATTTAAGGCGTTTTTGGGTAAAGCGGGGCGATGGTATGGAAAAAACGAGAACGCAAAATTTAAATGGGGTTTAAATGGCTTCTAGCGGGGGTTTACTAGGTTTTACACATTGCCTTGCTACTTCAACCAGCCATGCCGCCAATAAAGGCGGCGTATGTTCCCTGTCTGGCCTAAGGCATGATTTTCGATAACCATATTCACCCGGCGACAATCGAGAGCCATCAGTACGTCGCCCATGACTTCCAATAATACAAGCCTCCGCGCCTTGCGATATAGGCATAGGCGGCATAGATTCTGGGGAAATACCAACAACATACAAATACGTTGGCTTTTCAGCGGTATGACCAAAATTGCACTGAAAGATAGGTAATGTCCATCCGCCAAAGTCGTCAACTTCATTTGGTAATGGTAATTTCTTGGCAGGCCAAAGCTTGGACTGTTTTGGGTGCTCTAAAACGCCGCCAAATTCCCGTACTCTATCAACCGCCCACAGCGCTAGTTCTTTTTCATTATCACGCGGTTTTGCCATATGGCTTAATTGCCCCCATGCACGGCAAGGAGGATGCGCTACAACAGGTGTGCCGCCTGGCCACTGCAACGCATCACGCTGCGCGTCCCAAACATCACAATTTTGGAATTTTTTATAATTACTATCTGCCCGTGCGAATAAAACTGAAACTAATTTCATTGATTAAACCACTAGTTGTTTGCTTTGAGCTTGATGGATAATCCAGTGCTACCCAACATTGCACCCACAGCAATGCCATAAGATTGCAAATCAAACGGCACTTGCTTGACTACCGCATAAACCTCTAAACCCAAACCCACTAGCATGGCAATAAAGGCCAACCAGCGGATTAAGTCATGGGTGGTGTTGTCGGCTTCGGTGAGCAGTTGGGCAAGGATAGTATTCATAGCTTTAACATTTCTTGAGCTTCACTTTCGATAAATGCGTATTTTTTTAAAAAGAACCCTATATCTCGACCAGGCCTTTCTTTTTCTTCTTTTCCAAGAAGCTCTACCAACCGCTGCATAGCTTTTTCATACTGATCTTCTGGGTAAGCGGCAAGATTTACCCATTCTGATGAGATAACCCAAAGCTTAACTTTTGGCTCTGCATCTTTTGCAGCAATAAATCCATTTGCAATTGTTATTGCATTTTTAAGTTGGTCTATGTCGAGCTGGCTTAAAAAATCACGGATACTACTCATAACTACCTCCGATACGCAATTAAGTGGTGATACCCTTATCCCTACCAACGTGCCACGCCGGGGCGCATATCTATATGCACAAAAGTTCTATACAAACCTAAGCCGCCAATGTGCGCTTTTTTTTCTTTATGGATTTGCTCAATAATCGCGTGGACTTCTTTGGGCGACAATCCGGCGACTTGTATATCAGCGGCATTGCCTAGCTTGTGCTGGCTGTTTTTAGCGCCACCAACAGCCCTATTGTGTTTGGCACAACGCCTGCCACTTATGACTTTTATGGGTAAGTCGATGCTTTCCCTAATCAACTCCAGCGTTTTAATTAGCGTAGGGTTAACATCGCTTTCACCACATCCACAACGGCAGGCGAATTCTTTACTGTCAAAATGTTCGGATAGCTTGGTCATAATTACCGCTGGTGTAGTGCGCCGCGCAAGACGGCTTGAATGTGGTCTTCGATTAAAGCCACAGTGAAAACCTTATCTGCCACCGAGAAGCCTACTAAAGGACGTGCTGGCAAATGTTTAGTTGAGTGTTCAAAGTAATTTTTCTTTCCACTTTCAACATCCTCCGCCTTGGGTTTCCAAACTGTGCCATGGTGATGCCAATAGGCTTTCTCATCTGCTGTACCGATAGTTACAGAATCATGATCTGGATGGCTGTATAGCCTTAACATGTCGCCCTTTTCAACTAACATCCGTGGGTTAGTCTTATGCTTGATCGTGTATGGCTTAAGCGGTGTCCACGGCTTACCGTCTGGATCAACCTCTTTTACATGCCTGGCTTCATTACGTATTTTTAACGCTAAACCAAGGCTGGTGGTTACGTCTTGATTAACCAATTGCCCGCGTGCTTGGTGTAAGGCACGGACTAAATAATCACCTTCTAACGCGTTTTCAAACGTAATGCTGAGTGACATTATTTTTCCCCTTTTTTATAGACCAATTTGCCTACCCGCCAGTTATCCAATGCGGGGTCTATGTCGCTTTCAAACGGCGTGGTGAAAACGGTATCACCCACCCAGCCTTTTGATCTGCACCACTCGAATGCAGTAATAGCCACATCGGCTTTGCCATCCAGTTTAAACAGGCGCAAGTAACGGCGTTTTAAGCGCCAGCGTTTTGGCGCATCGGGTGAGGCGCTGGGGTTATTGTCTTGCTCCCAGTTCCACCAGACTTCATCAGGTTCTGCTAAGGCCATTGCCAACAGATTGACGGCTTGGATGGTTTTAGCAGGGATCGCCGCAAAGCTGCCTGTTTCATCAGCAAACAGCCGTTTGGTGATGGCGATTGGTTGGTTTACTACATCTTCAAACACCGCGCCTGTTTGAAGATCAGCACCAAAGGTATTTAAAAACTCTTCAGCTGCCACTTCAGGTGCAGTGGTAACGGGCAATAATGCCGTTGGTTTAATTGGCGTTAACGTTGGCAGTGCTGGCCTTGGTGTGCTGGTAGGCCACTTTGCGCCACGTGCTTTTAATACGGCATCGTAGCCTGCCAAGGGCGGCATCGTGTGCGGCTCTAGCCATGCCTTGCCGGGGTTATAAGCAAAGCCAGGGTCGATCATCGTATCTTTGCCGTTATGGGTAACAATAGGCACTTTTACCGTGCGTGGGTTGCTGCCTGTTTTACCGATGATTTTTTCTTCCCACCGGATAGCGGGGGTTTCATCCACGCCTGTTTTGCCTTGTTTAGCCCACTCGGTTTGCGCTTCCATAAGGCTTAAGCTATCCACCGTACACTGACAGCCATAACCATTTTTGGGCGTGATGTATTCCCAGCGGGCATTGTCAGCGGCGAGTATCAAACCATCTAAAAATTGATGCTCGACACGCGGATTGACAATGCTGTGATGTCGATAAACCCAGTATGGCCGCAAGTGCATGACGCTCATCATCTGCACATACTTGCCCGCGTTGTAGGACTGGCCAACATTGGTGTCGTAGATTAATTTACTACGCCAGCCAGGTGAGCCGTGATGACTCCAGCCGTGCGTTTCGACAATAGTGTCAAAGTCGACTTGGAATTGTTTCAAGCCCGTGCCTTCTTTCAAGGCTTTGTGCAGGGCGTTGTAAAAATCCTCCACCAACGCATCGGTTTGTGCGCCTGCGACGACAAAGGCATTGGCATGTTGCTTTTCATAAACGTCGGTATAGCTTGCCGTGGGCAGCTTTAGCTTATTTTCAAAAAAGGATATCGCATCTTTAAAAGGCAAATTAAAGGCGGCTTTAATGTCCATTTAACCAGCCTTCTTCTAGCCATTCATCACAACAATCGGCATCGCACCAACGGCGTTTATCCGGCACTGGATGTCCGCAATTATGGCAATAACCGTTGGCAACAATTTCTGGTACCGCTTTTTGAGAGCGTACGAGACTGACGTTTAAATCATGCGCAGCGGCGCGGTTGGCATCATCGGCTAAGTCGCTCATTTTTTTGCATCCACTCGTCCAGCTAAATGAGCCGCGCTAAAACCATCGGCAATTAAATCCACATACGTGCTATTAATGCCCCTCAGCTCAATAGTGGCTAATGCGGCGATAGCATCTTCAATACTTCCTTTGTCGCGGATCGTGTCATAAATATGAGTAATCATGGCTTGCTCGTGCGGCATTGCTAATGCTGTAAGCTGCGCGGCGTAAGCAGCGGCGATGTCGCCTTGTTGGAGCAATGGAGTTTTTGCTAAGGCGGCCCGCAATGCCGCTGGCGTGGGTGTGGCTTTGCCTAAAATTACACTGCCTTCTTTGGCTCTGGGGATTTGTAGGGATTGATGCCCCCAATCTTTATCGATTTCCATACCCAGATTAACGGCCTTGGTTAACACATCAATCATTTTTGCTTGGTCGGCTGGCTGTTCTGTATCCATTTTCATGGATGGCTCACGACCAGGCGGGAACAATCCGTTTAACGCGCAGATTGGCACGATTAAGCCTTTTCTGTAGCTGGGTTCAAGCTGCTTAACGTCATGCAGTTTGATTTCTTCACGGACTTTTTCATAAATGGCTAAGCGGGTTTCTGTAACGCCTTGACCATCAATTTCACCGCCCAAAATCGCGCCGCTTTGTTTTTCTTCCCAATACTTAATAACCTTCAAGAAGTCATCGACATTGCCTTTTTGCTTGGCTTCAACAAACTCAATCAGCATGTTGGCGGGGATAATGCCAGCGCCATCATTGCCTATGTTTCGCACGGCTTTTAAAAGCTCTTGGCGTTGACCTGGTGTTACGCCAGCTGGGTATTTACCTAAGCGCAACGGGATGCCATAAACCTCTAAAAAACGGTTCATGTCTTTGTAGTCGTAGGCTTTGAAGGCATACAGCCACGTTAATACTCGGAACAACGCGCATTGCTCCATGTAACCCGATTTAGCGCGGTGTTCATGCTTTATCCAACCAAACGGGCGCAGTGGCTCTGGGATGCCGCGCTTAACGTACATCAGTTCATTGGTTGGTAAATCAATCTGAAACAATGCTTGCGGCACAAAATCAATCGAGGCAGGCAAAAAGGTGCTGCCTGGCTTCCAATTGAATTCCATAGCGACAAAGCCTTTACCGATGGCGTCGGTCATGTCGAACTGGAAGTCTTCAAAGTTATCGATGCTAGTCAGCATGTCGCTTAGTTCGGCAGTGCGGTCTATCTCGCTTTGCGTGGCATCGCGGGGCGGCACTAACTGCCATTTAAGGCTAGTAATAGCCAAGCGGCGTTTATTGAGCTTGTCGTAAATATGCGCGTCGCGCTCTTCAATCATTGTGAAAAGCTTGGCTTGCTCATGGATATAGCCTTGCTCTGCCAGCTGAAACGCTTGGGCGACACGGGCAGGGTCTAGGGTATCGATTTGCCGATAGTCATAGGCTGCATTGTTATAGTTGCGGGTGTCTGTTTGCCGTGTATCTAAGCCTTTGGGTATTAACGATCGCAAGGCAGTAAGACGTTTTTGAAAGCCGATATTAATCATCTTGCCATCCATCATTATCAATTGTTGTGCGTCCACGCTGGCTACCACCGGCGCCTTCATAGCGGTATTCACCGCCAAACTGACAAGCTAAGGTGTGGAGCATTTCGAGCGCGTCGGGACCGTCATCGTGGTCGGCTTCGGGGTAAAACTTGAGCTGGTTGATTAGCGTGGTTTGGTTGCGGTTTAGGCGGATTTGACCGTTACGCACATAAGACTGCAATGACATGATGCGTAAGTCTTTGTCCGTATGCGGTATGACTGACACAGCAGGAAAGGCGATACCTTCACCAGCGGCATAGGTAATCAACTGTGAACATAAAAACGCCTGAAATTGCACGGTTTCAATTGCCCATGCTAAGCATTGGAATTCTTTTTGCAGCTCGATAGCGCGGCTAATAATCAATGTGGGTACACGGCGCTGGATGTCTGCCTCAATCACATCTAAAACCATCGTCCGGCGATTAAGGCCGCCCACCAAAATAGCTGATGGATCGCCTTTTTTGCCTTTGTTACCTAGCGATGGATCAATCGCACCGAAAAATATCCATTCTGGCAAATGGTTTACCCAGAACTGCACATCTTTAAACGGCGCGTTGTCATCGTTGCCTGCTTCGTTTTGTTGTTCTTGACTAAATGAGTCATGGTTAGTGGCTCGTAAGCACATCAGCTTATAAAGCGGCCTGACACCGGGCCAACTAATAACAGCCCCTGCATCCATTTCTTCGCGGTGGTCTGCATAAAACTGTTTTGCTTCCGCTTCCGCCGCATCGCGCTCTTCGTTCGTCCCGGTGCGGGTGTAGATATTTTCCCATTCTTCCCAGAGCCGCATGTTGTCAGGCCATCGGGTAATGGCTTTAAACACATACACTCGCCAGCCGGGTGAATTACCCACTTGATTGATGGCGGCGTTGTAATGCAAAGACGTACCTACCCAAAAAATATCCATGCCACCCATCGGCGGAGCCAGGCCCACTACGGCAGATAAGACAAAGTTTTTGGTTTTGTCGCGCTGCTCTTTGCTTTTGATGTTTTCGTCGTTTTCCAAATCATCTAAAAACACTGCATCGACACGATAAGGGCCGTGTTTCATACCGCGCAATTTCTTACCCGTGCCGCCGACGCGGATTTTGATATTGTTGGTAGTAACAGCACCGGAAGCCTGCCAAATTCGGCCTTTTCCGGTGGCATGGGGAAAATCCAAGATTAAGCGGGGGTTGGTGTCTAGTTCGACTTTAATGCTTTCGAGCATTTCTATCGCTTGCTCTAGCGTGTTCATAATGATGCAAAGCAAATGCTTGCGCCCGGTGACAATCAGCCACAGTGCGCCCAATTGGGTGACGTATGTGGATTTAGCCTCACCACGCGGGGCTTCGTAAACATCACGGGCATCTTTTTCATCGTCAATCACTTTGGGGAAGCGTTTGAATAAAAACTGATGGAAAAGTGAAAAGTGCGCGGTCGGGACGTAATGCGGGAAATAGGTTGTGACAAAAAATTCATAATCGTTTTGTACCCGTTCGCGACGTGTACGGCTGGCTTCTGGGTCAACATCAAACGCTTCAACTTCCAGCTCAATAATACGCCGCAAGTCTTCGCCTAAGGCTTCGACGCCTTTTAAAAACTCACCCAGATTTTTAATATCATTGATGTCATCAAGTCCATCCAAGTCATCATAACCATCGACTAGCGCGGGATTATTTATGTCCATGACGTTTACCCAAAATTGCGCCAATATTTTCAATGTGCGGCCGGATGGCTTTTAGTGCTGCCGGATCATTTTTGCGTAAATATTCGACAATGGTTTTTAAGGTATCGAGCGCGATGGAAAGCCCACTGAATTGGGGATTAAGACGGGAAAAGGCTTTGGAAAATTTGGCGTAACTATCAGCTAAGGTGCTATGCAACTGCACTTTAATCATCGCGGTTAAGCTGATGTCATTATCAATTTCGCGCTGAATGGTGATAGCTTGGCGATTGAAGTTTTCAATCACTTGCAAGTTGAGTTGGTCTATACCTGCACCGCTAATGCTAAATGCTGCCCGTGCGGTATCCCAATCGTCACCTTTTTTCTTGGCGGTGGCTTTCCAGGCTTTTGCCGTGTCATAGCTGACCGACGGCTCGCAAGATAATGCCGCTGAAGTCAGCGGCATTCCTTCGATGTACAGTTGTCGGACTTTGTCCTTGGTTTCTTGGCTGTGAGCCATTAGCCTGCCATCCGCTTACAGAATTCAATCCCACTCTGAATAATTACGGTAGTAATAGCAGTGGTAATGACACTTTGTTTAGCAATGGATTTGATCTGATCCTTATTGTCTTGCTCCAGCACTTTAACGCGGTCTTCCACGCCGTCAATACGTGTATTAACGCGTTGCTCACTAGCGCGAATATCATCGCGAATATTGTTTAACTGGGCAAACAGGTTAGTAAAATGGGCATCACTTGAGCCTTTAATTGTTCCCAGTTCCCCCATGATTGTCGCTAGGTCGATAACTGTTGATTGTTCGTTTTCGGGCATGGTTGCTATTCCGTGTCAGTAAAATAATTTTTGGTTACTTTACTGTGTTAATAGCAATGGGTTTAGGCTGGAAACGTTTCTAGCGGGCATAAAAAAGGCCACGCTTTGGTGGCCTTTGCTGTTAAAAAATTATGGTTTGATAGTTATGTAGGGTGGGCAAAACAGCCTGCCCACCCTACGATGCTAATTTGTATTTAATGATTTAATAAAATCAGTAACCCCTTGCAGTCTATCTACAGCATCAGCATTGCCGACAACCGTATTTATACCAACACCACATACGCTAGCTAACTTCATCAGTACATTTGCGACATCATCTTGCGCTTGGCACTTGCAGGCGTTTACATAGTTAATCATTTGTTCTTTTGCCAGTTTTTCAGCTTCTTGTGATGTAATCATTGTTTATCCATATGAAAAAAATCAGCCTTATAGTCTAGGTGGCAATTTTTTGCCCACCCTACGATGCTAGTTATTTACTATCAATTCGAAAAGTTTGCCTCTCAAACACTTCCGGCAATTTATTTAGTCTAATCTCAATTTCAACGCCTTCAGGTAGACTGATAATGCAGCTTGGGTCATCGCCAGCATTAAGTAAATTACCAAAATTATTTAGATGGTCAGCAAGCCAGTTTTTAGCTGGTTGTTTTAAGTCTGCAATCATAGCTCCATCCTTGCTTAAGTATTATCAGTGGCTAAATACATGTCTTTTTCAGATGCCACGCAATAAAAAGGCCGCACCCAAAGGATTTGACAGCTGGGATTGTCGGAATATTTGTAATATTCCGTATTAGCTAGATCATGCAAGCCTTGGACGGCATCCAAGTATTGTTCAAACCACCTTAAACGCTCTTCATCATCTTCCAACATCCAGAGCATAACTCTAGGATTGTTAGGTTTATGAAGTCTTGCGCTTTCTGCATCAATGATTTTTTTGGCAATATCCATATCTTCGCTATTCAGCGTGCGGAGCAGGCCTTCAAGAAGATGCCTGTTTTTATCCGTCAACTTAGGGGCGCGTATGGGATAAGGCCGCTCGATTCTTACAACTACCCCATATTTCTTTCCGGCGAAAACGTTTAAAATTAAAACGGTACTTAAATAACCTAAAGCACCGCCCAATCCGAATAAACCTAAACCAGCGATAAATCTAAGTGTATCTTCCATATTCATAGCTCCCCCATTGCCCTTATTTGCAAATAGCTTTTACTCACTGACACTGGCAGGTTTTCTAATCTTTCTATTTCCGCTAATACAGTTTTCCTAGTGGGTATTGATCCATTATAAATAACTAATTTACAACTAAAATCACCCCTCATTATTTGCTGCAATCGCAGCCGTCTAATATTTTTAAGCATATTATTCATAAATCCCCCAAATCAATTAAACAAATCATCTTGCAAACTATCAACCTTCACTTGTTTGCAAATATTCTGCACATGCCGCGATGAGATACCTGCCATTGTTGCCAATTCATTTAATGTGTACTGATGTCGGTTAAGGCGTAATTCTATATTTCTAAACACATTAAAAATTCTGTCTGCTTTGGGCAGGGCTATGTGGCAATCATTTCTCAAATGGTCGGCAAGCGCTTGGTGTAGCTTGGTGAGTTCTTCAGTGTTTAAACCAAGGCGGCTGCCATCGTGCTTAGGTAGCGTTATATAAGTGCCGCCATGCTGCTTTAAAAACTCTTGGGCACGTACGATACCCAGTGCGCCAACAATCGCCCGCATAACTGGCGTAAACGTGCTTCTTATCGCTTCAATTTCTTCGTCATTCAGCTGGTTTATTGTTGGCATTTTGCCTCCTTAGTTTTGCCGTGGCGGCAAAAACTCAAAGACAAAGTCGGCGGGGAAGTTAACGGCTGTCATTGATAGTGGGATGTTTTCCGTGCCGTTAATGCCATTTTTAGTGCTAGCTTCAATAAACCACGCGGTTTTAACGGGCTTAAATGACGCCTTAAGGATGCTTACACCTTCTGTAAATTCGTTGTTATTGAATTTACTGACCATATCCTCCAGCTTGGCGACGGCAGATAAGTTGATATTGCCGTTTTTATTACGGCGCAACAAACTAAACACCAAATCAACCAGCGCATTGATGTTGTCCGCATCTTTCTGGTCTTCATCACCCGCTTGCATTAATGATTTAGTTTTTATGTTTTGTAAAAAGTGGCTGATTTTTTCAACACCCACATCTACATCATCAGTCCAGCCTTCGTTGACGTTAAAGCCAATGGTGATGCTGTCTGTGCCATTGCTAAATAAATGGCTACGTTGTTCATCAAGGTACTTACTGCGCGATGGCTTGATGCCATAAGCTTTGTACTTCAATTCAAGCAAGTGCTTTCCCACGGTAAACACCTTGAGTTTTACAGCGGCTAACTTTTCGGACGCTTCTTTTAAATCTGCCATTAATTCTGGCAGTTGTTTATTCAATTCAGCATGGTAAAGGGCGACCGGATCATTCTTTTTGGCTTCTGCTTGTTTTTTTGCCAAAAGCTCTTGAAGCATTTCAACGGGCAGCTCATCAAGGGCGATATAGCCCGGTGGTGTGGTGGTTGGGATTTGTGTGGTGGTTTCCATTATTTATCCTCGCTTGTATCAATGATAGGTTTAGCGATTAGGCTTAATGTTTCTGCGAGTTGATGCACTAAGATGTCGGCATCGGTTTCGTTATCGTTATCACCCACCACGCGAAAACCAATGGTTTTATTGCTGGTGTCGGTTTGTTGGATGTCAAAAATTTCAATAATGTGCTTCGGGTTCATCTACAGACTCTTTGGCTTTGGGTCTTTGGTAAAGGCCACCCACAGGGGTAGCGCGTTGGCATAGCCAGCTGTCGGCTTGCTCTATAAGTTGGTCAATCGGTGCCTCGGGTGTGCTGGCTTTATCGTTAAAGACGATTTGGTAATACGCTTGGTTTGGGTCGTCTGGGTGTCGGTAAAAATGAATGCTGTAAGCAGCTTTAACGCTACCGCGTTTAACTTGATTCTTTGGGTCGTCAAGGATGGTTTGGAATTGCTTTTTTATAGCGGGTGGCATACCAAGGCATTTAACTTCGGCGGCATCTTGTTGTGCTTTTGGGCGTGCTGGCAGGCAGCTTAATACTTGGCATGGTGCAGGCCAGTCTTTAAGCGTGCCGGCTGCTTTTAAAAAGCCTTCACGAATGCGGTCGGCATCTTGCTGTTGATTCCATTTGATGTGTTGGTTGTTGAATACCGCAATCCATACCTCCGCTACAGCTGTGATGGTATCAACAGCAGGTGTGCCGTTTAGGCGCAAAACCAGCAGGGTTTGCAGGCCTTCTATGATGCTATCGCGCAACCACATCGCTGCCTCCTTTCATGCTTTGCAGGGCATTAACGGCATTGGCAGTGGCTGATAAGCTGGCAGCAACGGGCGACTTGCCATTGATTACCACGGGCAGATTGTCAGGCTGTGGGCGGCTGACTTCGGTTTTGATGATGTCCAGCAAATAGCCGTGCCCACCTAGCGGAGTGTCTATTTTTCCGGCATCACGCAGGGTGATTATTTTTTGCAGCGCCACTTCCCAAATGTGCGGAGGGGCATCACAGACCACGCCATCGCGCTCAATGCGTTGCGCTTCAATCATGGGTGTTAACTCAGCCAATAACGTGGTAACACGCGCCCAGCTTAGTTGGCTTTTTTTGGGGCGAAACAAGCCAAGGTAACGGATTACCAAGGGGCCAATTGGCGACATTTTGGCAACTTGCATTAAGGCATCGGTGGCAGATTGATTAGCTACCAAAGCATCTAATGAACTGGTTGATCCGCAGGCGGGGCATTTAATCCTCATAACGCCGCCTTTAAACGATGGGTTGCAAGCACAAGGCTTGTTTAGCGACCGCATCCACCAGCTTTACATTAAGCGGGTGGTCTTTGCGGTATTCGCGGATACCTGCAACTAAGCCTTCCACGAGCATACGGGCTGAGCCTTGGCAGTATTTATACATGCGCTCTATCACATCGTCGGCGACTTCTTCTGCGCCAAAACTGGCTTGTATTAACGCGGCTGCGTCTTCTTTGGTGATGGCTTGGATGGTCTCTGGAAAGAAGCCACAACGGCTACGGATTTGGTCAAATTGCCCGTGCTCTGGCTTGAGGATGCCACGCAGGTATTCCGTGCCACATAACACGATGCCGACATTGGCGATGTCGCGCAGGCGGCGTAAGGCATTCAGTACGCTGGGGGTGACGGTTTCGGCTTCATCAAAAATAAATAGCGTGTCGGTTTTGATAACGGCGTTGATGATGGCGTTAAATTTATCGTCCATGCTGCCCTTGACTTCATACCCCAAGACTTTACGGGCCAGTAATTTGATAAGGGTGTTAACAGTCATCATTGGTGTGGCTTCGATTAAGTAGGTGTTGGGGTGGCTGGCGGTGTAATGGCGCATGGCGTAGGTTTTACCTGTGCCAACGTAAGCGCTTATCACAGCAAAATTGCGGTAAATTCTGGCTTGTGAACAGGCGGCGTTGGCTAGTTTGAATACACTGGTTTCAACAGCGGCGATGCTTTGTTGGCTGCTGTCATCAACATTACGCAGGGCGGATTCAACTGCTGACAAAATCTTACTGGGTGATGCGCCATAAGCACCGCTAAGGATTTGGTTTAACGCGGGCGCACTGGTACGCGCTAAACGGGCGACGGCGGCTTGGGTGTAATTGTTGTCGGCAATCCACGTTTTAATGGCGGCGATTTGGTTAATATCTGCCGGGCTATAGTGGCTGGGGTAGGTTTTTTCGGTAGCTTCCATTAGTACAACTCCAGTTTTATATCGTCTTCATCAGTTTCTATGCGGGTGGCGGTGCTTTCTATTGCCAATGCGCCATCGGCGATGGCATCGGCATCAATTAAATTGCCGCCACGGTGTTGCTGTTCTTTGATTTTCTTTTCCAAACGCTTAACCGCATCGCTAGCACGGGTGATGCGTTTTTCTTCTAGCAAGGTGTTTGGCACGACATCAATAGCAGTTATCAAGATGGCATCACATAGCCACACACCGCTTAAGGTGCGGATAACAGCAACGCGGTTATCCATCATATCCAGCTCTACTTGCACGGTTTGCCCGTTGAAAGCGTATAAATCGGCATGTTTGTATTCGCGTTTTTTGTGCTTGACGCTAGCGCGGCGCACTTTAAGCTGCACAACAAAGCGCTTAAGCTCAATCAGTGATATAGCAGGCGGTATAGCTACCAAGCCTTGCCAAACACCTGCGTGGCTGATGCTGGTTTCTTCGGGATGTTTGCGTTGGTGGTAACGTTCTAGCCAGGCATTAAAGGCGTCGGCAAATTGCAAAACGCTTGGCGGGGCAAGGCGTTTGGCTTTGCATTCGCGGACTACTTTGTTACGCACTTCATCGGCGGCTTCATCGCCGCAATAAAACTCCGGCATCCACATTTTTAAAAAGTCTTCTTTCATGGTTTTAAAAAACCGTTCAATCCAACCTTTGCCGTGCGGATTGCCTGGGATGCTATGAATAATTTGCACCACACCTGCACGGACGTAAAAGCCTGTGATTTCATCATCGACAAAGTTATTGCGGTAGCCTGAGCCGTTATCTATATATAAGAGTGGCGGCACATGGTTATGGCGGACAAAGGTTTCTGCCCACATGCTTTGCACAGCAAAACTGCCTTCGTGTTCATCTAGTCGCCAGCCGACGATATAGCGGCTTTTTAAATCCATACTAACTGTGAGTTCCGGCCTAAAAATATCGCCCGTCATGGGGTGGGCTAGGTAAATATCGGCCTTGTAACCGTCGGCGACGTAGATGTCACCAACACGTAGGTTTTCAGTGGTGCGGCGTGCATAACCTGTTTGCGTTAAACGGTGCAGGTTTTTGCCTAAGCGGGCAGGGCCATTTTTACCCAACTTGGCAGGCAGTTTTTGTAAGTACGCTTTAACGGCGGGGTATTGGCAGGTAAAGCCATGTACCTCGGTGAGTTGTTTATGCACGCTGGCATAGCTGGGTTGGCTGGATTGGTTAAACAATTCCATTGCCAATTGCTCCCAGCCACCTTCTACCCGCTGGCGGCCTTTGTGCTTTGGCACGATGGCATCAATACCGCCTTCGCGTTTGTTTTTGTACCACTCGCACAATCGGCTTTTGCTGGGAAACTCTGCTTTGCCAGCGGCGCAAGCGCGTAAGGCACTGCTGATATGCGGCGGCAAGGTGTCATCATCGGCACGGCCTAAGAGCAAATTGACCGCTAAGGTTAACGTGCTGGTGCTTTCCATTAACTGGCTGATGTAATTGCAAATGATGTCGCGGTTAACGGCTTTTTCCCGTGCTTTGGCGGTGCTGCTTTGCACGGCGGTGGTGGCATTTTTTGCCATTATTTCCGTGCGCGTGGCAGGGCGCACTTGGGTTGTATTGCCTACGGGGACAATTGAGCGCTCATATCTCATGACTTGCCGCCCCAGTGCTTAATACGGTGGACGCTGTGGGCGATTTTGATTAATACAGCGCCATCGTTATTGGGTTTAAAATTTCTTACTTGGGTACTTAATGGCACAATGCATCGGCTTGACTGGCTACTCATATCCTTCTCCGCTTATTAGTTACGAAAACTGAAAACAACTATTGAAAACAAGACTATTGCCACTGAAATAAAGGAACTCACACCTAACAATGCATGAGCTGAATCAAGCTTGTTTTTTAAAACAATAGAATTCCATCGGGCATCAGATAGCTGTCGATTTAAAGCAAAAATCTCCTTTTTTAATGAAGCTATCTCGCCATTTTCTGGGTATACCCCCAAATGTTTTTGTTCGTTCATGCAATACTCCCTAGTGTTTAGTTGAGTTGCTTGCGGGCTGCAAAATGGCACCATCAAGTCGACTAAGTGCGTTATCGACCAAGTAGTTTGCCAATAGCGTTGCGCCGGTTTGGTGGCCTGCTTGAAGGCGGGCAAGTTCTTCGGGTAAGCCTTGTTTTAAGGACTGGAAGATAACGCCGCCATCTTCACTGTCTTCTATGATGAGAAAGTGCTTCATAAAAACCTTGGTTATTGATAAAAATATAAAATCGATTCTCTATAAATCACATTCATTTAATTTATAAAAAAATGAACCATAACAATGACTTTCTGCTTTTTTCATATGAAAGTTGTTATAAAAAAACACAGGTACAAGCTTGAACTTACAAACACTTAAACCTAATTTGTAACGCGCTAAAACCGAGCATCTTCGCCTACTAGCCACCTTTCTTGATCGAGCTGAATCCATAAAAGCCCCCCTATAAATCAATCTTCTATTCATAAAAATCCTTATTATTGAGTTTTGTTTTTTGCGCCGGCTGGCCTGCCAGGGGCTTTTTTGTTTTCATCAGCACGGCGTGATTCTCGCCCTACTTCTTTCACGGTAAAGTCGTGGTCTATCATGAGTTTGCAGTCAACTAGCCGCTGCTTTTCAAGATCGGTTAACACATGCTTGCCAGACAATTCAGGCGGTACGGCATCCAGCCCGCGCAGTGCTTGCAGCTCTTGAAACAGGTGGTCAATATCGAGGTACATACCTGATACGGCGTTGGCGATAGCGTCATAACGCAAGCCATCTTCATCCGGCGTAGGCGCGGTTTGCTTGAGGGTTTTTTGCAATAACATCCGCAGGGCTTTTATGTACACGCTTGCGCCGTATTCCAAGGAGTAACTTTCCTCACGGATTGCCATGGTTTCTATGCTTAAGGCTTCTTTGCCGGGTTGTTTGGTGCGGGTTAACTGGTTGAGTTGTCTGGTTTTATCCTCTATCTCCAGTTGTTGTTTTTCATAAAGCTTTTCGTGATTGCCGATTTGCTTTTGTAAGCTTTGGATAGTTTCCAGCAAGGGTTTTTCGGTTTCGGTGGCTAATTTTCCGGCTTTGTATTGGCGTAGCTGGTTACGCAGCTCGGTGGCGGTCATGCACTCGATTTCATCTAACGTGACGGCTGACGCTTCGCCACCGTTGACGATTTCTTCAAGGTCGCCATCGTCTAAAACGAGGAGTTCTAGTAGTTTTTGTTGAGAACCTATCTTTGGAACCAAATCGCCCAAATTGGGCGTTTTGGTAATTTTTCTGACCGCGCCCATAAATCGCTTTGCTGAACTTTGACTAAACCCAAGCAATTCAATGCGCTTTATAAATTCACCATGCGCTGATAACTCCTTAAGCAACAACAATCGCTTACCCAGCTCTAGGCAGGCTTCGGCGGTGCGTTGCTGATAAAACCGGATACCATCTTCCAATGCACCAACAGTCAACACGTCCTCATAGCCAAGCTCTTGCGCCAGCTTTGCCGCGCCAAAGGCTTCACGGGATGGCAATGTGGCGGTTGGCGCAATAGTGCTAATACCTGTTTCCATCAAGCCGAATTGCTCGGCAACTTCGGTTTGTTTCCAGCCGCCTTCTAAATCCAAAACCAAGTCATCAGTTGTTGTCTTGGTTGCGTTTAGATCGATTTCTAAGTTTTCAGCCGCACTCATCCTTGTGCTCCGCTAAAGTCGTCTTTTAATTTGTCAGCGATTTCTTTACCCGTGCCGTACAGGGCTTTATTCGTGCCACGCACCACATCGGACACTTGGCGCAAGCTGTAACCGTACTGCTCCCCCCATGATTTCAATGTCATGCCGCGCTGACGCACGCGGTGCTTAATGCCGTCTAATGATTTTTCGTTAGGTTCAGCCATCGTTATGTCCTATATTTGTGTTTTTACTTAATAACGGGTTATGTCTGTTATTGGCTGTTATCTTAGTACCCAATTGGGTACATGTCAACCATGTTGAGTATTCGAATGAAAACAATTGGCGGAAGAATAAAAGAAGAAAGATTGCGATTGGGTATGACGCAAGAAAAGATGGCAGAATTATGTGGGGTTGGCAGACAAGCGCAACTAAGGTATGAATCGGACGAAAGGTCGCCAGATGGGTACTATTTTGAGGCTATAGCTAAAGTAGGGGGGAATATTGAGTACATTTTGACTGGACGCTGTTCTTCTTCAGTAAAAGAAGATCATCCTAAATATTCCGTACCGGATTACGTGGAAATAGCACACTACAATGTACAGGCTGCCGCAGGATCAGGTGCCATTCCTATATCTGAAGAGCTTTTGCAACCACTTGCATTCCGTCGTGACTGGTTAGTAAAAAGGCACTTATCGCCTAATGATCTTGTAATAGTCGATGTAAAAGGCGAATCAATGGAGCCAAAGCTATTAAATGGGGATTTGGTTTTAGTAGATAAATCACAAACTGATATTGCCAGCGGCAAAACCTTTGTATTGAGAATGGATGGGCATATTTTGGTGAAGAATTTGCAACTGCTGCCACATGGTTTGGTTCAGGTTGCATCGTTTAATACTGGGTATCCTGCTTACCAAGTAGACTTATCTGATGAATCATTAGATATGGCTGTTATTGGCAGGGTTGTAGCTTCTATGCACGAATGGTGATTAATAATGGGTAGCGTTATGAGTAAAATAATTGGATTGTTTTTGTTGCTAATATCATTTTCAGTGTTTGCTAATGAATGGTCGGGGGTAGTTGTAGGTATTTCAGATGGCGATACATTAACCGTATTAAATGAAGAAAAACACACTATTAAAATACGCTTGGCAGAAATTGATGCACCAGAATCTAAGCAAGCTTTTGGCACACAATCTAAACAATCACTATCAGATTTATGCTTTAAAAAAACAGTGATTGTGGATGATAAAGGCAGGGACAAATACAAGCGGACGCTAGGAAGGATTAAATGCAGCGGCATTGATGCAAATTTAGAACAGGTTAAGCGCGGCATGGCATGGGCTTATAAGCAATACTCAACAGATAAATCAATTGCCGACTTAGAAGATGAAGCAAAAGCCTTAGGTATTGGATTATGGGCCGATGAAAATCCAATGCCACCTTGGGATTTTAGGCATGGTGGAAAAAAAACAAATGGTAGTAAACAAAAAAATCCAGTTAACTCATCTAGTAGCAGTTTTGAATGCAGCGGAAAATCAAGATGTGGTGATATGGGTAGTTGTGCAGAAGCTCGGTTTTATTTAAGTGAGTGCGGTATGAGTCGCCTTGATCGTGACCATGATGGCATTCCTTGTGAGTCTATTTGTCGGTAATGCGGCAATTAACTTTTATTGGGGTTAGCTATGGATAATGTTGTACATGAGACAAAAAAAACTCGTTGGGGTTTGATGTTAGGGTTGTTTTTTGGAGTGATTGTAATGCCGATTGCCGTGGTTCTTGTGATGGTTTCGACAACTTCAAACAACAACCAACCTATTGACGCTGCAAAACCAATAGCACCAAGGACGTTTGATTATTTAAAGCTTGTCGATACGGTAGGGCGGGGCTATGCAAATAAAGAAGGCTCAGAAACGGGTGAGGTTTGGACAAACTTAGCAATGGCCTCGATGGTTTCTGTTGTTGGCGCACCAGACAAAGTAACCAAGGTAGCTTTTATTTTTCCAGGACACTCTACCGAGGATGTGATGGTTTTTAATCTTCATGCAATAAAGCAATTAGGCATAGCCTTGCTTAATGATGAGTCTGTCGTTGCTTGGGTTGCAGATATGATTGATAACAAAGCAGGCGAATCTGTAAAGGTTTTTGGCAATATAGAAGTGAGCTTTAAGGAGTTTCCGCTGCCAAAAAATTCGGAAATATATTTGATTTTTACGCCGCTATAAACAATCTTTAAAGACCATTCAAACTTGGTTTAAATGGGTACAAAAATGACCAACAATATTTTTATTACCCATTTAAATATAACTTAAAATCACCCATTTCACGCCAATTTATCCCATTTTCAAGAACTTTATAAAAAACCAATAAAATTAAGCAAATCAATACTTAACGTTATTTTTCAGCCAAAAATACTATCCTATTTCTCCCCCTCCCTTACTCCAAGGTTTTGGCGATTTCAATCGACTGGTTAAAACCGCGCTGCCGATAACGGCTGCCATGCAACGGCACGGGAACAATCAAATCGGGCTTGGGTTGGTTTTGCAGGTGTTCCGCCACTAGCAAGGCCAAGAGGCGGGCATTCTTAAAATCGGCAGAAAATTTTAACGAGGCCACCATGTGGCGCAGCCCAGCATGATGCAGAAACGGCGCAACGGTGTGTTCATAAGCTGGCGGCTTCGTTAAACAGCGCCCACATAAAACCGATGTGTCCGCCCTATCCGGCAACGCCAAACCGCAGCGCCCACAGCAATGGCTATTTCTGGGCAAAAGCCGATGGCAGACCGCGCATAAATCCAGATCGGCCATACCGGCATTCCCGCATAAGATGCAGGTAGGCGGCAGCAAGCAATGCTGTATAATATTCAGCCAGTTGTCTACCCAATTCATAATAACAAGTTGATAAGTGTGGTTGCATGCTTAGCAATAACTATAGTCGGAGTTATCCCCCATGTCTGTATTACGCCACGATTGGCAATTAGCCGAAGTCCAAGCCCTGTTTGATTTACCCTTTAACGACCTGATTTTTCAAGCACAAAGTGTTCATCGCCAACACTTTGACCCTAACGAAGTGCAAATCAGCAGCTTGCTCAGCATCAAAACCGGATCGTGTTCAGAAGACTGCGGCTATTGCCCACAAAGTGCGCGTTACGATTCCGGCTTAAAATCCGAAGCCCTGATGCCGATTGATGAAGTCATCCAAGCCGCGCAACAAGCCAAAGACCAAGGCGCATCACGTTTCTGCATGGGCGCAGCTTGGCGGCAACCCAAAGACCGCGACATCGAACGCGTCGTGGAAATGGTGCAAGGCGTCAAAGCCTTAGGCATGGAAACCTGCGTGACTTTAGGTATGTTGACCGACAGCCAAACCGCACGGCTTAAAGAAGGCGGCCTGGATTACTACAACCACAATCTGGACACATCCGAAGATTATTACTCCGAAGTCATCACCACCCGCACTTATAAAGACCGCTTGGACACCTTAGCGCGAGTGCGTGACGCAGGCATCAACGTCTGCTGCGGCGGCATCGTCGGCATGGGCGAAGGCGAACAAGACCGCGCCAATTTGTTGATTGAACTGGCGAACATGCCCAAACACCCAGAAAGCGTACCGATCAACATGCTGGTACAAGTCGAAGGAACACCGCTGATGGGCACAGAAAAACTCGACCCGCTAGTCTTCATCCGCACCATCGCTGTCGCCCGCATTCTAATGCCCACCTCCCGCGTCCGCCTCTCCGCAGGCCGCAAAGAAATGAGCGACGAAATGCAGGCTTTGTGCTTCTTAGCAGGTGCGAACTCGATTTTTTATGGCGATAAATTGCTGACTACAGATAACCCAATGACTAACCATGATGTGGCGTTGTTTGATAGGTTGGGGTTGCATTCGGGTGGGTCTAGTTATGCGAATTGAGTTTTGAGGTATGTTGGGTTGACGGCTTTATTGTTAACCCAACATATTGAAGTCTTCAAAGTTGGGTTGCCTACAAAGAGCAACCCAACTGAGCTAAATGTTGGTAAGCAAATGAAAATAAATGAGTTTTAATTTTTAAAAATTTATGGGCAAACTTTTGATGTGTGTTATTACGTCAATTTAAGATGCCTACTTTACGTTAGGCAACAAGAATGTCAGATTCTCTTCACTTCTATAAATTTAGGTCAATAAATAAGTGGCTAATTGAGTCAATTGTTCAACGTACAATATTTGCACCAAGGCCGGAAGATTTAAATGACCCATTTGACTGCCAAGTAGACTTAGAAAGTGTTTTTGAGCGTGCGATCTCTCTGGCTTCAGGTGAAAAACTACATTTCATCAAGTCTTTCTATGAAAATAAAGTATTTATTGAGAACTGGAAAAATGAAATGAGCTCTAAAGGGGTTTATTCATTTTCGCTCATAAACAGTCAAATACTTTCTGAGCCGCTTATGTGGTCACATTATGCAGATGAGCATAGAGGCGTTTGTTTAGAATATATTCTTCCTAAAGAATTTATTCTTGAAAATCTTATGGCTCAACATTTAGAAAATCGCTTGTTCGTTTGCAATAGTGTTGACTATCAAGATAGTGGGTTTGTAGAGTGTATTTTGAAGGCATCTCCAGACCTAGAGCGCTTCGCTGAGGATTTAGCTCGTAAGTATCTTTTAACAAAGAGTCCTTCGTGGCACTATGAAAAAGAAGGTAGGCTAGTTCTTAGGCAGAGTGGAAGCATTAAACTGCCGAATGAATCCTTGCGTAGAGTATATTTTGGCTTGCGGTCAGCAAAGTCAGATATTGAGTTAATCACAGAATTGGCGAGAAGCTATTCTGGTTGTAATAGTTTTTATAAGGCAATAAAAGGCAAAGGCGATTTTGAATTTAAATTCGAGGAAATTACTGCCTAATAAGCGAGGTAGCCCTTATGTAGCGATAGCCCGTAGGGTGTATAAGCGAAGCGTCATACACCGCATCGGGATTGCAATCACGGCAAACGTATTTACCGCTCCCCGTTTTATTCCTGCCATGAATTGACCCTACATGGTGTGTTGTCTATTCACAATTCGGTGCATGGCGCTTTGCTTATACACCCTACAATTTGATGAAAAATGAATTAGCCAAGGGTACGCTGTGCGTACCTTTTACATCGCTATTGTTGTAGCGAATGATGGTACGCACAGCGTACCCTACTCAAAAACGCATTAGGCAGATTCACACCAACAATCTGTTGATCGAGGCTTTAAAACTGAAAAAATACAATGGGGTCATGCAGTTTCGTAGGGTGGGCAACGCTTTTCTGCCCACCATTCCCCGCATAATCGGTGTACCCAAAGGGCATAAAGGCAGAAAAGCGTTGCCCACCCTACGCCGCTGACTCACATCTGCAATTTATTACGTCTATTTATGAGGCAAAAATGGAACTCTCCGCAATCTTAACCCCCGCGCCTGAAGGCGGCTACGTTGCCTTAAATCCAGAAACAGGCACAACCAGCCAAGGCGATAGCATTGAAGAGGCTTTGGCAAATCTACAAGAAGCCACCGAGCTTTATTTGGAAGAGTTTCCTATCACCTTTTCAGGCCGCTCGTTAATGACTACGTTCCAAGTCACCCGACATGCAGCCTAGTTTGCCGATTATTTCCGGTGATAAGCACTCTTAAAATGTCCTTTTCACATTTAACCCACAACCTCAATAAGCTCACCCAACAAGGCTTATACCGTTCCCGCCGGGTCGTCGAATCGCCGCAAGGTATTCATCTGCAATTAAACGGCAAAACGGTCGTCAATTTTTGCAGCAATGATTATTTAGGTTTGGCAAACCATCCTGCCATCGTACAAGCCTTTAAAAATGCGGCTGATATTTACGGCGTGGGCAGTGGGGCGGCGCATTTGATTTGCGGGCATAGCACGGCGCATCACGCGTTGGAAGATGAGTTGGCGGCGTTTACCGGACGTGAGCGGGCGCTGTTGTTTTCCACGGGTTATATGGCGAACATCGGCGTGATTAATGCGTTGGTTGGGCGTGGCGATACGGTGTTGGAAGACCGCCTTAACCATGCGTCGTTGTTGGATGGCGGTTTGTCGTCGGGGGCAAAATTCAAACGTTATGCCCATGCCGATACCCAACATTTGGCGGAATTGTTGGCGCAAGCGACGGGCAATAAATTGGTCGTGACCGATGGCGTATTCAGTATGGATGGCGATGCCGCGCCGTTGCCAGAGTTGGCGGCGGTGGCGAAACAACACGATGCGTGGCTGATGGTTGATGATGCCCACGGTTTGGGTGTGTTGGGCGCAAACGGCGGCGGTTTATTGGAGCAATACGGTTTGCAGCAGGATGATGTGCAAGTGCTGATGGGAACACTGGGCAAAGGTTTCGGTACGTTTGGGGCGTTTGTCGCGGGTTCGGATGTGTTGATTGAAACCTTGATCCAATCGGCCCGCACCTATATTTACACCACGGCGATGCCGCCCGCCGTTGCCGAGGCGACCCGCGCCAGTTTGCGCATTATCGAAACCGAACATTGGCGGCGCGAAAAACTGGTCGCCTTAATCCAGAAATTCCGTACCGGTGCGGGGCAATTGGGCTTGTCGCTGATGCCCTCCGCTTCGCCCATCCAGCCGATTCTTGTCGGTGAAAGCGAACGTGCTGTCGAAATCAGCCAAGCGTTATTGGCCGCCGGATTTTGGGTCAGCGCCATCCGTCCGCCGACGGTGGCACAAGGAACGGCGCGGTTGCGGGTGACGTTATCGGCAAGTCATGAAGCGCCGCATGTGGATGCGCTCTTAGACGCGTTGGATTGGACTATCAACGCCTGAGTGACCGCACTTTTTCAACCACGATCAGCTTAGTAAAAATTTTGTTGACACATTTAAAGCTTCATCTCCAAATTTTTGGCAGCGGCAAGCCGATTGTCCTTATCCACGGCTGGGCCATGCACAGCGGCATTTGGCGCGCTTTCGCGCAACGCTTGGCACAGCAGCATCGGGTGATTTGCGTGGATTTGCCGGGCCACGGCCTGAGTCCGGTCATCGAGCCGTTTACGCTGGATAGCATCAGCCAAGCATTGGACAACACACTGGGGGATGAGCCGGCGGTTTGGTTGGGTTGGTCGTTAGGGGCAACGGTCGCACTGGATTATGCCCGCAGCCATCCTGAACGGGTTAAGGGTTTGCTGTTGATGTGCGGAAATCCGTGCTTTACCCAACAGGCGGATTGGCCTGCCATGCCGTCAAAGGTGTTGGCGCAATTCGCCGAGCAATTGCACGCCAATAGCCATGCGACTTTGGTGCGTTTTTTGGCTTTGCAGGTGTTTGATCTGGATAATTACAAAACCTTATTGGCGGAACTGAAAGCCGCCGTGATGGAATGCCCCGCGCCCGATCCGGTGGCCTTGGATGGAGGTTTGGCGATATTAAAACAAGCCGATTTGCGTCAGGCTTTGTCCGCACTGCCCATGCCTGCCGCCGCCCTGTTCGGCACGCGCGACGCGTTGGTGCCGGTTGCTGTGGGCGAAGCCATGCGCCAGCTATTGCCTGCTTTGCACGTGCAGGTGCTGGAAAAAGCCGGACATATCCCCTTTTTATCACACCCCGATGCGGTGCAGGCCATCATTAACGATTTTATGGACAAACAATCATGCTAGCCGTCGATAAGCACAAAGTCCGGCGGTCTTTTGCAGATGCGTCAAGCAGTTACGATCAGGCCGCGCATTTGCAGCGTACCGTGGGCAAAGCCTTGCTGGCGGCTATCGAACCGTCGGCCTTGACAGGTACGGTGCTTGATTTGGGATGTGGCACGGGATTTTTGTCTGCCGAGTTGCTGGGGCAAGGCTTTTGTCAGGAGGGGCAGTTAATCGCACTCGATATTGCCTTGCCCATGCTCCAGGCTGCGCGTAGCAAACTTAAGCCGCAACAGCCCTCTTATGTGTGTGCCGATGCCGACCGCTTGCCGTTTGCGGCGCATAGCATTGACCACATCGTCTCCAATTTGGCTTTGCAGTGGTGCAGCCAACTAGGCGACACCTGTGCGGAGTTGCGGCGCGTGCTGACAATGGGCGGGCAGCTGCGGTTCAGCACCTTCGGCCCGCAAACCTTGCAAGAGCTAAAAGCGGCTTGGCGCACGGTTGATGGGCATCCGCACGTCAATCATTTTTACAGCGAAGCGCAAATCCACAGTTTTTTGCAGCAAGCCGGATTTAGCCAAATTGAGGTGCAATCGGTGCTTTATTGCAACCATTACCCGTCGGTATTGGCGTTAACGCAGGAACTAAAAGCCTTGGGCGCACAGACGGTTGCCGCCCGCCATTCGCATATTACCCGTAAATCACACTGGCAAGCCATGCTGGCGGCGTATGAAAAATCCCGTCAAGATGGACTCATTCCCGCCACTTTCGAAGTCATCACGATAAAGGCCAACGCATGAATCAAAGTTATTTTATTACCGGAACAGACACTAACGTCGGCAAAACCTGGGCAACCATTGCGCTGATGCGGGCTTGGCAACAACAAGGCCGCAGCGTGCTGGGCATGAAGCCTGTCGCTTCCGGTTGCACATATGCAGATGGCGAACTTAAAAATGACGATGCCTTGCTGATTCAAGCCCATGCCTCCTTGCCGTTGGCGTATCGGCAAATTAACCCGTTCGCTTATGTCGAGGCGGTGTCGCCGCATATTGCAGGAACCCATAATCCGGCAGATTTTGCGGTCATCCGCCGCCAGTTTGACGAACTTAAAGCGCAGGCCGATGTGTTGTTGGTGGAAGGGGCGGGCGGTTGGTATTCGCCGATGAACGCGCAACAAAGCAATGCTGATCTGGCTGTTGCATTGGCATTGCCGGTTATTTTGGTGGTGGCGATGCGTTTGGGCTGTATTAACCATGCACTGCTTAGCCAGCAAGCCATTCAGCAATCAGGCTTGCCGCTGGTCGGGTGGATTGCCGTTTGCAGCCAAGCCGATATGGCTTATTTGGATGGCAATATTGCCACGTTAAAAAGCGGTTTGGCGACACCTTTGCTTGGCGTTTTGCCTTATTTGGAAAATGCAGATTTTTCTCACTTAACCAAGCACTTGGACTTATCTTACTTAAAAGGCGATTAGCATTTTTTTCAAACCTTGTTTATTAATAGTCTCTAATATAGAATCTATAACCCCACACTTTGTGGGATTAAAGCGCACATCAGATGCCGCTATCAATAAGGAGACTGCTATGACCACCCTAAACAAGCTTTCCCGCCGTCATTTTTTAAGCTATTCCAGCTTAGGAATACTGGCCTTAGCCAGCACGCCACAACTTTTACAGGCTATGGAAGGTATGCAAGCCATGCCTAAATTGCCGCCCCGCAAAGCTTCACCGCAATTTAAAGCCGATGTGGAGTTGGCTTTATATTGCCAACCCGCCGCAGTACCCATTCTAACTGGGCAGGCGACCGCCGTAATGCAATACACGGCAAAGCTGCTGAATGGCCCTAAAGAAACGCTGACCACGATTGCCGGTTCTTACCTCGGCCCGATCATCCGCCTGCAACAAGGCCAGAAAGTCCGTATCCATTTGCACAATGGTCTTAACGAAAGTACCGTCACCCATTGGCACGGCTTGCACGTCCCTTCGGAAATGGATGGGCATCCGCTGTATGCGATTGATCCAGGTCAGGTATTGGTCTATGAATTTGAAGTATTGAACCGTGCCGGAATGAACATCTACCATCCGCATCCGCACGAGACGACCGCCAAGCAGGTTTATCAGGGTTTGGCGGGCGCATTGTTGGTGAATGATGCTGAGGAAGCGGCGTTGGAGTTGCCTTCTGGTGAATACGAAATTCCCCTGGTTATCCAAGACCGCCTGTTCGACAGCCAAAACCAGCTGGTTTATGTCCGCAACATGCATGACCGGATGTTTGGTTTTTACGGTGACCGCATTTTGGTGAATGGTCGTGCCGATTTTCAGCTTAATGTTGCCAGCCGCGCCTACCGATTGCGCTTCATGAACGGCTCCACGGCCCGTATTTATAAGCTGGCTTGGGATGATGGCACGCCGATAACCGTCATCGGCACGGATGGCGGATTGCTGGAAACGCCGGAGACCAAGCCTTATGTAATGCTGGCACCGGGCGAACGTCTGGATGTTTGGGCGGACTTCAGCGGTCGCCCAATCGGTTCGCAATTGGTGATGCGCAGTTTACCGTTTTCTGGCGCGTTACCCCACGGTGGGATGATGATGGGGCGCGGCAATTTGCCGATGGGCAGTGATTACCCTATTTTTACCGTACAAGTGACGCAAAAAACCAGCGATAGCCCCAAGCTGCCGACACGCTTGTCATCGTTTAAACACTACAAGCTTTCCGAAACCAGCAATCCGGAACAGCCTGTACCGATTGGCATTTCTGAAGGCCATATGAGCATGTTGTTGAATGGGCAAGCCTATGCCTATAACGATGTGCAAGAGATGGAGCGGATTAAACTGAACAGTATCCAGTTGATGGAGATTTTCCATGCCCACGGTGGCGGCCATGGTATGTCATCAGGCGAGGGTATGGGCGGCGGGCGTCATGGCAGAATGGGCATGGGGCGTATGCGCCACGGCTCGATGGGCGGTATGGGCATGATGGCGATGGCGCATCCCATCCATTTGCATGGGCAGCCGTTCCAGATCATCAGCCGTAGCATTTCTGATAATACCGATGAGGGTTATGCCAGTGTCCGCGAAGGATTTGTCGATAGTGGCCTAAAAGATACCGTATTGGTGATGCCTGGCGAAACGGTGCGCATTATCAAGCCGTTCCAAGATTTTAAAGGTTTGTTTATGTACCACTGCCACAATCTTGAGCATGAAGACATGGGCATGATGCGGGATTTTTTAGTGGAATAAACCGGTGCGGTTAGTGGTGGGTGTGTCGTTAGCCACAGGCGTTGACCAGCTTTGCAATGGGCTTAAAGCTTTTTCTGTGTACAGCCAACACGCCAAAAGCCGCCAATTCTGCGCTATGTTGCGCGGTGCCGTAGCCTTTGTGTTGGTGGAATGCAAAATCTGGAAATTGCCGAGAATAGTCGAGCATCAGTTGGTCACGCGCCACTTTTGCCAAAATGGAGGCGGCACTGATGGCGGCGACTTTGCTGTCGCCTTTGACAATCGCGCTTGCAGGGATGGTGAGCGAAGGAAGGCGGTTGCCGTCTATTAAGGCTTCATCGGCGGGTATAGGCAGTCCGGCCAGTGCGCGTTGCATGGCAAGCAGGGTGGCTTGCAAGATATTGAGCTGGTCGATTTCTTCAACGCTGGCTTCGGCAACGCACCAGCTTAAGGCTTGCGCTTTGATGGTGATGGCAAGCGCTTCGCGTTTTTTTTCGCTAAGGGTTTTAGAATCGGCAAGACCTGCAATAGGTTTGAGCGGATCGAGGATGACCGCCGCCGCCATCACCGGCCCCGCCCAAGGGCCGCGGCCTGCTTCATCGACACCGGCAATCAAGCGGTTTTTTTCCGAAGGGTTTAGCAAGTTTTAACGCAAAATGCCACGGGTGACGTTACGCAGAAAGCTGACCATCTGCGACACTTCTTTGCTGTCGGCTGCCAAATCTTCCATTTGGTCGATGGCATCGTCCAGACGCAAATTCATTTTGTAAATCAGCTTGTAAGCTTTACGGATCAGGCGGATGTCTTCGGCGGCAATGCCGTTGCGCTCCATGCCCACCGAGTTGATGCCATGCGGACGCGTGGGCCTGCCACCCACCATAATGAAAGGCGGGATGTCTTGGGTAATGGCGCTGCCCATTGCGGCGAAACTGTACTGCCCAATTTGCGTAAACTGATGTACCAAGGTAAAACCACCCAAAATGGCATGGCTGTTTAAGCGCACATGTCCAGCCAACGACGCGCCGTTAGCCATAATGACATGGTCACCGATGACACAATCATGGGCAACATGGGTATAGGCCATAAACAAATTGTCGTTACCAATTTGCGTGACACTATGGTCTTGGTGGGTGCCACGGTGCATGGAGGTGAATTCGCGGATGGTGTTGCGGTCGCCAATTTCCAAACGGGTAATTTCCGCCGCATATTTTTTGTCCTGCGGGTCTTCCCCTAACGAGGAAAACTGGTAAATACGGTTGTGTTTACCGATGGAGGTAGGGCCTTTGATAACCACATGGGAAGCGATCACGGTACCGGCATCAATCTTTACATCAGGGCCAATGACGGAATAAGCGCCGACGACGACGTCATCGGCAAGTTCGGCACGGCTATCTATTCTGGCTGATGGATCAATCAAAATTAATCCACCACGGCTGCACATCGGATTTCTGCGCTGGCAACAAACTCGCCATCCACTTCGGCCTGACACTCAAATGCCCAGATATTACGCTTACTTTTTACAAATTTGGCTTCCAGCATGAGTTGATCCCCAGGAATAACCGGTTTTTTAAACTTGGCTTTGTCGATGCCCACCAAGTAATAAATCATACCGTCCAGCTCGTTACCTGCCGTTTCTGAAGCCAAAAGCCCCGTGGCTTGCGCCAAGGCTTCCAAAATCAAAACACCAGGCATGATGGGCTTTTGTGGGAAATGGCCTTGAAAAAACGGTTCGTTATAAGTGACGTTTTTCACGCCCAACAATCGGACGCCAGGCTCACATTCGACCACTTTATCGACTAATAAAAAAGGGTAGCGATGCGGTAAAAAGTTTTGTATTTGTAAAATATCTAGTTTGGTAGACATAGGTTTAGAAGACTTTAGCAGATTGGCGAGCTGGATAATTTTGCAATTACTCAGGAAGAGTCAACAGTTTTTGCTGAACCTGGCTCGTCACGTCAATCTGTTCGCTGGCATAAATGACGCCATCGGTCAGTAAAAGGTCAAAGTTTTGGTCTTTGGCAATCGAGCGGATGGCTTCAACAATACGGCGTTGCAGTTTACCCAACTCTTCGTTGCGGCGGGCGTTAAAGTCTTCACTGAACTCTTGTTGCGAGCGTTTGGCATCGCGTTTTTTATTCAGGATTTCTTTTTCCAAATTGCTGCGTTCAGATTCGCTCATAACAGCAGCATCCCGTGCCATACGCTCTTCTTTGCTTTGGATTTCTTTCTGTTGGGCTAACAATTGTTTGTCACGTGGGGAAAATTCCATTTCCAAACGTTTTTTGGCTTTTTCCGCTTGCGGTGCTTTTTCTAGCACGGCAGGGATGTTGACAAAGCCTATCTTTAAGTCGGCATAACTTACATTCGCCGTTAACAACAGCCCTAAAAATATAGCAAGTTTGTTTTTCATTGTTAAAAAGTTCTCCAGTCAGTGAAAAGGCGAGTTGTATTATTAAATGTGAATCAGATTATAGGGTATGGGTGGGTATCCTAAAACAACTTCTATCAGAAATTTTGCCCGAAGTTGAACTGGAACATTTGCTCTTGATCGGCGCGGAATTGTTGCGCACCGCCGTTATCAATATAGGGTGTGCTGCCGGTGTTGAGCGGCATGGCGGCACTCACCGACAACGCACCAAAGGGTGACAGCCATTCGCCGGACAGGCCGGCGGAATATCTGAAGTTGTCCATGTTAAAGCCATTGCTGATCGCGCCGGCATCGAAAAACGCACCTAGGCGGACGGATTTGACATCGGATAAGAACGGCACAGGGAAAAACATCTCGGCGTTACCGATAATTTTGCTTGAGCCACCCAGCGGGAAGGAGTTGGAGTCCCTTGGGCCTAAGGTATTGTTCCTAAAGCCCCTTATCGATCCCGTACCGCCGCCGAAATAATTTTCGAAAAACGGTAATGATTTGGTGGAGCCGTAACCGTTACCGTAAGCGGCTTCAGCCTGTACGCGGAAGGTAAAATCTTTGGCCAGCGGAAAATAGAGCTGGTGTTTATAGCTTAACTTGTAATAGCTCAAGTCGCTGCCAGGTAAGCTGATTAAGCTGGAAAACCGTTGTTGCCCGCCTTTACTAGGAAAAATGGCGCGGTTTAAGGTGTCGTGAGTCCAGCTTAACGTCGGTGAGTAGGTTAAAAAGGTGTCACCTTCACGGGCAATAAAGTCGCTGATTTGTTTGGATGAACTGAAATAAACGTTGCCGCTGGAATCGTAGGCGGTAACCGTGCTGAGGTTCGTGTGTTTAAAATCCAACCCAAAGCGCACTTGGTCAAATTCGTTGAGCGGAATCCCGAAATCGGTGCCTAAGTTAATGACTTTAGTCGAATAATTGGCAATGTTGATGCGCCCCGCGTTACGTTCGGAATAGCCAACGTTATAGCCGACACTGACGCCATCGGGTGTAAAGTAGGGGTTTAAAAAACCGACTTGGTAATTGGTGGCGTAGTTACTGTTGTTAAAGCCCAAGTTGACGCGTTTGCCAGAACCAAAAATATTATCTTGCGATAAGTTGGCGTTGATGACGATGCCTTGTACCTGCGAGAAGCCGACACCCGCTGACAAGTTGCCTGAAGATTTTTCGGTGAGGGCATAATTAACGTCGATCTGGTCGGTTGTGCCGGGTACTTGCGGCGTTTCAACATTTACCGATTCAAAATAACCCAAGCGTTCCAAGCGGGTTTTAGAACGCTCGATTTTAGCGCTGGACGCCCAGCTGCCTTCCATTTGGCGCATTTCGCGGCGCACGACTTCATCGCGGGTTTTGGTGTTGCCCTTGACGTTAATGTGGTTGACGTAAGCGCGTTTGCCCGGGTCAACAAAAAAAGTCATATCAACAGATTTTTTTATTTCATTGATTTCCGGCACCATGTTGACGTTGGCGAATGCGTAACCGTCATTACCTAGACGGTCAGAAATGGCCTTGGAAGTCTCGGTGGCATTTTTTCTGGAAAAAATTTCGCCTGGGCCAACACTGGAAAGCTTAATGAGTTCTTCTGGGTCAACCACCAAATTTCCAGCCAATTTAACTTTTTCTAGCGTGTAAACTTCGCCTTCTTTGACGTTGATGGTGACGTAAATGTCTTTTTTGTCAGGCGTAATAGCCACTTGCGTGGATTCTATTGAGAAATTGATATAACCGCGATCCAAATAATAAGAGCGCAAGGTTTCCAAGTCTGCCGAGAGTTTTTGCTTGGAATATTGGTCGTCTTTTGTGTAAAAAGACAAAAGGTTGGAGGTGCTGAGTTCTAAAATGCCCAGTAGCGCTTTTTCATCAAACACTTTGTTGCCAACGATGTTGATTTGCTTGATTTTGGCAACGCGGCCTTCGGAGATGTTGATGTTGATACCCACGCGGTTGCGTGTCAAATTTGCCACTTCAGTTTTGATTTTTAAGCCGTATTTGCCGTGGCTTAAATATTGGCGGCTCAGTTCTTGTTCTACTTTATCAAGGACTTGGCGATCAAAAACCTTGCCTTCGGACAAGCCGATTTTATCCATGGCTTTTTTTAGGTCGTCTTTGCTTAAGTCTTTGTTGCCTTCAAAAATGATTTTTGCAATTGACGGGCGTTCCACCACGTTGACTATTAAGGAATCGCCTTCCCGTTCCAAGGCAATGTCTTTGAAGAATCCAGTTTTGAATAACGCCCTGATAGCAGGGGCTACATCATCCATGGAAAACTTTTCGCCGACGTTGACCGGCAGGTAGTTGAAGACCGTACCTTCTGATATGCGCTGCAAGCCCCTGACTTTTATGTTTTGTACGAAGAATGCGTCGTCAGCTTGAGCCGCTTGGGAGGCCAGTAAGCCTAACAATAACAGGCGGGAAAAAGTTTTTGATTTCATGTAACCAGCTAAAAAGTATACGACTGAAGTCCAAGCGTGATGATTTGCAAAAAATTATAACACAGTAAGTCTTTAGAAAAGCTTAAGGACATCCTAGTTATTGATTCCATTAAAGTTTAATTGCCGTCTTTAAGGGGCTAGGCGTTGGTAACAGGAAACGCCAATACTTGATCGATGTGTGTGCTGTTAGATAATAGCATCAACAAGCGGTCAACACCGATGGCAATGCCTGCACAATCGGGTAGCCCGCTGGCTAAAGCCGCCAGTAAGCGTTCGTCTTTGACGCTGGCAGGCAAGTTGTTTTGTCTGCGGAAAGCCAGTTCTTGGTTAAAACGGCGGTCTTGCTCGGCGGCATCCGCCAATTCATAAAAGCCATTGCCCAATTCAATGCCATTGATAAATAGCTCGACGCGATCTGTGGTCAGCGGGTTGTCGGCATTCAGGCGTGCTAGTGACGATTGGCAGGCGGGATAGCCAAAAACCATGCATAAGGCATTTTTGCCTAGAAAAGGTTGCACCCGGTGGCTAAAAATAAAATCCAACCACACGGCGTGGTCTTCACCACATAAGTTGACGGCTTCCGGCAAGCCGTTGGCAACGGCATAAGCGCAATAGTCTTCATAACAAAAAACCAGTGCATCCAGTCCGGTCATTTGTTTGAAGAGGGCTTGGTAGCTGATGGTTTGGTTGGTTTGCAAGGCGTGCCTGCCTTGGAATAAGGCTGCCATCAGTTCCGCCACTTCCGCCATTAGCTCCTGTAAGCTGAAGCCAACGCGGTACCATTCCAAAAGGGTGAATTCGGGGTTGTGGTAACGGCCTGATTCGCCATTGCGGAAGGCTTTGCAGATTTGATAAATGGAACCGCTGCCTGCTGCCAGCAAGCGTTTCATGGCAAATTCCGGCGAAGTCTGCAAATACAAAGTCTGCTGCTGGTGTGGTAAATGATAAGGTGTGGAAAAGAAATCCAGCTGCGGATCGGTGCCGATGGCATGGCAAAGCAAGGGCGTTTCAACCTCCAACACCTGCCGGTCTGCAAAAAAAGACCGGATTTGTGCCAGCAATTGGGCCCGTAAACGCAGTGTTTCTGGTGTACAGGCCGGTTGCCACGGATGCTGCACTATTCTTTTACGCGGGAAATGTATTCGCCGGTACGGGTGTCGACTTTAATCATTTCGCCTTGTTGCACAAATAAAGGCACACGCACGACGGCGCCTGTATCCAATTTAGCTGGCTTGCCGCCGCCGCCTGAGGTGTCGCCGCGAACGCCTGGGTCGGTTTCAACAATGGTCAGTTCGACAAAGTTACCGGGCGTTACTGCCAAAGGCGAATCATTCCATAAGGTGACGTAGCAATAATCTTGGTCTTTCAGCCATTTGGCGGCATCGCCGACAATTTTCTCGTCGCACTGATATTGCTCAAAAGTTTCTGCCACCATGAAATGGCGGAATTCACCGTCGTTATACAGGTATTGCATTTCCACATCGACCACGTCGGCGCCTTCCAGCGTTTCGCCTGATTTAAAAGTGCGCTCAATGACCCGACCCGTTTTTAGGTTTCTGATTTTGACGCGGTTGAAGGCTTGGCCTTTGCCTGGCTTAACAAATTCATTGTCAATAATCGCGCAAGGGTCATTTTCTAACATGACCTTTAACCCAGCCCTAAACTCACTTGTACTAAAAACAGCCATTTTATCCTCTGTCTGACACAATAATTGAAAGTTGACCATTATAATGGACGCATCTTGCGATAGAAACTTTAAATAAACGCATTCATGCCCAAACCATCACCCGCCACACCGCATATTGCCAAAAACTGGCAACAACAACTGACTGAAGCTTTCACATCTATAGGCCAACTTTGCAGCTATCTGCACTTAAATATTAACGAGTTGCCGGTTTCTGAAGCCGCCGCCAAAGATTTCGCCATCAAGGTTCCGTTAAGCTTTGCCGAATGCATGGAAAAAGGCAACGCCAACGACCCGCTGTTGCGGCAAGTTTTGCCTATTGATGATGAGATGGTCGCTTATCCTGGCTTTAGCAATGACCCAGTCGGCGATATTGCCGCCAGCCCGCACACCGGCATTTTGCACAAATACCAAGGCCGCGTTTTGCTTATCAACACAGGCAGTTGTGCCATCAATTGCCGGTATTGTTTCCGTCGGCATTTTCCTTATGCCGATTTGCAGCTGAGCAAACAAGCCGAAGAAGCCGCGTTGGCTTACATTAACAACAACGCTAGCATCAGCGAAGTCATCTTAAGTGGCGGCGATCCGTTGCTGCTCAGCGATTCGCGTTTGGCAAGGCTGTTTGAACAACTGAATGCTATCCCACACCTTAAGCGTATCCGTATCCACAGCCGTTTGCCGATTGTGTTGCCGGCGCGGGTTACTGACGGGTTGGTCGCCACGCTCAAGCAAAGCCCCAAAAAAACAGTGTTGGTGGTGCATTGCAATCATGGTAATGAATTGAATGGACACGTCCATCAGGCTTGCCAAGCGTTGCTGGCGGCAGGTATCACCCTTTTTAACCAATCGGTGCTTTTAAAAGGCGTTAACGATGATGCCGCCATTTTGGGCGAACTGAGCGAAAAACTGTTCGCAATCGGTGTTATCCCTTATTACTTGCACTTATTGGACAAAGCCAGCGGCACAGGGCATTTTGACGTTGGGGAAAAAGACGCGTTGACCATCATGGCGCAATTGGAAGCTGCACTGCCGGGTTATTTGGTGCCTAAATTGGTCAAAGAACAGGCAGGTGCGGCTTCGAAAACGCGGGTTGGCTAAGGTTTAGTTCTCGCCAGCCCTGACATCAAACTCAATCTTCCAGCGTCCGTTATCGCGTTGCGAAACGGCCTGCAATTCCAGTGTGCCGACTTCGGTAACGGCGGCGCACAAATGCACAGGGATAACCTCGCCAGGACGGCGGCCTTCTTCGGGCAGGGTGATTTCGATTTCTGCCAATTCCGACAATTCATCGTCCGTCCAATAATCCAAGCGCGTGCCGACTTGATCTTCACGGCGAGTGTTGGAAGCAAAGAAGCGGAAGCGTACTGGCTCGCCTACTACCAAGCCAAATTCATCATCAGGCAATTCTTTTTCAGTGCCTTCTTCCATACCGAACGGTGCGATGCACAAGGCTTCAATTTCCGGCGGCAAGCCCGGTACGGCAGGCATGGCGCTTTCGATGCCGACATAGTAAGACGCCGCCGTACCGCCACGGATACGCACACCTTTGCCTTTGCGGACAAATCCGTAGTAGGCCGCGCCACGGGCAACCGCCAAATCCAAATCCGCACCTTCCAACAAACGCGCAGCAGGGGCTTGTTCCGCCGCCAGCCAACCGTTCAGCACTTGCATCAAGCGTTCTGCCAAGGCATCGGCTTTCAACACACCGCCGTTGAACAGCACGGCTGTCGGGTGTAAGAAGGTGGCGTTTTCCGGCAAATTCACGCCGTTCAGATCGGCAGCGGCATGTTGTTGTTTCGACAAAAACGCGGCTAAGTGACGGGTAATGGCGGCATCTTGCGCGTAAGGTAAACCGGTGGCACGCAAACCGGCGCGGGTGCGGCTGATGGGTTTGTCGCCAACGGCAACAAAGGGCAGGAAGCCCTCCACCAAGACGCGGTTGACTTCTTCGCGCGTCAGTTCCGTCCGTAAAGTGCCGCCCATTAATGATGATCCACGGTTGGCGACAACGATGGGGATATTGTCGGCATCGGCAACGGTAAAGATTTTTTCTTTGGCATCCCGGCAACTGTGCGTTAAGGCTTGGATTTGCCAAGGCTCCAAACGTTTGCCGTCTTGTTCCAGCTTGGCTTTGACCGTGTAGGCCAAAGCCAAGTCCATGTTGTCGCCGCCCAGCAGGATATGGTCGCCGACCGCCACGCGGGTCAGTTCCAAATTGCCGTCTTGTTCGGTGACGGCAATTAATGACAAGTCAGTCGTGCCGCCGCCCACGTCGATGACTAAAATAATGTCGCCGCAGGTTGCTTGTTTGCGCCATTCGCGGTTTTTCTCAATCCAGCTGTACAACGCGGCTTGCGGTTCTTCCAGCAAAATGGCCTGATGCAAACCCACAGCGCGGGCGGCTTCCACGGTCAGCTCACGCGCTGCCGGATCAAACGACGCCGGTACGGTGATGACCAAATCTTGCTCGGCTAACGGCGCATTAGGGTGCAGGCTTTGCCAAGCATCACGGATGTGCTGCAAGTAGGCGACACTGGCTTGGAAAGGCGATACGCGCACCACTTCTTCCGGCGCTTCGGCAGGCAAAATGGGGGCTTTGCAATCGACACCGGCATGGCACAACCAGCTTTTTGCGCTCGACACCAAACGGATGGGCGTTTTGCTGCCCAAATTGCGGGCGATTTCGCCGACGAGGAATTCAGGCTTTTGCGTCCAGGGCAGGGTGGTTGAGCCTTCTGCCAATTCCGCTTCGTGTGCTTGGTACAGGAAAGAAGGCAATTGCAACTTGTTTTCCACCGCGCCTGGCGAGGTGAGTTGCGCAATGCCCATCACTTGTTGGCTGAAATCGTCCGGGTCGATGGCGTTGGTCGCCGCATAAGACAGCACGCAGTGGGTTGTACCTAAGTCGATACCCACGGAAAAATGCGGGTTACCGCCTTGGGCTTGCGGTTGGTCTTGGGGTGTTGGTTCGGCGATAGGCTGTTCCGTTTGTGGGGCTTGCCAATCAGCGCTGCTGACAGGTGCATTAAAGCTTTCTTGCTGGGCTTGGATGCTGGCCTGAGGTGTGGGCTGGATGGGTTCGGCCTGCTGCACTGGCGGTGGCGGCGTGCCAAACATCGGTGCAGGGTGGATTTGCCCGTTTTCGTTTGGTGTTGGTTGGTCTGGCTTGGTATCTTGGATTTTTTTTAAATGGTCGAACAAACTCATAATTCCACCTCGGCGGCGGCAATAATGGCGGCGTTATGGCCTTGGGTCAGCTTAGGCAAGCGAACGTCGGTGACTTGCCAGCCTTTGTGGATCAATGTGCCGGTAAAGGGGGCGGAGCCGACGATATTGCCGGTCAGGCGCACCATGGCGGCATCAAAGCCAGCAGGCAAGGTGATTTTTTGGCCTTCTTGCTCGCTGCGAACCGCTGCCAAGCTGAAATGGCTATTAATGGCTTTGTTGCAGCCTTCATGAACCACACGGGCGACAATGCCGACATCGGCATCGCTAAATTGGCTGACATCTTCCTTAATGAAGTCGATAAAGCGCGCTTCTTTTTGCAATACGCCCAACAATTGCAAGGCTGCATCGGGGGTGGCTTCTTTTAAAATGATGGGTTCTGGGGCAGGGGCTTGGACAATTTTTTCCACTTCAACCAGCTTTTCCACCACTTTAACAATGGGTTCGGGCGCAGGTGCGGTTTGGGTGATGATTTGTGGTGTTTGTGGTTTACGGCGTGCCAAGCTGATGACCATGACCAACAACAGCGTAATCAGGGTGAGCGCCAACACCGCCACGGTACCGGCTAGGCAGACATGCCACAAATCGAAAGTGGTGGGTTGTAAGGACAGGTCAATCTTATATAAAGTATCCATAGCTATCCTTATTCAGCTTGTCCGGCTTTGCGCGCTGCTTCGGAAAACATCAGGTTTTGTAAAACCTTGCGGGTGGTTTCCAAACGCATTTGTTTTAAATGGCGGTCGGCAACTACACCGGGGATTTTTTCTGCCAAATACACTTCGCGCATTTTGCCCAAGACTTCCTCACATTGTTTCATGATGGCATCGGTGGCATTACGGGTGTCCATTTTTAAATAACCGCCTTTTTGCATTTCATCGGTGACGCATTTTTTGTATTCAAATTTAGCGGTTTGGATTTTGGCAATGGTTGCATCTGTCAGCGTGGTGTTTTGCCAGTCGCTTTTGGCTTCATCGGCAATGCTGCTTGTGCAAAACAGCAGAAAGGTTAAAAAAAGCATCTTGTTCATGGTTTTCCTTCAAGGTGATCGGTAGTTTTTATAGTTATGATTTTACGCCAAGCGATTGGGGAATAATAAGATAAGTCAGGATGGCTGCCTATCCTTTTCCTTCTTACGCGAGCATTGGGCTATTCGCTGGCAAACAAAAAGCCGGACGTTTAAACGCCCGGCTTCAACAACAGAAGATTTAGTGTTGGCTTTGCAAAGCGGCAATGCGTTCTTCTAACGGTGGGTGGCTCATGAACAATTTCATCACCCCACTGCCGCTAATGCCGAGTGCCGCAAATTGCCCCGGTAACGGCTGTGGTTCATGACCGCGTTGTAAAGCGTGCAATGCAGCGATCATTTTGTTGCGGCCTGCCAATTGCGCGCCACCGGCATCGGCACGAAATTCGCGGCGGCGGGAGAACCACATCACCAACATCGAGGCCAAAATGCCCAAGACAATTTGCGCCGCCATTTGTGTGATGTAATACGCAGGGCCATAACCGCGCTCGGTTTTAAACACCGCACGGTCAACCACGTGACCGATGACGGTCGCGAAGAAATACACGAAGGTGTTGACCACGCCTTGCATCAAGGCCATCGTCACCATATCGCCGTTGGCGACGTGGGTGATTTCATGACCGATGACCGCTTCCACTTCGTCGGCATTCATGTTTTGCAGCAAGCCGGTGCTGACGGCGACCAGCGCACTGTCGCGGCTCATGCCGGTGGCAAAAGCGTTCGGTTCTGGCGTATGGAAAATACCGACTTCCGGCATGCCGATACCGGCTTGTTGGGCTTGTCTCGCCACCACATCCAACAACCAGCGTTCAGTGCTGTCTTGCGGCTGGCTAATGACTTGTACGCCCATGGCGTTTTTGGCGGACCATTTGGACATCGCTAAAGAAATGAACGAACCGGTCATGCCGATGATGGCAGACATCATCAGCAAGGCTTCCAAATTAAGATGGATGCCTTGCGCGTCAAGCGAACTTTTAACGCCCAACAGGTTAAAAATAACAGTGACGGCCAACAATATGGCAACGTTGGTCGCTAAAAAAAGGAGTATGCGCATCATGGTGTGTGTCCTTGGTCAGTTAAGCTGAATCTTATATGGGGATTGAATACTGGAAATCAATCGTTGTTAAGAGCGACAAAAGCAACGAAAGTTTATGGGTAGATAGAACCTCTTTATCTTGGCTGGCATCATAGGTTTTATTGGGTAGGCCGTACTACGCGGGCATAATGTCGTCAAAGACTGGATTTTATAGCAAGCAAGACTTGCACCAATAGGGCTTTCAATAAGCAAAAACTCCATTACACTTACTAGCCAAACCGCGCCGCCCGAGTATGGGGAGCGGCAATCATCATTCAAGGGGAAAATTAATGCGAACAGTCAGGCTGTTTACCTGTTTGTCTATTGGCGCGTTGGTCGCGCTACCGCTCTGCCTCACCCGCCTGGTTCATGCGACGCCCACTACCGCGCCGGATATTTTGGCGCGTCGTGGCCTGCAGCAAATACCGCATGAAGCCAGCGCCGCACCGGTTATCGCATTAAATAAACCCAGCGGTGGTTGGACAAGCGCCATGCAAATTTTGGTGGCAGGCACTTGTTCGGACACCCAAGCTGATCCGATTGTTATTAATATCAATGGGGTGCGTTATTACGCGCGCAATAATAACGGCAGTTTTGCCCGCTCGTTCCCGGCGGCAAAAGGCAAAAACAGCATTATTGCCGAATGCGCCAATAATAAAGGTGTTGCCAAAGCCTCGGCAACGGTCGATGCGGTGATCCCCGCCATGCCCTTCAAAGTGGTACTGACCAGCGACACCAACAGCGTCTACACCGATTTGCATATTTACGAACCCGACAAAAGCCATGTCTATTGGGCGGATACGCATTCCAACAGCGGCGGCTTGTTTTTCCTGAATAACGACGGCGACAGTTTCGACCAAGCCGGTTATGGCCCGTATCTGTATGTGCATCCTGCGCCGCCTTTGGGGGTTTTCCGTATAGACACCAATTACTGGCCGGGCGGTGCGGAGCAACACACGCTTGCGAATCTGGACATCATTTTGGACGAAGGCTTGCCCAGCGAAAGCCACCGCCGTGTCCAAAAACCGCTGGCTCGTCCTGGCGAAACCCAAACGTTGGCTTATGTGTTGTTTTCCGGCAACCGCCAACCTGCCAAGGTTTTTGTACCCAACCAAGACAACGAACGCGATATGCCGCCGGAAATCCGCGACTTCATAAAGCACGAGCCGCTACGCGAAGGCGAACTGACCAATGCCGATGCCCGCCGCTATTTGCCAGACCCCGACGAAACGGCGCTGCGTGAGTCCGTCACCAACATCGCCCTATTGCAAGCGCAACGCCCCAGCCCGTTTTGGGAACCCAAACAGCGTGACTGTGCAGGGCTGGTGCGCTTCTCTTACCGGATTGCCTTGGAAGCGCGTGATTCCAAACGCACCGCCAAGCTCGGTATTCCAAACCAACTTAAACTGCCGCCTGTTTCCCCGCAGGCGCGGCTGGCTTTGCCCGATTTTCCAAAAATCTGGCAGACCGGATTCAGCAACAACAGCCCTAGCTACGGCTATTTTGCCGATGCCGAAACCTTAATTGGCTACAACTTCCGCCTAAAATCACGCCAGTTGGAAACCGCCCGCAGCGGCGATCTGCTGGTTTACCAAAAACCCATGGACAACGACGAACCTTACCATCTCATGCTTTTTGCAGCCGCCCATCCAGAAAACCTCGTGGTTTACCATAACGGTGCACACGGAGAAGAAGCCCAAGTGCGTGTCGTGCCGGTCAGCGAATTGCTGGCCTCGCCCGACCCTGTTTGGATACCTAGCAACGAAAACCCTTATTTTCTGGGAGTGTATGAATGGAACCGCTTACGACCTCAAAACGGTTGATTATCTTGGTGTCGGCGTTGGGTCTGACCGCCACAGCCGGTATCCTAAGCTACCAACATATCCAGCGCATGCCGTTTGGGCAAATGCTCAAACCGGGCCTGCCCATGCTGGATTTGACGGTCGTCTTGCATGATCTTGACAACAACAAGCTGACCGCAGAGTCGCGCATCGGCAGCCCGGAGCCGCCACCCAGCGGCGACTCCCATTGTCCGGCGCTATCCGGTGGCGACACCCACTCGGCGACTGTCATCAGCCCTTGGCAGAAACGCCCTGAAGATTGCCCGCAACAAGCGGTTTGGCATGTCAAAAAACACCCCATCGCACTCACCGTGCATTTTAATGATGGCGAAGAAGTGCTGGCGTGGTGGGATAGCCAAGCGCAAGTCAAAGCCTTGCGCGACAGCCGTTTTATGCAGGGCCTGTTTTTAGGTTGGTTGAACAGCTTAAAAATCAAAGCCGAACAGTTAAAACTCAGCGGCCTGCAAGGTGAATTTTTAGGGAAGCTATTGCGCGACGCCATTGCTGCCGATGCGGATTTGCACTACGACATCGCCCACGACAAACAAGGCTGGGTATTAAGCTACCGGCGCGGCAGCGATTTTTCCGAACAAGCGCTGCCTGCACTGGCGGGCTTGCTGGCGAGCAACGGATACCGTTTGGCAAAATTGCCCGAACCCATTGTCTCCGTTCGGATTGGCCTGCAAAGCTTTGTCGTCACCGAATACCAACGGCGCATCTATCTGGCACAAAGTCTGGAAGCGTTGCTGAATGTCATAGAAAGCATCAACGAAGACGAAGACCACGCCGACACACCGCTCAGCCTGACCTTACGCACTGAAGCCTTAGTGGGCAGTTTCTTGCCCGTTTTGACCGACTCCGGCACTGCGCCCATCGAATTAAGCTTTAACTTGGAAGACGGGCAATTAGGCGATCTGTACTTGCCCGAAGGCCCTTGGCAAAAACCGTTGCATGAGAAGATTTTTGCCGGCGTGCTTGCCAGTATTCCACATAACACCTTTGCGGCCTTTGCCGGTAGTTATTATTTGCCCCCGACCATGACCAACGCAGACTGGCAACAGTTTGCCGACCACGGCCCGCAACCGACACGCAGCGCCGATGAACCGGCTGGCTTGGCGTTGATCTGGGATTTTGAGCATAGCGAACCGGGCGGCGCGTTGGGCATTGCCATCGCCAACCCCAAGCAACCGGAAAACAGCGAAGCCTACCGCCAATATTTGCGCCACAGCGAATTTGGCGACAGCTGCGCGGGCGGCACGGTGTTTCTGGCAGCAAGTAAAGCCTATTTGCTTAACAGTATGAAAGCCGCTTGCGAAAAACAAGCACCGAGTCCGTTGGATTGGCAGCACGGCAGCGAAAAAGAACGTTATTTGTCGGCGCAGTTGGTCAGTTTTATCAACCCTGCCACCGCTTTGCGCGAGCTGTTTTTAGGCGGTGGCGCGGGCGATAGCCAAGACCTGGGCAACTTCGCCCCGCATTGGCAACAAGATTACGAACAAGCCAAGGCCGCCATGCGCCAAGACGGCGAAAAACTGTTCCGCAGCCTGCCCATTTTTAGCTACGCCGGTCAAGCCGAGGGCGGCGACAAAGTCGGTTTGGAAGGCAAAACCATTAGCCAAGAGGATGTGCAATGAGGTTTTTTAAACAGATCGGTATTTGGCTGGGTATATTGCTGGTTTGGCAATGGTCGGCAGCCGCTATGGCGGGCAGTCCTTTTTATCTGACCGCCGAACGCAGTTTCAGCAACACCGAAACGCCCAGCATCCGTTTGGACTACACCGTTACCAACCAACCGATGTTGGTGCGGGTGTTAAAACCGGAACAGCTCGACCGTTATTTGGATGGGCAATTCAACATCAGCCGCAGCTACGAACAACCCATCAGCGAACTCAACCCCGGCTATTATTTTGCGAAAGGCCTGAATACCGTGCAATCCCCGTTGCGCTTGTTGCGCAACCAATTGTCCGTGGATTTGCGCAAATCGTTAAAAGACACCGCCTTTACCCACGCCTTGGTTAAAGTCACCGACAAGCCGCTGGTTGCCGAACCCGATCAAGTGCTGATTGCGCCGCCTGCTGGTTTTAAAACCGTTAACGAAACGTTTTTGGATTTACAAAAAAACGGCAAAAGTCCGCATGACCTCAACTGGTGGTTTGGCAGCAATTACTACTTTAGCGACCAGTACAAAATTCGCCAGATCGACCTGCCGCCATTGCCTGACGGCATTTATCTGGTGCAGGCCGTGCAAGGCAACCACGAGGCGCAATGTCTGGTGCAAGTCAGCAGCCTGGCAGTGCAAGTCAAACAGTCCAGCGCACAACTGTTGGTGCGGGTGATGGACCGGCAATTAAATCCTGTTGCCCATGCCAAAGTCAGCTATCGCGACGGTCGCGGCCTTTGGCAAGCCATAGCCAACGAAACCAATGCGGCGGGGGAGGTGACGTTTGCCAATCCCGAAGGCAGCTTGGACGGCAAGCTGCTGGTTAAAGTGGAAGCGCTTGCCAGCCAAGGCGGCACAGGTCTGCGTACCGCGTTGACAGCCACCGACTTTCTGCCCGCCCAAAACAAAGACAACAGTGTCTTTGTGATGACCGACCGCCCCATTTTTAAACCGGGTGAAACCTTTTTCTATAAAGGCCTGATCCGCAACTTGGAAAATGGCGATTTAAAAATCCCTGCGTTGCCATCGTTACAAACCCAAGTGTCTTTACTGCAAGCCAACGGCAAAGCCACCGGCTTGCAAAGCAGCAATACCTTGACCGAATTCGGTTCTTTTTCCGGCAGCTTTAACCTTAATGCCGGACAAGAGCCGGGTTTGTACCAATTATTGGCGCAAATCGGTTCCAAAGCCTATGGCGGCGAATTCCGCGTCCGCGATTATGTGAAGCCGACCTATTACCTGCAATGGCTGGAACACAGCCCCAGCATCAGCCTAGGCCAACCGTTCAACTTGAAATTCCGCGCCAAACGCTACAGTGGCGGTATTCCGCAAGATGTTAAATTTGAAGTGTTTTTGTACCGCAAAAAATTCGAAGCCGCGCAATTTGTCGAAGATGCCGGCTTGGGTTTGAACACCGGTAACGATTATTTTGGCAGCATCAAATCCACAGCCCCGCTCAGCCAACCGCAGCGGCTGTTCAGTTCCATACAAGAACGGCAAGCGGCAGAGCTGGCTAATCCTTGGGAGACGGCGGCGAAGCTTGACGACAACGGTGAAGGCAGTTTTGAATTTACCGTACCTAAAAATGATACCAACGCCGCCGACCAGGAATGGGTTTATACCGTCATGGTGCGCGCCCAAGACAGCAGCGGCAGTTTGGCGGTGTTGTCGGAAAATATCTATGCCACCTTATCCGAAGCCCAGCCGGTGGTGCGTTTTAACAAAACCGTCAGCGCGGTAGGCGAGGAAAACGTGCAGCTGCTGTTGCAAGCCAATTACAGCGATGGCAAAGCTGCCGCCAATGCCGGTGGCACCATTGACATTACTTTGGAACAGCCGGATGGCGGCAAGAAAGACTTGCTGAAACTGGCGTTCAGCAGTGATAACCAAGGCCGTCAGCAAATGGCGCTTCCGGCCTTGCAAAATATAGGCAAGCTGACCGCCGTGGCCAAGTTGGAGACCTTAAACGGACAAGCCCTTAAATATCCCGCCCATTCGCAACCCGCCACCTTAATTGTTGCCGGTCACGGTGGCGAAGCGGTCACCGACAACCGCGCGCTGGAGTTGTACACCACGCGGACAGTGCTTAGCCCTGGCGAGCAAGCGGATATTTTTGCCTTACTGCCTAAGGCGTGGGGTCAACAAGAAAACGGGCAAGTCTGGCAAACCACCGCAGGCGAACGCATTTTTGACAGCCAAAGCCGCACGCTAAAAGGCCGTAGCCAGTGGTTTGCCGTCACTGCCAAACCTGAATACGGCACGGGTTTTTATCACACCATTACCGTGCCGATGGCGGATGGCAAATATCAGGAACAAACCCTAGGTTTCCGCATTGTGCCTCGCGAGAAGCTCTTGCAAATCAACATCAAACCGGAAAAAACCGAAGCTGAGCCGCTCAAGCCCACGCGCCTGACCTTAGCCGTGAAACGCGCCGACGGCAGCCCCGCCGCCAACACCGAATTGGCGCTATCGATTGTTGACCGCGCCGTCTACGCGGTGCAAGCGGAATTCCGCCCCAGCGTTTTCGATTTTTTCTATCCCTTGCAGCGCAGCAACGTCAGCACTTTTTATTCTGACGAATTGCAAGGCTATGGCTATGCCGATTTGTTACGCAAACCCAATTTCGCACTTAGCGCGCTGAAAAGCCAAAGCAAACTGGCGAAAAAAGCCCTGCGCGATACGGCGGGCTGGTTTCCGCATTTGCTCACCGATGCCAATGGTGAGGTGAGCGTTAACGTCGATATGCCCGCCAATGTCACGGAATGGCTGGTGACAGCCGTCGCCAACGACAAACAAGGCCGCTTGGGTGAAACCACCGGACAATTCCGCACCGTCACCGATGTCGCTGTGGATGTGGTCAGCCCGCAATTTATGCGCATTGGCGACGAGGCAGAATGGGTGATCAGGCTCAGCAACCAATTGCCAGAACCGGTGCAAGTCAGCGGCTCGGTCAAGCTTGATAAAGGCTTGCAAAAGCAAAGCGGTGAAATGACTGCACAAATAAGCTTGCCCGCCAAAGGCGAACAGTTGTGGCCTTTGCGCGTGCTTGCCAGCGGACCGGCTGCCACTACGAGCTTGTCGGTCAGCCTAAACGCAGACGCTAAAATTAGGGTAGGCGGTCAAGAAGGCTTCGACATACCGCTGCAAAATGCTGCGCTGCGTCAAGTTTTCAGCAGCCAGCAGCAAAAGCAGAGCTTGTCTTTCCAATTGCCCGCACAAGCGCAAGCCCAACAGTTGGATGTACGGGTTAACGAAGGCTTGTTAGGCGCAGCCCTGCAAGCGGCGGCGATGTTGGTGCAATACCCGTATGGCTGCACCGAGCAATTGGCGCACAGTACCGTGCCGAATTTGGTGTTGCTGGATTTGATCCAACGTGCTGGCATCAAACCGGAACAACTGGGGCCGCTGGAAGTATTATTGAACCGCGCCCGGGACAATGCCGCATTGGGTATCCGCAAACTGCACGGCAATCAGAAAGCCGATGGCGGCTTTAGCCTTTGGCCTAATGACAGCGACACCAGCGTGCCTGTCACTTTGATTGCCTTGCAAGCCTTGCAATATGCGGTGGAATTGCAGGTGGATGGCGCGGAGACGGCGTACTCAAATGGCTTGCAATGGTTGTCGAACCAAATGGGCCGTGTTGATGCCAACGACAACTTTAGCTTATCGGCATTTACCCGCATCAATGCTTGGGTTGCGCCTGTCGAGCAGCAGACGCAGCGGGTCAGCCAAGTTGTCGCCGATAGCAACGCCAGCGCCGAACAGCTGATTACCGCTTTACGTATTATCAGCAAATATCAGGGCATGGATTACCACCAATTCAACCAACAATTCCCCGATATGAGCCAAACACGCCAAGATTTGGTGGCGCGTTTGCAAAAAGCCTTGGCGAAACTGAGCGCGAAAGATTGGCAAGCCACGCCCAATCCGCAGCTGGGCTTTAGCATGGGTTTGCCGAGCGTCGTGTCCGATGGCATGGCGGTTTTGGACGAGGCGAACGCCTTAACACCCGAATTGGCAACCCAATTGAAAAAATACCTGTTGGATAGCCAGCGTAACGGCTATTGGGGCTCGACTTACGATACCGCGCAGGTGATTTTTAACATCCGCAACTTGCTCAGCAAAGAAGCGCAAGCCAGTCAAAAGGCTTCGCGTACGTTAACGGTGCGGACGAAAAACGGCGCATCACTGGGCAGTCTGAGCGCCATTCCAGGCGGTTATCTCGGTCATTTTGAAAACTTGCCCAAAACCACCGAATTGGGTGTTATCAAAATAGCAGGTCTGGACGATGCCAGTTATGCCAACGCCAGCCTGGCGCTTGACGTGCCTTATACGACGGTCATTAACAAAGCCGATGGCATCAAGGTGCAGCGCCATTACCAACGCATCACCACCAGCGGCAGCGAAGCCTTGGATTTAAGCAAGCCTTTGCAAGTAGGGGATTTGGTTGTCAGCCAAGTGCATGTGGCGCGTACTGACAGCAGCCCCAACACCCATCAGCAGGGAAGTGATTATGTCATCGTTGAAGATGGCATCCCCTCGCTGGCGGAAGGTATGGAAAATGACCGCAACTACCTTGCCGATGCCAAAGTGAAAGCCAAGCAAGACAGCTATTGGGCGGCTATCAAAGAAACTCAACGCTATCCCGGCAAGATTGTCCATATTGGCAAATTGACCGAACGGGGCGAGCTGGACTTTTATCAAGTCTGGCGCGTCACGCGTCCGGGCAATGCCGCCATCCCGCCCGCCACGGCAGTGGATATGTACAATGAAAGCGTACAAGGCAATAGCGTTGCGGAACGGCTGAGTGTCAACCACTAAACGCACCACGTTTTACGAAGCCGGATCCGCGCTGTTGTTCATCGGCCTGTTCAGCCAACAGGCCGATTTACAACAAGCGGGCGATGCTGCACTCAAACAATTGGCATCGTACGGCTACCAAATCCCCAACGCCAGTGAGCCTGTCCGCGTGTTTGCCGCCGCCACCCAAGCGCGGTTTGGCACACACCATGCCGGCGCTTGGCGGCCTGGCGGTATTTATCTGCGCGACCAACCCGAAGGCGGCTTGGCAATGGCGGTTTATCTACGCCACGAACTCTTCCACGAAGCCAGCTACCGCACCTGCAATGGGCGTTGGCCTGAATGGGCGGAAGAAGCCGCCGCCATGCACTTTAGCGGCGAACTCGCTACCGACGACGCCACCGATTGGCCTAGCGGCATCGCACTGGAACGCTTTAAGGAAAAAATTCAACAGCAACAGCCGCTTAGCCTGCAAGACCGGCAATTGTTGAAACATTTGGCAAGCAATGCCGTTTGGCCTAACCAAGCTTGCAAATTGCCTGTTGGGCTGGAAGATTGGTTGGGAAATTTAAAATAAACAGCCCTAGTAAAAAATACAGCAAACAGTGTTAGCCTGTTGTTTTCTGATGCTAATTGGATGGACGGGTTATGCGTTCTACTCATGAATCAACCGCTTCACGGTATGAAAGCGGCGTTGTCCTTTTTAGTTTGCTGGGCATAAGCCTCTATTTGCTATTGCGCTACGCGCTGGCGATACCTGAAACACCCCCTCTTACCTTGTCATTACAATGGTCGCTGTCCGCCAATGGCGCGCCGCCTTGGCAAGGCCTGTTGCCGTTGTCGGTCAACAGGCTTGATCTGCCTTTGCTGGCAGTGTTGCTGCTGGCGGGCTTACCCCAAGTTTACCAAGTGTTCGGCAAATTATTGCGCGGCAATTTTGGCGCGGATTTGCTGGCGGCGATTGCCATTCTTACCGCTATCGCCTTGCAGGAATATTTGGCAGGCACGCTGGTGGTGCTGATGCTAGCAGGCGGCAGCGTTTTGGAAGCTTACGCGGTGCGGAAAGCTTCGTCGGTGCTGGAAGCTTTAGCCAACCGGATGCCGTCGATTGCCCATCGCCAATCGGAAGAGGTACTGGTGGATATTGCCATCGACCAAATTAACATCGGTGACAGGTTATCGATTTTACCGCACGAAATTTGCCCCGTAGACGGCACGGTTTTGGAAGGCAATAGCACCATGGACGAGTCGTTTTTAACAGGCGAACCGTATCTGATGTCAAAAATCAACGGCTCCAAGGTGTTGTCCGGCGCGGTTAACGGCGATGGCTTGTTGGTGATCCGCGCCGACAAACTGGCGATCGACTCGCGCTACGCCAAAATTATGACGGTGATGCGCGAATCCGACCAACACCGCCCCAGCCTACGCCGCTTGGGCGACCAACTGGGCGCGTGGTACACGCCGTTGGCGGTATTGCTGGCGTTGCTGGCGTGGGCTTACAGCGGCGAAGTGGTGCGTTTTTTGGCGGTGTTGGTGATTGCCACGCCGTGTCCGTTATTAATTGGCATCCCGGTCACCATCATCAGCGCCATTTCCTTGGCGGCGCGGCGGGAAATCATCATTAAAAATCCAGCCATTTTGGAAACCATCGGTCAATGCCGCACGGCGATTTTCGACAAAACCGGCACACTCACTTATGGACGGCCCGCGTTAACGGCGGTGTTGGTCAACCCACATTATCAAGAAGCCACGGTGTTGACTTTGGTCGCCAGTTTGGAACGGTATTCCAAACACCCGCTGGCGGGCAGCATTGTTAACGCCGCAGAAAAAGCGGGCATCAGCTTGTTAAAAGTTGACGACATCAACGAATTGCCGGGCGCAGGTTTGCAAGGCTCGGTGGATGGCAAAATCATCCAAGTCACCAGCCGCAAAAACTTCACCGCTTTGCACCCCGGCCAGTTTGCCGAATTGCCGCCCATGAGCGGCGGTTTGGAATGCGTGGTGCTGATAGACGAAGCCTACGCGGCAACCTTGCAGTTCCGCGATGAAGTGCGTAGCGATAGTTCCTCGTTTATCAACCACTTACAACCCAATCATTCGTTTGAAAAAGTCATGCTGGTTTCTGGCGATAGGGAATCTGAAGTGCGCTATCTGGCAGATAAAGTCGGCATCAAACACGTTTTCTTTAGCCAAAGCCCCGAACAAAAATTGGCCTTGGTGCGCGAAGAAACCCAAAAAGCCAAAACCGTGTTTATGGGTGATGGCATTAACGATGCGCCCGCGTTAACAGCGGCGACCATCGGCATTGCCTTTGGGCAAAACAGCGACATTACTGGCGAAGCGGCGGACGCGGTGATTATGGACAGCTCGCTGCTGAAAGTGGACGAACTGCTGCACATCGGCGCCAGGATGCGGAAAATCGCCTTGCAAAGCGCAGTCGGCGGCATGGTGCTCAGCGTTATCGGCATGGTGTTTGCGGGCATGGGCTACTTAAGCCCAGTGGCGGGGGTAGTCGCGCAGGAAGTGATCGACGGCTTGGCAATCTTGAACGCGCTGCGGGCGGCGATACCGCCGAAGAGTTTGTCTGATTACTAAGCCATTCCAACAACCCAAGCAATCCATGCAATTTTCCATCATCATCCCCGCTGTCAACGAAGCCGCCAGCATAGTCGCCTGTTTGACAGCCTTGCAAGTTTGGCGTCAGCGGGCGGAAATTATTGTTGTCGATGGTGGCAGCACCGACAACACCCGCGAATTGGCGCAAGCCTTAGCCCATCAAGTCCTTGTTTCTGAAAAAGGCCGCGCCAAACAAATGAATCTGGGCGCGCGCCACGCCTGCGGCGAAATATTGGTTTTCCTGCACGCCGACACCACCTTGCCGGCACAGGCATTGGAGCTGATCGCCGCCGCATTGGCTTCGCAACACCAATGGGGGCGGTTTGACGTGCGCCTGACAGGCCGCCCGTTTTTGCTGGGCGTGGTGGCGTTCATGATGAACCAGCGCTCGCGCCTGACCGGCATTGCCACCGGCGACCAAGCCCTGTTCATGGCGCGCCAAGCCTTTGACCAAGCAGGTGGCTACCCCGACATCGCCCTGATGGAAGATATTGCGCTAAGCAAAGCCCTAAAACGCATCAGCCCACCCGCCAACCTTAATGCCAAAGTCCAAAGCTCCGGCAGGCGCTGGGAACACTTCGGCGTGGTCAAAACCATCCTGCTGATGTGGTGGCTACGTCTGAGGTACTGGCTAGGCGCAGACCCCGCCCTGTTAGCCAAACTGTACACGGCAGGCCAATTTTGGCGGCGTTAGCGTTTGTTTCGTGTTGGATATTTTTGTTCGGGTTTATTTGCCACTGTAGGGTATGCATTGCATACCTTTTAAAAACTATCCAATACCACGAAAAAAGGTTCTGATTTTAATCTTTCTACGAATATATAAAATCGCGACTTAAAAACTGTGCAGTGCAGCGAAGCGGAACGGTACTACAAAGACTTGTTAGGCATTTTTTTCTAAGCGAATATCAATTTCACGTTCAACAAATTGCCACTCTTTCGTTGCTCGTAATCGCTTAAGTAATTTATTAAATAGCTCTGTGTGTTCAGGCGCGAATTCGAACCACGTTATAAAATCAAATTGTTCCCCAAGATCGCGCGAATGATGTAATTGGCGAGCAATTTCAGGAAGATAATTTAAACCGATTTCTGTGTGATGTGATTGCTCTTCAAAAATAGACCTACGTTCATCTTGAGACATAGACCACCATTCTGCATTCTTCTTTATGGGAATGAGCGCAGCACATAAAGAACTATTTCTATTTAAACCCTCTTGCGCTGATTGGAGCTTAACAATTTCATTTCGATTGGCGTAACGTACATTACTCGTAAAACCCTGCAAAACCCAAACACCTTTTGAAGCTAAATTAGCCGCAGGAGAATTAACAACGTCAATCCGTTGAATCAATTCAAGGGGAGAGCCGACAATTGTATTTTGGCTAGTTACAGCCCACTGCCCCGCATTACTTCCAACAAATGAATAATGATTTTTCATTGTAATATTTCCGTGTGGTGCCTAACGTCAATGCAAGGGGCGCGCCGCTAGCGAAAGCCAAGCGAAGCCACTGACCTTGAAAAAAACAGAACTTCAAAACCGCCAACGGGCGGCGCGTCCTTTTGACTGGCTTATTGGGCTTGATGCTATACAAAAGCCCTGTTAAGCCAATGCACGAAGCACAGCTTGCGGTTCTTTTGCAACCACGTGTAACAAAGCCAATGCGGGACCATGAGGTTTGCGGTCGCCGCGCTCCCAATGCCGAAGCGTTCCAAGGCTGATGCAAAATTTAGCCGCAAACTCAGCTTGGGTAAGCCCCAGGTTATGGCGTAATTGCCCGACATCAATTGCTTCTGGACGATAAGTGTTTGCTTGGGCCGCTCGCCCTTCATTTAAGGCCACGGCCTCACGCAAACCTTGTGCGATACTTTCGAATGCCTCAGACATGTTCCCTCTCAAGTGCAACCTGAACGAGCAACCCAACCAGCTTGGCAAGCTCGTTACGTTCAGATTTTGTAATGTTCGATTTTTCGTTTTTGCCAAAAACGGTAAGTAAATAGAGCGGGATGCGATGGTCATGGTAGTAGTAAATGACTCGGACACCACCGCTTTTACCTTTGTCGCCCCGCGCCCACCGAAGCTTACGGATACCACCAGTCCCTTCCATGATGTCCCCAGCTCGCGGATGAGCCGCAAGGTAATTTATAACGGACTTACGTTCTGCTTCATTGAGCAGAGCGTCAGCCCGTAGGTTGGGGTGAGGTACGAACCCCAACACATCCGGATACATCAATTGTTGGGGTTCCTGACGTCACCCCAACCTACGGGCTTGATAAAAACCAAAACTCCAAAACCGCCACCGGGTGGCGCGTCCCTTTGACTGGATTGTTGGGCATTGGATGAAGCCATTTTGCCTCACATCCGAACAGTCCATTGCACCACAGAGCTGCACAACCCGCCGACCCGCCAAACAGTTTGTAAGTGGTGGGCAGAAAAGCTTTGCACACCCTGGCTATAATGGATCGTTTATTAGCGAACCCAGTTTACGGGTTTCCCCAAGACACGCCATTCAAGTGAATGTCAATGAGGTCACCCGGGTTACTGGTCAAACCAGCGGATTCACAGTTCCAGCCAACCCGACCGTCTGGCAAAGCAATTGTTTTGCTTTCTCCTGTGGTGGTGTTGGTACAGGTGACGCTTTGTGTCCGCAAGCCTCTGATACCACCGCTGACAGGCAGGGTGTTGTAGAGTTCTTGAATTTCAGTGTCGCTTAACGCGCGGTTGTAAAAACGGATATCGTCCAGTGCGCCCTTGAATGGGGAATGAAGGCTGTATATTTCTGCGTTGGAACCGATCCACAAGTTGGCATTATTGTTTTTAAAACCGCTCTCGCTATCTGCTTGTTCGACATTCAATCTGCCGTTAATGTAAGTCTTCATGACATGCTTGTTGTTGCGGTCAATGACATTCACATAATGCAGCCATCTGCCTACTAGGCGGTCGAAGGTTTTACTGTCTTGGTTGGGGAAATTACAAGTATCACCTGCCACGCTTTGGGTAAAGTAGCGGTTTTGGTGTATCCATACCGAGTATTCACGATTGTAATAGCAATTGGTTTTGACACCACCTTTATGGATAACAGCTAAGAATTCATTGTTGATGTCATCTACCCGAATCCAAAACGCCATAGTCCATTCGCTGACCGGATTCAGCGAGGCTGAGCTGGGTACGCTGATATAGCTGGCTCCATCAAACAGCAAGGCTTTGTTGTCTATGCCGTTGATACATTTCAGTTTGCCGGTAATCGTGCCATTATTGCCATTACCGCTGCTGTCGGTGGCTTGGCAGTTGTCAAACGTATAATGTGCCGCGAGTCCGGTTGTCAAATCAGCCATCGCCGATTGGTTTAAGCCTAATAATATGGCTGTTATGGTAGCGGCAAGAATTTTACGCATTTGATTATCCTCAAGAAAATAAATAATGAGAGAAGCCCAACGTTAAGTATACCCCCCAAAAGGGGTCTTGAAATGCACCTGTAACAGTGTATATCAATCTTGTATATTGATATTTTTCAAGAATATACCCCATCACTTTTCTGTTAGCAAACGATTTGGGCGAACCCTTTATACACCTCCTAACCCGTCGTCCAAGTTGTTGGATATGGTGCGTGACCGCCTTCGGGTGAAGCATTGCAGTTCGTAGGTTGTGAGACGTACACCCCCCAACACATCGGCGAAGCCCAACTAAACATGCGCCCACCAAAGAACACGCATCCGCTTTAAATCACTTCGAACTTCACAGGCGGCAGCCCGTAGGTTGGGGTGAGGAACGAACCCCAACACATCCGGATACATCAATTGTTGGGGTTCCTGACGTCACCCCAACCTACGGGCTGTAGTATATGCAATTTGTAGGTTGCAATAAAAAAAAAACTGTTTAAAATCAATCCAAAGTTCTGTTGAATGGGGATTGTAACATGCCAAAAAAATTGTTAACGACAGGCTTGCTAGAGTTTTTCTTGCTTATAATGAACGCATTAGCCGCCCAACTGTATGAGGTTGGCGTTTGGCGAATTTTAGTGCCGCTAATTGATTTAGCTCTTATAGGACTATTGGTGTCTTTATATTTTCGTATCCCTATTAGTTATTTTTTAGTTTCTGTTTATTGCATAGTTGGCACGCTAATTGGCTTCATATGCTTTATAATTGCTATGACCAGTTCAATGCGTTCTTATAGTGGGACATTCATTCTCCCTTTAATGGAATCCATTGTACTTTTAGCTTTATATTTAACTTTACACAGCAGAAATTCAAAAAAATGGTTTTTTCACTGACACTAATTTACAAAAATTACAAATAACAAGAAGGAATTGAATGGAACGAGAGCTTAATTTGGGAACGCTGACATTTGTTATTTTTCACGAGAACCATAATCGAAAATTAACAGCGTCGGAAAAGATAAAAGCAGTCGAAGACTTTATAAGCGCGCTTGATCGACTTATTGAAAGTAGAAACTTTGATTTCAATATGTTTTTTGAGGTTAATTCAATTCAAGATGGCTGTATAAAAGTCAAGCTCTCTCTAAAAATAGCGGCAGTAGCATTTGTCTCAGCTTTGGCATTTGTGGAAAGATACCCTGGTTTGCGAGAGGGTGCTTTGGCTATTTTTGAAGACGGGGAAAAAATAATAAGTTATTTTAAAAGTGGCTCTAAACCGTGCAGAATTTCACTACATACTGAAAAATTAACTAAGTCTGTATATGGCCCTGTAAGTTCTGGTGAAACGCTTTCTAGTATTGTGGAAAATTGGGATTACCCTGGTAAAACTAATCGCCAGATAATGTACGCTACAGTAATTGCTAACCCACAAGCATTCGAAAGAGGTGATATGAACATTTTAAAGAAAGATGCCATACTAACCTGTCCCACTGATGTGCATTTCAAAGGCGTAAAAAATAGATAGCAAATAGTTTAGAGTTCGTAGGTTGGGGTAAGGAACGAACCCCAACACATCAGACAAGCCCATAAGATGCATCCACCAAAGGGTACGCATCGTTCGCTTTAAATCACTTCGAACTTCACAGGCGGCAGCCAAAACCGCCGCCTGTGGGTTTGCTACAAACCCAGTTCCGTTAGGCCGGGGTGTTCGTCGGGGCGGCGGCCTTGGTGCCAATGGAACAGGCGTTCCGATTCGGTAATGGCTAAGTCGTTGATGCTGGCATAGCGCTTTTGCATCAGTCCGTTTTCTGCAAATTCCCAGTTTTCATTGCCGTAAGAGCGGAACCATTCGCCCTTGTCGTTATGCCATTCATAGGCGAAGCGCACGGCGATATGGTTGCCTGCGTATGCCCACAGTTCTTTTATCAGGCGGTATTGGTGTTCGTTTGCCCATTTGCGCGTCAAAAATTCAATGATTTGTTCGCGGCCTTGAGGAAATTCGTGGCGGTTGCGCCATTGGCTGTCAACGGTGTAGGCCAGGGCGACGCGTTCGGGGTTGCGGTTGTTCCAGCCATCTTCCGCCATGCGGACTTTTTGGGTGGCGGTGTCTTGGGTAAACGGTGGGAACGGCGGGCGGGGTTCGTCAATGGATGTCATGGGGTCTCCTGTTGATTCGGTGGATAAGGCCAGCGTTGGCGGTTGTTTAGGGTCGTTGCCGGATATTGCCAATTACACAAACGTTTTTGGCGGCAAGGCCAATGACCCCGTTTCTTGGTTTTAATTGCATTCCTTTACTGTGGATTCCGCTCGCCATCCAATAATGCAATCACCGGAGCGGTCGCAGGTCGAACTCCGCGCCAGATAAAAAACGCTTCGGCGGCTTGTTCCACCAGCATTCCTAAACCATCCAGGCTTTTTGCCGCGCCGTGGGCGATGCCCCAGCGGACAAAGGCGGTGGGGGTGTTGCCATAGGCCAAGTCGTAACAGGTGCCGTGGGTTGCCAGCAGGCCATCGGGCAAGGGCGGGAGTTGGTCGCTTAAGCTGGCGGAGGTGGCGTTTAAGATAAGCCCAAACTGCTGGCCTGCCAAGGCATCAAAACCACAGCCGCTGACCGCGCCCAGCTGTTGGAATTCGCAGGCCAATTGCAGGGCTTTGTCCACGGTGCGGTTGGCGATGACGATGCGGGCGGGCTGTTGCGCCAAGATGGGCGCGATGATGCCTCGGCTGGCACCGCCAGCACCTAAGATGAGGATGTTGGTGCCGTTTAAGCTGATGCCGTGGTTGGTGGTCAGGTCGGTGACCAATCCGCAGCCGTCGGTGTTATCGCCCAAGACCGTGCCATCGGCTTGCAAGGCGAGGGTGTTGACGGCTTTTGCCAATTGCGCGCGTTCGGTTTTTTGGTTGGCGTACGCCCAAGCCAATTCTTTTAACGGCACGGTGCAATTTAAGCCTTTGCCGCCTTGGGCAAAAAAGGCGCTGACGGCGGCTTCGAAATTTTCGGCAGGCACTTCTTGGGCTTGATAGTTGATGTCTTGCCCAGTCTGCGCAGCAAACAGGCTGTGGATGCGCGGCGATTTGCTGTGTTTGATGGGGTTGCCGAAAACGGCGTAGTGGTCGGGGTGGTTCATCATTCGGCGGCCTTTTTTCTTATCCATATTTCCCAAAACAAGGTGCTGGCGACAATAGCCGCTGCAATAAACAATTCTATCCAGAAAAAGTGTTTGATGTAGGCGGCAATCACGGCGGATAGGCCTAAAAACACGCCGACCAAACCAAACCGCCAGCCAATGCGCAAGCCGTCCAAAAGCGTGGATTGCGCCAAGATCATCAGTACGATCAGCCCCGCGTCTTCTATGGAAAACTCACGCGCCCGTTGCAAGGCATAAACGCCTTGCACAACCGCCAGTGACGTCAGCCAATGCAGGGTTTGTTCGCGGACGATGGCGGTAAAGTCTTTCAGGCTGTGTTTCGATTGCAACCAGGCGATGCCAATGGCAAACAGGGCGAACACCAGCATCAGCACCATCCAGTATTCGTAGCTGTCCGGCGGCGAGTTGTCGGTGATCCACACGCCAATCAGCGACAACACCAGCATTAAGGCCAGCACTATTTCTTCTATAAAAAAAGTCCTGATCGGATGGGGGGGGTCTTCTGTTGACATAAATCTCTCCTGGTTTGGCCGGTGGCCTTATTGTTGTTTTAGGTAGCGGGCAACATCTTTGGCGAAGTACGTCAAAATGGCATCGCTGCCCGCCCGTTTAAAGGCCAGCAGAGATTCCATCACCACCGCTTGCTCGTCCAGCCAGCCATTTAGGGCGGCGGCTTTTATCATGGCGTATTCGCCGCTGACCTGGTACGCGAAGGTGGGCACGCCAAACTGGTCTTTGGCGCGGCGGATAATGTCCAGATACGGCATACCGGGTTTTACCATGATAATATCCGCGCCTTCCTGCAAGTCCAGGGCAATTTCACGCAAGGCTTCATCGGTATTGGCGGGGTCCATTTGGTAGCTGTATTTGTTGCTTTTGCCCAAATTGCCAGCCGAACCCACAGCATCACGGAACGGGCCGTAAAAACTGGAGGCGTATTTGGCGGAATAGGCCAAAATCAACGTATTGCTGTGACCTTGTGTTTCCAGTGCTTGGCGGATGGCACCGATGCGCCCGTCCATCATGTCCGAAGGGGCGACCATGTCCGCACCGGCTTCGGCGTGCGATAAGGCTTGCTTGACCAAGACGTCGATAGTTTCGTCGTTCAGCACATAGCCGTCGCCATTTATCAGGCCGTCTTGTCCGTGCGAGGTGAACGGGTCGAGGGCGACATCGGTTATCACGCCCAATTCCGGCAAGGCGGCTTTCAAGGCGCGCACGCTGCGTTGCACCAAACCTTCAGGGTTATACGCTTCGGCGGCATCGTCGGTTTTTTTGTCGGCGGCAATTACAGGGAACAAAGCGATGGCGGGAATGCCCAATTCGAAAACCGTGCGCGCCTCAGCCAACAGCAAATCCAGCGATAAACGTTCAACGCCCGGCATGGAGCCGACCGCTTCCCGCTGGCCTTCGCCTTCGGTGACGAACATCGGGTAAATCAGGTCGTTGACCGTGACCTGGTTTTCACGCACCAAGGCGCGGGCAAAGGCTTGATAACGCATCCTTCTCATGCGTGTGAGGGGAAATTTAATGTTATGATAGGGCATGGTATACGTGACTTATGGGTTTAGGAGCGCCGGTTTTTTGTTCCGCAACATCCGGTTAATCAGACCTTAATTTTTTTGATCTTAGAGGGTTTATGAACGTTAAACGATACACATTATTTGCCATGTTTGCACTCATTGTGGCCTTGTCGCCCATGAAAATCATGGCGTCGGATTTGTTGCCGCCGCAACAGGCCATTGAAACCACCTCTTTGCAGTTGCAAGCCAAATTGCAAGACGAAACGTTTACCAAAGATTTTGGCAAGATCACCCAATTCGTCAACCAAGTGATTTATCCACACATTGATTTTGACCGCATTGCCGCGCTGGTGCTGGGCAAAAGCTGGAAAGCCGCCACCGCCGACGAACGCCAACGATTCACCAAAGAATTCCAAACCTTGTTGGTCCGTACCTATTCACGCGCCTTTGTTGAATTTAAAGAATGGTCGGTGCGCTTCTTGCCCTTACAAATGGAAGAAGGCGAAACGAAAGTGGTGGTTAAAACCGAAGTGTTGCAGCCCGGCATCAAACCCATTGGTGTTGATTACCGCATGTTGCTCAGCGATGGCGAATGGAAAGCTTATGACATCTTAATTGAAGGCGTCAGTTTGGTGACCAACTACCGCTCCACCTTCAGCAACGAAATGCAAACCAAAGGTTCTTTGAATGCCGTGATTGAAGGCTTAGCCAAACGCAATGCCGAAGCATTGACGGCAAAACCTTCCAAAAAATCTTAACGGCATCTTGCCGCTGCTGTTGGCGTAAATCCTATCGGAATCCAAAACCTGTTTTGGATTCCATTCCTCCCCATCCCTTTCCACGAAGCAAGCGGTCCGCCGGGCTGCCTAATGCGTATCTTGTAAGCTGATTGCGGCATGATCGACTACCAACCCCTCTACGACCTTCTTCAAACCACCAAAGCCGAAGCTTGGGCGGCGCAATTGCCATCGCTTTTGCAGCAAGCGTTTGATCCGGCAGGCCACGGCAATTTGGCGCAATGGCAGGCTGCATTGGCAGACTTGCCTGCCGCCGCCACGCAAAAACGCCTGATCGACCAAGACACCGTTAGTATTGGTGAGGCGGGCGAGTTAAGCATTAGCCTGTCTGCTTTCGAACAACAACTGCATGCTTTTTGTCCGTGGCGGAAAGGTCCGTTTGATCTGTACGGCGTTCATATCGACACCGAATGGCGTTCGGACTGGAAATGGCAACGCCTGGAAAAGCACATTGCGCCGCTTAAACACCGATTGGTGTTGGATGTTGGCTGCGGCAACGGCTATCACTGTTGGCGCATGTTAGGGGCGGGTGCAAAAATGGTGGTCGGCATCGACCCCACGCTGCTCAGCGTGATGCAATTTCAGGTGGTCAGAAAACTCTACGGCGAAGCGCCCATTTATGTGTTGCCGTTTGCGTTGGAAGATTTGCCCACGGGCTTAAAAAGCTTCGATACCGTGTTTTCGATGGGCGTGTTGTATCACCGCCGTTCGCCCATCGACCACTTGTTGTCCCTTAAAGACTGCCTCAATCCGGGCGGCGAATTGGTGTTGGAAACCTTGGTTATCGACGGTGGCCTTGGCGAAGTGCTGATGCCGGAAGACCGCTATGCGCAAATGCGTAATGTCTGGTTTTTGCCCAGTTGCGAAACCTTAGCGTTGTGGTTGAAACGCTGTGGTTTTACCAACATCCGCTTAGTTGACGTCAGCACCACCACGACCGAAGAACAACGCAGCACGGCGTGGATGCGCTTCCAATCGTTGGGCGATTTTTTAATGCCAGGCAACCCAAGCCTGACTATCGAAGGCTTGCCTGCGCCTAAGCGGGCGATTTTTATAGCCAACCTGCCATAAAAAACGAGCCCTGGTAGGCAGGTGTTGGGTTTTTGGTGATAATGGCTGACGCGTTGTCCAACCAACCCTTCTGAGCGCTTATGCCCCATCCATCAAACGTCCGCGTTATTATCCTCAGTGTGCTGGTGCTGTGCGCCCCAACAACGTGGGCAGATACCTACCGGCTCACCATTGACGAGCAAGGCATCAGCCTCACAGGCGAAAAGCAAACCGCCATCACCGCCAATGGCGTATCGCCAGCCCCCACCTTGCACTGGCGCGAAGGCGAAATCGTCAACTTGCAAGTCAGCAACCGCTTAAAGACAGAAACATCGTTGCATTGGCACGGCATTATCTTGCCGTATGAAATGGACGGCGTGCCGGGCATCAGTTTTCATGGTATTGGTGCGGGGCAAACCTTCAACTACCAATTTAAAGTGCAACAAAGCGGCACCTATTGGTATCACGGTCATTCCGGTTTTCAGGAACAGCAGGGCTTGTATGGCGCGTTGATTATCGACCCGCCCCATAACCACCATCCCGCCGACCGAGATTACGCCATTTTATTGGCGGATTGGCCTGAAGACCGCCCTGAGCGCATCATGGCGCGGCTAAAAAAACAAAGCGATTATTACAATTTCCAAAAACGCACGGTTGGGGATTTTTTTAGCGATGCCCGTGAAAAAGGTTTTTTTGAAACCTTAGCCGACCGTATGGAATGGGGTGAAATGCGCATGGAACCCACCGATTTGGCGGACGTGACAGGCGCGACCTACCATTACCTGATTAACGGCGCAACGCCTGACATGAATTGGTCTGGTCTGTTTGCAGCCGGAGAAACGGTGCGCTTAAGGTTTATCAACGCATCGGCGATGACGCATTTTGATGTCCGCATTCCAGGCCTAAAAATGCAAGTGATTGCCGCCGACGGACAAGACGTTGATCCGGTTGCCGTCGACGAATTCCGCATTGCTGTTGCCGAAACTTATGATGTGCTGGTCACGCCCGAGCAACCGCAAGCCTACGCCATTTTTGCCGAAGCCATGGATCGAAGCGGCTACGCCAGCGCCAGTTTAACGCCCAAAATAGGCTTGCGCGCGACACCGCCCGGGATGACCCCGCGCACCTTACTGACTATGGCGGACATGGGTATGCCAGCCAGCGGCGGGCATCAGCACGACCACGCCGCCGCTACCGAAATGCCCGTGGAAAACGAACATGCAGGACACGCCCAACATCAGCAACACAATGCCGATGACGCGCCCGCCCACAGTATGCACGACCATCAAGCCATGTTGCGCCAGCAAGCCGAAGCGTCTAACGCGCATAAAACTTTAAGCTACCCCGATTTACGCGCCAGCCAACCCGACACTGGCTGGCGCGCGCCAGACCGCGAAATCAAACTGCGCCTGACCGGCAACATGCACCGCTATATGTGGTCCTTCGACGATATTGCCTACGCCGATGCAGATCCCATCCGGCTGCGTTTGGGTGAGCGCGTGCGCTTCACATACGTCAACGAAACCATGATGAACCACCCCATCCACATGCACGGCTTGTGGCAATATCTGGACAATGGCAACGGCGAATACAGCCCCAAAAAGCACGTCATCAACGTTAAGCCCGGCACAACCGCCAGTGTGGTCGTACCGGCGGATGCGGTTGGCGAATGGGCATTCCATTGTCATTTGATGTACCACATGGATGCGGGCATGTTCCGAAAAATCATCATTACAGCGGGGCCAAAACCATGAAAATGGCATTATTTGCCGTTTGCGGCCTGTTGGCAGCCCATACCGCCAACGCCCATGATGATTCGAGCATTTTCAACCATTTCAAAGCCGAACGTTTGGAATATGAAGGCAATGGCGAGCTGCACTTGTTCAAATGGGATGTGCAGCATTGGGTGGGTAACGACAAACACAAGCTTTGGCTGAAAACTGAGGGCGATTACTCACAAGACCAAAACATCTTTGGGCGCGCCGACCTGCAATTGCTGTACAGCCGCAACATCGACACCTTTTGGGATTTCCAAGTAGGTGCCCGCCGTGCCTTCGAACCGGAACGCACTTACGACGGCGTGATTGGCTTTAAAGGTTTGGCACCGTACTTTATCGAAACCGATGTCGCCATGTTTTTCACCAACAACGGCAATGTCTTGGGGCGTTTGGATTTAAGTTACGAATGCCTGTTGACGCAACGCCTTATTTTGCAACCACGCATCGGGCTTAACGTTGCCGCTTCGGACATCAACAATCGTGGCGTGAAAGCCGGTGTCAATGAATTTGAAGCCGGACTGCGTTTGCGTTATGAAATCAAAAGGGAATTTGCCCCGTATTTGGGTATGGATTATGTCGAAGAACAATCGCTGCTCGAACACCAGCACAGCTTGCGTTTCGCGGTCGGGGTAAGGCTTTGGTACTGATCCGCCCCTGTGCGGATGGGCAAATTTCGGGCAATAAAAAACCCGCCAAGCCAGATGGCCTGCGGGTTCTTCGTGTAGCGTCGCATCCGTATAAGGATGCCTATAATGGTACCGAGAAAAGGACTTGAACCTTCACGACCTTGCGGTCACCAGCACCTGAAGCTGGCGTGTCTACCAATTTCACCACCTCGGCTTAAATTGCGTAACAACAAATCAACGCGCACTATACTTAGGCGCTGTGAAATTGTCAATCGCACCTGTGTAGCCTACAATCCAGAGGCCATTTGCGCCGCCTGCCGCCCACTCTTTTCACTTGCCGGTGCAGGCCGTGTTATTATCAATTCTAATCAATAGCCTAAGCATGTATCATATAGCCCAAGCTTATTGTAGCCATCACCTCACCCATTAGTTTAAATGCCCTTGAAGTCCAAACAAGACGTTGATGCCAAATCAACCCCCGACCCCTACGCCCAGCGCGAAGCTGAAAAATATGAAAACCCGATTGCCAGCCGGGAATGCATCCTTCAACTCATTGAAAAGTCTGGCAAGCCTTTAGACCGCAAAGAAATTGCCGAAGCCTTTGCCATCACCGACGAAGACCAACTCGAAGCCCTGCGCCGCCGCCTTAGGGCAATGGAACGCGACGGGCAATTACTGTTCAACCGGGGGCAACGTTATTGCCTAGTCAACAACAAAGATTTGATTGTTGGGCGCATTATCGGACACGCCGACGGCTTCGGCTTTATCCGCCCCGATGACGGATCGGAAGATTTGTTTTTATCACCCCGCGAAATGAACCCGCTGTTACACAACGACCGCGCCATGGTGCGCATCGTTGGCATCGACAAAAAAGGCCGCCGCGAAGGTGCGGTGGTGGAAATTCTGGAACGCAACACCCATCAAGTGGTCGGGCGGCTCTATAAAGAAGACGGATTTACCTACGTTATTCCCGACAACAAAAACATTTCGCAAACCGTTTTGCTGCAAAAAGACGGGGTAGGCAAGGCCAAACAAGGCCAAATTGTCATTGCCGAAATTGTCGAACAACCCACCAAACTACGCCAACCCATAGGCCGCATCATTGAAGTGCTGGGCGATCATCTCGCGCCGGGCATGGAAATCGAAATGGCGATCCGCTCGCACGAATTGCCGCATAAATGGCCTGACGAAGTACAAGAAGAAATCAAGCCGCTGACACCGGAAGTGCCGGAAGCCGCAAAAGCAGGCCGCGTCGATTTGCGCGACATTCCGCTGGTCACCATCGACGGCGAAGATGCCCGCGATTTTGACGATGCCGTCTACGCTAAAAAAACCCCCAGCGGCTGGAAATTGCTGGTCGCTATCGCCGATGTTTCGCATTATGTGCAAATCGGCACTGCACTGGACAACGAAGCCAAAAACCGCAGCACGTCGGTGTATTTCCCCGAAAACGTTATCCCGATGTTGCCGGAAATTTTGTCTAACGGTTTATGTTCGCTGAATCCGCACGTTGACCGTTTGTGCATGGTCTGCGAAATGCTCATTGACCACGATGGCAACGTCACCCGCGCCAAGTTCATGGAAGCGGTGATGAACTCCCATGCCCGCATGACCTACACCGAAGTCGCGAAAATCTTGGTGGAAGATGACGCGGAATTAAAAGAAAAATACAAACCGCTGCTCAAGCATTTAAAAGAGCTGTACGCGCTTTACCAAGTGCTACGCATGAAACGGGAACAACGCGGCGCGATGGATTTTGATACTCAAGAAACCCGCATCGTGTTTGGCGACAACCGTAAAATCAGCAAAATCGTTCCGGTCACCCGCAACGATGCCCACAAGCTGATTGAAGAGTGCATGATTACCGCCAATAGCGTGGCGGCGAAGTATCTGAACGGCAAAAAAATGCCTAAGCTGCTGCGTATCCACGAAGGCCCCAGCACCGATAAATTGTTTAATCTAAAAACCTTTTTGGGTGAGTTGGGCTTGCGATTGGGTGGCGATAACGAGCCTAAACCTTTGGATTACATGCACTTGGTCAACAGTATCAAAGGCCGCCCCGACGCGCATCTGATCCAAACCGTGTTGCTGCGCTCGCTCTCGCAAGCCGTCTACAGCCCTGAATTAAAAGGCCATTTCGGCTTGGCACTCGATGCTTACGCGCATTTCACCTCGCCCATCCGCCGCTATCCCGACTTGCTCGTTCACCGCGCCATCCGCCACTGCCTGCAAGGCAAAAAAGCCGAAAGCTTTTTCTACGGCGTACCCGATATGGTTATGCTCGGCGAACACTGCTCCGCCAACGAACGCCGCGCCGACGATGCCACCCGTGATGTGGTCAGTTGGCTGAAATGCGAATACATGATGGACAAAATCGGCGACGAATTCACCGGCATCATCTCCGCCGTCACTTCGTTTGGTTTCTTCGTCGAACTCGCAGAAATTTACGTCGAAGGCTTGGTACATATCAGCAACCTAGGCCAAGACTATTTCCACTTCGACCCGACCAGCCACCGCTTGTTAGGCGAGCGCACCAATACCACTTATCGCTTAGGCGATAGCGTGAAAGTGAAGGTCGTACGTGTCGATTTGGATGAAAAGAAGATTGATTTTGAACTGGTGCTGAAAACGGCTTCGGTTAAAAAAGCGGGCGATGCGCCAGCTAAATCAGCTAAACCTAAGAAGAAGCGGAAGAGAAAACCGAAGCCGAAAAATGGCTAGTAAAAATCCCATTGAGTTATTGAACATAATAGCGTTCGATGGCTCAAGGCATTTTTTGGCATTGCCGGAAACAAAATCAGCCTATTACGTATTGTTACTGATTTTTACGTTGTGGGGTGCATACCCTACAGCATGTGTTTCCGGCTTTTTAGAATTCTGGATCGATTTCCGCTATCAAGGCCAGAAATTTTCAATTAATATTCAGTATGGCGAGATTTGGTTTTTTGTCGCGGATTCAAGCTGTCCAGAAGCGTTGCTATGCAAAGTTGCGAAGCATTTTGATCGCCATTTATCCGTACAGAAAATGCCTTAGCATTTATAGCCATTAGATAAGTCTGAAAAATACAATTTAAAAATGAAATCCTCCAAACTCTACGGCCTACATTCCGTACAAGCCGCACTCGATTACTCGCCAAAATCCATCAACAAAGCCTGGATAGACGAGCAGCGCCAAGACAAACGCTTAAGCCAAGCCATTGATGCTTTATTAGATTTAGGCATAGAGCCAGAAAAACTTGACCGCAAAAAACTCGATAAACTCGCGGAAGGCAATAATCATCAAGGTATCGTCATTGAAGTGGACATGCCGGGTGAATTGTCTGAAAGCGATTTAAAAACCGCCGTGCAAAGCTTAGGCGAAACTGCGCTGTTTTTGGTGTTGGATAATGTCCAAGACCCGCATAACCTTGGCGCGTGTTTGCGTAGCTGCGATGCCACCGGCGCACATGGCGTCATCATTACCAAAGACAACGCCACAGGCATTACGCCAACTGTCTGCAAAGTTGCCAGTGGCGCGGCGGAAACCGTGCCTGTCTACCAAGTCACCAATCTCGCCCGCACCTTGCGTTGGCTGAAAGACCAAGGTTTGTGGATTTTCGGCGCGGCGGGCGAAGCGGAACAAACGGTTTACCAAGCCGATTTGACTGTACCAATGGCAATAGTCATGGGCGCAGAAGGTAAAGGGATGCGCCGCTTGACCCGTGAGCAATGCGATGTGCTGGTGAAATTGCCGATGCAAGGCAAGGTGGAAAGCCTGAATGTGTCGGTGGCGACGGGCGTGTTGTTGTATGAAGTGGTACGGCAACGGCGCGGCTAAATATCGCCTATCGATTGTTAAATTAATCCGTTCATGGTTCGACAAGCCCGTCCTTTATGCCTTTTGGGTACGAACGGATTAATTTAAGGATATTTCCATTTGCCATCCAATAATCAAAAGCAATTTATCTCAAGGCGAATAGAAAAATCTTAATAGCATTCCACCACGTCAGTGGCTTCGGCACTTTTCGTAAAGAACCCCGTCTGTGTTTGATTGGGCGCATCTTCTTGTAAAACAAATTAATTGATATTGGCTGGCTTTGCCCTGCCGCTTTGTTGGTGCTAACATGCAAGGCAGCTTTGGCTTCAACTGGCAGCTTCACCTTGCCTCAATCCGCTTCTGTCCTACCAACAGCGAATAGACCTTGTTATGACTTTACGTGCCATCACCTTTTCCTGCCGTATCGCTTTGGCTACCAGTTTGCTGGTCGGTTGTACGCTGGGGCCTGATTTCTCCCAGCCCGCCGCACCCGCCTTGCAAAGCAAAGACATCACACCAGTGGCGGGTGATGCGGTCAGCAAAAGCGGCGTAAGCCAATCGTTAATACCGGGCAAAGACATTCCAGGATTGTGGTGGGCGCTGTTCCAATCACCGCAATTAAACGCCCTGATCGAAAAAGGTTTAAAACATAGCCCCGATTTGCAAGCCGCACAAGCCGCTTTAAGCCAAGCCCGTGAGCTGGCGATTGCCAAAAAAGGCGCGTTGTTTCCGTCTGTCGATGCCGGTTTTACCGGCAACCGGCAAAAAACTTCAGGGGCGCAATTTGGTAATCCTAGCTTTGGCGGTTCCTTATTCACTTTGTACAACGCGTCGGTTCAAGTGTCTTACACGCTGGATGTGTTCGGCGCGGTTCAGCGGCAAATTGAGCAATTGGATGCCCAAGCCGAATACCAACAATTCCAACTGGAAGCGGCGTTTTTGACGCTGGCGGGCAATATTGCCACCACCGCCATCCAAGAAGCTTCGCTGCGCGCGCAGATTGATGCCACGCAAGCGATGATTGATACGCAAAGCCGCCAGCTTGAGGTGATCCAACAACAAATCCGCTTAGGCAGCGCCGCCCCCTCGGCCTTATTGGCGCAACAGGCGGCGTTGGCGCAAACGCGTACGCAATTGCCGCCGTTGCAACAGCAATTGGCACAAACCCGCCACCTGTTGAATTTGTTGGTGGGCGATTTGCCAAACGCCAATGCCGGTACTTTTAAACTTAGCGATTTGCATCTGCCCGCACAATTGCCGCTTAGCCTGCCCGCCAAATGGGTTGAACACCGCCCCGACATCCGCGCGCAAGCCAGTGTCTTGCACGCAGCCAATGCCCAAATTGGTGTCGTGACCGCCAGCATCTTCCCTGATTTTACCCTGACCGCCAGTGCGGGCAGCATTGCCACGGAAGTCGCCGATTTGTTCATTCCTGGCAGTTATATTTGGAATGTGGGCGGCAAAGCCTTGCAACCCATTTTTCGTGGCGGCGAATTTACCCACAACCGTACCGCCGCCATTGCAGCTTACGAACAGGTTGCCGCCCAATACAAAGGCACGGTTCTGAAAGCTTTCCATCATGTTGCCGACAGCCTCAACGCCTTGCACTACGATGCCGCCGAAGCGGATGCACAAAGCGACGCCGTGCAAACCGCCGCCGCCAGTTTGGCGTTGCTGCAAGCCCAATATGCGGCAGGCGCGGTCAGCTATCTGCAAGTGTTGGATGCCGAACGCACTTGGCAGCAAGCGCAAATCGGCGACAGCAAAGCCCAAGCGGCGCGCCTTGCTGATACGGTCGCGTTGTTCCAAGCCTTGGGCGGTGGTTGGTGGAATCGCCCCGAACTCAGCAAAACTTTAATTGCCGAACGCGAACGGCAAAAACCTAAAGCAAAAACCACCTTCAGCCAAGACATCCACTGTTTTTTGCATGCCTGTTTGGATAACGGCAAGTTATTGGCAATCCCTTCTCCCTCACAGGAAAACCACAAATGATAAAGCGAATGCTCATTATGCTGGTGCTGGTCGGCTTGGTGCTGGGCGGCATTTTTGGTTTCATCAACTTTAAGGCGCGCATGACCAAACAGTTCATGACCGCCGGTGGCGAACCGTCGCAAACGGTATCAACGCTGGTCGCCAGCCACCAAGATTGGCAACCCAAACAAAGTGCGGTTGGTAGCCTGCGTGCTGTACAAGGCGTGGAAATCAGTGCCGAAGTGTCTGGGCAAATCAGCCAGATTTATTTTCAACAAGGCCAACCCGTGCAAGCGGGCCAGCCTTTGTTGCAATTGCGAGCCGACGACGAACAGGCGCGTTTGTCCGCCCTGACCGCCACGGCAAAACTGGCGCAGATCACTTACCAGCGCAGCCAAGCGCAATGGAACGCCAAAGCCATCAGCCAACAAACGCTGGACAGCGACAAAGCCAATCTGGACATTGCCCTCGCCAACATTGCCGCACAGCAAGCCTTGCTGGACAAAAAGCTGGTTCGTGCGCCGTTTACCGGACAATTGGGTTTACGGAATGTCGATGTCGGGCAATATTTGGAAGCGGGTAAGCCGATCAGCACCTTGCAAGCTTTAGATAGCTTGTATATCGACTTTTTCTTGCCGCAACAGGCCTTGCCTTTGTTGGCAACGCAGCAAGCCGTTACCGTTAAGTCCGACGCTTATCCAGACCAAGACTTTACTGGCACGATCAGCGTTATCAGCCCGAAAGTGGATGCCGACACCCGCAACGTACAACTCCGCGCCACGCTAAAAAATCCTGACCACAAACTGCTGCCGGGCATGTACGCAACCGTCACCATCAGCACTGGCGCGGCGCAATCCCTCATCACTTTGCCACGCACGGCGATCAGCTTCAGCCCCTATGGCTCAACCGTTTATATCGTCAGCGAGAACGGCAAGGACGACAAAGGCAATGCCAAGTTGATTGCCAAGCAAAGCTTTGTCACCACCGGTGCCAGCCGTGGCGACCAAATTGCCGTGCTGAACGGCGTGGCTGCTGGCGATGCCGTGGTCACCTCTGGGCAGATCAAGCTGCACAACGGCTCGCCCGTGCTGGTCAACAACAGCCTGCCGCCCAGCTTTCAACCCAACCCGCAACCTGTTGACCATTAAACCCATTGAATCTGCCGTTTAATCTCAGATACATGCCGTCAACCTAAAGCCATCACAATCACCATGAACCTGACCGATATTTTTATCCGCCGCCCCGTTTTGTCTACGGTTGTCAGCCTGATGTTACTGGTATTGGGGCTGCGCTCGTTGATGGGTTTGCCGGTGCTGCAATACCCGCGCACCGAAAATGCCATTGTTACCGTCACCACTACCTATTACGGTGCCGATCCTGAGGTGGTGGCGGGCTTTATCACCACGCCTTTGGAAAACATCATTTCCCAAGCCAACGGCATTGATTACATCACCTCGACCAGCCAAAACAGCGTCAGCACCATCACCGCCAATCTGCGCCTGAATTTTGACCCCAACAAAGCGCTGACCGAAATCAGCACCAAGGTCAATTCGGTGCTGAACCAACTGCCGCCGGAATCGCAACGCCCTGTCCTCACGGTAAAAATCGGCGAAACCATTGATGCCATGTACATTGGTTTTTCCAGTGATGTTTTGCCGATCAATAGCGTCACCGACTATCTGGTGCGCTCGGTGCAGCCGCGTTTGCAGTCTGTGGAAGGCATCCAGACCGCTGAATTATTGGGCAGCAAATACTTTTCCCTGCGCGCATGGCTGGATACCGATAAGTTGGCGGGCTACGCGCTCACCGCGTCCGATGTCAGCGCCGCTTTAGCGAAAAATGATTACATCGCAGGCTTGGGTACAACCAAAGGCCAAACCGTGCAGGTCAACCTGACGGCATCGACCAGCCTGCATTCCTTGGAAGAGTTTGAAAACCTGATTATCAAACAGCAAAACGGCGCGATTATCCGCCTGAAAGACGTGGCGAAAGTCACTTTAGGGGCGGATGATTACGAATCCAGCGTGGCTTTTGATGGCAACAAAGCGGTTTATATCGGCTTGCAAATTGCGCCAGGAGCCAATCTATTGGAAGTGATGGGGCGCGTGCGTGAGGTCTTTCCTGGCATCCAAACACAATTGCCGCAAGGCATTACCAGCAAAATCGTTTATGACGCCACCAAATTTGTCGACAGCTCCATACACGAAGTCATCCACACCTTGGTCGAAGCCTTATTGATCGTCACTTTAGTGGTGTTTGCGTTTTTGGGGTCGCCGCGTTCGGTGCTGATTCCGGTGATCGCCATTCCGTTATCGCTGATTGGCACGTTTGCCATCATGCTGATGCTGGGTTTCTCTATCAATTTGTTGACCTTGTTGGCCTTAGTGCTGGCTATCGGGCTGGTGGTGGATGATGCGATTATTGTTGTGGAAAACGTCAACCGCCATATCGAAGACGGCATGCAGCCGATACCGGCAGCTTTGCTGGCGGCAAAAGAACTGACCGGTCCGATTATCGCCATGACGTTGGTGTTGATTGCCGTGTATGTGCCGGTGGGTTTTCAGGAAGGTTTGACGGGCGCGTTGTTTTCCGAATTTGCCTTTACCGTGGTCGGCGCGGTCACGGTTTCCGCCATTGTCGCGCTGACCTTGTCGCCGATGATGTGTTCGCGCCTGCTCAAAACCCATATGACAGACCGCAGCGGCTGGGAAGAGCGCTTGGTCGATTTGATTGACCGGCGCATGTTAGCGTTGCAACACGCCTACGCCAGAAAACTGCAGCAATCGCTTAATTATTTGCCCGTGACCAGCGTATTTGCCGCCATTATTTTAGCCAGCATCTATTTCCTTTACGGTGTTGCCAATCGCGAATTGGCTCCGCAAGAAGACCAAGGCGTTATCCTCAGCTTGGCGACCGCCGCACCCGATGCAACGTTGGCGCAACGGCTGATTTACGGCAATGAAGTCTACAAAAACTTTGCCAGCCACCCGGAAAATGACAATATTTTCCAACTCGACCTGCCCGGACAATCCGTTGCCGGAACGGTGTTGAAACCTTGGCATGAACGCACACAAACCGCCCTTCAAATGTTGCCGGTTATTCAAGCGGAAATGAACCGGATTGCCGGCCTGAGGGTGGCAAGCTTTTTGGAACCACCACTGCCAGGCAGCAGCGGCTTGCCGGTGCAATTTGTGATTGGCTCGACCGACTCGTTCGAAAAACTGCACGGCATGAGCCAACAGTTTATGCAGGCCGCGCAAAAAACCGGCATGTTCATGTTTTTGGACAGTGATCTTAAATACGACCAACCGCAAGCGCGGGTGAATATCGACCGCGATAAAGCCGCCTTGTTGGGTTTGACCATGCAAGATGTCGGCGCGTCCTTGTCATCGTTGTTGGGCGGCGGTTATGTCAATTATTTCAGCATGGACGGGCGTTCGTACAAAGTTATCCCGCAGCTGCAGCAACGCTTCCGGCTCAACCCTGAGCAGCTCCAGCAAATCCACATCCGTACGGCAACCGGCACTACCGTGCCACTGTCCACCATCGCCAGCATCAGCACCCATACCGTGCCGCAATCGTTAAACCACTTCCAGCAAATCAATGCCGCCGTCATCTCCGGCGTGCCGTTTCCTGGCGTGACTTTAGGCGATGCGCTCAATACACTGAAAGACGTCGGCAAACAGGTGTTACCGCCCAATTATTCGGTCGATTACGGCGGGCAATCGCGGCAATTGGTGAAAGAATCCAGCAGTTTTGTCTTCACCTTTTTGTTCGCGCTCATCATCATCTTTTTGGCGTTGGCGGCGCAATTTGAAAGCTTCCGCGATCCGTTAATCATTTTGGTTTCCGTACCCATGTCGATAGCGGGCGCTTTGGTGTTTATCGCCCTCGGCATTGGTGGTGCCACACTGAACATTTACACGGAAGTGGGTTTGGTGACGCTGATGGGCTTAATTAGCAAGCACGGCATTTTGATTGTGGAATTTGCCAACAACAAACAAAAAGAAGGCTTAAGCAAACGCGCCGCCATCGAAGCCGCCGCCAGCATCCGCTTGCGCCCCATTTTGATGACCACCGCCGCCATGGTGTTGGGCGTATTGCCCTTGCTGATGGCGAGCGGTGCCGGTGCGGTGTCGCGCTTTAACATGGGCTTGGTGATTGCCACCGGCATTGCCATTGGCACGCTTTTTACCTTGTTTGTTGTGCCAGCGGTTTATCTATTGATCGGCGAAAGCCATGCCAAGCATGAAGAATTGGTTTAAGGTAATAGGAATGCAGTCAAAGCCATTAAAATAAAAATATAGCTTTGCAAGACTGCCCATCCCATTGACCTTTCAAACGGACGCCGATAAGGAATTCCCAATGCCCGACTTGTTCACCCTTGCCCTCGCTGTTGCCTGCGCGCTGCTTTTGCTGGTCGTTGTGCTGCTGTTTGTGGTTATCAAACAGCTCAAACCGTTGGCTGCCAATGCAGCGGGCGATACTCTCAACACACTTTTGCAACGCTTGCAGCACAACGAGGAAACCTTAAAACAAGGTTTTGCCGACTCACGGCGTGAGTGGCGGGAAATGGCGGCAGAAAATCGCCGTGAAACGCTGGAGCTGTTCAAAAACCAGCAAGACACTTTACTCAATCGCATTGGCGAAAACAGCAGCCAGCAAAACCAACAATTGGATTTGTTTAAAACCGCGCTCGCCAGTTTGTCGGAAAAGCTCATCAATAACGCCAATGATTTTAAACAGGCGGTGGGCGCGTCTTTCCAAACCACCAGCGAGGCTTTGAATGCCAAGCAGGACGAGTTCCGCGACAAAAATCTCGCCAAGCTTGACAGCTTCGCCGAGCTTATCAAAGCCGATGCCAAAGCCAACCGCCAAGAGCTGAACGACTCGTTAAAATCATTCGAATTGCAGTTTGCCGACAACATCAAGGCGCTCAATGAACAATTAAGCGCAAAATTTGCCGAGTTAAACAAACAGCAAGCCGATGCCAATGCCTTGACCAAAACCAGCATTGCTGACATCCGCGACAGTATCGAAAAGCAATTGAAAGCCATCCGCGATGACAATACCCAGCAATTGAACGAAATGCGCAAAACCGTGGACGAAAAATTGCAAAGCACGTTGGAAAAACGTTTGGGCGAATCATTCAAACAAGTCAGCGACCGTTTGGAGCAAGTCCATAAAGGTTTGGGCGAAATGCAGACTTTGGCCATTGGTGTGGGTGATCTGAAAAAAGTGTTGTCCAACGTCAAAACGCGCGGCATTTTGGGCGAATATCAATTGGGCAATATCCTTGAGCAAATCCTCACGCCGGAGCAATACGCAGTCAACGTCGCCACCAAGCCGGGCAGCCAAGCCAATGTGGAGTTTGCCGTCAAACTGCCTGGTAAAGCCGATGAAAAGACGGTTTGGTTGCCAATGGATTCCAAGTTTCCGCTGGAAAGTTACCAAAGCTTGTTGCAGGCTTATGAAGAGGCCGATGGGGTGAAAATTGACCAAGCCCAAAAACTGTTGCTGAAAGCAGTGGAAAGCTTCGCCAAAGACATCAGCAGCAAATACATTGACCCGCCGCATACCACCGATTTCGCCATCATGTTCTTGCCTATCGAAAGCCTGTTTGCCGAGGTGTTGCGCCATCCGCAAATGTTTGAGCTGCTGCAGCGCAAATACCGCATCACCATCACCGGCCCGACCACGTTATCGGCGTTGTTGAACAGCTTGCATATGGGCTTCAGGACGCTGGCGGTGCAAAAACGCAGCAGCGAAGTCTGGAAAGTATTGGCGGAAGTGAAAACCGAATTTGCCACCTATTCGGAACAATTGGCCTTGGTGCATAAACAATTGACCACCGCGTCCGGTTCTTTGGAAAAGCTAAAGGACACCCGCACCAAAGCCATGGAAAGAAAACTGCGCGATGTGGCGGTTTTGGAAATCAGTGATGGGAAGGATTCCTTACCGTTATTGGATTAATGGCGGATTTTTCTATATTCCAAAGAGTCGATCATTACTTAGGAATATAACAATGGTGTATTTACAAGCCCCAAACATCGGCTATATTCACAATGCTTTTTGTAAACACGGTATTTTTTGAACTTGTTTCAAATGAAAAGGTATTATGCTGCTTGAATCCGGCAATTAGGAGGCAAGGTTGGCGCGGCAACAAGAACCCGATTTATGGATAAACTTAAAGCCTTCAAAGTGGCTTCACGCCATCACATTGGGCGCGCACTCGTTGGCGATGGCGGCCTGTTCGCTGACGGCGCTGGCGATAAGCCTTAAAGCAGTTATGATGATTGGCATCGCTATCCACGCAATCCATGCTTTGCAGCAAGCTAAAAATACCGCCGTTACGCTACAACACAGCCATGCAGGCGGATGGACGCTGGGCGGCGAGGCGGTCAGCGTATCAGCCAGCAGCACCATTAGCCCTTATGCGGTTTTTCTGCATTTAAAAGGATTGAAAAATAAGCGTTATAATCATAAAACATTGCTGGTCTTTTACGACGCGTTAACGGAAGATGATTTTCGCCAATTGATTGTGCGATTAAAAACGTCTTTTAAAATACAAGCAAGCAGTAACGGGTAAAAAATTAAGCCATGAATCGGCGAGGCTGTCATCTTTTCGTAGATAATCATTTGTATTGGCTTGTAATTGCAGTTATCTTAAGCAACAATTAACAAAAAATAATATTAAGGAGAAATAGGATGTCAAAAGGTCAAAACTTGCAGGACAATTTTCTAAACTCACTCAGAAAAGAACACACGCCTGTGTCCATCTTCCTCGTCAATGGCATCAAATTGCAAGGCAAAGTCGATTCTTTCGACCAATACGTCATTATGCTGAAAAATACTGTCAGCCAGATGGTCTATAAACACGCCATCTCCACCATTGTACCCAGTAAAGCGGTAAAAATGTCGCGTGATGAAGACTTGCCCAGCACTGAAGAATAAGCCATGACCCAGGCCGATTGCCATCATTTGCAATACACATTTCCCCTAGTCGCTTTGCCAATCATTTCCTGTCCTATTTTGTTCCGCATGGAGCCTCTCATTGTTTGACCGTCCAGGTTCTTCGGGTGAACGCGCCGTGCTGGTTCACCTGAGCTTCCACCATGACCAAGAAGATTTGCTCGAACTTAAGGAGCTGGCAAAATCTGCCGGCACTGATCCTGTGCAAGTCATTACTGGCAGCCGCAAAGCACCCGATTCGAAATATTTTGTCGGTACCGGCAAATTGGACGAATTAAAAGCCGCCGTGGTCAGCCAAATGGCGGATGTCGTGCTGTTCAACCATTCCTTAACACCTAGCCAAGAACGCAATCTGGAGACTTATCTGGGCGTGCGCGTGGTCGATAGGAACGGCCTGATTTTGGACATTTTTGCGCAGCGCGCGCAATCCTTTGAAGGCAAGTTGCAAGTCGAATTGGCGCAGCTAAAACATTTGTCGACCCGCTTGGTACGCGGCTGGACGCATTTGGAGCGGCAAAAAGGCGGTATCGGCCTGCGCGGCCCCGGTGAAACGCAATTGGAAACTGACCGCCGTTTGCTGGCTTTGCGTATCAAGCAAATTCAGCAAAAGCTCGACAAGGTCGACAAACAGCGCCACCAAAGCCGCCATAAACGCAAAAAAGCCGACATTCCCACGGTGTCGTTGGTGGGTTATACCAACGCCGGCAAATCCACCCTTTTCAACCAACTGACTGGCGCGGATATTTACGCCGCGGACCAGCTGTTCGCCACACTGGACCCTACGCTACGCAACTGCCGCTTAAGTAATAACAATGACGTGGTGCTGGCGGATACGGTCGGTTTTATCCGCCATTTGCCGCATGAACTGGTCGCCGCGTTCAAATCCACCTTGCAAGAAGCCAGCGATGCCGATTTGCTGCTGCACGTCATTGATGCCCACAGCGATGACCGCGACGACATTATGGTGCAAGTCAATAAAGTATTGACCGACATCAATGCCGACAAAATCCGGCAAATCGAAGTGTTCAACAAGATTGACCTGCTCGACAACATTAAGCCGCACATCGACCGCGACGATCAGGGCAATCCCATACGGGTATGGCTTTCTGCCGCCACCGGTGCGGGTTTGGAGCTGCTGTTGCAGGCTTTGGCGGAAGTGTTCACCAACAATAAAGTCCGCAAACGCTGCCATTTGACCGCTAGCCAAGGCGATATTCGCGGCAAATTATTTTCTTGCACAAAAATAATTGACGAGCATATTGATGACCAAGGCGGCTGCCAGCTGGATATTGAGATAGATGTCAAGCATTTAGGATTGCTCAAAAATGTCCATTGCGAAGACCTGCCCTAATAACGGCAAGCTTTTTCACAAGCCCGTTTAATTTTGGGCTAAGCCCCCGCAAAAAACCAAGATGCCACTTAATTACGATAGAATAGCCAGAACAACTTATTGACACGGAAGCCTTTCAAACCCAACGTCCTGTCATCCCTCTTGGGAAAATAATAAAAACTTAATTCATCCAATACGGAGAACAACTATGTCGTGGAACGAGCCTGGCGGCGATAAGAAAGACCCTTGGAGCGGTCGCGGAGACCAAAACGGCCCGCCTGACCTTGATGAAGCCATCAAATCATTGCAAGAAAAGTTAGGCAAAATTTTCGGCGGCGGCAACGGTTCAGGTGGTGACGGGGAAGATCACTCCTCATTTGGCAACCCCATTGCCGGCATTGGCTATATCGTTGCAGGCGCTGTATTTTTATGGGGCTGCACGGGCTTTTATATTGTCGATGAAGGCAATAATGGCGTAGAAACCCGCTTTGGCGAATACGTCAACACCACCCAATCAGGTTTGCATTGGCATCTTCCCGCACCCATCGAAAGTGTGGAAGTCGTCAATGTCAAACAAAACCGTACCATTGAAGTCGGCTACCGTACCGGCGGCGAATTGGTGGCAGGCTCGGTGCTTAACGAAGCGCTGATGCTCACCAAAGACGAAAACTATGTGGACATCCGCTTGGCAGTGCAATACCAAATCAAAGACGCCAAACAATACCTGTTCAACATCGTCAATCCTTCTGCTACGTTAAAACAAGTCACCGAAAGCGCGCAACGCGGCGTTATTGGCGGCAACACGATGGATTATGTCTTGACGGAAGGCCGTGGCGAGATCGTTGCCGAAATCAAAAAAGAAATCCAAGACGTGATGGACAATTACCAGTCCGGCATCCACATCACCAGCGTCAACCTACAAGATGCGCAACCGCCCGAACAAGTGCAAAATGCCTTTGCCGATGCCATTAAAGCCCGCGAAGACCAGCAACGCTTGATTAACGAAGCGGAAGCCTATTCGAACGACGTGGTGCCGAAAGCACGCGGCGCGGCGGCTAGAAAAATCCAAGAAGCCGAAGGCTACAAAGAGCAAGTGATTGCCCAAGCCGAAGGTGAAACCAGCCGCTTCAGCAAATTGCTGACCGAGTACAGCAAAGCACCGGAAGTGACCCGCAAACGTTTATATTTGGAAGCGATGGAAGCGGTTTTATCCGAGTCCAACACCATCATGGTCGATGTGAAAGGCGGCAACAATTTGCTTTACTTACCCATTGACAAAATGCTTCCCCATAACACCAGTACCGCTTCGGCAACCGCCCCGACATCCAGCCAAGCTGACGTGCAACAACAGGCGGCATCACAACCACAAAGCCAAGCGCAACGATTCATAGCCGAAGACCATGTAGACCATTCATCAAACCGTGGTCGTGATGCGAGGGGGCGTCAATGATGCAAAATAAATCCATTTTAGGGGCAGCCTTATTGGCCGTGTTCTTAATCGGCAACATGTCCATTTTTACGGTTCATCAGACCGAAAAAGCCATCAAATTCCGCTTCGGTGAAATTGTCAAATCCGACTATGAGCCTGGCCTGCAATTTAAGTTGCCTATCATCAACAACGTCAAAGTGTTTGATGCCCGCATCCAAACCATGTCGTCCAGACCTGAGCGGTTTTTGACCGCAGAAAAGAAAAACGTCGTGGTCGATTCGTTCGTCAAATGGCGTATCGGTGATGTCAACAAGTACTACACCGTGGTTTCAGGCTCTGCCGACCAAGCCAACATGCGACTGGATCAAATCATTAAAGACGCTTTCCGTGGCGAGTTCAGCAAGCGCAACATCAAGCAATTGGTGTCCAGCGACCGCAGCACCATCCGTGAAATTTTGGTGAAAAACACCAAAGCTTCGGCGGCGGAACTGGGTTTGGAGATCATCGACGTGCAAGTCATGCGCATTGACTTGCCCGAAGAAGTCAGCAGCTCGGTGTTCCGCCGAATGGAAGCGGAACGTGAGCGGGTGGCGCGCGAATTCCGCTCGCAAGGTGCTGAAGCGGCTGAACGTATCCGCGCCGATGCCGACCGCCAACGCACCATTACTTTAGCCAATGCCTTCCGCGAAGCGGAAAAGCTACGCGGTGAAGGCGATGCCAGATCGGCAGAAATTTATGCCCAAGCTTACGGTCAAGATGCTGAATTCTTTAATTTTTACCGAAGCTTAAACGCCTATAAAAAGACATTCTCCAACGGCAATACCTTGGTGCTTGATCCCGACTCTGATTTTTTTCAATATTTTAAGAAACAGGGCAAGTGAAATAAGGTATTATTTACCGTTTTATAACAACACAAAACGCTCCTTCTGGGGCGTTTTGTTTGAGTGGACTGTCAAAACATGCAACAAAAAAACCCTTGGCTATTACCGGACGGCATTGAAGAGCTGTTGCCAGAAGCCAGCCAACAGCTTGAAAGCCTGCGCAGCCGGCTATTAGACCTGTTTGCTTGCTGGGGTTACGCGCTGGTTATCCCGCCGTTTATCGATTATTTAGACTCTTTGCTAACAGGCTCAGGCCACGATCTGGCACTGCAAACCTTTACGTTGACCGACCAAATCAGCGGCAAACTGCTGGGCGTGCGTGCCGATATGACCCCCCAAGTCGCCCGCATCGACGCGCACAACTTAAAAGCCGATAGCCCCAACCGTTTGTGTTACGTCGGTACCATTCTGCACACCCGTGGCGATGCCTTGGAAAAAACCCGCAGCCCCATGCAAATCGGTGCGGAGCTGTACGGTCATGCCGGACAAGAAAGTGATGTCGAAGTGATCCGCCTGATGCTGGAAATGCTTGCCATCACCGGTCTGCTGAATGTGCATTTGGACTTGGGCCACGTCGGCATTTACCGCGCCTTGTGCAAACAAGCCGGTTTGGACAAAAACCAAGAAAGCCAATTGTTTGACGTGTTGCAACGCAAAGCCCGCCCCGAATTGGCGGAGCTGATGGCTAGCTTTGCCATCGACGAAACGGTTAAAGCCATGCTGCTGAAATTGCCGGAATTGAACGGTGGCCTGGAAACCTTGGCGAAAGCCAAAGCGGCATTGTCAAACGCCAATGCCGAAGTGCAGCAAGCCTTAGCCGACCTTAGCGCCATTGCCGAACAACTGACGCGCCGTTACCCCAATTTGCCCATCAGCTGCGATTTGGCAGAACTGCGTGGCTACCATTACCACACCGGCATTGTTTTCGCCGCTTTTGTGCCGGGCATAGGCCGTGAAATCGCCCGTGGCGGACGCTACGATAATATTGGCGAAGTGTTCGGACGTGCGCGCCCTGCCACGGGCTTTAGCGCCGACTTGAAAGTGCTGTCAATGTTGAACCGCCAACAACAAACGGGCGAGCCAAAAGCACTGATCTTTGCGCCTTGCCTGGAGACAAGCGACGTCAACTTCAATGCTTTGGAAGAAGCCATCCGCGCTTTGCGCGCCCAAGGCCAAGCCGTGGTACAGCAACTGCCCGGCCAAACCGGTGGCGCAAACGAATTGGGCTGCACAGCCGTGCTAGCAAACGATCATCAAAATTGGGTTATCAAACCTTTATAACTGGAATCATTATGGGAAAGAATGTAGTCGTCATCGGCACTCAATGGGGTGACGAAGGTAAAGGCAAGCTGGTCGATATTTTGACCGAACAGGCGCAAGCGGTTGTCCGCTTTCAGGGTGGTCACAACGCTGGGCACACACTGGTGATCGGCGGCAAAAAAACTGTCTTGCACCTGATACCATCAGGCATTTTGCGCGAAAACGTGCAATGCATGATTGGCAACGGTGTAGTGCTGTCGCCTGTGGCGCTGATCGAAGAAATTGAATTCCTCGAAGCCGCGGGCATCCCCGTCCGCAGCCGTTTGCTCATCAGCGAAGCATGTGCATTGATTTTGCCTATTCATGTTGCTATCGACCAAGCCCGTGAAAAAGCCCGTGGCAGCAAAGCCATCGGTACCACCGGACGCGGCATTGGCCCGGCCTACGAAGACAAAGCAGGACGCCGTGGCTTGCGTGCAGGCGATTTGCGCAACCCCACCGCCTTTGCGGAAAAATTGAAAGACTTGGTTGATTACCACAACTTCATGCTGGTCAATTACTACCACGCCGAAGCCGTCGATTATCAAAGCATTTTGGACGAAGCCTTACGTTTGGGTGAGCAAATCAAGCCGATGTTGACCGATGTCAGCGAACACCTCTACCAACACTTGGAGCAAGGCAACAACCTGTTGTTTGAAGGCGCACAAGGCGCATTGCTGGATTTGGACCACGGTACTTTTCCGTACGTCACGTCATCCAGCACCACCGCAGGCGGTGCCGCCACTGGCACGGGCGTAGGCCCCTTGGACATCGACTACGTGTTGGGTATCACCAAAGCCTATTCCACCCGCGTCGGCAACGGCCCATTCCCAACCGAATTGCACGATGCCAATGGCGAATACTTGTGCGCCAAAGGTTTTGAATACGGCGCAACCACAGGCCGCAAACGCCGCACCGGTTGGTTTGATGCGGTTGCCATGCGCAAATCTGCCAAGCTCAACAGCTTAAGCGGCATTTGCCTGACCAAGTTGGACGTGCTCGACGGCATGGAAACCATCGGTATCTGCAACGCCTACCGCTTAAACGGCGAAATCACCCAAACCGCACCGCTGGGTGCCGACCAATACGAAGAATGCCACGCCATCATCGAAGAAATGCCAGGCTGGGCAGGCACGACAGCAGGTTTGACAAATTTTGATGATTTGCCGGAAAACGCCAAAGCCTATATCAAACGCATTGAAGAGCTGGTCGGCGTAAAAGTCACCATCTTATCGACCGGCCCGGATCGCGAAGAAACCATTATTTTGGAAAATCCATTTGCTTGATTAGTGGTTTAGAAAGCCCGCATCCATGAGCGATTGGATGCGGGCTTTTTTGTGCCTGTCATATTTTTTTTGCCAAATCCGTGTTAACCTCGAACGGGTATGGCATTCACTTAAACAATAAGTTGGCCTTTTCATTGCAAAGCCAACCACTACTTAACTGAGGCGAAAATGAAACAGGCAAACACCATTAAGAATCTGGTTTTACTCTCAACGTTATTAAGCAGCGGCATGGCGTTGGCAAGCGACCAATGGCCTATGTATCAGGCCAATCCGTCACACACGGGCTATTCGCCGGTCAGTTTGAATGCCAGCGATATTGCATTTAAATGGAAAAAAACACTGGGTACGCTGCCGTTAAATCCGGTCACCGCTGCCGAAGGCCGCATCTTCGTTTCCGAAAAAGGTTATTTCGGCGACCAAAACCTTTATGTTTTGTCCAAAGACAGCAGCGTGTTGTGGAGCAAGCTGTTCTCAGACATTAACTCCGTCAATCCTCCCAGCTTTGCAGACGGCAAAGTTTATCTGCAAACCGGCAACCATACGCTAGGCACTTTTTTGTCCGCTTATGATGCCCGCAACGGCAATTTAATTTTTCAAACTCCACACGAAGCCCAGTGGGAACGCTATTATGCGCCCACGATTTACAAAGGTACGGTTTACGCCAATGGCGGCTACTACGGCGGTATGTATGCGTTCAATGGCAAAGGCGGTAAAAAAACTTGGTTTGCCGCATTAAACCAATACGACCAATGGACACCCGCCGTTGACGGGCAGTGGGTTTATGCGTATGTCGGCAGTTACTCGCCGGGCCTTTACGTGGTGGACAGGACAACCGGCGCGGCGGTTTTCAACATAGCCGATCCTGATTTTGTCTGGGATGGATGGAGCATGAATTTGGCGCCTGTGCTGGGTGGTGCGAATGACGTCTACGCCATCCACGATGGCCGGCTCATTAAATTCAATACCAGCACCAAGGCCATCCAATGGCAAAACGATGCCAATTACTTCGGGCAACCCACGTTTGCCAACAACAGGCTTTATGCCATTGCCTCAAGCACGGTGGTTGCGGTCAACAAAAACACCGGCGCACCGATTTGGACTTGGCAAGCACCGGCCTCTGACCCGTTAACCAGCAACATTATTGCCACTAAAACACATTTGTTTGTCAGCTCTGACAGCCACACCTACTGCATCGACTTAAGCACCCACCAAAGTGTTTGGTCGTATGCCGTAGGCGGAAACCTGACCTTGGCAGAAAGCACGCTGTATGTTGCCGATAAAACCGGCGCGCTCAGCGCTTTTAAATTGGGTTTAAGCGACGTTTACGCACCAACGACTTACTTCTTTACCGGCGGTACGCCCGTCAACACGACCGTTTCCAAAAACATCACCCTCAAAAATTTGGGTGACAAAACCCTTAACATCAGCAGCGTCAGTTCCGATTCGGCTGTTTTTAAAGTGGAAACCAGCCCTGTTGCCTTTGCCATTCCCGCCAACCAAAGCAAGTTAATCAAAGTCAGCTTTACGCCCACATCCGCCGCCACCTTCACAGGCAAGCTCATTGTTAAAAGCGATGATGCCAATGAACCTGAAGTGCGTACCGCAATGGAAGGCAAAGGCCTTTAAACCAGCAAAGTCCCTCGCTGCCATTAAGTCTTTGTTCACGGATTTTTCCGTTCATCCATCGACAAGCTCAGGACGAACGGAAAAACCCTGCCCCATACAGCCTATCCCATTGATAGGCTTAACTTAATGGCAGTGAGCAAAGCCCCTGTAACACGCGTCAAGATTGTTGCAGGGGCTACTTGCCAGCACATCAGCCTTATCAACGCTGCCATTTTCCAGACCTGACCGACCACCACTTGCCCGCCGCTTTTAGCAAGGTTGAGACATTCACCACCCACCACACCGCCGCCGCGCCATAGCCAAAATGGACAGCGAACAGCCAACTAAACGGAATCCGCAAAATGTTTAACGGTGCGGACCAATAAAAAATCGACTTGGTTTTGCCCGCCCCACTTAGTACGCCTTCAGCCAAGGTTTCGTAAGCCATCAGCAATTGCGAGAAGGCCAATATTTGCGCATAGCGCACGGCTTCTTCCAGCACTTGCGGGTCGTTGGTAAAAAAACCACATAATGGCTCGGCAGCAAAATAAAACGTCGCTGAAACCAACAACCCGACCAGCGTCAACATTTTAAAGCCCAGTTTGATGGCCTGTTTGGCATGGTCGATTTGGCCTGCGCCCAAGCTTCGCCCGACAATGCTGGCGATCCCCATTGAGAATCCCCAAAAAACAGGCCAAGTAAAACCTTCTAAAGCTGAAAAGCCAATGCCCAAAGCCGCATTGACCGCTGCACCTAAAGGCGAAATCACCCAATGCAGCATGGCGGCGTAAACCAAAGCAAACATCAACGTTCCCCAGCACATTGGCAGGCCAATTTTGGCGATGCCCAGCACGGTTTTGTTGAAGGCCAAATCCTTAAGCCTAAACGGCGTGCGCTTCCTTAACGTCAGCAAACCAATCAACATCGCCACCGCCTGGCTCAACCCCGTCGCCATTGCCGAACCGCCAATGCCGTAACCGAGCTGATAAATGCACACCGGGTTTAGGACAATATTAAGCACCGTCGCCACAATTTGCAGCAGCAATACCGTACGCGTCTGCCCATAGGCGATAAACACCGCGTTAAGTGTCGGCATAATGGCTTGCGGCAAGCAATACAAGGCGTGCCAGCGCAAATATTCCGCCGCTTGTCCGGCAACTTGGTCGGACAAGCCCAGCAGTTTTGATAGTGCAGGCGAATACGCCGCGCTAAAGCTCAGCACCAAGCCGCCCAGCAACAGCGCCATCATTAAAGCATTGCCGACCAATTGTTTTTGCTCGGCAGGTTTGTCCGCACCAATCGCCCGCGCCAACAAGGCCAGCGTTCCGGCAGAGACAATCGAATAAGCCGCGTAATAGGCAATCAGGATAAACGTGCAAGAAGCAATCGCCGCTTGCGCCTCCACACCCAGCCATTGCACGGCATGTTGGTCAATGACGCGGTAAGCGTTATCCAGCATTGCTGATAAGGCAATCGGCAAGGTGAGGGCGATCAGTTGTTTGCTGGTGATGGTCATAGCGTGGGGAAAAGTAGCGGCAAAACCGACAATAAACCCTGCTGGGTGCGATTAGTCAAACGGCGGTTTTTTTTACTAAGGCAATATCCGCCCTGCTGTCAGTAAAAGACGCTATTGAAAAAACCGAATACGTTGATTGTTTTGACAAAACAGAAAATTCTCTGTAGATTGCCGCGCTTTCCAACCTTTACCCGCATTTAGGAGGCTGCCATGTTAGATAGTGTAATGATTTCCAGCCTCGCATCTGTTACCCCTCGGTAATTCTGCCGATTCTTACGGATCGGGGCTTCCACAAAAAATAACCTAAATTTTTTAACACGACCGGACACGGTAGGGCTTTGTTTTGCCCTGCGTTTTTGGTCAGTGGGAGTTCGTATGAATAAGCAACGTCTTTGGACGAAACAAGCGGCGCATTTGTGTGCCGAATTTGGCGCAGAGGATGGCGTAGACCCGCGCTATGCCAAACGCCATCAAGCGCGAAAACAAACACCGCGCAAAAACCTGCAATTATGTAAAGAAGCGGCGCGGATTGTCGCGCTGGTACTAACAGGCGAAACCCAACATCCGATGTTGCGCGATTTGCTGGTGTTGTCAGTCGAGCCAGAAAATGATGGCGCGTGTATTTGCGTCACCGTAGGCCAATATGCCGCCGACAGTTTGGCGGATGAAACCGACGTGCTGGCGGCGTTAGGCCGTGTGCAAGGTTTGTTGCGCTCGGCCTTGGCACACGCGCTACATCGTAAACACACGCCGACGTTAAGCTTCCGTTATGTCGGTGTCATTAGTGAAGGAGGTATCTGATGCCGATTCAAACCGTTATTACTAAAGGCAAAGTGCCAGTAAAAATCTACACCGACACTATCGAGCCGGAAGCCTACCGACAGCTCCTGAAACTATCGGAATTGCCGTTCATCCATAGCCACATCGCGGTCATGCCGGATGTCCATGCAGGTAAAGGCGCGACGGTCGGATCGGTCATCCCGACGGCGGGCGCGATTATTCCGGCGGCGGTGGGCGTGGATATTGGTTGCGGCATGAATGCCTTGCGCTTGTCGATCAAAGCCAAGGATTTGCCGGATAACTTGCGCTCTTTGCGTTTGTTTATCGAAGCGGCGATTCCGGTCGGCTTTAACCAGCACAAAAAAGATGTCGCCAAACCATCAACCGTCACAGGTTTGGCGGTAGGCTTGCATAGCATCTTGGGCAAACATCCTAAAATCAACACCATGCAAAAGAAGCCCTACCAAACCTGGGTGCGGCAATTAGGCACCTTGGGCGGTGGTAATCATTTCATCGAGCTGTGTTTGGATGAAAATGACGATGTTTGGGTGATGCTGCATTCCGGCAGCCGTGGCATTGGCAACGTCATGGGCGAATATTTCATTGCCTTGGCGAAGAAAGACATGGGGCGGCATTTGATTAACTTGCCGGATAAGGATTTGGCCTATTTCAGCGAAGGCGCGGCGTATTACGACGATTATCTGGAAGCGGTGGCCTGGGCGCAAGATTACGCACTCATCAACCGCCGCGAAATGATGCAGTTAGTCTGCGAAGCCTTGCGTAAGAAATTGCCCAAGTTCGGCATCACCAAAGAAGCCATCAACTGCCACCACAATTATGTCAGCCGCGAAAACCATTTTGGCGCATCGGTGTGGATCACCCGCAAAGGCGCGATCAGCGCAGCTGAAGGCGAATTGGGCATCATCCCCGGCAGCATGGGCGCGAAGTCTTACATTGTGCGCGGCAAAGGCAACCCGCAATCATTCTGCTCCTGCTCACACGGCGCAGGCCGCGTCATGAGCCGCTCCGCCGCTAAAAAGCAATTCGACAGTGACAATGTCGAAGCGCAAACCAAGGGCGTGGAATGTCGTAAAGATAGTGGTGTCGTGGATGAAATTCCGGCGGCTTATAAAGACATCGACCAAGTCATGGCGCATCAGCATGATTTGGTTGAGGTGGTGCATACCTTGCGGCAGGTGTTGTGTATTAAGGGTTAGCGTATTTGGGTTCGGAGTCCAAAACATGTTTTGGACTCCATTTTCTAAGCGGGATTCGCTTGTTTCCAGATTCCATTTTTGAAACGAGCGCAAACTAACTCAAACGCAATTATCTAAAATTATATATAATGCCAGCCCACCACTTAAACCTTAAACGGACATTTTTATCATGGCCTTAAAGTATTACGACAGCCCTTTTCACGTGACACATGATGAAGAAACTGCCAGCAAAATGGTGATGAAAATGGATTTATCCATTATGCTGAGCCGTTTAATTGAAAGCAAACAATGGACGCAAGCACAAGCAGCGGAACATCTGGGTGTCAAACAATCGCGCATTTCCGATTTGGTGAACGCCAAAATTGAAAAATTCACTATTGATGCCTTGTTTGATATGCTCGACAAACTGGGTTTTCAGGTGAGTTGGGATATGCCGACTTTACAAAAGGCAACGGTACTTATCACAACCAAAACGGCTCAATGAGCCTTTTTAAGCTCCGCCAGCAATTCTTTTAAGCGTTGTTCCGCCACTTTCAAGGCTTGCCGATCAACGCCATTGGTAGTTTTGGCAAAAGCATGTAGCACAACCACCGTATCCTCATACTTTGCCACATAAACACAACGAAACGCCGGACTGCCGTTTTTCCTTAATTCAATCACACCCGCACCAACGCTATCCAAATGAATGATAGACAGTTTAGGTTCTTCACCGTATTGGATGCGGCGTAAATCAATGAATGTTAACCGTAAGATATAAATTTATGCTCTTTTGGGCATCGTGTACTTTTTTGGATTCATTTTTCAAAAGAATTGGGAACGTACACTATAAGCACCTAATTTGCTTTAAATTTTTGTTAAACACTGAAATAATGCATTAGGCTCTTTGTACATACCCCCCTTAAATTTTAAAACGCACAGGTTCTAAACATTAAATGCTTACATTTCAAATAAGAGAAGAGGTTAAAAGGATCCTCGAATCATTTATTGACGCTCAATATTTCTTTGATAGCTTAGATTCAATAAATTCTGCATTTCCTCCAATAGATCGATGCATTAACAATATTGCAATTAACGGTGGAAATAAAGCAGTAATAGTAGAAGAATTAAGAGCAAACTTGTCTACAACAAAAAAGCTAATCAACAATGTAAAACCTCGCAGCTTTTTTGCTTCAATTGAAAAAATAAAAAACGAAATCAGTCAAGCTAAATTAATTTTTAGCGAATTATCACAATTAGAGGAAATTGAAACGAACTTGGAAACGCTATCTCATAGTTACGAATCGTTTATAGAAAATTATTCTCCGGAATCCGCATGGACAATGATTAAAGAGTCGAAATCAATATCACCACTCTTAGATGGATTTAAAAAAGGTCTTAGTTTTTATCTGTCCAATTCAGAATACCCTATTCCGAGTCTTGAAGCAGGAAGAGAGCTATCCATTGTACTTTCATCATCAATGAGCCTATCTGAATTTATTTCAAAACTTCAAGCTATAGAAGAGATTTATAAGGAACTGTGTATTTTAACGAAAGTATCAATATCAGAATTTCCAATAGAAATACTAAAAATTGAATCGGGGAGTTTGTTAGCTAAGGTTTTTGGCAACAGTAAAGTTATCGCCCTATTAACCAGCTTGATTACATCAGGTGTAACGTACATATATTCAAACTACAGCCAGCAAGGCCAGCTAGTATCTTTACCTCAAAAAGTTGAAACTATTGAATCTATACTTGAACTTAGAGCAAAGTTAAAAGCTGAAGGTATAGCAGTAGAAGAAATGGATGAAAATATTAATAAAGCATCCGTATTGCTATCTAAAGAACTTAACAGGCTTATCTCTGGACAGCCTGAGATTATTATTAATAATAGAAAGTTATCAGTTGGAGATGAAATTCAAAAACAACTTACACAATCTAAAACTGCTTTGAAGATAGGGTTTGATGATAAATCAGAGAGAAAGGATTATTACTTACCTAAAGATTAGCTTATGCTGTTTTCTGTCACTGAATTAAAGGACACGATCAGCAGTATCAGGCTCAAAACTGATTTTAAGCCGCGAACCTGTCGCCTTGGCGATTTTTTCCAGTGTTTTGGTGGTAGGCATGACATGACCACTTTCCAGCCGTGCGATAACCGATTGCTTGGTTTGCATCCGGTCGGCAAGGGCTTCTTGGGTCAGGCCAGCACGTGACCGCGCGGCAATCACAGCGTTTGCCAATGAAAACTCTTCTTCCAAAGCCTCATAAGCGCTTGAGTAAGCGGCATCTTTCATCCATTTGCTGTGTAATTCATTTATTTTAGTCATCTTGAAGCTCCCGAGCTCGTGTCAAAGCAATTTCAATCTCGCGGCGCGGCGTTTTTTCGGTTTTCTTGATAAAAACCCGCACAATCACCACGCGTTTTTTTCTGGCTGTCACATATAGTGCCCCTGAAATGCCGTCCTTGCCTTTCATCCGCATCTCCCATAACTGGCCTTCAATGTGTTTGATGTGCGGTTCGCGGACATTGTCAAGGCCGACCACTGCGATAAGCTCCGCAATACGGACTAACCGCGCCCGCATATCAACAGGCAAGGCCTCGATTTCTGCATCCACGGATGTATTTAGGGTTTCGATTGTCCACGTCATAGGTCATGAATTATAGCATTATTGTTATAATTTCAATCGCCAAAAGCTATTCTTAGGAAGCTCGGTTTCTAATTTGCAAACCGCCGCCTTCTAACCCAGTCCCTAAAACAACAAAAGCGTCCGGTACATAAAATGCAAAAAGTTTTAAATGTAGGCGGCAGTAGCAAAAAAATTGCTATCCCACCCCAATATGAAGCGTTTGAACACTTATTACTCGATATAGACCCGAAAGGCTCGCCTGATATTGTTTGTGATGCGCGCACGCTCACTTCGCTGGAAGCCAATCAGTTTGACACCATCTATTGCTCCCACAATCTTGAACACTACTACCGGCATGATGTGCGTAAAGTGCTTGCCGGTTTTTTACATGTGCTTAAAGATAATGGCTTTGCGCACATTCGTGTGCCAGATATGAAAGCCGTCATGAAGGCTGCGGTTGAACAAAATTTAGATATTGACGATGTGCTTTACCAATCGCCTGTCGGCCCAATTAGCGTGTCAGATGTGGTGTATGGTTACAGTCTTGAGATTGAACTCAGCGGTCAGGATTTCTATGCCCATAAGACGGGATTTACGCAAAAATCACTTTTGAAGGCATTGCAAGCGGCTGGTTTTTCAAAAGTTTACAGCGGCGAAAGCAATCTGGAAGTGACGGCCCTTGCCTTCAAAGGCACACCTTCCCCAGCAACGCGGGCGCTTTTCCAACTCCCTTCTGATTGAACAAATAAAAACAACGCCACTCCTGCCAGCCCGCCAAACGTATTGGCTTAGCAAGCAGAAGAAAATCCTTAAATTTAAATGCCGGTGATGTAGCTTGTTGTCATATCAGGCCGCTAAACTCTGCCGATAAAGAGGTCTGCATACAGGTTTGTTAAGGTCGCCGAATAGGGTTAGCATGGCGGCAATTTAAACATTGCTGAGATTGCCAACATGAACCGCCCCTTTTTTAAACCAGCGTTAGTCGGCTGTTTTTTATGGTTTTTGCCTTGCTTAGCGATGGCTGGCGATTTGGCACAGCAACGCCAAGACTTCTTGCAGGCCGAGCAGTTATTGACAGATGGCGGCGGTGTGCGTTTTTGGTTGTTGGGTATCAGCCTAAAAGATTATCCGCTCTACCCGTATTTGCAGTACCAGCGCCTGAGCCAGCAGTTGTCGGAAACCGAGCAGATCCAAGCATTTTTGTCCGACTATGCCAATACGCGTTATGCCGAATTGCTGAGGGGCAAGTGGTTGGCTTATTTGGCGGAACAGCAGCGTTGGTCGGAGCTTGTCAGCCATTACTTGCCGCAAAACCAAGACGTGTCGTTGCAATGTCTGTTTTATTGGGCGCAATACCAATCCGGCAACCCCGCGTTGGCTTTGGATGCCGCCAAAGGCTTTTGGTTAAGCGGCGAGTCGCAGCCTAAATCCTGTGACGCCTTGTTGACGGCATTGACGAAATCGCCTCAGATGACCAGCGATCTGCTTTGGCAGCGATTCACCTTGGCTTTGGCAAACGATAACGTTGCACTGGCTGAATATGTGCGTCGATTGTTGCCCGCCAGTGAGCAAAAAACCGCCGAGACATGGCTGAAAATCCACAAAAAGCCTGCCTTGATAGTGGACAATGCTTATCTAACGGGTGACGACCGCATCAGCCAGCAAATTTTATTGCAGGGTATCAGTCGCTTGGCGCAAACCGATCTGGATTTGGCCTTGTCGGTTTGGGATGGCAAACGGCCTTTATTTGCCAGCAACGATGCCGCCGCACAGCGGGTAGACAATCAGCTGGCGTTGGCCTTAGCGCACAAACGCGATAGCCGTGCCTATAACCACCTAAGTCTTCTGTCTGCCCCCGATGCCGAAGCACGTGAATGGCGGGTGCGCGCGGCTTTGTTGGAGCAAGATTGGCCACACGTCAGTGCGGCTTTAGCGGGGCTGACGGCAGAACAACAAAATGATCCGCATTGGCAATATTGGCAAGCCCGCGCTTTCACAGAGGCAGGGCAGCTTGAACAAGCGCAGGCGTTGTTCCGTAAGGTCGCCGAAAACCGTAGCTTTTACGGCTTTTTAGCGGCAGATGCCAGCAACCAGCCTTATCGTTTCGATGATTTCCCGGTGCAGGTGGATGAGATGCAAATGCAGGCTTTGGCTAATGAAGCGGATTTTTTGGCGGCAAGCGAGCTTAACGCGCTAAACCGCCCCGCCGAATTTAATCGCCAATGGCAGTTCGCCTGCAAAAAGCTGCCCAAAGAACGTTTAATGCTTGCCGCCAAACTGGCGCAACGTTGGCAAATGCCGCAGTTGGCGATCAAGACGTTGGTAAAAGCCGATTATTGGGATGATTTGTCGGTGCGTTTTCCGGTTCTTTATGAGGGTCAGGCACAAAACAACAGCGCGTTACATCATTTAAATCCTGCCCTGTTGCTAGGTTTGATGCGCCAAGAAAGCATGCTTGACGCGCAGGCCGAGTCGCCGGTGGGCGCAAAAGGTTTAATGCAGCTGATGCCGGATACTGCCAAGCAGGTGGCTCGCGAGTTGAGCGAAAACTGGCAGGGCGGGCAAAGTTTGTATAACCCTGACACCAACATCCGCTTAGGCAGCCGATATTTTAAAAAATTGCTTGACCGGTTTGACGGACACGCAGCCTTGGCAACTGCAGCTTATAATGCGGGGCCAAACCGTATCCCGAAATGGCTGCCCGCACTTAAGCCTATGCCGGCGGATAGTTGGGTGGAAACCATCCCTTATAAAGAAACGCGTAAGTATGTGACTAGCGTGCTGACTTATGCGCTGATCTACCAACAACGCCTACAAAGCGGTTCCTTGAAAATGCAAAGCTTGATGACAGATGTGCTGCCGCGCTAAAAATTGAGCTGATTTTTTTTGGTGTCTGTTGGATAATAGCGAGTTAAATCATAAGAACAAATACTTAAGGTATACAAATAAAAAGTATGGAGAAACAGCATAGCTTCACGCGCGAAGAACTCTTGATGTCAGGAAGAGGGGAATTGTATGGGCCAAAAAACGCGCAATTGCCCTTGCCCAATATGCTCATGATGGACCGCATTACCTTAATCACCGATGAAGGTGGTTTGTACGGTAAAGGCGAAATTGTGGCGGAATTGGATATTAACCCTGACTTGTGGTTTTTCGATTGCCATTTTCAAGGCGATCCGGTGATGCCAGGTTGCTTAGGCTTGGATGCGATGTGGCAGTTGGTCGGTTTCTTCCTGTGCTGGATGGGCGGCCCAGGTAAAGGCCGTGCGCTGGGCGTTGGCGAAGTGAAGTTCACCGGACAAGTTTTACCGACCGCTAAAAAAGTCACCTATCGGGTTAATTTAAAACGCCTGATTATGCGTAAGCTGGTGATGGGCATTGCCGATGCCACCATGGAAGTGGATGGCAAAGTCATTTATGAAGCGTCCGATTTGCGGGTCGGCCTATTTACTTCTACGCAAGATTTCTAGGGGCAGGTATGAAAAGAGTCGTGGTAACAGGCCTGGGTATTGTCTCCAGCATAGGCAATAACCGTGCAGAAGTGACCGATGCCCTTAAAGCAGGGCGGTCGGGCATTGTCGCCGCAGAAGTCTATAAGGAAATGGGCTTCAGAAGCCATGTGCATGGCGAAATCACTATTGATCTGGATGCGTTTATTGACCGCAAAATCAAACGCTTTATGGGTGATGGCGCCGCCTTCAACTACATTGCCATGCAACAGGCCATTGCCGATGCCGGCTTGGAAGATAACGAAGTCTCCAATTTCAGAACGGGCTTGGTGATGGGGTCTGGCGGCCCTTCGACCGCCAATTTGGTGGAAGCTGCCGACATCATGCGCGACAAAGGCGTCAAGCAAGTGGGTCCGTACCGCGTGCCACGCACCATGTCCAGCACCAATACCGCCTGTCTTGCCACGCCATACAAAATTAAAGGCGTCAACTATTCAATCAGCTCTGCTTGCGCCACTAGCGCGCATTGCATAGGCCATGCGATGGAGCTGATCCAAATGGGCAAACAGGATGTCGTTTTTGCTGGCGGCGGCGAAGAAGTGCATTGGACTATGTCGGTATTGTTCGATGCGATGGGCGCGCTGTCTTCCAAATATAACGACACGCCCAGCACCGCCTCACGCCCTTATGACGCCACCCGCGACGGTTTTGTCATTTCCGGCGGCGGCGGAGTGCTTGTGATAGAAGAGCTGGAACACGCCAAAGCCCGTGGCGCAAAAATTTATGCCGAATTGGTCGGCTACGGTGCAACCTCCGATGGTTACGATATGGTGCAGCCCTCCGGCGAAGGCGCGGTACGTTGTATGCAACAAGCCATGGCAACCGTCAGCGGTAAAATTGATTACATCAACGCCCACGGCACCAGCACCCCTGTGGGTGACACGCGGGAATTGGAAGCGTTGCGGCAAGTGTTTGCCGGACAAGATATGCCGCAGGTCAGCTCAACCAAATCGCTGACCGGTCATGCTTTAGGGGCAGCGGGCGTTAACGAAGCCATTTATTCGTTGTTGATGATGGAAGGTAACTTCCTCAGCGCATCGGCCAACATCACCCAGCTTGATCCGGCAGCAGAAGGCATTCCTATCGTCCGCAGCTTGCAGGAAAATGTCACGCTCAACACCATTATGTCGAATAGCTTTGGTTTTGGTGGCACCAACGCCACATTGATTTTCCAGCGTTATCAAGACTAAGCCTTCGGTTCGGGCAATGGTAAACGCCATTGCCTGCCTTTCCACACAGACGCCCTAATTTCTCTGACCATGTCAGATCCAAATCAAAAAACCCGCACCCAATTTAACAAGCTGCAAAAACGCCTGCGCCATTATGTCGGTGACGCCATTGCCGATTACAAGATGATTGAAGAAGGCGATAAGGTCATGGTTTGCCTGTCCGGCGGCAAAGATTCTTATACCTTGTTGGATATATTGTGGAATTTGCAAAAAACCGCACCGGTCAATTTTGAACTGATTGCCGTCAACCTCGACCAAAAGCAACCTGGTTTTCCTGGACATGTGTTGCCCGAATACTTGGAATCGTTGGGTGTGCCTTACCACATCATCGAAAAAGACACTTATAGCGTCGTCAAACGGGTTATCCCTGAAGGCCAAACCACGTGCGGCTTATGTTCGCGCTTAAGGCGCGGTACGCTGTATGGTTTCGCCGAAGCCAATGGCATCACCAAAATAGCCTTGGGCCACCACCGCGATGATATTTTGGAAACTTTTTTCCTCAATATTTTCTACGGCGGCAAACTGAAAGCCATGCCCCCCAAGCTGCTGAGCGACGACAAACGCAATATCGTCATCAGGCCGCTGGCTTATTGCCGTGAAAAAGACATCGAGCGTTTTGCTGCCTTTAAAAACTTCCCCATCATCCCTTGCAATTTGTGCGGTTCGCAAGAAAACTTGCAACGCAAGGCCATGAAAGTCATGCTAAAAACCTGGGACAGACAATTTCCAGGCCGTTTGGAAACCATTTTTACCAGCTTGCAAAATATTGCGCCATCGCAACTGGTGGACCGGCAATTGTTTGATTTTATGGGTTTAAAACAAGGTGTGCCAACAGAAGGGCAGCCCATTTTTGAAGCGGCTGGTTTGGACGTACTGGAACAATAACTCGTTAGCTGAAAATCCAAAAAGCATTGTGGCTTCTGATGAAGCCGCTTTGCTAATGATGCAAATACGCGGCGACTTTTTTCTAAAATACACCCTCCAAGCCCAACTCCACTGGCTTAAAACCACGAATCAACGCTAGTTTTCTCTCTCGCGGCATTTGCTTAATCTCGCACTCGCGCTTGCTCGCGCTGCTGCGGTCATGACCGCTCTCCCAATATGCTAAACACTTAGGTTGGTGGCCTCTAAAGTATTTGGCACCTTTTCGTGTGGCATGTTGCTGGTAGCGTCTGGACAGGTCGGTCGTTATACCTGTATAAAGTGAATCATCGGTACAGAGAATAATGTAAACATTCCAATCCATTAACAAACTCGCAAGCATGACAGAGATATTGACCGAAAAACCCAAGTTAGGTTGGCGTGAGTGGGTCGCACTGCCCGAACTTAACATTGCCCAAATTAAAGCCAAAATTGATACCGGCGCGCGTTCTTCTGCGTTACATGCTTTCAGTATCGACCCCTACCGCAAAGGCCACGAACGCTGGGTGATGTTCGCCATCCACCCTGTACAAAAATGCGATGACATTATTATTGAATGCCACGCCCCTGTTAAAGACCGGCGTGTCGTGTCTGATTCGGGCGGACACCGCCAGCGCCGTTATGTTATCGAAACACCGCTGCAAATTGGCAATTCGCTCATCATGGTGGAAATGACGTTAACCAACCGCGACAGCATGCGTTTTCGTATGTTGTTAGGCCGAACCGCCATGAAAGATCGCTTTATCATTGATCCTGCCGGCTCCTTTTTGCAAGGCAACTCAATCGTCCCGCGTTAGCACGTTTGGCGTACATGCCCGTACGCCAAAATCGCATCAGCCGCAGCCCCATCACGCCAGGAACATCCGCCAATAAACGGCTGCATAATCCCATTGTGCCATTATCAACAATTGCGAAAATAATACCCACCTAATATTGCGCTATGCGCCTGCTCCAAGTTGATAGCGGCAAAATCTAAACATTCAGAATTTTCTATGGATAGAGGCAATAATGGCGGTTATGACGCAAGATAAAATGGCAGCATAAACACCTTAAAACAAAATAAACAATGGTTTATTTTGCAAACAGTCATAAAGATTAAGCCAGTCTATCCGCCAACAATCTGCTATGATTGCCCACCCATTTTAACTACTTTCATGTAACCGAAAAGCCAAGAGGATAAGCCGTGTCAGAATTTACCCAAGTCTCCGTCGTTAAAAAAGCCAACGTTTATTTCGATGGCAACGTCAGCAGCCGCACCATCAAATTTGCCGATGGATCCATGAAAACCTTAGGTTTTATGCTGCCAGGCGAATACACTTTTAACACTGCCGACAAAGAACTGATGGAAATCCAATCGGGCGAGCTGGAAGTCTTGTTGCCAGGCGCTGAGCAATGGCAAAGCATCAAAGGCGGCGAATCTTTTGACGTACCGGCTAATGCCCAATTTACCGTAAAAGTCAGCACACCTTGTGATTATTGCTGCTCTTTTTTAAAGTAAACGGCCTTATAACATGCAAAGCGTGGCTGTGTTTGTGGATGTACAAAACATTTACTACACCACCAAACACAGCTACCAACGGCATTTTAATTACCGCGCGTTTTGGGATGCGGTAACAGCCAACCGCAACGTCGTGGCAGCTTTTGCCTATGCCATCGACAAAGGCGATGGCAAACAACAGAATTTCCAACAAATCCTCAGGCAACTAGGATTTACCGTAAAACTTAAGCCTTATATCCAGCGCAGCGACGGCTCCGCCAAAGGCGACTGGGATGTCGGCATCACCTTAGACGTTATTGAATATGCCGCACAAGTCGATGTGGTCGTACTCGTATCGGGCGATGGCGATTTTGCCTTGCTGTTAGACAAAGCCCGGCACCGCTACCCCGTTGAAACGGAAGTTTACGGCGTTACCAAACTGACGGCACCTGCACTGATGAACGCAGCCAGCCGTTTTATAGCCATTGATGACAGCTTGCTGTTATAAGCCATTCTTTTTTTATTTTTTACCTAACGGATAATCCGCTTGATTTCTACAGCCAACATCACCATGCAATTTGGGGCTAAGCCCTTGTTTGAAAACGTCTCCGTCAAATTTGGCGAAGGCAACCGTTACGGCCTGATTGGTGCTAACGGCTGTGGTAAATCCACGTTTATGAAAATCCTCAGCGGCGATTTGGAGCCAACCACCGGCAACGTCAGCATCACCCCTAACGAACGCCTAGGCACCTTGCGCCAAGACCAGTTTGCCTACGAAGAATTTACCGTGATCGACACGGTAATTATGGGTCATAAAGAACTCTGGGCAGTCAAACAGGAACGCGACCGTATTTATTCTTTGCCAGACATGTCCGAAGATGACGGCATGAAAGTCGCCGATTTGGAAGTCGAGTTTGCCGAAATGGACGGTTACACCGCCGAATCACGCGCTGGAGAAATCTTGCTAGGGTTGGATATTCCGTTGGATCAGCACTATGGCCTGATGAGCGCGGTTGCACCCGGCTGGAAGCTGCGCGTATTGCTGGCGCAAGCCTTGTTCGCCAACCCCGACATCATGCTGCTGGACGAACCCACTAACAACTTGGACATCAATACGATCCGCTGGTTGGAAGAAGTGCTGAACGAGCGCAACTGCACGATGGTCATCATCTCGCATGACCGCCACTTCTTAAACAGCGTCTGCACCCACATGGCGGATATGGATTATGGCGAATTGCGTGTTTATCCGGGCAACTACGACGACTACATGATCGCCGTTACCGAAGTGCGCGAACGCTTGTTGGCAGGCAACGCCAAGAAAAAAGCGCAAATGGCGGAATTGCAAACTTTCGTCAGCCGCTTTTCGGCGAACGCTTCCAAGGCTAGACAAGCCACGTCGCGCGCCAAGCAGTTGGAAAAAATCAAACTCGATGAAGTGAAACCATCCAGCCGCGTCAGTCCGTTTATCCGTTTTGACCAAACTAAAAAACTGCATCGCTTGGCGTTGGAAGTAGAAAGCCTCAGCAAAGGTTACGGCGCTGATCCCTTGTTTAAAAACCTTAAATTGGTCGTCGGTGCCGGTGAGCGCGTAGCGGTGATTGGCCCTAACGGTATTGGTAAATCTACCTTGCTGAAAACGCTCGTTGGCGAATTGACAGCGGATTCCGGCGAAGTCAAATGGGCAGAAAATGCCGAAGTCGGTTATTTTGCCCAAGATCATGCCGAAGATTTTGCCGTTAAGATGAGCCTGATTGAATGGATGGGGCAATGGCGCAAAGACAGTGATGACGACCAAACCATTCGCGGCACACTCGGCCGTATGTTGTTCTCGAATGACGACATCAATAAATCTGTGCAAGTGCTGTCGGGCGGGGAAAAAGGCCGTATGTTGTTCGGCAAACTGATCCTGCAGAAAAACAATATTATGGTGATGGATGAACCGACCAACCATTTGGATATGGAATCCATCGAAGCCTTAAACTCAGCCTTGGAAAACTACCCAGGCACGTTGATTTTTGTCAGCCATGACCGTGAGTTTGTATCGTCATTGGCAACCCGCATTATCGAGCTGACGCCGCACGGTATTGTCGACTTTAACGGTAATTATGAGGATTATTTGAATAGCCAAGCTTAATTGGCTAATGACGGCGGACTACAAGCCTAGGTTTGTAGTCCGCACGATTTTACTTTTTAACCAAACTTTTCAACCAAGGCAACGCCTTCGCCAGCCACGCGTCTTTAACAAACGCCAACGCCGGTTTCAGCTGCCCCGCCATTGTTTTGACGATCGCCAACAGCTTGTCACTTAAAAATTCTTCGTGGCTATCGCGCCATTCCAAATATTTAGCACCGATGCCATTGACAAAAACCGTTGTAAACAACCACATTTCCAAAATCGATGTCACCCACATAAAGATAAACGACACCGCCATGCCCATACCGGCAAACATCACCAACCAAGCGAACATAGGGTCAATTTTGGTTAACCACCACGATAGAATGTCAGCAATCAAAAACGCATAAGGCATACCGATGGCAATACACTTGTATTGCACGGTGGGCGTCTCCGAAAAGCTAAAAATCAGCCCGACAAACATAAAAATAAAGCTGATGCCAAACAAATGGATGTGTGAAACCCGCGTTAGCGATGCAAACGTCGCGCCGCCATCTTCATGCGTATAGGTTTTTAACACTTTAAAGTCTTTAAAATTAGGCAAAGACCCCGTGTCGTTATGGCACATTACACAACGCTGCTCGACAATTTTGTCGATGCCGTCATCCTTGTAAGCGTCTTCGTCCGCACCATCCCGAACCCATTCGATAATCGCAAAGCGTTCTTGGTCGGGTGCATTGGCTTTCATCGCGCCGTTCAACTGGTTTTCCAGTACCGTACCTGAGCGGTTGCCATAGTAGCTATAAACAATGTCGTCAATCGACAAACCCAATTTGCCGTCTGCCATACCGTGGGTAAACAAGATTTGGATCAACGCAAACAAATAGCCTATGCCGACTGTACACAAATAACCGGTGAACAAGACTTTAATAGGCGTATCGTGATCTTTTAGAGCGGTGAATTTAGTCGTCATAATCGGTCTTCACTCCAGTTAGGGAAAACCAGGGCAAAATGCCCTGTGTGTTTGAAAAATACATGCAGCAAAAGGATGTCGCTTATTTCCATACAAAAGCTAAGAAATTACAGCACAATTTATGCCCATAGCCTATGGTTTGTTAAGGCAATTGCTTGTTGCATAAGAAAAAACAGACTTATCGGGCAAATTGGGCAGATAATTGCCGAAACACCCTGCAAACCACCGCACGGGCATTTTCATGATTGGTGCAGCCAGCAACGGACTGCACAACATTAAAGCAAGTGCGGAAAGACTTTTAACGCATGCGAGGCTTCGATTACTATAAGCGCTGATTGTTCACTGCGCCCAAAAGCACGCCACACCACCGCGTCCACCGATGCGCTTATCACCTGCAAACGATTAGGATTATGCTAAACGTATTATTAATTGAGGGCGACATTAACCACCCGCAGCTTGAAGACAAGCTTAAGCCGTTGGGTTATGACATCTTAAAAAGCCAATACAACCGCTTGTTTGGCAGCTTGATAAAAGAATCCAACCCCGATGTGATCGTCATCCACATTGATACCCTGCCCGACAAGTTATTCGCCGACTTGCACGCGCTAAACCAATCCACGCCTTTGCCGGTCATTTTGTTTACCGAAGACAGCAGCCAAGAAAGCATCAGCAAAGCCATTAAAGCGGATGTTTGCGAATACATTGTTGGCGATAACCTGGAAAACCAGCCTGTTGCCACTATTATCCAAGTGGCAATGGCTAGGTTTAACCAACAACAAGCCTTAAAAGCGGCGCTAGAAGAAGCCCGCACCCAACTTGAAGACCGCAAACAAATCGACCGTGCCAAAGCTATTCTGATTAAAACCCAGAACTTTAGCGAAAATGAGGCCTATCACACCCTTAGAAAACTGGCGATGGACCGCAACATCACCTTAGGTGAAATGGCCAGAAACGTCATTGCGATGGCGGAATTGCTCAAATAATAAAAATCAGCAGACAGTATGAAAACCTTTATAAAAGTCACCGAAATTTGGATACCCGACCGCGACCGCACCCAACTGGAGTTTGGTTCTGGCCTGTATGGCGCGCTCACCGATTTTAAAGCCGCCAGCGAGCAGCAACGTTTCGCCTATGATGAAGGCTTGCCCGGCAAAGCCTGGGCGGCAGGTCATCCGATTGTACTGACGCAGTTCGAACACTCCTACTTCAAACGCACCGCCGCCGCCCAACAAGCGGGGCTGACCTGCGGGATTGCCTTGCCGATTTTTTCGGGCGACTTCTTGCTGGCGGTGGTGGTGTTTTTGTGTGGGGATGACGAAGACCACGCCGGCGCTATTGAGGTTTGGCGGCAAGCCAGTACTGAAGCTCTACAGGTGATGGATGGTTACTACGGCACTTTGCAACACTTTGAGAGCATTTCCAAACAAGTCAACATGGTAAAAGGCAACGGCATTCCTGGCATTGCTTGGGAAACGGGTATGCCGGTGCTGATGGAAGACATCAGCAAAGTCATCACCTTTAGCCGCTCCGCCGATGCCCAGCAAGCCGGCATCACCACAGGGCTTGGCATCCCTTTGCTGAATAACGGGCAAATTTATGTGATGACCTTCCTGTCCGCCAAAGCCACGCCCATCGCCAAGCGCATCCAAATTTGGATACCCGAAGGCGACAAACTGGTCTGCCAACAAGGCTACAGCAAAACCAGCAACAATCTGGCGGAAATTTTCGAAACCATCAGTGTCGCCAAAGGTGTTGGCGCATTGGGGCGGGTTTGGTTAACCGGCATGCCCTTAGTCACCGGCAACTTGGAAGACGAAGATTACAATCCTGAACTGGACACCCTAAGCAGTATGTTGGCGATTCCCGTCATTGAACAAGGCAAACTGAAAGCCATTGTGACATTCTTGTTTTAAGCCTTCTTAAACGGCAACATCAACAACTGCCAAAAACCCAAGCCTTCCGCATTTCGGAAGGCCGCCAAACCGATAGCCATGGTGGTTTGTGCCTGTTCGGGCTTGCCGGTGTAAGTGCCGCACAAGCGGTCCCAGCACGACACCGAAAAACCATAGTTACTGTCCATTTGCCGCCGCACCGGCGTGTGGTGGATGCGGTGCATATCCGGCGTGACCAGCAACCAGCGCAGCTTGGCATCCCAAGCCTCGGGTATGGCAATATTGCTGTGGTTAAAGGTAGCGGCGCCGTTCAGGATAATTTCAAAAGCAATCACCGCCAGAGGGTTGGCGCCCAGCAAGACAATGCACAGCACCTTATAAGCCATCGACAAAATAATTTCCAACGGATGGAAGCGGAGTGCTGTCGTCGCATCAAACTCCAAATCGGAATGGTGGACCTGATGCAAACGCCACAACCAAGGCAGCTTATGCATGGCAATGTGTTGTCCGTAAATGGCAAAATCCAACACCAACAAGGTTGCCGCCATGCTTAACCACGACGGACAAGGCCAGCCATTCAGCAAACCAAGCCCCGCCACTTGCGCGCTGGCTGCCGCCGCATAAGCCAAACCGCCAACACTCGCGCGCATCAGCAACTGATTGAACAACGCCAAACCTAAATTGACCCGCCAACGCTGCAACCGGCTAACCTGCTGCACACGCCGGGGCCTTAATTGCTCCCAAACCACCATCAGCAAAAAAATGCCCAACGCGGCAGATAAACGGATCAACGCTTCCAAAATAAGCCTCCGGTGTACAGACGGGTTGATAAGCTCGTAGGGTGGTTTCGCGAAGCAGACCACCCTTACATTTAAAATCGGGTAGGGTACGCATTGCGTACCTTTTTAAGGATAAGTGCAATGGAAGGATTTTAAAAGGTATGCAATGCATACCCTACAGGGCTTTATTGCCAGATACACCAAAAACCATACCGATTTTACCGCCTACATTGCGCCACAAATCAAACCTTATTTCAGAGGCTTGCAAGCATTAACTGGCGATAACCGTTTTGTTTTCCCTGGCGATTCTAAGGATGGCGTGATGAATATACCTAGAAAGCCCATTGCGGAAATTTGCAAGAAAACGGGTATTGATTTGCAAGCCACGACCTAAAACGAACCTTTTTAACCATTGGCGAAGCGGCAATGATACCGTTCTCTTTATTAAAAGCGCTGGCAAACCATAAAACGGATAACGACGTGACTGGCGGCTATATCAACCCCGAAGCCAAAACGCTTAAGGCGGCAACGTGGAAAATTGCCGACTTTATACAGTCTCATGCTGCGGCAACTGGAGACAATGTTCATTTTTTGTTAAAAGCGAGTGGGGAATAAACTGCAATTCCCGATTAAAGGTGCCATTGCTAGCCAAATCACATTGAAAGTGGCGATGGATCTTGGATCGACGATGCCTTTTGCTAGGTAAAATCTATGATGCACAGCAAAATTGCATAATGAACTTCCGATTTTCTCAAAAGATACCCAGCCTTACCTTTCATGAGTTTTTCGATGTTATGCCAAATATTAAAATCACTCAGACTATAACCTGCAAAAGCTGTAATACCTGCAATCACCCCAAACCATTGGGCTTAGTATTAAAAAAGAGACATTTAGATAGCGGGTGTGTTGGGTATTGTTGACCATCGACGGTTATATAGCGCTGATAATAAATTTTTAGTGACCCCGTCAGTCGTTAGAGCTCTTCAAGTAGTATTCCCTAATTAGGATTTGTAATAGATATGGTCGGCTTTAACCATTTATTGATAGTCATAATTTTTACGAGATTCAGACATCGAAGCCAAATTTATCCTTTAAATACAATTTAATTTCGTCACTTGGCTTTTCGCCATAACAGGACGCGACTACCCTTCCATAATCTTCCAAATCAAGAGTGCCATCACCTTCTATGGCTTTTAAAAACTCTTGTTCCATATTTACCATAACCAACACGAAGTAATAAGCCCAACGTCCAGTAGTATCCTTGGCTTTCAACTTATGTATCAAATTCCCGCGTTTAGCAATATAGCCATCAAATTCCCAAATCTTTGCCGTCACCAGCCAATGATTACCTTTTTGATTGTGGTCATCCTCTGTTTGGCGTAAATCATCAACAAACATTTGCACGATGTCTTTAACCTCTAACGTGAGTTTTTCCAACAGGTTTTCGTCGCCAGATTGCAAATATTCCACCGCCCTATCGAGCGGAAATAATTCTTCTCCCAAGCTTGCAGATTCAATAAGCTCGCGTGTGAAAGCCCATAACCTTCGGCGGGCTGCAAATATCAAACAACGCTTTCTGATGCGTGCCAAAGCTTCTACGGCAGTTGGCTTACACAAGCTCCCCCAGATTTGTCGGGCAGATTCCAATTGGTTTCCGTCCACGGCCTCTAAGAATTGGTCTTCAAACAAATTAAATAAGGATGCTTGATTGGATGTTGCAAGTTCGTTTTCTGGGTCGATTTCCAAGGCTCTATTATAAGCATCCATTGCTTCCATATTCCGCCCCAACTGTTTGAGGGTGATTCCATAATTGCTCCATTGCACGGAGTCGTTCGGATTAATTTCAAGAGCATGCTGATAGGCTAATATGGCTTCTTCGTATCGACCAAGAAAATATAATGCCGTGCCACGTTTACCCCATACAGAACCGTCATTAGGTGCAATTGCCAATGCTTGGTCATAACAATCCAATGCTGTTTCATACGCCTTATCCTCCCATACTAGCAAATCCCCTTTGGCGACCCAGCCTCCAGCATCATTGGGGTTTCTCGCCAAAACCGCTTCGATGTTGGCCCTCAATTCGGCAAGCAAACTGTCCTTGTTATCCATGTCAAAGTGTTTATCTCGCGCACGAAGAAATGTCCTGGTCGATATACGCAAAACTTGACCCGCCACTTCTGTACTCAAAGCTGATAGCGCCAACAGTTGCACATGATCCAACATTGCCAACGAATGTGGGCCATCATTGTTGCGTTCATGCTCCTGAAAACTCTTGAACAAACGTTCGGCTTTTTCCACCCGCTCGCGATCGTCATACCACTGGTACAAAAAATCCACTAGCCAAGCTAATTTGCGGTTGCGTGTTTCAGGGTTTAAACGCATTTGATGCCACAAGGAATACAAGGGTTCTGACAGCACATAACAGGCGGCACGTCCGCGTAACGGCACAGAACGCAAGTATCCGGCTTCGGTTAATCGCTTAAGTTGAGAGTTGACTTGATTGACTGGCAGTTGCACCTCGGCAGCCAATGCAGTGGGTGATACGCCCTCATGGGTCTTGGCGGCAGCTCGCGCAATAAAATCCACCAATTTGCGTGGTTGCGGCGGCAGCACTTCAATACGCGCTTTATAATACGGGGTCACTTCATCCAATAATTTTTCCAGCGCTTGGCGTACTGCGGACACATCCGATTCCATCAACACCCGATACAGCATCAACACCAGACGTGGTATGCCCTGTGTAAAATGGTATAAAACACGTTGGCGCACAATATTTGCCTGTAAAGTATCAGCAAAATGGGCGATGCCATCTTCCTCAGCGCGGCGTAATAACAAAGCCTGAGTTTGTTCAAAGCTTAGCGGATTAAGATCAAAGGTTTTGAAAAAATTGTACAACGGTTGATCGTAACTACGCGCCTGTTTGAAGTATTTTACGGCACTACCTACCAACATCACCGTGCCATCGTTCATCAACACTTCCCGCAAACGGGCATTGTCTTGCTCGTCGGAAAGAGTTTCAAATAATTGATCAAGATTTTCCACTAGCAATAACAAACGCTTACCACTGCGTTGCCGTACATCTTTGAGCAAAGCAAATGCAGCCTCGGCGATGTCTCTCCGTTGCTTGAAACGAAACGGCAATGTCTTTACTTGCTCGCTTAATGCCGGATCATGGATTTCTACCGCCAGTAGGCGCAAAGTTTCCAACCAAAAATCTGCCAAATCTGCAACGCCATATAATTCCTCGGGATATTTCAGCGGCAACCAAGTATCCGCCAATTCACTTTCAAGAATGGCAAAATACAAGCGTTGCAACAAGCTGGTTTTGCCCATGCCACGAGGAGCAATAACGATAGCATGTTGTACCCCAGCACCTTCCGGCTGACTGTGCACCAAGTCCACGAGTTCGCGCAGCAAATCCTCGCGGCCTACGAATGTAGCTTTAAATTCATTGGCGGACATGACATCCGGGTTATAAAGCATTTCCATAGTGTCCTCTTACAAGCCGTAATGGCGCAACCACCAATCGCGCAGCAGTTTACAGGCAAAACGGTAGACGCGCTGATCGGCATCGAAAGCCACATAAAATTCGTATTCTAAGTCAGCCATCATGCCAGCAAATTCGTTAGTATCAAACTTGTCCCCCACCGCTTCCCGATAGAACTGCTGGCAGGCATCACGACGCATTTCGCCCACCTGGGCCAATTCCCGCAATATATGTTTGGCAGCAACCTCCAGATGGCGTGGATAATAAAGGCGAAAACGGGAGTAATAGTGGTCGAAGTAAGTCTTGCAGTCTTCACCTAACACTTTTTCTCGATAGATACGGGCGATCATTTCAGGGCAAGCCTGAACTTGCTCATCTTCGCAAGCCTTGCGGGTTTCCGAAAACAATATTTGCAAAAAATAGGGGACGGGCGGGCCAATCAATTCAAGCATCGCGGAGCGGCTGGCAATGTCTAACGAAAAACTGTAAGTCGCTGCCAAGCTGTCTAAAAATTGCTCGGCGACGGGCTGGGTGAACACTTGTAATTTCATGCGTTCAAAATCGTTGATGGTAGCAATTTCACCGAGTTGGTTGAGTATGCGTTCAATACCAATTGACCCCGCCAAAACAAAGCGCAATATCTTCATTTCTGGTGCTTGGCGAAGTTCGCGTAACCATCGCATCAAGGCTATCGCTTCGTTCTTACCTTCCTTGGTTTTACACAACCTGTCTAGCAGCATCGGCAATTCATCTAGGAATATCACCACTGGCTTGTCTGCTGTAGCAATGCGACCCATCAATGCTTGCAGGTGTTCACGCCAGTTTGCGCTAGCGGCATCACGCAATTTTACCCGCACATCAAAAACTTCAATTTCCTCGGCATGGTCATTGACTAAGCCCACCATTTTTGCTGCCAAGGTGCTGAGTCCCGCGACGAGCGTAGCCAAAGCGGAAACCTTGGCAGTACTTTCCATTAACCGGGCAACCAAATCGGCGGGGTTGTGCAAGCTTTCGAGATCAACATGAACAACATGGTAGTCCCACAGCGGTTGTTGTATCAGCTTATACATGATACTGGTTTTACCAAAGCGTCGTGGCGCCGCCAATAGAATATGATTGCCTTCGCGTAGCTTTTCGGAAACTTGGTGTACAAACGACTCGCGGTTGAAAAAATCATTGCCCGTTACCGGTGGACCAACTCGATTATGGATCATGGGGTTCTCCTGTATATTTAACAACAATTATGTTATACAACACTTTTGTTGTTATATAAAGTAGAGATAGAGCCTTTTTACATTAAGAGTGATAAATATTTTCCGATTCAAGAAAAACATGATACATAATTGATCTATCATCATTTATATGGCATCTCTCCTTCACAATCGCAAGTGGTTAAATTACCACTTAAAGTTGATAGGGTTGTTGGTGTTTCAAGACACAAAAACAAATCTGTACTACTTTTCTCGTTGCAGGGTCCAAGGCTGACATTTTACTGTTGCCGTTGAGTGTTAAGAGTTATTGCTGAACTATAATATCTGGGCTATGGCTCAGGTAATGTTATGCTCCAGCGACAGCTATTTGAAAATTCCGAATTACTGTTTTTGATCGATTTATGCCACAAAAACAATATTAGCCTGCATTACAACCAACCATATAACTACCCCCACTCCGCACTCAATCTCTCCGCCTGCTCCAATACCAGTTGCACGGCTTCTTCCTGTTTGCCTGGCGGGTATTTGTATTTGCGTAATATCCGTTTTACTATCAGCCGTAAGCTGGCCCTTACGCTTTCGCGCACCGACCAATCGACGCTGACATTTTTGCGTAGATTCTCAGCCAGTTCATGGGCGATTTTTTTCAGGGTCTCGTCACCGAGTTCACGGACAGATTCTTCGTTATTCGCCAAGCAAACCCCCATTACATTAGAAAGTCAGGTAGGGTTCGCATTGCGTACCTTAGATTGATGGATAGGCAAATTGCTATCGTTTTCGGATTCCATTTAGGAATGATTTTTCCGTTGGCATAAAGCTGACAATTTAATGAAGCCACCATTGGAATTGTGCTGGATTTGTAACTGGCAGCAGCCAAAACTGCTGCCAGTTTGATTTTTTAAAGGCTGCCGATGCTTTTCAGATAGCGGACCAGTTGCCGTAAGGCTTGGGGTTTGTTGCCGGGCGAGCCTTTGCCGACTTGGTCGGTTTTGTTCACGCCATGGCAGGCCGGGCAAGTTCTGATTTCGCCGGGCTGCATTGACAGCCAGTTACGTTCGCGGACAACAAATTGCCCGGTGCTGTCAGTAATTTGCCAGGATAAGGCGCGGCGTACCGGCAGCAGCATGGCAACGGAGCCGTCATTGGCAATTTTGACACTGCCGACCGGTGCATCCGCCGCTTGTGGTGGATTGGCTTTGGTGCCGTGCATGGGCTGTGCCAATACCCGTCGGCCTGGCAAGATGTTGGGGCTGTCGTAGCCTTTAATGCCTCGGATTTGGTCGGCCTGGAAGGCTTGGAAATAGGCGACTTCATAAAGCTTGCCAACGCCGGTGCTGGTTTGTGTGGCGCTGCCGGCAACGGCAAGGTTGAAGGGTTGCTGTTTGTCGCTGCTGTCGCGGCGGGTAACGTTGCGCACCACGCCCAAGGCCAAATTGTTGGTCAGCAAATAGTTGCGCAGTTGACTTTCGGTGACGCCTTCTTCTTGCAGGACTTGCAGTTCCGGCGTGCCTAGTGTTGCTACCCGTTTGGCGGGTTTGATGCGGGCTTTGACTTCAACCGGTTGGAGTTCCCATAACAGGCCGTTGTAGGTAATTTTTGTGCTAGGATCGAAGTAGTTGATGTTTTTGCTGATGCCGCTGGTCAGTGGTTGGTCGATGACCCATTTGCCGACGGCGGGTTTTTTTAGGGTGTAAATGCGGAAGGCATAGGATGAGCTGGCATTGCCCTGGTCTTCAAGGGTTTCCGGTGTGTGGGTCGCCAATAAGGTGCCATCGGATAACATCAACGGGTCACGGTAGTGGCCTGAGCTGGGGTCGGTGATGTATGTGATGGTCGCATTGTAGGCATTTTGTGTGGGCGCGGCATTGTTTAGCCGCAGCAATTGCCCTGAGGCGTGCGTGCCGAACTCCGGTGCATCAACGCCAAAAAATTGGCTGGGCGTTACCGGATTTTGTTTGATTTGGAAAAAGTTGCCGATTTTGTTTTGGTTAACGCTCGTGGTCACGTAAGTTAAATTGGGGTCATCGTTAAAAACCGGATCGACATATGAGCCGCCCAGTTCATGGCGGCCCACATGGTTGACCAGTTCCAGTTCCGTACCGTCTTCATTGACCTGCCAAGGGAAAAAATGGTTAAAACGATGTCCGTTTAAGTTGGTGCCTGCCAGCGCTGGCGTGTCAAAGCTTAGCGGCTCTGGAAAGACTTCTTTATTGGTGTTCAGGACTGCCGCGTTTGTCGCTTCGCTGGCGTAGTTGAACGTGCCGTAATGGGCAACCGGATCGTTACGGTCGGCTTCGGCTTGCTGGTCTTGTTGCAGATGGTCCCAGCGGGTAAAGACCACCCTGCCGTAGCTGTCGATCATGGGGTTGAAGTCGCCCGATGGCGCGTGGGTGACGATAAAAATATTGCCGGCGACCGGGTCTAGGCTCCATAAGCCGGTATTGGTAGGTTGTTCTTCGTATTCGTCGCGTTGTGGATAAAGGTGTGCCAAACCGCCTCGAGTGCGGTCAGAAACAAAAATAATGCGCCCGTCAGTGCCGTAAATGGGGCTGACATTATTGAAGGTGGTCGGCTGGTAGGCCACTTTGGTAATCACTGGGGTTTCATTTTTGCCAAGCCCAGTCACTTCATAAAGTTGCCAGAAATATTGTTTGACTTGATATTGGCTGGGCGCGCCGACCACCATGCTGAAAATGATTTTGTTGCCATCCCAGCTCACCGAAGGGTCGCGCACTTGGATGGCATTGGCACCTTGATGCCCGCTCATGCCATAACCCGCCGCTTCCGTGAGGTTTTTTAGGCTGCCGTCGGGGTAGCGTATCCATAAATCACCGCCACGCCCTGTTACGTTAATTGCCGCTTGGTGGTTGCAGAAGGTGGCGTTAATTGTGCAGAAATCCTGATGGATGGGTACTTGGGTGACGAAGGCAATCGGGTAGTCCATCGCCGCATAGGCAAAATGTGGCAGCTGCGCCAGCACACAGCTAATGCCCAGTATTTTTTTTATCATGATACGCTCCGGAAGCAGGTGGGTGACGGGGTTGCAGGCCTACTTTAAAGCATATTGGCTGCGCTTTCATTAATGTTTTTAAATACCTAGGGCTGTTTGTGAGGCTGGTCTGCAGTTTTCGTACGCCTCACGGTTAAGCCGTTGGCTACACTCTGCCAATGTTCTATGCAAATCCAGTCCGCTGCCCAAAACGCCACCGCATTGGCTTTTTACGCAGATTAATCTTTTCTTAACATTGTCATAATTTAGGCTAAGCTTACTATTCAGTTTCGCCTTCCCGATAATCACATTATGTCAGCAACAGAAAATAACAACGTCTTGATCGCGCATCTGACCGAAGTGCGCGGCAATGGCATGAATGCCAGAATTATTCCTGATTTTGTCAATGCCGCACCGGTTTTAACCATCGATGGTGAGGAAATTTTAGCCGGACAAATCGGTTCTTACGTAGTTATCAAACAAGCCAGCATTAATGTTTTGGCTTTGGTTTATAAAATTTGGGAAGAAGATTTTATCGACGACCATCACCATAAGGCGATCCGCTTTATTGCCTTGATTCCTGTCGGTGAAATTCAACAAGACGGCTCGTTTAGCCGAGGTGTGCGCCGTTATCCAACCCCTGGCGCGCAGGTATTCGCCGTGGGTATCAGCGAAATCAACGCCATTTTTGCCCGATTCAGGGAATACGGCTTTTTTGTCGGGCAATTGTCATCGCACCGCGAATATGAGCTTAGCCTTAACCCACAGGCTTTGTTCAGCCGCCACTTTGCTATTTTAGGGCAGTCCGGTGCGGGTAAATCATGGACGGTCACGAGTCTTATCCAAAGCACGCTCAAATCCATGCCTAATTGCCATCTGGTCATGTTGGATTTGCACGGTGAATATTGCTGGAAATCGCCCAGCGGTGTGATTAACTCGGCCTTCCCTACGTATTTGGTCAATTATGTTGATGCAATGGAAGTGGAGATGCCGTATTGGATTATGAGTTATGCCGAATTGGTGGACTTGTTCATCGACCGTAACGACAACAACGCCTCCATACAAAAATCTTATTTGCGTGAAGTGATACAACAACTTAAACGCAAAGAAGCGGCAAAAATCGGCTTGCCTGACGTTTCTGTGGATACGCCCATCTACTTTCCGTTGGCGGAAATGTACATGATGTTTAAGGCCGCCAATGAAGAAAGAAGGGATTTTGGTAAAGTCAAAGGTGCGCTGTTCGGTCAGTTCGACGAATTCCTCATCCGTCTGCAAAGCCGTTTTAACGATGTCCGCTATGATTTCTTGCTCAAGCCCAAACTGCGCAATACCTCCGAATCCATGCACGGCTTACTGCGCCAGTTTATTGGTCTTGGCGAAAACAAAGCCAATATCACCATTATTGACTTAAGCTCGGTGCCGACGGACATTCGCCCCGCCGTTTCGGCACAAGTGGGCCGCTTGGTTTACGAATTTAACTATTGGAACCCAAAGCGCCGCGACTTTCCCATCACCCTCATCTGCGAGGAAGCCCATTCTTACATTCCTCGGGAAAAAGGCGGTCAGTTTGAAGGAACGCGTTTAATGATGGAGCGGATTGCCAAAGAAGGCCGTAAATACGGTGTATCGATCGGTGTGATTAGCCAGCGCCCAACCGAGCTGTCAGACACGATGTTGTCGCAATGCAGCACATTTATCTGTTTGCGTACCTCGAACCCTGACGACCAAGCCTACATCAAAAAGCTATTGCCGGAGGCTGAAAGCGATTTGACCGATGTGCTCAGCTCGCTAGGCCGAGGCGAAGCCTTGGTGTTGGGGGAAGCTGCACCGCTGCCCACGCGCGTACAAATTTACAAACCCGATCCTGCGCCGAAAAGTAATGACGTTGATTATTTTGAGGGTTGGCGTTTTGGTTTGGGTGATTTGGACGTAAAAGACATTGTCCACCGTTGGCGCACTCAGACCCGAATATGATATTCCCTTTGTTTGGACAACCGAAATGACTGTTTTTACGCGCTGCCGCCTGTCTGTGGGCGTTTAAGTTTTAACGCGATGTCATAGCGTCAAGGCGTTGTTGCACGCCTGCCGACAGCACTTCCCGTCGTTCACCATTGCTTGCCAGCTGCAAAATGGTTGTAGCCCATAACGACGGGTCGTTCGCCAACAAACAGCCGTCGAGGCCATCACGGATAAAGCCTTGATAAGGCGGTACATCGCTGTAAATGCCGATAGCCCCCATGCGGGCATAATCAAAAAACTTGGTGGGGCCACGTGCCGCATTAAAGGCGCTTGGCAGTAAAGGAGCCAAGCCTAAATCGCGTTGTTGTATGCGGGTGTAGTCCAAATAATTCGACCATGACAAGGGATGCAATACTGAAACTCTGGGGTATTGTTTAACCGCTTGCGCCAACTTCCCCGAACCGAACAGCTCAAAGTGGATGTTTTCCGATTGGGCCTGCACGGAGGCGATGATGGGGAGCAGCCAAGCCAATTCCGTTTGGTGTGATGCGGTGCCGTGATAGCAAACTGTTACGTAGTCTTTTGGGGTGGGTTTTGCCAAGGTTTTGGCAGTGGCGGTCGGGGTGATTAAAATCGGTTTTAACGCCGCATATTTCGCCAGCAAATGCTCGCTGGTCATCCAAAATGCTGAACAAATACGCATTAATTGTTGACGGTGGCGCAAGGCGGTGCGGAAAATTTTCCATTGGTAGCGTAGCGGCAATCCGTGCAGGGCTTGGCGGTCGAATAAGTCATCATCCATAAAATAAACAAGCTGCAAGCCGCTAGGCTGGTTGCGCGCCAGTAATGCCAATTGTTGGGTGGTGATGTAGCGGCAAATCACCACCAGCTGATAGCGGCTTAAATCCGTTTTTGCCAAGTCCGCGCCTTTGATTAACGTGGCTTGGTAGCCTAATTGCCCAATATGCGGCAAGACTAAATAATCGGTGCTGGCGGTGTGGCTATCTGAAATGACAGCTGCGTGTGCAAATGCATTCATCGTCGGCTCGGCAAATAAAGGCTAACGCTTCCAGGGTTTTTTAATCATGGGTGCGTAACTTAATGAGAAATCAGGGCGCACATAACTTAAGTTAGGGTTGTAGAACGGATCATGTGCCATCAGTTGTGCCCAACGCGAGCGAATATAATGGGCTTCGGTTCGTGAACGCGCTATTTTTTCTGGCGAATCATCTTTGCCGCGTGACATGGATTCGTAATGGTACAGTTCGGCATAAGGTGTCCATACCACACGGAAACCCGCTTCACGCACGCGCAAGCAATAATCGACATCATTAAATGACACGGGTAAGTTTTGTTCATCCAGCCCGCCTAACTGCAAAAATAAATTACGCCAAGTCATCAGGCAGGCGCCCGTAACGGCAGACAGGTCTTGTGCCAGCTGTGCGCGTCCGCAATAGCCGGGGGCGTCGCGTTCGATGAGCATGTGCAAATGGTTGGCACAGCCGCCGGGGCCAACAGTATCGCCGGCGTGTTGTACCCGATCATCGCTGTAATAGAGTTTTGCACCCACCACGCCGACGTGATTTTGCATCAGATGCCCGAGCATTTCCTCTAGCCAATTTGCAGTTATCACTTCGGTGTCGTTGTTTAGCAGGCACAGCACCTCGCCGGTGGCTTCGCTGGCCGCCAAATTGTTCATGGTGGAATAATTGAATGCCTGCTGGAACGGGATGATTTTTACTTTGGGATTGCCGGTTAAGCTGTTGAGGTAGGCCAGCGCATCGGCATCGGTGGTTTGGTTGTCGATAATCAGCAGCTCAATATTTGGGTAGGTGCTTTTGCTCAGCACGCTTTCCACGCAGTCGTGCAGATGCTGGTAAGCATCGCGGGTGGGGATGATGATGCTGATTTTGTGCAAGTCTTTGGGAAGTGTGTATCTAACACGGTAACCCATGTGTCCTTGTGCCTGCACTGTAGCGGCGACGCCTATACGATTAAGGTGTTTGTCGATGGGGTTGTCTTGTGTGCTTGTTGGCAACGATTGTTGATGATTTGCCAGATGCCAAAGCAGTGCAGGGATATGGCGGATTGATGTGACCGGCAAACGTTCGGTGGCGCGTAAATAGAGGTCGTGAAGCGCTGTTGGCTGTTCAGTGTTGACCTCCAGTTCTGGATAGGGCGGTATTGCATCGGCACGTATGACGGCGGCACTGGCAATATAATTGTTGGAGCGTAAAAGTTCGGGGGACCAGTCGGGTTTAAATGCCGGCTCGGTACGCTTGCCATCATCGGTCAAAAGGTCGTGGTCAGAATAGATGAACAGGGCATTGGGATGCTTGATGGCTTCGCTAGCCAGCCAATACAAGGCGTGTTCGGCGAGCTGGTCACCTATTTTTAAGTAGCTTAGCCAGCGGTTGCTGCCTTTGCCGGTATGGGTTGCCAATTGTGGTTTGTGTGTGGGGGTGTCGGACTCGACAATTGTCAACCAGTTTTGCAGATAGCGTAAAGGTATGGCGTAGTTTTGGCCTGTTTTGACCAATAAGGTCACGCGGAATTTGCGGTACAGCTGCCTATCCAAGCTGTCGAGTGTATGTTTTACAAGATGTTCGTCAAAGTGATGTGCGCACAGGGATATTTCAAATGCCGGTTGGATGCGCCATTTTTTAATCTGTCGGGTGATTTTTTTTCGGTCAGAGCTTGTTAAGGCGTCAAATTTATCAATCCAAGCATCGTATTGGGGGGCGGCGGCATAGGCGCGGAACTGTCCGGCAATGGCGTAGGCTTTTTTCAGGTCGAAAAAAGGAGTGTAAAAATAGATACCGGCTTGCCGTAAACGGGCATAGCGATATTTTTTAAACAACGGTGCAACGCGGTAGATCATCTTCAGTAGCCGTTCTGAACGGGAAACCGGTTTGATTTTGGCGTCAGTCAGCTTGCACCAGCCTTTGCAGAGCATGGGTTGTAATAGTAACCGCCGTATTCCACTGGGGAGATAAAGCAATTCGAAGATATTACCTTTCAGTGTAACGGTCAGTGGGAAATCGCAAAGGCTACCATCTTCCATTTCCAGGCGTAGTTGCGCGGTGCCATCTTCAGCACGTCGATGCAGCACACCACTAAAAATAACCCAGCCACAGGGCATGGCGGCGTTTTCTGGTGTCAGTTCGATATAAGCGGGTTGTCCACAGATAGTCCATTCATTCTCCGTTTGAGCCAGCAAGGCATTCTGCCCGGCGCTGGGCAGCAAGGATATGGTCATGAATAACTTTCCCTATTCTTGGCAACTGTCTTTTGGCTAAACAAATAACTTCCCCTTTTGATGTGATGGCAAACAATTCCCTTAAGATTGCTTGCATTCGGCATGGCGATGGTTGATTTTAATAATTCCGCCATTTTGATTTATTGTTGCAAAGATTTAAAAAACGCTAGTATGGGCGTTTGAGGCTTAAAGTAGCCTGAATCTTCTTGAAGTCATCGTATTTATCATTTATCGCAACATTGCCAATGCCCATTCCCCGTATTCGCTTATCTGGATTTTATTTTTTTTATTTTGCCACCTTGGGCGCGTTCATCCCCTATTGGGGGCTTAGCTTGAAAGCAGGGGGCTTTAATGCCCAGCAAATTGGTGAGTTGTCGGCATTGTTGTCGGCAACGCGCATTGTTGCACCTAATTTGTCAGGTTGGTTGGCAGATAGGTCGGGCAAGAGTGTAAACATTATCCGTTGTTGTTGTTTTTTTGCAGCGGTTTTCTTTGGCTGTTTCATGTTTCCGCTGGATTATGCTGGATTGGCAACTGTCACGGTTGCTTTTGGTTTGTTTTGGCATGCCGCTTTGCCCCAATTTGAGGCGGTCACTTTGTACCATTTAAAAGCCCAAACGAATCGCTATAGCCAAATTAGGCTGTGGGGGTCGGTCGGGTTTATTGCCGCAGTCCTAAGTATGGGGCGTTTTTTAGATGAGCAACCGATTAGCTATTTGCCAGCTCTTGTAGTGATATTGTTAACTGCAAATTGGATAATAGCAATGTTTGTGCCGGATGTGCATCCAGATAAGCGCCCAGACCAACAGCAAGGTATTGGGGCTATTATCCGTACGCCAGAGGTGCTGGTGTTTTTATTGGTGAGCATGATTTTGCAAATCGCCCATGCGCCTTATTATGCGTTTTATTCCTTATATTTAAAACAACATCAGTATTCCTCAACCCTGACGGGCGGGCTTTGGGCTTTAGGGGTGGCGGCTGAGATTTTGTTGTTCCTTATCATGTCCAAGTTACTGAAGCGATATTCTTTGCGCAGTATATTGTTATGCAGCATTGCTTTAGGAATGGTGCGTTGGTTGTTGGTTGCCCATTGCGCCGATAGCTTGCCCACCTTGGTGTTTGCCCAATTGCTGCATGCCGCCACTTTTGGTGGTGTGCATGTCACCTCCATCCATTTGATACATCGTTACTTTGGTGATCGGCATCAAGGTAAAGGCCAAGCATTATTCGGCAGCGTCAGTTACGGCTTGGGCGGAATGATTGGCGGAATATACAGCGGGCAATTGTGGCAAGCCGAAGGTGGTGGGGTAATTTACTCAATCAGTGCCTTTTGCTGCGCTCTCGCTTTATTGCTCGGCTTTGTCTGGATTGGCAGGGAAAATAGCCAAAAAGCCAATCGCTTAGGTTAAAATAGCCAAAATTGCTTAGCGAATTAATTAGGTGATATTTTTTCCTCCCAATGCTTTTTGACTCATTTTAGGAAACCTCGGTGTTTGAAATCATAAAAAGTGGTGGCTGGATGATGCTGCCCATTCTGATGTGTTCGGTGATTGCCATGGCAATTGTTGTTGAACGGTTTTGGACGTTGCAGGCCAATAAAGTGTTGCCGCCCGATTTGGTGCAGCAAGTTTGGAAGCTCTCACGGGAGCGGCGCTTGGACGCTTTGGCCTTGCAAAAGTTAAGGCACAGCTCGCCGTTGGGCTATGTGTTGGCGGCAGGCGCGGCCAACAGCTTCCACGGGCGCGAAATTATGAAAGAATGCATCGAAGAAGCCGGGCGCGTTGTTGTGCATCGATTGGAGCGCTACCTAAATACCTTGGGTACGATTGCCGCCGTCAGCCCATTATTGGGCTTGTTGGGTACAGTGTTTGGCATCATTGAAATCTTTTCCTCACTGATGAACGGCGGTGCCGGTGACCCAACCGCCTTGGCGGGCGGCATTTCTGTTGCCTTAATTACCACCGCCGCCGGTTTGATTGTCGGCATTCCAAGCTTGATCTTCCACCGTCATTTAGAGCGTATGGTGGATGATTATGTCATCCATATGGAGGCCGAAGCCCTAAAATTGGTGGAAATCATGCACGGTGACCGCGAGATCCTGCTATGAAGTTCCGCCGCAAAAAGCGTGAGCGCATTGATATTAACTTAATCTCAATGATCGACATTTTATTTGTGTTGCTGTTGTTTTTCATGGTGTCGACATCGTTCAGCCACAATACCCAAGTGAAGCTCAAGTTGCCTGAAGCCGGTGGGTCAGAAGGCGAATTGCCGCAAAAAATGGTCAATTTGATTATTGATGCCGAAGGCAAATATTACCTGCAAGGCGAAGATGGTCTGACACGGGCATTGGTCAACCAAAAAGGTGAAGGCTTAAAAGCCACTTTAGATAAATTGGCAGTAACCTCGGCGGATTTGCCGTTTGTCATCAATGCCGATGGCAAAAGCCCGCACCAATCGGTTTTGTCGGTATTGGAAGCCGCCAGCAGCGCAGGATTTAACCATATCACTTTCGCCGCGCAAAAAACCGGCGGGGAAAAATGAAAAAAACCTTAAGCCGCTTGGCTCAAGACATTTGGTATCACGATGCCTTTATCGGCCTCTGTTTAATGCCGCTGGGCTTTTTGTTTGCCGATATTGTCCGTTTTCGGCGCTTTTTGTACCGCATGGGCGTTTTAAAGTCGCGTAAACTACCTGTACCGGTCATTATTGTCGGTAATATTACCGTCGGCGGCACAGGGAAAACGCCGCTGGTGATTTGGTTGGCGAACTTACTGCACCAGCAGGGCTATAAACCCGGTATTGTCAGCCGAGGCTATGGTCGCCAAGCCGATGACGAACCGGTCATGGTGAGTGCTGATAGCTTACCCGCGCAAGTTGGCGATGAAGCCTTGCTGATTAAGCGGCAAACCGGTTGCCCTGTTGCCGTCAGTCCTATCCGCGCCGCCGCTGCCGACTGCCTGTTAAAAATCGGCGGATGCGACATCATCATTGCCGATGATGGCTTGCAGCATTACGCCTTGCAGCGCGATATTGAAATTATCGTTATTGATGGCGAACGCCGTTTCGGCAACGGCTATTGCCTGCCCGCCGGACCGTTGCGTGAACCGCCCAGCCGTTTGCTGGAAGCGGATTTTGTCATGGTCAACGGCGAAAAAACCGAGCCGGAACAGTTCGCCATGAGCCTGCAAGGTGATATTGCCATCAACTTGGCAACAGCCGAACAAAAACCGCTTGCCAGTTTCGCCGACAGCGATTGCCATGCCATTGCAGGTATCGGTAATCCGGCGCGATTTTTTAACTTGCTGGGAAAAGCCGGTTTAAACTGCACCACGCTCAGTTTTCCCGACCACCATCCATTCCTGGCGCAAGACCTTGCTTTTAAAGATGGCAAGCCTGTGCTGATGACCGAAAAAGACGCCGTCAAATGCGCGGCTTTCGCTACCGACCTATTTTGGTATGTACCTGTTTCGGCTCAGCCCGAATCAGGTTTCGCCGAACAATTGTTAACCCGATTAAGAGAACCTCATGATAGATAAAAAACTGCTCGATATACTGGCTTGCCCGATTTGTAAAAGCCGTTTGCGTTACAACAAAGCCCAACAAGAGCTGATTTGCCGCGCTGATCGCCTCGCTTTCCCCATTCGTGATGATATTCCGGTAATGCTGGAAGACGAAGCACGCGTTTTATCCAGCGACGAAGTAGATGCTTTGTACCAAAAGTAAGCATTGGAGAGCGGGCAGTGTGTCCGCCATTTGCCCGCATAAACCCACAACCGTTAGCCTTCATGTTTAAAGTCGTCATCCCCGCCCGTTACGGATCCACCCGCCTGCCAGGCAAACCCTTGTTGGATATTGCCGGCAAACCCATGATTGTCCATGTCTGCCAACGCGCCCAAGAAGCACAAGCCGATGAAGTGGTTGTGGCAACCGACGACCAACGCATCGCCGATGCCGTCACCGCGTTGGGTATCCGCGCCGTCATGACCCGCGCCGACCACCAAAGTGGCACCGAGCGCATTGCTGAAGTGGCGCAAATCTGTGGTTGGTCAAGCGATACTATTATTGTTAATTTACAAGGTGATGAGCCGCTGATTCCGCCTGCGTATATCCGTGACGTTGCCGAAGCCTTGGCTAGCCAAAGCCAAGCGGGTATTGCCACCTTAGCGGCGACTATTCATGATGACGAAGAAATATTTAATCCCAACGCGGTTAAGGTCGTGTTAAATCACGCCGGTTACGCGCTGTATTTCAGTCGCGCACCGATTCCTTGGGAGCGTGACGCCTTCGCCAAACCTGAACGCACGCCCAGCGGTAAAATGCCTTATTTCCGCCATATCGGCATGTACGCTTATACGGTAGATTTTTTGCGCCGCTATTGCAGCTGGCAAGCGTCAGTTTTGGAAACCGTGGAATCGTTGGAGCAGCTGCGCATCCTTTGGCAAGGCGAAGCGGTGTTGGTCAAAACGGTGGAAAAAACCCCACCGGCGGGTGTTGATACGCAAGAAGATTTATTGCGCGTTGCACAGATTTTAAGCCGTTAATAAGGTATTGTTTTCATTCAAACCATGTTTTTCCGTTGCCCTAAAGTACTTTGGGTGTAGGCGGAAAAACCTCCGGTTTATCTGTATCTATTCTGTTAATTCCTGACTCTTCCGTGTACTTGTCAGTAATCTGTCCTATGCTGATTTTGTGTTAACAAAATGGCTGTCTCATCCTACATTGTAGGCCTAAATGCCCACCCCCAATAAGCCGCTGCCATTGCGGGTAAAAAAGGCCGCTTTGAGCATTTAAAAGTTGATGTCATAAAATAATAATTTATATTTTTGTGATACATGCGGCACATTTCAATAAAATTGCTTTACATTAAAAAAAAATTTTGCTGGACATTTTTTTTAGGCGGCATACAATCCATACCCAACAAACGACTAATTTTTTGGTTAACAGCTCCATAGCTGTGGGCAGCGTTATTTTTCTTGGAAATTAAAACCAAGTTTTCTGTCTATGGGCGTTTAAAGTCCGCTAAGCCAACAACCAGATTCTAAGAGCCTTCCTATGAAACATTTATTGATTTTTACCTGTTTGGCAATCTCTTGCTTGTTGGGCGGTGTTGCCAGTGCTTCTACCGTTAGCTTTTTCGCGAATCCAGGTACGACAACTGCCAACGAAAACACCCATCTTTTTGATACCCCAACCTATGTTGGTTCGACAGGACAAAAGTTTTTTAGCATTGCCTACGCCATTCAATCGAACTGGAACGTGACTTCTGCCAAGTTGGCGTTGAAACTGACCGATGACCAATGTATTGCCGGCCACGGCAGTGCTTGTCCGGAAACCTTAGATGCACCAGAGCAAGCCAAAGTCTTCTCCTTAGAAGGTTATTTGGTCAGTGTCCCCACCGTGGAAATTGATTCCTACGGCTGGTATGAATTTAACGTACCTGATCTTTTGTCGTTGATTTTAACGTCTACCACATCACCTCTGACAGGTGCGGTTCGGCCAATTAATAATGCAAGACCTTCAACAGCTGATTTTTCATACAAAAACGCGAAACTCGTTTTAACCTATGATGAAGTTGTGCCAACCCCCCCTGTTCCTGTTCCGGCTGCGTTGTGGTTGTTTGGATCGGCTTTGGTTGGTATGTCGGCGGTAAGCCGTAAAAAAGCCCGTTAAAATTTCTTTGATACAGGCGGTTCATTTCTGTGGGCCACCTATGCCAGAAGCTGCTTTTTTAATATCAAATCTCCGCCAATACATCCAACGCTTCTGCCAGCGAAGACACGGCATAGATCTTCAAACCTTCAATGGCTTTTTTCGGCGCATTGCCTTTCGGGATCACCGCCGTTTTAAAGCCATGTTTGGCGGCATCTTGCAGGCGGGCATGACCGTTCGCCACCGGTCTTATTTCGCCGCTTAAGCCAATTTCGCCAAAAAAGAACATCGTGTGCGGGATGATTTTGTTTTTCAGGCTGGACACCACGCCGATGACAATCGCCAAATCCGAGCTGGTTTCCGTCACTTTAATGCCGCCGACGACGTTGGCGTAGATTTCATCTTGGGCGGTGACAATGCCGCCATGCCGCGACAACACCGCCAACAGCATCGCCAAACGGTTTTGGTCAAAACCCACCGCTAAGCGGCGCGGATTGCCGTATTGGCAATCGGTGACCAAGGCTTGGATTTCCACCAGCAACGGGCGCGTGCCTTCCCACAGCACCGTCACCACGCTGCCCGATGCCGGTTTTTCGGCACGGTTTAAAAACATGGCGGAAGGGTTTTTCACTTCTTTTAAACCGCTGCTGTCCATGGCAAAAAATCCCAACTCGCCAACACTGCCGAAGCGGTTTTTATCGGCGCGCAACACGCGGTAACGGGCATCGTCGGTCGAACCTAAAATCACTTGCGTATCAACAATATGGCTTAAGGTCATCGGCCCTGCCAGCGATTGGTCTTTGGTGACGTGACCGACCATAAAAATCGACACCTGATTTTTTTTCGCGTATTGGGTCAAATAGCTGGCGGATTCGCGCACTTGCGACACCGAACCGGGTGCGGATTCGGTGTCTTGTGTGTGCATGACCTGAATGGAGTCGATCACCAGCACTTGTGGTTTTGTTGGCTCGATGTCATTCAACACCTCACAAATCCGTTGCACCGAGGTTTCTGCCAGCATCATGATTTTGTCGGCAGACAATTTCAGACGATGCGCGCGTTCGGCGATTTGCTGTAACGATTCTTCACCCGATACATATAAAACGCCGATGCCCCGGTCGGCGATATTGGCAATCGCTTGCAGCAACAACGTACTTTTGCCTGCGCCAGGCGCGCCGCCAATCAACACCACGCTACCGCTGACGATACCGCCGCCCAATACGCGGTCAAATTCGCTGATGCCAGTCAATATCCGCTCGGCTTGCAACAAATCGACTTCTGACAGCAATTTGATTTCGGAACGGCTGCCCGCATAACCGGCGGTGCGTTGTCCGCGTTCATCCTTCGCCGACCCTAAACGCACCTCTTGGATGCAGTTCCATTCGCCGCAACTGGTGCATTGCCCGTTCCAGCGCGGATAATCCGCACCGCATTTTGTACAGACATAAGCGGTTTTGGTTTTTTTGCTCATCGTCGGATCAACTCGCCGTAGCCGTCGCGAAAACTGGGGTAGATGAATTCATAGCCCAAGTCTTTTAGCCGCTGATTGCGGCAACGCTTGTTTTGGTCGGCATGTTCGTCAACCGGTTTGGCGGTTGGTGCGGGATGCCCTAATTGCTCGGCTAGCCAACTGATAACATCCCACATCGGCGCCGGATCGTCATCGCTGGCGAGGTAAATGGGATCCAATGCTTTGTCCGCCAAGCTCTGCGCCAATAAAAACGCCAGCACACCCACGCAATCCTGTTGATGGATGCGGTTGGTGTAATAAACCGGTGTTTGTTGAATGGCGGGTGTTTGTGCCGCCATTCTGAGCAGATATTCGCGCCCCGGCCCGTAAATACCGGAAAAACGCACCACCACATTGGCGGGATTGGCGGCAGTGATTTTTTGTTCGGCTTGGCGGATTAGCTGGCTGGTCAGGTTTTCCGGTTCGGCAGGCGAATCTTCATCGACCCATTCGCCTTGGCTTTGCCCATAAACGCTGGTTGACGAGACGAACAGACACGGTACGGCGGCGAATTGCGCCAGCACATTATCCAAACCGGTTTGGTAAATGCTGCGGTAACTGGCTTCGGTACGCCCGTCGGCGGAAACGATAAAAATCCAGCGGTCGTAAGTATTGCCCAAGGCTGCCAGCGTATCGGCTTGGCTGATGTCAGCAGCAATAAAGCGGATATTGTCGTGTTGGTCGGCAGGCGGATTGCGCTTGAGGCCCGTTACGGCATGGCCTTGCGCCGCCAAGTTGTGTGCCAGTGGCAGGCCAATCGACCCGCAACCGATGATAAGGATGTTTGCCATGTTAAAGTTGGTTGGTGAGGCGCATTTCTTGCGGGTAAGGCGATAGGTAGAAAGATTCTTCGATATACGGATCGGGCGCTTTGCGGAAATGGTGCTTAAGCAGCGTAATCGGCACAATCAGCGGGATTTCGCCGTTGCGGTAACGTTCGATGATTTCGCACAATTCGGCCTTATCATCGCTATCCAGTTCTTTCTTTAAATAACCTTGGATGTGTTGCAAAACGTTGACGTGGCTGCCACGGCTGGCGACGTTTTTTAGCATAGGCATCAATTGCTTGATGTATTGGTCGGCAATGTCGGCAACATTGTCTTTGGTCGCGCTCGCCAATAATTGCCCCAATTCGCGGTAATCACCGTGGCTCATAATAATCAGCTTGTGGCGGGCGTGGAAATGCATCAGCCGATTAAGCGTCAGCCCTTCTGCCAGCAGATTTTTCCAACGGTGCAGCACATAAACGCGTTGGATGAAATTTTCGCGCAAGCCAGGGTCGCCCAAGCGGCCTTCTTCTTCCACCGGCAACAACGGATTATTTTTTAGCAGCACTTCGGTATAAATGCCGATGCCTTCTTTGTGAGGCTGCCCGTTGGTGAACACCTTGACACGTTCCATGCCACAACTGGGCGAATCTTTTTTGACGATGTAGCCGCACAAGTCCGCATGTAATGGCGAGACACCTTGGGCGTAAGCGCGTAAGGCATCGGTCACTTCCAATTCAGGGTTTTTAACGCCCACGCAACGGATGTCGCCAGCGATTTTCACCAAATGGATGGTCGGGCGCGGAATGCCTAAGCCAATCGCCACTTCCGGGCAAAACGGACGGAATTCGAAATGTTCGCCTAAAGTGCCGGTAATGTAAGCGTCGCGCTTATGCCCGCCGTCGAAGCGGACGTTTTCACCGATAAGGCAACTGCTGATGCCGATGGGGATTTTGTTCATAAGGCGGAGTCCGTAAAGAAGGTTATATTGAAAATGGATTGGCTTATACAGGCCATTACAAGCCGTATCCTTTACATACCATCATAACCGCAATCGGCAACTTTGCCGTTACCTTTACGGCAACAATCAATCGGCTTTATGTAACTGCGGCAATTGGCTTAACAGTGCGACCAACTCTGATTGCCTGGATGTCCCCGTTTTTCTAAACAAACTTTTCAGTTGGGTGCGCACGGTGTTTAAAGAGACTTGTGCTTCATGGGCATAGTGTTCCGGTGATTTGCCTGCCAATAAGGCGGCAGCCACGCGCAGTTCGGCGGGTGATAAATCGAATAACGAACCCAGCAATTGCAAGGTCGATAAGTTTTTACCGGGTTCGATTATCAAAACCAATGCCAACGGCATTTGCCAATCCTTCACAAAAGCGGATGTAGCTGGCAAAGGGATTGCAAAAACTTGCCGCGTTCTATCGCCATTCAGCAAAAGCATACCGCTTGCTACAGCTGGATAATGGGTGGCGGAGGCTATCAATGCGCTCAATTGGTTTCTGTTCCCAGGGATAGAGGACGATAGCCGCCCTGTTTTGCACAGAAAGCCTGCCGTGTTTTGCTGCAAAAAACGTTCGGCACCGGCATTCAAATGCAGGATGCTTTGCTTGCTGTCAACGATCAGCATCGGTATAGCCAGCGCGTCAATCGCCAATGCCCCTAGTGTGGCTTTCGCCTGCAGGTTTTGCGTGTATTTTTGCAGCCGTAATGCCCTTTGCAAATGCGGGCTAAAGCGCTGTGCTGCCAGCAAGTCTTCGTTATCAAAGGATTTTTGCCCTGCCGTTCGGGTAATGCCGACCGTACTGAGGTCACCGTCCGTTTCGTCCACCACCGCAAACAGCCCGTAATGGAAGCCTTGGGGCAACAAAAAATCTTGGTAAAACGCACTGTGGCTGATGAAGTTTTTATCAAATGTTTGGTTATTGCTGCGCCATTGATGTACAGGCGCACCTTTTAAAAGGTTTTGGTGCGGATCAATCGCCATGTAGTGCTGGGCATAATCCATCGCGACCTGCTCGGACATCATCACGCCCGCCGCCACACAAATGGGCGGTTGTTGCTGGTTTTTGCTGACAATGGACAGCTGTGCATTCACGCCGCCCAAATAATCAGAACATTCTTCCACCGCTTTATGCCATAAGCCAGGCTCTAAAACCGCTTCGTAAAGCAGACTGATTAGGTCATCGAGCTGCTTGTCATCCGCCATGCTATACCGCACCTTGCTAAAAATGGTTAGAAGTTAGGGGATTATATTCATAAAAAAATGCAGGTGTCACCTATATGGGTGATTACAGGTAGGGATTAAGTAAATACAATCAAATCGTAAGGCTTGTTGAGACAAATCCAATAGTTGCAAATCAGCCACTGAAATCCCATTCCTCACCAGGCAAGCCTTTATGAAGAGCAAAACCCGTTTTCTTGATAATGCCCATGCCTTGTTAATGCACCAAGAAGAGCATATTGCGATGGATATGGTTTTTAAAGGCTTAAGTGCGTTGCATGCCAAAAGCAAGCCAGAAGAATGGCGCCGTTTTGTGGCATCGGAGGTGTTGGCGCATCCTATTAAAGAGCTGATCCATTTATGCCCGTTTACACGCCGCTCTTTTTTAAAGCCGCTTGGTTATGCGGGTGATGCGGGGTTGATTGATTTTATTTACGGGACGGGTACGGCAAATCAGTTTCCGTTGGACGATTTGGCTTCTGCAATTTCCCATTACACACTCAATGTGCCGGTTGCGCGCGCCGTTCGGTATCGCCGTGAGTTGTTAGCGCGCTGTATTGACGAGGTGGCGGCTAAAGACAAGAATTCTTTGATGCTGTCAATTGCATCAGGGCATCTTCGTGAAATTGAACTAAGCCAAGCGGCTCGGAAAGGGGAAATTGGTTGCTTTTATGCGCTGGATCAAGACCAAGACAGTATCGCGCTAATTCAGCGGAAATACGCGGCTTATAATGTTTCGGCATCGGTAGGCTCGGTGCACCAGCTTTTAAGCAATGTCATCACGTTTGAGGGCTTGTCTTTGGTTTATGCAGCGGGTTTGTTCGATTATTTGGAAGAGCGCGTTGCGCAAAGGCTTGTCGAGAAAATGTTCGGTTTTTTAAAACCTGGCGGGCGCATGCTGATAGCCAACTTTTTGCCAAACTTGCCCGATGTTGGTTATATGGAAAGCTATATGGATTGGTTCTTGATTTTTCGTAGCCCTGAAGAAATGTTGGCCTTATTCAACACGCTGCCTGAAGATCAAATTAGTAGTTTGATGGTTTCTTTTGACCCCGACAAAAATATTGTTTTTGCCGAGGCGGTTAAGGTTTAAGTCTTATTCCACAAGCCGCATCAATAATGCGGCGGAATCTCATGCAAACTCCCCGTATTTTCCCCTTCCGGCTGCTGACTGGATAAGCTTTTAATCCGCTCATTCAGCAGCGTACAAGTCATTTCCAAGCGGTCAATTTGCTGTTGCTGTTGGCTGACGACGTTATTCAAGGCTTGCAGCAAATCTTCCTGATACGCCGCTTTTATTTCCAGCTCGATAATCCGGTTTTCCATTATTTGACCCGCGCATTGATGACGATGCTGTGGCTGGTTTTGTCGCCTGTTGCCGCTGATTCCACGCTGCCCAGCAAATCGCCTGCTTGCGTTATTGCCTCGCCGGATTTTGAAACCCGCGCCAACAATTTTACTTCAGCAAAATTGGATAGCTTCATGGCGGGCATCATCGCCTGTGCATCAGTTAAGGTGACCGTTAGTGGTAAATCCGACACTTGCTTGCGGACAATTGCCAGCGGCATTTTTGGTCCAGAAATGGCTTGGGCATAAACGAAAACCGTATCATTAGCGGCAACAGCGCTTTGCAATTCGGGCGCAAGGCTGACATTAATGGTTAAGGCCACCGCTGCTGTTGATGCCGTTTTCTCTGGTGCAGAAGCAGGCACCCCACCCGGTACAGAGGCTTCCAGTTGGCTGAGCAAAGTTTGCACTTCTTGCCTCCCTTGCGAGTCCGGCGGTAAAAGCATCAATACCTTACGCCACAACTTCACGCCTTCCGCCGCTTCGCCCGCTTGCGCTTTCGCCATGCCGCCGTACCACAACGCGGTAACGTTGTCGGGTTCGCGCGCCAAGACTTTAAATACCAGCTCGGCGGGTTTGCCGTCCATTTGTTCGTTGTTGGCAAAGGCCAGCGCATCGGCGTACAGCAACATAATTTCCGATTGCTCGCCCAGTAACGCATAGGCCTTAGCGAAGGCTTCGGCGGCTTTGGGGAATTGTTGCAGGTATTTATAAGACTTGCCCAGCATCGTCCAACCTTCGGCGTCATCGGCGTGGGTTTTCATGCGTTCGGCAAGTTTTTCGACCATTTTTTTCATTTCTTCAAGATTGGGCACAGCGTTTTGCTTACTGCCCAACATTTCCGGCGTCGGTTCGACGGCTTGGTAAGCGCCTAAGCCACCGTAAAAACTTAACGCCACCAGCGGTAACAAAATCGCCAACACGGTGGCTATCCAGCGGCCTTGTGCGGGGGTGGCGTTGCCTGTGGCGATGTCCAAATCATCTGCCAAAGCCAATTCCAGCTCGGCGCGTTGTTCTTGGTATTGCTCCTCGGTTAACGCGCCAGTGGCTAGTTGCGCTTGCAACTCCGCCAAGCGGGTTTTAGCGATGGCAATGTTGCGGCTGTCCATGTCGGCAGCCGCAACGGTGCGTTGCCGCCACAATGGCGGCAGCAAGATGGCTAGGGCGATTAAAATCAATAGGCCGATCAGCAGCCAAAATACAGTCATTAAGAAGCATCCTCTTCATCTAAGATACGGCGGATTTTCGCCAATTTTTCGGCTTGCGTGGCTTCGGCGCTGCTATCGCCAAGCGACGAACGGGAACGGCGCTGGTGGATCACCAAAAACACCGCCACCAATCCCACCAGCAAAAACGCCATCGGCCCCAACCACAACAAACTGGTTTTGGCCTTAAACGGCGGTTTATACAACACAAAATCGCCGTAGCGGTCGGTCATAAACTGGACAATCTGCTCGCGCGATTTGCCCTGTTCCAACATTTCCTGCACTTGCCGACGCAAATCCGCCGCCAGTTCGGCATTGGAATCGGCGATGGTTTGGTTTTGGCAGACCAAACAGCGCAATTCCGAAGTCAAGATTTCGTAGGCTTCTTGCTGTTCAGGATTGGCAAATTGGCGCGAGTCTATCGCTTGCGCCAGTGGTGATAGCATCAGTAGTAACAGCAATACGCGGCATTTCATGGCATTTCCTCTTGCAGTTTGGCAATCAACGGCAAGAACACCGTCTGCACATCGTTCCATGACACCGGCCCCGTGTGCTTATAACGCACCACACCTTTTTTATCCATCACAAAGGTTTCCGGCACGCCGTACACGCCCCAATCCAAGCCGATGCGCCCATCCTGATCCATAATGCTGACGTTATAAGGATTGCCCAAAGTCTCCAACCAGTTTTTCGCAGCAGCGGCTTCGTCTTTGTAATTAAGGCCGACAATCGTCACCGCCTGTTGTTTAGCAAATTCGTTCAGCACAGGATGCTCTTCCCGACAAGACACGCACCAAGATGCCCAAACATTGAACAACCAAACTTTGCCCATTAAATCGGCATTGCTGAGTTTTTCGGTGGGCGTTTGCAGTTTGGGCGCACTAAAAGTTGGCGCGGTTTTGCCAACCAAGGGCGATGGGATTTCGCTGGGCTTAAGGTTAAGGCCAATGGCAAGAAAAACCGCCATGATGATGAACAGAATAAGGGGCAGAAGATATTTAAGCATCAATAATGACCAAAGCAATTGTGCAAGCGGGCTGCGCCACGCAGGCCAGTCCGGCTAATCTTAAACCCTTGGCATCGCTTATGCTAAGAGACGCCTGCGGGTTTGTCGGTAAGCTTAACATTATAGGCAAAAAGCGGTTGCGCTTGCTTGGCTTATGTTTGGGGTAAGCAGAAAAACACGGTCTTGGCGTGATTGCGTCAGGCAGGATGTTGGCAACGGATGCTAAAATGCCCAGCTTTTAGACAACCGCATAAACTCGTAGCTTTCATGGAATTTACACTTAAAAACACCGACGGTTACGCCCGTCGCGGTCAGCTGACTTTTGCCCGTGGCGTGGTGGAAACGCCGATTTTCATGCCGGTCGGCACTTACGGCGCGGTGAAATCCTTAACACCGGAAGACCTGACCAGCATCGGCGCGCAAATCATCCTCGGCAATACCTTTCACTTGATGTTACGCCCCACCACAGCGGTCATCCAAGCCCACGGCGATTTGCACGATTTTATGCGCTGGCAAAAACCAATTCTCACCGATTCCGGCGGTTTCCAAGTATTCAGCCTTGGGGCATTGCGGAAAATCACCGAACAAGGCGTGACTTTCCAATCGCCGATCAACGGCAGCAAAATCTTCATGGGGCCGGAAGAGTCCATGCAAGTGCAACGCGAGTTAGGTTCGGACATTGTCATGATTTTCGACGAATGCACGCCGTACCCCGCTACGGTCGATCAAGCTGCCGATTCCATGCGCTTATCTTTACGCTGGGCACAACGCAGCAAAGACGCGCATGGTGACAATCCCAATGCTTTATTTGGCATCGTTCAAGGTGGTATGTACGAGCATTTGCGCCAAGAATCTATCGCGGGTTTGGTCGATATTGGTTTTGATGGCTACGCGATTGGCGGCCTGTCGGTTGGCGAACCTAAAGACGAAATGATGGCGACTTTAGACGTGGTGCATACCAAAATGCCGGTCGATAAACCGCGTTATTTGATGGGTGTCGGAACGCCAGAAGATTTGGTGGAAGCCGTGTGCCGTGGCATTGATATGTTCGATTGCGTAATGCCCACCCGCAACGCCCGCAACGGGCATTTGTTTACCCGTTTTGGTGTGGTGAAAATCCGCAACGCGAAATACGAATTCGACAATCGCCCGCTAGATGAAGAATGCGGTTGTTACACCTGCCAAAACTATTCCCGCGCCTATTTGCGGCATTTGGACAAATGCCAAGAAATGCTCGGCTCGCGGTTGAATACTATCCACAATTTGTATTATTACTTAAGCCTAATGCAAGGTTTGCGCGATGCCATCGAAAAGCAGGAATTGGACGCGTTTGTGAAGGAATTTTATCTGCAGCGGGAAGCGGAAAATCGGCCTGAATAATCCCGAAACCCTTCAGTTGTGACCATAACAAGCGGCCAGCAAGGTTTGCATTTTGGCTAGTCCCAGTTTTCGGGTCAGGGCAATATTGCGTTCTGGGATTTGCTCTGGGTTGGGGTAGCTGGCTAGGGCTTTTGCCATGCTGGCTTCGCGCAGCAGATGCAGCGTGGGGTAGGGCGCGCGGTTGGTGTAGTTGGCAGGATCATCTGCCGGTGCGCCATCAAAACAGTAGTCGGGATGGAAGCTGGCGAGCTGATAGACGCCGGTGTAGCCTTCTTCGTCGAGCAGCTGTTCGGCAATTGCCAGAAAGTCCAGGTAATCATCAAAGTGCTTAAGGCTATCGCTAAAGATCAGCAAAGTGGTGGCAATTTTAGGTTCGACATCCAGCAAGCAGCATTCGCTGATGAGGTGTTCCAGACCGGATTGCCAGTCATTGTCTGCGCAAACGCTGTAGCGGATGCGGTCTTGCTCGGCTTCGCGTTTGGCAAACGGGCAGAGGTTTTGGGCGATGACTAGGCTGTTTAGCCACGCTTGGGTGTCGGCAATCGTACGTTGGTCAGAATCAGGGTTCATAATGCAGGGTTTTATGGCTAGGGTTTGGGCATTTTAACAAGTTTGTCGCCCTTGCTTGCCACGGCTTTTGGTAAACTGTCCTGATGAACGAGAAAATTAATTATCCCCCTTTAAAACCTGTGCCGCTGCTGTCTTCTTGCTTGGATTGCCGCTTGTCCGAGTTGTGCCTGCCGTTTGGTTTGAATGCCGATGAAGTTAAGCAGCTGGTGTCGATTGTTAAAAATAAGCGCCCCATACCGGCGGATGCGGTGTTGTTTTGGCAAGGTGATGATTGCCAAAGCTTGTATGCGGTCAAATCCGGTTCATTCCGTACTTTTATCACCAATGCCGATGGTTCTGAGCAAACGCTGGGTTTTTATTTGCCGGGCGAGTTGATGGGGTTGGATGCCTTGCAGCATGGGCGGTTCAGCAGTTCTGCCACGGCTTTGGAAACGGCAGTGGTCTGTGAATTGCCGTTGGCCCATCTTAATAAGTTGTGCGCGGCGATCCCTGGTTTACAAAACCAATTGATGCGGATTTTGGGCAAAGAAATTGCTTCCGACCACGACAAGATCGTCTTGCTGGGGCATCGTTCGGCTCGTGAGCGGGTGGCGACTTTTTTGTTAATGTTATCGCGCCGTTATGATGCCTTGGGCTTGTCCAGCACCGAATTTAACCTCAGTATGCGCCGTCAGGATATTGCCAATTTTTTGGGGCTGACGATTGAAACGGTGAGCCGCCAGCTAGCGGAACTCAGTCGTGAAGGTGTGATTACCATTAAGCAGCGTGGTGTGCAGATTAACGATCCTGCAATGCTAAAAGCCATTGTTGAACCTTGCATGGCACAACCGTTATCGCATTCGGCGTAGCTTGGCTGTCAAAAAAGACCTTCTCCCTTGCGGAAGAAGGCCAGGTTGAGGGTATAAAAACCAAGTACTTAAAGCAATCCTCCCATGCGAGGACTTTGGGGCAACCTTAAATAGCCGTGCCATTTAAGGCAAAGGCGCGGCGGGTTTGGCTAGCTGTGCCAAACAGACCGCTCCAACTTGTCGGTATCAGTTGATTGATACGGATGAGCTGACTTTTTCTGGTTTGTTTGGACCTTTGCCAGATTCACAAGCAGTCAGCGATGTAGCTACCAAAACCATTAAAACCAATAAGCTAGAAATTTTCATAAAACGTTCCTTTGAGATAGATAAATGTGGCAGGCTTTGCAAAAGTACGGAAAGTGGCTTTTGCTTAAGTGCGGGTACATTATCGGTGTTCTGTTGGGGCGTGGATTTGATATAGATCAAGTTACCTTCATATTACGGGCTTTGCATCCGGCATTTGGCTAAAATAACCGCTTTTTTATGACCGATGGGGTGTGTCAGTGAAAAGCATTTTGTTTTTAGGGCTATGTTGGCTGCCAACAGCCATGGCTGCGCCGGTACTTTCAGTGACGGAAGTGGCGGCTGGCGTGTACATGCATCAGGGTGTCCAAGAAATTTCCGATACCCATAACCACGGTGCGATTGCCAATATTGGTTTTATCGTCGGCGAACGCTGTGTGGCGGTGGTCGATACCGGCGGCAATCCCGAACAAGGTTTGGCGTTAAAAAATGCTATTGCCCATGTGACGGACAAACCGGTCTGTTATGTCATCAATACCCATGTCCATCCTGACCATATTTACGGCAATGCTGCGTTTAAAGGAGCAGGCGTGCAATTTGTCGGTCATGAGAAATTGGCGCGGGCAATGTCGGCACGCGGGCAGTTTTATTTGGATAAAGCCGAAGCGGTGTTGGCGGCAAAAATTTCTGCCCATGACATTGTGCCGCCCGATATTGAAGTGGCTAACCGCGTCAGCTTGGATTTAGGCGGGCGGCTATTGGAAATCCGTGCGCACCGTACGGCACATACCGATAATGACGTGTCGGTTTACGATGCCAAAACCGATACCATGTGGTTGTCTGATTTATTGTTTTTGGAGCATATTCCTGTTATCGACGGCAGCTTGAAAGGCTGGTTGGCGGAATTGGAAATTTTGGAAAAACAGGCTTATAAAACGGTGATTCCAGGCCACGGGCGTGTTGTTACGGACTGGCCGAAAAGTATGCAACCGGAAAAAGCTTATTTGCAGGGCTTGTTGACGGACATCAGAGCCGCCATTAAAAACGGTGTCTATTTGGAAGATGCATTAAAAACCGTTGGGCAAGGCAATAAAAGCAACTGGTTGTTTTTTGAAGAATTCCACCGTAAAAATGCCACGACAGCATTTGCGGAATTGGAATGGGAAGATTAGCATCGGACGATGCAGGAATTGGAGAGGAAGTGCGCTGGCTGGGGCAAAGCCCGCAGCCAGCTGAAGCCAAATTAGTAAATGACTTTTTCTTCTTTTAATGCCGCGTAAATATCGTCAAGCGTCAGCTCGTCGGTGTTGTAAACCAAGTCGGCATTGCCACCCACACAGATACACAACAAGCCCGCGCCTTTGATAGCGTCTATTAAGGCCGCTTCTGGCGTTTCCAATACCGTGGTCGCATGACCATTATCAAACAGTTTTCTTTCCAACTGATAAGCAACATCTGCGCTGCTTGCGCCAGTCAAAGCAACTGATGTGGCTTTTTGGCTAAAGCGGGCGGCGCGTTCTTCGGCGCTCACAGCGGTTAGCACGTCTTCATCGCCCACGCTCAGGATCATACCTGCGCCGACCGTGCTGTTGCTTAAGCGGTCAATGATAATGAAAGAACCGGTGCCGTGGCTGGTTTTGTAAGGGTCAAACACCACAGGTGCGGAAACAGATACTGTACAGCAACCGATTTCGTTCAATTGCAGCTCGGTGGCATCGTGGTGCTCCATGGTGTTGACATCAATCCGGTGATGGATCAATGACACCGTGCCAGGCACGCTACGGGTCGCCAACTTGATGATGTACTGACGGCCTGATGTTAAGGCTTTTTCAGTCATCCAAACAATGTGCGCTTTAAACTTGTCGGCAATAATCGGCTCAATGGCTTGCTCACCGACGATGACGTCGCCACGGCTGATGTCGATTTCATCTTCCAAGGTCAGTGTGACTGCCATAGGAGCAAAGGCTTCTTCCAACTCGCCATCAAATGTGACGATGGATTTGATTTTGCTGGATTTGCCGGATGGCAAAGTAGTAATCAAATCACCTTTTTTAAAGATGCCGGAAGCGACCGTGCCGCAGAAACCACGGAAATCGAGGTTAGGACGGTTAACGTATTGCACAGGGAAACGCGCGTTGGTGAAGTTGCGGTCATTCGCAATCACAACGGTGTTCAGGGTTTCCATCAACGGTGCGCCAGTAAACCAAGGCATGTTTTCGCTAGGATTAACCACGTTGTCACCGTCGAGTGCTGACATCGGGATGAAAACGATGTCTTGCAAATCCAGGTTTTCAACAAATTTCAGGTAATCGGCTTTGATTTTGTTAAACACTTCTTCGCTGTAATCAACGATGTCCATTTTATTGACGGCAACGATGACGTGCTTAAGGCCTAATAACGAAGCAATAAAGCTATGGCGTTTAGTTTGGGTTTGCACGCCGTAACGCGCGTCAATCAAGATAATCGCCAAGTCGCAAGTAGACGCGCCTGTCGCCATGTTGCGGGTGTACTGTTCGTGGCCTGGGGTGTCCGCGATGATGAACTTGCGGGTGGAAGTTGAGAAGTAACGGTAGGCAACGTCGATGGTGATGCCTTGTTCGCGTTCGGCTTGCAGGCCGTCAACCAATAAGGCCAAGTCAATTTTGCCCGCGCCAGTGGTGCCAGATTTGACGCTGTCGGCTTGAACGGCTGCCAATTGGTCTTCGTAAATCATTTTAGAATCGTGCAGCAAACGACCAATTAAGGTGGATTTGCCGTCGTCAACGTTGCCGCACGTTAAAAAGCGCAGCATTTCTTTGCGTTCGTGTTGCGCCAAATAGGCGTTAATATCGGTACTGATAAGATCGGATTGGTGGGACATAGTCACTCTCTGAATGCTGAAATTTGGAGACGTTAAACAGGTTTATGGGATAGGTTAGAAATAACCTTCACGTTTTTTCTGTTCCATAGACCCTGCTTGGTCATGGTCGATCAAACGGCCTTGACGTTCGGAGGTCGTGGTCAACAGCATTTCCTGGATAATTTCCGGCAACGTGGTGGCAGTGGATTCCACCGCGCCTGTCAATGGGTAGCAACCTAAAGTGCGGAAACGCACCATTTTCATTTCAACTTTATCGTCTGGGCCAATCGGCATACGCTCGTCATCAACCATGATTAACATGCCGTCTTTTTCCACCACAGGACGTTCTTTGGCGAAATATAAAGGTACTAAAGGAATGTTTTCCAAGTGGATATATTGCCAGATGTCTAATTCAGTCCAGTTGGAGAGCGGGAAAACGCGGATGCTTTCGCCTTTATCGGTTTTGCCGTTGTAAGTGTTCCACAATTCTGGGCGTTGGTTTTTTGGATCCCAACGATGGTTTTTGTCGCGGAATGAATAGACACGCTCTTTAGCGCGGGATTTTTCTTCGTCACGGCGTGCACCACCAAAAGCGGCGTCAAATTGGTATTTGTTCAAGGCTTGTTTTAAGCCGTCAGTTTTCATCACGTCGGTGTGTTTTTTGCTGCCGTGGGTGAACGGGCCAATGCCTTGTTCAACACCGTCTTGGTTGATGTGGACAATCAAGTCCCAACCCAATTCTTTAACGTAGCTGTCTCTAAACTCAATCATTTGTTTGAATTTCCAAGTGGTGTCTACGTGCAACAAAGGAAATGGCGGTTTGCCTGGAAAAAAGGCTTTTCTGGTCAGGTGTAACATGACGGCGGAGTCTTTGCCGATCGAATACAACATCACAGGACGTTCAAATTCAGCGGCGACTTCACGAATAATATGAATACTTTCAGCTTCGAGCTGTTTTAGATGGGTCAGTTTATAGTCAGTCATTAAAAAGTCCGTCGGAAGTGAGTGATACGGTGGTTTGATTTGGAGGGGAAAAAAGAGTGTTTTCTATTCTAACGTTTAACAGCCAGAAAATGCCAGTGATCTCTAGTATAGGCTAAAAAGTGGCTTGGATAGCGGTAAGATTTACCAAATCAACAAGCCGTTGCGCTTGATTTGGGTTACTTTTACAGTATTTTTGTGACTGTTTTGCTAAACGCCGTTGTTGCCGGGTTTATCGGCAATGGCCTAAGTGACGGTTTTGTCACTATGAAAACTGCCCTCTCCGGTGGGTTATCGCCTTTTGGTAACACCCGCTAGTAAGGTACAATAAAACAGAACTATTGGGCAACTAATGGCTGAAGTTGTATTTTTTGCGTAGCCAATGGGTTGCGTGTCTGTTAATCAAACCAATTATAAAAGGGGAGTTCCATGAAAAATACGTTGTTGTTTGCTGTGGCAATGCTGGTTTCTGGCAGTGTTTTCGCAGGTACTGACCACTATGTGCTGCGTGAAGGCAGCCATGTGCATCACTTAAAAATTTCTACTGTGGGTGACGAAACGCACGTTAGCTCTGATGTTGATTTTGAACCGAATGCCCAAGAAGGCGGTAGCGCGGCATGTTCGGCAGACATCACCGGCAAAGCCAAAGTGGTTAGCGAAAACGAATTGGTGTTGAAAAAACACTCTGAAAGCGAAGCCAGCTACTGCGAATTAAAAATCCATTTGACCGCCACTGGCGCAACGATTGAGCAATCTAAAGATTGTGATAACTTTGCGGCAGGCATCTGCCATTTTGCTAGCGATGGCAAAGAGTTGGTCAAATTTAAATAATCGAAAGTTTTATTTTCAAAATTAATCGCTTGTTGGTCTTGGTTTGCGCCAAGTAGCTGACAGGCGATTTTTTTTGCCTGCCAAAAAGTGTTTCGGGAGTTATTTTGTGCCTCCCTCCAACGCGTTCAATTTCTCCCCACGATCTTTACGAATTTTTTATATCGAAACGACTAAATTAGCCATCACTTAAATGTATTTTCACTGAGAGGTGGGTAAGGCTTATGACAAGCAATGCTTTTCTGCAAATTTTCAGTTACTTGGCAATTTTACTTTTGCTTGCCAAGCCGTTGGGCATCTATATGGCGAAAGTTTATGAAGGCCAGCCCGTTTTCCTGAACCCGGTTTTTCAAACTTCCGAGCGTTGGCTTTATAAACTCTGCGGCGTACAGCCAGAAGGCAATATGAGTTGGCAACAATACACCGCCGCCTTGCTGTGTTTTAACGTCTTAGGTGGTTTAGTGGTGTTTGCTTTGCAATTGTTACAAAACAGCTTGCCGCTAAACCCGCAACAATTTGCCAATATCAGCCTCGATTCGGCTTTTAATACCGCCGTCAGTTTCGTCACCAACACCAATTGGCAAGCCTACAGCGGCGAAACCACGATGAGCTACCTCACGCAAATGCTGGGTTTGACGGTGCAGAATTTTCTCTCTGCCGCAACGGGCATGGCGGTGTTGATTGCCATGATCCGTGGCTTTCGGCGCACACATGACAAGGGCATCGGCAATTTCTGGGTGGATATGAGCCGAGGCACACTTTATATATTGCTTCCGCTATCGTTGGTGTTCGCGTTGGTGTTGGCAGGACAAGGCGTGGTGCAAAATTTCAAACCCTACCAAACCTTGCCGACGCTTGAACAAACCAGCAATACGCCAGAGCAAACCCAAACTATTGCGATGGGACCTGCAGCATCCCAAATCGCCATCAAACAATTGGGTACTAACGGCGGGGGCTTTTTTAACGCCAATTCCGCACATCCTTACGAAAACCCCACGCCCTTCAGCAATTTCCTGCAAATGCTCGCCATTTTGCTGATCCCTGCCGCCTTGTGCCATACCTTTGGTTATCTAGTGGGTGACAGCCGTCAGGGTTGGGCGATTTTATCGGCTATGCTCATCATCTTAACCGCCTTGCTGTTGGTCACGGTTGAAGCTGAACAAAACGGCAACCCCGCCTTAACCGCTTTGGGGGTGGATGCCAGCGGCGGCAATATGGAAGGCAAAGAGACTCGCTTTGGTATCGTCAATTCGGCCTTGTGGGCGACCATTACAACCGCTGCATCGAACGGCTCAGTCAACGCCATGCACGATTCATTCACACCTTTGGGCGGATTGATTCCTTTGTGGCTGATCCAGTTGGGCGAAGTGGTGTTTGGCGGAGTGGGTTCGGGTTTGTATGGCATGTTGATCTTCGCCATCATCGCCGTGTTTGTCGCCGGTTTAATGATAGGTCGCACGCCCGAATATTTGGGTAAAAAAATCGAAGCGTTTGAAATACAAATGGCTTCCGTCATTATCCTGATCCCCGCATTTTGCATCCTCGGCGGTACCGCAATTGCCGTGATGACCGATGCCGGCAAAGCCGCTGTCGCCAATCCTGGCGCCCATGGCTTTAGCGAAATTCTTTATGCCTTCTCGTCAGCGGCAGGCAACAACGGCAGCGCGTTTGCAGGCTTAAGCGCGAACACACCGTTTTATAACATGGCCTTAGCCATCGTCATCTTACTCGGACGCTACGGCATCATCATCCCCGTCCTCGCCATTGCCGGATCGCTCGCCGCCAAGAAAACTGTCCCCGTGACTACCGGCACTCTGCCCACCCACGCGCCGCTGTTTGTCTTGCTGTTGATCGGCACGGTGGTTTTAGTGGGCGCGTTGACCTTTGTGCCAGCCTTGGCTTTAGGGCCGGTAGTGGAATATTTGCAGATGACAGGTCAATGATTTGCGGAAGCAACCTACGAATTTTCAAGAGAGCCTAAGATGACTAAAATTCAACCCTTATTCGACCGCCAAATCCTCCAAACCGCGCTAGTTGATGCTTTCCGCAAACTCGCCCCGCAGCAGCAATGGAAAAATCCTGTGATGTTTGTTGTATACATCGGCAGCTTGCTGACGACTGGACTTTATATCTCGGCAATGCTGCAACACAGTAACGAACCGACCGATTTCATGTTCGCCATTACCTTTTGGTTGTGGTTTACCGTCTTGTTCGCCAATTTTGCCGAAAGTGTCGCCGAAGGCCGCAGCAAAGCGCAAGCCGCGTCGTTACGCGATGCAAAACGCGACATTATGGCAAAAAAACTCGATGACACGCGTTACAGCCAAGATTACACCAAACTCAGCAGCACCGATTTGCGGCGCGGCGACATTGTCTTAATCGAAGCAGGAGATTTTGTCCCTGCCGATGGTGAAGTCATTGAAGGCGCGGCTTCGGTGGACGAAAGCGCGATTACGGGCGAAAGTGCGCCGGTCATCCGCGAATCCGGTGGCGATTTCAGCTCGGTGACGGGCGGCACACGGGTGCTGTCGGATTGGTTGGTGGTACGCGTGATGGTTAATCCCGGCGAGGCGTTTTTAGACCGTATGATTGCCATGGTCGAAGGCGCGAAACGGCAAAAAACGCCCAACGAAATCGCCCTGACTATTTTGCTGGTGGCCTTGACGCTGGTCTTTTTGCTGACGACCGTAACTTTGCTACCGTTTTCCTATTACAGTGTCGAAATTGCCCACGCCGGTACGCCGGTCTCCATCACCGTCTTGGTTGCCTTATTGGTGTGCCTGATTCCCACCACTATCGGCGGTTTGTTGTCGGCGATAGGCGTGGCGGGCATGGGGCGGATGATGCAAAAAAACGTCATCGCTACTTCAGGCCGCGCCATTGAAGCGGCGGGGGATGTCGATGTTTTGCTGTTGGATAAGACGGGGACAATCACTTTGGGCAATCGCCAAGCTTCAGCATTTTTACCGATAGGCGAAACCAGCGAACAAGAGCTTGCCGATGCCGCGCAACTGGCGACGCTCGCCGACGAAACGCCAGAAGGCCGCAGCATTATCGTGCTGGCGAAGCAAAAATTCGCCATCCGAGAACGTAACATCCACGAACTTAACGCCATTTTCGTGCCGTTTAGCGCCCAAACTCGCATGAGTGGCGTCAACATCGGCGAGCGGCAAATCCGCAAAGGCGCCTTGGATGCCATCCGCCGTTTTGTCGAAGAACAACACGGAAAATTCCCCGAACAAGCCACACGGGTCGCCGACACAGTAGCGCGGCGAGGCAGCACACCGCTGTTGGTTGCCGATGGTGCGCGGGTCTTGGGTGTGATTGAATTGAAAGATACTGTTAAAGGCGGCATCAAAGAACGCTTTATCGAATTGCGGCGCATGGGCATTAAAACCATCATGATAACAGGCGACAACCGACTAACCGCCGCCGCCATCGCCGCCGAAGCAGGTGTGGACGATTTCCTCGCCGAAGCCACGCCCGAAGCGAAACTGAAATTGATCCGTACCCATCAAGCTGAAGGCCGCCTCGTCGCCATGACCGGAGACGGCACCAACGACGCGCCCGCCCTCGCCCAAGCCGATGTCGCCGTCGCTATGAACTCCGGCACGCAAGCCGCCAAAGAAGCGGGCAATATGGTCGATTTGGATTCCAACCCCACCAAATTGATTGAAATTGTCGAAACGGGCAAACAAATGCTGATGACCCGTGGCGCGCTGACCACTTTCAGCCTCGCCAACGACCTCGCCAAATACTTCGCCATCGTTCCCGCCGCTTTTGCCAGCACTTACCCAGAACTGGGCGCACTCAACATTATGGATTTGAGCAGCCCGAACAACGCGATTTTGTCAGCTGTTATCTTCAACGCCCTCATCATCGTCGCGCTGATACCGCTGGCTTTGAAAGGCGTGAAATACCACCCGCAAAGCGCAGAACAATTGCTGAGAAATAATTTATTGGTGTATGGCGGCGGTGGCGTGATTGTGCCGTTTATTGGGATTAAGCTGATTGATTTGGGTTTGGTATTGATGTAGCTTCATAGGATGTGCTGAGGAACGAAGCGCATCATTCGCGTAACTAATAAACGCGAACGATACTCCTCCTATCGTCGGCACATCCTAATAACTGAAATAAAGTGCCTAAAAAACCTATCATCTGTAAATATTTAAAACTAGAGAATAAATTATGACAACGAAAAACGCGCACGATTTTCTTAACGAATTTACCGTACAGGAACTCAAGGAACGGGGCATTTTAAGAGGTGAAACGAACCAACTAAAAAACATAAGCGTAGTTCCCTTGCTTACTTTGATGCAAGAAAATCAAATTGCGCGTCTTGAACATACCCAATTAGACTGGTTTTTGGATGTTGAGGGAAATTATAAGAACCCAAGAACGCCAGATTCAAAAGAAGGTAACTATATGGAAATGTCGAATCCTGGCAAAGTATTCGATTACATGAACACCACAATCAATCCACATTATCAAGGCTACCGATTGGAGTTACCCATTTCCTTGGAAAACTCACCGGAAGAAGAAGCCGAAGAAATTCTCTTTGGCCTAGAGCGTGATTTGCAGATGGCGCTTCGTCGTAACATCGAGCAATTGGAAGTCGGCTTCAAAATAATAGATGGGGGCAAGGAAAAATCGGTAGAAGGAGGTAGGATTGACATTTTGGCCGAAGACAGAGAACAGAGATTGGTTGCCATTGAGCTGAAAGCAGGCGAGGCAAAGCCTGAAAGTATTGCCCAAATATTGGACTACATGGTGTCCTTGCAACAAGAAGAAAATAAAGCCGTGAGAGGAATATTGGTGGCGAGTAGCTTTCATCGCCGTGTCGTAAGTGCCGCTAAGTTAGTACCAAACCTTGAACTTAGGGAATATTCTTACAGTTTTACTTTCAAAAAACTATAAGTCCCCAAGCTAGATTGAGCCACGATAGGTAAAACGCGAACGATGCGCTTCGTGCCTCAGCACATCCTATAGGTTTTAACTAAGCAATTGGAAAATTACCATGCAAATCACCTTAAAACCAGCCTTATCCTTATTGCTGCTATTCACCGTATTAACAGGTATTGTTTACCCGCTGTTAGTCACGATCAGCACACAAGTTTTCTTCCCTTATCAAGCTAACGGCAGTTTGTTGACAAAGGATGACAAACAGTTTGGCTCGGTATTAATCGGGCAAAACTTTACCCGCCCGGGTTATTTTTGGGGACGGCCTTCGGCGACTTCGCCTGCCTACAATGCCGCAGCGTCCAGTGGTTCAAATTTGGGGCCGACCAATCCGGCCTTAATTGAAGCGGTCAAAGGGCGTATCGAGCATTTGCACACTGCCGATCCCAGCCAAACCGGGGCGGTTCCGGCTGATTTGGTGATGGCTTCCGCCAGTGGCTTAGATCCGCATATCAGTCCGGCAGCGGCGTTGTATCAGGCGCACCGCGTGGCAATGGCAAGGCATTTGCCAGTCGCGCAAGTGGAAGCATTAGTGGCACGATTCACTGAAGCCAGGCAATTTGGTTTTTTGGGCGAACCGCGCATCAATGTGTTGAAATTGAATTTGGCCTTAGAGGGTCGCCTTAATTGATGCAGTAAAACTGAGATGACAGAACCCAGCCGCCCCAATCCCGATGCCCTGCTCGCCCGCGTAGAACGCGAGGAAAACCAACGCCAACATGGACGGCTGAAAATTTTCTTCGGCGCAGCGGCAGGCGTGGGCAAAACCTATGCAATGCTACAGGCAGGCCATGCCAAACGTTTGGAAGGCGTGGATGTTGTGGTGGGTTTTGTCGAAACCCATGATAGGCAAGACACCGCCAATCTCTTGCATAATTTGGATAGCCTGCCGCCCAAGCTAATGCAGTATCGCGGCAAAGTCTGGCGCGAGTTTGATTTGGATGCCACACTGAAACGTCGCCCGGCTTTGGTATTGGTGGATGAACTGGCGCACAGCAACATCGTTGGTAGCCGCCATCCGAAACGCTGGCAGGATATTGAAGAATTGCTTAACGCGGGCATCAATGTCTACACCACCATCAACGTGCAGCATCTGGAAAGCCTGAATGATGACATCAGCCAAGTCACTGGCGTACAAGTTTGGGAAACCATTCCCGATACGGTTTTTGAACTGGCGGATGAAGTTGAATTGATTGATTTGCCGCCCGATGATTTGCTGGTGCGCCTAAAAGAAGGCAAAGTTTATGGGCATCAACAAGCCGAGCGGGCCATGCAGAATTTTTTCCGCAAAGGCAATCTGATTGCCTTGCGCGAGCTGTCTTTGCGTTACACCGCCGAGCGCGTCGATGCGCAAATGCAGGATTACCGTGACATCCACGCCATCCGCGAAGTGTGGCAAGTCGGTGAACGCATTTTGGTCTGTATTGGCGCAAGCCCGATTGCGGAACGTTTGGTACGGGCGGGCAAGCGCTTTGCCGCTAGCCTGCACGCACAACTGATCGTGCTGTATGTGGAAACGCCCGAATTGCAACGCCTACCCGCCGAACGCCGCGATGCCGTCTTACGCTTGTTGCGTTTGGCTGAGCAGCTCGGTGCAGAAACCGTGACCTTATCAGGCCCCAGCATGGGCGAAGAAATCCTTAATTTCGCCAGAAACCGTAATGTCACCAAAATCGTCCTGGGCAAACCCAATCGGCGCGGCTGGCGGCGCTGGTTATTGGGGTCGGTGGTCGATACCTTGATTGCCGAAGCTCACAATATCAACATATACCTGTTAGGCAGTCCTCAAGATAAACCTTTAACCCCTGCTGCTTCCCCTGTCGTCCATCCTTGGGGGCGCGGCAAACACCGTTGGAACCTCGTCAATAGCGGCTGGGCTTTATTGATGACATTTTGTACCAGCTTAGTGGCGTGGCTGATGGCAGGGCGGTTTGAACTTGCCAATTTGGTCATGGTGTATTTGCTGGGCGTTGTCGTGGCTGCCGCCAAATTCGGGCGCGAGGCATCGATTTTGACATCTGTCCTCAGTGTTGTCGCTTTTGATTTTTTCTTCGTCGATCCTGTCCATACCTTTGCTGTTGCTGATGCCCAATATTTGGTGACATTTGCCATTATGTTGCTGGTTGCTCTGACGATTAGCCATTTGACGACCAATATGCGTTCGCAAGCGAAAGTTGCTGCTCATCGCGAGCGTCGCGCCCGCGTCTTGTACGCGCTGAGCGAAGAGTTGGCAACCAGCCGTACGGTCAGTGACACGGCTAAGATTGCCGTCAAACACATCAAGGCTGAATTTGGCGGCACGACGGTTATATTGTTGCCGCTGGACGATGGCAATGGCGGGCGTATCGCTTATCCGTTAGAAGCGCCGCTGTCGGCCTCGTTGACAGGTTGCGATCTAAGCGTGGCGCAGTGGGTGTTCGATCACGGACAAATTGCCGGGCAAGGCACGGATACTTTGCCGGGTACCGATGCGGTCTTTTTTCCGATGACCGGCTTTCATGGCGTGTTGGGGGTGTTGGCTTTGCAGGCGGCAAATTTGCGGCGGGTATTTTTGCCCGAACAACGGCGTTTGTTGGATACCTTCATCAACCAAATCGCTCAAACGATTGAGCGGGTGCGGCTGATGGAAGACGCGCAGTTGGCGCAAGTCAAAATCGAGTCGGAATCGCTGCGCAATTCGTTGTTGAGTGCCATTTCCCACGATTTGCGGACACCGTTGGCCTCGATTGTGGGGGCTGCCAGTTCCTTGACTGAAGAATCTGGTCGGTTGTCGGCGGCAGACCGCCACGAATTGAGCCAGACCATTTACGATGAAGCGCTTCGGATGTCGAGTCTGGCGAACAATATTCTTGATATGGCACGCTTGGATGCCGGACATGTGCCGCTTAACCGGCAATGGCTGCCGGTTGATGAGGTGATCGGCAGTGCTTTAACGCGCTTGAACAAAGTGCTGCAAGGCCGTCCGGTGGCGGTGCATTTGCCAAAAGCACAGGCTTTGGTGCGTCTCGATGCTGTCTTAATTGAACAAGTATTGGTTAATCTGCTGGAGAACGCCTGTAAATATACGCCACCGCTCAGTCCGATTGAAATTGATGGAGTGTTGACGCCGCACACGTTGAAAATATCGGTGGCTGATCGCGGGCCGGGCGTGCCGCTCGCTGAGCAGGAGCGGCTATTCGATAAGTTTTATCAGCTTAAACGCGAAGGCACGCAAAGTGGCGTTGGTTTGGGCTTGTCGATTAGCAAGGCGATTGTGCAAGCGCATGGCGGTATTGTGGGCGTTAAAGACCGCGATGGCGGTGGCGCGGAATTCTTTTTTATTTTGCCGGTTGAAGACATGCCGCCCGACATCCACGCCAGCCTATTGCCGGATTTGCCCCATGACGCAGCATAAAACCACGATTGTATTGATTGAAGACGATCCGCAAATTACCCGGTTTTTGCGCACCAGTTTGGGCGCACAGGGTTTTCAGCTGTTTACTGCCGAAACCGGCGAGCGCGGTTTGGTGGAGATTGGCTTGCGCAAGCCCGATTTGCTGATCCTCGACTTAGGCTTGCCGCAAATGGACGGTATCGCCGTTATCAAACAGTTGCGCGAATGGTCGGCTTTGCCGGTGATTGTGCTGTCGGCACGCAGCCAAGAAAACGATAAAGTTTTGGCTTTGGATAGCGGCGCTGACGATTATCTGACCAAGCCGTTCAGTATTGGCGAATTGCTGGCGCGTATCCGGGTGTCTTTGCGCCATGCCGCGCAAGTGCAGGGCGAAGATGGGGCTGGCAGCGTCTTTAGTGTCGGCGATTTGCGCGTCGATTTGGCGCGGCGCAGGGTTCACCTCAACGCCGAGGAGGTTCATCTGACGCCTATTGAATACCGTTTGCTGGCGACGCTTATCCATCATGCTGGAAAAGTGGTTACGCATCGGCAGTTGTTGCTGCAGGTCTGGGGGCCTGCGTATGTTGAACACGCCCATTATGTCCGCATTTATATGGGGCAGCTGCGGCAAAAGCTGGAGCATGATGCCGCCCACCCTCGCTATTTGCTGACTGAAGCCGGTATTGGTTATCGGCTTGCCGATTGTTGACGCGGCTTTTAACGAATAATATAAAAACAATCTTCGTCCCACTTGAAAAATCCTTGAACCGCCCTCTTCATATGAAGGTCGAAAAGTATTCATTACCATGACACTTTTGTGTGGATGAACTAGACTTTTTCCGTATTGCGCTTATAGTTGCATTCCCTCGCTTATTGGCGTGATGTTGATGGGGGCTTATGGCAAGATCAAGTTCAGCTTCTTGTTGTAGGCGTGCGGTTTGTTGATAATTAATAGCTAAATTGCCCGCTTATTTTGCTTTACTTGCCTATCTTATAATATTTAAATAGCAGCAATTTTATTACCGTGAGATGAAGAATGTCTAAAACACCCGTTAAATCAGTAGCACCGAAAGTCACGCCGTCAAGTTCTGCTGAACTTGAGCATGACGATGACGAAATCTTTGAAGCAGGTGACTTTCCTTTAGCAGAAGGATTGGTTGAAGAAGAAGGCGTCAAAAGGGATGCCCGCAGAAAAATTGAAATCTATTGGGAGAAAAAACGCCTAAGAGAACAATTTGACGATTTTGATGAATCTGAATTTGGCTTTTAAAAATAGTTTGAAAAGCCAAAAGTGAATTGCCTAGCCTTCCTGATTGATTATCAACCTCGCGTATCGTGCATTATGCCAGTGCGCCTGCCAATGCTGTTGCTACCGTTTGTAACCTGATTTGCTGACGGTCTCCCTGAAACTGCTTCGCTACGACGACAGGCGCATCACCTCGCCATTGCCACGCCAAATATACCAAGCCTACGGGTTTTTCTGCCGAGCCGCCGCCAGGGCCGGCAATACCGGTGACGGCAACGGCTAAGTCAGCGGTGCTGTGCGCCAAGGCTCCTGTTACCATTGCCAATGCTGTTTCTGCACTGACCGCGCCAGATGTATCTACTATTTGCGGGTCAACCCCCAGCATGTCAATTTTGGCGGCATTACTGTAAGTGACAAAACCACGATCAAACCAAGCCGAGCTGCCTGGGATACTTGTCAGCGTTTGTGCTATCCAGCCGCCGGTACACGATTCCGCTGTTGCCATTGTTTGTTGTTTAGCTAACAATTGCTCACCCAGTTGGCGGGCTAACGCCTCTAAGCCATTTTCCATTGCCGTTATCCACTTTTGATTGCATGACCACAAAACCCAAAGCTGCCGAGCAGCACACGCCAATGATGCAACAGTTTTTGGCGATTAAAGCGCAATATCCCGACACTTTGTTATTCTACCGAATGGGCGATTTTTACGAATTGTTTTTCGATGACGCCAAAAAAGCCGCCACGCTGCTGGACATCACCCTCACCAGCCGAGGCCATTCGGCAGGCAGCCCGATTGCCATGGCGGGCATCCCTTACCATGCTGCCGAAGGTTATCTGGCGAGATTGCTCAAGCAAGGCGAATCGGTCGCCATTTGCGAACAAATCGGTGATCCAGCCACCTCAAAAGGCCCAGTTGAACGTAAAGTAGTGCGGATCATCACGCCCGGTACGGTGACTGACGAAGCCTTGCTGGAAGACCGCCAAGACAATCTGCTGGTGGCGGTCAGTGTTGCCGCTGATGGCGGCTTCGGTTTGGCGCATTTGGATTTGGGCAGCGGTCGTTTTGTGTTACAGCAACTGGCTTCGGAAGATGCGCTAATCAGCGAGATTAGCCGCTTGAATCCGGCGGAACTGCTTTGGTCTGACGACCAAACTTTGCCTGTTGCGCTCAAGCCACGCAGCGGCATCAGCAAAAGGCCGCCTTGGCATTTTGAACAAGCCAGTGCGCGGCAATTATTGTTAAAGCAGTTCAATTGCCATGATTTGCAAGGCTTTGGCTGCGAACACCTTGCCGTTGCCATCGCTGCTGCGGGCGCGTTGTTGCAATACGTTAAAGACACCCAACAAAGCGCGTTGCCGCATTTGCAAGGCATCCGCATCGAAAATACCGACGATGGTATTGCTCTTGATGCCGCCAGCCGCCGAAATTTGGAATTGGATTACCACCCGACCGGGCAGTTGCAATACACCTTGTTTGGTGTGTTGGACAAAACCGCCACGGCAATGGGCAGCCGTTGTTTGCGGCGCTGGCTGAACCGGCCTTTGCGCGACCAACACGTGCTGAAACAACGCTACACCTGCATCGGCAGTTTGGTAAATGACGGTTTGCAGCAAGACTTGCAGGGCGTTCTGCGGCAAGTCGGTGATATTGAGCGCATCAGCTCGCGCATCGCCCTAAAATCGGCACGTCCCCGTGATTTGCTGGTGTTGCGCAATACTTTGGCTGTATTGCCCGAACTGCAGCAAACCCTCGCCGGTAGCGACAATCCGCAACTGGGCTTGCTCAGCCAAGCGATCGGTACACAACCGGTGATGCTGGATTTATTGCAACGGGCGATTATCGACAACCCGCCGGTGCTGATCCGCGATGGTGGTGTATTGGCAAGCGGTTATCATGCCGATTTGGACGAATTGCGCAATCTTAGCCAAAATGCCGACCAATATCTGTTGGATATGGAAAACCGCGAAAAAGCCGCGACGGGCATCAGTACGCTGAAAGTCAATTACAACCGCGTGCATGGTTTTTATATTGAAATATCGCACTTGCACGCCGAAAAAGTACCCGCTCACTACACCCGCAAACAAACCCTAAAAGGCGCAGAACGTTACATTACCCAAGAATTAAAAAGCTTTGAAGACAAAGTGCTGAGCGCGCGGGAAAAAGCTTTGGCTTTCGAAAAGCAGTTGTACGAGGCGTTGTTGGTAACCCTTGCCGAATCTTTAAGCGCCTTGCAAACCTGTGCGGCAGGTTTGGCGGAATTGGATGTGCTGGTTAATTTTGCCGAACGTGCCGATACCCTTAATTTGGCGCAACCTGAATTGACGGGCAAACCGGGCTTGCAGATAGACGGGGGGCGGCATTTGGTGGTCGAGCGTTTTTCGGACACGCCATTTGTGCCGAACGATTTGGCCTTTTCCAACCAACGGCGGATGTTAATCATTACCGGTCCTAACATGGGTGGTAAATCGACTTATATGCGCCAAGCGGCGATCATTGTGCTGATGGCGCATGTCGGCTGCTTTGTGCCTGCCAAGGCCATGACCTGTGGGCCGATCGACAAGATTTTTACCCGTATTGGCGCGTCGGACGATTTGGCGGGTGGGCGCTCAACGTTTATGGTGGAGATGTCGGAAACGGCTAATATTCTGCATAATGCCACTGCCAACAGTTTGATTTTAATGGATGAAATTGGTCGGGGCACCAGCACGTTCGATGGTTTGTCGCTGGCTTGGGCGTGTGCCGATTTTTTGGCTAAACAAACCCGCGCGTTTACGCTGTTCGCCACCCATTATTTTGAGTTGACCACGCTTGCCGATGAGCAAAAATCCATCCACAACATCCATCTCGACGCGGTTGAACATGGCGATAAAATCATTTTTTTGCATGCCGTCAAAGAAGGTCCGGCAAGCCAAAGTTATGGTTTGCAAGTGGCGGCTTTGGCGGGCGTGCCACGTTCGGTGATTGACAAGGCCAAGGCCAAATTGCAGGAGCTGGAAGACCATGCCTACCTAGGCAAGCAGTCGGAAACGGGAGTCAACCAGTTGGATTTGTTTGCGGCTAAAGAATATCACCCCGCCGTGTGTGTGCTGGAGGATGTCAGACCCGATGAGTTAAGCCCGAAGCAGGCTTTGGATTTGTTGTACAAGTTGAAAAGCTTGTTGTAGGCGGGATTGGGGTACAAAAACCGATTTGTACCCCGTCGGTGATCTTTGCTTTTAGTTAGATTCTTCCGCTTGCAACGCTTCCAGCAATTGTTTGGCGGGCATGTAGCCTGGGTAGGTGTTGCCTTTTTCGGTGACGATCATTGGCGTGCCTCTTAATTGGAACATTTCTGCCAATTTCATGTGTTCGTCAACCGGATTTTCGCACGTTTTCATGTCCAATTTTTCGTCTTTTTTGGCGGCGGTCAACGCGGCATTGCGGTCTTTGGCGCACCAAACGGCAACGGCTTTGTGGTAAGACTCAGAATCTTTACCGGCTCTTGGGTAGAACAAATATTGGATGGTGATGCCTTCCGCCAAGTAAGTGTCGAGTTCTGAATGCAGTTTACGGCAATAACCGCAGTCGATGTCGGTGAAGATGGTGACCGTGTATTTGGCTATTTTAGGTTTGAAAACGATCATGTTGTTGCCAATTCCGGCAATCGCTTTTTTTCTGGCGGCGCTTAGTTTTTCTTCGGTTAAGTCTTTTTTTCCTTCAAGGTCAATCAAATGGCCTTGAAACGCGTAACGCCCGTCGCCTGACATATAAATGGTTTCCGCGCCTATGGACACTTCATAAATGCCTTTGAGCGGGGTTTCTGTAATGTCGCCAATTTTTGCTGCAGGCATGGATTTGGTGATGGATGCTTTGATCGCATCATCATTGGCATGGCTGACCGTCGCGGCGATGGACATCAGCGATAAGGCTGCAATCTGGATAAATTTTTTCATGGCGTTCTCGGTTGCGTATAAGTAGGTTTAGATCAGGATTGGATAGCCAAAACAGCGAGGGCGGTTTATTGGAACAAACGGTTGATGTCCATAAACATGGCTAAGGCCATGAGGGTCATCAACAAAGCCATACCAATTTTTTGGTAGAACAGTTGCACGTTGTCGGACAACGGGCTGCCTTTGATGGCTTCAATGGTATAAAACATCAGGTGTCCGCCATCTAATACAGGAACCGGCAACAAATTGAGTACGCCTAAGCTGACACTGACCAAGGCCATAAACTTCAAGAATGGCGTTAATCCCATGTGGGCGGATTGTCCGGCATATTGGGCAATACTGATGGGGCCGCTGAGATTTTCTACCGACGCTTTGCCGATCAGCATTTTGCCCATCATGGCTAAGGTGGTGCTGGCGTAAAAATACGTGGTTTTGCAGGCTTCGGGAATGGCTGCCAGCGGCGATAATGAATATTCGACGGTAACGGCTTTAAGCAAATCTTCGGGTACTTTAACGCCCGCACCAATCTTACCTTCAGTTTTGTCGCCTACGGTCACACTTTTAGGAATGATGGTGATTGGTAAAGACTGACCTTCGCGCTGGACTAACAAACTGATAGGTTTGCTGGGATGGCTTTTTACATAGTCCACCCATTGTATCCATTCCGTAATGGCATTGCCGTCGGCACTGATAATCAAGTCGCCCGTTTTTAAGTTGGCGGCTAAGGCGGCGCTGTCGGGCAAGATGTTGCCAATAATGGGCTGCAATTTCGGCGACCAAGGTTGAAAACCCAAGCGTTCGTAAAGGCCATCGGGGGTTTTGCTGTCTTCGTCGCTTAGCGATAAGTTTTTGACGCTTTGTTGCTGGTTGCGGTCTTGAACGGCAATTTTGAATTCATGTTCACCATCGAGAGCGGAAGTGACCAGTACGGTCATGGCTTCTGTCCAAGTGGGGGTGGCACGGTCGTTGACGCTGAGGATTTCGTCGCCTTCGGCAAAACCTGCTTGGGCGGCTAAGGTGTTGGCTTTGATCGTGCCAATAATCGGTTTGATGCCCGTTTCGCCAATGACCAACACGCTCCAGAATAAGGCCACTGCCAAGACCAAGTTAAAAATAGGACCGGCGGCGACAATCGCGGTTCTTGCCCAAACGGGTTGGCGGTTGAAGGCGTAAGGCAAATCTTCAGGATCAACCGTATCTTCACGTTCGTCGACCATTTTGACAAAGCCGCCGAGCGGAATGGCGGAGATGACGTATTCGGTGCTGTCCGGTTTTTTTTGGTAAGACCATAGCACCTTGCCAAAACCGACGGAAAACTTAAGGACTTTAACCCCTAATTTACGCGCAACCCAAAAATGTCCGAATTCGTGAAAAGAAACTAAGACGCCAATGGCGATGATGAAGTAAAAAAGGGTGTTAAAGATGTCCATTATTGTGTGAGTCCGCTAATGATCTCGTGTGCTAACGCTCTGGCATGTTGATCGGCTTGCAGAATCAGTTCCAGACTATCGGCAGGGGTGGCTGCAACCGCGTCCATACAGCGTTCAATGACGATTGGGATGTCGGTAAAGCGGATTAGTTCATTCAGGAAGGCTTCTACGGCAATCTCGTTGGCGGCATTTAAGGTGGTCGGCATAATCCCGCCTGCGCCAATGGCCCGATAAGCTAACCGCAAACAAGGGAAGCGTTCGAAATTAGGTTCTTCAAAATCCATGTATCGCACGCTAAAGATATTTAGTGGTTCGGCACCGGAATCGAAACGGTCAGGCGAAGCCAAGGCATGGGCAATGGGGATGCGCATGTCAGGGTTGCCCATTTGCGCCAACACCGTACCGTCGACGTAATCGACCATGGAATGGATCACGCTTTGCGGATGGATCACCACTTGGATTTGCTCGGGCTGCATGTTGAACAACAGGCAGGCTTCGATCATTTCCAAGCCTTTGTTCATCATGGTGGCGGAATCGACAGAAATTTTCTTGCCCATATCCCAATTCGGATGGGCGACGGCTTGTGCTGGCGTGACGCTAGGCAGCTGATCCAAAGGCATTTGCCGGAACGGGCCGCCTGATGCGGTCAACAAAATGCGCCGTGCCGTTACTGCGCGGCTGCCGGTTTGGTAACCTGCAGGCATGCATTGGAAAATGGCGTTGTGTTCGCTGTCGATAGGCAACAATAGAGCGCCTGATTGGGCGACCGCTTGCATGAAAATATCGCCAGACATGACTAGCGCTTCTTTGTTGGCGAGCAGCACCGTTTTGCCCGCTTGGGCGGCTGCCAACGTAGGCAACAGACCCGCCGCACCCACAATGGCTGCCATTACTGAGTCGACTTCCGGCATGGTCGCCACTTGGCTGAGTGCTTCTGCGCCTGCTAAGACTTCCATATCGGCAATTGCCGTGCCGACCAGTTGACTTTTAAATGCCGCCGCTTTGGCTTCGTTGACGACGACGACAACTTGCGGGCGATGCGCGAGGCATTGCTCAAATAAGGTATCGATATTGGTGTTGGCGGTTAAGGCAACGACTTTGTAAAGGGTGGGGTGTCGTCCGACGACGTCTAAGGTGCTGACGCCGATAGAACCGGTCGCACCGAGTATGCAGATGCCTTTCATGAAACTTGCTCGTAAATTAAGTAAACGCCAGCGTAGAAGAGGGGGGCGGCGGCGATGGCGCTGTCAATCCTGTCTAAAATGCCGCCATGACCTGGCAACAACGTACCGCTGTCTTTAACGCCGCGTTGCCGTTTGGCAATGCTGATGAACAAGTCACCGTAAATGGAGATCAAGACGGTTAACGTGGACAGCAGGACAAAATCTGAAGCGATGATGATGGGGAAGCCGTAAATCAAGCTTAGCACCACCGCGCTTAACGCGCCGGAAATTAATGCACCGAACATGCCTTCAACGGTTTTGCCGGGGCTAATGTCGGGCGAAAGTTTGTTTTTGCCAAATTTGCGACCGGTGAAATAGGCGCTAATGTCGGCTATCCAAACGATCATCATGAAATATAAGGTCATTTCCGCGCCGTAGAAGGCTCTGAGGCGGGCGATGAACATCCAGCAGGAAATAAGGATAAAAAAGCCAATGAACGCTTTTTGCCATCTTTTGGGACGCAAAGCCAAAATGCCTTGTGGTGAGTTGCGGATCAGCAGCGTGATTAATATCCAGAAGATCACGGGCGGTATAACCAGCCATTCCAAAATGCCCGAATAGGTACGGACTTCTGTCCAATCAAAGGTTTGCGAAATCAGTTCTAAAATTTGTGTCCAGAACTGGATGGCCAGAATGGGCAGTAGCGTTAGCAAGACAAACAAAACCCGTTGGTAGATGGCGTTAAGGCCAGCCAGAAATGCCCATTCCCATGCACCCAGAAGGATCAGTACGCCTAAAACAAGGGAAAAATATTCTGCGGAAAAATTAAGTACCGCGAAGGCGAGCAGGGCTGCCATGATTGATCCGGTGATGATTCGCTGTATTAACATAGCTTTAAGTTCGGGGTTATTAGGTTTAAGGTTTGGCGGATTGGTTGGCGATTTGTTCGCCGGTGTGGCCAAAGCGCCGTTGCCGGCTTTGGAAGCTGGCAATAGCGGTAGCCATCGCTTGCTCGTCAAAGTCAGGCCAAAGAGTTGGGGTAAAATACATTTCCGTGTAGGCCAGTTGCCAGAGCATAAAGTTACTGATGCGCTGTTCGCCGCCTGTTCTGATGAATAAATCAGGGTCTGGTATGCCTTGGGTGGCTAGATGCTGGTTGATGAGCTTGGCATCAATTGTTTGTTTTGGCAGTTCGCCACGGGACATTTTGTCGAATACAGCTTGGGCGGCTTGGCACATATCCCAGTGACCGCCGTAGTTGACGGCGATTACTAAGGTGAGGGCTGTGTTGTGTTGGGTTTGTGCTTCGGCTTCGCTCATCTTTTTTTGCAGTGCTTCAGCAAAGGCCGTGCGGTCGCCGATGAAGCGCAGGCAAATGTTGTTGCGGTCAAGCTTGTCGACTTCCTTTTGCAGGGTAGTCAAAAACAAGCTCATCAGCAACGAGACTTCTTCTTCAGGGCGTCGCCAATTTTCGCTGCTGAATGCAAATAAGCTGAGTACTTCGATTTTCCGTTTGGCGCAATATTCGACCATCTTTCGGACAGTGCTGACCCCCGCCTGATGCCCGAAAGCACGCGGCATAAAGCGTTTTTGTGCCCAACGTCCGTTGCCGTCCATGATGACGGCAATATGGCGGGGCAGGCTGGGTTCGGAGGGGGTTATATCATCACTGGACATGAACGGGTCTCGATTTACAAAGACAGCAAATCGGCTTCTTTGGCTTCCAGCAGCTTTTCGACTTCTTTAATGTATTGGTCGGTCAACTTTTGGATTTTTTCTTCGCCAGCGCGGGCTTCGTCTTCGGAAACCAGCTTTTCTTTTAAAGCGTCTTTAATTTCCGAATTGGCATCGCGGCGGATATTACGAATAGCCACACGACCGTTTTCCGCTTCATTTTTTACCACTTTGACCAAGCTGCGGCGACGTTCTTCCGTCAGCGGCGGCAAAGGAATGCGGATGACCATGCCGTTAACGGCAGGGTTTAAGCCTAAGTCAGACTTTAAAATGGCCTTTTCAATCGCTTGCACCATGGGTTTTTCCCAAGGTGTAATAGATAAGGTGCGGGCATCTTCAACGGCAATATTGGCAACTTGCGATAAGGCGCTGTCGGTGCCGTAATAATTGACGCTGATCTGATCCAATAAGCTAGGGTGCGCCCGTCCGGTACGGATTTTAGAAAACTCGTGTTTTACGGATTCGATGCTTTTGCCCATGCGGGTGGCGGCATCTTTTTGAATGTCGTTAATCATTGCTCTGTTCCTTTCTCAATTAGCGTACCGATGTCCTCGCCTTGCATGAGCCGCATAATAGCGCCCGACTCAAAAATATTCATGACCCGCATCGGCACATTGTTGTCACGGCACAGTACCAAGGCGGTGGTGTCCATCACGTTAAGGCGTTGGTCTAGGGCGTCGTCATAAGATAAGCGGGTGTACAGCACGGCATCGGCAACTTTGTGCGGATCGGCTGAGTAAACGCCTTTGACTTTGGTGGCTTTAATCATCAGATCGGCATTGATTTCAATGGCTCTGAGGCTGGCTGCCGAATCGGTGGTGAAAAATGGGTTGCCGGTACCGGCAGCGAATACCACAACACGGCCTTTTTCCAAATGGCGGACGGCGCGGCGGCGGATGTAGTCTTCACAGACCTGGTTGATTTTTAATGCGGACATGACCCGCACAGGCTGGCCTAAGAATTCCAAGGCATCTTGCATGGCTAGCGCATTAATCACGGTTGCCAACATGCCCATTTGGTCGCCGGTGACTCGGTCCAAGCCTTCGGAAGCTTGTTGCGAGCCGCGCAGGATGTTGCCGCCACCAATCACCAAGCCCACTTGCAGGCCCGCATCACATAATTCTTTAATTTCAATGGCCAGTCGTTTGACTATGCCAGCATCAATGCTTGAGCCTGACTCGCCCATTAACGCTTCACCGCTTAGCTTAAGTAAAATTCTCTTACAGATCAGTTGGGTCATTGTAGGGTAAGGGGTCAAAGTTTAAGGGGTAACCACGGAGTTTGTCGTGTTGCCACAACGGCTGTTTTGATACCTCCGTTGTGGCGGGTCGGAATTTAGTGGGCCCGTACTTGCGCCATCACTTCCTCTGCGAAGTTTTCTTCTTTTTTCTCGATGCCTTCACCGACTTCAAAACGGCTGAAGCGGATCACGGCATTGTCTTTGCTGGCAACTAATTTGCCGACGGTGACTTTGTCGTCTTTAACGAAAGGTTGACCGTTCAAGGTGATTTCCGCCAAGAATTTGCTGATGCGGCCCATGACCATTTTTTCAATGATTTCAGCAGGTTTTCCGCTTTCAGCCGCTTGTGCGCTGAAGATTTCCTTTTCTTTTTGGATGGATTCGGCAGACACTTGGTCTTCAGAGACGCACTCAGGTTTGCAAGCGGCGATATGCATGGCAACATCTTTGCCTAAGTCGCTGTCAGCTTTTGCCAATTCGACGATAACGCCGATTTTGCTGCCGTGCAGGTAGCAGGCGGTGCCGCCGTTTTCGGTTTGGAATTTTTGGAAGCGTCTGATGGTGATGTTTTCGCCCAGTTTTGATACCAAGCCACGACGCACTTCATCAACGGTGGCATCGCCTAAAGGCATTGCCAATAATTGTTCGTCAGTTTCGATGTTGGCGATTAACAAGCCTTCGGTGACGTTTTTAACAAAACCAACAAAGTCGTCGGCTTTGGCAACGAAGTCAGTTTCGCAGTTGATGTCAACAATCGCAACGGTTTTGCCGTCGCCGCTGACTTGAACGCCAATGATGCCTTCGGCAGCGATACGTCCGGATTTTTTGTCGGCGCGCGCCAAACCGGCTTTACGCATGTTTTCAATCGCCAATTCCATGTCGCCGTTGGCTTCAACCAAGGCTTTTTTACATTCCATCATGCCGGAGCTGGTTCTTTCGCGCAGTTCTTTTACCATGCCTGCGCTGATTGTAATACTCATGATTGTTTCCTCTAATGGTGTCGTCACTATAAAAACGCCCCCAAAAGGAGGCGTTCTTTGCTTTTAACTGCTTGGCAGGCACAGCCCGCCATTATTCAAATTATTCTGCTGCGGCTTCTTCAACAAAATCATCGGCTTTGGCTGATAAGCTCAAAGTGGCTGATTTGGCTTCCAAGATGGCGGCTGACACGCTTTCGCAGTACAACTTAACGGCACGGATAGAGTCGTCATTGCCAGGAATGACGTAGTCGATTTTTTCTGGTGAGTTGTTGGAATCGACAATGCCGACCACGGGGATGCCTAATTTTTTGGCTTCGCCAATGGCGTTCTTTTCGTAGCCTACGTCAAGAATGAAGATGACATCAGGGATGCCTTTCATGTCTTTAATGCCGCCTAAGCTGCGTTCCAATTTTTCCAGCTCGCGCTCCATGCCCAAAGCTTCTTTTTTGCCGAAACGTTGGTACAGTGTGCCGTCTGCTTTCATCGCTTCCAATTCTTTCAGGCGTGCGATAGATTTTTTGATGGTTTTGAAGTTGGTCATCATGCCGCCCAACCAGCGATGGTTGACGTAGGGCATGCCACAACGAGCGGCTTCTTCGGCAACCACTTTACGGGCCGCTTTTTTAGTGCCAACAAACAAGATGGTGCCTTTGTTTGCGGCCATTTGACCCAAGTAGTTCATTGCGTCGTTGAACAATGGAAGCGTTTTTTCCAAATCGATGATATGGATTTTGTTACGTGAACCGAAAAGGTAGTTAGCCATTTTGGGGTTCCAGTAACGGGTTTGGTGTCCAAAGTGGACGCCCGCTTCAAGCATTTGACGCATGGATACAGCTGCCATTTATTTCTCCTAAGATGATTGCCGGGATAGCGCCCGACTGGGTTGAGCCTCCGCTTGCCCCGATCAGCAACCGGCAACATCGTTAAATGAGCCAGCACCCTGCTAAACGTGACGACAAACGTGAGTATTAATTAAAAAATGAACTTAGCTTTATACCATAATTAGCTTTTTACAACAAGCCAATCTCTGTTAAACTCAGCGAAATTGCCTGAGCGTATTACTGGGTTTCAGGCGGTATTATCACTAGACAGAGCCATCCTTAAGCTAAGAAACATGAGCATCGTAATAAAAACTGCCGCTGAAATTGAAAAAATGCGTGTTGCCGGACGCTTGGCGGCTGAAGTGCTGGAAATGATTGTGCCGTATGTTGTGCCGGGCGTAACCACCGACCAGCTGAATCAAATATGCCACGATTACATCGTCAACGAACAGCAGGCTATCCCTGCGCCGCTCAACTACCACGGTTTCCCCAAGTCGATTTGCACCTCGATTAACCAGCAGGTTTGCCACGGCATTCCTTGCGAAAAAAAGCTTAAATCGGGCGACATTGTCAATGTTGATATTACGGTCATTAAAGACGACTATCACGGTGACACCAGTATGATGTTTTGTGTCGGTGATGTTAGCGCCCACGCCAAACGCTTGGTAAAAATAGCCCGCGAGTCAATGTTCTTAGGCATCGAGCAGGTCAAGCCTGGCGCAACCTTGGGTGATATTGGCTTCGCCATCCAAAAGCATGCCGAAAGCAACCGTTATTCAGTCGTTAGGGAGTTTTGCGGACACGGTATTGGCAAAAAATTTCACGAAGAGCCGCAAGTGCTGCATTACGGCAAGCCGGGAACCGGGGAGACATTGGATGCTGGCATGATAATCACCATCGAACCGATGATTAACTTGGGCAAACGCCATGTCAAAGTGCTGGCGGATGGTTGGACGGCGGTCACCAAAGACCGCAGCCTGTCCGCGCAGTGGGAGCATACCGTGCTGGTCACTGACACGGGCTATGAAATTCTTACCCTACGCAAAGAAGAAATGTAACCCATGGATAATTATCAAGCCTTGTTCGCGCAGACTGACAGCGTTTCTGCCTTTAAGCAACTGCTCAAACAAAAGGATGCTGAGCTGCAGGAAAGGTTTGACCCGTTCAATTCGGTTTCCGACTTACTGAAAGAAAAGTCGGATTTTATCGACGGCTTATTATCGGCGGCTTGGCAGCATTACTTGGGCCCACACGCCGCGCAGTTGTGTTTGATTGCCGTTGGTGGTTATGGTCGCCGCGAATTGTTCCCTTATTCGGACGTGGATATTGTTGTCTTGTTGGATACTGGCGACACCGCCCCGTTTCAGGAAGCATTAAGCGGTTTGTTTACCTTCCTTTGGGATATTGGCCTGAAATTGGGGCAGAGCGTCCGCACGATCGAACAATGCCTACAGACCGCGCTGGCCGAGCAAACGGTGATGACCAGCCTGATGGAGTTGCGTCTGCTGCAAGGCAATTACCGGCTTTTTGAGGAGCTGAAAGACCGTACTTCCCCCGACAAAATCTGGCCTTCCGATTTGTTTTTTGCCGCCAAAATGGAAGAGCAACGCCAGCGCTACAGTAAATTCCACGACACCGCTTATAACTTGGAGCCGAATGTCAAAGAAGGCCCGGGCGGTTTGCGCGATATGCAGGTGGTGGCTTGGGTGTTCAAGCGCCATTACAACTCATCCACGCTTAAGGAGCTGATTAAATACGGTTTTATGCCGGAATCGGAATACAACGAGCTGATTGCCGCCCGCGATGTCTTGTGGCGTATCCGCTATGCCTTGCATGTGATGACCCAGCGCGGCGAAGACCGCTTGATTTTTGATTACCAGCGCGATCTGGCCCACCAGTTCGGTTTTGGTGGCGAACAGCAACGCAACAACCAAGCGGTCGAACAGTTCATGCAGTTTTATTTTAAAACGGTGCAGGGCTTGGAACGGCTGAATGAGATGCTCTTGCAGCTCTTCAATGAACGTTTTGTTTGCGGCGAGGCCGGAACAGGCTGTCGTCCGGTTGACATCAACGACCATTTTGTTGCCATCAATGGCTATTTGGAAGCGGTTGATGATGAGGTTTTTGAGCGTGAACCGCTGCTGCTGCTGGAAATTTTCTTGCTGTTGCAAAAAAATGCCAGCTTGCAGGGCGTGCGCGCCACCACCATCCGCTTGATCCGCAAAAACCTGTATCTGATTGATGATGCATTCCGTGCCAACAAAACGGCTAACCGATATTTTATAGAAATTTTCCGTCAATCCAACTGCATCACCCATTTGTTGCGGCGAATGAACCGCTACGGTGTGCTGGCGGCGTATCTGCCATCATTCGCCAATATTGTCGCCAGAATGCAGTACGACCTGTTCCACATTTATACGGTGGACGAGCATACGCTGTTCGTGGTGCGTAATTTGCGGCGTTTTTCAATGACCGAACATGCCCAAGAATTGCCGTTCTGCTCAACCATTTTCGAGTTGATCCCCAAGCCGGAAGTGTTGTATTTGGCGGCTTTGTTCCATGACATCGCCAAAGGCATGGGTGGTGACCATTCTTCCATCGGCGAAGATATTGCCGCTGCTTTCTGTAGCCAGCATGGCTTGTCAGTGCAGGACACCAAATTGGTGTCTTGGTTGGTCCGCAACCATTTGATGATGTCGATGACCGCGCAGCGCAAAGACATCAGCGATGCCGATGTGGTGCATGAGTTTGCCTGCCAAGTGGGCAATGTCAACTACCTCAACCACTTGTATTTGCTGACGGTGGCGGACATCCGCGCCACCAGTCCGGAATTGTGGAATTCTTGGAAAGATTATTTGCTCAGGGAGCTGTACACATCAACGCAAGCCGTGTTGCGCAAAGGCTTGCAAAATCCGGCGGCGATAGCGGATCGTCTGCGCGAAAACAAAAGGGAAGCCAAGGATGAGCTGCTTAAATTGGGCATGGACGAAGCCACGATTGATGCCACATGGGAATTCGCGCCTGATGATTATTTCCTGCGTTACAGCGCCGATGAAATCGCTTGGCATAGTCAAGCCATTGCCACCTGCGGTAGCGAAGATTTGCCATTGGTGCTGTTCCGCCCACTGACCCAGCGTGGCAGTGCCGAGGTGTTTGTTTACACCAAAAACGAAGGCGCCATCTTCTCGCTCAGCACGGCGACGTTAGATCAGTTGGGCTTGTCGATCCTCGATGCCCGCATCATGACCACGCAAGACGATTATGTGCTGAACAGTTTCCAAATTCTGGAACAGTCGGGCGAACCCATTAACGACAGTTGCCGCCAAGAACATATTTGCGCCTCGCTGCGCCACAATTTGGCTAAGCATGAGGTATTGGAACGCCGCAACATCCATCGCCAATCCCGCCAAGCCAAGCATTTCCCTATTCCAACCAGTATTGGTTTTCAGGCGGATGGCCTTAACCGGCATACGGTGATGGAGTTGATTACCACGGATCGCGCCGGATTGTTGTCAAAAATCGGTCGGGCTTTTATCCAGCAAGGCATTAACCTGCACAGCGCAAAAATCACCACGATTGGCAGCCGCGTGGAGGATATGTTTTACATCACTGATATGAATGCCCAACCTATCAATGATGAGGCCAAACAGGCGTTGATCCGCGAGAAAATCTTACAAACCTTGGATGGTGACGCCTAGGGCGCTTGCCTTGGCGGATTTGGCGTGCGTGAACTTGCGGCATTGTGCCGTCATGGTAATTTCATTGTATCTTGTGAGTAATCTATTTTACAATTCAAGCGGGTATACAAGTTAAAAGCGGCATCAAACCAATCTGCCCGAACAGATATAGCAGGGCTGATGCCGCCCTGATTAACACTATTTTAATAATAAAAATTTGGAGAATGGTTATGTTCAAAATTCGCTTATTGGTTACTGCATTGGCATTAGCCGGTTCTGTCTCTGTTGCTTCTGCATGGGAAGCTTTACCAACCGAAGCCACTGCACCGGCTGACAACGAAACTACCCCCGCCAAAGTGGCCTTAGGGCAAATGCTTTATCACGACCCACGCCTGTCATCGACTGGCACGGTTTCTTGCTCTTCATGCCATAACACGATGTTGGGCGGTGAAGACAATCGTCCTAACTCGATGGGCGTTAACGGTCAAACAGGTGGGCGTAGTGCGCCAACCGTTTGGAATGCTGCCTTTAACACTGTGCAATTCTGGGATGGTCGCGCGCCAAGCTTGGAAGCCCAAGCAGCAGGCCCGGTCACCAATCCGATCGAAATGGGTATGAAAAGCTGGGATGACGTGGTTGTCCGTTTGAAAGAAATCGGCGGCTACAAAAAAGCCTTTGACGAAGCCTTTGGCGGTGCGGATTCCATCACAAAAGACAACGCCACCAAAGCCATTGCCGCTTACGAGCGCACTTTGATTACACCCAACAGTCCTTACGACCGTTATGTCAAAGGCGAAACCCACGCGCTGACTGAACAACAAGTGCGCGGTATGGAAAAAATGCAAGAATTGGGCTGCACCAGCTGCCACAGTGGCCCAGCATTTAACGGTGCGGGCATGTTCCAACGTTTCCCTGTGTTTGAAAACGGCTTCTTCGCCGCGCAATACCATTTCAAACAAGACAAAGGTTTGGCTGAAGTCACTAAAAACGACGCCGACAAACATCTTTGGAAAGTGCCAACCTTACGTAACATCGCGTTGACGGCACCTTATTTCCATAACGGTTCGGTCAAAACGTTGGAAAAAGCGGTTGAAGTAATGGGCAAGTCGCAGTTGAACAAAGACCTGACTGATGCTGAAGTGGCTGATATTGTTGCGTTCTTGAACGGTTTGACCGGCGAGTTCCCTAAACAGACCATGCCAACTTTGCCAGGCACACCAGGCAAAACCTTTAACTAAGCGGGTTTTAGCCGCTGGCTTTGGTTCTTTTTCCAAGGCCCGTTAAGCAAGTCTATTCGAGGGGCAAAAAAATCGTTTTTTTGCCCCTCTTCCGTTTCTGGCGGTTATTGCCCATAAATGGGCGCAGCCGCAATCCTTGCTTCAATCTCTTGTGAAAGCTTTTGATATTCAGCACTTTGTGTTGAGCCAAAACGCTTGGCAAATTCTTCTGTGCTCATGTGTTCGGGCAAATCGCTAGGGTCTGGCATAAAGGCTTGATAGTCCTTGATATTTGCCATAGCTTGCTGAAACTTCTGGGCGCTTTCCGGCGCAGTTGCCATTAAGCCAAATCGTGTGCCGGCTTTATCGGCAGCCAAATCGACAAAACTAAAACCACTTTTGCCTTGGGCATCGTGCAGTTCTTTTTCTACGCCAACAGCTTCCGAGACTTGTACGCTGACTGACGCGGTAATGGCTGCCGAGCTGACGAAATGCTGGGCCAAGTCGGTACGTTTATAGAGAAAAACTGGATGATAAGGCGCATGCCTTGTTTGTTCAGGATCGAAACGGTTGATGTAATCGTTGACGGCAGCAATTGCCCAACGATTTTCGGCGACAGCGGTTTCCGGTGTCGAGCGTTGCAAAGCCAAGGCAAACAAGGGTTGCAGCAGTTCCGCTAAGGACAGACGCCACTTGGGGTCATGCTTGGCGATGGCTTCGGCAAGTTTTTCCCGATAAATGTCGGGCGGCGGGTTTTCGCCGTTGTAAGTCAAAAAGTTGCGTGCTTGGATGAGCGATTCGCGGCTGGAAAAGTAGGTAATGACAATTTTTTCGGCGCTAATGTCCACCGCCTTAATGGGGCGGGTGGCGAGAATAAAGTAGTTGTTCAGTTGCGAATGGCTGATGCCCCAATCAATGGCAAGCGCCGCCAGATAAGATGGCAGCAGCAAGCTGCCGGCCTTAAATTTGGTGATGGTGGGCAATTGGTGTCCTTCCACATTGCCTAGGCGCAAGGTGATGTTCAGGTATTTGCCCAGCTTATTTTTGGGCAAGGTGGTGGTGACAATAAATTTCAGCTTATTTTCTTTAAGTGAAATGTCCACCGCGCTTTTGCTGTAGCGGTTAAGTAAATAATTGGCAGCCAGGATGAGGTCGTCGCCGCTTAGCTCGATAGTGCCGATTTCATCCGGTTTGGTTTTGGAGCCTTCGTGGAGGATTTTCTTGGCGCGGGCTATTTTATCGGGGCTTAGCGTCCAGCCCAATTGCACATCCGGTTCATCGCTAACGGCAAACAGCACGATGCTGGCGCAAAAAAGCGTGAGCGCAATCAGGCTGTAGGCCAAAATGCGTAGCAGTAACTTCATAAGCCTTAAGAGAAGGTCAAGCTATAGCCGGCGGCTTTCAGGTATTCGGATTCCAAGTTCAAATCGGCGAGCGTCAGCGGTGATTGTGCCAACCAGCCTTTAGGGAAAGCCAAAGTCAGTTTGTTTTTTGCCAAAGTAATTTTAACATCTGGCAAATCTTCTTCATGGCGGTTGCGGTGCAGCAAGACGGATAAACGCAACAGCAAGGTCAGCAAGGCGGCATGGCTGTTCCAAGGTGCCGGCAGTTCGCTAAAGCGCGCTGAGGCAAATTTACGCCGATGTGAACGGATGATGGCGGACAGCAGCAGTTGGTCTTGTTTGGAAAAACCCGCTAAGTCGGCGTTTTCAATGATATAAGCGCTGTGTTTGTGGTAGCCGCTGTGGGCAATGTCGCGGCCTATTTCATGCAAATCAGCCGCCCATGCCAAAAATTGCCAAGCGGTTTCGTTGTTGAACGGGTAAGCCTCTTCATCAAATTGCGTCAGGAAGGCTTGCGCCGTGTGCTTGACGCGCAGGGCTTGGGCTTGGTCGATATGGTAACGCTCCGCGACCGTTTGTACGGTGGCGGCACGGATGTCGTGGTCGTAAATACGCCCCAACAAATCTTGGATCAGACCTTCCCGCAACGCGCCGTCGGAGATGGTCATTTGCTCGATGCCCAGCGTTTTGAAGCTGGCGTAGGCGATGGCGACACCGCCTGGGAAAACCGGCAGGCGTTCGGTATCCAGCCCTGGCAAATTCATCTCGCTGACGTGGCTGCAATTGCTGATGTGGTTCACCAGCCGCTCCAAGGCTTCGCGGGTGATGCCGTTGTTGCACCAGCCCGCCGCTGCCAATACGCGCGCGATGGCCCGCAGGCTGCCGGATGCGCCAATGGCCTGTTCCCAGTGTTCGCAGTGGAAGCGCAGTTCGACGGGTTCCAGTTCTTGTTCTGCGAACAACACGGCTTTTTTCATGGCCTCTTTTGAAAGCTTGCCGTCTTTGAAGAACAACTTGCTGACGGTGACACAGCCCATGTGCAGGCTTTCTTTGTCGTGCGGCGTGCTGTCCGAGCCGATAATGTATTCGGTGCTACCGCCGCCAATGTCAATCACTAAGCGCAAGCCGGGGATATTGCCCAAACTGCCCGCCACGCCCATGTAAATCATGCGCGCTTCTTCAATGCCGGAAATGATGTCGATAGGATGGTTTAAGGCTTTTTCGGCGGACTGCAAAAAGCCTTGGATGTTTTTTGCCGTTCTGAGTGTGTTTGTTCCCACCACGCGCACGCTGCCCGGCGGAAAGTTGCGGATACGCTGCCCGAAGCGTTCCAAGCAGGCGAGCGCGCGTTGTTGGGCGGCTTCGTCGAGTAGGTTGTCTTTGTCGAGACCAGAAGCGAGGCGCACCATTTCTTTAAGGCTGTCTAGTGTTTGTAATTGCCCGTTGTGCAGGCTGCAAACAATCATGTGGAAGCTGTTCGAACCTAAGTCTAAGGCGGCAACAATTTCGGGCGGATTCTTGGGCATGTGCGGTCCAGTTTTGTCTACGGAAAGGCGATTTTCTGATAAGATTGCTAGCTTTTAGCCAGCCATGTCCAGCATTTTACAATGGATGGGCAGTCCACTTAACCTTAAATTTGACGGCTGCCGTTAATTGATTGTTTTAGCATGAATGCACTTTCGATAAAAAATCTTAAAAAAACCTACCAAAACGGCTTTGAAGCCTTAAAAGGCATTGATTTGGATGTGCAGGCGGGCGATTTTTTTGCTTTGCTGGGCCCTAATGGTGCTGGCAAATCGACCGCGATTGGCATTATCAGCTCTTTGGTGACCGCCAGCAGCGGCTCGGTCAGCATTTTTGGTCATGATCTACAAAAACAGCGTGACCAAGCCAAAACCTGCATCGGCCTGGTGCCGCAAGAAGTCAATTTTAACCAATTCGACACTGCTAAAAGTATTGTCCTCAACATGGCGGGCTATTACGGCATGCCCCGCAAACTGGCCTTGCAGCGTACTGAGCATTGCCTAAAGCAAATGGATTTGTGGGATAAGCGCGATACTGTGTCGCGGCGTTTGTCAGGCGGTATGAAGCGTCGGGTGATGATTGCCCGCGCCATGGTTCATGCACCTAAGTTGCTGATTTTGGACGAACCCACTGCCGGTGTTGACATTGAAATCCGCCGCTCCATGTGGCAAATGATGGAGCAAGTCAACCAAGAAGGCACGACCATTATCTTAACGACGCACTACCTGGAAGAGGCCGAAAGCCTGTGCCGCAATATTGCCATTATTGACCAAGGCCGCATTGTCGAACATTCCGATATGAAAAGCTTGTTGGCGCGTTTGCATGTTGACCATTTTATTTTGGACTTGGCAAAGCCGTTGGCGGTCGCGCCGGTGATTGACGGCTACTTTATTGAACGGGTTGAAGACCATATCCTCAATGTTTCGGTCCCTAAAGAATTGGGCTTAAACCGCTTGTTTGCCGAGCTTTCCCTGCAAAATATCGAAGTTATCAGCTTAAAAAACAAAAGCAACCGCTTGGAGCAGCTGTTTATGGATTTGGTCGACAGCAAAAGCGCAGGAGTGCAATCATGAATACCGGCATTGCCTTCCGCACCATTGTTTATAAAGAAACCAAACGCTTTATCCGCATTTGGCCGCAAACCTTGTTGCCGCCCGCGATCACGACGGCCTTGTATTTTTTGATCTTCGGCAAACTGATTGGCGGTCGTTTGGGCGACATCCACGGCGTCAGCTATATGGATTACATCGTGCCGGGCATTATTTTGATGTCGGTCATCAGTCATGCTTACTCCAACGTGGTGTCATCGTTTTATTCGACAAAATTCCAGCGCAATATCGAGGAGTTATTGGTGGCGCCTGTGCCGAATTGGGTGATTTTGGCAGGTTATGTCAGCGGCGGCATTGTCCGGGGGGTGTTGGTGGGAGGCGTTGTGGCGTTGATCTCCATGCTCTTTGATCCGCTGGAGTTCCAGCATCCTGCCATCGCCATCAGCATTGCTTTGCTGACGGCAATCTTGTTCTCCTTGGCAGGTTTCATCAACGCCATTTTGGCCGAAAGTTTTGACGACATTTCCATCATCCCTAATTTTGTGCTGACACCGCTCAGCTATTTGGGCGGGGTTTTTTACACGGTGGAAATGCTGTCTGAAACGTGGCAAACCATCTCTATGGGCAACCCGATTTTGTACATGGTCAATGCCTTCCGTTATGGCCTGATTGGCGTGTCCGATGTCGATGTCACGCTGGCATTTGTCATCACCGGCGGTTTTATTACCGTGTTGGTTTTGTTTAGCCTGTTCTTGTTGCACCGCGGTACAGGCATTAAAAATTGATGTGGTTCCGTTAAAATGATCGTTTTGTTTATTTTCCTTTTTCAGCTATGACCCAAATCCGTATTGAACGATGCAGCGGCAAAGCACTGGAACGTTATATCCCAGAATTGGCGCGCCTTAGAATTGAAGTATTCCGCGAGTTTCCGTATTTGTATGACGGTACTTACGAGTATGAAGAAAAATATCTGCAAACCTACTTAAATTGCGAACAAAGCGTCATCGTTTTGGCTTTGGATGGCGACAGCGTCGTGGGCGCATCGACAGCTATTCCCATGCAATTTGAAACGGAAGAAATGCAAAAGCCGTTTCTTGACCACGGTTATGTTTTGGAAGAAGTGTTTTATTGCAGCGAATCGGTATTGAATAAAAATTATCGCGGTCTAGGAATTGGCGTGCGTTTTTTTGAAGAACGCGAAGCCCATGCCGCTGAACTGGGCGGCTTTAGGCATATTACCTTCTGTTGTGTCGAGCGGCCTGTTGACCATCCGCGCCGACCTGCCGATTATGTGCCGCTGGATAAATTCTGGAACAAACGCGGCTATTTTAAGCACGCTGAATTGCACACCAGCTATCTATGGAAAGATTTGGATGACGATGAGGAAACCGCTAAACCCATGACTTTTTGGTTAAAAGATGAACGTTAAAATTGCCGCCGCCCAATATGATGTGGGCTTTTTAGCCAATTGGCACGAATACCGCCGCAAAGTCGAGCGTTGGGTGGTGGATGCCGCCGGACAACAGGCGAAAATTTTGCTGTTCCCCGAATACTTCAGTATGGAGTTGGCATCGCTGTTTGGCGTGGACGTGTATTCGTCGTTAAGCAAACAGCTGGAAGCCTTGCAAACTGTCCACCAAGATTTTTTGGACTTGTTCCAAGGTTTGGCAAGCGAACAGGGTTGCATTATTCAAGCTGGCACCTTCCCCGTGCAGATGGATAGCGGCGCGTACCGCAACCGCGCTTATTTGTTGATGCCGGATGGTCGCATTGAATTTCAAGATAAGCTGATGATGACCCGTTTTGAAAACGAGCATTGGTTTATCCAAGCAGGCGATGAATTAAAAACCTTTGCGACCGAATACGGCACTATCGCGATCAACATTTGTTATGACAGCGAGTTTCCGCTACTGGCGCGGCAACAAGTGGCTGCCGGTGCAAACCTGATTTTAGTGCCAAGTTGTACGGATACTGTGGCGGGTTATCATCGGGTAAAAATCGGTTGCCAGGCGCGGGCGTTGGAAAATCAATGCTATGTGGTGCAATCTCCGCTGGTTGGTTTGGCGCCGTGGTCGGAAGCGGTGGATGTCAATGTGGGGGCTGCGGGCGTTTACACGCCAGTGGATCGTGGTTTTCCTGATAACGGCGTGTTGGCAATGGGCGGGTTCAACCAAACCCAATGGCTATATTCCGAGGTGGATTTGGACAATTGCGCGACGGTGCGCGAACAAGGCCAAGTGTTCAATTACCGCGACTGGCCTTTGCAGGCAGAAAAACATCTGCTCAGTTAAAAATGGATTCAAAAGAATAGCCTTGCGTGTGCAAGATTTCTTTTAGGCGTTTGAGTCCGTCCATTTGGATTTGCCGGATACGTTCACGGGTGACGCCCAGTTCTTGGGCCACTTCTTCAAGGGTTTCTTCGTCGTAGCCGCAAAGGCCGTAACGTCGGCAAATCACTTCCCGTTGTTTTTCAGGCAGTTCAAAAACCCAGCCGGTGATGTTTTTGCGGATGCCGTCTTCTTGCAGGCGTTCGTCATGCGGCAGATCGGCCTCGTTGGTGATGGTTTCTACTAGCGGTTTGTCGATGTCTTTGCTGGTGGGAACGTCAACGGACGTGACGCGCTCGTTCAGCTTGAGCATTTTTTCGACTTTATCGATGGGTTTGTTGAGATGTTTGGCGATGTCTTCGGAGCTAGGCGTGCGATCCAGCTGTTGAGCTAGCTGCCGTTGCGCCTTTAAGTAGACATTCATTTCCTTGACGATGTGGATGGGCAGGCGGATGGTGCGGGTCTGGTTCATGATGGCGCGTTCAATCGCCTGTCGTATCCACCAGGTTGCGTAGGTAGAAAAGCGGAAGCCACGTTCCGGCTCAAACTTTTCGACGGCGCGAATTAAGCCCAGATTGCCTTCGTTAATCATGTCCAGCAATGGCAAGCCCCTGTTTAAGTAACGGCGCGATATTTTCACCACCAAGCGCAAATTACTTTCAATCATAATGCGGCGGGCTTCTTTGTCGCCTTGCTGTATTTTGGTGCCGTAGTATTTTTCTTGATCGGCGGTCAGTAGTTTTGAGCGTCCTAATTCGTTAAGGTAAACACGGGTGGCGTCAAAGTCGCCACTTCTGGTCTTTTCGGCAATGATCTCGGTTTCTGCGCTTTCAGATATTGAAATGTCATCATCTTCATCAAAAGCAAGGTCTTCTTCAAGAATTACAATGTCGTCGTCCGTCGGTTCTAATAATTCTTCATTCATAAATAACTCGCGGGGTTATTATTTGGGTTGCTCTGGTGGTGATAATGCCGTATTGGCGTTTTTTTCGATAGGAATGCCAGTTAGGCAAAAATAATGCCTGCGGGTGTTTGCCGGGATTTAAGTGTTGTTGGAATCACAAATGTTTCACTGAGACAAATCTAAGAATAACTTTAACATTATTCTAGTTTTTATTGAAATAATTGATTTTTCAGCTAGCGGATTTTTGTCTTTGGGTTTTCAATTGAAGTGCGGCACAGTGGTCATAAAAATGAATGGGATGCTCTTCTGCATCAGCTTGAAGCGCTTAATTTTTCAAGTAAAAATGCTTTGGCTTGGTTGACTTTGGTGGCTAAGTAATCGCTGCCTCCTCTATCCGGGTGAATTTTTTGCATGAGCTTTCGGTGTGCGGCGATGACGCTTTCTTTTGACGCGCCTGGCTTTAAGCCCAGTATTTCGTAAGCTTCTTGCTCAGACATGCGAGCGTTGTGTTGGCGGGTTTGGCGACGTTGATCTGAGTGTTGTTGCCCATGTTTTGTCTGGTATTGCATCCACAAACGGTGCAGCTGAGGAGCATGGTGCAGCACGGCAGGCAATACTCTAAGGGTAAATGCCAAGCCAATGCCGATTACCGCAAATAGGCCATTTAAGTGACCTAAAATGGCCAAAACGGTCAGTGTTGCCCCAATGGTAATGATGCCCGCATAACGAAGCTGCTTGTTTGTAATTCGACGGCCTAGGAGGCGAGTTATGAAAAATAAGCCGGCAAGCATTAGCAACACGAACACAATACGGATCAAAATGGCCTCCAGTTAATGAGAGTCCGATCATAATACCTTAGAATACCCTGATGCGATAACACTGGGAGTTTACTTGAACATGCGCCATGCCCGCGTCCCCCTTTTAGGTTTTGCTGCATTTAGCGGAACCGGTAAAACCACTTTGCTCACCCAACTGATCCCTTTGTTAAAGCAACAAGGCCTCAATATTGGCATTATTAAGCATGGGCATCATGATTTTGACATCGATATTCCCGGTAAAGACAGTTTTCGCTTGCGCGAAGCGGGAGCAACACCGGTCATGATTGTCTCCAGTCGCCGACGGGCAATGATTACTGAAATCACCCCCGCGCAAGACCCTTGCCTGGACGATCAATTGGCGTTGTTTGACCAAACCGGTTTGGATCTGTTGCTGGTCGAAGGCTTTAAGTCCGAACCTTTCCCTAAGATTGAATTGCATCGGGCATCGTTGGGCTTGCCGTTGCTTTATCCTGATGATCCCGCGATTGTCGCCATTGCTTGCGACGCCCCTTTACCATCCCCAATGCATTTACCGCAATTGGATTTGAACCAGCCCGCGGACATAGCGGCTTTTATCACTGTTCGTTTTTTGGATAAACCATGATTGATACTTGTAGCCTTGATAGCCAGCCTTTGCTGACACTAGATCAGGCGTTAGAAAAAATTCTTGCCGCTATCGAACCATTAAGGGCGACAGAAACCTTGCCTTTAGCCGATGTTTTGGGCAGGGTGCTGGCTGCCGCCATTTATTCACCCATCAACATGCCGTTTGAGCGCAATGCTGCGATGGATGGCTATGCCTTTGCCCGTGCCGATGCTTGCGCCAGCGGCTTCAGTCTGGAGTTGGTCGGCGTCAGTTGGGCAGGGCGGCCTTTTTTAGGGATGTTAAAAAAAGGTCAATGTGTACGGATTTTTACCGGGGCGGTCGTGCCTGAAGGCGCGGATTCGGTCGTCATGCAAGAACACGTGACGGTTCAGGGGGCGCAAATCCATTTCCCTGAAAATGAGGCTTTGCTGCAAAACGTCCGTTCGCCTGGTGAGGATGTCCGGCAAGGTGCGTGTTTGATGGCTGCCGGTAAAAAATTGGGTGCCTATGATTTGGCTTTGTTGGCTTCAGTTGGTGTGGCGAACGTTGATGTGGTCCGGAGTGTGCGTATCCGCTTTTTCTCTACAGGCGACGAGTTGATGGGCTTGGGGCAAGCGTTAAGTTCTGGCAAAATTTATGATAGCAACCGCTATTTATTGGCGGGATTGCTGGTTGATCCGGCTCATGCCTCTGATGATGGCGGAGTGGTTGCTGATGATGAGGCGGTTTTGGAGCAGATGTTGGTGGATGCGGCTCAATATGCCGACGTTATTATCACAACGGGCGGCGCATCGGTGGGTGATGCTGATTACGTGAATGCGGTGCTGGCGCGTTGTGGGCAGGTCAAATTTTGGAAAATGGCGGTTAAACCTGGTAAACCTGTCGCATTTGGCCGCTTAGGGGGCGCTTATTTTTTCGGTTTGCCAGGCAATCCGGTAGCCGTTGCCGCTACGTTTAGCCAATTATTGCTTCCGGCGTTGGCGAAGCTATCGGGTTCGATGCCCGTGCAGGCGTTAAGGCTGCAAGCCGTTTGTGGGAGTCCGCTTAAAAAAGCTAAGGGCCGCTTGGAGTTTCAGCGCGGCATTTTAAGCCAATCGGAGGCGGGTATCTGGCAGGTGGTGTCGGCAGGCGGGCAAGGCTCTAATATGCTGGGATCATTAAGCCGTAGCAATTGTTTTATTGTTTTGCCTGCCGATTGCGGCGGAGTGGCGGCGGGCGATTGGGTGACGGTGGAGCCGTTTGCCGCTAGGCTTTAGCTTTCTTCAAACGGGATGTCATCAAAGCCGATGGGGTCGCCAGGAATTTTCTTTTCTTCCATGACCCATTCGCCCAAGTCGATCAGCTTGCATTGCTGGCAACAAAAAGGCTTGAAGGTTTGTTCGGCAAGCCAAGGTACAGGCCGTTTGCAAGTGGGGCATTTGACAATAAGCGGATTGCCCATTAGAAGACACAGCAGGTGAGGGCGAAGGGGATGTCGTCAGGTGACTGTGTGGGGCGTTTATCTTCTTCTGAGGGGGTCATAAAACGGATCGAACAGCGGTGTTTGCCGCCGCTGATTTCGGCAAAGCAGGCCAACGAACGGTCAATGTCCACTTTTAGCAGTTGGTATGCTTGGTTGCGGTCCAAAGAAAACTGGAAAAACCCGGCGCAGGCAATTTCTTTGGTGGGGGCGTTGCTGTTGCGGATAAAGTTTAAGATCAGGTCGATAGCAAGCTGGATTTCGTTGAACGGGCTGATCCAGTTGGCTAAATCTTCCTGTCTGGAGGCTTCGTCTTTTTCCAGCCAATAATGGTATTCGGGCAAGTCAAATGAGCAAGTGCCGCCGGGAATCGAGCTGCGCTGGACGATGCTTTGGAACAAATCGCTTTCCATGACATGCAGGCCAATTTTGCCGTTGATGGCGTAGAGTTTTTGGCTGATTTGCGAGAGTTCTTCCAAAATGGCTTCAAGCTTGTCTGCGTCGACACCTTCGTTATCGGCAATTTTATTGAGGGCTTTGGCGTTGCGGTCCAGTTCTTTCAATATTTCCGATTTTAAGTCGTTGCGTCGGATGATGGACATGACATCCAATAAGCTGGCAATGGCCGCGCGTTTGTCGGCAACGGTGGTTCCTTGGGAGAAATGGTTGAATTGGTTGAAAAGCTGTTCAAGCCTTATGAAAACCCGGATGCGTTCGTTGAGTGGAAATTCATAAGTTATGGAGGTGTTCACAGACAAGTTAGCCCTGCTATTTGCTAAGAGAAATATACAAATTGTGCAGTTTTTTAATTTGTTCTGCAAGCTTGTCTTGATTGTCTGAGTTGTCAACAATATCGTCCGCATGGGCAAGCCTAAATTCACGGCTTACCTGGCTGGCAATAATCGCATGGATAAGTCCGTCGCTGAGCGAATCCCGTGCTTTGATGCGGCTGATTTGTTCCTGTTCAGGGCAGTCGATCACAGCGATGCGGTCAATAAAATCGGTAACACCGGTTTCGAACAATAGCGGGATGGCAATGATGCAATAGGGCGCGTTCAAGGCGTCAGCATCACTTCTTAGCCGCTGGTAGACCAATGGGTGCAAAAGGGCTTCCAGTTTGGCTTTTTGTGATTGATCGGAAAAGATTTTTTCCCTAAGGTGGGCTCGGTTTAGCGAGCCATCGGCATTTAAAATGCCTGCGCCAAAGTGTTGGGCGATTTGCTGCAATGCGGGTTGGCCTGTGGCAACCAATTGGTGGGCAATGATGTCGGCATCTAAAATAGGGGTACCCAGCGCGGCGAAAAACTGGGTAGCCGTGCTTTTGCCACAACCGATGCCGCCGGTGAGGCCGACCTTTAGCATGCCCTTATAGACCTGCGTAGTTTAAATACCAGCGGTTGATGTCCGTCCCCCAAAGCATGGCAATCCAGCCTGCCGCCGCCAAGTATGGGCCAAATGGAATCGGGATGTTGTGGTCGCGCTTAACAAAAATCATCATAGAAATACCAATGACCGCGCCAACCAATGATGATAAGAGAATTATCAATGGCAAATACTGCCAACCTAACCAGGCGCCGAACAGCGCCAGCAATTTAAAGTCACCAAAGCCCATGCCTTCTTTGCCGGTGGCAAATTTAAATAGGTGGTAAACCATCCGTAAGCCCATATACCCGGCTACTGCGCCAATAATACTGGTATGAGCATCGGTAAATACGTTAAACAGGCTTAAAATCAGACCCAGCCAAATAAGGGGGAGATTGATCGAGTCCGGCAGCAAATGGTGGTCTATGTCAATGAAGCTGAGTGCAACCAGCGACCAGGTCAACAAAAGGGCAAAGCCACATTGTGCGGAGTAACCAAAATGCCAAGCGACAAAAACGGACAGCAGGGCGGTGAAGGCTTCAATCAACGGATAACGCGATGAAATCGGCTGGCTGCAGGCAGCACACCGGCCTTTTAACAACAGGTAACTGACAACCGGTAGGTTTTGGTAAGGCTTAATGGGGGTTTGGCAATTTGGACAGCGTGATAACGGCACCATAAGATTGAACGGTTCGTCATCGTCGGTTGGATTAGGCTCAAGCTGCAAATATTCAGTGCATTCCTTACGCCAATTCCGCTGCATCATGATCGGCAGCCTGTAGATGACGACGTTAAGAAAGCTGCCGACCATCAGGCCGAATAGACCTGCCAGTGCGGCAACAAGATACGAGTTATAGGCCAGTAATTCTAACAATAGCATGAGGAATCGGTCTGTGGTTTTAAATGGCGGAGCCAAGCTTGAAGATTGGCAAGTACATGGCAACAATCAAGCCGCCAACCAAGATACCTAATACCACCATAATCATCGGTTCCATTAAGCTGCTTAAGTTATCGACCATGTTGTCGACTTCTTCTTCGTAAAAATCTGCCACTTTACCGAGCAGGTCATCAATTGATCCAGATTCTTCGCCGATGGCAACCATTTGTTGAACCATATGCGGCCAAATGCCGGTTTGCTGCATGGCAAATTGCAAGCGTTGACCGGTGGCGACATCTTCGCGCATTTTTAGTACCGCCTCAGCATAGATGATGTTGCCGCAAGCGCCGGATACGGATTGCAATGCATCGACCAAAGGCACGCCGGCTGCGGACATTGTGGATAGTGTCCTTGAAAAACGGGCAATTGCGGATTTGTTGATGATATCCCCGACTATGGGTACGCTCAATAACATCCTATCCAGAAAATGGTTAAATTTTCTGGAGCGTTTTTTAAAGTAATCAAATACATAAAAACCGCCAACAAGAATTAAAATAATAACCCACCACCATTCTTGAATCCATTTGGACATATCAATGACCATACGGGTAAAGGCAGGCAGATCAGCACCAAAGCTTTTGAACAGGTCTTCGAAAATGGGTACAACAAATATCAACAAAATGGCGGTGACGATAACGGCAACCGCAATAACAGCTATCGGGTAGGTCAGAGCCTTCTTGATTTTTTTCTTCATAGATTCTGTTTTTTCCTTGTAAGTGGCGATTTTGTCCAATAAGGTTTCTAAAACCCCTGCTTGCTCGCCTGCTTCTACCAAATTACAAAACAGTTCGTCGAAATAAACCGGTTTTTTATTAAGCGCCTCCGCTAAAGTGTCACCACCTTCAATATCGGCCTTGATGCTCAGCAGCATTTCTTGCATGCTAGGATTTTCATGTCCTCTGCCAACAATATCAAAGGATTGTACTAATGGTACGCCAGCCGCTAACATGGTAGCCAATTGCCTCGAAAAAATAGCAATGTCGCCTGTCGTAATGGCTTTTTTTCTGGCTGCGAACAGTGGTTGGGGCTTTTTTCGTATTTTGGTGACACGGATACCTTGACGGTTCAGCTGGATTTTGGCTGACAATTCATTGGCAGCACTGACTTCGCCTTTGGTTTTTTTTCTGGCTTTATCCAAGCCTTCCCAAACAAAATCTACTAAATCAGTTTTTTGAGCCATTGTTATTCCTTAGTTACCCTGTCGAGTTCTTCCAGACTGGTGATGCCTTGGCGAACTTTGTTTAACCCCGATGCACGCAAATCGTTAATACCTTCAGAAGCAGCTAGCAGCGTTAGCTGTAAGGCATTTCCTCCCTCCAGAATCAATTTCCGCATATTTTCACTGAGCGTCATTACCTGATAAATACCCACACGGCCTTTGTAACCGTTCATACAGCTATCGCAGCCAACCGGACGGAAAATAGTCAGGCCGGCTAGCTCCTCTTTTTTTAAGCCAGCGTCCAGCAAAACCTTTTCAGGAAAATCGGCAGGTGCTTTGCATTTTTCGCACAAACGTCTGGCAAGACGTTGTGCCATGATTAGGTTGACCGCCGAAACAATGTTAAATGGCGCCACGCCCATTTGCATTAACCGGTTTAGCGTTTGCGGTGCGTCGTTAGTGTGTAGTGTCGACAATACCAAATGGCCTGTTTGCGCCGCCTTTACGGCAATATCGGCGGTTTCCAAGTCTCGTATCTCACCGACCATGATAATGTCAGGGTCTTGTCGTAAGAAGGCTCTAAGTGCACTGGCAAATGTCAACCCCGCCTTGGCATTGACGTTAACCTGGTTGATGCCTTCTACGGTGATCTCCACAGGGTCTTCGGCAGTAGAAATGTTGCGGTCAATACTGTTAAGTATATTTAATCCGGTATAGAGCGATACCGTTTTCCCGCTACCCGTAGGTCCTGTTACTAACACTAGGCCATAAGGTTTATGGATGGCGTCTAAAAACAGTTTTTGTTGTTCGGGTTCAAAGCCTAGTTTTTCGATACCCAGTTGTGCGGCTGTTGGATCCAATATCCGTAAAACCACTTTTTCACCAAACAATGTCGGACATGTGTTGACACGAAAGTCGATGGCGCGGGTTTTCGACAAAATCATTTTGATACGGCCGTCTTGCGGTATGCGGCGTTCGGCAATATCCATTTTCGACATGACCTTAACGCGGGAAATGATTCGTGTGGCAATATTGGCGGGCGGGCTGGCGACTTGGTAGAGCATGCCATCGCCCCGAAAACGGATACGGAAGTTTTTTTCGTAAGGCTCCATATGGATGTCGGATGCGCCTTTTTTGATGGCGTCCAACAGGATTTTATTGACGAAGCGGACGATAGGGGCATCATCAATATCGGCATTGGCATCGATAATATTGCCATCATCTTCGCCACCCGTGGAAATGTTTAAGCCATCCAGGTCATCATCAATGAGGTCTTTCATGGAAGTGTCAAGAGCTTCCAGAGCAACTTCTATCGCTGCGGACAGCTTGCTTTCTTCAACCAGAATCGTTTCTGGCTGCATTAAGGTTTGGAATTTGATGTCATCCAATGCTTGCACATTGGTTGGGTCAGACATAGCCAAAAACACCGTTTTGCCGCGCGACATCAAGGGCAAGGTGTGGTATTTGCGGATAAGTTTTTCGCTCACCAATTTTATGGGCAAGCTGCGGATATCAATCGCGTCCAAATCCAGCAAGGGCGTGCCAAATTCAATCGAGGCTTTGGCGGCAATGGATTTGCTGTCGAGAATTTTATTGCTGACCAAATAAGTGATTAAAGAGGTCTTATTTTGCCTGGCCTCTTTTATAAAGGCTCTGGCGTTGCTTTCCGAGATCAAGCCAGACTCGACTAAGCATTTTGAAAGACCAGTAAATTTAATTTCCGATGGTGCAGCGGCCATAGTTGTATTGATTATTTATATTAATAACAAAAATATAGTTTAAATAAGGGCTTTGTCTAGGATGCAGGGTTGATGGAAACAAATCCCCGTTTGAATTGCAAGCTTAGCAGCTATTCAAACCCGTTTTAGTTATCCATCAGCATTAACAGTTTTTATTGGCGCTTTATTATAAAGCGCGAATCTTTTCTTGCTGTTGCAGCAGTTTTTCCAGCATCGATAACATTTCCGCCAATTTGCCTTTTTCTTTCTCAATGACTTCCGCTGGGGCTTTATCCACAAACGCTGGATTGTTCAATTTACCTTCCACGCGCGGCAAATCGTTTTTGATACGTTGGATTTCTTTATCCAAACGCGCTAACTCCGCAGTTTTGTCAATCAAGCCCGCCATTGGGATCAAGATTTGCATCTCGCCGACCATGGCAATGGCAGATTCAGGCGCGGCTTCATCCGCAGCCAACCAAGTTACAGCTTCTAAACGTGCCAGTTTTTGTAGATAAACCAAGTTGTTGCTGACGTAGGTTTTATCTGCTGCTGTACCATTTTGCAATAACACAGGTAAAGGTTTGCCCGGGGCGATGTTCATTTCGCCGCGAATCCTTCTGACGCCTAAGATGACCGCCATCAACCAATCGGTTTCGGCAACAGCGGCGTTGTCGATTTGCGTAGCATCGGCAGTAGGATAAGCTTGCAACATTACCGTTTCACCAGAAATCCCCAGCAAAGGCGCAACCCGTTGCCAGATTTCTTCGGTGATGAAGGGCATAATCGGATGCGCTAAGCGTAAAACCGTTTCCAATACTGTCAGCAAAGTACGGCGTGTACCGCGTTGCGAAGCCTCATCTTCTGATTGCAAGGAAATTTTCGCCAATTCCAAATACCAATCGCAGTATTCGTTCCAAGTGAATTCGTAAATGGCTTGCGCCGCCAAATCGAAACGGTAATGGTCGATGGCGTGGGTGGTGGTTTCGATGGTTTGGTTCAAGCGGGAGATAATCCAGCGGTCAACCGTTTGGAGTGAAAAATCATGATTTTTCACTCCGCAATCGAATTCTTCGGTATTCATTAGCGCATAACGCGCCGCATTCCATAATTTGTTACAGAAGTTACGGTAGCCTTCGGTGCGTTGTAAATCAAAGCGGATGTCGCGGCCTGTTGATGCCAGCGAAGCAAAGGTGAAGCGTAACGCATCTGTACCGTAAGATTGGATGCCATCAGGGAATTCCTTACGGGTGCGGGCTTCAATTTTTGGCGCATCTTGCGGTTGCATTAAGCCCCTAGTACGTTTGGCGACCAAGGCTTCCAAATCAATGCCGTCGATAATGTCGATAGGATCTAAGACATTACCCTTGGACTTGGACATTTTTTGGCCTTCGGCATCGCGCACCAAGCCATGAATGTACACTTCCTTGAACGGCACTTGGCCTTGGAACTTCAAGCCCATCATAATCATCCGTGCGACCCAGAAGAAAATGATGTCAAAACCCGTCACCAACACGCTGGTTGGATAAAATTTCGCCAATTCCGGTGTTTGCTCAGGCCAGCCTAATGTTGAGAAAGGCCATAAAGCGGATGAAAACCAAGTGTCCAAAACGTCTTCGTCTTGCTTCAAGGCATAATCTGCTGCCAAACCATGTTTTTCACGGATGGCTTGTTCAGACTCGCCCACATAAACATTGCCCAAGTCGTCATACCACGCGGGAATCCGGTGTCCCCACCAAATTTGCCGCGAAATGCACCAATCTTGGATATTACGCATCCATTCAAAATAGGTGTTTTTCCAGTTGTCTGGCACGAATTTAATATCGCCATTTTCTACGGCGGCAATCGCAGGCTCTGCCAGCGGCGCAATTTTGACATACCATTGGTCAGTCAACAGCGGTTCGATGACGGCGTTGGTGCGGTCGCCACGTGGCACCATTAATTTATGGTCGGCGATTTTTTCCAATAAACCTTGTGCTTCCAAATCGGCAACGATTTGCTTGCGCGCTGCGAAACGGTCTAAGCCGTGGTATTGCGTGGGAATCAGTTCATCAGCGCGGATGCTGGCATCAACGGTGAGGATGTTGAACAAACCACCGTGTGGTGCGTCCATCAACACCGAGGTGTGGCGGTGGCGTGTCCAGACTTCGTAGTCGTTGAAATCGTGGGCGGGAGTGATTTTTACGCAGCCAGTGCCGAATTCAGGATCAACATAGTCATCGGCGATAATCGGGATGCGGCGGCCTGTCAGCGGCAATTCCAAAAACTCGCCTAGCAAATGCTTGTAGCGTTCGTCTTCTGGATGGATAGCGACAGCGGTATCGCCCAGCAAAGTTTCAGGACGGGTGGTGGCAACAATCAAATGGCCTTTGCCGTTCGATAACGGATAGCGGATATGCCACATCGAGCCGTTTTCTTCTTCGGATAAGACTTCCAAATCCGACACAGCGGTGTGCAAAACCGGATCCCAGTTCACCAAACGTTTGCCGCGATAAATCAAACCTTCTTCGTACAAACGGATGAACACTTCTTGTACGGCATCGGACATGCCTTCGTCCATGGTAAAGCGTTCACGCGACCAATCCAAAGACGCGCCCATGCGCCGCAATTGGCGGGTAATCGTGCCGCCGGATTCTTCTTTCCACTGCCAGACTTTTTTGATGAACTCATCGCGTCCGTAATCGTGGCGGGTCTTGCCTTCGGCGTTGCAGAGGCGCTCAACCACCATTTGCGTGGCGATACCGGCGTGGTCAGTACCCGCTTGCCACAAGGTGCTGTGGCCTTTCATGCGGTGGTAACGGGTCAGTGCGTCCATGATAGTGTCTTGGAAAGCGTGGCCCATGTGCAAACTGCCCGTGACATTGGGCGGCGGGATCATGATGCAATAGGATTCTTCGGCTTCAGCATTAGCCGATGCCGAATCCGCTCCCGGCGGATTTCCGGCATACACACCATCCGTGGCGATAAAATATCCTTGTTCTTCCCAAATTTGATACCAGCGTTGTTCGATTGCGTGCGGGGCGTAAGTTTTGTCCATGTGGTGATGCGTTATTCTTAAAATATAAAATGAATTTATTCTAACAGGGTTAAATCAGGTCGGTGTCTAGTTTTTTGCGGGCGGAATTCTAATACCGGAAAGTTACGGCAACTCTTCTTCCTGATTGGCTCAAACGGGACGGTGAACAGCGTGGCTTTTACGGTGCAATAACGAACAATGACAGGGCTCTTGGAGGAGGTGTGTTGCCCCATTATTCTCTAACCGATTATCAAATTGGTGAAATGGTATTTATATCCCGTGGATTTATATCCATCATAAAAAGTACCATCACAACCCGGTCTAACGCATGGGTTTATTTATGGGCGAGAATGATAAAAACGCACAATTGGTTTTGTTTGGCAGTGGCTTAAGAAATCTGCGTATTAGCATTGGCCTATCACAAGAAGAGCTGGCGGAACGGGCTGGTATTGATAGAAGCTATCTGGGCGGTATAGAGCGTGGCGAACACAATCTAGCCCTTATCAACATGATTAAAATTGCCAAGGCACTGAATGTTTACCCGCATCAGCTGTTGGAAGTGTTTGCCAATTCAGAGGGTAAGTAAATGGCTGTCATCGTCGCTGAATATTTGGGTGTTAGAACGGACAAAGGCCACGCGGTTCAGCCCATTTCCGTTTCCAAAAACTCCGCCAATTTGCAAAAACCTGTTTTGCAATGCCCATTTAAAAACTCCCATTGCGACAAAGCCAAGCGTGGCGACAAGCCTGTTTGTTCTGTTCGTGATTCAGCCACGGGAGAATTGTGGATTGTCTGTTCCCATCGGTTGTGTGCGACCCATAAAGGCAGCGCAAAATCACCTATCGCGCTTAACGAACACCAGAAACTCATGCTGCACAAAGTGGCGAAAGAAATCTTTGAGCCAGAAATTCCCAGAGCAGACGTATTGGTAAAAAGGGAGGTGGCAATTCCTGTCACCCAAGATAGCGACTATTCCGCCGATTATGTGATGTGGCGGCGCAATCCCAAGCTGAAATCAGGTTTTAACCCTGATTGCCCTGTGGTGTTGGAAATGCAAGGCGGTGGCGAAACCACTAGCACGGGCGATTTAACCAAACATATTTCCAATTGGGAAAATGGCGAGGCAGACTTGACCACTCCCGTGGCAAAAACAGCACCATTAGTGACTAACGCGTGGCGGCGTCAGCAAGAACAATTTTTGGTGAAAGGCAACGCCGCCATGTTGACGGGCGGGCGTATCGTGTTTTGCATTGGCGCAATGATTTATAGGTATTTGATGCCAAGACTGACAACAACGACTATTTTTCCTGACTTGAAAAAAGCCAATTGGACGCTGGCTTTACTGACATTTGTAGAAGACACATCCGAAGATGCTGTACTGCCGGATTGTGCGCCTCAGTCAATTCCGTTGAAAATTGATACAGAACAGTCGCTGTTTACCAATTACGGTTTTTTCGTGCAAGCGATTACCAATCAAGGCACTGCTTGCAATTCTATGTTTGAAGGTGAATTTGAAGATTTGCTTTGATCGGTTAGCCATTCAGCATCCACCGCAACAATCCGTTCACCCAGCCATCTCGCCACATGCACACAAACCGCGTTGCCTACGGCGCGGTATCTATTTCCGTCCAACCTTTCGGAAAGCCCTGTAGCGTCTCGCACTCGGAAGGCATCAAGCGTCTTACAGACAGCATCGGCACTGCCTCGACTGTCGAGGGTGTAGCTTTCGCCGTCGTTGCGCCAGCCTTTTGCTTGAGGGCCAGCTGAGGGCTTGCGCCCGATGCCTGCATGTTGGAAAACAAATTGATTTGGGTCTGCAAGGTTTTTTGCAGATTCTCCGGTAAGGGTTTCTGCCGCAATTCCGCCCTGTCCAGCAGTGATTGCAAATGGTTCGGACTCAAAAAGTACTTGAGCGGAGCGGAGGCTTCCAAGACTGCCGACAAGGTAGACTCGACGACGGCGTTGGGGTGTTCCGAAATATTTTGCATCAAATACTCGCCACGAAAGGCCATACCCGAATTCATCCAGCTTTTCGAGAAGAATTCTGAAATCTTCCCCTCGGTGGCTATTAAGCAAGCCTGGTACATTTTCGATGACGATCCATTTGGGCTTGTGATAAGCGACAAGCTCAGCATATCTGTAAAAAAGTCCGCTTCTTTCTCCATCTAAACCTTTCCTTTTTCCTTGATTTGCAAGAGATAAATCCTGACACGGAAAACCACCGCACCAAACTTGTGCTGATTTTGGGATGTTGTCAGGGGATATTTTTTTGATGTCGCCGAATAACTCGACAGTAGGCCAATGTTTTTTTAGGACTTTCTGGCAAAACGGGTTGATTTCGCATTGAAATACAACTTCCATGCCCGCCTGTTCAAAACCAAGATCAAAGCCACCAATGCCAGCAAAAAATGAAGCGACTTTAAGCATTTAAATTCTCTATAAAATAATGGGTATTATATGCCCCAAAAATTGGGCGAGCAATTCATTATGTTCAAAAATAAAGTTTTTAGCTACTGGATAGGGTTTGAAAACTATTGGCTTAATTTTAAGAATCGAAACCGCGGCGCAAGCCGTGCTACCCAAAACAACTTGCCTTACAGCGGCTCAAACAAGGCGGTCAAATCTTCGGCGGTCAGTTTGATTGAGTCTTCGTTGTCGCCGTCTTGGTAGATGCTTTCTGCCAATTCGCGTTTGCGGTCTTGCATGGCGAGGATTTTTTCTTCAACGGTGTTTTCGGTGATGAGTTTGTAGACAAACACGGGTTTGTCTTGACCGATGCGGTGGCTGCGGTCGGTGGCTTGGTTTTCGGTGGCGGGGTTCCACCACGGGTCGTAGATGATGACGGTGTCGGCTTCGGTCAGGTTAAGGCCGACGCCGCCCGCTTTTAGGCTGATTAAAAACACGTCGACCGCGCCGCTTTTGAACAGGTCGATGGCTTCGTCGCGTTTGCGGGTTTGTCCGGTGAGTTTGCTGTAGCCGATGTTGCGGGCGTTCAGTTCGTTTTCGATCAGGCCAATCATGCGCGTGAATTGCGAGAACAATAAGATGCGGCGGCCTTCTTCCAGTTGTTCGGGCAAGATTTCCATCAGCAAATCGAGTTTGGCGGATTCGTTGATTTTTTGCGCTTCTTTTAAAGCTAAGGTGCGCGGGTCGCAACAGGTTTGCCGTAGTTTGAGCAAGGCATCCAAAATGGTGATGTGGCTGCGCGCCAAGCCTTTTTGGGCAATGGCTTGGCGGATTTTTTGTTCCATGGTCAGGCGGATGCTTTCGTACAGCGCCGCTTGGTTGGGGTGTAGCGGTACGGAGCGGATAATTTCGGTTTTCGGCGGCAGCTCGGTGGCAACGTCTTGCTTGCGGCGGCGCAGCATAAACGGGTTGATGCGGCTGGAGAGGCGTTGCCGTTGTTGGGCGTCGCCATGCACTTCAATGGGTGTGCGGTAGCGTTTTTTGAAGTTCGCGCTGTTGCCCAAAAAGCCGGGCATCAAAAAGTCGAACTGCGCCCATAATTCGCCCAAATGGTTTTCCATCGGTGTGCCGGTCAGGCATAAACGGTGTTGGGTTTTGATTTGGCGGACGATTTGCGAGGCTTTGCACAAGGGATTTTTGATGGTTTGTGCTTCATCTAAGATCAGGTAGTAATACTCGTGTTCAAGCAGGATGTCTTCGTCGCGCGGCAACAGCGGGTAGGTGGTCAGCACCAGATGGTAGTCTTTGATTTTGTCGAATTGTTGTTTGCGTTCGCTGCCTTGCAGGATCAGCACTTTGAGGTCGGGGGTGAAGCGGTGCGCTTCGCGTCGCCAATTGCTCATCAGGCTGGTGGGGGCAATAATCAGGCAGGGTGCGGTCAGGCGGCCTTGTTGGTGTTCAAGCAGTAAATGCGCGAGGGTTTGCAGGGTTTTGCCCAAGCCCATGTCGTCGGCAAGCACGCCGCCAAATTGGTATTCGCGCAAAAATTGCAGCCAGTTGAGGCCTTGTTGTTGGTAAAGGCGCAGTTCGGCATGGAGGTTGGCAGGCGGTTCTACGCTGTCGATGCCGTCGAAGTTCTTCAGTTTGCGCCCCAGTTCGCGCAGGGCTTGTCCGCCATTCAGCGAAAACAGGCCGTAGTTGTGCATTTCCAAGTCGGCAAGGCTGACGGCGTTGAAGCGCGATAGGCGCAATGTGCCGCCTTTGAAGTCGGCGTGGCTGTCGAACAGTTCGTAGAGGATGTCCAAAAACGGTTTGAGCTTCAGGCTGGGCAGGTTGACGTATTGGTGGTTGCCAAGGGCGATGTTCAGGCGTTCGGGCAGGTTGTCGGCATCGTAGCGTTCCAGCACCGGCATGATGAGCGGCAGCAGCGGGTAGGCTTTGCCTTCGATGGTGATGTTGAAGCGCATTTCAAACCAGTTGTTGTGGCTTTCGCTGATGTCTGCGTCCCAGTGCTGGACGTTTTGGAAGCTGAGCAAAAAGTTGCTGTCGCGTTCAATCAGCCAGCCATCGGCTTCCAATTCGGGCAGTTGGTCTTGCAGAAAACCGGCCCAATGGTTGATGTCGTCGCTGCCAGGGGTGTCGCCTGGGCTGTACAGCAGCAGGGTGTTGTGTCCGGTGTGTAGGTTGTTCAGTTCGGTAAAGCCCAGTTCTTGCAGGCGGGCAATGCAGCGTTGTTCCATGTCGCTGTCGCGTTGCAGGCGGATCAGGCCGCTGGCAGTTTGCAGCACGCGGTGGCTTTCGGTGGCGGCAACGGGGCAAAGCCAATCGCCATAGCGGAAATGCACGGCAATGTAGTGTTGGTAATGTTTGCCATCGACCATAAAGCCCGACAAATGCAGCGCCGGGGTGGCAGCCAGGTCGGCAATGTCGGTCATGGCGACCGGTTTGGGCGTGGGCAGGTGCAGTTCGGGTGCAGTTAAGGCCAGGCGTTGGCTGAATTCTTCGGCGTATTGCTTGGGAACGGTGGGCGCTGCCAGTAGTTTTTGCAGTTGTTCGGTGCTGATGTTACCGGTGTCCAGCAAGCCGACCAAGCCTTGTTGGCTGTCCAGATAATAAGGTGGTTCGGTGAGCAGCAGTTTGGCGCGCGGTTCGGCGCTGATGTCGAGGTGGTAACCACCTTCCGGCGTTTCTTGCCAAGCAAATTGCAGCTTGCGTTTGCCGCTTGCCCGCAAGGCTTGGCTTTCGCAATCTTTCCAGTATAAGCGTCCGGTTTGCAGCAGTTTGTTGACGGTGATCGCGCCGGTGGTGCCGGAAATGTTGACGTTGCCGGCGTTGTTGTTGAAGGCGGTCAGCAGTTTGGCGATTTCTTCGTCTTGCGGTTGGATGTAGCTGATGTAGGAATAGCTGTAGCGCAAACTGGTCAGGTTGGTTTTACGGCCTTTGCTTAAGCCTCCGGTTTTTTTGGCTTTGGTAATCAGAAAATCGACGGTGAATTCTTGCGGAAAACGCCCGGGCTTAAGGATGTAAGCGATAAATTCCTGATACGCATCAAGCGGTTCGGCTGGTTTGCTGTGCAGGGCTTCCAGCCATTGCATGCATTGCGCGCTTTCGTCGCCCCACGGTTCGCTCAGGCTGGCTTGGTATTTACAGCAGACAGCGGCAATGTGTTTGCAGTTGTAGCTCAATGGGCACGAGCAGCTGCCTTCGATTTCGGCGGAGCTAAAATCGGGTCGCCAAACCACGCGGATGTTTTGTTTGTAGGGGTTGCTGGCGGTGCCTTTGACGGTGGCATTGATTTGCACAAACAACGCGCCTTCGCTTTTGATGGCCATGTTCAGGACAAGGCCTTTGGCGAAGTAACTTTTACCGCGTTCTAAGGCATGGTCGCCGCATTCGTGGCGAATATCGGAATCGTGCAGTTTTTTCGGGTTGGTCATGCGGGCAGGTTTGTTTAGGCTAATCGATTATTGTATATCAATTGTCTGTTATGCGAGTTGTTAACAAAAAGGGTTAAGCCAAGTGCTTGCCAGAATAATCTGGCAAGTTAAGAAGATTAAGGCTTCGTGGGCGAGGTTTTTATCGGGCCGATAACGGTGGGTAATGGCGTTGCGGTGCGGGCGGCGGGTTGTGGGGTACAGGGCGTGGCGGATAGTAAGGCCGATAAGGCCGATAGCCATAGGGCTGATAATTGTGGTTGATGATATTGGGGCGGTTGCCGGCATCTTTGACCGCATCCGCCAGCTCTTGGTTGGCGATGGCGTTGCGGTTAAGGGCTTCAATCCTTTCTAGCCGCTCCACTTCTGCCTGGCGTTCTTGCGCGGCTTTCCGTTCTTCGGCTTCGCGGGTTTCGTAGCCTTTTTTCCATTCGTTAAATTGCCGTTCGCGTTCCGCCTCTTTGGCGGGATCGGGTTTTTCCAGCTCGACAACGGCTTGCTTGACCACGGCTTTGTCGGTGTTTAGCGTGCAAGGCTGTTCCTGATAAACCGTTTTTCCAGATGCCAATTGGCATTTGAACACTTCCGCAGACGCGGTTGGGCTGATGCTGACGACCAACAAAAAAGCGATAAGCGTGGCGGTTTTCATGGTTGACCTCGGCAGCTTGGAAAAACAGTTTATGGGTGCGCGCTTTGGGCGGGCTGTTCCGCAATCAGTGTGCGCGCCATTCTGCGCAAGCCATCGGAAGAAATGGCTAAGCCGAAGGGAGCCAGGCGGTTTTCCACTTCGTAAAGCACGTCGGTTGCGGCGATAAAGCTAAGATACCGCAGGCCGTCAATTTCTGGCAAGTCTTTGGAAACTTTGCTTAATAAGGGCGATAAACGCTCCCAAGACTCGGTAAAAAACACCCGTACCGGATCGTCGCCTTGGCGGTCATGGTCTTGCAGCCCTGCTTGTAAGGCAACGCGGGCGTTTTGCAAGATGTCGGTCAGTGTGGTCTGCAATTCGGGATTTTGTTGGCCCGATGCCGAACGCTGGATGGCGCTGTTCATTGAGGCATCCCATTTCTCCCAAACTTGCTGCCATTGCAATTGCTCGCTGGCGTTGAACGGCGGCTCGGCCTTCAGCGGTGCGCCGGCTTTGGGCGCGGTAAAGTTAACGCCTAAAGCAATGCCGTCGTCATTGGCTTGGGCTTTGCTGAACGCGAGGGTTTTCAGCGCCGATTGCAGTGCGGGGAGGCGTTCTGGCGGCAAATAAGGCGCGATGCTTTTTTCAATGTCGCCGCGCGATTTTTTTAGGTCGATTTTTAATTCCGCCAACCACGGTTGCGCGTGGCGGGTCAGCAATTCTTGCAGTTTGTCGATTTTCAGTTCTTGGCCTTGTTGGTCGTAGGCGGTGGCTTTGGTGACCGGTGCGCTGAGTACCGTACCATCTTTGCTGAGCGTGGGCTGTTGCAAGGTTTCCAGCATGCCGTTCCATTTCATTAAGGTGACGCATTGCCCGCCAAATGCCGTGCCAAATTGGGTGTTAACTTTGTTCAAAAAGCGCAGCTGCCCGTTTTGTCCGCTGATTTGCGGATCGGAAAGCTTTAAAAAACTGCATTGTTGCTTGTCATGCCAAAGGTCGGCGCTGTGGCTTTCGCCGGTATAGAGCTGGCTGAGCAAGGCTTTGGTGATGAGCGGGTAATCCAGTTTGACAGGCAGTTCAACAGCGTGCGCATCGCGGTAAGGGGCCATGCAGAGGCTGAAGGCGGTTATTGCGGTAAGCAGTGTTTTTTTCATCAAAATCTCCGTTGCAATCCAGTGGGCGGGCCTAGGCCGAAGCCTGTTATCGGCGAACACGGCTTAACCCAAAGTGAATGGCGCGCATCTTAGCATAAGCCTTGGGCGACGCCGTTTGCCCAAGACTACGCTGCTGTCCGGGGCTGTTGAAATTGTATTGCCGATTATTCTTTATCCGGCATAGAATGCCAGACTTTTCATAGACAACTTAAGAGGATTGCCATGTCAGACACTATTTGGTTCAGAACCGGCGAAGCGACTGTTTTTTCCAGTGCCGATCAAGGCACCGATGCCATGTTGGAAATTCTTATCGGCAGCGTCAAAGGCCCGGCAGGCAACGCTTTCGCCAATCTGATGGGGCAAACCGAAGGCCATACGCGCATGTTTGCCATGCGTGCCTGTAACCAACAAGTGCGTCCGGCCACGATTATGGTGCCGAAAGTGACCATCAAATCGACCGCCTACGTCAATCTGCTCGGCGGCCCAGTACAATCCGCGATTGCCGATGGCGTGTTGGACAGCGTGATTGCCGGTGTGATTCCCGCCAATCTTGCCAATGATTTGTGCATTATCGTCATGGTTTGGATTGCCCCCGATTGCGCCGCCGACCCCGAAGTGGACCGCAAAGACTTATACCGCACTAATTACGAAGCCATGAAGCTGGCTATCAGCCGCGCCATGAACAATTCCCCCAGCATTGAAGAGTTGACCGCCAACCGCCACAAAATCTTCCACGAAATGTACGATCCTGAGACAGGCGAGTCACAGTGGTAAGCTTTTGTTTCATCAAGTGAACTGTTAAAAGCTTATGCGCTTGTTATTAGTGGAAGACGATGAAATCTTAGGCGACGGCTTGGTTGCGGGCTTAACTATGGAAGGTTATGCCGTCGATTGGCTGACTAACGGGAGGCTTGCCGACGAGGCCTTAAAAGTGAACAGCTACGATTTGATCGTGCTGGACTGGAATCTGCCCGATATGGACGGCATCAGCATTTTAAAAGCCCTGCGTAGCCGCAAAAACGAAACGCCGGTGATGGTGCTGACCGCCCGCGACACCATCCCCGACCGCGTCATGGGTTTGGACAGCGGTGCCGATGATTTTGTCATCAAGCCTTTCGAACTCGATGAAGTGTGCGCCAGGCTGCGGGCTTTGGCGCGCCGCAACGAAGGCCGCAGCGCCCCCACCATTGAACATCGCGGCATTGTCCTGGACCCCGCTGCCCATCAAATTACCTGGCATGGCGAAAAAATCGAGCTTTCGCAAAAGGAGTTTGAAATCCTAAGCTTCTTGATGAGCAACATCGGCAAAGTCGTGTCGCGCGCGCGTTTGGAAGAAACCTTGTATTCGTGGAATTCCGACATCGAAAGCAACACCGTAGAAGTGCATATCCATTACCTGCGCAAAAAGCTCGATGCCGGGCTGATCCGCACCGTGCGTGGCGTGGGCTACATTATTGACGGCGACGACGAAGCATGAATTATTCGTTAAGGCAGTTGTTGCTGGTCAGTTTGCTGTCCGCGTCGATGGTGATTTGGGGCGTGTCGGCTTATGTCAGCTACAAAGGCATACGTGATGAAACCGCCAATTTGTTTGATGCCGAATTGGCGCAATCGGCTAAGGTTTTGTTGTCGTTTGTCGAAAACCTGCTGCACGAAGGCGCGTTTTCCACACACTGGAGTTTGGAACAGGCCGACAAAAACTTGCACACTTACGGCTTAAGCAACCGTTTTAAACGCCAAAGTGCTTTCCAATTATGGAAAGAAGCCGACGGCCTGCTGATGCGTTCGGAAAAATCGCCGCAATTTGCCGTGCACGGTTTCGACAAAGCCAGCATCGGTAACCGCTTGTGGGCGGTGTTTGATGAGCTGTTGCAAGCCAACACATTAGGCCATAAGTACGAGCGCAAAATTGCCTTCCAACTGTGGTCGAAAAAAGACGGCTTGTTGTTGCGCTCGGAAAGCGCACCCAAGTTTGCTTTTTCGGAAACCGACAATGGCTTTAGCAAAACCACACTCGATAACCAAATTTGGCATGTTTTCAGCATTGCCAATTCCAGCGGTGAAATCGTCGTGCATGTCGGGCAAAAAGAGGAAATCCGCGCCGAACTGACCGATGAAATCTCTTCGCAATTGGTCTTCCAATTTTTGATTGGCTTGCCGATTTTGGGCGTGGTGATTTGGGTGATTGTCGGTTTTTCGCTAAAACCGCTGAACCGTTTGGAAAAATCCTTGGCGCGTCGCGAAGCCAGTTACCTTAAGCCTTTGTCATTGCGGCATTTGCCCAATGAAATTGTGCCGATGGTGAACGAGGTCAACAACCTGTTCGCCCAATTGGAAGAAGCGTTTGAACACGAACGCCGTTTCACCGCCGATGCCGCCCACGAGTTGCGCACCCCGTTGGCGGGTTTGTTGACGCAAGCGCAAGTCGCGCTGCGTACCCACGATGATGACACCCGCAAACAAGCCTTAAAGCGTATTGAACAGGCTGTCAACCGCATGACTTATTTGGTGCAGCAATTGCTGACTTTCTCGCGCATTGATTCCAGCACCGAATTTTTAGCCAAAGAAAGCGCTGAACTTGCCCCCGAAGTGGTGCGGGTGATTGCCGAGCTGGAACCCGAAGCGCACAAAAAGCGCATCAACATGGAATTTGTTGAAGAGAAAGTGGGCGCGATTGTCATCAATGCGCCGCTGATTACCATTTTGATTCGTAACATCGTCGATAACGCCATCAAGTACACGCCGGCACGTGGCAATATCCTTATCAGCATTACCGGCAAGCCCAACCATCTGCAATTAAGTGTGGAAGATTCTGGCCCGGGCATCTCGCCCGACCAGTACGAAAACTCGCTGAAACGTTTTCACCGTTGCGTGGAAACCGCCAACAAAGCCCAAGGCACGGGCTTGGGCTTTTCCATTGTTGAGCGCATTGCGTCCATCCATGCCGCCGATTTGGTGTTGGGCGTATCGCAATTTGGCGGTTTGAAAGTGTGCATCTTATTTCCTTTGCCGATTAAGCCCGCCGATCGGGTTTGGCAGAAAAAGTTAAGTTTTTTCAATAACCGGCAAGATATTGGCAATTGACGGTGGTGCGGTTATGCTGCTTCTTTGGTATCAAGCCAATAGCGCCAATTGCCCCATAAAGGAGCCGCCATCATGTTTACGCCGCACCCTGTTATTCGCCCTTTTTTGTTCGGGCTTATCCTGTGTTTTTGCCAAGCCAATGCTTTCGCTGTGCCGCGTATTGCGGTTCTGGATTTTGAACTGCGCGATCTGACGCTGTTGCCGGAAACGCCCGCCGAGTTGGCGCGTACGGCATCAGTCCAACCGTTGTTGGAAGCCGAATTGAAAAAAGCTGGATTTGAGATGGTTGCCGTTGATAAGGCGTTGCAACAGCAATCAACATCGGGTTTTGGCTATTTGCTGGACCACAACGATGCGGCGGCTGAGTTGGGCAAACGCTTAGGTGCCGATTACGTGTTGGTTGGGCGTTTGCACAAGCCCAGTTTTTTGTTTGTGTATTTGATGGCGCATTTGGTGGATGTACATAATGCCCGTTTGGTGGGGGATTATTTGTCAGAAATAAAAGGCGGCGAGAAAAAGCTAACCCAGAAAGGGGTTGAAAGCTTAAGTGTAAAAATAGTCTCCACGCTAAGGCCAGTCCGTTAAGCCCATCTTTTATAAGGCGGTTTAGATCGCCAGCTTTGCGGCTTCTGCTAACCGTAACCGCGTCCGTTATTTGTCTTGATTTGCGGCATTTTTCGCCATTTTTACCTTTGAGCGATGCAAAAATAACCGTGCTTAAGCCAATAGTTTTTCCCTTAACAGTAAGCTTTCTGTAAACTTTGTGGATCTGATGGCTGATTCTTGCGTTTTTTGACGGTGATATAAACGCCCGCATCAGATAAACCGGTTCATATCACATAATAAAATAGAGGGGAAAAGTATGGAGTTTTTAATCTTATTGGTTGTTTTAGTGGCGGCATTGTTCTGGGTGAAAAAACAATTTCCAGAAAGTCAAGTTGCTGTATTAATTAATAATTTGTTAAGCAAGTCATCAGCCCCATCGGCGCCGTCCGCACCTGCCAGCGCTGAGCCTGTTGCCGCCGCTGAACCTGTCACAGAAGAAGCTCCAATCGCCGTTGAAGCATCTGCCGTTGTCGAAGCGCCTGTTGTTGAACCCGTTGTTGAAGTTGAAGTGGCGGCGGTTGCTAGTCCAGTGGCGGAAGTTGTTGTTGAAGCCGTATGCGAACAAATTCCTGAAGATTCCATTCTGAAAAGACATTACTTGGCAAAGTTGGCGGCTGACCGTTTGGCGATCACCAATCCTTACCCAACCGATTCTGTCTTGCGCCGCCATTACGAAAGTTTGCAGGCGTCTTATCTTCAATAACAAGGTCAGTGACAAAAACGGTTCCGTTACCGTTTCTCCTGCGTTATCAGTATGCGACGGCGTAAAAAAGCTATTTTTACGCCGTCGCATACCGGCTAAGCCAAGGCCAATTCCCGCAATTTTTTAATTTCATCACGCAAAAATGCCGCTTGTTCAAACTCCAAGTTTTTGGCGTGTTGGTACATGGCATCTTCCATTTGCTTCAGTTTTTTACCCAGTTGTTTGGGGTTCAAAGCCTGATAATCCGCTGCCGCTTCGGCAATTTTATTGGCGCTTGCCGCCGCTTTGCTAGGTTTGCCGCCCGAACCTGGAATCGACACTTGCAAAATATCGCCCACTGACCGCGATACGCTGGCAGGTTCAATGCCGTGCTTTACGTTGAATTCGCTTTGTTTTTCGCGCCGCCGTTCGGTTTCTTCGATGGCTTGCTGCATGGATTTGGTGATGCGGTCGCCGTATAAAATTGCTTTGCCGTTCAGGTTGCGCGCCGCCCTGCCGATGGTTTGCACCAACGACACCACCGAACGTAAAAAGCCTTCCTTATCGGCATCTAAAATCGCCACTAGCGACACTTCAGGAATATCCAAACCTTCGCGCAGTAAGTTGATGCCGACCAAAACATCGAATTTCCCCAAGCGCAAATCGCGGATGATTTCCACGCGCTCGACGGTGTCGACATCGGAATGCAGATAGCGCACTTTCACATCGTGTTCGTTTAAATATTCGGTCAAGTCTTCCGCCATGCGCTTGGTTAGCGTGGTCACTAACACGCGCTCTTTTACGGCGATGCGTTTGTTGATTTCCGATAACAAATCATCCACTTGCGTCGTTGCGGGGCGCACTTCCACCACCGGGTCGAGCAAACCAGTCGGCCTGACCACCTGTTCGGCAAACACGCCCGACAAGCCGCGTTCATAAGGTCCGGGCGTTGCCGATACGTAAATGCGCTGCGGCGATTTAAGCTCAAACTCTTCAAATTTCAACGGCCGGTTGTCCAAGGCTGACGGCAATCGGAAACCGTATTCCACCAAGGTTTCTTTACGCGAACGGTCGCCTTTGAACATGGCACCAATTTGCGGCACGGTGACATGGCTTTCGTCGATAATCAGCAGGGCATTGGCGGGCAGGTAATCGAACATCGTGGCGGGCGGTTCGCCGGCGGCGGTGCCTGCCAAATGCCGTGAATAATTTTCGATGCCAGAGCAGTAGCCGACTTCCAAAATCATTTCAATATCGAACAGCGTGCGTTGTTCCAGCCGTTGCGCTTCCACCAGTTTGTTGTGCGCATAGAGGTAGTCCAAGCGTTCTTTCAACTCGATTTTAATGGCATCGACGGCGGACAACAGTTGCTCACGTGGTGTCACGTAATGGTTTTTCGGGTAGACGGTGTAGCGGGCAATGCGTTGCAGGATTTCGCCGGTGAGCGGGTCGAACAGCGACAAACGCTCGACTTCGTTATCGAACAGTTCGACGCGCAAGGCTTCGCTGTCCGATTCTGCCGGGAAAATATCGATCACCTCGCCGCGCACCCGATAAGTGGCGCGGCGCAAATCCATGTCGTTGCGGGTGTATTGCATTTCTGCCAAACGGCGCAGAATGGCGCGCTGGTCAATCAAGTCGCCTTGCACCAAATGCAAGACCATTTGGAAGTAGGAAGCCGGTTCGCCCAAGCCATAAATGGCGGAAACTGTTGCTACCACAATGGTGTCGCTGCGTTCGATCAGCGCTTTGGTGGCAGATAGGCGCATTTGCTCGATGTGTTCGTTGAGCGAAGCGTCTTTGTCGATAAACGTATCCGACGCCGGAACATAGGCTTCCGGTTGGTAATAGTCGTAGTAGGAGACGAAATACTCCACGCTGTTGTCAGGAAAAAACTCCTTCATCTCGCCATACAATTGCGCGGCAAGGGTTTTGTTGGGGGCCATAATCATCGCCGGACGCTGCACTTGCTGGATGACATTGGCAATGGTGAAGGTTTTGCCAGAACCGGTCACACCCAATAAGGTCTGGTGGACTTCGCCATCGTCCAGGCCTTCCACGAGGGCTTGGATGGCGGTGGGCTGGTCGCCCGCAGGCTGGAAACGGCTGTGGAGATTAAATTGTTTTTTCACTATTTTTTAATATTTGATTGTTAGCAAGGCCAGACACATAGCGTATAATCGCCACCATTTCAAACTTTGATTTTACACAGCAAAACATGAGCATCCAACTTTCTGAGCGCGTCCAATCCGTAAAGCCATCACCCACCTTAGCCATTACCGCCCGTGCCGCACAAATGCGCGCCGCCGGCAAAGACATCATCGGTCTGGGCGCAGGCGAGCCTGATTTTGATACCCCCGCGCACATCAAAGCGGCTGCCGTTGAAGCATTGGATAAAGGTTTGACCAAATACACCGCCGTGGACGGCACGGCTGGTTTGAAAAAAGCCATTATCGACAAATTTAAACGCGACAACGGCTTGGATTACACCGCTAAGCAAGTTTTGGTTTCGTGTGGAGGCAAACAAAGCTCGTTCAACCTGACCCAAGCGTTGTTGAACAAAGGTGACGAAGTCATCATCCCTGCGCCATTTTGGGTGTCTTATCCAGATATGGTTTTGCTGGCAGACGGCGTGCCGGTGATTATTGAAACCACCCAAGCGCAAAACTTTAAAATCACGCCTGAGCAATTGCGCGCAGCGATCACCGATAAAACCCGCTTGGTCTTCATCAACAGCCCGTCCAATCCATCGGGCGTGGCGTACAACTTCGACGAACTAAAAGCGTTGGGCGATGTGTTGGCGGATTTCCCGAACATCATCATCGCTACCGATGACATGTACGAACACGTGTTGTGGCAAGCCGGCACCTTCGTCAACATCCTCAATGCCCATCCTGAATTTTACGACCGCACGGTGGTGATGAACGGCGTATCCAAAGCCTATTCCATGACTGGCTGGCGCATCGGCTACGCGGCAGGCCCTGCTGATTTGATCGAAGCCATGTGTACCATCCAATCGCAAAGCACGTCCAACCCGACATCCATTTCGCAATACGCCGCCGAAGCGGCATTAAATGGCGACCAAAGCTTCATCGGCGAAATGTGCGTGGAGTTTAAAAAACGCCATGATTATGTGGTTGCCGAATTGAACAGCATCGACGGCGTGGAATGTTTGCCGACTGACGGAACGTTTTATGTGTTCCCAAGCGTTGCCGGTCTGATCGAGAAAATGGACGGCATCAACAATGACTTGGAATTTTCGGATTATTTGATAGAAACAGCCGGTGTGGCTTTGGTGCCGGGTTCGGCGTTTGGCTGCGAAGGCCATGTGCGTATTTCCATTGCCACCAGCATGGCTAATTTGGAAAAGGCTTTGGCAAGGATTAAACAAGCGGTTACTTAAACCGGCTTGGCGAAAGGTACGCATCGGCTTACCTTTCGCAGAATGTCTGATGTCCCCATTCTTTTGCCGCCTTCGCTACAAGCGTGAAGGCGGCAATCCCCCGAATCCAAAGCAGCCGGTTCAATTCCAAATAGAGCTTCAGTCTTTGCGTTTCTTTACTTCAAACAAGCTTTTGTAAGACACATAAATCAGCGTCGATGTCACCATGTAGAGCGCAGGTGTCAAAAGCGGCGTGATTTCCGAACAGAGCAGTGCTTCAACAAACACAAAGCCCATGAGCTTGTAAATGGCACCGGCGTTTTTGGGCATGACTTCGTCATTTTGGGCTTTGGCTTCACTAAAATTTAAGCCTTGGAAGAGCATGAGCGGATGGGTAAACCAGCCGACAAAAGTGCTGACCATCAACAAGGCAAAAATCAGCGCGATATTGGCGTAAGCATACATCCACGCGGCGGTTTCGGTGAAAAAGAAGCTTTGCAGGTGGGCGCTGGTCAGTTCAATGTTAAAGAAGAATTGTAAGATCCGGTAGTATTCGCCTTTTAACAGGTTGGCGATTGCCATAAAAGCAAACCAGCACAACACAATTAAAGCGCCTGCCAGCACTGCCAAGGGCAGGCTTTTCTTGATCGCCCACATCAGGCCGACGGGGTTTTCGTCGTTGCGCTTCATGTCGATGTATTTGGCGATACCCACGCCGACAAACAGGCTGGTCACGGCGCTAAACACGCCTAAGGCCAAAGAAATATGCCCGACAATCAACAGCGCGCCGACCACGGCGCAATAGCCCAGCCAGACGCCCGGGCTGTACTTGACGTAGTTTAAGGCTTGTTTTAAGCAATCACCGAATCTTACTTTTCTGAACATGGCTAAAGGGAAATTTTGGCAATGCCGACGGCTTTACGCAGTTCGGCGAGGAAAGGCACGCTGATTTCCCGCGCTTTTTTCGCCCCCGCCTGCAATTCGGCTTCAATGTGTTCAGGGGCTTGCATCAGCGCGTCATAACGATCGCGTGCGGGGGCAATCTGCTCGTTGATGTGTTCGAACAGGGTTTGTTTCATCTCGCCCCAGCCAATGCCTTCGGCATAACGTTGGCGGATGAGAGCAACTTCGTTAGGTGTCGCGAAGGCTTGGTAAATGCTGAACAGCGTACAGCCGTTCGGGTCTTTCGGCTCGCCTGGTTCCAGTGAGTTGGTTTTGATTTTATTGATGAGCTTGCGCAGTTTTTTCTCTGGCTCAAACAACGGGATGGTGTTGTTGTAGCTTTTGCTCATCTTGCGTCCGTCCAAACCCGATAAGGTCGCGCCGTGTTCATCAACAACCGCTTCCGGCAAGGCAAAATGTTCGCCGTAGATATGGTTGAAACGTCCGGCAATATCGCGTGCCATTTCAATGTGTTGGATTTGGTCTTTGCCGACCGGCACTTTATTGGCGTTGAACATTAAAATATCGGCTGCCATCAAAATCGGGTAGCTGAACAAGCCCATCGTAATGCCTTTGTCGGGATCGTTCTCGCCGCTTTCTTCGTTTTCGGCGACCGAAGCTTTATAAGCATGGGCGCGGTTCATCAAGCCTTTTGAGGTGACGCAGGTCAGCATCCACGCCAATTCCATAATTTCAGGCACATCCGATTGGCGGTAAAAAACGGCATTGGAGGTATCCAAACCTAAGGCTAGCCAAGTGGCGGCGATTTCCAAGCTGGATTGGCGGACTTTTTCAGGTTCGTGGCATTTAATCAGCGCGTGGTAATCCGCCAAAAAGTAAAACGGTGCAAATTGCGGGTCTTTGCTGGCGGCAATCGCAGGGCGGATAGCGCCAACGTAGTTGCCTAAATGCGGGGTGCCGGTGGTGGTGATGCCGGTTAATACAATAGCTTTTGTCATGGTTGCTCGGTGGTTCTGTGGGTATCGAAAGGAGGCCATATTACCTAAACCGCTACGAATAGCCAGTTTTGCGCCTGCACCCGATAGAGAGATTTATATACGCGCCATTTTAAATAAAGCAATGGCGCAACATTTAGATGTCCATAAACATCATGGGGATGCCATAGGTCAAGACGAAATAGCAAAATGCCATCATCAGGCTGACATTCACTTTGTAAGCAAACACTTGCCGCAAAAGATAGGCGATGATGGAGAGATACCAGATGACCAGTACGACAGCCAATGAAATGGAAACATACTCGCGGAATTCGTAATGTATCACCACCATGAACTCGTCCAAGGCTTCGGAAAATATCGCCAATGTCATGATGAAGTTTTCGCAAACGAAAATGGCGGTGAACAATTGGTTGAACAAGCGCCAGCTTTTAATCGACAGCAAAAAGATGCTGATCGATGAAAAAGCCATAATGGTACGCAGCAAAACTTCCAGTGTGCCGTCGGCAAAATCAGCAATCAGGCCTTCGACAATAATGCCGGACACCAAATAAAAAGCCACGGTGTTCCACATGAAGGTTTTTGACGGGGTGTAATCGGTGGGGTTGTTCATAAACCAACACATCGACAGGTATTTTAATAATAAGCGCATGATAATAAAGATAAGGTTGAGATTTTGTCCGCCTTATTATAACGGCTCGCCAGCATGATTTTGACTTTTACGGCAAGCAAATTGCTAAGCCTAGCCGCTGTGCTGGGCATCCCTGCGTATAACAAGACGGCTTGGTGATATTATTCTATAATCTGGGAACTTTTTATGGATGTCGTGCCAAGATGATAAGGTATTGTTTTTTAATTCCTATTTTTTTGCTTTTGGGTTTTTCCACAAAGCGGGTTGTGGCAGATGAAAGCGTTTATCCCGCATTTTCTGCGCACGGCTTGTTGGATTTGCGTTATCAAAATACCGATGCTTCACGCGGCTGGCTGGATAACGGCTTGGGCAAATTCCGTAGCGGCGGCGATACTGACCGTGTCCGAATGAATGAAGCGGCGCTAAGCGTGCAAGGCCAGTGGTGGGATTGGTCGGGAACGGTGACGGCTAAATATGCCGACGAACAAGACAACCCCGTAGACTTGCAAGAAGCTTTTTTGCATTACCGCCCCGTCAGCACCACGCCTTGGCGGTTTGGCGCGCGTTTGGGCATGTTCTTTCCGCCTGTCTCTTTTGAAAACAACGGTGTAGCCTGGAGCAGCCCCTACACGTTGACGTCATCGGCGATCAACTCATGGGTGGGTGAAGAGTTACGCACCTTTGGCGGCGAAGCCAATGCCAGCTACCAATTTGGCTACAGCGTCCGCTTTGGCGTGTTTGGCGCTTTGCTGGCGAATAACGACACTGCCGGAACGCTCTTGGCATGGCGCGGCTGGAATTTGCACGATTATGAAGCCACTTTAAGTGACCGTTTAAATTTGCCGCAAGGCACCGGCATCCAAACGGTATTCCCCAACCAAGCGGCTTATACAAGCCCTTTTGTTGAGTTGGATGGCAGCCCCGGTTATTACGCGGGCATTTCTGGCGAACACCCGGGTATTGGCAAATTCCGCATCCTGCACTATGACAACCAGACCAACCCCGAAGCTTTACGTGGCGGGCAATACGGTTGGCACACACAGTTTTGGAGTTTCGGCTTTAAAAATGAACTGCCGCAACAACTGACGCTGATTGGTCAGGGCATGACGGGCAGCACGCTGATGGGCAATTGGGTAGGTGGTAGGCGAGAGGTGCAGGTTGATTTTTGGGCGACCTCGTTGCTGCTGAGCAAAGCGTTCGATATTCATCGCATCAGCATCCGTTACGACCACTTTGCCACCCGTGGCGCCCATTTGCAGTCCACTAGCCAACGGCTTGTGTTGGACAGTACCGGCAATTATGTTTGGCAGAATAGCTACTTTTGGGGCAATAACAACGAAAATGGCGATGCTTGGACGGTCAACTACAACATCATGTTGGAAAAGCACCAACAAATTAATATCGAAATGACTTATCTGGACAGCTATAACGCCAACCGTTTGGCAATCCGAAAATCACCTAATCAGGAGGAAATCTTATGGCAGCTCGGCTACCGCGTATTTTTTTAAGGGTCGGTGGGGTTGCTCTGGGATTGTGGGTGCTTAATGCCTTCATTACCGCCGCTACTGCCGATACGTTGCAAGGCAGGGTGACGGATGCCGAGGGAAATGCGCTGGCGGATGCGGTCATTACCGCCATGCCCGCTAGTGCTTCCCCCCAAGCCTTGCCAGTTGCCAAAAAAGAACTCGTCAGCCTCGACCAACAAGGGCGCGAATTCGTCCCGCATGTGTTGGTGGTCAATGTGGGAACGGCGGTGACTTTTCCGAATAGCGATGACATCCAGCACCACGTCTACTCATTTTCCGACCCCAAACGTTTTGAAATAAAGCTTTATAAAACCCCGCCGAAAAATCCGATTGTTTTTGACCAACCGGGTATTGTGGCGTTGGGCTGCAATATCCATGATTGGATGCTGGGTTATGTTTACATTACCGACGCGCCTTATTTTACGAAAAGCGATGCCCAAGGCTTTTGGTCGTTAGCGTTGCCCGAAGGTGAATACCGTCTGGGCGTGTGGCATCCCGACGCCAGCCAGGCCAGCGCCTTGCCTAATGAAAAGGTCAGTTTGCCTGCCTCTGCCCCTTTACAGCACCAGATTGCCCTGAAAGGTAGGCGGCAAACCGGCAAACCGCCCAGCAGCCTGCAAGAAGGGGTTTACGGCAATGATTTTTAGCTTTCAGACGCGCATCGTTTTATTTTTTTCGTTGCTGTTTGTCGGCGTACAGGCGGCAACCTTGGTGACGGTTTACAGCTTGTCGCGCCACAACGTCATCAGCCAAGTCGAGCAAAACTTAAGCTATGCCGGGCGCGTCTTTAACCGCTTGTTGACCAGTCGGGGCGAACGCATGGCGGCGGAAGTGAGCATTCTGTCGGCAGACTACGGCTTCCGATCCACTGTCAATAACGGCGATGTCGATACCTTGCGCTCGGCCTTGCAAAACTTGATGCTGAGAATCCACGCCCAGCGCGTGTTTTATATCGATTCGACCAGCAAAATCATTGCCGATAGCGGGCAAAGCCTTGAACAACAAGCCTTCCCGTTTCCTATCGCTCTGAGCCTTGCCGAAAGCAGCGGACGTTCGGTTTGTTTTGCGCTCATCGACGGCTTGCCGCATATCTTGGCGGCGGTGCCGGTCTTGGCACCAATTCCGATTGGCTGGGTTGCCGTTGCCATTCGTGTCGATAACAGCTTTGTCGAGCATTTTAAAAACCTTTCACCTGCCGCCATGCAAATCACTTTGGCAGAGCAAACGCCCACCCATTGGCGCGTACTAGCCAGCACCTTAAGCGAACCGCAGCAACAGCAGTTATCGGCTTTAGACCAGCAAGTGACAGGTAATGCCGAGCAGCCCAGCTTGCTGGCATTTGCCGATAGCCAATGGATCAACCTGCGTTTCCCATTGCCCAGCGGCGATCATGAGCAGAAGATTTTTGCCTTTTTGCAGGTGGAGCTGGATAGCGTATTAAGCACTTACCAACCTTTTTGGTGGTCGGCGGGCGGTTTGTTTGGTTTGGGCTTGTTCGCCACTTTACTGGGCGGCCTGTTTTTGGCGCGGCAAGTCAGCAAGCCGGTGCGGCAATTGTCGCAAGCGGTGCGGCGTGTCGATGCGGGCGACTTTTCGCAACCGGTCAAATTGTACCGGAAGGACGAACTGGGGCGTTTGGCGCAGGCGTTTAACGGCATGATGCAAGGTATTGCCGAACGCGAAACCCGCATTGCCTACCAATTGCGCCATGACTCCCTGACGCACCTGCCCAACCGTCTGTTCTTTGAAGAAAACCTGACAACCGCCTTGATGTTTAGCGACCAATACGCGGTGTTGCTGGTCGGTCTTAACCGCTATGCAGAAATCAACAGCACCTTGGGGCATGAGCTGGGCGATTTGTTGGTGCGCAATGTCTCGGCGGCTTTGCAGGCGCATATGCCCCAGGAAGCCACATGGGCGCATTTGTCGGGTGACGAATTTGCATTGATTATGCCGTCCGGTTGCGGTCAGGCCGATTTGCAGCAACTGGCCCAACAAGTGCTGGGTACGTTTAACCAGCCCTTTAGCTTGGGCGTGGCAGCCGTCGATGTCAGCGTCAATATTGGCATTGTCCATGCCGCCAAAGACGGTTTCGATGCGCAAACTTTGCTGCGTAAAGCCGATGCCGCGTTATTTGTCGCCCGGCAATCACAGCATGTATTCCATATTTACGACGAAGCTAGCGACCCTTGCCAGCCCGAAGCCTTGTCGTTGATGGGCGAACTGCGTGCCGGATTGGATGCCGGTCAGTTCAGTTTGTATGTGCAGCCGCAGCTGGATATAAAGCGCAAGCAAATCACCCATGTTGAATGCCTGATCCGTTGGCGGCATCCCGAACGCGGTTTTATGCCGCCCGATCGTTTTATCCCGCTTGCCGAACAAACCGGGAATATCAGCAAGCTGACGGCTTGGGTCGTACAAGAGGCGTTTAGGTTACGCCAACAATGGCAACAACAAGGGCTGGCGGTGAAATTGGCGATCAACCTGTCCGCACACGATCTTCAAGATCAGCATTTGCCGGTGTTGCTCGACCAGTTGCTGGCTAATGATCCATTAGCCGCCGACGGCTTTGTGCTGGAAATTACCGAAAGCGCCGTCATGCAAGACGCGCAGCAAGCCTTGAATGTGTTAAAAATGCTCAATGCCCGTGGCTTTTTGCTAAGCATTGATGATTTTGGCACTGGCTATTCATCAATGGCTTATTTGCAAAAACTGCCGCTGCACGAATTGAAAATCGACAAAGCTTTTGTGCTGTCACTGGCAACCAGCGCCGAAGATGCGGTGATTGTGCATTCCATTATTGAATTGGCGCACAACTTAGGTCTAAAAGTGGTGGCGGAAGGCTTGGAAAATGCCGAAAGTTTTGCGGTACTGGAACGCCTAGGCTGCGATTTGGCGCAAGGCTACTGGTTAAGCCGACCAATTCCCGCCGATGATTTTGCCGAATGGCTTAAGAAATCGCCTTGGTGGGCGCATTGAGTCCGTTCGTACCCCAGGGCATAAATGCAGCGCTTCCTCAAAACAAAAAAGCCGTCATCAAGACGGCTTTTTATTTTTCAGCTACTTCTTTGGGTGATGCTAAACATTAACGTGATGCCTCTTTTTCAAAGAGGCCATCAAAAAACATGTTTTTTGACTCCTCTTCCATGTCATCACTTAATCTTTTACCTTTTATACAACAGCTCTTAAGCGGCTTTTCTGCGTGCCGACAACAGCAAGCCAGAAAGCGCCGGGGCGAACAGCCAGAGTGCCGCCGGTACAGGAACGGCGTTGACGGTATTGACGGAATCGATGGTAAACGAGCCAAAGCCCGCATCGCCAAAAGCCGGTGCATAAGCCAAGTAAGCGACATCATCCGGCAAGCCCGTGCCCGCGCTGCTGATGAACGCCAAGGCGGGGTCTGTAAAGCTGGAAGTGAAGTTGATGCCTAAAAACAAACCGTCCAAAAATTCGGCACTGGGTTTGAAATCCGCTGCGTTTAAGTCGTAAGTGTTGGCTAAAAAGCTGAAAGAAAAGGCACTTAACTGGCGGCTTTCCAAACCGCTGTTGTTTAAGTTGCCGTCAAAGTAAGAAAAGCTGCCGGTGTAGCTGGTGCCATTAAGTTCACCACTATCCAGTGCGCCGCTGAAGGTGTAGTCAACTCTGGCGGCTTGTGCGCCAGGAGCCAGCAAAATGAGTACGCCACCCAAAAGCAGGGCGGTGTAGAGTTTGTGTAGTGCGTTCAACATAAAATCATCCTTTGTTTTTTTCGCTGCGCACCGCCGCCGCTGGGTGGCGGTGCGCAGACTGTACGGTTGGGTTTAGAATTTAAAATTGCTGGGGTTGTTCAGGCTGGCGACACTGACATTGTTGACGATCAACAAGGCGCGTTGTGCCGTTGCGCCTGCGCCGTCAACATCGATGTAAACCACGCTGTTGCTGCCCGAGGCGGCAAACTTGACGATGCCGTCACCGATAGGGTTGTCGCCTTGATAGCCGATGTTTAACAACAGCGCCGTTAAGTCGATGACATCTTCACCAGGGACAAAATCGGTGACGGTGTCGATGCCGTCGGTGGTTAAGGCATAAACAAACGCGTCAGCACCCGTGCTGCCGGTCAGCTTGTCTGCGCCTGCCAAGCCGCTGATGCGGTCATTGCCGGTGGTGCCGGTCAGCGTGTCTTTGGCAGGGCTGCCGTTGATGGTGTTGATGACCGAAGCCAGTTGCAGGCCGATCATGACGGGGTCATGGTCGGATGTGCGGTAGGCGTTGGCGGCGTACAACGGCGTTGCCGACGGTTTGGCTTCAAAGCTGGCTTCGCCGGTGGTGGCAACGGCGTCGTTGTAATCGAACGCGGGCGGCTCGTCGGCATTGATATGCCAGTCGCCAGCGCCGGTCACTTGCGCCACTAAGCTGCTGCTGGCGAGGGCGTGGTCGAGATAGCCCAATTGACCGTCGAACACATAAGAATAAGCCGATGCGCCGCTGAATTTTTTCACCAGGTTGGTGTAGCCGCCATTTTCAATGGCTTTGACAGGATCTTCTTTGGCGTAGCTGTTCAAGTCGCCGATAATCAGGTTGTCGTTGTCGATAATGCCGGTGGGGTAGGTGGCAAGCCAACTGACCAACACTTCGGCGGCTTTTTTGCGGGTGATGTTGCAATTGCCTTGACCGTCTTGGGCATCCACATCAAAACTGACGTTGCCGTCAAAAGAGATGTCGTTACAGTCCGAGCCTTTGGATTTCAAATGATTGACCGCCACTGTCAAACGCTCGCCGGTCGTCAGTTGCTCAAAACTTTGCGCCAAGCTTGGGCGGTTTTTGGTGTCGATAAAGTTGCTGCTGACACTTGAATTCAATAACGCAAAGCTATTGATAGGCGCAACCGTGGCGGTTTTGTACAACAAGCCGACCTTAATCGCGTCGGTACCGATAACGCCAGTCGGGATGTAGTCATAAGTGCCTGCTCCGCAAACGCTGTTGGCGGCATCCGCCAAATCTTGCAAAGATGCGGAGGCGTTATTTTCAACTTCCATCAGGCCGATAATGTCGGCGTTCAATCCGCACAAGGCCGCACCGGCTTTGGCTTTTTGTTGGCTCAATTCGATTGCCGAATCGGCACCACGGCAATCTTGCAAACCATCGGCACCACAAGGGCCTGAAGATGAGCCAGCCGTGGTGTCGATGGTGGTGAAGTAGTTCAAGACGTTAAAGCTGGCCACTTTTAATGTGCCACCAACACTAGGAGGCGTTGCTTTACGTTTGTTGGCAGCAGTGAAGACGTAATCATACACCTCATCAACTGGGCGGATACGCCACGCATCAGTGCCGGATCGTCCTGCCCATGACCAATGTAAAACACCAGTCAGATTGCTGATGGTGTCACCGCCACGGAAACGGTTGGCGGTGCTTAAACCATCGGTAATGCCGCCTGCGCCATCGGTTGGGTAGAACAAGGCTTGGCTGTTGCTTAAGGCCGCGTTTTCAGTGTCGTTTTTGTCATCCAAAAGAATTTGGCGCTTAGCTACGTTGATTTGATGGTTAACATAGCCGCTTACGCTAGGGTTGCTGGCGTTGGTAAAGGTTTGAATACGACCACCTTGGCCTAATAACAATTGACCGTAACGTTCCAATTCGAAGTATTCAGACACTTTTAAGGTGGTTGGGAAAGACACCAACATGCCTTCAAAGGCTTCGTAATAATTGTTGATGGCTGCCGTTGCTGCGGCTAAATCGCCAGTGGGTACGTTAGGTACGGGCAATGTCAAGCTGGCGGCTGTTGGCAAGGTTTGGTTGCTGGCACAGATTTGCACGTCGGTTAAGGTACCGAGTTGCGTCATGTTGAAGTATTCGGAACGAGTGCCGGTCACGCGCACTTTATCGCCCACTTTTACGCTAGGCTTGCCGTTGATGCCGTCAAAAATAAAGATACCTTCTGAGGTGGCCGCGTTGCCGTCAACATCGGCATTTTCTTCTTGTACAAAGAAACCGCGCAAGGAGGTTGCGCTGACACCTTGGTAATCACCGACTACGATGCCTTCAATCGTTGTACCCGCTACGCCGTTAAGCGCGTGGGCGCTACCGTTGTCGGTGCCTTGTACGGTGGATATTTTGGTGGCCGCGGTTCCGCAGGCATCGTTGTCAACCAACGTAATGTTTTGGCTAGCAGGTGAACCCGATGTTAATCCGCTGGAAACGCCACTGATGCTAATAGCTGCGGTTTCTAGGCTTTCAATGTCATTATCATTAAGGACAGTAAAGCTAACAGAACCGCTTGTTGTTCCCGACAAAATTGTGATGCTAGGGTTGTTTAGCGAGTAATCACCTGCGTTAACATTAGTGCCGCTTACGGTCAGGTTGACTGTTTGATTGCTGGTTACGGCTTCTGATGCGGTTGCTGTTACTGTAATAACCGTTGTATCAGTTTCGGTGCCTTCTTTTGCACTCACTGCAAGACTTACGCTAGGGTTGACACTACCTGTTATGGTTGTGAATGTCTGTCCATTATTAGCAGCACCAAACGTGTTTGGTGCTGGGGTTGTCCAGGTAAAGTCGCTATAAACATTACCGCTACCGGTAAGCTGTAGGGAATGGCCTGCGGGCGATGAACTGGTTTCTGACACGCCTATGTCAGTCGATGTTTTGCCTGAAGCTGCACCAGTACTTGTGGTTGTTACACCTTCGTAACTTAAAAATTGTACGACATTACCGCCGCCATCAACCAAGGCTATGCCGTCGTTACCACCGTTTTGCAAGCCATCAGCAGCGAAAGTTACGGTGACGACGCCCATTGATCCTAGAGTACCCGGTATAGATGCAGGGAGTGCAGAGGTTTGTGCCGATAATGTATAAACCACCGCTGCAGTTGGAACGTTTCCGTTGTAACGGACGAGCTGCCAGCCGGTTAAATCGGTACCCGCTGGGCCAGCAATTTCAACTGCTTCGCCAATATCATTACCTGAATTGTCGTAGTGAATTTCATTAATAAAAACACTAGCGGGGTTAACAGTAAAAGCAGTAGCTTCGCCTGACAAGCCTAATAGCGCTAAGCCGCCCAATAAAACCGGCTGAAGTGGTTGCAAAGTGGCAAACATGGCTAATGCCAATGGATGCCGTTTGAAATGGTTTTTCTCGGTCATAGTTATTCCTAAGTGATGAATATCGTTTTTATAATGAGGGGTAAGGTGCTGGTACACAACTTCAGCAAGGTGCGTTAAGGTTATTCAGAATGGATTGCAATTTAGCGGCACACGCCCTAACAACAAAACAAATACTCAAGCGACATCATGGATGACGGCACTTTAATTCATGTGTTTTTTCAAGGCGTTTGCCAATCTAAAATGTTAATCAATTCACATAATAGGTAAGCAATAGGGCATGATTGTGAGTGTTTAATTAAGTTTTTGTGAATTGTATTACTTTGCTTTCGGGTAAAAATATGCAGGTGACTGCCGGTAAAGGTCTTCCGCTGCAAAAAGGGGGCAAGTGTTTTGGTGGGGTGTTGCTTGGGGGCAATCAATTGCACGGTGGCTTAAATTCCGCAGTGAGTCCAACGTTTGCTTTGGATTCACTGCGGAATTTAATAGGACAGGGTGTTCGCGGGTCGGTCGCTTTTAGAAGCGCTGGGATGCGGGTCCATGCGGAAGAGGCTGATGTGGGGCGGCGGGATTGCCCCGCTAAAAGATTGAAGACAGTCTGGGGCAGCTGCAACTAAGCTATTTGGTCGACCAGACCCATAACGGCACAGGCATTGTGAAAATTAATAACCTGCGCGAGCGGCAAGTTGGTGGTTTGGGCAATGTCTTGCAGGCTGGCGGCTTTTGCAGTCATCAGCGCGGCAAGCTGAAAAATATAACGTTCTTCTTTAATTGACGAGGCATCCTTCAGCAAGGCTTTGTCGGGCCACGCTTTTAAGCGCACGGGTTTGTCGCTCGCATAGCCGGGTAACAGGCGGCCTTGCGAGGCATATAAAGCGGCGCGGAAACGCAGCTCCGAGAGGGGATGGCTAGGTAAATTAGGTAGGCTGGCTTGTTTTTTGCGCCGCACGCGCGTACGACCAATTTGCACGACTTCTTCTTCAGTACTGCTGGTGTCGACAATCGATACCTCCAAGGCGGATAAGCTTGCCGCACACAATTTGCCTAAAGCAGTGGCATCGGCTTCGGTAAGGTATTTGCCTTCGGTAGGAACAATATACAAAGGTTGTTGCCCAGGCAATTTGCAGCAACGGATTTGCAGGTCGGTATTGGCTTGGTCGAGCAAGCCCAATAAGTGATTGGCGGGATTAAAAGCATTGCCGGAATCGGTGACGACGTAACCCAATATGGCGCAAGCGTTATGGAAGTCTATGACTTCTGCCAAAGGCACGCCGCTTAGATTAGCCAGTGCCGGTAACGGCAAGGCGTCTTCCAATAGCATGGCGGCCAGCATGGGTTCATGTTCTTTGTGGAAAAGGCTGGAAAAGTCAGGATAAGTATTTAAACCGACAGCAATATCAATACGTGAGTTAACCAATAAGCGGCCTTTGCTTGCGCATAAGGTAGAGTACCAAACCAGTTCTTCGAGTGGATATTTGATTAGGTTTGTCGCCGAGGGCTTAGGTTTGCGGGTAATGTGCAAGCGCCCCGCTTGAACATCGACTTCTTGGTCTGGCTGCCAATTCGGCAACAGCTCTACGCTGAGATCAAAAGGAGCCGCCAAACATAATGCCTGCAAGGATTCTATGTTGGTTTCTGGGCTGTAAAAAGCATTTTCTGTTGGAACTAAGTAAACCTCCGGACAAGCGGGATGTTTACAGTAGCGGGTAACGCCGTCCGCCATTGCTTTTTGGATTAAGCCAAGGAAATGGAACGCGGGGTTGAATTGGCTCTCTGCTGTTTCGGTCATGATAAGCTTTCTCGCGGCTTTTAAGTAACAACATACATAAGAAATAAGCATTTACTGTGCCATTGTTTTTTTCGGGGCTTGTCGCTGGGAAGGGGGTCATCATCATGATTTGAGTGGCTTAATTTTGTTGAAATACACCAAAGCTTGCGGGTTTTACGAGTGGGTGTGAAACAAAAAAGTGCAATACTTCACATTTGTGGCTTAAATCGGTGCGTGTCATGAAAGAAAAGCGGTTTTCTTTGACCAAATAATACAAGGCATGAATATTGCATTTTCTTTGATGCTATTGGAGTTTTTACCGTAACTATTTGTTCTGCCAATACGGTTTCTAAACCCCTAGATGTGCGAGCCGATTAATCTTAAGGAGAAAAAACATGACAAAACCACTCAGATTGTTGGCAACTTTGCTGCCATTTTTATATTCAGGCGCATTATGGGCGGAAGAGGCCGTCGTCAGCGCCCCCGTACCCAATAAAGGTGACACCGGCTGGATGATTGTTGCGACCGTACTGGTCATTTTGATGACCATTCCAGGTTTGGCGCTGTTTTATGCCGGAATGGTGCGCGCCAAGAATATGTTGTCCATTTTGATGCAAGTCTTTATTACCTTCTGCTTTATTGCCGTGTTGTGGGCGTTGTACGGTTATAGCGTCGCCTTTACCGAAGGCAATGCCTTTTTTGGCGGTTTCGACAAAGCCTTCCTTGCCGGTATCACGCCGGATTCTGTGGTTGCCACTTTTAGCAAAGGCGTGGTGATTCCAGAATACATCTACGTTATGTTCCAGCTGACATTTGCCGCCATTACACCGGCTTTAATTGTGGGTGCTTTTGCCGAAAGGATGAAATTTGGCGCGGTGATGATGTTTATCTTCTTGTGGTTTACCTTCTCTTATTTGCCTATCGCCCACATGGTTTGGTATTGGGCAGGCCCTGATGCGTATACCGACGCAGTGGCGGCTCAAGCAGCTACCGATACGGCGGGCTTCATCTTCAAAAAAGGTGCGTTGGATTTTGCAGGCGGTACGGTTGTGCATATCAACGCCGGTATTGCGGGTTTGATTGGCTGTTTAATGGTTGGCAAGCGTTTAGGCTTTGGTCAGGAAGCGATGGCGCCACACAACGTACCGATGACCATGATGGGTGCAACTTTGTTATGGGTCGGTTGGTTTGGTTTTAACGTAGGTTCCAATTTGGAAGCCAATGGCGCGGCGACTTTGGTCTTTGCCAATACTTTATTGGCGACAGCGGCGGCAACCTTGGCATGGACGTCGGTGGAATGGATTATGCGCGGCACACCTAGCATGTTAGGTGCGGCATCAGGGGCGGTTGCAGGTTTGGTTGCCATTACGCCCGCTTGCGGTTGGTCTGGCCCTATGGGCGCTATTTTCTTAGGCTTGTTTGCTGGCAGTTTGTGCTTCTGGGCGGTTACCGAGATGAAAGCCATGTTTGGCTATGATGACTCCTTAGACGTTTTTGGCGTCCACGGTGTTAGCGGTATCTTGGGATCGCTGGCTACGGCTATCGTGGCAGCGCCTTCGCTGGGTGGTACAGGCGTTTATGATTATGTCGCCAATGGTTTTGGCGAGTACAACATGATGGCGCAATTGCAAAGCCAACTCTGGGGCATATTGTTGACGGTCACTTGGTCGGCACTTGTCGCTTTTGTGTCTTTTAAATTTGTTGATATGACGATTGGCCTGCGCGTTGCCGAAGATGTCGAACGCGAAGGTTTGGATATTTCCGAACACGGCGAGACGGCTTATCAAGATTAAACGTGATTCCTGCCAGTTTTTAAACTCCGTTATTTTTACCATCGTTCCAACATCTTTATACCGGCAGGATTGCCGGAAGCCAGCCAGCAAGGATGCTGGCGAAGCCTCTGTTAAAGTGGGTGTGTCAATCTTATTGGCACACTCACATCAACTGCCAAATCCCCTGCTTTCGCTTAAAGGTCAGGTTCAAACCGCCGCCGCAAGGCTTCTTCGCGGGCATCATCAATTTCACGTAGCACACTGCCAACATCAGCGCGTTTGTCGCTGTCTTTAAATTGTCCGGTCAGCTCAACCATTGGATGCAGATTGCCGGTTTCAAACAATTTCCAGATTTCTTTGCCGTAGCGGGTCGTTAACAGCTCTGGCGCAAAACGTCCAAAATAATCTGCCAGATTGCCCACATCGCGCTCCAGCATACGCGCTGCGTTGTTGTTCGCGGCAGCATCGACGGCTTGCGGCAAATCAATAATGACCGGGCCGGTGCTGTCCACCAAAATATTGTATTCGGACAAGTCGCCATGAATGATACCCGCGCATAGCATTTTCACCACTTCGCGGATTAACAACGCGTGGTATTCCAGCGCCTGTTCGTGGCTGAGTTCCAGATCATTCAAGCGTGGTGCGGCGTTGCCGTCGGCATCGGTCAGCAATTCCATCAACAACACGCCGCTGACAAAATTGTAAGGTTGCGGCACGCGCACACCGGCGGCGGCGAGTTTGTACAAGGCATCGACTTCGGCGTTTTGCCACAACTCTTCTTGCTGTTGGCGACCAAAACGCGAGTTTTTCTGCAGCGCGCGGGCTTGGCGGCTGCTACGGGTTTTACGGCCTTCCTGATATTGCGCTTGGGTGTGAAAGCCGCGTTTGTTAGCTTCTTTGTAGACTTTGGCGCAGCACACCACGCCTTCAGAGACGACGACATACACCGCCGCTTCTTTGCCGCTTTTTAACGGGCGTAAAACTTCGTCGATTAAGCCGTCTTCTACCAGCGGCGCTAAAGGTTTCGGTGTTTTCATGGGTTTCCTAAAGTAGGTTGATCGGTTGCCACCGCGCGCTGCGAATGCAGCCAGTCCAGCGCGCCCAAGCCTGCTGTGCGTCCGGACGCCAGGCACAGGCTGAGCAAATAACCGCCGGTGGGTGCTTCCCAGTCGAGCATTTCACCGGCGCAGAACAGGCCGGGGCGTTGCGGGCTCATCAGCTGTGAATTGAGTGCCACAAAGCGGACGCCACCTGCGCTGCTGATGGCTTCCGCCAAAGGTCTGGCTGCCGTGAGTGTAACGGGCAAGGCTTTAATGGCAACAGCCAGTTTTGGGTGGTCAGCCAATGCGGAGGCATCAAGAACTTCCCTGAGCAAAGCCAGCTTTACGCCATCCAAGCCAATACGTTTGCGTAAATGGTTCGCCAACGACAGCTTGCCGCGCGGGGTCGCCAGTTTTTCGGCTAGCCATGCCGCAGTGCGGTCGGGGGCAAGATCAAGCGTGATGCGTGCGCCGCCTTGTTGGTCGATCAGCTCGCGCAGGGCAGCGGAAGCGGCGTAAATCAGGCTGCCTTCCAAACCGTGAGCCGTCACCATGATTTCGCCCAATTTGGAAAATGCCGCGCCGTGGTGGTCGCGAAAATTTAAGCGCACGTTTTTTAGCGCGTGTCCGGCAAAATGCGCTTGCAGATAATCGCTCCAATGGGCATCAAAACCACAATTGGCGGGTTTGAGCGGCGCAACCTCAATCTGTTGTGCCTGCAACAGCGGCACCCATGCGCCGGTTGACCCCAGCTGAGGCCAGCTGCCGCCGCCTAAGGCCAAGATGACGGCATCGGCGTGTACGCTAATCCCGCCCGTTGGTGTGTTGAATTGCAAAACCTTGTCCGCAGACCACCCAGTCCACTGGTGGCGGACATGAAAACTCACGCCCGCGTCACGCAGCCGGTGCAGCCAACGGCGCAACAGCGGCGCGGCTTTCATATCGGTGGGAAATACCCGCCCTGATGTGCCGACAAAAGTTTCAATACCCAAATCCTGCAACCATGCCCGTAAATCGGTCGGGGTAAAGGCCGCCAACATCGGTTCAACCTGTGCGCGGCGATTGCCATAGCGCGACAAGAAAGTCTCGAAAGGCTCGCTGTGGGTAATGTTCATGCCGCCTTTGCCCGCCATTAAAAATTTACGCCCGACCGAAGGCATGGCCTCGTAGACCGCCACCTTAACGCCCGCTGCGCTTAACACTTCCGCCGCCATCAAACCAGCAGGGCCGCCGCCAATGATGGCAACAGTCGCAGGGTTTCCAGAAAGGTTGGGCGATGGCGCGTTCATACAGGGTATTGGCTCTACAGTTGGGTGGGCTAGTATACAATAGCGCCACCATTGGCGCGGCCTGATAAGCAACCTCGGAGTAACCCATGAACAAATGCCGCTGGGCTTTAGGCAGCCCACTAGAAGAACACTACCACGACCACGAATGGGGCGTGCCCGTCCATGATGACCGCCTGTGGTTTGAGTTTTTGCTGTTGGAAGGCGCACAAGCCGGCTTAAGCTGGGTGACGGTTTTGAAAAAACGCGATCACTACCGGCAAGCCTTTGATGGTTTTGATGCCGAAAAAATCGCCCGCTACGATGCCGACAAAATCACCGAACTGCTGGCGAATCCGGGCATTATCCGCAACCGCCTTAAAGTCAACGCCGCCATTGTCAATGCCCAAGCTTTTCTAAAAGTGCAGCAAGAATTCGGCAGTTTTGACCATTACATCTGGCGGTTTGTCGATGGCAAACCTAAACAAAATAATCGGCAAAGCTTTGCCGATGTACCGGCAACCAGCCCCGAATCGGATGCGCTGAGCAAAGATTTAAAAAAACGCGGCTTTAAATTTGTCGGCAGCACCATTTGCTACGCGTTGATGCAAGCCACCGGCATGGTCAACGACCACACGGCGGATTGTTTTCGGCACAGTGAAATCAAGGATTGCCAACCCTAACGGCTAAACATGAAAATCCTTTTAGGCGTAGCTGCGGTTATTTTGCTTGTTTTGTGGAGCCGTGTTGAATCGAAGCGCAGGGCGGCAAAAATTGACAGCGTTTTTGCCGGCCGCCCCCGCTTAACGCCCGAACAGTTTTATGACCGTTACTTCAAGGCGCAAGGGATACCTTTTGGCATGGTTGACGGTGTCCGGTCGGTTTTGGAAGAACAACTTGGCGCTGACTTGTCACGCCTGCTGGATACCGATGATTTTTCTGAAAACCTAAGCTTTTTCTGGCAATACGATTCCATGGTCGATGTAGAAATCGTCTGTGCGCTTGAGGAAAAATTTGCCATCCAAATTCCTGACGAACAAGCCGCCAATGTCCGCACCTTCAATGATTTGGTTCATTTGGTGCATACACTGACGTTGGCGCGGCCTGAATCAGAGTAAAGTCCCTGTATGAAGTCTTCCCTAGGTTTTCGCGGTCTTTGGGAGTGAAAAAACATGTTTTTTTCACTCCATTTCTCTGAATGATTAATGCAAAGCAGGGTTAACATTTTCTGTAGGTGCGGATTTATCCGCATTGATGCCCTATGGTGGCTGTGCTAATGAATTAGCACCTACTGTACTTAACCGACCTTCACAATGCTCGCTTCATAATCAGCTGGTGGTTCAAAGCCCAATAAGGTGATGCAAGTCGCTGCTAAGTTGGCGATGCCCGCGTTAGCGACTTCCGCCAAATGGGCGTTGGCAATGCCGGATGGGTCGTACACAATGCCGGGTACGGGGTTTAATGAATGCGCGGTTTTCGGTTTGTATTTGCCTTGCTCGTCCAGCACCATGGTGCCGGTCTTTTTGTCCAGTTCGCACATATCGTCGGCGTTGCCGTGGTCGGCTGAACAGATCATGATGCCGTCGGCTTTTTGCAAGGCCGCCATAATTTTGCCCACGCTTTCATCGACGGCTTCAATGGCGGTTTTTACAGCAGTGACTACGCCGGTATGGCCGACCATGTCGCCATTGGGGAAATTCAGGCGGATAAAATCATAGTCGCCGCTTTCGATGGCTTTCACCACCACGTCGGTAATTTCGGCGGCTTTCATGCGGGGCGCGTCTTCAAACGGGCAGACATCGGACGGAATTTCTTGCCAAATTTCGGTGGCGAATTTGCCTGAGTTATTGCCGTTGAAGAAATAGGTCACGTGACCGAATTTTTGGGTTTCGGAAATTGCCAATTGTTTGACGCCCGCATTGGCGAGGTATTCGCTCATGGTGCGGTCAATGGCGGGTGGTGTCACCAAATAGCGTGCCGGTACGCCCAAATCACCGTCGTACTGCATCATGCCGGCGTACAGCACATCGGGTTTACTGCCACGGTCAAATTCTTTCAAGTCTTCGGCTTCAAAGGCTTTGGTGATTTCCAAGGCGCGGTCGCCACGGAAGTTGTACAAAATCACACTATCGCCATCGACAATCGGCCCGACCGCTTGCCCGTCGCGTTCGATCACAAACGCCGGTAAATCTTGGTCCAAAATGCCTGCATTTTCGCTGCGGAAGGTTTCCACGGCGGCACGCATGGATGCAAACGTGCGGCCTTCAGCTTTCACGTGGGTTGCCCAGCCGCGTTTGACCATATCCCAATTGGCATCGTAGCGATCCATGGTGATGTTCATGCGTCCGCCGCCGGATGCGACGCAGTAATCGACCGTGCCATCAGCGTTGATGTCGTTCAAGAACGCATCGAAACGGTCAATGTAGTCAAATGCGGAAGTTGGCGGTACATCACGACCATCAATTAAGGCATGGATGCGGGTTTTTTTTACGCCTTGCGCTTTGGCCTTGGTGAGCATGGCTTCCAAATGGTTGATGTTGGCGTGGACATTGCCATCTGACAGCAAGCCGATAAAGTGCAGGGCAGAGGATTTTGCCTTCACATTGTCGACCAGTTCTTGCCAAACCGAGCCGTCGGCAAAAATCGCCCCGGATGCCAAGGCTTTGCCGATTAACGCCGCGCCTTGTTCAAAAATACGTCCGCAACCAATGGCGTTATGACCGACTTCGGAATTGCCCATGTCGCTGTCATCCGGCAAACCGACCGCCACGCCGTGCGCTTTCAGTTCGGTGTACAGCGCATGTTCGCGCAACCAGTCCAAATTGGGGGTGTTGGCTTGTTTGACGAAATCGCTTTCAGGATTTTTACCAATGCCAACGCCGTCCATAATCACCAATACGACAGGGCCTTTTGGGCCGGCAAAAGCCGGGTTCTTTTTCAACTCAATCATTGCAAACTCCAAATTATGGACAGGTTTAATAAATGTTTTCTGGGAAATACAGGCAGCAGAAGCGCGTCTGCGAAACGGCACTGAAAAACTAAAGTATCGGTTTCATAACGCCGCAAACCCGATATGATATACAAGTATTGCTTAAAATAGGTGTAAAACTTCGGCTACTTTTGCCTAACCACAGGAGAACAAAAATGTCCTTACGCTACTTGCATACCATGATCCGCGTCCGCGATTTGGACGAATCTTTAGACTTTTTCTGCAACAAACTGGGCTTGGAAGAAAGCCATCGCATGGACAGCGAAGCGGGCCGTTTCACATTGGTTTATCTGTGCGCGCCGTATGACCAAGCGCAAGCCATCAGCGAATTCGCACCCTTGCTGGAGCTGACCTACAACTGGGATAGCGAAGACTACACCGGCGGGCGTAATTTTGGGCATTTGGCTTTTGAAGTGGACGACATTTACGCGACTTGCCAAAAGCTGATGGACGGCGGAGTGGTCATTAACCGTCCGCCGCGTGATGGGCGCATGGCGTTTGTGCGCTCGCCCGACCAAATCTCCATCGAGTTTTTGCAAAAAGGTGATGCCTTGAAGCCGCAAGAGCCTTGGTTGTCGATGCCTAATACCGGTGCTTGGTAACGCGTTTGGCTGCTAAACAAATACTTGCCGCTTTCACCTGTTTATTGATGGGGTGTCCGATGAATGATTCAACGATTAAAAACACTGACGGTACTGCTGCACAAGTCAGTCAGTTGTTGGCGCAAATGACTTTGGAAGAAAAAGTCGGGCAAATGGTGCAGGTGGATTTTTCGGTGCTGGGCTTGCCTTATGATCCGCAAAAAACACCGGCGCTAGACCCGCTTAAGCTGGAAGCTGCGCTTAACCAATATCACATCGGTTCGGTTTTGAACACGCCGACCACGCCTAATAATCAGGCGCAATCGCTGCAAACTTGGCGGTCTATAACCCAGACGTTGCAGCAAGCCGCCGCCAAAACCCGCTTAAAAATTCCTGTTTTGTACGGCATTGATGCCATCCACGGCGCGACTTACAGCCAAAACGCCACGCTATTTCCACAAGCCATCAGCATGGCGGCAACTTTTAACCCTAAGCTCAGCGAACAAGAAGGCGAGATTACCGCCCGCGAAATCCGCGTCTCCGGCTTGCCGTGGAATTTCTCGCCAGTAATGGACATAGGCCGCCAACCGCTGTGGCCCCGTTTATGGGAAACCTATGGCGAAGACGTGCATCTTGCCAGCACTTTGGGCTCGGCGTTTATCAAAGGCCATCAAGGCGACGACTTTTCCGCACCCGACAAAGCCGCCACTTGCTTAAAACATTTTGTCGGCTACAGCTTCCCCATCAACGGCAAAGACCGCACACCCGCGTGGATTAGCGAACGCATGTTGCGCGAATACTTTTTGCCCAGCTTTGAAGCAGGCATAAAAGCCGGATCACCGACCATTATGATTAACTCATCAGAAGTGGACGGCATTCCAGGCCACGCCAACCACCATTATCTGACCACCATTTTGCGTGATGAAATGGACTTTAAAGGCTTTACCGTCTCCGATTGGGAAGACATCATTCGCCTGTACACCCGCGATAAAATGGCGGCTTCACCTAGGGAAGCGGTGAAAATCGCCGTGATGGCAGGCGTGGATATGAGTATGGTGCCGCTGGACTTTTCCTTTTACGACTTGCTGCTGGATTTAGCGAAAGCAGGCGAAGTGCCGATGGCGCGGATTGACGAAGCGGTCAGCCGCATCCTGACCGTTAAAGTCCAAACGGGTTTGTTCAAGCCCGACCACCTGCCGCTGCCTGCTGAAAACAACTTCGCCACGCCCGCCGCGCAAGCCATCAACCTGCAAGCCGCGCACGAAGCCATCATCTTGGCAAAAAACGAGCACGCGGTGTTGCCGTTGCAAAAATCCGCCAAGGTCTTGGTCACTGGGCCAACCGCCAATCTGCTCAGCGCCTTGAACGGCGGCTGGACTATCACTTGGCAAGGCGATAACGAAAGTTTGTATCCCAAAGACAAACTCACCGTGCTCGCCGCTTTGCAACAAAAATCCCCCGGCAATATCACTTATGTGCCAGGCAGCGGCTTTGATAGCGAAATCGACATTGCCAACGCCGTCAGCGCCGCCAAAGACCAAGATGTCATCTTGCTGTGTTTGGGCGAAAAACCCTATACCGAAACCATGGGCAATATCGACAACCTCGATTTGCCTGCCGCGCAAACCAAGCTCGCCCAAGCCTTATTGGCGACAGGCAAGCCCGTGGTATTGCTGATGCTCGGCGGTCGCCCGCGCATCATCACCCCCATCGCCGAACAAGCCGCTGGCGTCGTACTAGGCTTTCTACCCGGCATGGAAGGCGGACGCGCCATCGCCGATGTCTTAATGGGCGACTACAACCCCAACGGCAAATTGCCCATCACCTACCCACGCCACCCCAACGGAATCACCTTATACGATTACAAACCGATGGAGTCTTTTGAAGGCAATGCTTACAATCCCTTGTACCCGTTCGGGCATGGCCTAAGCTACACCAGCTTTGCCACCAGCGGCTTGGCAGTGGCGAAAACACAGATAAAAATGGGTGAATCTGTAGATGTCACCGTCAACGTCAAAAACACCGGCAAACTGGCAGGCCAAGAAACCGTGCTGCTGTACCTGCACGACCTCGCCGCCTCCATCACCCGTCCTAACAAACAACTCAAAGCTTTCAAAAAAGTGACATTGGAAGCAGGGCAAAGCCAGCAACTGCATTTCACCTTAACACCGCACGACCTGTCGTTTATCGGCGTGGATTTAAAACGCGTGGTAGAAGCAGGCGAGTTTGAGGTGAAAGTAGGTGATGAAACGGTGAAGTTTGCGGTGGTGGAATAGGTGGTTTGGAGTAAAAAACAAGTCCGTAGTTTGGGGTGACGTTAGGAACCCTAACCGACGGGCTTCCCAAATTTCCGTTAAAAATTCTTTTAATACCTTGGGCGTACAACCATGAAAAAGCGTTTACTATTTATTGTGCCTATCGTTATTGCGAGTGCTTATCTGATAACGGCCTATACCTATCATCAAAATAGCGACGTTGAAAAGTTTGACGGACAACTGGGCAACACCGTGGGCGCTATGGCGTTGCAAGTTTCCGGCTGGGATGCTGGCACGCTTGAAAATATTGCCGACCAATTGCAAAGCACATGTGCCAAAAACAAGTACGAAATGACCGAAGCCGAATGCGTACAGGCTATTAAGGATCATAAAGATACTTGTATACGGGTTATCTCCGAAAGATTTCCGGGGCAACCCGCAGATAGCGCGCGTCGGCAAATGATTGTCGCCAATTATGTGGATTGTCTGTTTCAGCAATAATTTTTGGCAGGTTTCATCTTCAAATCAGCCGTAACATTTGAAAAGTTGCCAATTACCTAAAAGGCAAAAGGCAAAAGGCAAAAGGCAAGTTGAAATATTTAAAAGGCAGCCAATGTGGCGGAATAGGTGGTTTGGAGTAAAAAAACAGTTTTTTACGTCAACCAAACTGCTAATGGGTTTAGGCAACAAAACTGTTGTGCAAAATATTTGTTGCACAACAGTTTTGTTGCTATCATTTGCCCGTCGTCAACTTACGGGCTTTCAACATGTCTTCAGCAGATACCATGCAAATTGTCATTGGCGCACCCGCCACGGGCAACAACTTCTTTCCGCGTAATAAAATCAGCCAACAATTACAACGCGCTTTGCAGGTTGAGCATGTCTTGTTCCTCGCGCCACGACGCACGGGCAAAACCAGTGTGTTGTTGGAGTTACGGCGAAATGAAGGCGTGCCAACGGTGTTTATGAATCTTGAAGAATTCCGTCATCCCGAACAATGGATTGACGCGATGATTATCGGATTAAGCCAAATTCAAGATGAAGCCTGGCTTCAAGCTGCTAAGCGAGTTAGCGATTTTTTGCCGCGATTAAAAAACAAATATCTGGAAATAGCCGCCCCAGATTGGCAAAGCAAAGGCCAGCATTTATTGAAAGATTTGCAACAGCTAGATGAGCCGATTTGGTTTCTGCTCGACGAATTCCCCATTATGATCGACCAAATCGCCAAAAGCCACGGCCTGCCTTTAGCCGAAGCCGCTTTGCATTGGGTTCGCAGTTTGCGCCAACAACCCGACAGTAAAGTACGTTTGTTGCTCACTGGTTCAATAGGCTTGGATAGCATCTTGCGTAAACACGGCATACGCGGTGTCGCCAACGATTTACGCCGCGAAGAACTCGCCCGCGATTACCTGCAACGCTTAGGCGCAGGGCTTTGGCCTTTCTTAATCCAGCTTTTTGTCGCCGAACTGCAAGACCAAGACGCACCGCCCACCAGCCCCGCCGATATAGAACGCATCTTCCACGCCATCGCCCGCAGCAAACGTAACCAATACGCCGCCAATATGTGGGATAGATTGCGCGATATTTTCAACGAAGCCGAACAAACCATTGCCCGTGCTGTGCTGAAATTAATCGCCGCGCAACCAACAGGCATTGCGTTTGAACAACTGCGCGGACAATTGCCGCAGTTTGAAGTTAATGATTTTGACTATGTGCTGGATGTCTTGCAGCACGACGGCTACCTGACCGAAACCGATAACGGCAATATCTGCTTCTTCTCGAATTTGTTGCGGGATTATTGGTTGTATAAAGCGCGGGTTTAAACATCGTTCCCACGCTCCTGCGCACCCTAAAGGGCATAAATGGGAATGCAGCCCCAGACGCTCCAGCGTCGATTTACGCAACGCTGGAGCGTTGCTGGATGAATTCCCACGCGGAGCGTGGGAACTATAAAATTGAAATCACCCAAAATCATGACCTACAAAGACCCAACCCTAAACCTCTACAACCCCGCCGCCCAAGACCCCGAACAACTCTTGGCGGATTTCATTGATCGCAAAAGCCTGCTGGATAAAATCCTCGCTATCGTCCGCGCCAACACGCCGGACAGGCCACAGCAACATCTGGTGTTAATCGGTCCGCGCGGCATGGGTAAAACCACCTTACTGTGCGCCATCAAACATACGATAGAACGCGACGATGCCTTAAACGCCGACTGGTTGCCGTTGCTGTTCCAAGAAGAACAATACGGCATCGGCGATTTGGCGGATTTTTGGCTGGAAGCCTTGCGTCATTTGCAGAAAAGCAACCAAACCGCCGACCGTTTGCTGGCAGAAGATGCCGACAACCTCGCCGAACTTGCCAAACAAGCCTTTCTGGATTTACTGGCAGAAAAAGCCAAACGCGCCATTCTGTTAATCGACAACCTCAACGACATTTTCGCCAACATCGGCGACGACCATGCCCTGCACAGCCTTCGCGCCTTGTGGATGACCGACCCGCGCATTATGGTTATCGGCGCTGCGCCCAGTTATTTTGCCGAAATCACCGAAGTCGACCAGGTCTTCCATGACTTTTTCCGCAGCTTCTCGCTGGAGCGGCTCACGCAAAGCGAATTGGAAGACTTCCTGCGCCGCTACGCCGAAAACCAACACGACGACGCAGTGTTAAACGTTATCGCCAACGCGCCGGAACGCGTCGCCGCCTTACGCATCCTCACTGGCGGTAACCCGCGCTTGGTCAAACTCGGCTACCGCATCTTACGCGACGGTTTAGATGGCGACTTGCGCCACGACTTAGAGCGCATGATTGACGAAACCACGCCGTTTTTTAAACACCGCATCGACAGCCTCGCCAAAGAAGCTCGCCGGACCTTCGATGCCATTGCCCGCCGCTGGGATCCCATCACCGTGGACGACATCCGCCGCGAACTCCGCAAGCCCTCCAACAGCGTCAGCGTGCAAATCAAACGCCTAATCGACGAAGGTTTTATCGAAGAAGCCGCAGGCCACGCCAAGAAAAAAAGCTACCAAGTCAGCGAACGCTTTTACAACATCTACTACCTGATGCGCCATAGCCGCGAAGGCCGCAAACGTCTGCGTTGGCTGGTTGGCTTTATGCAGACTTTTTACACCAAAAAAGATTTTAGGGACTGGGCGAAGCGATTGGAGGGGGATTTGTCTGAGCCACTGTCAGACGGAATGCGGGTGGAGAAATTGGCGTATTTACATGCGCTGAGTGAGGCAGCCGATTATGAAGGAAGGGGTAAGGCTTTTGAAGTGATAGTTCGTGATGCAATTGCACGAAATAACCGAAGAGCGTTAGATGAAGAAATTGCCGATGGTGATCCAATAGAAAAACACGGCTGGCGATATTTGATTGCTGAAGTAATTTGGCTATTAGAACCAGAGAGTCGCAAATCTCTTGCAAAATGGAAATATGGGGATTGGTGGAGAGAATTAGACGAATTTATAATTTCTTCTGGGCTGAACTTATCTGATGCAGAGGCATGTATCGCTGAATTAGGTGGTTGGGGAATGGATTCCGCTAAAAAAGCTTATGCAGCGGGAGTGATCCTTCAAGACTTGTTTCATCGAGAGCAAGAGGCAGAAGCTGCCTTCCGTAAATCAATTTCGTATGACCCAAATTATAGCTGTCCCTGGAATGGCCTCGGTAAATATTTTAATAGGATGAAAAACCATATAGACGCCGAGTATGCCTACCGCAAAGTTATTTTAATTGAGCCGGAATGTAGTCACTATTGGTGTAACTTGAGCATAACGCTTGGGCATCGAAATCGTCTTGATGAAGCCGAAATTGCTTCCAGAAAAGCTATAGAGATTGACTCCAAACACATCCCTGCTTGGGAATACTTGGGGACGATACTTGATAGTCTTGGCCGATATAAAGAAGCAGAGTCCGTTTTTAAAAATGCCATAAAAATCAACTCAATGTACGTTCCTATTTGGCATAATTTGGGAAGTTTGCTTGCGAATCAAAATAGATGTGAAGAAGCTGAAGCATGTTATCTAAAAGCTACAGAATTAGATCGGCAGCATTATTACAGTTGGGGCTGTTTAGCCGTATTATATTTGTTTAATTTGAATAAGAAAGAAGCAGGCATAGCTGCATTAGCCCAAGGCTTGGCCTTAAACCCTAATTACGATCATGGTCGCTATGTATTAAAAAACTTCTGGCAACAAGCCCTACCCACCTTCGCCCAACATATCGCCAGCAACCAAGACGGCGCAGACAACCTCCGCTCCGCCATGACCGACGAGCTACTGGCACAAGCCAGCAGCGGCAACGGTGCGGCAGTGCTAGACGCCCTGCAAGCCTTGGACGAAACCGCCCAGCAACCCTTCGAGCCGTTGCTGCTGGCCTTGCAAGCCCAAACCGACCGCAGCCTCCTCTATCGCATCGCCCGCGAAAAACGCGATTTGGTGCTGGATGTGATGGCGCGGATTGATGGCGAGCATTAATCACCCCATTAGTTTTGCTAAACAGAGACCTTTCAGGTTTTTAAAACCTGAAAGGTCTTATAACAACAAAATCTCAGTTAAACCTGTAGGTTGGGTGACAAAGGAACCCCTACAATTGGTGTTCCTGATGTGTTGGGGTTCGTTCATTTTATGCCCTTGGGTACACCAGCCTACGATACTAATCGAATCCACGATTCAGGCAATGGTGATGGTAAAAATCAACGTGATATTGTTTTTCAAAGATGCCATCAAAAAACATGTTTTTTGACTCCTCTTCCATGCAATCACTTAATTTTTTACCACTACCCAGGCAATCTGGAGTACAAAACATGTTTTGTACTCCCAACCTCTTGCCACGATTAGGATGTCGATTTAATGGTTTTACTATAAGGATTCGCTGAACAACGCCTACGCTAGCTTTCGGCAACCAACCTATCATTAGATTCCATTGGCGGTGTTGCTTTTTTTCAGGCAGAACCCTAAAGGAATCAACTCTTTCCACGTTTGCTTAATAACACTGCCAAAACGCACAATCCGCAAAAACATACATCACGCCGGCATCGCCTAGGTTGGTTTCTATCAGCATTTCGTCGAATTGCCAGAGGAAATGGCCTTGGTGTTCGTCAAATTGCAGCCACAAGGGTTTGCCGCCGGCGTATGAGCTAGTAAAAACGGCGTCATGCAATTTTGCCAAGGGCGTTTCTTCTTCATCAAGCGATTCATCAAAGACCGATTCCGGCACTTGCACGGCGGTGACGCGGTATGCGCTGGCGGCTTTGGTGTTTTCGCGCGGGTTGTGCGCCAGTTCGCCGTTGTCGATGTCGGCTTGCGATAAGGCGACGATGGCGGTTTCTTGGGTGTTGGGTGCGTAGGCTTCATTCATCAGGCGGTCGCTGATGAATAAGGCAATGGCACGGGTGTTGGCAAATGCGCCGGTTTGCAGGTCGGGCATGGCTTGCAGGTCAACGGTTATCAGGTGTTCCATGGGCTTGCCGTTAAATTCGGGCCACGCGTCGGGCGATACACCGATGGGGTTGCCGTCCAGGCGCGCAACGCTGCCAGGCGGAAGTGCTGCGCCGGTGGCTTCCAGCAGGTAAAGGGTGGTGGGTTTGCTGGCTGATGTTGCCAGTATTTCCGATGCAAGTTGTTGGATCAGTTCAATGCTCATGCCAATCTCCGCCAAGGTGTTGTGTGGGTTTAAAACGCGGGCTTAGATTACTGCCAGAAAGGCGCGGCACCAAGCGGATATTTTACTGCCACCAGGAAACTGTTTTTGAAAACGCCACAGCCTTGTAAACTGGCTGCCATTTCATCCATGACTTTCCCTTTTCGCACACGACTATGACCGAACCGAGCAAAAATCCCCATTTAGGCGCATTAAGCATTCTGACTTCGTTGTTTTTCATTTGGGGTTTTCTCACTTGCCTGAATGACATCCTTATCCCGCATTTAAAAGCGGTGTTTACGCTGAATTACGCGCAGGCGATGCTGATCCAATTTTGTTTTTTTGCCGCGTATTTTGTCGTTTCCGTACCCAGTGGCGCGGTGGTGGAAAAGATAGGTTATCAGAACGGCATTGTCACTGGTTTGGCGATTGCCGGTTGCGGCTGTTTGCTGTTTTACCCGTCGGCGGCATTGCGTTCATATCCCTTATTTTTAAGCGCATTTTTTGTGTTGGCGGCGGGCATTACCTTGTTGCAGGTGGCTGCCAATCCGTATGTGACTTTGCTGGGTGCGCCGGAAAGCGCGTCCAGTCGCTTAACCCTAACCCAAGCCTTCAACGCTTTAGGCACAACGGTTGCGCCGTATTTGGGGGCGACTTTTATTTTGGCGACGGCAGTCAAAAGTGCCGATGATTTACGGCTTTTGAACAGCGGGCAATTGGCGGATTACCAAGCCGCCGAAGCGGCAGCGGTGCAAATGCCGTATTTGCTGTTGGCGGCGGTGTTGTTTGCGTTGGCGTTGCTGTTCGCGCTGCTGAAATTGCCCAAGATTGCTGCGCCAACAGCAAATGGCACGGCGAAGGCCGATCAGAACGCTTGGCAATATCGGCATTTGCTGTTGGGCGTGGTGGGCATTTTTGTTTATGTGGGCGCGGAAGTTTCTATCGGTAGTTTTTTGGTGAGTTTTATCAGCCAAACCGCCGCCTTGGCAGAGCAGGACGCCGCCAAATATGTGTCGTTTTATTGGGGCGGGGCGATGGTCGGGCGCTTTGTGGGCGCGTGGGCGATGCAGCAATTTAAGCCCGGCAAGGTGTTGGCGACCCATGCCTGTGTCGCGGCATTGTTGGTGTGCGTGACCATTGTGGGTGAGGGCGCGTGGGTGATGTGGACGATTTTGGCGGTGGGGTTGTGCAATTCGATTATGTTCCCGACCATTTTTTCGTTGGCGTTAAACGGTTTGGGTGAACACACGGGGCAGGGTTCGGGGTTGTTGTGCGCGGCGATTGTCGGCGGTGCCCTTTTGCCGGTGCTGCAAGGTGTGTTGGCGGATCATTTGGGTTTGCAAACGGCCTTTGTATTGCCGGTGTTGTGTTATTTGTATATTGCCTATTACGGCTGGCTGGGTTCGCGGTTTAAGCTTTTAGGTGCGTAATGCGCCGGGAAAACCGCTGAGCAAGGCTTCGGTTTGTGCGGCGGGCAGTTGTATTTGCAGGCGGATTTGTTCGGCAAAATCTTGTTGGATAATCTGCCCGCCGAGTTTTTTGAGTTGGTATTCCAAGGGTTGCAGCTGCGGGTAATCTAGCGTCAAGTGCAGCCTGGCCATTTCAATGTAAGGGTAGATTTCCGCCGCATCCAAGGCCAGTTTGGCCGTGTTGCCGTAAGCGCGGGTCAGGCCGCCTGCGCCCAGCTTAATGCCGCCGTAGTAACGGATAACCACGGCTAAAACGTTAATCAGGTCATTGCCGTCCAAGTGCTGGTAAATGGGTTTGCCCGCTGTGCCGGTGGGTTCGCCGGCATCGTGGAAGCGGTAATGGATGCCTTGTTCGGTTTTTAGCCGGTAGGCGAAGGCAATATGGGTGGCGTTGGCGTGTTCCGCGTGCAGTTGCCGTAATTGCTGCAAGGCTTCGCGCTCGTCGGCGCAAGGTGTGATGATGCCGATAAAGCGTGATTTTTTTATCAGCTCTTCGACGCTTTGGTAAGACTTAACGCAGTTCATTCATCGGGTTTGGCAAGTCTAAAAGCCAGCCCTTTTCCGGCGTGGAAAAGGGAGGTTTTTGGGATGGGGCAACTCAGGTTGGCTGGGCTGGCAGACGATGATACACCCCGTTTTGGGTGCATCATCGTAGGACATTTTTTCAGGCAGGCAAGATAAGGCAATACTTGCCCTCAGTCTTTTTCCCAATTTTCGCGCAAGGTTACTGTGCGGTTAAACACAAACTTTCCATCGACACTGTCGATGCTGTCCAGACAGAAATAGCCGGTGCGTTCAAATTGGTAACGGTACTCGCCGGTTGCTGCCGCCAAGCTGTTTTCAACACGGCAACCATTGAGGATTTCTAAAGAATCGGGGTTGAGCGCATCCAAGAAATTGTCTTCGTTGTCCGGTTGCGGCACGGCAAACAAGCGGCTGTACAAACGCACTTCGGCGGTGTGTGAATGGGCTTCTGAAACCCAGTGGATCACGCCTTTCACTTTGCGGCCTTCAGGGTTTTTACCTAAGGTGTCGGGGTCGTAGGTGCAGCGCAATTCGGTGATGTTGCCGTCGGCATCTTTAATGATGCTGTTGCAGCGGATCACGTAAGAGCCGCGCAAGCGCACCTCGCCACCTTCCACCAAACGTTTGTATTTGGCGGGCGGGTTTTCGGAAAAGTCATCGCGTTCGATCAACACCACTTTGTCGAAAGGCACGGGGCGTTTGCCCAATTCGGGGCGTTGCGGGTGGTTGCTGATGTCCAGCTGCTCAACTTGCCCGTCAGGGTAGTTGTCGATCACTACGCGGATAGGGTCTAGCACCGCCATGGCGCGCAAAGCGTTTTCGTTAAGGTCTTCACGGATGCAGTATTCCAACACCCCCATTTCAATCCAAGAGTTTTGCTTGGTCAGGCCGATGCGTTCGCAAAAGTCGCGGATGGCTTTGGGCGTGACTCCGGCGCGGCGCAAGCCTGCCAAGGTGGGCATGCGCGGGTCATCCCAGCCATTGACGTGTTTTTCGGTGACCAGTTGGTTGAGTTTGCGTTTGCTGACGATGGTGTATTCCAGCTGTAAGCGGGCAAATTCAATTTGTTGCGGGTGGCAAGGCGTGTTGAGTTCGTCCAGCACCCAGTCGTAGAGCGGGCGGTGGTCTTCGAATTCCAGTGTACATAAGGAGTGGGTGATGCCTTCCAGCGCGTCGGAAATGCAGTGCGTGTAGTCGTACATCGGGTAGATGCACCAAGCGTCGCCGGTGCGGTGGTGGTGGACGCGGCGGATGCGGTAGATGGTCGGGTCGCGCATGTTGATGTTGGGCGAGGCCATGTCAATTTTGGCGCGCAGCACATACTGCCCGTCGGCAAATTCACCGGCGCGCATGCGTTGGAACAGGTCGAGGTTTTCGGCAATCGGGCGGTCGCGGTCTGGGCTGGCTTTGCCGGGTTCGGTCAAGGTGCCGCGATTGGCGCGGATTTGCTCAGGGCTAGAGCTGTCCACATAGGCCAAGCCTTTTTCAATCAACTGTACGGCGTAGTCGAAAAGCTGTTCAAAGTAATCCGATGCGTGGTAAAGCCCGGACCATTCAAAACCCAGCCATTGCACATCGCGGGCAATGGATTCCATGTATTCGACGCTTTCTTTTTCGGGGTTGGTGTCGTCAAAACGCAAATTGCAAGTGCCCTGGTTTTCGAGGGCGATGCCAAAGTTAAGGCAGATGGATTTGGCGTGACCGATATGCAAATAGCCGTTCGGTTCGGGCGGAAAACGGGTGGCGACTTTGCCATTGTGTTTGTTTTCCTTAAGGTCGGTGGCGACGATTTGCCGGATAAAGTTTGCGGGGAGCTGGTTTTCGGTAGTGGACATGGGGTGATCTTGTAATGGGTTCGCGGAAGGGATGGCGCGGTGTTGCGAGGCGCTAAACATAAAAAAAACAGTCTGCGGCAATACTACTGTAATTGCCAAAGCCAGTAAAGCTTGGCGCGGTCAGCCAAGTGTTGTCCTGCTGGAGGGGCGCTCACTACTGACAAATGCCTGCTTGGTGAGGCCATCCGATTGCAATTGCAATACTAAAAAACGTGATGGACGTCACTGTTTTGAAAATAATAAAATTTGCGCATAGATAAATTACCAATACTCACTATGCTTTGATGAAAATTGTAAGGCTTTGTGTAAAAAGGAATTTGCTGTTTTTTTGAAAGTGCATTTTCATAAAAACGCCGTAATTGTAGGAGGCTGGTCAAGCTAGACCAACTGTTCCGTTGTTTTCATTTTAGTTTAGGTATCTATGAAAAATTTAATTAACGCCATCGGGGCGGCTGCGCAAAAGCCCTTGCCAGTCGTGGTTTATAAAAATCCCTCAGTTTGCTTATTTCTTATACTGCCTTTGTTGATGTTGGCGGGCAGTGCCTCGGCGGCGTGGGTTAAGCCTAATTCGTTGCCAGTTGCCAAAATTGTTACAACGACGACTTTGGGTGCAGTGCCTTTTACAACGTCTTTCGATGCGACAACAAGCCGCGACCCTGATGGTGTTATTACGTCATATCGTTGGGCATTTGGCGATGGCGGTACAGCAACCGGTTCAAAAACAGGCCATTTATACGCTGTGCCAGGCACCTATAACGTAGCTTTGACGGTGACGGACGACAAAGGCGCAGTATCCACAACCTCGGTTGCGGTAACAGTTATTACCGCGCCTGCGCCAACGCCAATAGGGACGCGTCCGGTCGGCATTTATTCGTTGGATAAGGTATTGGATTTGCCTTATGTTTCCGGTGTTACCCTGCGCCCTAAATGGTCAGATATTGAGCCTATTGAAGGGGTGTATGATTTTTCTAAGATTGAACCGGTTATACGTCAAGCCGTGTTAATCGGGCAATCCATTACCATTGCAACGCGGGTCAATTTTGAACCCACTTGGTTGCTCAACAAAACACCGGCGGACAATAAATATTCGGCACCCCAAGGTATTGAAATTGTGCCTTGGGATGAATACATGTTGCAGGCAATGGCGAAATTGGCGATTGCCCAAAGCAACTTTATGGTGGATGGCGTAGCTCTTAAAGACTTGCCTAATGTTAAGCAAATTGATGCGCCCGTGGGTACGGCGAATGCTATCCGGCTTGTTTCCTTGCCAAAAAACTATACGGCCAACCTTTATAAGGCATCGGTCAAGCGTTCCATTCGTATTTGGGCGAATGCTTATCCGGATAAATTGATTTATACCGCCATCTTCGGCATTAAAGATGGTACGCGTACAACCACTACCAGCTTGTCTACTGGCGATAGCTTAAGGGATGAGTTGCTGGCGGAGTTTAATGGCGTTGATAAGCAAAGGATCAACTTCTTTGCCGAGTACTGGACGGGGTTAAGTCCGGTGGTCGCCAACAGCACGACATTGAACGCTGTTAAGGATGAGACATCCATCATGATGCAGGCTTGTGGTTCTTGGACAGGACAAACGGCGCTGGTTTGGGCGCAATGTAACTGGTTCAAACCCGTAGATAGCCCAGAACTGGGTTTTAATAATGCCATCACCAATTTTAATAGCACTTATTTCGAGCTGTATCAGGATGATTTGCTAAACCCAAACTACACCAGCCAATTTGAAGCGGCTGATAGTTGGATTAAAGATTTGTACAGCGTCTTAAATTAAAAGCTAAAAAGGAGGGTGAAAGCCCTCCTTTTTTATTGCCATCCTTGTTGCCAATGCGCACTTTCTTGCAGTTCTCGCCAATCTATTTGGTACTCGTTTTTATTAATGACGGCCTCCAACAGGCAGGCAATAATTTGCCCGTTGTCATCATCCCTTATCAGCTTCGTCACTAAAAAATGCTTTTCTTTATTGCGCGGGGTTACTGCTGTCCACTTGCTTAACAATAGCTTTTCGGGATTGATGCGGGTTTTGGCAAGAGGGCTAGGCACTTTTTTACTTTTTTAAGCAGCTGATGAGTGCCGATTCTAGTGTCAGGTAGGCAAATTGGAAGCCGTCTTTCAATAAGCGGTCTGGCAAAACTTTTTGGCTGCCTAAAATGAGTCCTGCCATTTCCCCTAATCCAATTTTTAACAGCCAGCTGGGCAAGGGCAGTAGGGCAGGCCGTTTAACGATACTTGCCAAGGTTTGGGTAAATTCGGCATTCGTGACAGGGTTGGGGGCGACAGCGTTATATGCGCCTCGCATTTCAGGGTTATTTATCATGAATTCGATAATAGTAGCCCAATCATCCCGGTGTATCCATGACATCCATTGTTTGCCGTTGCCTGTTTGTCCGCCTAAACCCATCAAGAAGGGGATGAGCATTTTTTCTAGTAGCCCACCGTTTTTACCCAAAACAAGACCTGTCCTGATAAGGCAAACTCTTACACCAAATTTTTCAGTCTGCCTGGCGGCCATTTCCCAATCTACGCACAACTGCTGGGAAAAGTCGGTGCGTACGGGCGATTGTTCGGTAATGGTCGCGTCGCCTTGGTCGCCATAAAAGCCAATGGCTGAGCCGCTGATGAGCAGTTGCGGCTTGCTTCGCATGCGTGCAATAGCCCTAACCAGTTGCTCGGTCAGCTCGATACGGCTGTTTCTTATCCGTTTTTTTTGTTCAGCGCTCCAGCGTCTGCCAAAGATGGGTTCGCCCGCCAAGTTGATAAGGACGTCGAAGCTGTCTTCAGGGTGGATTTCTTCTAAATCTCGGATGGTAGCGATGGCGCTGCCACATTTTTCTTTTGCGGCATCCTCGTTGCGGGTGACAACAGTGATGGTATGGCTTTGTCCAAGCAGGCGTTGACAAAGGGTGCTGCCTAAGAATCCGCTGCCGCCTGTAATCAGTATTTTCATGGCTGAATCCTCAAAAGACTTGGAGGGAATAAGAGTTTTTAAGTGATTAATATGCTTTAACTATAACAGAATTAGTTTTATAAAAAACTGTTTCGAAGGTGTTTCATGGTGAATGATGACGTTACTAAAAAAGAATTTTCAATATTTGTACAAGTTTTGTTCATGTATATATTGACAGGGTGGGGTGCTGCGGGTAAGTTAATCGACAAGCCACTTGAGCGTATTTTTCAAATGGTTTCAGACTCTCTCTAGTGTTGTATGAGTTTCTTAGTCACACGGACGGATTAAGAAAGCACCGTCCTCCTCTATAAGTCCCTCTCACGCTTTACTAGGGGAGGGATTTTTTTTTACCTAGATATAAAACTTAGAGCTGTTTTTATGAAAGAATTTACTGCAAAAAGTCTGCTTGGTATTAAATTTCTGGTGTTGGCTAATTTTTATACTGCCGTGATCGTGTTGGTTGGCGGAAGCTTGCTGTCGGTCAGCAGCGACTTTTCAATCTTCGAATTCAATTCCGACTTATACGGCGCGCTTGATAACAACCTGCAAATGATGATGGTTTATTTGGCAGTCACCGAAGCAGTGATTGTCGGTTATAGCCTGTTCACCAAAAGCCACCAATTAATGATTGCCGTGGGCTTTTTCCTGATTTTAATGATTGGTTCGATAGAGTTTTACGGTGAAATCAACACCATTGCCATCGACAGCAATTTTTATTTGTTTTTCTTGTACACAGGGGTTTCGCACATGTTGTTTGGTGTGATGGCAACGCTTGGCAAACCCGTCGAATTTAAAAACCATTCCGATAATGTCCATGAATAAGCTACGTTCTTCAATGGCTAAGCCGTCCATTAAAAAAGTACTGGGCGCATTATTTTTGGCCTTTGTGTCTTCCTGTTCCACTGAGGTGCCTGAAGGCGTTAGTGTGGTGGATGGCTTCGATGCCAAACGTTATACCGGCACATGGTATGAAATTGCCCGCTTGGATCATCGCTTTGAGCGCGGTCTTGAGAAAATATCGGCAACTTATACATTGCGTGATGATGGCGATATTGATGTGCTGAACCAAGGCTGGACGCCTGAATCGGGCGAGTGGAAAAAAGCCGAAGGTCTAGCCAGTTTTGTGGGGGCAAGCGATAAAGGCAGTTTGAAAGTGTCGTTTTTTGGGCCGTTTTATGGCGGTTACCATATCATCGCTTTGGACAAGCAAAATTACAGCTACTCAATGGTCACAGGCCCTGACAAGTCGTATTTTTGGATATTGTCGAGAATCAAAACCCTGCCAAAAGCCACGTTGGACGGGTTGCTGGCACAAGCCAAACAGCAAGGTTTCGCCACCGACCAACTGATTTTTGTCAAACAGGAATAGCTTTTTTTCCACTGTAAGTAAGGAGTGAAAAGCTGTTTTTCACTCCGACAGCCTATGCGAAATACATTCAGTCTTTCGGCGGCACATAGCCTTCCGGCATTTCATTATTACCTTCAAACAAAAACTTACGGCGTTCATCCGCTAAAAAAGACCGTGCTTTAGGGTCAAAACTGGCTAATTTATATTCGTTAATTAGCATGGTTTGTTTGCCCAACCAATCTTTCCACGCTTGTTTGGAAACGTTTTCGAAAATCTCCATGCCTTTGTCGCCAGGAAACGGCGGTTCATCCAAGCCTTCTGTGGCTACGCCTAATTTGACGCAATTCACTATTCTAGTCATTGTCTTCCTCGTTATGCAGTTGTTGTAATAATTGCGTGATGGGCGCAGCCAAAGCCACGCCGTTGCCAAGGCCGATGTTATACCAGAGCGTCTGTTTGGCTTCCATCACATTGTCAGTAAGGTTTTCTATCTCAACCAACAGCGGCGTAAAGTCTAGGTGGAAGTGCGAAAACGTGTGCCGTTTGGTCGCTAAAAGCCGGTGTTTTCCAATGCGGATTTGCTGGCTATGGCACCAAGCCAATGCCGCTTCGGTGTCTTCAAATTCCGGCAAGCTCCACAAGCTGCCCCAAATGCCGACGGGCGGCCTTTTTTCCAACAAAACCTCATTGAAAGAATTGCGTAACATTAAAAAGATAAGCTGTTTAACTGGCTGGCTTTTGGCGGGTTTGGGGGACGGGTAGGCTTGGACATTCCCTAAAAGCAGTGCTTGGCAGCTGTTTTGCAGCGGGCAACTTGGGCATTTGGGCTTGCTGCGCGTACAAACCGTTGCGCCCAAATCCATAATGGCCTGCGTGTAGTCGGCGACGCGCTCAATAGGCGTTAGTTGGCTGCTAAGCGCCCATAGCTGTTTGCTGGTTTGGCTGCTGCCAGGCCAGCCGGAAATGGCTTGATAGCGGCTGAGGACGCGTTTGACGTTGCCGTCTAAGATAGGCTGGCTGTTGTTGAAGGCAATACTTAAGATCGCTCCCGCTGTGGACAGGCCAATGCCCGGTAAGGCCGTCAAGCCTGCTATGGAATCAGGAAAACCACCTTGGGCTGCCATGATCTGTGCCGCTTTGTGGAGATTGCGCGCCCGCGCGTAATAGCCAAGCCCCGCCCAAAATTGCAAAACTTCGTCGGTTGATGCTTGCGCAAGGCTAGCCAGATCGGGGAAGCGTTCGACAAAAGCGTTGAAGTAAGGGATAACAGTGGTCACTTGCGTTTGCTGCAGCATGGTTTCTGACAGCCATACCCGGTAAGGCGTAATGGGGTTTTGCCAGGGCAGGGTTTTTCTGCCGTGCTGGTCAAACCAAGCCAGCAACTGGTGTTGGAATTCGGAGGGATTCATGGTGGGTGGTTAAAAATGATAGCGACCGCGCATTCTAGCCGTTTTATCACGCGAAGCCTAAATCTTGCCTCCCAAAGGATTTTGTGGGGAGAGATAAGTAGGTGCAGAGACAGATCATCGGATTATGTCCATTATCCCGACTTTCGATTAAGAGCTAAATTTTTCACATGACTATAAAGAATATCTTGTTATTGGTTACTCAGCGCCCGTCATTTAAGGCTTATCTATGAAGAGCCTGCGATTTAAAGAGCTGGAGCAGCTCGAAGCGGTTATCGAACAATTCGGCCATCACGCACAGACTGAGATTATTGAACACGTCCACCACAAAGGCCGTGCCTTTCCTATCCATTGCATCACGCTGGGCTCAAATGCTCCGGATGTGCCGGTGTTGTTGTTTATTGGTGGCGTACACGGCTTGGAAAAGATCGGTTCGGAAGTCATCATTGCTTATCTGCAAACTTTGGCGCAATTGCTGGATTGGGATGAAGAGTTTGCCGCCCGCCTAGAAAAATCACGCCTGGTGTTTGTGCCGATACTGAATCCGGTGGGCGTCTACATGGGAACGCGCTGCAACGGCAACGGCGTTGATTTGATGCGCAACTCGCCGGTTGAAGGTGTGGGTGCGACCAAACTCTATAGCGGGCAGCGCATCAGCCCGCATTTGCCGTGGTATCGGGGCAACCATCAGGAAATGGAAAAAGAAGCCCAAGCCTTATGCCGCGTGGTGGAAGCGCATGTTTTTAATGCGCCGCTGTCGATTGCCTTGGATTTGCATTCCGGTTTTGGTATCCGCGATCGCCTGTGGTTTCCCTACGCCTCGCGCAAAACACCGTGCGCTTATATTGCCGAAGCCCTGGCATTGAAGAAACGCTTGGACCGTAGCTACCGTTACCATGTCTACCGCATTGAGCCGATGTGCCAGGAATATGTCATCAATGGCGATTTGTGGGATTATTTGCTGGATGATTTTGTGCAACGCCACGGCAATGACCGGGTGTTCCTGCCGCTGACTTTGGAAATGGGATCATGGCTCTGGTTGCGCAAAAATCCGACCCATTTGTTCTCGCGCTACGGGCTGTTTCATCCGCTCTTGCCGCATCGGCAAAACCGCGTGTTCCGTCGGCATTTTATGCTGTTCGATTTTTTGCACCGCAGCTTGCTGTATCCTAAAGATTGGGCCAATTTGCAACAGCACGAGAAAGCCGAACATCAACAACAAGCGATGGGGTTATGGTATGGACAATAAACCAGCTGGTCAAAACTGGCTATTGCTGCGCGGTTTGGCGCGGGAACCTGCGCACTGGGGCGATTTTATCGGCGTTTTGCAGGCGGCTTTCCCGGATGCCGCCATCAACACTGTGGCTTTGCCCGGCACAGGTGAGTTTTATCAGCAAGACAGCCCCGACAACATCGGCGGCATCAGCGAATTTGTCCGCCAACAAGCCTTGGCGCGCGGACTGTTGGAGAAGCCGGTGACGATTTTAGCGTTGTCACTCGGCGCAATGGTCACTTGGGAGTGGCTGCGCCGCTATCCCGATGATTGCGCCGCTGCCGCCCTTATCAGCACCAGTTTTGCAGGCTTAAGCCCGTTTTATCAACGCTTGCGCTGGCAGGGTTATGGGCAGCTTGTCAGCGTGTTGCGCGAGCGGGATGTTTTCCAAAAAGAATTGAAAACCTTGCAGCTGGTCAACAACAGCCGCGAACGCGATGCGGCGCTTGCCCAACAATGGGCGCAAATCCACCAACAACGACCAATCAGCGCAAAAACGGCCTACCGGCAAATACGGGCGGCTTCGGCTTATCGCCCGCAAGCAGAAAGGCCGGACACGCCGATATTGCTGATAAATTCCCAAGGCGACCATTTGGTGTCGCCCAAATGCTCGGAAGCCATCGCCAAAAAATGGCAATTGGAACTGCGCACACACCCGTGGGCGGGGCATGATTTGACTGTGGACGATGGCGCTTGGGTTGCCGCGCAGCTGCAAGATTGGCTGGCTGGCAGGGCAAAATAAAACGGTGCGGATAGCAAAAGGTCGTGTGGGTTTATAGATTTCAAGCCCATACCTTAAGCCAATCAGTTATAATTTTTCGTTTTTAGCTTAGCCGCCCATCCGCATGTCAGAACCTGTTTCAGAACTCATCACCGAACTCCGCCGTCGCCGCACCTTCGCCATCATCTCCCATCCTGATGCGGGTAAAACCACCATCACCGAAAAACTGCTGCTGTTTGGCGGTGCTATCCAGCTGGCGGGGTCGGTCAAAGGCCGCAAAGCGGCGCGCCATGCGACATCGGACTGGATGGAAATGGAGAAGGAGCGCGGCATTTCGGTGACGACTTCGGTCATGCAGTTTGACCACAACGGCTGCATCATCAATCTGCTCGACACACCAGGCCACGAAGACTTTTCCGAAGATACTTACCGCACTTTGACGGCGGTTGACTCGGCCTTGATGGTGATCGACGTGGCGAAAGGCGTTGAGGAGCGTACCATCAACCTGATGGAAGTCTGTCGTTTGCGCGACACGCCGATTTTGACTTTCATCAACAAGCTCGATCGCGAAGGCCGCGAGCCGATTGAGTTGATGGACGAAGTGGAAGACGTGCTGAAAATCAAATGTGCGCCGATGACCTGGCCCATCGGCATGGGCAAACGGTTTAAAGGTGTTTATCACCTTTATAAAGACGAAATCCATTTGTTCAGCGCGCAACACGGCGGCAAAATTGCCGAAGCTACAATAATCCGTGGATTGGATAGCCAACAGCTGGACGAATTGCTGGGCGATCAGGCGCAGGAATTGCGTGATGAGATTGACTTGGTCAAAGGTGCCAGCCATGAATTTGACCTGAAAGACTACTTGGCGGGCAAGCTCACGCCAGTGTTCTTCGGTTCAGCCATCAACAACTTTGGTATTTTGGAATTGCTCGACGCGTTTGCCGAATACGCGCCGTCGCCGTCACCACGCCAAGCAGAACAGCGTCAAGTGTCGCCTGATGAAGACAAGTTCAGCGGTTTTGTCTTTAAAGTGCAGGCCAATATGGATCCTGCGCACCGCGACCGCGTGGCGTTTTTGCGCGTTTGTTCCGGCAAGTTCGACAAAGGCATGAAAATCTACCATGCCCGTTTAGGCAAGAATGTAGTGGTTGCCAACGCCATCACTTTTCAGGCCGATACCCGCAACAGCGTCGAAGAAGCCTATCCCGGCGATATTATAGGCTTGCACAACCACGGCACTATCCAAGTGGGCGATACCTTCACACAGGGTGAAACCCTCAAGTACGGCGGTATCCCTTATTTTGCGCCGGAATTGTTCCGCCGCGTGGTGTTAAAAGACCCGCTGCGCGCCAAAGCCTTGCAAAAAGGTTTGGTGCAATTGACTGAAGAAGGCGCGACCCAGTTGTTTAGGCCATTGAAAAACAACGATCTGATTTTGGGCGCTGTAGGTGTGTTGCAGTTTGACGTCACCGCGTTCCGCCTAAAAGGCGAGTACAACGTGGAATGTGTTTACGATGCCATTGGCATTTCCACCGTGCGCTGGGTCAGTTCGGACAAGCCTGCCAAATTGGAAGAGTTTAAAAAGAAAGCTTTCGAGAATTTGGCGGAAGACGGCGGCGGTTATTTGGTGTATTTGGCAACCAGCCGCGTCAACCTGCAACTGACCGAAGAACGTTGGCCCGATATTAAATTTAGCGCCACACGCGAGTTGTAAGCACTTTTCTGACCAACGCCTTCTGCCAGTCTTTGATAGGAACCGTTAAAGTTATGCTACTGGGCGTTGTGGCATATCTCCGGTTTTGCCGTTAAAAGGCGGCAGATTCGCTAATCACCGTGTTTGACAACACACCAATTTTGGCAATCTCCACCCGCACTGTCTGGCCTACCCGCAAATAACCGCGCGGTGACATTTTTACACCCACGCCGCTGGGTGTGCCGGTGCTAATCACATCGCCAGGTTCTAAGGTCATCGCTTGCGATAAGTAGGCAACCATTTCATAGCAGTTGAACAGCATGTGCTGGGTGTTGGAGTTTTGCCGCAGTTCGTCATCGACCCACGTTTTAATGTCCAAATCATGCGGGTCGCCGATTTCATCAGCGGTCACCAACCACGGGCCTAGGGGGCCGCAGGTGTCGAACGATTTGCCGATCATCATGGTGGGCGAGCGGATTTGCCAGTCGCGTACCGACACGTCATTGGCAATCGTAAAACCGGCAATCACCTCATGGGCTTTTTCAAGTGGTACGTGCCGACAACGCTGACCAATCACAAACGCCAATTCGCCTTCATAATCCAATTTATCAGACACCAGCGGTTTGTGGATAGCGTCGCCATGCCCAATCACGCAGGTGCTTTGTTTGGTAAAAAAACTCGGATATTCAGGGCGTTCTTTGCCGGTTTCGGCGATATGGTCAGGGTAGTTGAGGCTGATCGCCAAATATTTGCCCGGTCTTGGCACGGGCGCGTGCAATTGCACGCCACTTAGGGCCAATCGATATTTGCCGCTGTCTATCAAGGTTTGTAACGCGGTTGACGCGGCTTGGCCTGCGTTAAGAAAGGTGATCATGTCTGTCGGTAGTTGCGGGTCGCCCAAGCCGTCAACAACGTGGTCGCCGACCAATGCGCCGATGCGGGTTTGCTGGTGTTGGGTAAAAGTTACCAGTTTCATCTTTTTAGCTTTCCGGTATGATGTGAAATTGAATGATTGATAGGCAAAAAGCCAACAAAAAGAAGATATAATAACTAAATTTAACTACGAGGATTAGACCATGAACGAAAACTGGATTGCCCCTTCCATTTTGTCCGCCAATTTTGCCAAATTGGGCGAAGAAGTTGATAACGTTTTGGCGGCGGGTGCTGATGTTGTCCACTTTGATGTAATGGACAACCATTTTGTACCTAACTTGACCATTGGGCCATTGGTCTGTGAAGCGTTGAGAAAACACGGTGTGACTGCGCCTATCGACGTGCATTTGATGGTTGAACCCGTTGACCGCATTATTCCTGACTTTGCCAAAGCCGGTGCCAGCATCATCACTTTCCATCCAGAAGGTTCTGTGCATATCGACCGTACTTTGCAATTGATTAAAGACTGCGGTTGTAAAGCCGGTTTGGTCTTTAACCCAGGCACACCTTTGCACCATTTGGACTACGTCATGGACAAATTGGACATGATCTTATTGATGTCGGTCAACCCAGGTTTTGGTGGTCAATCGTTTATCCCTTCGGCGTTGGACAAATTGCGCGAAGTCAGAAAACGTATCGACGACAGCGGCTTTAACATCCGTTTGGAAATCGACGGCGGTGTTAAAACCGACAACATCCGCGCGATTAAAGCAGCGGGTGCTGATACTTTTGTAGCGGGTTCCGCCATTTTCGGCAAACCAGACTACAAACAAATCATTGACGAAATGCGCGCAGAATTGGCATTAGCGGTTTAATCGCCCGTATCATTGCTATCCGCAGGAGTGAAAAACGTGTTTTTTCACTCCGCGTCAGTAAAGCACTGCCAGTTTTTCGGAAAATAACAAAAACATCATCGCGTTCACATACCCCACAAGCAGCATGACTGAACAACAATTCCTCCACTATGCCCAGCAGGGCTACAACCGTATCCCGGTTTGCCGCGAAGTGCTGGCGGATTTGGACACGCCCTTAAGCGCGTATCTCAAATTGGCCGATGGCGCGTATTCGTATTTATTTGAATCCGTGCAAGGTGGGGAACAATGGGGCCGTTATTCGATCATCGGCCTGCCTTGCCAAACCGTGGTGAAAATCACCGGCACACAGATTTCCGTTGAATGTGCGGGCGACGTGTTGGAAAGCCTCAGTCATGATAATCCGTTAGTTTGGATAGAAAATTTTAAGGCGCGCTATAAAGTCCCCGATATTGCCGAGCTGCCGCGTTTTAATGGTGGTTTGGTCGGTTATTTTGGTTATGAAACCATTGCCTATATCGAGCCGCGTCTCGCTAAACACAATAAACCCGATGCCATTGGCGCACCGGATATTTTGCTGATGGTTTCCGAAGAAATTTTGGTCTTCGATAACCTGTCCGGCAAAATGCTGTTGTTGACCCACGGCAATCCCGAAGAAGCCGATGCCTATGCCCGTGCGCAAGTCCGGCTGAAAGATTTGGCGGTTAAGCTGCGTGATGTCCAGGTTAAGGCGCGTCAGCACAGCCAGCCCAAACAGGTGAAGGAAGAAGATTTTATTTCTGGCTTTACCCAACAAGGTTACGAAGCGGCGGTGCTGAAAGCCAAAGACTACATTAATGATGGCGACATCATGCAAGTGGTGTTGTCGCAACGGATGAGCATCCCGTTTACCGCCGAGCCGCTCAATCTATACCGTTCCTTACGTTGCTTAAATCCGTCGCCGTACATGTTCTTCCTGAATCTGGGTGATTTCCATATTGTTGGTTCGTCGCCAGAAATTTTGGTGCGCTTGGAAGACGATACCGTCACCGTTCGCCCCATCGCCGGTACGCGCCGGCGCGGCTTGACACCCGAACAGGATTTGGCTTTAGAGCAAGATTTGCTGGCTGATCCGAAAGAAATTGCTGAGCATTTGATGTTGATCGATTTAGGCCGCAACGACACCGGTCGCGTCGCCGAAATCGGCTCGGTACAGTTGACCGACAAAATGATTGTCGAGCGTTATTCACATGTGATGCACATTGTATCCAACGTGACCGGCACGCTAAAAAAAGGTAACAATGCGTTTGATGTCCTATCGGCAACCTTTCCTGCGGGAACGGTTAGCGGTGCGCCGAAAATCCGCGCCATGGAAATCATTAATGAGTTGGAACCCGTCAAGCGTGGTATTTATTCCGGCGCAGTGGGTTATATCGCGTGGTCGGGCAATTTGGACACAGCGATTGCGATCAGGACAGCCGTCATCAAAGACGGGGTATTACATATCCAAGCCGGTGCGGGCATTGTTTACGATTCCGTACCCAGAAGCGAATGGGATGAAACCATGAACAAAGGACGCGCGATTTTCCGCGCCGTGGCAATGGCAGAAGCCGGATTGGCAGGAGAACAAAATGACTAAAGTCGTCATGGTTGATAATTATGATTCGTTCACTTACAACTTGGTGCAGTATTTTGGCGAGTTGGGTGCGGATGTCACGGTCGTGCGGAATGACCAAGTGTCCGTTGAGGATATTGCCGCTTTAGCACCTGATAAAATTGTCATTTCACCAGGCCCTTGTACACCAAAAGAAGCCGGCGTGTCGGTGGACTGTATTTTAAAATTTGCCGGAAAAATTCCGTTGTTGGGCGTGTGCTTAGGGCATCAAAGCATTGGTTATGCGTTTGGCGGCAATATTATCCATGCCAAAAGCATCATGCATGGCAAAACCTCGGCGGTTTACCATAACGATGTCGGCGTGTTTGCCGGATTGGGCAACCCGTTTACCGCAACCCGCTACCATTCTTTGGTTATCGAGCAGTCCAGTTTGCCGGATTGTTTGGAGGTGACGGCTTGGACGCAAGACGTGTCTGGGAATCTGGATGAAATTATGGGCGTGCGCCATAAAACCTTGGATATTGAAGGTGTGCAATTCCACCCGGAATCTATCTTGACCGAACACGGTCATGACTTGCTAAGAAATTTTTTACAGCGCTAAGGTTTCTGGCTGATAGGGCAGGTTGGCAAAGTCGATGCTGCCTTGTTTCAGTAAGCCAGGTACATTTTCGCTGGGAATGGCAGGGCTAAAGAAGAAGCCCTGCATCACATCACAGCCCAATGTTTTAATCGCATAGGCTTGTTCAACCGATTCAACACCTTCTGCAATCATGCTGTAGCCTAAGCTTCTTGCCAAGCCAATAATGGTTTCCAATAGCAAAGATGAATGCGGGTTGAGCAAAACATCATCAATAAAGACCTTATCGATTTTTAGGCAATCTAACGGTAGTTTCTGTAACGAGGCCAAACAGGAAAAGCCTGTGCCAAAATCGTCTATGGCGATGGATACGCCTAATGCCCGCAGTTGTTTTAGGGTTTCGATATTGCTTTTGGTTTGCATGGTCGACTCCGTCACTTCCAAGCCTAAATATTGTGCAGGGATATGGTTGACGGCGAGTAGCTTTTTAACGGTGCTGACGAGGTGGGCATCTTGAAAATGTGAAGGCGATAAATTAACCGAGACCCTTGTTAGCGGTATGCCTTGCTTTTGCCATTGGGCGAGTTGTTCACAAACGGTTTTTAATGCCCAATTGCCTAATTCCACAATCAGCCCAAGTTGTTCTGCCAGGCCAATAAAATGCCCCGGCAAGACCATCTCCACTTCCGTGCGTTGCCAGCGCACCAAAGCTTCCAGCCCGACCAGTTTGCCGGTAGACATGGAAAGCTGCGGTTGGTAATGGATAACGAACTTGCCTTCCTTCATCGCCATGCGTAAGCGCTGTTTCGACTCGCGGCGTTGGCTGGCCTGATAGGCCATATCGTAAGAATAAAACACATAGCAATGTTTGCCTGCCTGTTTGGCGGCGTACATCGCCATATCTGCGGCTTTGATAAGTTCGCTTTCGCTTTCCCCGTCGCGCGGATAAATGGCAATGCCGATGCTGACATTGGGGTTGAGCATGATTTCGTTGATGGGCAAAGGTTCGCACACTTTACGTAAGCAACGGTCGGCAACTTCGGCGGCGTCGGTATCGTTATGGATATTGGTGACGAGAATGCAAAACTCATCACCGCCTAAACGGGCGACAAAATCAACTTCCCGCGCAACAAAAGCCAGCCGGTTGGCAACACCTCTTAGGAAGGCGTCGCCAATATTATGCCCATAAACATCATTCACCTCTTTAAAACCATCCAAATCCAAAAACAAAAAGGCAAATTGGTCTGAGTGGCGTTCAGCGGCTTTGATAATGCCTTCGATGCGTTCATGGTAGTAGGTGCGGCTGGCTAAGCCAGTTAAATTATCGTAATAAGCCAAACGGTGGATTTGTGTTTCCGCTTCTTTTTGGCGGCTAATATCTTGCACCGTGCCAGTTACGATAGTTTCATTTTTATCGATGATGACTTCAATTTCTTGGTGGACAGGCAGAATATCGCCGTTAGCGGATTGCAGCCGGTATTCGATGCCTTCGGGTGGATTGCCGCTCACGGTCGCCTCAATGATCTCTTTGACCTTTTCAAGGTCTTCCGGCACCACACATTTTAAGTAGCCATCTAACGTGTCTTCGAATTGCTCAAGGCTAATGCCGCAAAGTTCCGCCAAATGTACGGAGATATGGAAGACATTTTTCTCGGTATACCAAATCCAATAGCCTAAACGGGCAATGCGTTGCGCGGAGGTCAGGGCTGCCAGCGTGGTCAATTGCAAGCGGCTGTTGCGCAGTTCGGCGGCGTTTTGGCTGGAGCGGAGAATGAAATACAGGCGGTTGACCAAAATAGGGTAGGTGATGGGCTTGATGATAAAGTCGGTTGCGCCCGCTTCAAAAGCCAAGTTGACAGAGTGGGTGTCGCCTAAGCGCGTCAACATGACGACCGGTACATCTTGCATGTCCTCTTCGGCTTTGAACAATTGGCAGGTTTCAAAGCCGTCCAAGCCTTCCATTATCGCGTCGAGCAAAACAATGTCGGGCGTGTGCTGTTTGGCGAACTCTATCGCTTGCGCGCCATTTTCCGCTTCGATAACAAAGAAAGCCGATGCGCGTAAAGCTTCAGCGGTGATTAAGCGGAAGCCCGTGTCATCGTCCACCAATAGTACGCGGATTGCCCGTCCGTGGATTTGCGGCAAGGCGGTTTGCGTGGTGAAGCCAGGGTCAATTTCTTTACGCAAGGCATCGAACAATTTGGGTAAGTCCGCTTGCATGGAATTCAGTAATGTTTCTGCGCCCTGCAATTGACCTTGAAAGCCCAATATTTCCAATGAGGCGGCATAATTGGCCATTAAATCCGCACCCAGATTGGCGCAAGATGATTTAAAGCTGTGGGCTTTTTGTGCCAACGTCAAGGCATCCTGGATGAGAAATGCCTCTTGCATGTCGGCAATTTCTTTTTCGGCTTTGCCTAAGAATATTTCGATGGCTTTGTTGAGCAAGCTGCTGCCGGTTGATGTGCTGAGCTGGCGAAGGTTTTCCAGGGCGCCAGGGTTCAGTCTGATGCCGGCTGACTGCCCATAAAGGTTGTTAAGTCGGGGTGCTTCATTGGTTTCGGGGTGGTTGCTTGGCAACCATTTTTGCAAGACATCGCGTAACTGCTGGCTGCTGAAGGGTTTGCTGAGATAGCCGTCCATGCCTGCCGACAAGCATTTTTCGACAATGCCTTTTTGCACGTCGGCGGTCAGGGCAATAATGGGTACGCGGGAATGGACGGGCAAGGTTTCTTCATGTTGACGGATGAGTTTTGCGGCTTCAAAGCCGTCAATTTCCGGCATATGGCAATCCATTAACACCACATCGAAGCGGTGTTCCATCACTGCCGCTACCGCATCTTTACCTGTACCCACCACTTCGCTTTGGCAACCTAATGCACGCAGAATGCCCATTTCAACTTCTTGGTTGATGGTATTGTCTTCGGCAAGCAGGATTTTTCCGGTCAGTTTGCCTTTGTTGTGTTCCAATGCGCCGAGATCGCCCCGCTGCTTGCCCAACATCTCTAGTAAGCAATTTAGTAGCTTATGCTGTGTAACCGGTTTGTTGAGGAAATAGTTAATGCCGAGCTGTTCGTTATTGTTGTCCGACAAGCCGATGGCGTCGGAGCTTAGGATGGCAATGGACAAGGTTGGAATTGCCGTGTCGGAATGGATGGCTTTCAATAATGAATAGCCGCTCATCACCGGCATACGCCAGTCAATTAAGGCAATGCTGAACGGTTTGTTTTGCTGTGCCGCTTGCGACAAATGCTTAAGGGCTTGCGCACCGTTCGTCGCACATAAACAGTTGATGCCCCAGCGGGTGAGCTGGTCGCGTAGGATGGCTTGATTGATGATGTTGTCGTCCACCACCAGCACCGACAAGCCTTGTAAGGCCGATACTTCTGCTTTCGGAATGCTGGCTTGGGCAATTTGTTTCAATGTTAACGTGAAATAAAAGCGCGATCCTTTGCCCACTTCGCTTTGCAATTGCAAGTCACCACCCATCATTTCGACCAGTTGCTTGGAGATGGCCAAACCTAAGCCTGTGCCGCCAAAGCGGCGGGTTGTTGAACCGTCCGCTTGGGTAAAGCTTTCAAAAATAAGGTTTTGTTCGGCTTCGGCAATGCCAATGCCCGAATCGATAATTTCAAAACGTAAGTTTAGGTTTTGGTCGGAATCGTTTGGCTTCAAGCTGGTAACAATCAACTGCACTTCGCCATTTTCGGTAAACTTGATGGCGTTACCAAGCAGGTTGACCAAGACTTGACGCAGCCGTTCGGCATCGCCGCGCACTACGCAGTTGAGTTCGTGCGGTAAATCCAAAATGAGTTCCAGCCCTTTTTGGTGGGCTTGGGTGGACATCATCTCGGCGGTTTCCTCCAATAAATGGCGCAAATCAAACTCGTTGACCAACAGCTGGAATTTGCCTGCTTCAATTTTGGAAAAGTCCAAAATATTGTTGATGATGCCCAATAACGATTCTGCAGAGCGGTAAGCGGTTTGTGCCAAGCGTTTTTGGTGCAGGTTAAGTTCGGTGTTGAGTAACAGTTCGGTCATGCCCAACACACCATTCATGGGGGTGCGGATTTCATGGCTCATGGTGGCTAAAAATTCGCTTTTGGAGCGGTTGGCTGCTTCGGCTTTTTCGGCAAACAAATAGGCTTGGTCCATTTGCTGTTGCAAATCGCGGGTGCGGTCTGAGACCAGTTCTTCCAGGGTGGTCAAGTAAGATGACATGGCGGTTTGGTAACGCGCCAAATCTTTGGACATGGTGTTGAAGGCAATGGCAAGTTCACCAATTTCATCATCCGAGGCAATATTCAACTCGCGCCCAAAATCGCCTTTGGCAATCACTTGGGTAGCCAGCACCAGTTTTTTGATAGGTCGGGTAATACGCCGTGACTGCCAAACGGTCAGAAAAAAACTTAATAAAATAACGATGGGCGCAATCAAAAGTGCTTTCAGCATGAATAGCTGGGCATCTTGATAAAGCCGCTCTTGGCTAATGCCCAGTTGGATATAGCCAATGACTTGCGGGGTTTGCTGGTCAGAAGCGGCAAAATAGATGGGGCTGGCAAAGTCGGAAAAAACTTTTCCGGTTTTTTCATCGCTATACTTTTTGGACTGGCTGCTGGCAGCCGCTTCGGCCATGGATAGCTTGGGTATGGATTCAAGCGACTGGTAATTGTGCTGGCTTAGCAGGCGTCCATTTTTGTTAAAGATATTCAGGTAAGCAAGATCAGGATTGCCGTCGTCTATGTCTTGAATGGCATGGTTTATCATGCCAAGGTTTTCAGTGTGGACAGCATTTTCGATAGATTTTGCCAGCATGGCGGTAATTTGTGTGCCTTGTTGGGCAAAATGCTTGGAAGCATCAACAAATTGTTGCCAAGATACAAAGCCGCCGGTTAATAAGGCGGTAAGCATAATCAGAAAAATAGTCAGTAAATTAAACTTTGTCCCTATTGATTTCATGATTGGCGCAAGCTAAATAAGTGGTGAGGATGGCAATTGATCGCCCCTGAATATTTAAGATTATTGTAATCTTCTTACTACAGAACGAAAGGAAGATTTTCCCCTAATGGGCCTATTTTTCTTGATGTATACAAATGCTTGATTGATGCCATGAAAAACCCGACAAAATTGCCTTAAAATGGCTAATAATCAAGTAATATAAGCTTGATTTGTTAAAAACCAAACAAACAGGCAGTAGGCCTGAAATTATCAACGGAGACTTTACAAATGGGGCGTTACGATCAATCCCGCAGCAAACAACCCGTTCGGCAAACAACGCCAAGGGAACGTAAACGTTCGGGTGTCCACATACTGACAGTGCTGGTATTGATGATGTTATCCGCCGCAGGCGGTTTCTATTTTGCTAAGTTTTCTGAACATTACGAGCTAGCGCCTGAAGCGCGCAATTGGTTGTCTTTTTTGCAAAATCCAGCCGCTTCCCAAACGGAAGAATCCGAAGGGGAAACAGCGACAACAGCATTGCCCGTCGGCGATGGCGAACAGCTGGAAAAAATCACCCCGCCGGAAGAGGATGTGATATTGCCAGTATTGGAAAAAAGCGATATTTGGTTGCGTCAAGCCTTGCTCGGCTTATCGCCCGGATTGGCGCAGTGGTTGGATAAAGACCAATTGTTAATGGCTTACCTGACTATCGCAAATGACACTTCACAAGGTTTGCGTACGGACAAGCATGTGCGCTTCCTAAAACCCGACCAAGCCTTTGCGGTGGCGGAAGATGGACAAGGCCCGTTTATCGCGGGCGAAAGCTATCACCGCTACGATACTTGGGTGGCGGCCATTAATGCTCTGGATATTCAAGCCACCTTGAAGCTATATAAAAAAGTACGGCCTTTGCTGCAACAGGGCTTTGCTGAGTTTGGTTATCCAGAAGGGACAAAATTGGAGGCGATATTCAATAAGGCAGCTGCAGAGATTTTGGCGGCACCCGTCATCGAAAGACGCGTCTCCGTTATCAAAAAAAATGGCTATTACCGTTATGCCGACCCCAATCTTGAGGCCGCTAATCCCTTGCATAAACAAATGCTACGTATGGGACCAGAAAATACCCGTATTATTAAAAACAAGCTCAGGCAACTTGCCGATGGGTTGATTGTCATCAACCTAGAATGAATAGCGTGGCTGTTTGGCAATCACTAGGCAAAATCAGGATTAAACGGTTATGATACCGGTTTAACCGTTGCTGGGTATTCATGGCCTACCATCGGTAAATGCTTAATTATTATGCTTGTCTTCCTCTATTTTTTACTAACGGGCAGGTTCGGGCCGCTCGCGCAGAACGTTACTGACGGAGATTGATTTATGGGTATTTCACTAAACAAAGGCGGCAACATCAGCCTGTCAAAAACCGACCCTAATTTAAAAAACATTATCGTTGGCTTAGGTTGGGATACGCGCGCCACCGATGGTGCCGACTTTGACTTGGATGCCAGTGCTTTCATGGTTAAAGAAGACGGTAAAGTACGGTCAGATAGTGATTTTATCTTCTACAACCAAATGCGTTCCACTTGCGGTTCGGTGGAACACACCGGCGACAACCGCACCGGCGTGGGCGATGGTGACGACGAAGCCATTATTGTGCAATTAGATAGAGTACCGGCAGACATCCAAAAAATTGCTTTTACGGTCACTATCCACGACGCTGATGTCCGTAAGCAAAACTTCGGGCAAGTCGCCAGCGCTTATGTGCGCGTTGTTAATAAAGATAGTCAGGTTGAAGTGGCTCGCTACGATTTAAGCGAAGACGCCTCGATTGAAACAGCTATGATCTTCGGCGAAATTTACCGCCACAGTGGCGAATGGAAATTCCGTGCCGTCGGTCAAGGGTATGCGGGTGGCTTAAGTGCGTTGGCGCGCCAATATGGTATTAATGTTTAAGCAATGGCTTTAGCCACACAAGCAGTCAAAAATAAACCAAAAATCAAATTTATAAATAATTAAGGAGACCGACATGGCAATATCACTCGTTAAAGGCGGCAACGTCAACTTAAGCAAAGAAGCCCCTGGCTTAAACAAAATTATCGTCGGCTTAGGCTGGGATGCCCGCGCCACTGACGGCTCCGCATTCGACCTTGATGCCAGCGCTTTTTTAGTGAAACTGGATGGAAAAGTCCGCTCTGATGCCGATTTTTGCTTCTTTAACAACAAAGTGGTTGCCGATGGTGCGGTGCAGCATTTGGGTGATAACACCACCGGTGTTGGCGATGGCGATGACGAAGTGGTTAAAGTTGAATTGGCAAAAATACCGGCTGATCTCGACAAAGTGGTTTTCACTGTAACCATCTACGATGCCGAAACGCGCCGTCAAAACTTCGGTCAAGTCAGCCATGCCTACATCCGCATTGTGAACGAAGAAGGCGGTCAAGAAATCGCTCGCTACGACTTAAGCGAAGATGCTTCCATCGAAACAGCGATGATCTTCGGCGAAATTTACCGCGTTGGCGCAGAATGGAAATTTAAAGCTGTTGGTCAAGGCTTTGCCGGTGGCTTAGGGCCTTTGGCGCAGTCATTTGGTGTTAACGTTTAATCACTCAGGCAATCCTTAGGAAGCACTTATGGGCATCAACTTACAAAAAGGCCAAAAAATTTCGCTCGTCAAAGAATCCGGCGGCAGCTTAAGCAAAGTGGTCATGGGTTTGGGCTGGGATGCCAAAGCCAGCGGCGATAAAAAAGGTGGTATGCTGGGTGGCTTGTTTGGCGGCAGCAGTGGCGGTGCTTCGATAGATTTGGACGCCTCTTGCGTCATGTTTGACGACAACAAAAAAGTGGTCGATACCGTGTATTTTGGCCATCTGAAAAGCAAAGACGGTAGCGTCACCCACACCGGCGACAACCGCACGGGCGATGGCGATGGCGACGATGAGCAAATCTTGGTTGATCTCGACAAAGTGCCTGCTAACGTGAAATCTTTGGTGTTTACCGTCAATTCCTTTACCGGACAAACCTTCGATTCGGTTGAAAACGCCTATTGCCGTATCCTTGATGTGAGCAGCAAAGCTGAAGTGGCACGTTATACGCTCAGTTCACAAGGCTCGCACACCGCGCAAATCATGGCGAAAGTCTACCGCCACAACGGCGAGTGGAAAATGCACGCCATCGGCGAAAACGGCACGGGCCGTACTATTGAAAACCTGTTGCCGCAAATTATTGTGCATTTGTAAGCCTGCATGAGAATTTGGTTCAACAAAACGTTTTCCACTATTAGTGCAGTGTTTAACAATCTTCGCCTGAACGCCAAGTCAGGCGAAGTGACTATCATATGCACCCACAATCACAGCAACGCCGCCGCTTTTATTGCAGCTGATGAAAGCTATCTGGAGCCGCATTTAACGGGCGAAGCTTATCTGGATTGGTGCGTAGAGTTTTGCCAAAGCCAGCGTATCGGTTTGTTCTGGCCTGGCAAAGAAGCTGCGCTTATCAGCCAGCATCATGACCGTTTCCACGCCATAGGCACACAAGTTATGTCCGTTGCCGACGCTGAAACCTTAAGCTTGCTGGATAACAAAGCCGAGTTTTACGCAGCATTGCCACCTGAAGTTGCCCAAACGATGGAGTTTATCGCCGTCAATAATCTGGGTGATTTCAATCAGGCAGTGCAGCAATTGTCCAAACGCCATGGCAGTTTGTGCATTAAGCCTGCTGTTTCTGTATTTGGCCTAGGTTTCCGCATTCTTGATACGGAACGGGACAGCATCACCCATTTGCTTAAAGGCGTGGAATACCAAATTCCGCTGGCGGAACTCCGCCAAGGCATGGTCAATACCCGTTGTTTTGGCACACTTTTGGTCATGGAACATCTTGCCGGCCCTGAATGGAGTGTCGATTGCGCCGGACGGCACGGCGAACTGCTCTGTGCTGTGCAACGCAAGAAATCTCCGCTTGCTGGTCATGGTCAAGAAATCGACAACAATCCTGAAATACAAGGCATGGTCGAACGCTTGGCGGCGCATTACCGTTTGAATGGTTTGTTCAACATTCAGTTTAAAGAGGGCAAAAATGGACCGCGCTTGTTGGAAATCAATCCGCGTTCATCGGGTGGTTTTGGTATGGCGTGTCTGGCGGGTGTTAATCTGGCTAGGGTGGCTTTGCAGGCATTTAACGGTGAAAAAGTTGTTGTGCCTCGCATTGACTATGGCTTGCGTGTTACTGAAGTGGGAACCCCTGTCGTGTTGCGGAGTGTGGGTTAGCGGTTTGGCGGCTGGCATATTGGAAAAAGACGGATATGTCAGCCCGCGTTTTGATGGATTCTGCAACGGCGTAGCCAAGCGTTTTAAAGTATTGAGGCCATAACCCGTGTTTGTTTGTGGCGGTTTTTTCTTAAAATCATAACAAAATTATTTTGTTGTCTTGCGTTTGGCCTGACCCTAAAAAGGGTTGGGTGAAACATTTCCTATCGGCTTGAACATCCGTATCTAATTGATAGTCGCATAACTGTCAGCTGATCCATCTCTAGGCATATGCCTAACATCAACCGCCGCGCAAACCCTGTCTGTACGAAACGGTGGGCTGCGCGAAAACGGTTACCATCCACCCAAGACGACAAGGATACAAAAATGACGACTGCAACCGAGAACAGCATCATCTCCATTTACGACACCCACGCCGAAGCCGAAGAAGCCATTAAGGCGCTCAACCAGCTGGGTTTTGATATGCAAAAACTGTCGATTATCGGCAAAGGCTACCAAACCGAAGAACACCCAGTCGGCTTTTATACCCACGGTGACCGCATCAAATCATGGAGCGGTATGGGCGCGCTCTGGGGTGGTTTCTGGGGCATGCTGTTTGGCCCGGCGGTGTTTTTTATACCCGGCATCGGCTTGGTTGCCCTTGCGGGCCCGATAGTCACTGTGTTGGTGGCGGGCTTGGAAAGTGCCGCTGTCGTTGGCGGTTTGTCGGCACTGGGGGCGGCACTCTACAACACCGGCGTCGCTGAAGAAGATGTCATTAAATACGAAACGGCACTGATCGCCGACAAATTCGTAGTGATCCTACATGGCTCGGCAGAAGAAACCGAAAAAGCCCGCGAATTGTTGGACTCACTAAAAGCCGATAATAACAACAGATAAAAACGGTTTTTTACAAACAAAAAAGGCCGGAAAATCCGGCCTTTTTCGCTAAATCAACAAGCGTTTCGTTTAGTGCAACAAACCTTGCAGCAAGCCGTTCAACTTGTGGACAAACGCCGCAGGATCATCCAAATGCCCGCCTTCTGCCAAGATAGCTTGGTCGAACAGGATGTGGGTCAGATCACCAAAACGGGCATCGTCTTGCTCGTTTTTCAGTTTTGCTACCAACGCGTGGGTTGGGTTCAGCTCAAAAATTGGCTTTCTGCCGAAATTCATCGACTGTCCGGCTTCTTTCATGATGCGTTCCATGTTCAAGCTCATGCCGTACACGTCAGATACCAAACACGCTGGCGATTCAGTCAAACGGTGGCTTAAGCGCACTTCACTGACTTTATCCGCCAACACGTCTTTAATTTGCTTCAACACGCTTTCGAAATCTTGGGTTACTTCTTCTTGGGCTTTTTTATCTTCTTCGGTTTCGCCCAATTCGCTTAAATCCAACTCGCCTTTAGCGACCGATTGCAAATGTTTGCCGTCGAATTCGCTTAATGAAGAAATCAGCCATTCGTCGATGCGGTCAGACAGCAACAACACTTCAATGCCTTTTTTGCGGAAGATTTCCAAGTGCGGGCTGTTTTTAGCAGCGGCAAAACTGTCAGCAGTGACGTAATAGATTTTTTCTTGGCCTTCTTGCATACGGCTCACGTAAGCCTCAAAGCTCACTTCTTGGCTGTCGGAATCGGTATGCGTAGAGTTAAAGCGCAACAATTTGGCAACGCGGTCTTTGTTACTGTGGTCTTCCACCGGGCCTTCTTTGATGACATTGCCGAATTCTTTCCAGAAAGTCGCGTATTTTTCTGGCTCGTTTTGCGCCAAACCTTCCAACATGCCCAGCACTTTTTTCACTGCGCCGGATTTGATGTTGCTGATTTGTTTGCTTTGTTGCAGGATTTCGCGCGACACGTTCAGTGGCAGTGAGTTGGCATCAATCACACCTTTGATGAAACGCAAATAACGCGGCATCAATTGTTCGGCATCATCAGTGATGAAGACTTTTTTGATGTACAGTTTTACGCCGTGTTTGCTATCACGATCCCACATGTCGAACGGCGCACGCGCAGGTACATACAATAATAAGGTGTACTCGTTGCTACCTTCCACTTTGCTATGCACATGCACCAACGGGTCTTGGTAGTCGTGCGAAACGTGTTTGTAGAATTCGTTGTAATCGCTATCAGAAATTTCTTGGCGAGATTTTGTCCACAAAGCCGAAGCGCTGTTGATAGTTTCTTCAACAATTTCTGGTTCAGCTTTGACTTTTTCCGCTTTTTCTTCGCCTTCTACCGCCTCATCTTCGTCATCAAAATCCATTTCTGGCGTGACGTCTTTGTCCATCACAATCGGCAAAGAGATATGGTCAGAGAATTTTCTTACTACTGAACGGATGCGGTAACCGTCCAAAAACTCGTCTTCGCCTTCGCGCAAATGCAAGATGATTTCCGTACCGCGTGTGGCTTTATCCACTGATTCAATGGTGTAATCGCCTTCGCCTGCCGATTCCCAACGCACGCCTTCGCTGCTGTCTGCGCCGGCTTTGCGGGTGATTAACGTGACTTTATCGGCAACGATAAACGCTGAGTAGAAACCCACACCAAACTGACCGATCAGCTCGCTGTCTTTGGCTTGGTCGCCCGTTAAGGCATCAAAAAATTGTTTGGTGCCGGATTTGGCAATCGTGCCGATATGTTCCTGCACTTCTTCGCGGGTCATGCCGATACCGTTGTCGATAATGCTGATGGTGCGTTGTTCTTTATTGAATTCCAAGCGGATTTTTAGATCGCTGTTGCCTTCGTACAAGCTGTCGTTAGACAAAGCCAAAAAGCGCAATTTGTCAGACGCGTCAGAGGCGTTGGAAATCAGCTCGCGCAAGAAAATCTCCTTGTTGCTGTACAAGGAGTGGATCATCAAATGCAGCAGATGTTTTACTTCGGTTTGAAAGCCTAGGGTTTCTTTTTGTGCTTCAACAGTCATGGTTTTTTCCTGAACTAAAAAGAGTGTTTGGGTTTCAGGCGATGTGGGGGCGAGGTGGATTTTTTTCAAGGAGGGATGGGTTGATGGCGGAAAATTGCCAGCGATGCGGAGTGAAAAACCTGTTTTTCACTCCAAAAAACGGAGCGACTAAGACAATCGAACCGTCGCTTTCCCCAGACGATCGTTAACGGCGCGCCAAGCCTCATCGACCGGCGGTTGTTCAACCAAAATCACATCCAATTGCAGACTATCGAGCTTTCTTAGCGAAGCGTACAGCGCTTGTGCATAAACATCTGCCGCCAGCGGCATCAGAATTTGTGTGTTGGCTGGCGAGGTTTGCGCTTGCCAAACCATCAGGCCGACTTTTTTGCCTTGCGCGGTCAACTGCCGGTAAGCGTCTGCCAAGTCGTCAGTTGCGCACAACACCGCCCGCGTCGCCGGCGCGTAATGCACGTCCATCATGCCCGACGTGCGGACTTGGCTGGCGGCAGCGACAAGCACGCTTTCCCCCAAGACCGATTCAATGGCGGCGCGGCTGATTTGCCCAGGCCGCAGCAAGTTGGGTTGTGCGCCACTTAAATCGACAATCGTCGATTCCACGCCCACTTGGCAAGCCCCGCCGTCTAAAATCAAATCCACCGCATCGCCCAATTCTTCGGCGACATGGCTTGCAAGTGTGGGGCTAATTCGGCAATAACGGTTGGCTGACGGCGCGGCAATGCCGCCGCCGAACGCCTGCAACAACTGCAAGGCCACCGGATGGCTGGGCATCCGCAGGCCAACCGTCTGTTGACCGCCCGTCACCTCCAACGGCACCTGCGCTTGTTTAGGTAAAATGATCGCCAAAGGCCCCGGCCAAAATTGTTCGGCAAGTTGATAAGCGGCATCGGGAATGTGTTGCGCCCACGTATTCAAACCGCTCAGATCGCCAATATGGACAATCAACGGATGGTCGGCAGGCCTGCCTTTGGCGGCAAAAATGCGCCGCACCGCCTCGGGGTTGGCGGCATCGGCACCTAAGCCGTAGACCGTTTCGGTCGGGAAAGCCACCAAGCGGCCTTGTTGCAGCAACTGGACGGCGGCAGCCAGCGCATCAGCATCTGCCAAGCGAATTTGCATGACCATCAACCGATTTTAAAACCCATAAAAAATCCCGCCGCCCCGCTCACGCCTTTGCTGGTGATGCTTGACAAACGGTGGATTAAAAAATCGCCCGACGATTTAGCAACATCGGTTGCTGCGCTGGCGGCACTTTGCAATTGCGCGTCGCTGATTGAGACAATACCGTAATATTCGCTAGCAAACAGCATTACCACCGCCGCGCCGCCAATAAACAACGCAAAACGCAGCATTTTTTTGGCGAAATAACCGACCGCCAGGCCGATGATAAACGGCGCACCGACATTGCCGAGCAAAAAGGCGGAAGAGAAAATATCGGGGGAGGGTGAAGTGGTAATAAATGTTGTTGGAGTCATAGGCTTAACAGAAGGATTGGCGAAAACAGCGGGTTTATGTGTTAGATTACAAATAAATCGACATTATATAAAAGCCTTGATAGTTACAAACAATTAAAGTGCACTGTGGTATCCGGCTTAAAGGCAATGTTCAATGATGTTTGGGAGAATACTGACTGTATTTCACATAGAGCCAAACTCTGGGTGCTGATAAATTTGTTATGCTGTATATAAACATTTAGCCCATGAATTCTCTATTATTTAAGATGGAATACTGATGTATACCGCTCACCAAAAAGCTTATTTTGCTTACTGGCTAACACTGGAAGGTAAAGCCGAAGAATCGCTGACCCAAATTATTGCCAGCGCAAAAGTTGATATGAACCCCCATCAAGTTGAGGCTGCTTTGTTTGCGTTAGCTTCTCCACTTTCAAATGGCGCTATCCTCGCTGATGAAGTAGGTCTTGGTAAAACCATTGAGGCTAGTTTGGTTTTGGCTCAAAAATGGGCGGAACGTAAACGTAAGCTTTTATTGATTGTACCTGCCACCTTACGCAAGCAGTGGAGTCAAGAACTAGAAGAAAAATTTTGCCTGCCTTCACGGATTCTCGAAGCCAAAAATTTTAACGCCTTATTAAAATCAGGGGTAAACAATCCCTTTATTGGCGAAGAATGTGTGGTGATTTGTTCTTATGAATTTGCAGCCCGTAAAGACTCTGAATTAAGAAGTGTCCCTTGGGATATGGTGGTGATGGATGAAGCCCACAAATTGCGTAATATCTATAAGACCGACGGTGCAAAGACGGCTAAAAAGCTAGATAGCGCTTTAAAAGGTCGGCCTAAGATCATGCTATCTGCCACTCCCTTACAAAATAACCTACAGGAACTTTACGGCCTTACCTCCATTATCGATCCGCATTTTTTCGGTGACCTTGACTCATTTAAAGCCCGTTACTGCCGTCCAAAACTGGATGAGGCTGAATTTGCCCTGTTACGTTCAAGGTTAAAAAAAATATGCAGGCGCACCTTACGCAGACAAGTTCAAGAAGAAGGCGGAATTAAGTTTACCCGCCGTTATTCAATGACTGAAGATTTTCGGCCTGGAGAAGAAGAATTACAGCTTTACAGCCAAGTATCGGGCTATTTGCAACAAGATGATTTGCTGGCAATTAAACCAGGTGCCCGCCATTTGGTAACCTTGGTTATCCGTAAAATCCTGGCTTCTTCCGCCTATGCCATCGCAGGCACGCTGACAACCATGATTGATCGGTTGGAAAAAAAACTGCCGTTGCTTGATGCGTTACAAGATTACGACGCGATGGATGATCTAGCAGACGAAAATGATGTAGAAGATGCTGATTCAATAGACCCGCAAGCCTTACAGGCAGAAATTGATAAACTTAAAGATTTTAAACAACTCGCCAGCAATATTACCCAAAACTCCAAATTTGATGCCTTGTTAAGGGTATTAGGCAAAGCATTTGATTTTACAGAGCGGTTAGGTGGTGCGCGTAAAGCGGTTATTTTTACCGAATCTGTCCGTACCCAAACATGGCTCCGCGAGCATTTAAATATGCAAGGCTACCTTGGCCAGTTAGTGTTGCTGAATGGTAGCAACAACGATTTGGATTCAAAGCATATTTACCAAAATTGGTTGAAAAAACACCAAGGCTCGTCGCGTATATCCGGTTCAAAAAGTGCTGATATGAAAGCCGCGCTGGTTGATAAATTTCGTGAAGATGCCTGTATTATGATTTGTACCGAAGCTGGAGCCGAAGGTATTAACTTACAGTTCTGCTCATTAATCATCAATTACGACCTGCCTTGGAATCCACAACGGGTCGAACAGCGGATCGGTCGTGTACATCGATACGGACAAAAACACGATGTTGTCGTGGTGAATTTCATCAATAAAGGTAATCGTGCTGATGAACGTGTCTTTGAGCTGCTAAACCTGAAGTTTCAATTATTTGAAGGCGTATTTGGTGCCTCCGATGAAATTCTTGGTTCCATAGAATCGGGTGTTGATATTGAGCGGCGTATCCATGACATTTACCAAAAATGCCGCAATGACGAACAAATTGAAGAAGAATTTAATCGCTTGCAAGCCGAATTTTTAAATGTCTTGGAAGCGCGTTCACAGGATACCCGCCGATCATTGCTGGAAAACTTCGATGTTGATGTCGTCAAACGGTTAAATTTGCGCCGCGAGGCAACTGAACAACACCTCAACGATTATCAACAACGCTTATTGCATCTGGCTCGTATGTCTTTACCGGACATGCCATTTAATGAACATGGCTTTTTTTATACCCCGCCTGGCTCAACTGAAGGTCATTGGTATGACGTTGATTGGCAACGAGCCGATGAATTGGATGCCAAATTTTTTCGCCCCAATGAAGGTTTGGGTAAAGACTTAATCGAACAGGCAAAAGCTGAATTAGATCATGCGTGCCGGACTGCAACCCCGGTAGAGCTGGTGTTTGAATACAATCCCCAGGGCAATGGACAATATTCGGATTTAAGGGAACTGTTCGGCCAATCCGGTGAGCTGGTACTGGAAAAGCTGACTATAGAAACCAGCAAACAAACCATTGAACATCTGTTGTTGACGGCTTGCTCAGAAGCAGGTGAAGAACTCCCCGCCAAAACTATTGACCGGCTGCTAGAATTGCCCGTTCAAGAAATCAAACCGGATGCGAAACTCAATAAAAAGGCACTATTGGATAATCAGCTCAAGGAGCTTGCGGCGGAAAAGCTAGCCGCCGCCGAAAAAGACAACGAACGTTATTACGACGAAGAAACCGAAAAGCTGGATCGCTGGGCGGATGACCGGCTTATTGCCTTGAATATCCATATCAAACAACTGGATCAGGAGATCAAGGACGCCCGTAAAGCCTCCAGGCAACTGCCGACACTGAAAGAAAAAATGGAAGCAAAAAAATTCCTCAAACAGCGGGAACGGGAACGAGACCAGCTGATGCTAAATTATCATGAAGAAAAGAAGAAAATCGAAGCTGAAGAAGACCGATTATTGACAGACATTGAGGCAGCCCTTGAAATGCAGCAGCACCGTGAACACCTGTTTACCATCCGTTGGCAATTAGTAGGGTAATCGATATGATAAAAACCATCGAACTGGTTCGGGAACTGGTCTACCAAATCCGATTGGGGGAAGATACAGGCTATGAATTCAAAGCCTTAGTGATTGAAGGCGGGAAAGTCAAAAGCCCCCAGCGTGACAGCATTGCCGATGAAGTGGCGGCTTTTGCCAACGGCAGCGGCGGCATTTTAGTGTTGGGCATTAATGACAAAACCCGTGCTGTTGAAGGCATTGCCCAGGAACACCTTGATACAGTCGAACAATGGCTGACCAACTTAGCCCAAGCCATCAAGCCGCCAGTGCTGATTGAAACCCGTCTCGTCGAAATCCCCGACCTTCAAGGCAATCTCAAACCCGTGATCTGGGTAAAAATTCCCAGAAGCCTTTTTGTGCATTTAAGCCCCAACGGTTATTTCCATCGTTCAGGGTCAACCAAACGAGAAATGTCGCCCGAATTATTGGCGCGATTGTTCCAGCAGCGCAGCATGGTGCGCTTCATTCGCTTTGACGAACAAGCCGTGCCGAATGCCCACCTTGAGGTTATCGACCCTGCCTTGAAAGCCCGTTTTCTGCGTGGTGATTTGCCCGAACGGATGCAGCTAAAAAAGCTTTATTTGATGTCGGAAAATGAAGAACAACAACCCTGTTTGACCGTCACTGGCGTATTGCTTTTGACGGCTCGCCCCGCTGATTTTTTGTCATCAGCTTATGTGCAATGTGTCGCCTACAATGGCACTGAGCGCAACGCAGAATATCAGCTCGATGCCCAGGATTGCGAAGGATCGGTCGATAGCCAGATTCAACACGCTTTCAACTTTGTTAAGCGCAACATGAAGACCGAAGCGGTCAAACGCCCAGGCCGTATCGACATCCCGCAATATGATCTTGGCGCGGTGTACGAAGCCATCGTAAACGCAGTGGCGCACCGGGATTACGCCCTCTACGGCAGCCGTATCCGCTTGCATTTATTCAGCGATAGGCTGGAACTGAGCACACCCGGCGGCCTGCCAAATACCCTAACAGTAGACAGCATGGACGCCAACAGCATCACCCGCAATGAAACACTGGTCAACCTGCTGAGCCGCTACTTTCCCGCTGATCCGGTCAGCAAACGTCAGAACATGATTGAGCGGCGCGGTGAAGGCGTACCTACCATCCTAAACGCCAGCGAGCGGCTATCAACCCGCAGCCCACTTTACGAACAAACTGAAAATACCGAACTGAAACTGACCATTTACGCAGCAAGCCGGGCAGTGAATGGACTGATAGCACAGTTCAACGACGAATAAGGCGCAATATGGATAGCTTAACCAACGCCGAACTCATCAACCGTATCCGTGAGATTTGGGATAACGCTCGGCAGCAGGCCGTGCGCTCCGTCAATTCCGCGCATGTCTGTGCCAACTGGCTAATTGGCAAACAAATTGTGGAAGCGGAACAAGGCGGTGAACAGCGGGCCGAATATGGCAAAACCCTGATAAATTCATTGTCAAAACAGCTTACTGATGAATATGGCAGTGGTTTTTCGGTTTCATCACTTAAATACATGCGTGCATTTTTTCTTAGTTATCCGGCGTTGTTAACAAAAAGCCACGCACTGCGTGACCAATTGGCCGATCAAGATCAAAACGCTTGGCAACCCGGTCTGCTGCATTCCGGTTTATCATGGACGCATTATCGTACCTTGCTGAAAGTTGAACGCCAAGAAGCGCGGGATTTCTATGAAATTGAAGCCATCCGTAGCGGCTGGTCGGCCCGGCAACTGGAACGGCAGATTACCTCCTTGCTGTTTGACCGTTTGCTCAAAAGCCGGGATAAAGACGGTGTATTGGCGTTGGCAAGCCAAGGCTTGCAAGCAACGCAAGCTATTGAAATCATCAAAGACCCTTATGTGCTGGAGTTTCTCAATCTACCTGAAGCTACCCAATGGCATGAAAGCCAATTGGAACAGGCGCTACTGCAACAATTACAGGATTTTCTGCTGGAGCTAGGTAGCGGCTTCGCCTTTGTGGGGCGGCAAATGCGGCTGACTTTAGAGGGCGACCATTTCTACCCTGACTTAGTGTTTTATCACATCAAATTAAAATGTTATGTCGTGATTGATCTCAAAATCGGCAAGCTTGACCATGCTGATCTGGGGCAAATGCAACTGTATGTCAATTATTATGATCGTGAAATAGCCAGTAGCGACGACAACCCGACCCTTGGCCTGATTTTATGCAGCGAAAAAAATGATGCCGTTGTGCGTTATGTTTTGGGTGAGCGTAACACCCAAATTTTTGCCAGCCGTTACCAGCTTTACTTGCCGACCGAAGCCCAGTTGCAGGCGGAACTACGGCGCGAGCTGGATCAACTGGCATTATCCATCCCCACACTAAAAAACTCATGAGCAAAAAACAAAAACTGGAACTGACTTGGATTGGCAAAGACAAACGCCCGCGTTTGGAGCCGCGTATCCTGTTGGAAGACAAAACCCTGTCTTACCGTGCCGATGCGCTAATCGGTTCTGCACAGGCGGAAATTCCGTTCACCGACCAAGACAGCCCGCCGCAGAATTCCTACGATAATCTGCTGATTCAAGGCGATAACTTGCTGGCGCTTAAAGCCCTTGAACAGCAATACGCCGGAAAAGTGAAATGCGTGTTTATCGACCCGCCGTACAACACTGGCAGTGCGTTCACCCATTATGACGATGGCCTGGAGCATTCGCTGTGGTTGTCGCTGATGCGCGACCGCTTGGAAGCGATTCGGACGCTGCTGGCTGAGGATGGTTCGCTATGGATTACCATTGATGATAATGAAGCGCATTATTTGAAGGTGTTGTGTGATGAGGTGTTTGGGCGGGGGAATTTTGTGGCAAATGTGGTTTGGCAGAAAAAATCGTCACCGTCTAATGATGCCAAATGGATTTCAGATAATCATGATCATATTATTGTTTTTGCAAAAAATAAAAGCATCTGGCGACCTATCAAGCTAGAGAGATCAGACGCTCAAAACGCAATTTATAAAAACTCTGATGAACATGATGGAGTAGATTCAAATGGAAAAACTTATGGTCGTGGCACTTGGTTTGCTGGGGATATGACAGTAAAAACTATAAGTGAAAATGCTTTGTATGAAATTACGACACCATCTGGTCGAAAAGTAAAACCAGCTGATGGTCGGGCTTGGGTCTATTCAAAACAAAAATTTGAAGAATTGTGTGCTGACAATAGAATTACTTTTGGTAAAGATGGCAACAACAAGCCTTGCATCAAAAGATTTCTGACTGAAGTAGAAGAATCGAAAATTGTGCCAAAATCAGTCTGGCTTTATGAAGAAGTTGGTGAAAACAGAAATGCTCGCCAAGAAGTTAAGAAATTTAATTCTAAAGAGCCGTTTTCAACGCCTAAGCCAGAGCGATTAATTGAACGTATTTTACACATTGCCACTACTCCAAGCGACCTAGTCCTAGATTCCTTCGCAGGCTCCGGCACCACGGGCGCAGTTGCCCATAAAATGGGTCGCCGCTGGATCATGGTGGAGCTGGGCGAGCATTGCCACACCCACATCGTGCCGCGCCTGAAAAAAGTCATCGACGGCGAAGACCAAGGTGGCATCAGCAAAGCCGTCAACTGGCAAGGTGGCGGTGGTTTCCGGTATTTCCGCCTCGCGCCTTCCCTGCTGAAAAAAGATAGCTGGGGCAATTGGGTTATCAATAAAGCCTACAATGCCGAAATGCTCAGCGAAGCGATGTGTAAACATATGGGCTTTCACTATGCGCCCAGCCGGACGCATTTCTGGCTGCACGGGCACAGCACCGAAACCGATTTTATCTACGTCACCACGGGTAGCCTGAGCCATGACCAGCTTAAGGTCATCAGCGATGAGGTCGGCGACAGCCGCACCTTGCTGATCTGTTGTAAGGCGTTTATGGCAGATACCAACGCCTTTACCAATCTGACCTTAAAAAAGATTCCGCAAGCCATTTTAAACAAGTGCGAGTGGGATCATGACGATTACAGTTTCAGTCTGAATGTGCTGCCGGATGATGAGGTTTTGGCTGACGCGCAGATTTCAGATAACGAAGATGCCTAACTCAGGAAAAGGACAGCCATGAACCCACCAATCAATGGGCAAAAAATCGCCAATCAACTCGCCGCCCGCCTGTCGTTACGCACGCCGCAGAGCGAATCACTGGATATTCTGGTTGATCTGCTGGAACAACTAAACTTAAGCCAAGACCCGGATTTACAACATTGGTTGGCGGTAATTGGGCAGCAATACCCTACCGTGAAAGATTTTGAACGCACTTTTCCGTCGCTGTGTTTTGCGTTGGCAACCGGCGTGGGCAAAACTCGGCTGATGGGTGCGATGATTGCTTGGCTGTATCTGACCGGACGCAGCCGCCATTTTCTGGTGTTAGCGCCTAACCTGACGATTTATGAAAAACTGAAACAAGATTTCACTTTGGGGCATCCCAAATATGTGTTTGCGGGCATCCCCGAAATCGCGCAAACGCCCCCCGTTATCATTACGGGTGAAGATTACGATAGCGGACGCGGCGTACGGCTGGATTATGCCGTGCCACAAACCTTAACCGCCGATTTGTTCGCTTATGAAAGCGCGCCGCATATCAATATTTTTAATATTGCCAAAATCAATGCCCGCGACAGCAAAAAAGGTGCGGCAAAGTCATCCGTTGCTAAAGTGCGGCGTTTGCAGGAGTACATTGGTGAATCGTATTTTGATTACTTGGCAGGATTGCCGGATTTAGTGGTGTTAATGGACGAGGCACACCGCTATTACGCCAGCGCTGGCGCGAAAGCCATTAATGATCTGAAACCGGTATTGGGCTTAGAACTGACCGCGACACCGAAAACCACGGGCAGCAAACCACGTGATTTTGCCAACATTATTTATCACTACCCCTTAGCCAGTGCGTTGAATGACGGCTTTGTCAAAATTCCGGCAGTGGCAACGCGTAGGGATTTCCGTGCCGACCAATACAGCATTGCCGAGCTGGAAAAAATCAAGTTGGAAGATGGCATCCATCATCATGAATTTGTGAAAGTGGAATTACAGACTTATGCCAGCAGCCATCAAGCCAAACCCGTAAAACCGTTTATGCTGGTGGTGGCGCAAGATACTAGCCACGCCGGAGCGATCAAAAACCTGATTGAGTCCGCCGATTTTTTTGACGGGCGTTATCAGGGCAAAGTCATCGAGGTACATTCCAACCAGTCCGGCGAAGAATCCGACGAAGCCATGCAGCGCTTGCTGGCGGTTGAGCATGATGAACACACTGAGATTGTGATTCATGTCAACAAGCTGAAAGAAGGTTGGGATGTGACCAATCTGTATACGATTGTGCCGCTTCGGGCTTCGGCTTCAGAGATTCTGACTGAACAAACTATAGGCCGTGGTTTACGTTTACCTTATGGCAAGCGCACTGGCGTGGAGGCGGTAGATAGGCTGACGATTATCGCCCATGAGCGTTTTCAGGAAATTATCGACCGCGCTAATGATGCGGAATCCATTATCCGCAAGGTGCTTTTTATCGGCGGTGACGATGCCGATATACCGGATAAAAAACCGCAAGTGATTGTTTCGCCGTCTTATGCCGATATGCTGACGACCGGAAAATCGGCGACACAAGATGATAATGTCATTTCTGATGTGAGTGGTAAATCCTACGAGGTCATTAAGCAATCTGAGCAACGCAATAAAGTGGCTGAAATTGTCTTAAAAGTGGTTGAAGAGCAATCCGCTAGGTTGGCATCAAGCAAGGAGTTGAGTAAGGAAGACGTGCAAGCATCCGTCGTGCGTCGGGTGCAACAAATTGTCCGCGACAATCCGCCTTTGCAACGGCTACTTCCAGAACTGGAACAAGCAACTTTACTGAGTGATGCTGAAGTTGCAGATATTGTTCACGCGGTGACTGAAAAACTGGTGGAACTGACGCTGGATGTACCTAAAATCGTGGTATTACCGACCCGTGAAGTCAATTACGGTTTCCAAGATTTTGATCTCCAACGCTTGGAAAAGATAAACGTTCAACCCGTTAGCCAAGAAATCTTATTACATCATTTGGACAACAACCAAAAAGCCAGCATTCATTGGGCGGGGCAAGATGCCCATGAAGAACGCTTGGAAAATTATCTGGTGCGTAATCTCATGGACAAGGATGAAATTGATTACGACGATCACGCCGAATTGCTGTACAAACTGTCCGGGCAAATGTTGTCGTATTTACGGTCATATTTGCATGATGAAGACAAGGTGGAAAATGTTTTAATCTACGCCCAAAAGCAGCTCAGTGATTTTATTTGGGCGCAACTGCGCGAACACCAATGGACAACGCCAACGGGTTACATCGGCAAAGTTACCCAAGGGTTTGAGGTGCTAAAACCTGCGACCTTCACCTTGCTTTCTGGTGAAAGTCCGCGTGATTTTCGCGCCCCGATTGCCGACAAACGGGCAATACGCCAGATGGTATTCAAAGGATTTAACAAATGTTGTTATCCGTACCAAAAATTTGATTCAGCAGAAGGTGAATGGCGATTAGCACAACTGCTGGAAGACGATAAAGAGGTACTGAAATGGATGAAACCCGCAAGCGGGCAATTTCGTATCGAATATCAGAACGGTCAAAATTATGAGCCGGATTTCGTGGTGGAATGTACCGATTATTATTTGCTAGTTGAACCCAAGCGGGCAGATCAAATGAATACCGATGAAGTACAACTCAAAGCCCGTGCAGCTAGCCGCTGGTGTCGCTATGCGAATGAACATGCCCAAAATAATGGCAATAAGTTATGGTTTTACTTGCTTGTTCCGCATGATGGGATTTATTTGGGTAGATCGTTAAATAATCTTAAAGCTGAATATTCATGGGATGTTGATGGCGCGGATATTTAACGCTATGGCTTTTGGCAATTTAAAATGGGTTTAGGGTTTAGGATTTGCGACTGAAAACAGCTTGCAAACTATATAAGGTTTTATGCTGGCTTAATTTCACATAAATGACAGTAATTTATGGCATATATTTTTGGGAATGGTAAAGAGCAACGTGATGTTACTTTTCAAAGATGGCACCAAAAAACATGTTTTTTGATGCCTCTCTCGTGTAAGCAATTAATTTTTACTACGCTATTTTTTGTAAAAACAACATCAGGATCATGCAGTTGCTGTTGTTTATCGGTATTAAGTTGCCGTCTTCCACTCGGATCAGCCCGAATAGTGCCAGTTGCCCCAATTGCTGGCGGGGATGCTACGCAATTACAAAAGTTTGCCGCCATGTTTGTAAAGGTAGGGTCATCAGTTCATTGTTGCCATTTAAAAGCATCTGCTAATTTTTTTAACATTTTTTTCTTAGCCAACAAATTAAAGAGCGCGAACATTTTGTAGCCAGTTGCGGGCAAGATGCCCGCGCGCCCATCTTTTACCACCTTTCTCAACTTCTCCCCGGCAACATCCCCACCGAACCTGGTTTGATGCGCTTGCACGTCACCACCACATCTTCCAAATGGCATTGTTTGTTGCCGTTGTTGGCGGTGCCGCAATCGTTGCAGACGGGTTTGCCTTCGTCTTTGACAGCGTCAACATGCCAGCCGTAGCCCTGCGATTGGCAGAATTTCTTGCTGTAGTTTTTTACGTTGTAGGGTTTTGTGGCACTGGCTATGGCTTGTTGTTCGGCAACACAACCGGGATTGGGCAGGGTGTTCGCCATTAAATCCCGATAGATGTATTCGGTTGCCGACGTGGTGCCGATGTTGAATGCCAAGATTGCCAGCAAAGCGGTTTTATTTATCTTCATGGTCTTTCCTCCAAAAAGGTCGCGGCTGTTTAGCCGATGACGCGTATGTTCATTAAGGCGTTTTCCTGTTCAAGCTGTTGTTTGATGGGCGCGTATTTTTCGTTCTCGCTTTGTTTGACCATGACAATGCCGGCAATGATGACAAAGACGGTAAAGCCGACATAAAGCCAAAATTTGTCTTGAGATTGTGGGTTGTCCATAGCAGCTTCCTTACTTTAAGGCATCTAACGATGCGCCAAAATTGATGTGGAAAACCTGCCCATCCAGCACCAAAGCCGGAACCGATTTGACGCCAGCCGCTTCCGCTTCGGCAAGCTGTTCGGGCTGCTCGCCCAGATGCACGATAGTTAATGGGTATTTGTTGCTGTCGAGCGCATGGGCAAGCATGTGTTCTGCGCTGATGCAGACGGGGCAGCCTGCGTGATAAAAAATGGCCTGGTTCATTGTTTGTCTCCCGATTATAGTTTCGAGTCGAAACTATAATCGGGATCAACAACCGCTGTCAACAGTTGTCCAAATTTTTGCCCTATTTTGATGCAAGCATTTTTTACTTTTGGGCGTGTTCACCAAAAATGGTGCGTCCGTTACGCTCAAACTTGCCCGTGCCATCTAGGCAATCGAGTAAGACCATTGAATCAATAAAGCATATACCCACATTTTCTGCGATAATATGGGTCTGCATTATCGGCATATTTATTGCTTTTCCTACTCATCTGCCTGTCCATTTAGTTGGCAAAACCATCATGAAAGACAAAAAAACCTTTAAACCCTGTGATTTGGTTATCTTTGGCGCGTTAGGCGATTTATCGCGCCGCAAACTGTTTATTTCCTTGTTTCGTTTAGAAATGGCGGGCTTAATTGAACCGGAAACGCGCATTACCGGTGTCGATAGGCATGCCATGGAAAACGACGAATTCGTCCAGCTGATCCACAAAAGCTTGCAGGAGTTTTCTAGTGAAGTGCTTGATGAAGAGGTGTTGGCGCGTTTCGCCGCCCGTTTCGCTTATTTGCAAATTGACCTGACCCAGCTTGACCAATACCAAAAGCTCAATAGTGTGATTGATCCTGAAACACGGGTGATGGTCAATTACTTCGCCGTGTCGCCGTTTTTGTTCAAAAGCATTTGCCAAGGTTTGGCGGCATCGGGTGCGCTGAACGATGAATCGCGCATGGTTATGGAAAAACCGATTGGTCATGACTTGAAGTCGTCGCAAGAAATCAACGATGTGGTCGCCAGCGTTTTTAAAGAAAGCCAAGTCTTCCGCATTGACCATTATCTGGGCAAAGAAACGGTGCTTAACTTGTTGGCTTTGCGCTTCGCCAATTCCATTTTTACCACCAACTGGAACCACAATACCATCGACCACATTCAGATTACCGTGGCGGAAGAAGTGGGCATTGAAGGGCGTTGGGAATATTTCGACAAAACCGGTCAGTTGCGTGACATGCTGCAAAACCATTTGCTGCAAATTTTGACCTTTATCGCCATGGAACCGCCTGCCAATTTGGAAGCCGCTAGTATCCATAGCGAAAAAATCAAAGTGTTGAAGGCTTTGCGCCCCATTACCAAGCGCAATGTCGAAGAAAAAACCGTGCGTGGGCAATATTCCTCAGGTTACTTAAAAGGTGTGCCTGTACCTGGCTATTTGGAAGAAGAAGGTGCGAACACCGCCAGCACTACCGAAAGCTTTGTCGCCATGCGCGTGGACATCGACAACTGGCGTTGGGCAGGTGTGCCGTTTTACCTGCGCACCGGCAAACGCATGCAAAGTAAATGCACGGAAATTGTCGTTTATTTCAAACAATTACCGCACAATATCTTCGATGACAGCTTCCGTTCGTTACCGCCGAACAAGCTGATTATCCACTTGCAGCCCAACGAAGGTGTGGAGATTGAAATGCTCAATAAAATCCCCGGCATTGAAGACCCGCACATTAAATTGCAAAAAACCAAGCTCGACTTAAGTTTTTCAGACGATTTTAAAAACAACCGAATTTTTGGCGGCTATGAGAAACTGATCTTAGAAGCCTTGCGCGGCAACCCAACACTGTTTTTAAGTCGCGAAGAAATCGAACAAGCTTGGACATGGGTAGACTCCATCCAAAATGCTTGGAAGCACATGAACGCCAAACCGAAACCCTATGCCGCCGGCACCTGGGGTCCGATTGCCTCGGTAGCCTTAATTGCTAGGGACAGCCGCGCTTGGGAAGAATAAATCTTGTTTGGGAGTTTTTCCCAGGCAATTTTCAAAATGATTATCGGGTTATTGGTAGCTTGCCCTGGCAAACAAACAATAACCCAAACCACATAATAGGTTTTTGACATGCACCCCATAATCGAGAAAGTTACCCAAGAGATCATCGAACGCAGTCATCCGACGCGTTCTGCGTATTTGCAATACATCGACAAAGTCGCCAGAAACGCACCTACCCGTGTGGGTAAGGGCTGCGGTAACTTGGCGCATGGTTTTGCCGCTTGTAGTGCCGCTGAAAAAGCCGATTTAAAGGCCGACTACAAACCCAATATCGCCATCATCACGGCTTACAACGACATGTTGTCTGCCCACCAACCTTATAAAGACGCGCCGGATTTGATTAAACAAGCGGTGAGCGAAGCGGGCGGTGTTGCACAAGTGGCGGGCGGCGTGCCAGCCATGTGCGACGGTATCACCCAAGGCGAAGCGGGCATGGAATTGTCGTTGTTCAGCCGCGATTTGATCGCCATGGCGACCGCTATCGGTATGAGCCACAACATGTTCGACGGCGCTTTATATTTAGGCGTGTGTGACAAAATCGTCCCAGGCCTGCTGATTGGCGCATTGAGTTTCGGGCATTTGCCTGCGGCGTTCGTGCCAGCCGGCCCCATGCCCAGCGGCATGACCAACAAAGAAAAAGCCCGCGCCCGCCAAGCCTATGCAGTCGGCAAAATTGGCCGTAAAGAATTGCTGGAAGCGGAAATGGCGTCTTACCACAGCCCCGGCACCTGTACTTTCTACGGCACCGCCAACAGCAACCAGATGATGATGGAAATCATGGGTTTGCATTTGCCCGGTAGCTCATTCATCAACCCTTACACTCCATTGCGTGACGAGCTGACCAAAGAAGCAGCGCGCCAAGTATTGAAATTCACCTCGATGGGTGACGACTGGCGGCCTATCGCACACATGGTTTGCGAGAAAGCCATCGTCAACGCCGTCATCGGCTTGCTGGCGACAGGAGGATCAACCAATCACACCATGCACTTGATCGCCATCGCCCGTGCCTCCGGTATTGTCTTGAACTGGGATGACTTCGACAAATTGTCCAAAGCCGTACCGTTAATCGCCAAAATCTACCCAAACGGCTCTGCCGACGTGAACCATTTCCAAGCCGCTGGCGGCATGGGTGTGTTGATTGCCGAGCTGTTGCGTAATGGCCTGTTGCACGAAGACATCCTCACCATTGCCGATAAAAAAGGCATGAACAGCTACTGCCAAGAGCCAAAATTGATCGACGAAAAATTGGCGTGGGAACCTGTGCCTGAACAATCTTTAGACCATGAAGTGCTCAGCACCGTCGCGCAACCATTCGCTACTGGCGGCGGTTTGCATGTGATGAAAGGCAATTTAGGGCGCGGCGTATCGAAATTATCGGCGGTTTCGGCTGACCATCAAATTGTCGAAGCCCCTGCCATCGTTTTTGATGACCAAGAAGACATGTTGGCGGCCTTCAAACGCGGCGAATTGGAGAAAGATTTTGTTGCCGTGATCCGCTTCCAAGGCCCGCGCGCCAACGGTATGCCGGAATTGCACAAACTCACGCCACCGCTGGGCGTATTGCAAGACAAAGGTTTTAAAGTCGCCTTGGTTACTGACGGGCGTATGTCCGGTGCATCCGGCAAAGTGCCATCCGCCATCCACATGTGTCCAGAATGCGAAGTCGGCGGACCGCTGGCAAAAGTCCACAACGGCGATATTATTTCCATGAACTTGCAAACGGGTGATGTTAACGTTTTGGTTGACGAAGCCGAATTCAACGCCCGCGTGCCTGTGCCGAATACTGCGAAAAACCACCATTACGGTATGGGACGGGAAATGTTCGGACGCTTCCGCTTAAATGCGTCATCAGCGGAAACTGGCGCGTCCAATTTGTTTGTTTGTGATTAATTAATGTAGGTTGGGGTGACGCAGGAACCCCAACAAACCCATGCCAACAAGCTTGTTGGGGTTCGCACACTCACCCCAACCTACTGAAATAACTTAAAGCGAATTAAAAAATGACTCAAAAAAACTGGAAAATCGACCCGACAGACGTCTTAAACGCAGGCCCGGTAATGCCGGTCATGGTCATCCAAAATTTGGACGATGCCGTACCGCTCGCACAAGCGTTGGTCGATGGCGGCATTAAAGTATTGGAAATCACCTTGCGTACGCCGATTGCCTTAGAAGCCATCAAACTGATTAGCGAAAACGTCAAAGACGCCATTGTCGGCGCAGGCACAATCCTTAACCCAGAACAACTCAAAGCTGCTGAAGACGCGGGCGCAGTGTTCGCCATCAGCCCAGGCTTAACACCAACCTTATTGGAAGCGGCGGTTAACGGTAATATCGCCCTGATCCCCGGCGTTGCCAGCTTGTCTGAATTAATGTTGGGCATGGAATACGGTTTGGATCATTTCAAATTCTTCCCTGCCGAAGCCGCTGGCGGCATCCCGATGTTAAAAGCCATCGCCGGCCCAGTACCGCAAGTGACTTTCTGCCCAACAGGCGGTATTTCACCAGAAAATTATTTAGCGTATTTAGCCTTGCCTAATGTGGCTTGCGTAGGTGGTTCTTGGTTAGCCCCAGGCGATGCCGTCAAAGCAAAAAATTGGGCAAAAGTCACCGAATTGGCACAACAAGCCATTATTAACAGCCAAGCCAAGTAAACAAAAAAACAGACCCGTCACGAATTAACGTTTTGAAACAGAGGGAAAAGCAATGACCGACACACACAAAATCAGCTTAAGTGACAACGGCAAGTCACTATGTGAATTACCTGTTTTAACTGGAAGCACCGGACCTGAAGTTGTCGACGTGCAGACTTTGTACAAACAGACGGGCATGTTTACTTACGACCCTGGCTTCAACTCCACAGCCAGCTGTCGCTCGACCATAACTTTCATCGACGGCGACGAAGGCGTGTTGTTGTATCGTGGCTACCCTATTGAACAGCTCGCCAAGGAATGCACGTTTTTGGAAGTCTGTTATTTGTTGCTTAAAGGCGAACTACCCGAACCGGAAGAGCTGAAAGAATTCCAATACCACGTCACCATGCACACCATGGTGCACGACCAATTGACCAACTTCTTCAAAGGCTTCCGTCGTGACGCGCATCCTATGGCGATCATGGTGGGGGTAGTGGGCGCATTATCGGCCTTCTACCACGACACGCTCGACATCCGCACCAAGAAAGACCGTGAAATCAGCGCCATCCGCTTGATTGCCAAAGTGCCGACCATTGTCGCCATGTGCCATAAATACAGTATTGGGATGCCGTTCATGCACCCCAAAAACAAACTCAACTACGTGGAAAATTTCATGCGTATGATGTTGGGTACGCCTTGTGACGATTACGAACCCAATCCAGTTTTGGTGCGTGCCTTAGACCGCATCCTTATTTTGCACGCCGATCACGAACAAAACGCCTCAACCTCCACCGTGCGCTTGGCGGGTTCCAGTGGTGCCAATCCGTTCGCTTGCGTCACTGCCGGTATCGCCTGTTTGTGGGGCGCAGCCCATGGCGGTGCCAACGAAGCGGTGCTAAACATGTTGGAAAAAATCGGCACGGTTGCACGCATTCCTGAATTTATCGCCAAAGCCAAAGACAAAAACGACCCGTTCCGCTTAATGGGCTTTGGTCATCGGGTCTACAAAAACTACGACCCGCGCGCCACCTTAATGCGCGAAACTTGCCACGAAGTCTTGAAAGAGCTGAACTTGCATGACATGGAGCTGTTCAAGCTGGCGGTTGAACTGGAACGCATTGCACTGGAAGACGATTATTTCATCGAGAAAAAATTGTATCCGAATGTGGACTTCTACTCCGGCATCGTCTTACATGCCTTAGGCATCCCAACTAATATGTTCACCGCGATGTTTGCAATGGGCCGTACCGTCGGCTGGATTGCCCATTGGGATGAAATGATTGCCGACCCTGAACAAAAAATCGGTCGTCCAAGACAGCTTTACACCGGTGCACCGCGCCGCGACATCCCAGCTAGCCACATCAGGACTGTTCTGTAAAAATAAGCTGGATATTGGTCTGTAGCAGGCCAATATCCAAACGGCTAGACGGCTACAACGTTCCCACGCTCCAGCGTCGCCATCACCAAGCAGCAACCTCAAGCACACCCGCCATCCCCGCATAATGCCCGGCACTGGAATAGCGCCAATGCTCAGGCAGATTAACATAGCCGCGTTTTACCGGATTGTAGTGGATGTAGTCCAACTTCTCCCGCATCATCGCCTCGTTAAACACCCACTCAGCATGGACACCTTCCTCCCAAAACTGAAATTCACGGTCGGTTTTATGCGCTCGTTTAGCAAAGCGCAGCCTATCCAATAACCGCGTGGCTTGCTGAGCTTGCAGATAATCAATCAGTTGCCGCGCCGTATAGGATTTAAAACTGTCCACACAATGGCGTAAATCGGGTGCTTGGGCAATAAAATGCAGATGGTTTTCTAGGATGATGTAACCGTAAAGCTTTAAGCCAGCATGTTGCTGTTGGTAACGCCAGCAATCGACGATGATGTTGAAGGTTTCCGGACGGGTAAAAACAGGCAACCACTCCAGCACCGTGCAGGTCATAAAATGCGGCTTGTCCGGTTCGGTGATGAGGTAACGGCTTCTGCCCATAATTGTGGCGGAGGTTAGAGTAAAGTGAATAGGTTGTAGAAACGCCCATCATTCCCACGCTCTGCGTACCCTCAAGGGCATAAATGGGAATGCCGCCCGTGACGCTCCAGCGTCGCCTTACGCAACGCCGGAGCGTTGCAGGATGCGTTCCCACGCAGAGCGTGGGAACGATAAAAAGGGAGGGGCATTTGACAGGCTTTTTGGGTTTAGTAACAAATTAAAAGCTCAATGCCTCATTTGGAGTTTCTCAGAAAATATTGATTTGCTCATTCTTAAAGGATTCTATTTTATCCTTAAGATTCAATTTTTTATCAGCTTTTTTGAAAGCTGATTCGCTCATGTATGAAACAAGTTTCTCTATGTCGGATGCTTCCTTTACTTTTAAAAACTTTTTAGCTTTATTTATATACACAAGAGATATTTTTTTTCTTTTTAAAAGTTCTAAGGCATTATTGAGCGTACCCGTACTTTCTGTATCCCAAACCATCAAGCCATAATCACAGTCTTCTGCCATCCTAATATCTTTGGCAGTGAAAAAGGCTCTACTGCCAGGAGCGACATTTGTCTGTATTTTTTCAGTGAACCAGTGTCCAATATTGTTACGAGGTTTTTCACCAGAGCAATAAACAACAACTGATGTAGTTTGCTTTGATTCTAAGTATTTCTGAATTGAACTATCCACACCATCTGCATCGCCCACAATCACTTGGTAGTTGGATTTAACTATGTTATTGATCCTGTTAAGAACATTTTCATCTAAGACCTTTATTTTTATAGAGCCAGATATGAATACTTTGTGCATTACCGCTTCCTCGTTACTGTGGCAACGTAAACATTTTGAATTTTACTATAGCCTTTGAGCATATTGGTAGCTGCCTCGAGAGACGAACCAGAATCAAATAAGTCATCGACTATTAATACATCATACAAACCAGAAGGGAGTAAGTCATTGACGGTAAATGCCCCCATTAGAGCTGATACTTTTTCTTCCCGAGTTGGAATATCCTTTATAGCAGGAGTGACGCCTGTTTTTACCAATAAATTTTCATAGCATGGAATACCCATTAATAGTGCAAGCTCTTTGGCAATTTCGGTGACCGGCTGGCGACTTCTAGCTCTTGAAGCAGGCATGGGGATTATTAAGTTACTAGATGAAAAAAACTTGCCAAGAGATTTATTCATTTGCTGTGCAATTAATGAAGCTTGAGAGAAATCTGAGCGATACTTAAGTTGAAAAAGCGCTTCTCCGGCTTCTGGTCTTACGGTATCAAACTGCATGTGTCTAAATTCGTTATAGCCAATTGGAGTGCTGCTTGTAGTGTGTTTGTCAAGCGAATAACCTAAAGTCCAAACCCCGTCAATTCGTTTAATATTTACATCCATATACTATTCCTTCAAGGTTCATAATAATGTCCAACGTTAATTAAACACCGTTTCAGGCGTCATTAAAAATTCAAAAAACAGTGTATATATTTAACCTGCAATTTTTTGAATCAAGAACATAACAGATTGATTATCTGTAAACAACTTATACTGCCGATAATGCTATACACTCCAAAAGACAAGCGATATAGGATTGTTAGGGTTATGTGTGTAAAGTGGATTCACTCCAGCAAACCACCATTTTGATGCCTCGGCATTATTCAGGCGTAGTGGTTTACTGGCGCAAAACCACCCTACAAAAATCCCATCAGCCCATTACTACCTAACCAACCGCCCATACAACTGCGTCCCCCTAGGCACAATCGCATAATCACACAAGGCCATAAACGGCGCGTCGGTGTAGCTGTCGCCGGCGGCGAAGGTGAGCAATTCAGCATGTTGCTGGCGATAGCGATCCAGTAAGAAATTAACGGCGTGTTCTTTGCGGATGATGTCGGGCAGTACGGCGAGGTTGTTGCCGTTTAGATGCCAATACAGGCTGCCGTCTTGCAGGTGCGGGTGGTTGATGATGACGGCATCCAGCATCCGCCGCAGCGCGTCTTCTTTGCCTTCGCTGTGTTTGATGACGCCGTACCAAGTGACATCAAACTCGTTGACTAAGCGTGGTTTGTAGCCAGCGTGTTGGGCGGCGAAGTTTTCCACGTCCTGCCAGACTGCCTGTAGTTTTTGATAATAATCCGGCAAGTGGGTTTGCATGTGCGCCATCCATGCGGCATCGACTTGGCCTTGGTTGTCCAGAATGACCGCACCGTGGATGATGACGGCTTCTTCGCTAAACGGCAATTGCACACGGGCAAATTCGCCTGCATCGCGTCCGGTGACGGGGACGATTTTGAAGCCTTGTGCAAACCAATCCCATAACCATTGCTGCTTGGCGGTGGCGTAGGAATTGGCGGTGCCGTCGGACAACAACGCCCGCACTTGCAGGCGCGGGTCGTCGGCATCGGGGCATTTTCTTAAGGTTTGGAACAGGGTGTCGTCAAGGTCTAAAAAAATGTAGCGTTGCATGGTGGGCTTCGTCGGTGAGTTCAAATCGGGCGCTGATGGCTTGCCAGTCGTGAAGGCGTTCCAGCAACGGCGGGCACAGCGGGGTTTCGTGGCAGAGGATAATCTGGCGGTAATCGTTGGTGTTTAGGTTGTAGATAAAATTGGCGATGCCATCTTGGTAATTGTCTTCAAACTGGCAGACGGAGGCGATGTCGTTGCCGACATGGATGGGCGAGCGCGTGGTGCTTTGCACTTTTACCTGGCAGCCGTGGCTTTCCAGCAATCTGCCGAGCATAAACGCGGGCGGGTTGCATTCGCCTGTACCCAACACCAACAGCGGGCGTGGGTCGTCGCTGTGCAAGTCAATGCCCATCTGGCTGAGTTTGGCGATAACGTCGTTGGCAAATTGGATGGGCGCGGCTAAACCCAAACGCCCAGGCCAAGCCAGCAAGTGCTTTTTGCAGGCGCTATTGCCTGAAACGTTAACGCTGATGCTATCCAGCTCGGTATTTTCGGCATCGTCAAAGTGCATCGTACCTTCGCGCAGGCACACCCAATGCACCGCCACACCCGCGCCAGATTCAACGCGCTGGCGGTCGTCGGCATGGGCAAAGTTGATAAGGCTAACGATAAATACATTCTGCAATTGCGGATTGACGGCTTGGTAGGCGTTAATCAAACGTAAAAAGGTGCGGCCTGTGCTGATTTCATCATCAATCAACACCAGCGTTTGCGCGTTGAAAAACCGCCGTTGGTCGTCGCTGCGTTCTGGGTAATACAGGAAAAAATCCGTCGCGTGGCTGTGTGCTTCGTCAAAACCCAAGCGCGGCAAGCCGTCCAGATGATAGCGCGTGGTTTGCATAAACAAACTGTGCTGCAAACCTTCAGCAACCGCCGCCGCAAACACGCCATAACCCAAGCCCGTCGCAGTTTCCGCCATGCCTATCCACACCGATTCGCCAGCAATATCGTGTTGCAACGTCTGCCGCGCCAACGCCCGATACGACCACGCCATCATCCGTGGCGACACCGGATAATGCTTACCTAAAACTTTGCTGACCAATAAAAATTTGCGCTTGCTGCTGACACGGGCGGCGAAGCCTAAGAGGCGTTTGAGTGGTATTTTGCCTGGGGTTAAATGGAGCGTGAGCTTGCCAGTGGCGAGATTGATGGTTTGTGTTTGGGGCATATTCAATGTGGTTAAGGGTTCAGTTTTAACGATAGTTTAGATGGATTTGCCTTTTCTCGGCGGGTTAAAAATAGGTTTGGGGGGGGGCGGGGAATATTGCGGGCATTTTTAAGGGGAGGTTTTTTGGGGCGAGGGCATTATATTAATGTGGACGACAGTTTTGCCTGCATTTTTGAAAACTGAGAGCCTGGACTACAAAACTATTTGTAGTCCAGCATAGTTGACACATTGATAGCTAGTCGTTGTTTACAATTTCTTTAATTACCACAATCCAAATCAACTGTTTATTGTTTGATTTTTACTTGTGCGTGAATATGTGCACTTATTTCTTGATAAATCTGAATGTTAACACCTTCTTTCACCTCCAGAGTCACAGCCAATCCATAAGGAATTTTTTCATCTAACTTATCCACTGCATCGGCATTACATTGAATGGGAATCACCAATTCGTCACCTTGCTGATAGTCAGATACTTTTTCGCTTTCCAAAATTTCGTGCTGAACTGTGCCTCTGCGTACTTGATGGCGATCCGATTCTTGGCTTTTCAAATTTAGAGCATCAGTTTGTTTCGGAGGCTCAAAAAATAGTTTGGCTTGCCGTAAATAGCGATGGTTGGGATTGATTGGCGTAAACCAAGCAAGGGTAATGGTTAGCCGTCGCCAGTCTTTGGTATTTGCCAGTCCTTGTGGCAATGGAAAACGATATTCATGGACTTGTTTTTCCCGAATCTCTCCGCACCCAATAACCGTTGCCCTTTGTTCCGTACAAGCCAATACCCTATCAACATTAACAAGCCCATAGCCAATAAATTTGCTGGCATATTGCTTAAATTGGCGGGAGTTATTTGCTGTTTTAAGATGTTGCTCCAGGATGGTGTCACTATCTGCTCTTGACGCACCATGAACCAATAATGCCTTTATGAGAACTGCAACTTGATCGTCCTTAACAGACTCAGGCTGCTCTGCCCTGATGGTGTTAATCACTTCGTAGATTTTTGCAGCAGCACGAGTGGCTAATGCTGTTGCGTTGCTTGTGCCGCGTGTATATGTTGATGCTGACTGTTCTGCTTCTAGGCGTTCAGTAGCAACCCGTTGCCCCGGCGGTAAAATGCTTTGGTTTAATTTGAAGGGCATTCCCGATCTCAGTGCTGGATCATAAAACTGCCTACCGCCCGGCAACAATATTTCCGGCTTAATTGATCGCCGGAATCCATACCCCAAACGACTAATTGGGCTAAGTAAATTAGGGCTTGGCAAAATATCAATCCGTCGCGCCATTGTTGTAATAATTGAGCTATCCTGATGGCTGGCTCCAACTGTAATGGCATTAAGGGATTCTGCGGGTGACAATAATTTTCTGTCATTAATGGTGCTGGACATTGCCTGTAGTGTCATTTTGATTTTTTCATCATCACTACTTTTTTCAAAATCGTTTTCTGAAATATGTAGATCGAAATTAGCAGAGAAATTACCTGTACTTACGCAAAATAACACCTTGTATTTCCAAGCCAACCAATCGAGTAATTTAGCGCACGGGCTTGGAGTGTGGATAAATTGACGCGAAGGGTCACCAAAAGATAGATTGATAATTTTTATCGTAGGAGCTTGGGCTAGTACATCTCCATCCCCATCAAACATACGGCGGACTGCTCGCTCTATACGGTCTTCATAAAATATCTCATCTGGTACATATTCATCTCGATTTCTACTTAAAGGGTCGGGTTGCATGATAGGCCGAAAATACACAGGCCTTGGCAAAGGTAGTTCGTTGGCATCCAATTCACCATGAATTACCAACGAAGCCATTGCTGTGCCGTGTTTTCTATCACCACGCTGATAATGTGTTTCAAGCTCATCGACATCATCGAGGCGTATTCGGTTTTTTAGCCATTGATGCTGACTAAATGGCACGCCATCTAAAATAGCAACAACTGGCTCGCCAGCAACAGGGCTATCAGGAGCTGCTTCAATAGGTTGCGACTCACTCGGTGATGAAACAGCTGTTTGACCTGTAGGGCGAAAAAACATAATGCTCGGCAGCTTTAGTAGAACAATATCCAATTCTTGCTTATGGATTTTTTCAACTATCAGTTGGATGCTTTTTTTCGGCAAATTGGCTTTGACCGCATGGAAGCCAATACTGGGATAATCTAAAAATGGGCTGATGATTTGCCCTGATAACTGGGTAAGCAATTGTTTGATGACAGCTTCATTTTGTTTTCTAAGAGCAGTGTCTTTTCTATAGAAAAATTCAATCTGAAAGTTAACTGCTTCTTCAGCACTGTAATCATAAAGTAGGTCTTCTTGCCAAATTTCGAGCATTTTAGTGTCAATAAACTGCTCTTGCAGTCCCCAGCGACGAATTACTTTAATTTGAGAAAACACATCTTTCCATTTACCTTTTCCAAAAGGCAATTCTTGGTTATGTTTCCATCGCTTCCAAAGATTTAACAGTTCATTTAAACCTCTTTGGTTAGCCATAGAAAGGAATACTCGTCCTTCAACGTATTTTTCTGTCTTCTCTTTCTTGCTATTGGTGGTATAGAAATCATCATCGGGCTCAAATTCATCATCCCATTCTGCCAACCATTCCAAACCGGGCGTATTGGCAATGGCACGTTGAAAATCTTCGATATGTCCAACCGTTTCTATAACCAACACCATTTCTGGCTCCATACCAGCAATAGTGTCAACCAATACGGCTTTATCGGCTAAAAACAGTCTTTCTAGTTCGTTAAATTGTGTTGTTAGGCGCGAAACCTGCCGATTTTTGCTTGGCATGTGCGGTTTTGATATTCCGAATCTTGCTATAGGCGGCGGCACTACTTTAGCTTGGGGAAAAATCAATAAAGGTAATTCAGCCATTACTTATCCACTCCTATGGTTGGATTAAATCGTTTTTGCCATTGGCCTAACATTTCTGCGGTAATTGTTTTGGCATTCTCCGTTTGTCGAGTCAGTACGGCGCGACGCACAACACTTAAACAAAACTCTTCAATCTCGGCAAAATTAGTGCCTAGCAGTTTTTTAGCTATGGTTTCAGGTGCATACCCAAGATTTATCTTTGATTTATTTGTCATTAATGTGACAAATTGGCTGATTTGTTCGCGTGTTGGTAATGGCAATTCAATACGTACCTGAAATCGTCGCCATACCGCTTTATCCAGTAGTTCGGGGTGGTTGCTGGCGGCAATAACGACCACATAATCTGGCAAATCATCCAATTGCAGCAATAAAGAACTAACTACCCGTTTTATCTCACCTGTTTCGTGAGTATCACCACGTTCTTTGCCGATGGTGTCAAATTCATCCAAAAATAAAACACAACGCTGAGTTTTAGCATAATCAATGACTTGCTTTAATCGAGCGGCGGTCTCTCCTAAATAGCTGCCAATTAAGGTTTCATAACGAATAACGAGGAGAGGCACCATCAATTCAGTAGCAATTGCTTCTGCCAAGCTGGTTTTGCCATTGCCTGGCGAACCGACTAGAAGAATTCTGTTGCGAGCACAAAGATTATGCGCGTGCAACAAATCTGCTCGGTGCTGTTCTTCAATTAACTCTGTGACTTGACTGTATACCACTTGAGGAATGAGCAAGGTTTCCAGCCTACGCTGAGGAATCCGTTCATAAAACAAATCGCTTTTCGATTTGTTAGCAATAATTATTGCCTGCGGTTGATTGTCAGTTATTGAGTTGAGAAGCCGATCTGCCAAAATGCCATGCCCTTTTTCCCTTTCTTCAGAAATTAAAGCTTCCGCAGTTTTGCGAAAGGCAGCTTGATCGCCTCGACTACCAGAACGGATTAAACTGACCAATAAGTCTGCCCTAGCCATGTTTATGATTACCTATTTTTACAGCCTTCATTTTTCGATGGTTAAAGTGAAGGTTTTTTGTTATTTGAAATATGTTTTACTGCTTAAGGTTCTAGGTTTCAATGATACACGAACCTCGTTACCCAAAAGCATAAACGTTAAGTCTCTTAGCAGATATTTTAACCTATATTTATGATTTAAAAAGAAAATATAAAGAAAATCTGTCTTTAATAAAAAAGCCAACACCATATTCCACTTCAAAAAAACCATCTATCACCCAATCGACATTGTGAACGCGCCACCGACAAAAAACAGCTCTTAACCAGAAAATGGACAAAACCAGAATATCGAAAAAACCTATTAAACAAATAGTTTTATCCGATTTTACTATTTTTAAGGATGGCTTTATTTTATTAGCTGAATTTAAAGGCAAAACATCAAACCGCTATGGCCTTATAGTAGAAACATCAAAAAAATGTTTTTGACTCCGCCAAAGCGCTCTTACACTAAGCTTATCGGCCTATTTCTTGCTTAATTCTTCAGTTGAAACGCCTTTTGCCACCGTTTATTTTTTCCAAGAACCCTAAAACCTGTACAGAGAGACCTTATGACCACCGATTCTGCTTTTGATGACAAAGCCCTGCAAGCCAGCATCAAGTCGCTTAAGACGATGCTGACGCAGGTGCTGAAAAGCCAAGCTAACCCAAAAATTATGGCAACGGTTGAGCAGTTGCAAAAACAATTTTCCGCTTTGCAGCGCGACGATACGCCTGCCAAGCGCAAGCAGTTGATGGATACGCTCAAAGGCTTGCCAGCCGATACGCTGACCGAAGTGATCCGCGCGTTTAGCTTATATTTCAGCTTGTTAAATATTGCCGAAGAGGCGACTAACTTACGCAACCGCCGTAAGGACATCGAAAACAACAAGCATTTCTGGCCCGGTTCTTTCCACGACACGCTACAGCAGTTCCAGCAACAAGGCGTGACGGTTGATGATTTACAAACGCTGCTCAACGAACTGCATTACCTACCCGTGATGACCGCGCATCCTACCGAAGCCAAACGCCGCACGGTGCGTAGCGCGTTACGGAAGATTTTCGTCAGTTACGAACAGCTCGACGACCAACGCTTAAAAGGCTATTACCGCGAACAAGCCTTAGAAAGTCTGCACAGCCAAATCCAATTGCTGTGGAAAACCGACGAAGTCCGCACCCGCAGCATGAACGTGGTGGATGAGATTGAAGCGGGCTTGTTTTATTTCCCGCTGTCACTGTTTGAAGCCACCGCGCGGGTGTACCGCAATTTCTTCCGCGCCGTGGGGGATGTTTATGGTGCAGAGGCGGCACAACAACTGAACATTCCTTACTTTTTAAATTACGGTTCATGGATTGGCGGCGACCGCGACGGCAACCCAAACGTCAAGCCAGAAACCACCGCCCACGCTTTGCGTCTGCAAGCCCGCACCATCGTGCAGGAATATTTGCGCCGTATCGACTTGGTGCGTGAGCAACTGGCGTTTTCTTATGGCTTGTGCGAACCCAGCGCCGAATTTTTTGCCAGCTTGGAAAAAGACCGCGCTTTCATTGGCGATCTCGCCCCCGTTTTGGAACGTAGCTATTTGCAAGAACCGTATCGGCAAAAACTGTCGCTGATGCGTTACCGTTTAGAGCAACGCTTACAGCAAATCGAACAACGCATCCAAGACGGCTTCAGTGGGCAGTTGGTCAATTACGGCTACGGCAGTGCCGGTGAGTTTTATGCCGATTTGGAAATCATCCGCCAATCTTTGCTCAGCCACGGCGACAACGCCGTAGTCGGCTTAGAGCTGCAAGACTTATTGCGCTTGGTCGGCACCTTTGGCTTCCATTTGATGCAAATGGACGTGCGTCAAGAATCCACCCGCCACAGCGAAGCGGTTGCGGAAATCTTCACCAACGCCTTGGGCTTGGATTATCTGGCGATGGACGAAGAAGCGCGCCTGAAAATCTTAGGCGAAGCCATCGCCACGCCGGGCGGCTTGGTGTACGACGCCACCAAATTGTCCGAAGCCACTGTTGAAACCTTAGATTTGTTCCGCATCATGGCGCAAATGCGCCGCGAAATCGGCGGCGATTGTTTCAGCAAATACGTCATCTCTATGACCCACGCCGCCAGCCACATCATGGAAGTGTTGCTGCTTGCCGCCCAACATGGCTTGTCGGGACGTATCGGCGGGCAATGGTTCTGCCACATTGGTGTCAGCCCCTTGTTTGAAACTATCAACGACTTAAACCACATCGACATCGTCTTGCGGACGCTATTCGCGCAACCCGCTTACCGCGAATTGCTGCAAGCCTCCGGTCAGCGCCAAGAAATCATGCTCGGCTATTCCGACTCTTGCAAAGACGGCGGCATCTTGGCTTCAGCTTGGGGCTTGTATCGGGCGCAACAACAAGTCATGGCGATTGCCGACGAACTCAGCATTCCGTATCGCTTATTCCACGGACGCGGCGGTACAGTCGGACGTGGCGGCGGCCCAACTCACCAAGCCATTTTGGCGCAACCCCCTGCGACGGTGCGCGGACAAATCAAATTCACCGAGCAAGGCGAAACCTTGTTTTACCGCTACAACAACATGGAAACAGCCATGTACGAGCTGACCATGGGCATCACTGGCCTGATGAAAGCCAGCTTGAGCTTGGTGCGCCCGGTTGAAGAAGACCGCCCGGAAAACCTCGCCATCATGAGCGAATTGGCGCAAATCGGCGAACGCGGCTTCCGCCAACTCACCGAACACACACCCGGCTTTTTGGATTATTTCTACGAAGCCACGCCGTTATCGGAAATTGGCGGCCTGAATATCGGCTCGCGCCCGTCGCACCGCAAAAAACAAGACCGCTCGAAAAACTCCGTGCGGGCGATTGCTTGGGTGTTCTCTTGGGCGCAATCGCGGCAGACCTTTCCTGCCTGGTACGGCATCGGCGCGAGTTTGGAAACCTGGTGTGCAGGCAAACCAGATCGCCTAGCGGCCTTGCGTGAGATGTACAAAACCTGGCCGTTCTTCCGCAATTTGCTCAGCAACGCGCAAATGGCCTTGAGCAAATCCGACATGAACATCGCCCGCGAATACGCCACCTTGTGTGTGGACGAACAAGTCGGCAAAGGCATCCACAGCATGATCGCCGCCGAACATCATCGCAGCGTGGAATGGGTGTTGGAAGTCGCCGAAGCCGAACGTTTGCTGGCAGAAAACCCAGACTTGGCAGTGTCATTGCACCACCGCAACAATTATCTGGGGCCGCTGAATTACATTCAGGCCAATTTGATTAAGCTGGTGCGTGAGCAGTCCGACGATAGCGGCGACAATCCGTGGCGCAAACCGTTATTGCGGACGATTAACGCCATTGCGGCGGGGATGCGTAATACCGGTTAATGCCCAAAAACGGAGGCTGCATAAACGCATGCAGACCTCCTGATCTCCGAAATGTAGCTAATGTCCGCAAACATTAGCTACAACGCCCAATTCCCCCACAATTTCTATCCTTTAGCTTTGCGATTGCCGCGAAAGCCTGTATATAATCCATAGACCCTCATTACTAAAAATAACAACAAGGGGATTGGTTTATGAAGGATTCAAACATTTTCGTTTTACGTTTTTTACGCTTGTCAGGCCAGTTTTGGTGTGAAGAAGTGTCGGGTGCTAAAGCTAAGGCGGTGGTGCTGATACTGTTAACGGTGGCGCAAATTGCCATTGCCGTTATCATCACCGAATGGAGCGCAGATTTGTTCAACGCATTGGATCAGCGTTCAATGAGTGGCTTTTTTCGGCAGCTGGGCTTGATTGTGCTGATATTTATGGCGAATATCGCGGTCAGTACCAACCATCTGAGAATCAAACGCAGCTTGCAAATCGGTTGGCGAACTTGGCTGACCGAACGGCTGATTAGCCAATGGATGGTCGAAGGCCGCCATTATCTGGTCACCCACATCAGCGGTGAACACAACAACCCCGATAGCCGTATTGCCGAAGACATCCGCATTGCCACCGAATCGGCGATAGATTTATGCCATTCGCTCATATACAGCGTGTTGCTGCTGGTCAGTTTTACCGAAATCCTCTGGTCGCTTTCGGGTGTGGTGATGCTGGATTTGGGCTTGTTTACTTTACCTATCCACGGACATCTGGTCTGGCTGGCGTTTATTTATGCCGGTGCAGCGTCGGTGTTGGGATGGTGGATAGGCAAGCCACTCACGGTGGCAACCAACGCCAAACAAACCGCCGAAGCCAATTTCCGTTTTGATCTGATTTCTGCCAGCGAGCATTCGCAATCGATTGCCCTCATCCATGGCGAAGCCAACGAACAGCAACGTTTGCGCGGCTCTTTTGCCGGAATTGCCGACGTTTGGCAACGGCAAAGCCATGCTTGGCTGCAAATTATGATGTTCACTTCCGGCTATTCGGTGCTGTCGATGGCGTTTCCGGTGCTGGTGGCTGCGCCGCGTTATATTTTGGGCAGCATTTCCTTGGGCGCGCTGATGCAATCGGTGCAATCTTTCCAGCAAACGGTCGCCGCCTTGTCTTGGCCCGTTGATAACATGGCGAAAATGGCGGAATGGCGTGCGTCTGTCGAGCGCATTTTAGGTTTGACGCAAGCCTTAGAGGATTTGGAAACGGAAATCGCCCGGCCTGATCCAGATCGCATTGTCTTGGAAAAAGCCGAATTGCCGATCCTGACATTTGAAAAGCTGTGCATCCGTAAATTTAACGGCGAAGATTTGATTGCCTGCATCGACACCCAAGTCCGTTTGGGTGAACGGGTGCTTATCATCGGTGATGCCACCATCAGCGCCAAATTGTTCAAAGCAATTGCCGGACTTTGGCCTTGGGGGCATGGACGCATTATTTTGCCGGATGATGACCCGATGTTTTTCATGCCGCCGCGCCCGTATTTGCCCACCGGCAGTTTGCGCGCCGCCATTTGTTATCCGCTTGCCAGCACCGCTTTTGCTGATGAAGATTTACAGCAAATACTAAGGTTGGTCGGTTTGAATGATTTCATCAGCCAACTGGACAATAGCGACGTTTGGGATAAATGCTTGGCGCGCAGCGACCAGCAGCGCTTGGGGCTGGTACGTCTGTTACTGTGCCGTCCCAAATGGGTTTTGCTGCAAGAAGCCTTCGATTCGCTCGACCCAGAGAGCGAAGCGCAAATGTTCCGGTTGATCTGCACCCAATTGCCTGATGCCACCTTGCTGACCATCAGCAACCAGCCATCGGCAGAAGCTTTCCACCAACGGCGCATATTGATGTAAGGAGCGATTATGAAACCCAAAAAAATTCGTGGCGTTAACTTAGGCGGCTGGCTGGTGTTGGAAAAATGGATCACGCCCAGCCTATTTGACGGCTTGGCGGCGCAAGATGAAACTTCTTTTTGCGTCGAATTGGGCGAGCAGGCCGAAGCCCGTTTAAAAAACCATTGGAACTGTTTTATTACCCGCGATGATTTTGCCTGGCTAGCCCATGTTGGTATCAATGCCGTGCGCATTCCGGTTGGGCATTGGCTGTTTGGTGACGGCTACCCCTACCACCGCAGCTATGGCGACCAGCTTTTCCCGTTTGTGACCGGCGGCATCGACATCGTCGATCAGGCTTTTGATTGGGCGGAAGCTTTCGGCTTGTTGATTGTTTTGGATTTGCACGCCGCGCCGGGCTGTCAAAACGGCTTCGATAACGGCGGCATTAAAGATGTGTGCGAATGGCACACCCATGAAGCGTATATCGAACATTCGCTTACCGTTTTGGAGCGCTTGGCGGCGCGTTACGCAGGGCGGCCCGCTTTGCACGGCATCGAAGTCTTAAATGAACCGCGTTGGGATATTCCTACCGATTTGCTGAAACGCTACACCACCGATGCTTATCGGCGCATCCGGCAGCATTGTCCGGCGGAGCAAGTCGCGGTGGTGTTTCACGATGGCTTTCGTCCTTACCAAGAATACCTTGGTTTTTTAAGCGCACCAGAATACCAGAACGTGGTGCTGGATATTCATCGCTACCAGTGTTTCGTTCAAGAAGATGTCGATTTGGATATTTTTGGTCATGTGCAAAAAACGCTTGCCGATTGGAAAAACGAAGCCGAGGACATCATCCGCGAGCTGGCGCTACCGGTGTATTGCGGCGAATGGAGTTTGGGGCTGGATTTAAAAATGCTTAAACGCTGGGCTGAGCAAGCAACGCAACATGGGCAAACGGAAATGGACGATTTTCAGCTAGCCTTAGCTTATCGCGCCTATGCCGCCAGCGAATTGCTGACCTTTGAAAAATACTTGGGCTGGTTTTTCTGGACGTACAAAACCGAAACCACACCGGCGTGGTGTTACCGCGATGCTGTTCAACGTGGCTGGATTCCCGATTTGGGCAGCCCGCAGCAATTTGCCGGTTTGCGTGGGGAAATCTTGCTTGGCAACCAACACTAACGGAACGGCATGAACGCCCAAAAACGTCTGGAAATCTTCAATCGCTTGGCGGTAGCCATCCCCGAGCCGACCACCGAATTGAACTACAGCAACCACTTCGAACTGTTGGTGGCTGTAGTGTTGTCGGCACAAGCGACCGATAAGGGCGTCAATAAAGCCACGGCCTTGTTGTTTCCGGTGGCGAATTCGCCTGAAGCCATCCTTGCTTTGGGCTTGGATGGCCTAAAGGAGTACATCAAAACTATCGGCCTGTTCAACAGCAAAGCCGCCAATATCATCACTCTGTGCCAGCAACTGTTGGACAAGCATGGCGGACAAGTGCCGCAAACCCGCGTTGAGCTGGAAGCTTTGGCGGGCGTCGGCAGAAAAACCGCCAATGTCATCCTTAACACCGCCTTCGGACAGCCGACCATTGCTGTCGATACCCATATCTTCAGGGTTGCCAACCGCACTGGCATTGCGCCTGGCAAAAACGTGTTGGAAGTGGAAAAAAAACTGGACAAACACGTCCCTAAGCAACATAAAAAAGATGCCCATCATTTACTTATCTTGCATGGGCGTTACACTTGCCTCGCCAGAAAGCCGCGCTGTTTTCATTGTTTGTTGAAAGATTTGTGCGAATATCCCGACCAAACAAAAGACAGCTAACGCCAACTGAGTACTCAGTCATTCTTGATAGGTAGGGTAAATAATTTGAGCCATGTAGCCTTTCTCCGTTCGTCCTGAGCCTGTCGAAGGATGAACGGAGAAAGGCTACACACTCCCAACGTAAATGAAATTGACTGGGTAATAGTAGGAACCTGCCAGCGCGCTGGCAATCTGAACACATGCCGGCAAACTTGCCGGAGGGTGCAAGGATAAAATCTAATCACCCACCATTATTACGTTTATAATCGCATTCCGATACCACGGTGTCGCATTTCATTTCACTTTTTTGAGGTCATTATGAAAACAACTAACAAATCTCCATTAGCCGCTGCAATGGGCATCGCCTTCATCTCTTCTGTTTCTGCCACAGCTGTTTACGCAGAAGCCAACCCATTCGGCATGACTGAATTGTCTTCAGGCTACATGCAAGTGGCAGAAGCCAGCAAAGCTGCTGAAATGGCTTGCGGCGCGTCCATGAACATGGCAACACCCAAAGGTGCAGAAGGCGCTTGCGCTGCCAAAAAAACCGATGCTAAAGCCACAGAAGGCAAATGCGGCGAAGGCAAATGCGGCGGTATGATGGACGGCGACAAAATGAAAAAAGGCATGGAGTCTTCTTGCGGCGCCATGATGAAAGGCAAAGAAGGCGCTTGTGGTACCACTGGCAAAATGGCGGAAGGCAAATGCGGTAGCGCTTGTGGCGAACACATGAAAAGCTGCCCAGATGCCAAAACTAAAGAAGGCGCTTGTGGCGCAGCCATGAAAGGTTGTGGCGAAGGCATGCAAGGCTGCACCGAAATGATGAAAAGCAAAGAAGGCGGTTGTGCGGCTAACGTCACACCAGCCCATCCTGCTACTCCAGCTGTTCCTGCTAAAAAATAATCCCTGACGTTTGACGTTGCGGTAGATGAGGGCGGTAGCCCTCATCGTTACGGATGCCGTTAAGCTAAGCTGTTCAGGTTCGCGAAGTTGACCACGGATGGCTTAGCTTAACGGCATTTCATTGTTGCCCCTTCCTTTTTATCAATAGGTGTTCATATGGACACAACCCAAAACTTAATACATGGCGCGGGTTTAGGCTTACGCCGCTCGTTTTTGACGGAAGTGGTCGAACAACCGTTGGATGTCGGCTTTTACGAAGTCGCCCCCGAAAACTGGATTACCCTCGGCGGCAGGCTGGGCAAGCAATTCCGCGCCCTCACCGAACGCCACGATTTTATCTGCCACGGCTTGTCCTTATCGCTAGGCAGTACCGATGCGCTCGACGAACAATTGGTGTTGTCGGTCAAACAGTTTATGCGCGAGCATCAAATCAAACTGTACAGCGAACATCTGAGCTATTGCAGCAAAGAAGGCCATTTGTACGATCTGCTGCCCATTCCGTTCACGTCTGAAGCCGTTACCCATGTTGCCGCCCGCATCCGACGCGTACAAGAGCTGTTAGGCCAGCGCATCGCCGTCGAAAATGCCTCTTACTACGCGGCGATGGGTCAGGAAATGAGCGAAATCGACTTTTTTAACGCCGTGGTTGCCGAAGCCGATTGTGACATTTTGCTCGACATCAACAATATTTACGTCAACAGCGTCAACCACGGTTACGATGCCGAAGCCTTTTTGCGGGCAATACCGGCGCAGCGCGTCAGCTATGCGCATGTGGCTGGGCATTATGTGCAAGCCGATGATTTTCTGGTGGACACCCACGGTGCAGAAATTATTGATCCCGTCTGGAAGCTATTGGGCAAAGCTTATGAACTGTTCGGCGTTTTCCCCACCTTGCTGGAGCGCGACTTCAATATTCCGCCCATGTCCGAATTGATGCGCGAAGTGGGCATCATCAAAACCATGCAAAACGCTTGGAGCAAGCAACATGCACAGCAGTCTGCCTAATCCTGAGCGGGTCGATTTTGCTGCCAAACAGCGCGAATTTACCGACTACATCCGCGATCCGGACAACAACCCGCCGCCAACCGATGCGCCGCTGGAGCGTGTGGCGGTGTACCGCGAATTGCTGTTCAACAACATCAACGGCTTTTTAAGCAGCAATTTTCCGGTGTTGTTTTCATTGTTGGAAGCGGAACAATGGAACGCGCTGGCACAAGATTTTTTTGTCAAACACCGCTGCGAGTCGCCGTATTTTTCCGAAATTCCTGAAGAATTTATTGCCTACCTGCAAAACGAACGCAACCAAGAAGGCGATTTTCCGTTTTTAGTGGAATTGGCGCATTACGAATGGGTGGAAATGGCTTTAGCAATCAGCAAAGACACGCTGGCGATCAATGCCGACTACGCCAACTTGGCGGCACGCACGGTGGCCTTATCGCCCTTGGCTTGGCCTTTGGCCTATCAGTATCCAGTCCATAAAATCGCCCCAGAATTTATCCCCGACAGCGCACCGGACCAGCCGACGTTTTTGGTCGTCCACCGCAATGCCGCCGATGATGTGGTGTTTATCGAAGTTACACCCATGACTTACCAGCTGCTGGCGATGATCCAAGCGCAAGAGCAGGTTGTTGCCGGTGATTGTTTACAGCAAATGGCGCAAGCATCAGGCCATCCGAACCCGGAGCTGATTGTGGCTGGTGGCTTGCAAATTCTTGACGAGATGGTGGCGAAAAATATTATTGCTGTGGTGGCTTAGGGTTTAGCTATTCCGCCATTCCGACAATACTGCGGTAATGGCGGATTAAAACGGATTATTGCTGATGGACAAAGCCGTGGTCTTTGGGTGGGGTTTTTTCTTGCAGGCAATGGTAGGCTGCGCTATCGAATTTAATTTGTAACGAACGCGGGTTTTCGTGTTCGTTCAGGTATTTTTCGGCTTCTTGGTTGGTCAGGTCCTTCATCATGTATGTGGCAATGCACATGCAAGGTTTGGTGAAGCGTTCTTTATCAATATCAGGATTGATGGAGTTTTTGGTTTCGCGCTGTACGCATTGGTCGGCAAAGGCGTGTTCAAACTTGTGTTTTTGCACATCGGTGACCGGTACGTCGTGGCTGTGGTCGAACGGGTTGTGCGCTTCTTCAATTTTGGCGGGCTGGGCTTTGGCGGCTTTTTCTTCGTTATTGTCCGAGCAGGCGTTCAGTGTTAACGCCAGCGCAATGCCCGTGAAGAGGGTGATAACGGATTTTGGGGTTGCTTGTTTTTTCATAGGGCTGATTCTAGTGGGTTAGGGCAAGGTTCAAAGCTTGCAACATTGCGCCTTAGAACCAGTAACTGCCGAAATAGCTTTAAAACTTTAGCATTTTATACGCTTGATTAAAACTCATTCAACGAGATAAGCGGCTGTTTACTTGCCGCCGACCTGTTGTTAACGCAAACGCCGAATAGCTAAAAGCGACAAGCCCAACACTAACAAGCTGGGCAACGCAGCGGTCATGATGGGGTTAAATTCTTTAATCAGGCCCAAATGGGCAAAGCTCATGTCCAGCACGTTAAAGCTCATGCCGATGACCACGCCGATCAAAATCCTTGCGCCAGAACTGATGCCGCGTTTGACGCCAATCACAAATGGCGTGGACACCATTAGCATCACGAAAATCACCAGCGGGTTGACAACGCGCCCCCAGAAGGCCAGTTCGTATTTTTGCGATTTTTGGTGGTTGGTTTTTAAAAAAGAAATGTAGGTGGCCAAATCGTAGAGCGATAAGTTGTTGGCGTTGACGACTACAATTTTTAGCAAATCGGGGGCGATGGACGATTGCCACAGCTGTTGCGCTTGGCTTTGGGCTTGGATTTGCGAGGTAGAAATCGTCGAGCTGTTGATGTTTTGCAGTTGCCAGTCATTTTTGCCCAAGTAAATGGCTTGTTCGGCATGGGTGGAGCGGGCCAGCTGTTGTTGGTCGTCCAATTCGTAAATGCTGATGTCGGACAGTTCGCCATTGTCTTCAATGCTTCTGACATTGATAAATTGCTTGCCTTCGCGCAACCACAGGCCATTTTTGCTGCTGACGGTCAGCTGCTTGTTGTTCGCCGTCATCCTTACGGTTTGTGCGCGTGCGTCGGCATCGGGGGCGACAAACTCGCCCACGCCAATGGCAACAGCCGCCATCACTACGCCCGCCAGTAAAGTGGCGCGGATAATGCCAAATATTGACAAACCTGCTGCCCGCAGGGCAATCAGCTCGTTATGGTTAGCCATGTTGCCCAGCGCAAACAAGCTGCCTAACAAGGCTGAGGCTGGCATTAGTTCGTAAAAAACAGTCGGCGAGGTGAGCAAGACAAAATAAAAAGCTTCAGTCAGGCCATAGTTTGCTTTGCCGATGTCGTCAAGTTCGTCGCTAAAGGTAAACAAGTCGAACAGCGTCAGTAGCAATAGCATGGCGACTGCTGAGCTTTTTAGCACTTCGAAGACAATGTAACGTGTGGATGTTTTCATGCCGACACCTTGCCCAATGCCCTAAGCCATAACCAACGCCAGCCGTAAAACCGCCCAAGCAAGGCTGCTGCGATAAGCACTAAGAAGGCGTTGACCGCAAAGCCGCCCAGCCATACCGCCATTGAGCCGTTGGCAACCCACAATTGGCTAAGCCGGACAAAGTTGCCGTAGCTGAAATAAATTAAAAAACCAATCAAGATGTTGCCGTAAGTGCCGCCACGCGGGGCGACTTGGGCTAGCGGCACTCCAACAAATGACAGCAGGAACAGGCTCATCGGGATGGATAATCGGCGTTGCAATTCTGCGGTGTTGTTAATGTTGCGGCTATTCCATAAGGCATCAACCGCCATGCCGGCAAGCCTGCTTGAATCCAAATTGGCTTCTTGGCCTGCTATGCGCACGGCGTACTCCCTAAATTCTTCGATGGTGTAATTGAGTTGTCCGGGCAGACCTTGCACGCGCTGCCCGTCGGTAAAAACAATGTAGCGGCCTTCGGGCAAGTCCTGCAGGGTTGCCGAACGTGCGCTGATGACCGCTTGCTTGCCGGTTTCGCGCTGCTGCACAAACACTTGGTGCATGGTTTTGTCTTTGCTGATGCTTTCCACGTAAAAAATCAGCTCGCCTTGGCTGTAATCGCTAAACTTGCCGGCAGCGATACCGCGCAAATCGGCACTTTGTTTGCCTTGTTGGTAGATTTTTTCCATTTGTGTTTCCGCCCAAGGTGCTGCGTAGAACGAGCACCAGCCGGTAAACAGCGTGAGCGGAAAAATCACTAAAAATACGGCGCGGTAGATGACGCTGGCACCGCCGCCGGCGGCAAAAATGGCGGACATTTCTTGGTCGCGGTACATTCTGCCCAAGACCATCAGCACCGCCATAAACACGGCGGGCGGTAACAGGGTGACGCCGATAGCCACTGTTTTTAAGCCCAGCATGGTCAACAGGACATCGTTAGGCACTTGGCCTTGCACGGCTTTGTCTAAAACCCTGACAAATTCGCGGCTGACGATAATGACGACAATCACCGTCCAAACCGAGAGCAAGGTCGTCAACAAATCTTGGGCAATCATTTTGTCCAAGACGCTCAGCAGTGGCTTTGATCGGCGTCCCTTGGCTTTGGGGGGCTTTGTTGACAAGCTTAACTCCTCGATGATAATCATTACTGATGTATAATTTTAACAACAAGCACAGGCGGCAACGGCTAACAGCCCTTTAAATCAAGCTGCATTTCCCACTTAACCCCAACCACACGAAATTGATATGGACTATTCTATAGAAACCGCGCCCTTAGAAAAACTGCAATCTGACTGCATCATTGTCGGTGTTTATCAGGACAAGCACCTCAGCCCTGCCGCCGACGCCATCAACACCAGTACCCAAGGCATGGTCAGCCAGCTTTTGGAGCGTGGCGATTTAAGCGGCAAAAATGGCGAAACTGTCCTTATTAATGTGGCACCTGGCAGCCACGCCCGCATTTTAGTCGTTGGCCTTGGCGAACATAAACCGCTCAGCACCAAAAACTTCTGCAAAGCATTGGCAGCCGCGGCGCTTAGTTTAAGGAAAACACCCGTGAAACATGCCGTTTCGACGCTTGCTGAATGCGCGGTTACTGATGCCGATTGGAACTGGAAAAGCCGTCAAACAGTGCAAGCTTTTGCCGACAGCGTCTACCAATACACGCACACCAAATCGGATAAAGCCACTGAAAGCAAGTTGGAAAAACTCAGCATCACTGCACCAGAAGCGCAGCTGGCTTTCGCACAAACCGGAATGGCGCAAGGCGTTGCCATTGCAGAAGGTATCAGCCTGACCAAATTCTTGTCCGACTTGCCCGGCAATATCTGCACACCTAGCTTTTTAGCCGAACAGGCCAGCCAAGTTGCCAGCCAATCGGCACAGATGACCGTCACCATTCTTGAAGAAGCCGATATGGAAGAATTGGGCATGGGGTCATTCCTATCGGTTACTCGCGGCAGCCGTGAACCCGCTAAGCTGATCTGTCTGCACTACCAAGGCGCTGCCAGCAGCGAAAAACCGATTGTCTTGGTGGGCAAAGGCTTAACGTTTGATGCAGGCGGCATCTCGCTAAAACCCGGCCCTGGCATGGATGAGATGAAGTATGACATGTGCGGCGGCGCGGCGGTGATCGGCACATTAAAAGCCGCTGCACAAATGCAATTGCCGTTAAATGTCATTGGCTTAGTGCCTTCTTCTGAAAACCTGCCTGATGGCAACGCCAACAAACCGGGCGATATTTGGACCAGCATGGCGGGCAAAACCATCGAAATCCTCAACACCGATGCCGAAGGCCGTCTGATTTTGTGCGATACGCTCACCTATGCCGAACGCTTCAACCCCGATGTGGTCATCGACTTGGCAACCTTAACCGGCGCGTGTTTGGTCGCCTTAGGCCGCATCCCCAGCGGCTTGTTGGGCAACGATGACGACCTGTGCCAAGACTTGCAAACCGCCAGCGAAACCGCCAACGACAGCATCTGGCGATTGCCGTTATGGGAAGAATATCAGGAATTGTTGCAGTCCAATTTTGCCGACATGGCGAACATTGGCGGCAAAGATGCCGGTACGATTACCGCCGCCTGCTTCTTGTCGCGTTTCGCCGAAAACTTCCGTTGGGCGCATTTGGACATCGCCGGAACCGCTTGGCGCAGTGGTCAGAACAAGGGCGCAACAGGCCGTCCGGTACCCTTGTTATGCCAATACTTGTTAGATCGGGCCGTCAAACTCGATGCCTGACATTAGCTTTTATGTGCTGCCGAGCGCCGAACAAGCGCAGCGGCACTTGTTTGCTTGCAAGCTGCTCGAAAAAGCCTACCGTTCCGGACATTTTTGTTATGTGCTGACCGATACGCCCGAGCAAAGCCAAGCCTTGGATGACTTGCTTTGGACGTTTCGGTCGGGTAGTTTTATTCCCCATCAAGTGTTTGCTGGGGAATTGCCCCGTTTGCAGCAATGCATACTGATTGGTCAGCAACAGCCGCCGGATGCTTGGCTGCACACCGTGTTGAACCTGTCCTCGCAATGCCCCGATGATTATCAGCGCATCGGGCGCATCTTAGAAATCCTTGATGATGGCGAAACCACCAAAGTGGCAGGGCGGCAGCGTTATCGCCATTATCAGCAAGCGGGTTTTGAACCTACAGTCCATAAGCTTTAAGCATGGGCTTTATGTCGTTGATTAAAGCCGTGGTAAGATGTCCGGCTTCGTTTTTGTGAAAGGCTTATGACCAATACCGAAAATCCAACGCAATTGATCGACCGCTTCGGCAGGGTTGTTGATTATTTGCGGATTTCCATTACCGACCGTTGTGATTTCCGTTGCGTGTATTGCATGGCGGAAGACATGACCTTCCTGCCGCGCGCGCAAATTTTATCGCTGGAAGAAATTTATACGCTGGCAAAAGCTTTTGCCGAACTGGGAGTAAAAAAAATCCGCATCACCGGCGGCGAACCTTTGGTCAGAAAAGGCGCATTGGAATTGCTGCATAACATCGGCAGCATAGAAAGCTTAAAAGAGCTGGTTATTACCACCAACGGCTCGCAGCTGGAAACCATGGCGTCGTCTTTAAAAGCGGCGGGTGTTAAGCGCATTAACATTAGTGTCGATACTTTAGATGCCGACAAATTTAAAGCCATCACCCGTACGGGTGATTTGCACCAAGTGATCCGCGGCATTCAAGCGGCCAAAGCGGTGGGGTTCGAGCGCATCAAGATCAACGCCGTGATCCTAAAAGGCCGTAACCATACTGAAGTCTGCGATTTGGTGCAGTTTGCCGTTGATAACGGCATCGACATCAGCTTTATCGAAGAAATGCCGTTGGGCGTGGTCAGCCAGCATGACCGTTCTGGGGCTTATTATTCCAGCGATCTGATTAGAAAAGACTTGGCCTCACAATTTAACTTGCTGTCCAGCACCGAAAAAACCGGCGGTCCGTCCAACTACTTTGTGGTGGCGGGAACGGCAACGCGGGTGGGTTTCATTTCCCCGCACAGCGAAAATTTTTGCAGCACCTGCAACCGCGTTCGCTTGACGGTTGAAGGCCGCTTGTTGCTCTGTTTGGGCAATGAGCATTCCGTTGATCTAAAAGCCGTGCTGCGTGAGCATCCTGGCGATGGTGCGGTTTTAAAACAAGCCATTATTGATGCCATGCACATCAAGCCCGAAAAGCACGAATTTAATATCCACGAACAGCCGGTCATTTTGCGGTATATGAACATGACCGGCGGCTAAAAGCCGTTTTTGTTTCTTTTTAGGGATGGCATCTTTGCTCAGGTTGCCTGACCACATCACCCCATTATCTAGGTTGTCCGCAACAGACGGACAACCTGTTATTTTCCAGAGGATTCCCATGTCATTTGCACAACTCGGTTTGTCCGACGCACTGCTCCAAGCTGTTGCCGAACAAGGCTACACCGACCCAACGCCCGTTCAAAGCCGCACGATTCCGTTGATTCTTGACGGTAAAGACGTGTTGGCAGGCGCGCAAACCGGTACAGGCAAAACCGCCAGCTTTACTTTGCCGCTGTTACAACGGCTTGCCGAAAATCACGACATTAAGCAAAAGCCACGCAAGCTGCGCGCGCTGATTTTGGTGCCGACCCGCGAATTGGCGGCACAGGTGTTTGAAAGCGTGAAAACTTACGGCATGTATCTGCCATTCCGCACCGAAGTGGTGGTCGGCGGTGCCAGCATCAATATGCAAACCCGCAATTTGCGCCACGGTTGCGATATTGTCGTCGCTACGCCGGGTCGGTTGATCGACCATATCAACCAGCGCAACGTGAATTTGTCGAACATTGAAATGTTGGTGCTGGATGAGTCCGACCGCATGCTTGACATGGGCTTTTTGCCGGACATCCGTAAAATTATGGCGTTGATCCCCAAGCAACGGCAAAGTTTGTTGTTCTCGGCAACCGTTTCTTCGGCAATTAAATCGTTGGCGGCACAATTGCTGAACAATCCGGTTGAAGTGGAGGTTGCTAAGCCTAATGCCACAGCCAGCAACATCACCGAACGCGTCTACGGCATTCCCCGCGAATACAAGCGCGAGTTGCTGTCTTATTTGATTGGCAGCAACAATTGGAAGCAGGTGCTGATCTTCGTCCGCACCCGTCACGGCGCCGATCGTTTGGAGCAACAATTGATTTCAGACGGCATTCGCACCACTGCGTTGCATGGCGACAAAACCCAAGGCGCGCGCAACAAGGCTTTAGAGCAGTTTAAAAACGGCAAAGTCACCGCCTTGGTGGCTACCGATGTTGCCGCCCGTGGTTTGGATATTGACGACTTGCCGCATGTGGTCAATTTTGATTTGCCACAAGTGCCGGAAGATTACGTCCATCGCATAGGCCGCACCGGACGAGCAGGCGCCAGCGGCGAAGCGATTTCGCTGGTTTGCCCTGAGGAGGCTTATATGCTGGTCGAAATTGAAAAGTTATTGAAGCGCGAGTTGCCGCGTGTTGCTGACACGGGTTACGAGCCGGTATCGTTAAAAGTGTTTGATGCACCTAAAAAGCGCGCACCTAATCCGAGTACCGGTAAAAAAGATTATCGCCACAGCAAAAAACCTGCGCCAAGGCGCGGTGGAGCCAAACCGGAAACGGGTGGCGGCAGACGGGGAAGAGGTCGATAGTGATATTTGATGGGCAAGACCTTTCTGTAAACAACCGAAAGGTCTGCTTATCTCTGGCAAGAAGGCGCGTTATTTTTTCTCGGCAACTTTAACCAGCCAGCCATCTTCGCTATGGCAGCCCAAGATGGCTTTGGCGGAAACATTAATCCTAACGAATTGACCATTGAGTTCGGCGGGGAGTTTGGCTTTAATTTTATGGAAGCTGCTGTTGCTTTCAACGGTATAGGGCAGCGGTTTGCCTTTGGCGATCATTTTGAGGGTGCTGGGGTCTGTCCAAACCGATACTTTAAAAAATAGTTCAGATTCTGGCTCAATTTCCACCAATGCCGGTTTTTCATATTCGGTCAGGTTAAAGTCGGTGAATTTTGGTTTTTTGCAGATTTTTTCTTGTTCTTCAGGTGTGTAGGCAAAAGCCGAAGTTGTCAGTGCCAGTAGCGTGCAGGTCAGTAGCAGTTTTGTTATTTTCATTGTTATCTCCTCTATAAATGGCTAGGTATTATTTTTATATCACCCAACGATATACCTGTTTTTTTGTTATACCCAAGCCACTTTAATTTTTTTTGCCTTGAAATACAACTGATTCGTATTTGGCAACGACTAAGCTAACCGGCGGCTCGGACAAAAGGATGCAGGTCTTGTACAATAAGCGCATTTTTAGATTGATTAAGAGAGCCCCACCTTGAACGCATCCCAACCTGAAAGTCTCAACTACAAAAGTGCAGGCGTTGATATTGCCGCCGGCAATGCTTTGGTCGAACGTATTAAGCCCATTGCGGCCCGTACCCGTACTGCGGGTGTCATGGCGGGTTTGGGCGGGTTCGGTTCATTGTTTGAACTGCCTTTAGACCGCTACCAACAACCGGTGCTGGTGTCCGGTACGGACGGCGTGGGTACAAAATTAAAGCTTGCGATAGATATGGGCGTGCACCACACAGTGGGTATCGACCTTGTTGCCATGTGCGTCAACGATATTATTGTGCAAGGTGCAGAGCCTTTGTTTTTCTTGGATTATTTCGCAACCGGCAAGCTGGATGTCGATACCGCCGCCGCTGTCATTGAAGGCATCGGCAAAGGTTGCGAGCTGTCGGGTGCGGCGCTGGTGGGTGGCGAAACTGCCGAAATGCCGGGCATGTATGCCGATGGCGAGTACGATTTGGCGGGCTTTTGTGTCGGCATTGTCGAAAAAGCCAAAGCCCTGGACGGCAGCCAAGTTCAGGTCGGTGACAAACTGATCGCAATGGCTTCTTCCGGGCCGCATTCCAATGGTTACTCGTTGATCCGCAAAATTATCGCCCACAGCGGCGCCAACTTAAGCGATCCGTTTGACGGCAAAACCTTGGGCGAAGCCTTGTTGGAACCTACCCGCATTTATGTCAAAAATCTGTTGGCCTTGTTGGAAAAAGTGCCGGTACACGCTTTGGCGCATATCACCGGTGGCGGTTTGACCGAAAACTTGCCGCGTGTTTTGCCGGAAGGCACAAATGCCCGCATTGATTTGGCAAGCTGGCAATTTCCGCCGATTTTTCAATGGCTGCAACAGCAAGGCAATGTTTCATTGGACGATATGCTGGTCACATTTAACTGTGGCGTAGGCATGATCGTTTGCGTTGCCCAGCAAGATGAGCAAGCCGCTTTGGCGGTTTTGGCGTCATTAGGCGAAAATGTGTTCAGTATCGGCGAAATTGTCGCCGCCGAAGGCAAGCCAGAAGTTCGTTACAACGTTTAATTCCCCAAAAAATCCCGAAACAGGCCACATGCTTGTTTCGGGCTTGCCAATCCCGCACCGCAAAGGGATTCTGCCGCTCCTCCCCGTCGTGTGTCCTCCAAAAGCCAGCCAATGGCATCCTTCGCGGACTTTTTCCGTTTTAGCCTGTGATTTTTGTCAACTAAAAGGCAAACCGCCGCAGTCTATGGCATAATGGGCGGATTTTTAAATCACTATAATAAAAATGAGGACAATCATGAGTTTATTTATCTCTGACGCGGTTGCCGCAGCGGCACCGGCAGCGCAGCAACCTGGTATTGAAGGCATGCTGTTTCCGCTGGCTATCTTAGTGTTTTTCTATGTGCTGTTTATCCGCCCACAAGCCAAGCGCACCAAAGAGAAAAAACAGATGGTTGCCGCCCTCAACAAAGGGGTTGAAGTGGTCACTTCAGGTGGTATTTTGGGCAAAATTGCCGATTTGGATGATAACTTCGTCAAAATTGAAATTGCTGACAACACTTTTATTTACGTGCAACGGCACAACATTGAAACCATGATGCCTAAAGGCACTTTCAAAGCCGTTACCAAAAAAGTGACTTTAGACAAATAATTGGGCAGCTGCCAGCCGCGCAAAAACAGCTTTATATTGTTGGAATAAGCAAATGCAAAACCATTTCCCTCTTTGGAAAAATCTCCTCATCCTGAGTGTTTTTATCATCTCGCTGATTTACTCGTTGCCCAGCTTGTATGGCGAAGACCCATCGGTACAAATTTCTTCCGTCAACAGCCAAAAGTTAGGCCAAGACAAGGTCGCCGAAGTGGAGGCCGCCATCAAAGCGGCCGGTGTCACCGCCAAAGCCTTTGAATTTAAAGACGACCGAATTCTGGTGCGCATGAACAACACCGACGACCAATTAAAAATCGCCGATTTGTTGCGTGACCAATTGGGCAAATCCATGACCGTCGCCTTAAATTTGGCGCCCACTACGCCCGCTTGGTTGCGGGCGATTGGCGCGCAATCGATGTATTTGGGTTTGGACTTGCGCGGCGGGGTGCATTTTCTGCTGGAAGTGGATATGGATGCGGCGGTTAAACAAGCCGAAGAGCGTTATGTTGATGATGTGCGTTTGGCGCTACGCAACGAAAAAATCCGTTACTTGGGTGTCGTTAAGGATAGCGGCTATATCAAAGTCACTTTGAAAGGCCCGGAAGATAAAGCGGGTTTGCTGTCGTTGCTGGATAAAGACTTTCACTTGACGTTAGACGTTAAAGAACCAGAAGAGCAAGACCAAGTCTGGCTAAAAATCTCCGAATTACAGGAAAAAGAAATACGCAAACTGGCAGTCAGCCAAAACATGACCGCCTTGCGTAACCGTGTTAACGAGCTGGGTGTCGCTGAGCCGGTGATCCAACAACAAGGCGAAAGCCGCATTGTGGTGCAGTTGCCAGGCGTTCAGGACACCACCCGTGCCAAAGAAATTTTGGGTACGACCGCCACCTTGGAATACCGCTTGGTTGACGTTGAACACGATGTGATGAAAGCCGTAGAAGGTCATCCGCCTGTCGGCAGCCGTTTGTATTACGATAAAAATGGCGGCCCCATTTTGTTGGACAAACGCATTATTGTCACCGGCGACCAAATTGTCGATGCCTCTTCCGGTATGGACGAAGACGGTCGTGCGGCGGTGTTTATCTCGCTCGATGGCGCAGGCGCGGCAAAAATGGGCAAGCTTACCCAAGCCAATGTCGGCAAGCCGATGGCGGTGGTTTTTATTGAGTACAAAGTGGAAACCAAAACGGTCAACGGCGAAAAAGTCCGCCACAAAGAAAAAGTCGAAAAAGTCATCAGCGTTGCCACTATTCAAGGCGTGTTCAGCAAACGCTTCCAAACCACCGGTTTGGATAGCCCGCAAGAAGCACGCAACCTGTCTTTGTTGTTAAGGGCGGGCGCGTTGGCAGCTCCGGTGGATATTGTTGAAGAGCGCACCGTTGGCCCAAGCTTGGGTCAAGACAATATCAACAAAGGCTTCCAATCGTTTATCGTGGGCTTTGCGCTGGTTGTGCTGTTCATGGCGGTTTACTACAAATTGTTCGGCATGATCGCCAACATGGCCTTGGCCTTTAACGTGGTGATTGTGGTGTCGATTTTGTCGATGCTGCAGGCCACGCTGACCTTGCCGGGTATTGCCGGTATTATCCTTACTGTGGGTATGTCGGTGGATGCTAACGTTTTGATTTTTGAGCGCATTAAAGAAGAAATTCGGGCCGGCAACGCGCCCCAGACCGCCATTTTTATCGGTTACGAAAAAGCTTTCGCCACTATTATCGACTCGCATGTCACCAACTTGGTGGTGGCGATTGTGCTGTTCGCCTTTGGTACGGGTTCGGTTAAAGGTTTTGCGGTCACGCTGATTATCGGGATTTTGTCGTCGATGTTTACCGCTGTTACCGGTACCCGAATGGTGATTAACTGGATTTACGGCAGCCGTCGGGTTGAGAAATTGTCGATATAGTTTGGCCTTTACCAAACTTTGGGCTTCATGCATTTAGATAAAGATCAAAATATGAAAACAACCAATATAAATTTTATAGGCAACCGCAACATCGCCATGGCCTTTTCGGGGCTGTTGATGGTGATTGCCATCGTGTCCTTTTTCACTAAAGGCTTATTGATGGGCATCGACTTCACGGGCGGCACTTTGATTGAAGTCGGCTACTCGCAACCTGCCGATTTGACAGTGCTGCGTAACACCTTGGACGAAGGCGGTTTTAACGATGCCACCGTACAGAACTTTGGCACCTCAAAAGACGTGCTGATCCGTCTGAAATTGCAAGAAGGTGTCAGCAGCGCCGACTTGAGCGCGAAAGTGTTGGATGCCATCAACAAAAACACAGCCGAACCCGCCAAATTGCGCCGCGTTGAATTTGTCGGCCCGCAAGTGGGTGATGACTTGGCCCAAGACGGTTTTTTGGCTTTGCTGTATTCGTCCATCGGTATCTTGGTTTACGTGGCTTGGCGCTTTGAATGGAAATTCTCCACCGGCTCCATTATTGCGACCCTTCACGATGTGGTTGTTACCTTGGGCGTGTTCTCGGTGTTCCAGTTGGAATTCGACCTGACCGTATTGGCGGCAATCTTGGCCTTGATCGGTTACTCGCTCAACGACACCATCGTTGTCTATGACCGTATCCGTGAAAACTTCCGCTTGCTGAGAAAAACCAGCACCGAAGACATCATGAACATTTCCATCAACGAAACGCTAAGCCGTACCATCATGACTTCATTAACGGTCATCTTGGTGCTGGTATCGTTGTTTTTCTTAGGCGGAGAAGTTATCCATAACTTCTCGTTGGCCTTGTTGTTTGGCGTATTCTTTGGTACGTATTCATCAATCTTCATTGCCAGCCCGATGGCGTTGATTTTGGGCATTAGCCCTGAAGATTTGCTGATTCCTGTCAAAGAAGGCGCGGACATTGACAATACACCCTAAGCCAGTGGCAGCGGGTTTCTAAATCAGCCCGCGCATCGGCTATAATGCAGACTTCCTTAACCTTAACAAAACCGGAGACAAACCCTCATGGCAATCGAACGTACTTTTTCCATCATCAAGCCTGACGCCGTTGCAAAAAATGTGATCGGCGAAATCTACAGCCGTTTCGAAAAAAATGGTCTGCAAGTTGTGGCAGCAAAAATGTTGCACATGACCCAAGCCCAAGCAGAAGGCTTCTACGCTGAACACAGCGAACGCGGTTTCTTCAAAGATTTGGTTGCGTTCATGATCTCAGGCCCTGTGATGATGCAAGTATTGGAAGGCGAAAACGCCGTGTTGAAACACCGCGAAATCATGGGTGCCACTAACCCAAAAGAAGCGGCTCCAGGTACTATCCGCGCCGATTTTGCGGTTAGCATCGACGAAAACGCCGTTCACGGCTCTGATGCCTTAGCCACTGCTGAACGCGAAATTGCTTACTTTTTCTCAGCTGAAGAACTTTGTGCTAGAACCCGCTAAAACCAAAGCGATCAACTTGCTGGATTTCGACAGAAAAGGCCTGATGGCTTTTTTTGTCGGGATGGGCGAAAAGCCGTTCCGCGCCACGCAATTGTTGAAATGGATTTATCATGAAGGGGTTGAAGACTTCGATCAGATGTCTAACCTCAGCAAGCCTTTGCGCGCCTATTTGCAGGCAAACTGCATCATTGCTACACCGGAAATCGTTGTTGAGCAAATCGCCAGTGACGGTACCCGTAAGTGGGTGCTGCAAACCGACTGCGGCAATCGGGTGGAAACCGTCTTTATTCCCGAAGAAAGCCGTGGCACCTTATGCGTGTCTTCGCAAATTGGCTGCGCCTTGGCCTGCACCTTTTGTTCCACCGCCCAACAAGGCTTTAACCGTAATCTCAGCACCTCTGAAATTATCGGTCAGGTCTATGCCGCGCAAAAACGCTTGGGCAGTGCTGGAAAAATCACCAATGTGGTGATGATGGGCATGGGCGAGCCTTTGCTGAACTTTGATAACGTGGTGGCCGCCATGAATCTGATGATGGATGATTTCGGCTTTGGTCTGTCCAAGCGCCGCGTCACGATCAGCACTTCGGGCGTTGTTCCCGCCATGTACCGATTGACCGAAGTTTGCGATGTCAGCCTTGCGGTATCCTTACATGCTGTCAGGGATGAATTGCGTGATGAGCTGGTACCCATCAATAAAAAATACCCGTTAAGTGAGCTGATGGAAGCTTGCCGCGAAAATGCCAAACTCGCACCGCGCCGTACGGTCACCTTTGAATATGTCATGCTCGATGGCATTAATGATTCGATGGCGGACGCCGAGGGATTGGTCAAATTGCTCGAAACCGTCCCATCAAAAATCAATCTGATACCTTTTAACCCGTTCCCGAATTCACCTTACCGTTGTTCCAGCAACAACCGTATCAACCATTTCAAAAACTATTTGAATGAGGCAGGGATTGTCACCACCGTACGCAAAACCCGGGGTGATGACATTGATGCCGCTTGCGGGCAATTGGTCGGACAAGTGCAAGATAAAAGCCGTCGGCATCTTAAACTGAAATTAGCGGAGTCTGAACGTGCAAATACCATTGACCAAACGGTTTAAGCTTAAACATTTGTTCTTGGCAGGGGTTATCGCCTCTTTATTGGCCTGTACGACCACTACCGAGAAGAAGGAATCTTCCGACGTCTATATGCAGCTGGGCGTACGTTACCTGAATATGAATAAGCTGGAGCTTGCCAAAGAAAACTTGGAAAAAGCCGTGGCGGCAGATTCCGGTAATCTTCAAGCCCATAATGCCTTGGCATTTTTGTACGAAAAAATTGAAAAATACCCGCTAGCCCAAGAACATTACCAAAAAGCCCTATCCATCAACCCCGATGATTTGGGCATACAAAACAATTACGGGCGCTTTTTGTGCGAACGTGGTGAAATGGAAAAAGGGTTGGCTTTATTAAACAAAGCTTTAGGTAATTTATTAAACGATCGCGCGTGGCTGGCGCTGACCAATGCCGGCATTTGCCAAATACGTATGGGCAACCGTTCGGCGGCGAAAACCTATTTCAAGCAAGCTTTGTTGCTTAATGACGCCTACGCACCGGCGTTATTGGAAATGTTAAAGATCAGCTACCTCAATAAGGCATATTGGCCTGCCAAAGGCTTCTTGCAACGATACGTGCAGGTCGCTAACCATAATGCCGAATCATTATGGTATGCCATGCAAACCGAGGTTGCTATCGGCAATCCGGGTCAAGCGCGGGTGTATCAGAACCTGTTATTGGAAAAGTTTCCGTTTTCCAAAGAAGCCAAGCAATTTGGTGCGGTAAAGAATTAATATCACAAGATTTTATGGCAAATAACATTCAAGCAATCCGCGGCATGCACGACGTGCTGCCCGAGCAAACTCCCCTTTGGCAATACGCCGAACAAGTCATCCGCGAGGTTTTGGGCGCGTATGGCTACAGTGAAATCCGCCTGCCGATTGTCGAAAAAACTGAGCTGTTCAAGCGTTCCATCGGCGAAGTCACCGACATTGTTGAAAAGGAAATGTACACCTTTGAAGACCGTAATGGCGATTCCTTAACCTTGCGCCCCGAAGGTACGGCAGGGTGCCTGAGGGCTTGCCTTGAACATGGCTTATTGAACGGTCAAGTGCATCGTTTGTGGTATTACGGTCCGATGTACCGCCACGAACGCCCACAAAAAGGCCGTTATCGTCAGTTTATCCAATTGGGTGTCGAAACTTACGGCATGGCGGGCCCTGATATTGATGCCGAGCTGATTGTGCTGATGGATCGTTTATGGAAGCGTTTGGCAATCCGCGACAAAGTCAAATTGCAACTCAACTCGCTAGGTACGGTCGCCGAGCGGCAAGTGTACCGCGAACGCTTGGTGGCGTATTTCCAAGACCACGCCGCGCAGCTTGATGAAGACAGCCAACGTCGCCTATTGACCAATCCTTTACGCATCTTGGATACCAAAAATCCGGCAATGGCTGAGTTGGTGGCGAATGCCCCTGCACTCATGGATTACTTAGGCGCAGATAGCTTGCAACATTTCCAAAGCATTACGGCTTTGCTTGATGATTTGGGAATTGGCTACGAAATTAACCAACGCTTGGTGCGTGGTTTGGATTACTACGGCAAAACGGTATTCGAATGGGTCACTGATGAACTGGGTTCGCAAGGCACGGTCTGTGCTGGCGGGCGTTACGACGGCCTGATTGAACAATTGGGCGGCAAAGCCAACCATGCGGTCGGATTTGCCATGGGTATCGAGCGGTTATTGGCCTTAATGGAAACGGTTGGTGATTATCCACTGGCAAAACCGGTGGACGTGTTCATGATCCGAGTCGGCGAAACGGCTGAAAAAGTGGGTCTGCGTTTTGCCGAACAACTGCGCGATGCGTTGCCTGCCTTAAAGTTACAAGTCAATTGTGGCGGTGGCAGTTTTAAAAGCCAATTTAAAAAAGCCGACAAAAGCCATGCCGATTTTGCCCTGATTTTAGGCGACGATGAAGCGGCGCAAGGCGTCATTGGTTGCAAATCTTTACGCATCGAGGCACCACAACAAACCTTAAGTCTGGAACAAGCCATTGCCTTTTTAGGCGAACATTTTCAAAACCGTGCTGTTTAAGCCGGTATCAATCAGCAAAGCAAAAGAGACATACCGTGGAAATTTACGAAACTGAAGAAGAACAACTTGAAGCCCTAAAACGCTGGTGGAAAGCCAATAGCGCCACAACCATTGTCGGCGTGGTCATGGGCGTTGCCATCATTTTGGGCTGGAACTACTGGCAAAGCTACCAACAAGAACGTCTGCAACAAGCTTCCAATGCTTTTGTCGAGCTGAACCGCGCCGTCGCCGCCAACAAAAAAGACAGTGTTGAAAAACTGGCGGAGCAATTGCAGACCGAATACGGTTCAACCCATTACGCCGCTTATGGTCAATTGTTACAAGCCAAATTTAAGGCTGAACAAGGCGATTTGCCCGGCGCACGAAAAATTTTGGAGACGGTTTCCGCATCCTCTGATAAGGAAATCAGCAATATCGCCAAAATTCGCTTGGTGCGTCTGATGATGGCCAACAAAGAATTCGAACAAGGCTTAAAGCTGGTCAATGAGATCGATCCTGCCAGCTCCGTCCATTTTGCCAACCAATACGATGAATTGGTCGGTGATTTGTATGTGGCGCTAAACCGCCCGGAACAAGCGCGGACTTCGTATCTGAAAGCGCAAGAAAATGGTCACCAATCGCCTTTGCTGCAAGCCAAAATTGACGACCTTACCCCGCCTGAAAAATTAGCTGCGAAAAAATAATGCGCTTTCTTATTTGTTTATTGTTGTCTTTAAGTTTGGTGGGTTGTGCCGCCATGGATACGGTCGGCGAATCGTTTTCCGGCATTTCCGATTATTTTAGTGGCGGTGCAGATAACGCCGAGCCGCCCAGCCCCTTGGTTGAATACACACCGGAACTAAAGCTTGAGGAAATATGGCAAGCCAGCGTCGGTGTTGGCAGTGATGAACAAACTTTAAAGCTGATCCCAGCGGTTGCCAATGGCAAAATTGTTGCCGCCGACCGTGAAGGTCTGGTGCAAGCCCGCGACACCACCACCGGTAAATTATTATGGGAAGTGGAAACGGAAGCCAATTTTTCGGGTGGCCCAGGTATAGGCAACAGCACCGTTATTTTAGGCAGCAGTAATGCCGAAGTGTTTGCCTTAAGTCTTGAGAATGGCACGCAGCTTTGGAAAGCCGCCGTCACCAGCGAAGTCTTGTCGATACCCGTCATCGGGCACGGCGTGGTGGTGGTTCGGACGACAGATGGCTCGATTACGGCGCTGAACGAAAAAACCGGCGCAAAATTATGGAGCTATGAAGTCGCTGTTCCGGCTTTAAGTATTCGCGGTACCGGTGCACCGGTTATCGTCGATGACAATCTGATCGGCGGCAATGATAACGGCAAGCTGATTGCCTTGCGTTTGGCGGACGGCAAATTTGTTTGGGAAGCCAGTGTTGCCATTCCTCAGGGCCGTTCCGAAGTTGAACGTTTGGTCGATTTGGATGTTGATTTAATCGAATCAGCAGGCGTCATTTACGTCAGCAGTTTCCACGGTGGCGCGAGTGCCGCATCCGTTTTGGATGGCGAAGTCTTATGGCGCAACGACACCATCAACTCCTATACAGGTCTGACCTCCGACTGGCGTTACCTCTATGTGTCGGATTCACAAGGCTATGTTTACCAGCTTGATAAACGCAGCGGTTCATCGTTGTGGAAGCAAAGCGAATTGCATAACCGCCGCGTGACGGCTCCTGCTGTTTACGAAAACTACGTTGTCGTTGCTGACTTGGAAGGCTATGTCCACTGGCTGGGCAATAGCGATGGACGCCAAATGGCGCGCATCCAAGCGGCGGATGCCCCTATTGACGCCAAACCACTGGTTGTTGGCGACACTGTTTTTATTTATGCCAATGATGGCACCCTCACTGCTTTAAAAGCACGCTTACCTTAAGAGCCTATGTTACCCGTAATTGCCCTGGTCGGGCGCCCGAATGTTGGCAAATCCACCTTATTTAACTTTCTGACCCGCAGCCGTGAAGCCTTGGTTGCTGACTTGCCGGGCTTGACCCGCGACCGCCAATACGGTCGCGTCAAGATCGGCAAAATCCCTTACATTCTGGTTGATACCGGCGGTATTGCTGACGATGCCGAAGGCATTGAAGGCATGTCCAGAAAACAAGTGGAAATTGCTTTGGCTGAGGCTGACGTGGTGTGCTTTTTGGTGGATGCCCGTGAAGGTTTGAGCGCTTCTGATAAGGCCATTGCCGAAAGTTTGCGGAAATTGGCTAAACCCATCATTTTGGTCACCAATAAAGTCGATGGCATTGATGCCAATATTGCAACCAACGACTTCTATTCCTTAGCGTTGGGCAATCCGTTGCCAGTTGCCGCTTCCCACGGGCGCGGTGTGCCTGAATTGCTCGAGCGCGTTGCAGAACTGCTGCCGCCTGTTAAAGTACCGGAAGAAGACAAGAGCAAAGGCATTGCCATAGCGGTTGTCGGTCGCCCCAATGTCGGCAAATCCACGTTGGTCAACCGCCTGTTGGGAGAAGAGCGGGTGATTGTGTTTGACGCACCGGGTACCACGCGCGACAGCATTTACATTCCTTTCGAGCGCAACGGCAAACAATTTACGCTGATTGATACGGCGGGCATGCGTCGGCGGTCAAAAATCTCCGAAACCATCGAAAAGTTCAGCGTCATCAAATCCATGCAGGCAATTGATAAAGCCCAAGTGGTCATTTACTTGGTGGATGCCAGCGAAGGTGTGACCGACCAAGACGCGCATTTGCTGGGCGAGGTGCTGGAAGCGGGTCGGGCCTTGATTATCGGCCTGAACAAATGGGATGGCTTAAGCACCGAACAGCGCGAGCTGGTCAAACGGCAACTGGAAGTCAAACTCTCGTTTTTGGAGTTTGCCGAAAAACACCCCATTTCTGCTTTGCATGGTAGCGGCGTGGGTAAATTGTTCGATGTTGTGCATAAGCTTTATGCGTCGGCGATGATTAACATGTCTACGCCAGAGCTGACCCGCATCTTAAAAGAAGCCACCGAAGCGCATCAGCCGCCGCTGGTCAACAACCGCCGCATTAAACTCAAATACGCCCACCAAGGTGGACGCAACCCGCCGGTGGTGGTTATCCACGGCGTACAAACCGATGCGTTGCCGATTTCCTACAAGCGTTACCTGATGAACTACTTCCGCGAAAAGCTTAAGTTGTCCGGCACGCCCATCCGCTTGGAATTTAAATCGCCGGTCAATCCGTTCAAAGGCCAGAAAAACAAGCTGACCGATTGGCAAGTGAAAAAACGCGAACGTTTGATGAAGCGTATTAAAGACAAAAAATAACCGACAAGCCGTGCGGGCAACAGACCTGCACGGAGCTTCAAACAAGCTTGCCTAGCGCTCCCCAAAACCCCGCCGCACAGCTACCCCGCAGGACAAAACATGGCAACCCTCAGTTTCCAAGGCCAACCCGTATACACCAATGGCGATTTGCCTGCCGTAGGCAGCCAAGCCCCCGATTTTTGTTTGGTCAACAGCCAATTGGCGGACATCAGCCTTGCCGCTTATGCGGGCAAAAGAAAAATCCTGCACATCGTCCCCAGCTTAGATACCCCCACGTGCGCCGCCTCTACGTTACGCTTTAACGAAAAGGCCGCGCATCTGCCCAATACCGTGGTGCTGGTTATTTCGGCAGACTTGCCCTTTGCGCAATGCCGTTTTTGCACCCACGAAGGACTGAAGCACGTCATCCCTTTGTCAACATTCCGCTCCCGTTTTGCCGAAGACTACGGCATAAAAATCCAAAATGGCTTGTTGGCAGGATTAACCGCAAGAGCCATCGTCATTCTCGATGAAAACGACCAAGTGCTTTATAACGAATTGCTCAACGAATTGGCACATGAACCCAATTATGAAGAGGCTTTGGCGGTTTGCCGGAATAGGTAGCCGCATAAGGTAAATCTTTTCAACTCTCATAAATCACTAAACTCATCAAAAACCGGCATTTCAAAATATTCTGCTTGGCTAAATAGCCAGGCTTGCAAATGCCGCAAGGTTGTTTCCCGCTGTTTTTTCTTGAGGCCACATTCCCAGACAATTGCTGTCCGCCAGCCCAGCATTTTTAGTTGGTACAGCACTTGTTGGTCGCGCGCCCGATTGCGGGCAAATTTTTTCTCCCAAAATACGGTGCGGGTTTTCGGCAGATGCGAGCTTTTGCAGCCTTCGTGTTGATGCCAAAAACATCCGTTGATAAATATAACCGCATGGTATTTTTTTAGTACCAAATCAGGCGATCCGGGCAGTTTTTTATTGTGCAGCCGAAAGCGGAAACCTTGGCGGTGCAAGGCAGAACGCACCCATTTTTCCGGCTGGGTGTTTTTGCTGCGAATGGCCGCCATTGTTCGCGAGCGTGCGGCAGGATCGATACGGTCAGTCATAGGGTGATAGCCAAAACGTGTTGACTTATTTATAATAATAACCTTGTATAAGGTTGATAAAGGTTAACTATGTATTCTGTCGCCCAAGTTGCTGACATGCTAGGGGTTTCTAAGGAAACTTTACGTCGCTGGGATAACAGCGGCAAGCTGCCGTCGTTGCGTAATCCTATGAACAATTACCGGTTTTACAATAAGGAGCAGTTACGTCAGTTTGAAGAACTGCATTTTATTTTTGACGACAGCGGACGGCTTGATATTACCCCTCACCATCACTATAAAACCATCGAGCTGTTTGCCGGTGGCGGTGGCTTGGCAATCGGCTTGGAGCGGGCAGGGCTGGATACAGTCTTGCTGAGCGAACTCGACAAAAGCGCTTGCGAAACCCTCAAAGCCAACCGACCGCACTGGAATGTTCAGGCCGGTGATATTGCCCAGCTTGATTTTACCCCGTATCACGGTCAGGTCGATGTGGTGACGGGCGGTTTTCCTTGCCAAGCGTTTAGTTATGCAGGCAAAAAAATGGGCTTTGAAGATGCGCGCGGCACCTTGTTTTATGAGTTTGCCCGTGCCGTCAAAGAAACCCAGCCGACATTGTTCATGGCGGAAAATGTACGTGGCTTATTGAACCACGACGACGGCAAAACCTTGGCAAATATCCGTTCGGTGCTTGAAGAACTGGGTTATAGCCTGTTGGAACCGCATATTATGAAAGCGATTTTTTACCGCGTGCCGCAAAAACGTGAACGGCTATTGCTGGTTGGGATACGTAACGATTGCGTCGGCGGAGTTGATTTCCACTGGCCCCGGCCTTACCAAAAAGTCTACACGCTGAAAGATGCACTCAAGGCGGGTGATTTGTTTCCCAGCGATGTCCCGCAATCCGCCGGACAAAGCTACCCTGCCAAAAAAGCCGCCATTATGGATCATGTACCGCCCGGCGGTTATTGGCGCGATTTGCCCGACGCCTTGCAAAAAGACTATATGATGAAAAGTTATTATTTAAGCGGCGGCAAAACCGGCATGGCGCGGCGTATGCATTGGGATGAGCCGTGTTTGACGTTAACCTGTGCGCCTGCACAGAAACAGACCGAACGTTGCCATCCTGACGATACACGCCCGTTTACTGTCCGCGAGTACGCGCGTATCCAAACTTTTCCTGATGACTGGCAATTTAAAGGCGCATTAAGTTCGCAATACAAACAAATCGGCAATGCCGTACCGGTCAACATGGCTTATGAATTGGGCTTGTCGGTGGTGGATTTCCTCAACCGGTTGTGCGCGACCGGCAAGGCCAAGCCAGCGGGTGAACCCGAACAGCAGGCATTGCCATTTGGTTAAACTCTATTTTCCCTACAAGATCGGCGATCTTATGACTTGCGCGGCGGTTATTTGGATTGGCTGCTGGTCAGATTTAGGGCGAGGGATTATGATGTGAAAACCGATTAAACCCCATGAGATTTCAACATGACAGCGCCTATTGATCCAGTAAAAATGACCCCGATAAATTCAAAATTTTGGCTTTTATTGGCGATAGCTTCGCTGTTGAGCGCCTGTGGCGGTAACGAGCAGGTCGTCAAGCCTGATAATAATGCTGGCTACCCAACCCAGCCACAAACTCCGCCACAAAATTTTTATAGGCCGCCTGTCTCGACTTATTCCGGTGAATTTTTAAAACCTGGCGAGCTTGAACCCGCAGTGGGTTTTTGGCGCAAAACCTATGTGCAATGGCGACGGTCGGAAGTGGCTATTCATGATGACCGCTATCTGGATGTTGTCTATGAAGTCATGGTGATACCGGGTTATGTTGCGGAAAGCCTGACTAGCGAACAGAAAGATAGGGTCAAACAACGGCGTGAGTTCTGGAAAGTGCAATTGGCGGCTTTAGAAAGCAAATTGCGCTATAACGCGCCACTGAGCGGCAGTGATAGGGAAATCATTACCAAACTGCAGAATAACGGCAGGCAACTGAACAGCGTTTTGTACGGCGCTTCGCAACGCGTGCGTTCACAACGCGGAACCCGTGAACGCTTCATGAAAGGGCTGGAAATCAGCCGCCGTTACGAGCGTCAATTTAGACAAATTTTCCGCGAGAAAGGCTTGCCCGAAGATTTGGCCTTGCTGCCGCATGTAGAGTCTTCGTTCCAACCCTCGGCGCGCTCTTCGGCAGGCGCAATTGGCATGTGGCAATTCACCAAAGGCGCGGCGAAAACCTTCATGCCAGGTGGTAGGGTGGATTTATGTCTCGACCCCGTTGCCTCGACCAAAGGTGCCGCCAATTATTTAAGCCACGCCTACCGAAAACTTGGGGATTGGCCGACGGCGATCACTTCTTACAATCACGGGATCGGCGGGATGAGAAAAGCACAAAACACAGTCGGTCGTGATTTTGTCCGCATTGTTAATGCTTATAATGGCCCCGCCTTTGGTTTTGCCTCGCGCAATTATTACGCACAATTTTTGGCGGCAAGGGAAATTGCCAGCAATCCTATGGCTTATTCGCTTAACGGGCAGGAATAAAAATAAAATGATGCCGTTCGTGGCGGGTTTGTCGAACCGCAAACACCCTTCGACAAGCTCAGGGCGAACGGGGCATCATTTTATGCTGGATTGGCTATAAAGCGGGGGAAGGCTGTCGTTGACTGGATGCGCCAAATCGGGTTGGCGCATCGGACAAAAGCTTAAGCCAATGAAAATTCGGCGGGGTTGACGCCCAATTCAGCGGCAATATGCATTGCCACGCGTTTTTCTGAGCTGTCAAAATTGCCGTCTGATGAGGCAATGGCAATAATCATGCGCATCAACAAACGCGCGGCATCGGTGTTGGATTTCATTTTGCCTAAGGCTTGGTAGGCTTTGGCTTCGCCGATGTCGGTGTCAAATTCCAGCTGGCTGACATAGTCTTGGAAAGCTTTGATGACATCACTGGTGGTAAAGACTGATAAGGCCTCATTGCTTTCAATAAAGCGGATCATTTTTTGCTTTTCTTCCGCGCTGATGCTGCCATCCGCCATGGCAATCAACGCCGAACCCGCCATAGCGGCATTTAAGAAATCTTTGTTTTTAAACTTTAAAGCTTCGGTTTTCAGTTCGTTGGCTTTCGATTTTAATTGGCTTAAAAAATTGTCAAAACTCATTGTGTTCTCCTGTGGTTATCGGGGTGTTATTTTTAGCAAAGCGGTCTTCATGCAAATAAAAAGGTGATGGCTGTGCAGGGTAAAAATCATGCTTTTTTCCATAAACGCGGATCCCATCGGTTGGGCTATTTGCTGCCCTCCCTATAACTTAGCCCCCAGCCATAGGCAATATCCATCTGCTGGTGTCCGGCAAAATAATCGACCAATTTGGTGATCCGCAATTGGTTGTCAATATTCTCCAACATAGCTATCGCACACATGTACTGGTCGTTGCGGTGGCTGTCCAGACGCACTTCAATATCAGGCTGGTTTTTGCCTTTAATGGTAATGACCGCATCGACATGCGACCAGTTCGGCACGCCTTCGTAAATAAACGCAAACACCAGCACGCGGTGGAATTCCTGCCAATAATTGCCATTGATGCGTAAGGTTTCGCCGCCGACCGATTGCCCGCTGCGGTCGTCCTGATCCAATTCGATAAACGGAAATTGCCGCAAATTGCCGAAATGTCCGCCCAAGGCTTGTATGGCGCCTTTCATGCCGTCTTTAAATTCCCACATGCAGGCCAGGTCCAAATCAATGCCCTGGGTGCTGGGTTTATAAAAACCGGTGGATTTGACCGGTGTGGCGTTCCAGTTCAGGTTGACGATAATTTCACCCAAGCCGCCTTGGTTTTTTTCCAGCGAGATGGATTGCCCGCGTTTTTCCAGTGTGACTTTGCTCAGGTTAACCTTTCCGGCAGGAGCAGGCGCTGCTTGTGATGGCGGGGCGGCTGATTCGCCTTCGCTGACATCGACACCATAAAATTCCGCCAAGGGTTGCAGGCCGCCGACAAAACCTTGACCGATGGCGCGGAATTTCCACTGGCCTTGATGGCGGTATACTTCGGCGGCAATCAATGCGGTTTCTTGGTTGGCGGCTGTATTGAGGTTAAAGCAAGCCAATTCCAAACCAGTCAAAAAATCCTTTACCAACACGGTGACATTGTTTAACGAAGCGACATTTTGTCTTTTGTTCAGGCCATCGCTAATGGTTAAGGTAAAGGCGATTTTTTGGATGTCGGGCGAGGTGCGCGATAGGCGCAAGGTAAATTTGTTTTGTTGCGTATCCAGTTCCACGCCTTGATCGTGGCGGACGGGCTGGTTAAAAAACACAAAATCGTCATCGGCAGTCACTTTGCCTTGGGCATTCAGCAAAAAAGCACTGACATCGACACTTAAATCGTGCGGTTTAGAGCCGTAGCTTAGGCTAATGTGCAGGTCAGTGCTTGGCAGTGGGCAGTTTTGCCCGGCAACCAGATCTATTCTATTCATTGGTTCCCCCGTGTCGTGTTGTTGAAAGTGTGTTTTAAAAAGGTTGTTCTAAACCGATAAACCCCTATAGCCATCCTGCAATTCCGGCATCTTGACACCGTAGCAGCGTTGCCGGTTTAGTATGTCGGTTGCCCAGCGTTGATGTGTGGCGACTTCGCACATGGCTTCATGCATTTTGAACACGGCAGGTGCGTCTTCGGCGCAGAGGCTTTGCGCCATTTGGTAATCGTCGTTATCGACCGCGTAGGCGGCTTCAATAAACTGGATTTGCGCGGGGTGGATGGCTGTTTTGCCAATCAGGCCATAAGCCAAATCTTGTTGGATTTCCCGATGTAAGGTCGTGGTGTCGTTAAGGTATTCAAACACCGGTGCGGCTAAAGCAAAACCATACGGCCTAAAAACGGTGAGCAATTGCGAAATGACGGGCCCTAGCGGTGTTTCGTACAACGTCATCCCGCGTGGCCTGCGGATGCCTAACAAATTCATCAAATCGTTGCCGCCAATACGCAGCAGGGTGATTTTAGGGAAAATGTCGGTTTGTAAAAACGCTGCCCGCAGTTCGCATAAGGCTTTGTAATCGAAAACATCTTGGGTTTCCAAGGTGGGCATCACTTTAAAATCGGTGCCGCGCAGCTGTTCGAAGTAGCGGCTAAAATTGTTGATGGTGAGCTTGGGTAAAACAAAACCGTCAATTTTGCCAATATCGGGCAAAGCCAACAGGCGTGCCAATACTTCCGGATTGCGGGCGCGGATAAAACGGTATTTGCCGCTCACAGGCCGGAAACCTTGCAAGCATAAGCCCAGATGGCGCAGGCTGCCATCGACATCGCCCGTGGCGACGGCATCTTCGGTGCAGAAAATCATGGAACGCAAAAAGGGCAGTTTTTCGCCATTGGCGCAGGCCATTAAATCAGGGCGGTGGGCGGGCATGTACAGCGGAGCGCCGAGTTGCCAAGGCGAAAACCAGTTAGGATGGGTAAGGTTTAATGTCATAAAGCGATCTCTTTAATTAGGGCCACGGCGCGGTACGGTAAATGGGTGACAATTTCAACCGGTACGGCGCGCGATTCTGCCAACCAACGCAAATGCTGCGTCGCTTCGGCGCTGCCATCTTGCAGCAGCAACAGGCGGGCTTCGCGGCGCAAAAACACACGGGTCGCTTCGCCAATCCCCGGTTTAATGTAATTGGCTAAGCTGACATTATAGCGGGTTGCCAAATCGGCAAGCAGTTTCTCTGCAATTGCCGCTTGCCCTGCTTGAAAGCGGGCGGGAGGAATCGGCTTGCCCCATTGCTGTTTGACGCTGGCAAGCATTTCATCAACAAAAAAACGTGATAAATCGTGTTCGGCAAAGTGCTGATAATACACGCAACCGTGGAAATCATTGGCAGCGGCGGTGAGCGGATCATACACCGACCGGCTGACCAAGCCGGATACGGTGGCGTTTAAAATGCACGAGGGGATCAAGTAATCTTCCGCCGATGCGGCAATCGCTGCCGTGCCGGATAAATCTGCCAACACATAAAGGCCGGCAGGAATAACAATGCCATCGCTTTCGGCAAAGGCTTGCAGGCTAGCCGCCAACTGCTTACCAATCACGCCTTTACCGGTCCAGCCATCGACAAACACCAGTGTTTCCGGTGCATGATTTTGCAAAATATGGCGTAAGGCATGGGTGTCGATGCCGATGTCACGAATGATGGAAATAGAATAATGTGCGGCGTTGATCTGGTGATAATCTTGCAATACCCGCTTAAGCAACACGCCAACTGGCGTTCCCGCCCGCGCCAACGACACCAAAGTAATTCCCTGTGGTCGGGTGGCAATAATTCCTGCCGCCAAGCTGATAATATCTGCCGCCAAGCGCTGTTTGTTGGTAGTCATCGCTTGCCGGAACAAATCCAAGTACGCCGCTGAAGGTAAAGATTCATGGCTGAGCATTTGTGAATAATGCTTTTGCCCAGACTGGATCAATGCTTCTTTGATGGCTATGGGGGTATTTTCGATGCTAATGGGTTTAAGCAGGAATTCAACGTCATTGGACGGATAACTGCCTGAGAAAGGGGATTGGGTCATGGAAATAAGGGTTGGTGTCGGGTGGTTGGGAAATGAACGCCCAATGCGTGATGGTTTTTGAATGATTGAAGTTTGTTTCGCCTCAGTTTCCGTATCGGTGCATAAACCAGTATCTGCATAATAGCCTATTAAGTTTAGCTGCGTTTATTTCGGTTTGTGAAGCATTGCAGTGGCTATTAAGCCCTTCTAATACAATGCGTTAATAAAGGATGATTGGCATCGCCTAAATTAGGCCAACCTTGATGAATGATGGGGATAGGGCGGAGAAACAGGGCGTGGCCTGGAGAGGGCAAATCTTAGTTTTTGGGGTGAAGATTGGGTTTATGGCGTCAAAAAGTGTTTTGACGCCCAGTATTATTTGACCAAACTTAATAAAACCCCAGCCGCTACTGCCGAGCCAATAACGCCCGCCACATTCGGGCCCATTGCGTGCATCAGCAAGAAGTTGTGCGGATTGCTTTCCAAGCCGAGTTTATTGGCGACACGGGCTGCCATAGGAACGGCAGATACGCCAGCTGCGCCGATTAACGGGTTAATCAGCGTGCTGCTAAACCGGTTCATGATTTTAGCCATGATGACACCGGCGGCGGTGCCGATGGCGAAGGCAACGGCACCTAGGGCCAAAATGCCCAGGGTTTTCAATTGCAAGAAGTCATGGGCATTCAGTTTTGAACCGACCGATAAGCCTAAGAAAATGGTGACGATGTTAATCAGTTCATTTTGTGCGGTTTGGCTTAAACGCTCAACCACGCCGGAAGCATTCATGAGATTGCCCAAAGCGAACATGCCGATTAACGGTGTGGCTGATGGCAACAGCAAAATCGACAACACCAACAACATTATCGGGAAAACGACTTTTTCGGCTTTGCTGACCACGCGCATTTGTTGCATTTCAATTTTGCGCTCGGCTTCGGTGGTCAGTGCGCGCATGATCGGCGGTTGGATCAGCGGCACCAGCGCCATGTACGAATACGCGGCAACGGCAATCGCACCGAGCAAATCGGGCGCAAGTTTGGAGGCCACATAGATAGCTGTTGGGCCGTCGGCACCGCCGATAATGCCGATGGCGGCGGCATCTTGTAAAGTGAATTGCAGACCAGGCACGACGTTAAGCGCCAATGCGCCCAGCAACGAGGCAAAAATACCAAACTGCGCGGCGGCTCCCAGCAGCAAGGTTTTTGGGTTGGCGAGCATGGGGCCAAAGTCGGTCATCGCGCCCACACCCATGAAGATCAATAATGGGAAAATACCGGCTTTAATGCCGAAATACAGGTAGTACAGCAGCCCGCCCTCTTCGGAAATGCCTGCGACAGGAATATTGCTAAGCACCGCGCCAAAGCCGATGGGTAAGAGCAGCAGCGGTTCAAAGCCTTTTTTAATCGCCAGAAACAGTAGCAGGAAACCTACTAGAATCATAAAGGCTTGACCGGAGGTAAAATTATAAATGCCGGTGCTGTGCCAGAGTGAAGTCAGATTTTCCATAAAATGTCTCTTGATGTGTCCGTGGTTATAAGGTTATCAAGGCGTTGCCACCAGCAACTGCGCCGCCTTCTTTAACGTGTACGGCGCTGACAATGCCCGTGTATTTTGAGCGTACTTCGGTTTCCATTTTCATCGCTTCCATGATGACCACAATATCACCTTCGGCGACCACACTGCCTACGCTGACCAAAATTTTCAGGATGTTACCTGCCATCGGTGCGTTAACGGTCGAGCCGCTGCTGGCGGTTGGGATAATTTTGACGGTATCGGGTGTGGCGGGTTGGATGTGCAATTCTGCACCGGCAGGGCCGACGGCAACATTAAAGATTTTGCCGTCGACGTTGACGGAATAGTTTTCAACGGCTTCGTCTTTTTTCGGTGCGTTGGCGGCAGCAAAGGCTTCAGGATCGGGTGCGGCTTCGAAGGCGGCAGGATTGCCCCTATTTGCCAAAAACTTCCAGCCGACTTGGGCAAACATGCCGTTAATTAAAGCATCTTCTTCCAAAATACCGGTTAGCTTCACGCCTTCGGTTTTGGCTTTTTCTTGCACCTCGGCAATCAACTTGTCCATTTCCGCCGCCAACAAATCGGCTGGGCGGCAAGTAATGGGCTGACCACCCGCTAATGCGCGTTCTTGCAAAGCAGCATTGACCGGTGCGGGTGTTGCGCCGTATTCGCCTTTTAAGACGCCGGCGGTTTCTTTGGTGATGGTTTTGTAACGCTCGCCGCTCATTACATTGATGACCGCTTGCGTGCCGACAATTTGCGAAGTGGGCGTGACCAGTGGGATAAAGCCCAAATCTTCGCGGACGCGCGGAATCTCTTGCATGACTTCGTCAAACTTGTCAGACGCGCCTTGCTCTTTCAGTTGGCTTTCCATGTTGGTCAACATGCCGCCCGGCACTTGGGCGATTAGGATGCGGCTGTCGACACCTTTTAAGCTGCCTTCAAATTGCGCGTATTTTTTGCGGATGTCGCGGAAATAAGCGGCAATTTCTTCTAGCTTGACCAAATCCAAGCCCGTTGCACGCGGCAAGCCTTCCAAGCAGGCGACGATGGTTTCAGTCGCGGTATGCCCATAGGTCATGCTCATTGAAGAAATGGCGGTATCGACGTTGTCAACGCCCGCTTCGGCGGCTTTTATCAGTGTCGGTACGCTGAGGCCTGTGGTTGCATGGCAATGCAGGTGGATGGGGATTTTTGTGCTTTTCTTCAAACGGCTGACCAGTTCGAACGCTTCGTAAGGTTTCAGCAAGCCCGCCATGTCTTTAATACAAATGGAATGCGCGCCCATATCTTCAATTTGTTTGCCCAGATTCACCCACATATCAATGGTATGCACGGGGCTGGTGGTATAAGAAATGGTGCCTTGGGCGTGGGCATCGGTCGCCAATACGGCTTTGACGGCGCGTTCGATATTACGCATATCGTTCATGGCATCAAAAATACGGAATACGTCGATACCGTTAACGGCGCAGCGTTCGATAAATTTGTCGACGACATCGTCGGCATAATGGCGGTAGCCTAAAATATTTTGCCCGCGCAACAGCATTTGTTGCTTGGTTTTCGGCATGGCGGCTTTCAACAAGCGTAAGCGTTCCCAAGGGTCTTCGCCCAAATAGCGGATACAGGCATCAAAGGTGGCCCCTCCCCAAGACTCTAAAGACCAGTAGCCGATTTGGTCGAGCTTCTCGCAAATGGGCAACATGTCTTCAATGCGTAAGCGCGTGGCTAAAATGGATTGGTGCGCGTCACGCAATACGACTTCGGTAATTGCTAAAGGCGGATGTTTATCTTTGGCCATGCTTTGTATTTCTCCTGGAAGACCTTGTCTACAATCGGCTGGGTGTGATTGCTTGGAAATGGGGGTTAAGGCTTATGTTTGCTGCGGTATTGATGGACGGCGGCGGCAATGGCGGCAATCGTCGTTTTATCGGGCGTGTTGCCTGACAAGGTAGGGATACTTAAGGTGGGTTCGGAAGCTTCAGGAAAATAACGTTGCACTAACCCAGACATGACATTAATCGTCCACACCAACATCAGCAAAAACAAAAACACAATGCCCATGCCGACAAACATTAATTCAACGCCGCTACTTATCAATTCTGCCATACCGTGCAACCTTCTACTGAAAAGTCTTGAAACTATTGGAAATCTTAAAAACCTGCACACATTATGCATAAAACCCAAGTTGTTCACAAACTTAAAGTCGCCAAAGGGCTTGGATTGCTTTTACAAATAATAACTTATTGGTTTGTAGGCAAACCGCGCCAAGCCTTGCCACATAATTTCAATACTGAATAACGCTAGCCGTTTAGCCCAAGCCAACAAGGTTAAAGTGGGGTGGTTGCTTAACGGCTAAGCGCCAATGTCCCGCCAACCAGCCATAATAAAGTGCAAAAGTTTTTCTTAAGCAGCAATTACCAGTAAACTTAACGGACTTTTTATTTCGCCAATCCACCGCTTTTGCGGAAACGTCCAACACCATCATGAGCAACCCCAAACCTATCGGCCCCATCATGCTTGATGTGGCGGGCTTAAGCCTAACCGACCACGAAAAAGCGGTCATCAATCACCCCAGCACCGGCGCGGTCATTTTATTTGCCCGCAATTATCAAGACCCAGAGCAAGTCAGCGCCTTGATTGCCGACATTCGTGCAGCCCGTGATGGCGATATTTTGATTGCGGTCGATCAGGAAGGCGGTCGCGTGCAGCGCTTCCAAAACGGTTTTACCCGCCTGCCACCTGCTGCCGCTTATGCCGATGCGCCGGAATGGGCAGAACCGGCGGGCTGGCTGATGGCGGCGGAATTGCTGGCTGTTGGTGTCGATTTCAGCTTTGCGCCGGTATTGGATATTGATTGTGGTGTCAGCGAAATTATCGGCAACCGTTCGTTTGCGACTGATGCGCAATTGGCAACGCAATTATCCAGTGCCTTCCGCAACGGCATGAAAAAAGCGGGCATGGCGGCGACTGGCAAGCATTTTCCAGGACACGGCGCAGTCGCTTTGGATTCGCATCTGACGCTGCCGGTCGATGAGCGTGATCTGGACAGCATCCGCGCCAAAGATTTGCTGCCTTTCCGGCAGCTTATCAGCGAAGGCTTGGAAGGCATTATGCCCGCCCATGTTTTGTATCCGGCAATTGATGCGCACCCCGCCGGCTTTTCATCGTTCTGGATACAGCAAATTTTACGGCAGGAACTGTGCTTTAACGGCGTAGTGTTCAGTGACGACTTAAGCATGGAAGGCGCGGCATCGGTCGGTGACTTCCCTGCACGCGCACGGCTTGCCCAACAAGCAGGCTGCGATATGATCTTGGTGTGCAACAACCCTGCCGCCGCCGAACAGGTGTTGGATGCTTTGCCCGTCATCGACGACCCGATCCGCGAACAGCGCCTGCAAAGCATGATAGGCCATGCCCAAGCCAACCGCGCTGAACTGATGGCGAGCGGGCAATGGCAGCAGGTTTCCCAACAAATCCAACAATGGGTTGCCCGCTATGCTTGAGGAAGTCAAACGTATTCAAGCCCATGCTGACTTGCTCTACAGCGAACAGCAATTGGAAGCCGCTTTGGACAACATGGCGGTTGCCATCAATCGACAACTGGCGGACAGCAACCCGCTGGTGTTGTGTGTCATTAACGGCGGTATTGTCACCGCCGGCAAATTGCTGCCCCGTCTGACCATGCCGCTGACTGTCGATGCCATCAACGCCAGCCGCTACCAAAACCAAACGTCTGGCGGCGACATTGCTTGGTTGCTGAAACCGCAAACGCCGTTGGCAGGCCGCACCGTGTTGCTGGTTGATGATATTCTCGATGCTGGCATCACGTTGGTTGCCATCCGGCAATATTGTCTTGAGCAAGGCGCAGCTGCGGTTTACAGCGCGGTGCTGTTGGACAAAAATCTCAACCAAAGCAAACCCATCGCCGCCGATTTTGTCGGCCTTGAGGTAGAAAACCGCTACCTGTTCGGCTACGGCATGGATTACAAAGGTTATTTACGCAATGCAGCAGGCATTTTCGCTTGCCAAGAAGAGGACTTAAAACAATGACGAATTTGGCAATCATCGGCGGTACGGGCTTAACCCAACTGGGGGGCTTAAAAATCAGCAAGCGCGACAATTTGGTAACGCCTTACGGAACGCCATCTGCTGAATTCATCACGGGCGAACTGTACGGAAAAGAAGTGGTGTTTTTGGCGCGGCACGGTAACCCGCATCGGATTGCGCCGCATAAAATCAATTACTGCGCCAATATTTGGGGTTTGAAGCAGCTGGGCATCGAAAGCATTATTGCTGTCGCAGCGGTGGGTGGCATCACCAATGCGATGGCACCGGCGCACATCGCCATTCCCGATCAGGTCATTGATTACACTTACGGGCGCAAACAGACTTTTTTTGAGGACGATGATTTTCCAGTCACCCATATCGACTTCACTTTTCCATATCACCCCAAGCTAAGGGCAGCCCTGATTGCCGCTGCCGGGCGGGCGGGTGTTTCCATCAGCAATACTGCCACTTACGGTTGCACCCAAGGGCCGCGATTGGAAAGCATCGCCGAGATTAATCGTATGGAACAGGACGGTTGCGACTTGGTTGGCATGACCGGCATGCCCGAAGCCGCTTTAGCTAAGGAGTTGGGCATCGACTACGCGGCGATTTCCGTGGTTGCCAATTGGGCGGCGGGTAAAAGCGAAGGTGAAATTACCATGGCGGAAATTGAACACAACTTGCATTTGGGAATGGCGAAAGCCGGAAACCTTTTGCAAAGCTTTATGGCTTTGGATTAATCATTTTTAGCTAATCCCATCAAACCGCCTTATCGTCCATGCTGCGATAAGGCGTAAAAACTTCAAACTCACGGACGCAAGTCCGTTCAGCAACCTAGGGTTCTACCTGCGTACCCCTACCCAAAAAATACCGCCCGTACCAAAGCAAGCAATACGCGCCAAAGCCGATGCCTAAGCCATTGATGCTTGAGGTGATGATGTTAAATAGCAGCCATTCGTAGCTGTAAGGTTTCGCTGCTAAGCCGCTTGGAATGGCGGCGATCAAGCCTGTTAGGCACAATCCCAAAATAATGCCATATCGCAGCCGTCTACCCAATTGCTGCGGATGTTGGCTGGGTATTGGCGTTATCAGCAGCCATTGTCTGATCCACCGGGCGATCACCAGCAAACCGAAAATTGAACTCAGGTATTGCAGCAGTTTGTACATCAGCAGCGGGTGGCCTGCCACCGTGAAGACGGGCTGTTGGAAAAACGCGAAGCGTAACGTCACCGGTGTGTCGTAATGGGTGAAAGCATCCCAGCCGATATGGGTTAATGCACCTAAAACAATTGAAAACACCACTGTGATGAATGAAGTTTTAGGCCAGAGTGGCGCGTCAAAAACCTGAGGCGCAAGCCTTGCCGAGAGGAAGTCGGGCAATAGTGCTGTTGCCGGACGTTTGCAAATACCGTGGAAAAGCAGATAGCAAGCCAAACCCAGTGGCAGGCAAAGCAAAATAATGCCGGGTAAGGTATGCGAGAAAGCGCCCGTGAACAGGTGCAGGAAGTAAGGCAAGTCAGGCGATAGGCTGCCGATGATTAATGCCGATAAGGAAACATGCTTGCCCAGAAGATTGGGGATGGGCAAGACGGCGGCGGCATGGGAGACGGTAAATGGCATGGGCGCTCCTAAAGTGGGTTAAAACGGGCGGATTGGGGATTGATGGCCTTTGCTGTTTGGGGCGCAAAAATAGGCTGTCATGCCAACAGACAACAGTTACGGCGATTTTAACAAGCCTAAGGTTTTTGCCGGCAGGTTATCGGTCGCGTCGCCTTGCAATTGCAGGCGGGCATCGTCATGCACGGCGGTCATAAAGGTGATGAGCTGCATTTCCAACTGCATTTTTTCAGCAAAATCTTGGGTTTCCCACATGCGGTTTAGCAGTTGCTTGGCGTGATGATGGATGGTGAACGCCACCGCTTCCGGCAAATGCGTGTAACTGGTTTGGATGGAGCGCTTTAGCTGGTCCAGCGCGTTCAGGTAGTGCTGGTAATCTTGAATGTCTTGCTGGCATTTGGTTTTGAACATCGCCAGCTCGGCGGCGTTTTGGGTTTTCAGCAAATCAATTTCGTGTTCCAGTTGTACGGTTTTCTTTTGCAGATCTGCAGACAAGGCTTGTTCAGCCAAAATTTGCGCGTGTTTTAAGGCGGCAATTTGGTCTTGGTTTTGGCTTTGCCACTGCAAATTTTCATCTTTGACGGTATGGAACAGTTTGACTGCCGCCAATAGCCACGTTTTTAAGAGCGTCATGGTTGATCCAAAGCCTCAATGTGTTGCTGCAAACGGAGCAACGCGTCGGCATCTTGTTGGTGTTGGTAATGGCGGAGTTGCTGCTGCCATTGCCGATAAGTGGGGCGTGCTAGATGTTTCCTTGCCATCCGCAATTGCTTGCCGATGGCTTTCGCCAAGGCCTTGATGTGCTTGCGGTTATTGGCATCCAGTAGGCGTTTGCGGCGTTGTTCGTGAACATAGGCCAGATAGTCGGTTTTAAAATGCAGTAACCGTTTTAAACGTTGCTGGCGGGCGGCGATAAACAAGGCTTTTCGCTGCAAACGTTGTGGGCGCGAGCAATAGTCGGCGACTGCCGCCACGCTTTGTTTCCCCAGTACGGCAAGCCCATAAGCCAGCAATAATGCGAAGCCGATCAATAATAAGGCCAAGCCCGCGTCGGTGGTCAGCTCCGGCAGCATGGGCATGGACAGTTCCAGCATAATATCCGCCGACACCAGCACAACAACAGCAATAGCCAGCAAATAGAGGGCAATTCGGATAATCAAGGGGGCAGGGGCGCTTTGGCGGTTATAGGTTTCTGAGTATAACAATACCGTCGGGTTTCGTGTAGCCAAGTTGCCCGAAAATAGCGGCCTGTGACGAATTTATTGCCAAAACAAAAGCCCCCAACCGCTATAATAAAGGCTTTGTTGTTATGTGAATTTTGTGGCGATTTAAAAATGGAAAATTTTATCCCCGGCCAACGCTGGATTAGCAATACCGAATCAGAACTGGGTTTAGGCTTAATCCTAGACGCCAGCTTTAACCGCATCACCGTGCTGTATTTGGCCAGTGATGAACGCCGTATTTATGCCCGCGATAATGCGCCGTTGACGCGCGTGGTTTTTTCGGTGGGCGATACCGTGGAATCGGTTGATGAAGAAAAAATCACCGTCACTGAAGTGCTGGAAAACAAAGGCTTGTTGACTTATGTCGGTATTGATGCCGACGGCGAAACCGTACGCTTGGAAGAGGTGGAGCTTAACCACCACATCCAATTCAACAAACCGCAAGACCGTTTGTTTTTAGGCCAGGTCGACCCCGCCGCGTGGTTTATGTTGCGTTACCAAACGTGGTTGAACCGGCAGCAACACCAGCAATCGCCGGTCAAAGGTTTGCTGGGCGGACGCACCTCGCTCATTCCGCATCAATTGTTCATCGCCCACGAAGCCGCCAGCCGCCTCGCGCCGAGGATTATGCTGGCGGACGAAGTGGGTTTGGGCAAAACCATCGAAGCGGGTTTGATTTTACACCACCGTCTGATTAACGGCCTGACCAAACGCGTCTTGGTCATTGTGCCGGAAAGCTTACTGCACCAATGGTTGGTGGAAATGCTCCGGCGCTTCAACCTGCGCTTTAGCGTCTTTGATGAAGCGCGCTGCTTAAGCGAATTGGGCGATGACGGCTTTGAAGAAGACTTGCCCGATTTGCCTGCTGCCGAAAAAGCCAACAAAGCCGACAATCCGTTTTTAGCCGAACAGCTGGTTCTTTGCAGCCAGCAATTTTTTGCCGCCTACCCGCAGCGGCAAAAGCAAGCGTTGCAAGCCGGTTGGGATATGGTGATTGTTGACGAAGCCCACCATTTGGCGTGGAGCGAACAAGCCGTCAGCCCTGAATACCGTTTTGTCGAAAATTTGGCCCTGCAGACCTCCAGCCTGATTTTATTGACCGCTACGCCGGAACAATTGGGTAAAGAAAGCCATTTCGCGCGTTTGCGTTTGTTGGATCCGGATCGTTTCTACAGCTTTGCCGCATTCCTGCAAGAAGAACAGCAGTTTGAACCGGTTGCCAATGCCGCCAAACTGTTGTTGGCGGACGAGCCGCTTAACGATGCCGATAAAGATTTGCTGAAGCAATTGCTTAAAGATGACAATGTCAGCGGCCTTATCAACCAGTTGGACGATGCCGATAAGGCTGGCGATGCCCGCGAGCGGCTCATTGGCATTTTGCTTGACCATCATGGCACAGGGCGGATTTTGTTTAGGAATTCGCGGCAAACGGTGCAAGGTTTCCCTGAGCGCGAACGTTTTGGTTATGCCTTGTCCGCTGTTGAAGTCGATGGTCAACAGGGTTTGCTGAAAGACCCGCGCTATTTGTGGTTGGTTGAAAAGGTCAAGGAATGGGCAGGAAATAAAGCCTTGCTGATCTGTAAAGAAGCCCATACCGCCATCGAACTGGAGCAAACCTTAAAAAACCGCGCCGGTATAGCCTCGGCAGTTTTCCATGAAGGCATGACCATTATCGAACGCGACCGCGCCGCCGCTTATTTTGCCGACCAGGAAAGTTCGGCGCGATTATTGATCTGTTCGGAAATCGGCAGCGAAGGCCGCAACTTCCAATTCGTCAACCAATTGGTGCTATGGGATTTGCCCAGTAACCCCGATTTGCTGCAACAACGCATTGGGCGTTTGGATCGGATAGGCCAAAAGCACATTATCCAAATCCACATCCCTTATTGGCAAAACTCGCCGCAAGCGGTGCTGTACCGCTGGTATGACGAAGGTATGGATGCTTTCCGGCACAATTGTTCGGCGGCGCAACACGTGGCAGACCGTTTAAAGGACGAATTGGCGGCGTTGTTGGTCAAGCCCGAAGCGGATGCAGTGGATGCCTTTGTCGCGCAAACCCAAAGCTTGGTCGCTAGCATCGAGCAGGATTTGCATAACGGTCGCGACCAATTGTTGGAGCTTAATTCTTGCCGCAAAGAGTTGGCAGACGACTTTATCCGGCAAATCAATGCTTATGAAAACGCCGCCACCTTGTGGCCTTACATGGAAGATTTGTTCGAATGCTATGGCGTGGAAACCGAATTCCATTCGCTGGATTGCTACATCATCCGTCCGGGCGACCACATGCGCGTGGCTAATTTCCCTGAACTGCCGGAAGATGGCGTGACGGTTACGGTCAGCCGCAACAACGCCTTGGCACGTGAAGAGCTGAAGTTTTTAACGTGGGAACACCCCATGGTCAATGCGGCGATGGATTTGGTGCTGACCAGTGAAACTGGCAATGCCGTTATCAGCGTTATCAAGCATCCTCCTGCCATGAAAGCCGGACAATTCCTGATGGAATGCCTGTTTGTCGCCGAATGCAGCGCACCGGCAGAACTGCAAATAGGCCGCTTCCTGCCGCCTACGCCCATTCGCGTGTTGATTGACCAAAACAATAAGGATGTCACGGCAGCAATTCCCCATCGTGATTTGCTGGAAACCGGCGTAAACTTTGATAAACAAAAGATTATTGCTTTCCTCAACAAAATGCGCGCCCATCTTGCCAAATTGTTGGACACCGCAGAAAACAAGGCCAAAGAAGACATGCAAATGTTGGTCGATGACGCCACCCAAGCGATGCTGGCCTCGTTAAGTGCGGAAATCAAACGCTTGGTCCGCTTGCAAAAAGTCAACCCGACGATTCGCGAAGAAGAAATTGAACAGCTCAAAGACATGACCTTATTAGCGCATGAAAATATCCAAGCGGCGCAATTGCGTTTGGATGCCGTGCGTTTTGTGATTACCAGTTAGTCTGATGGATAACGCCGCGCTGGACATCATCTTCAGCGCGGCGTTGCCCTTATGCAGCGCTTCCAACCCCACTACCACTTACGTTCCTTCGTCCTACTATGATAAGCATCGGCAAAACCAACACCCTCAACGTCGTTAAAATACAAGGTGCGGATATTTATCTGGACGACGGCACCTCCGGCAAAGTCTTGCTGGTCGATAAACGCCCACCCGCTTGCGAGGTGGGTGATACCTTGGAGGTTTTTGTGTTTGTTGACGGGGAAGGCCATCTGGCAGCCACCACGCAGAAACCGAAGGCTGAAGTGGATGAAGTCGCTTGGCTGAAAGTGGTGTCGCTCAATTACTATGGCGCGTTTTTGGATTGGGGTTTGCCCAAAGATTTGTTGGTGCCGTTTAGCGAGCAGCATCATGAAATGGAAGTTGGCAGGTTTTATCTGGTGAAAATCTTCATGGATGAAAAAGGCCGCATCGCCGCCACCACCAAAATCGACAAGCACTTGCTGGATGAGTCGGTGTACTTTAAGGAAGGACAAAAAGTCACCTTGGTGATTGCCGATAAAACCGATTTGGGTGTGAAGGCTATTGTCAACCACAGCCATTGGGGCATGCTTTATCAAAACGAATTGTTCCAGCCGGTTAAAAAAGGCCAGAAATTCGAAGGCTATATCAAGCAGATCCGTGATGACCTTAAAATCGACGTCAGCCTGTACGAATCCGGTTACGGCAAAGTGGAATCCTTAACCGATACCATTTTGGCGCGCCTAAAAGCCAAAGGCGGCTCGATGCGCTTAAGCGACAAAAGCCCACCAGAGGCGATTTATGCCGAATTTGGTGTCAGTAAAAAAGTCTTTAAGCAAGCGATTGGTGCGCTGTACAAACAGCAGTTGATTAGTTTGGATAAGTTTGACGGCATTAAGCTGGTCGATTGACCCGCCAATTGAGGAAGGGGTTATAAGAAAGCGGCAGGGACATCGGATGTCCCTGCCGCTTTTTTTGTTGCTGCCGTTAACGTAATGCTTAGAAATTAAACAGGGTCGTCAAATCGCCGATTGCCGGTTTGTTGGCAGGGCGGTAAGGCGTGCTGCCGGCAATTGGGTTGGGTAGGTTGTCGCGGCTGCGTGCTGACAATGGGTTCAAGCCCCAGTTGTATTCTATAAATTTCAAGATGGACGCATGGTCATGATAGGTATGGTCAACATGGCCTTTTTTGGCATATGGCGAGACAAGCAACATGGGAATACGTGGGCCATCGCCAAAGAAATCTATGTTTTGGATATAGCCGCTGTCAAAATAACCGCCGCCTTCATCCGTGGTGATGATGATGGCGGTGTTTGCCCACAAGTTGGGTTTGGCTTGTACGGATGCCACCAGGTCGTTGATGAACAGTTCGTAAAGTGCGGGGGCAGAATAGCCTGGGTGACCGCTCGAAAGGTTTTTAGGCACGACGAAAGAAACCGCTGGCAAAGTTTCGGTCGCGATGGCGTTGTTGAACGAATCCAAGCCTTTCAGGTGGCTACGCAAAGCGGGCGTGTTGACAACCGTTGAAGAAGCGTTGTGCGGGTCGCCAATGGCGTTGTAAACCGCCGATTGGGTCAGCGTATAGGTTTGTGCATTGATGATGCCGGTACGGGTCGGTTCAGGAATGTAAGTTGGTACTTGGGCAGTGACAAGACTGTGGATGTAGGCATACAGCGGGTCATTCAAGACATCATTGGTATCCCGACCGGCGGTATACCAGCCCCAGCTGACACCTTTGTTTGACAAGGCTTCGCCAATGGTAGGAACGCTTTGTGGCGGATAGACAAATTTGTCTGCACCCAAGGCTTTGGCTGTGCCGTCAATGTTGTAAGGGGTGTCGTAGTTGTTGACCAGATAGTAAGCGTCTTTGGCACAGTTACTGTTACTTTTTAAAAAATTCAGTCTGCTCAGGACGGCTTTGACACCAGGCTGGCTGCTGTCAGAACAGTTCACATAAGAACCGCCTTGGTAGCCGTCTTGGGTGTAGAAGTTTTCGGTACCCGCCACAGGGTCTGGATTTTCAATTTGGTTGGCAGGTGGGGTCGCCAAGACGCCGCCATTGTTGTAAACCGCCACATCGCCCGTGGCAATCGCGAAGAAGTTGGCTCCCGTGCCGCCCATAATGGACTGATGGTAGTTGTCGCTTAACGCGTAGTTGTCTGCCAATTGTTTAAAGACGGGCGCATCACCTTGTGACATGTTAAAGAAGCCCATCAGTTCGCCGCCTTGTTGGGAATCGCCAGGGGACGGGCCATCGACACCGTTATCACCACCAGTACCTGTGTTTGTCGCAACCCATGTGTAGCGGCTTAGGTTAAAGTTGTTGCCGCCTGTTTGTTGCCACATTTGGAAAAAACGGTGTACCGGATCGCCAGTAGCCGAATTGGCAGAACCATAAGGTACATATTGGCTGATTTGGAATGGGCCGCTAGGCAAATTGCTAGGGAAGCGCGGGTCAGGAATGCCGCCTATAAAAGATAAGGTGGCAGGATCAAGAATGCCGGTCTGTAAAGGTTGTGGCAAAGCCGCATAAGGTGCGCCAACGATAGGTGTGACTGTGTAACGGCTGGTCGGGTTGCTGGCTTGGACTTGTTGCGCTTTTGTGTAGGCGGTGCCTGGTGTACCGTCTGCGTTAATAATTTTTTGCGACAGCAAGTTTTTTACAGTTTGGCCTTTGGGGGCTTTATAGGCACCAAACAGCGTGTCAAAGGAGACGTTTTCGCCAATGACAACAATCACATGTTCGATAGGGGTCGCTGGTGCAGCAGCCAGCGTATTGCTGGCGGCGATACCCAGCGCTAGCGCTGAGTATAAAAGTGGATGATTGCCTTTCATTGCGGTTTGCTCTTTTTAGGTTAATAAAATAGTGGCGTATTGATGATGAAAGATTTTTCAAAATCCCACAAAGAATGCCTGTATTTTATTAATATCTAATGACACGGTTATCTTAACGGCTGAAGCCGCAGCATCTTTCCCATGTCTGAGCGATTGGCAACAAGCTGTCCGTTAAGACAGCCTTTCACTTATGATTTGCGGATCCGCAACCGTTTCGGTTCGATTTGGCTAGCCATTAAGCCAAATGCCTGTTTTTTGTCCAGCTCGGCAAACTCAAACAACGTATCCAATTCTTTTTGGTTGAGTTCGTAAATGCCACCCGTGCGCAGGCGGTCCGGCAACACCACTGGCCCGTAGCGTACCCGCATCAGGCGGCTGACCACCACCTGTTGCGATTCCCAGAGCCGCCGTACCAAACGGTTGCGGCCTTCGCTGACAATCACGTTGTACCATTTGTTGGCACCTTCGCCGCCAGTGTAGAAAATGTGGTCAAACTGGGCTTTGCCGTCTTCCAGTTCCACGCCTTGTTTTAAGGTTTCCAGCATGGCTTCAGGCACTTCACCCAAAATCCGAACGGCGTATTCGCGTTCCATTTGCGTAGACGGGTGCATCAAACGGTTGGCGAGTTCGCCGTTGTTGGTGATAAGCAGCAATCCCGATGTGTTAATGTCCAAACGTCCGACGGCAATCCAACGTGCTGTCGCCAGTTCAGGTAGTTTTGAGAAAATCACCGGACGCCCTTGTGGATCGCGGCGTGTGACCACTTCGCCCACCGGTTTGTGGTAGAGCAAGACACGGGTGGGTTGTTCGGCGTATTTTTCCCAGTCGATACGGCGGTCGTTCAACTGCAAAAAATCGCCGGGTTTTAGGCGGTCGCCGAGCTTGACGGTGTTGCCGTTCAGTTTCAGCTTGCCTTCTTCTATCCAGCGTTCGATCTCGCGACGCGAACCCACGCCGCCACGTGCCAAGACTTTTTGGATGCGCTCGCTGGCGTCACCATCAGCTAAAGGTTTCTGTTTGGGAGCGGGCGCTGGTTTAGGTTGGCTGCTAGTGGGTTTGCCGGCATGGCGTTGCGGTTTTTTCGCAGCAATTTGCTCATTCAGATTTTTCGGCGAATAGCGGTTGTTGGGCTTCTTGTTGTTGTTCACGGTTTACCTTGGTTAATGTGTGCGTGCTGGCTGACGACGGATCAAGTTCTTGAATTTCTTGCAAGGTCGGCAGTTCATTTAATGCGCTTAGATTGAAATAGTCCAGAAATTGTTTTGTGGTCCCGTATAAAGCCGGTCGGCCTGGCACTTCCTTGTGGGCGATGATTTTGACCCATTCACGCTCCAACAAGGTCTGGATAATGCTGGAGCTGACGCTAACGCCTCGGATGTCTTCAATATCGCCGCGCGTGACTGGTTGGCGGTAAGCGATGATGGCGAGCGTTTCCAATAAGGCGCGGGAATAGCGGGGTGGTTTTTCTTCAAACAGGCGCATCACCCACTGTGAAAGCTCTTGGCGTACTTGAAAACGGTAGCCGCTGGCGACCAGTTTAAGCTCTATCGGGCGTTGCCGGTAATCTTCGCAAATGCTGGCGATGGCGGCGTGGATGTCGGTCAGGTCGGGTTGTTCCAATTCGGGGAACGCCTGTTGCACCTGTTTGGCGGTCATCGGTTGTTTGGCGGCGAATAAAAGGGCTTCAACGATACGTTTGGTGTCCATGTTGACGTCGACCTCGGCAAGGGCGGAAACAGCGATGACGGGTGCGACAAGAACCGGTGTGCTGGCTTGTCGGCGTTGCCGTACCCGTAGTTTAGCGTAAAGATGCGGTTTAAGGGTCTGGCTGCGCGGCACTGCATCGGCTGCAAGGCTGATGTTGTCAACAGGCTGGGCTTTTGCAGATGCGGCAATACTGGCTGGCTGGCGTTTTCGCAGCTTAAGGTACAAATGCGGCTTAAGCGGTTGGCTGCGCCGGTAAGGTTCGGCAGCTACCGGTGCTGAGGCGCGCGAAGGCTTGCGGTTGCGTAGCTTGGCGTACAGGTGTGGCTTAAGTGGTTGCTGGCGTTGGTAAGTTTCGACAGCAATCGCTTCAAGTGCAGGCTTCGGCGTGGCTCTGGGTTTGGCCTTCGGCTTAGATGAGGGCTTCGCTGCTGCTGGCGCGGGCGGTTCGGACTCGGATTTCGGCAAAGGGTTCGGGCTGGATGATTTCGATGAGCCGCTCTTTGCTGAGTTCGAGGATGGCCAAAAACGAGACGACGACGCCTCCCCGTCCTTCTTTTCGGATAAAACATTGCGAGAAAAGGAGGCTATCTTCTCCTTTAAGGTTTGCCAAAATGGCTGCCATTCGTTCACGGACTGATAAGGGTTCTTTAGTTATATGGTGGTGGCTGAGTTGTTCAACGCGTTTGAGGACATCCTTAAACGCCAATAACAGTTCTTTAAGATCAAGGTCGGGGTGTTGACGGGCGATTTTTAAATCGGGCGGCTCGGCCTCGGCGCTAAAAATGTCGCGTTCAAGACGCGGTAATTGGTCAATTTCTTCGGCGGCGTTTTTGATGAGTTCGTATTCTTGCAGCCGCCTGATTAAGGTCGCCCTTGGGTCTTCTTCCTCTTCTTCAGCTTCGCTTTGCCTTGGCAGCAGCATGCGTGATTTGATTTCCGCCAACAAGGCCGCCATCACCAAATATTCTGCCGCCAGTTCGATGTTCAGGTTGCCCATCAGCTGGATGTAGTCAATATATTGGCGGGTAATCTCGGCAATGGGAATGTTGACAATATCCAGATTCTGCCTTTTTATCAAATACAACAGCAAATCCAGCGGCCCTTCGAACAATTCCAAAAACACTTCCAGCGCATCGGGCGGGATGTACAGATCTTCGGGCAGTTGGTTTAACGGCGAGCCGTTGACAATGGCGAGGGTTAAGGACGTTGCGGCTTCGGTGGTTGTTTCCATTGGCGGTGGCAATGTGGCTTAAAGGCCTGCAATCGACATGAACAGGTTTTGTGCCACATACATTGGATAAGCGAGTACAACACTCAGGACGTTGAAATACAGCAAGGCCAATAAAATGTAGAAGCCATAAGGCTCAAGTTTGGCAAATTGCCAAGCCATCCGTGACGGCAATAAACCAGTCAGCACGCGGCTGCCGTCCAAAGGCGGGATGGGCAGCAGGTTAATCAAGAACAGCACCAAATTGATGGAAATGCCAGCAACACCTGAATAAATCAGTGGTAAGGAGATGGCCTCTACGCCGATGATAACGCCTAGGCGGGCAATCAATGCCCAAGTCAAAGCCATCATCAAATTCGACAAGGGGCCGGCTAATGCTACAAGTGCCATATCTTGCAAAGGTTTTTTGAAGTTTCTGGCATCAATCGGCACGGGTTTGGCCCAACCAAAAATAAAGCCGGTGCCGGTGACCAACAATAGACAAGGCAGTATCACCGTGCCTAGCCAGTCGATGTGTTTGATTGGGTTAAGGGTGACGCGGCCTAAAACATAAGCGGTGTTGTCGCCGCGTTTTTTGGCGATCCACGCATGGGCGGCTTCGTGTACGGTAATGGCAAATACGACTGGCAAAATCCAGACCACAATGCGTTGTATGACTGTCAGTTCGTCCATCATAAGGTTTTTCTCATCATTTTTGCAGCATAGTGGCGATGCCTTTGCCTTGGCGGATAATTTCGGTGCCGCTGTTGGTGATAGCGATCATGGTGGTGGGTTCGAACTCAATAATACCGGCATCAATCACTAAGTCCAATTCATGTTCCAGTTTTTCACGGATGTCGTAAGGGTCGCTCATCGGGTCGGTTTCGCCCGGCAATATTAACGTGCTGCTAAACATGGCTTCGCCCAGCTCTTGTACCAGCAATTGCGCGATGGGATGGTCTGGGATGCGGATGCCGATGGTTTTTTTCTTCGGGTGTTGCAAGCGTTTGGGGACTTCGCGGGTGGCGTCCAAAATAAAGGTGAACGGGCCGGGTGTCAGGTGTTTAATCAGTCGAAAGGCATCATTGCCAATTTTGGTGAAATTGGATACTTGCGTCAGGTCTTTGCAGATTAGCGTGAAATCGTGCTTGTCATCGAGCTGGCGGATGCGGCGGATTTTGTCCATGGCCTGTTTGTCGCCAATATGGCAAGCCAGCGCATAAGAGGAATCGGTCGGGTAGGCGATCACGCCGCCTTTGTGGAGAATTTCCACGGCCTGATGGATTAGGCGTAACTGCGGGTTTTCCGGATGGATTGCAAAAAACTGGGCCATGGCGTGTCTATACGGTAGAAAAGCCGTGAATTATAACGTATATCCGTGTGCTTAGGTGCGGCTGTTGGCGTTAATCCGCTTGCGCTGCAATAACTGGAAAATATCTGCTTCAATCGAACCAAACGCAACAATCCATAAGCTGGCATCATAAACATCCAGCCAAGCCGATTGCATGGCCCATGCCACCACCATGGCTATCAGGCCAATAAACACCAGCACCGTGGCAAGCCAGTAGCTATGCCGAAATTGCAGGACTTTGTCGGGCCAGCGCACTTCCATTTCCAACAAGGCAATTAACGCAAACCACAGTAAGTCATTGCAGACGTTAAGCCATTCGCTTTCCTGCAAATAGCGGAAAAATACCAAGACAATCAGGATAATCAAGGCATTGCGCACGGGGCGCAATTGGTTTTCCGATAACGGGGCGACACCATTGGTTTCCAATTCGTAAAGTACCAATAACAGCACCCAAACCAAAGCATCGACGGCATTGGTCAGGGATTCGAGCCAAGCGAATATGACAACGTTAAGGGCTAATAAGGTGACGATTGCAAGCTTGTAGAAAGGATAGTTTGGTAAAGTAAAAAATCGCGGCATAAAGCGTCCAAGGTCTGATGGCGGGTATGTTCCTAATTCAACAGGTCAATATTATCACTTCTGCTAAGCTTGCCTGGGTAGTGATAGGCTAATGGCAAAAGTGGTAATTTTTAACAGTTGGCGCGTATATTGCTGAGCGCGAGGAGATGTACCAAAGGTTTCTGGACGGCTTTTCGGGGTATGACTGACCTAAAAGCACTCGCCCGTCGGTCAATACCAATATTGGTTGAATTAAACCAAAGGTAACGGTTCCAAATTGTTTGTTCAAAAGTAAAATCTTGAGTTTGAAAGCTTTCTTAGGCAATAAGCACCAGCTGTCAGTGTGCTTTTGCACCGGTTTAATACATGTTGGTGGTTTTTTTGCACCAAAATAATAATTGTTATGCGCGATCCATTGGGAGATGACTACGCTATGAGATTGATGGGTTTATGGATTCTTCTCATTTTTTCCGCAACGGCAGCGTTTGCCGAAGCCCCGCTTTCAGTAAAGGCCACGCCTTTGCTATTGCAACAAATTAAGGTGATCGCCATTGGCGAGGGCGAGGTGCAAGATTCCTTGCGTTTGCCAGCCCGTGTCGAACTCGACCAGCAGCGGGTAGCGCGGATTGGCGCAACCGTTACCGGACGGATTACCGAAACCCAAGCGGTGTTAGGCCAAGATGTCCGAAAAGGCGAACGCTTGGCGATGCTGAACAGCACCGAGCTAGGGGTGGCGCAATCGGCGTATTTGAAAACCACTTCGCAAGTCAATTTGCACCGCATGGCGGCCAGCCGTGCCAAACGTCTGTTTGCTAGCGACGTGATCCCTGCCGCCGAAATGCAGGAGCGCGAAAGCGTATTGACCGAATCCGAGGTCGATTTACGCACCGCCACCGACCAATTGCGGGTATTGGGTATGGGTGATGCTGATTTGGCGCGTTTGTCGAAAGAAAAGACCATCCACTCCATGTTGCCAATTACCGCAACGATTGCCGGTACGATTGTTGAACGCACTGTCACTGTCGGGCAAGTTGTGCAGCCTGCCGATGCCTTGTTTACCGTTGCCGATTTGTCGCACGTTTGGGTGGTTGCAGAGTTGCCCGAACAACAAGCACATTGGGTGCATAAAGGTGATGAGGCTTCGGTGACGATTCCGTCCTTGCCCGATCAGGAGCAGAACGGGCGTTTGGTTTATGTGGCGGATATGGTTGATCCTAGCACCCGTACCGTCACCGTCCACATGGATATTCCCAATCCTAAACGTATTTTCAAGCCGCAAATGTTGGCAACCTTGGTGATCCGCAAACAAAGCGCGCAAGAGTTGGTGTTGCCGGAGTCGGCGGTGATCCGCGTTGACGACCGCGATCATGTCTTTGTGCAAACCAGTGCGGACGAATTTACCTTAAGGCCCGTCAAGCTGGGCATCCGCGATGGCGAAATACGCCGCGTGTTGGGTGGTTTGCAGCAGGGTGAAAAAGTGGTGGTGGAAGGCAGTTTCCATCTGAACAACGAACGTCAACGCAAAGAGCTGGGGTAAGCCAATGGTTGAAGGTTTAATCAATGGCGGGCTTAACAACCGTGTGCTGATTTTGGTGTTGGCAATCGGCTTGGCGTTGTTTGGGGGTAAAGCCTTGCAAACCTTGTCGGTCGATGCTTTTCCGGATGTCACTAACGTGCAGGTGCAAGTGGCTACCGAAGCGACCGGACGCTCACCGGAAGAGGTCGAACGCTTCATCACCGTGCCGCTGGAAATCGCTATGACTGGCCTGCCTGGCTTAACGGAAATGCGTTCCTTAAACAAAAATAGCTTGTCGCTGATTACCTTGGTGTTCACCGACGACACCGATGTTTACTTTGCCAGACAGTTGGTGATGGAACGCTTGATGGAAGTCAGCCACAACATGCCCGAAGGCGTGACGCCGATTTTAGGGCCGGTTTCAACGGGCTTAGGCGAAGTCTATCAATACACCTTGGATAAAGTGGACGACGGCAACCAGGAATTGAGCCAAGCCGAACTCATGCGGCGGCGGGAAGTGCAGGATTGGGTGGTGCGGCCTTTGTTGCGCGGCATCCAAGGCGTGGCGGAAATCAACTCGCAGGGTGGTTATGTTAAGCAATACCAAGTGCTGGTGCATCCTGACCGTTTGCATCACTACAATATTTCACTGAACGAAGTTTTTAACGCATTGGCAAGCAATAACGCCAACAGCGGTGGCGGCATCTTGCCGCATTATGCCGAGCAGTATCTGATCCGTGGCGTGGGCTTGATCCGCGATGTGGCGGATATTGGCAATATTGTTTTAAAAGAACAGAACAGCGTGCCTATCCATATCCATGATGTTGCGGAAGTGAAAATTGGCTATGAAGTGCGCGTTGGCGTGGTGATTAAAAACGGCTATACCGAATCGGTCGGCGGCGTGGTTATGATGCTACGCGGCGGCAATGCCAAAGAGGTAGTCAGCCGCATCAAGGAACGTGTGCAAGAGATCAACGACAAAAACATGCTGCCTGACGGCTTAAAAATTGTGCCGTATTATGACCGCAGTGAATTGGTCGATGCCGCCTTGCATACCGTGACCAAAGTGCTGATGGAAGGCATTGCCTTAGTGGTGGTCATCTTAATGCTGTTTCTGGGTGACGTGCGCTCAAGTGTTATCGTCGTGTGTACCTTGGTGGTGACACCGCTGGCGACTTTTATCGTCATGAACCAACTGGGCATTTCCGCCAATTTGATGTCGCTGGGCGGTCTGGCGATTGCCATTGGCCTGATTGTTGATGGCTCGGTGGTGGTCGTCGAAAATGCCTTTACTTTGTTGGCTGTCCGCAAAGGCCGCGCCACCAGCCGCCTGAAAGTGGTGATGGCGGCAGCAAAAGAAGTCGCCACGCCAGTGTTGTTTGGTGTCGGCATTATTATCGTGGTGTTTTTGCCGTTGATGACCTTACAAGGCATGGAAGGCAAAATGTTTTCACCATTGGCGTTTACCATCGCTATTGCGTTATTGATTTCGCTGATTTTGTCGCTGACCTTAACACCGGTGCTGTGTTCGTTTTTGCTGCAAGGCCATGATAATCACGACCACGATACCGCGATCATTGCCTTTATGAAAAAGCCGTACCTGAAATTGCTGGATATCGCTTTGCAGCGCGGCAAGCTGGTGGTGTTGGTGGCGGTCGGCTTATTTGCCGGTACACTGGCGATATTGCCATTTTTGGGCAGCTCCTTCATACCGGAAATGAAAGAAGGTTCGATTGTGCCTGGCATCAACCGCACGCCAAATATCTCCCTCGATGAGTCGATCAAAATGGAAAAAGCAGCCATGAAAATGATCATGGAAATTCCCGGCGTGTTATCGGCAGTGTCCGGTTTAGGACGCGGTGAAAGCCCTGCCGATGCGCAAGCGCAAAATGAATCCACGCCCATCATCAGCCTAAAGCCACGCGACCAATGGCCTAAGGGCTGGAATCAGGACGATATTGCCGATGCCATGCGCGAAAAACTCAGCAGCAGTTTGCCGGGCATTCAAGTGGTAATGGCACAACCCATTTCAGACCGCGTCGATGAGATGCTCACTGGTGTGCGCTCAGATTTGGCAGTAAAAGTCTTTGGTGATGACTTGGAAAAGCTTAAAGCGACTGCAAACGCAATCGCCAAAGTGGCTGGGAGTGTAAAAGGCTCGCAAGACATCCGCGTTGAACGCTTGACCGGACAGCAATATCTCTCCATCACCGTTGACCGCGAAGCGATTGCCCGCCACGGCATTAATGCCTCCGCCATCCACGACGTTATCGAGACGGCGATAGGCGGAAAAACGGCCACCGAAATCTACGAAGGCGAGCGGCGTTTTTCCGCAGCGGTGCGATTACCGGAAGGTTTTCGTGACAGTATTGAAGCGATTGACGCCATTTTGCTGACCTCCACCAATGGCGCACGCGTACCTTTGGGCGATTTGGCGGAGATCCGCTTAAGTGACGGGCCGTCGCAAATCAGCCGTGAAATGGGCAAACGCCGCATTGTCATTGGCGTTAACGTGCGCGACCGCGATTTGGGTGGCTTTGTCGCAGAGTTGCAACAAGCCGTCGCCAGCCAAGTGAAGTTGCCGGAAAGTTATTACTTGGAATGGGGCGGGCAATTCCAAAATATGGAACGCGCGTTGGGGCATTTAAAAATCATCATCCCTATCACCATCGGCGCGATTTTCTTTTTGCTGTTCATGCTTTTCAACTCGTTACGGTTCGCCGCGCTGATTATTTTGGTGTTGCCGTTTGCGTCCATTGGCGGCGTGGTGGCTTTGTTTATCACCGGCGAATATTTGTCCGTTCCGGCTTCCGTCGGTTTTATCGCCTTGTGGGGGATTGCTGTGTTGAACGGCGTGGTGTTGGTGTCGTATATCCGCAATTTGCGTGATGGCGGCTTAAGCCAAATTGATGCGATCCGCCAAGGCTGTGCGCAACGTTTCCGACCGGTGATGATGACGGCAACTATTGCCTTGCTGGGTTTGGTGCCGTTTTTGTTTGCTACAGGGCCGGGTTCGGAAGTGCAGCGGCCTTTGGCGATTGTGGTCATCGGTGGCTTGATTACCTCCACGTTGCTGACCTTGGTGATGTTGCCGACTTTGTACCGTTGGTTTGAAGAAAAACGCGGCGTAGCCAATTGATGTGAAAATGATGCCTTTTATTGGGCAGACGGGCGTTTTATGATTTTTGTTTTGGTACACGGTATCAATGATACATCCGCTAAGTTCAAAAGCTTGTGCTTGGCTTTGGAACAACAAGGCCACCGCTGCATTGCACCTTCGTTAACGCCCAATAACGAAGGTGCCGGTTTGGAGGTGCTGGCTGGAAAATTACAGGCATTTATCCATGCCGAACTGGATAACGGCGACACTCCGTTTGTTTTGGTGGGTTTTAGTATGGGCGGTTTAATTGCCCGCTATTACTTACAGGTTTTGGGCGGCTACCGGCGGGTCAGCCATTTTTTCAGTATTGCTGCGCCGCATCGGGGTACGGTGATGGCGTATCTGTCTGCACGTGCGGGTGCGGTGCAAATGCGTCCTAACAGTGTTTTTTTGCAAAATCTTCAGCAACATGACGCGTGTTTGCAAGCCTTACCCTGTTATTCGTATTGGACGCCTTTCGATTTGATGATATTGCCCGCCAGCAGCTCGGTTTGGCAGCTGGCGGAAAATATCAAAATCAATAGTTTATGCCATCCTTTGCTCGTCAGAAACCGGCAGTTGGCTGGGGACATGCTGGCAAAGGTGGTATAAGTGCTTATTGCGGCTCGCCGTTTGCGTCAATCTTGCAGGGTTCGCCGTAACCTTCGGGTGTTTCAATAAGGGTCGCCAGCAGTTTGCGGAAACGGCTGACAGGCCGGTCGGCGGCAATCAAAATATCGTGCTTTGCAAATAGGCTGTTGGCAGGGGTTTGCGTCATCGCTACGCGTTTGTCTTCGCCAAAAATATAGCGGTTGCTAAAGCCCATGAGACATTCAAACAGTCTTGCCAAGACGGGATGCTGTTTTTGGTGGTAACACCGGATGTAATAGCGGGTTTTCTGTTCGTTGATCGGCACAAAAGCGATAAAGTTTTTCAGGCGCGGCCCCAAGGTCAGCAACCAAATGCCTGGGAACAGCAATCTAAGACCAGCTTCTGTTCCGGCAGCGGCTTCTGCCAGCTCCGCCATTTTACGGGGTGCTTGGCCTTCATCGACAGCGGTGGTCATCCAGACTTTAATGCCGGTTTTGTCAGCTTCCACATACGGGCCTTCGACAAGGCTTTCATTGTCCGTGCCAATGGTTGCGCGATGTACATAGGGCAGGTGGGCAACATCCAACTGGCTTTCAATGGCGCGTGTGTAGTGTACAGGCCAGTCCATGGTTTTGGTGCCGTAGCGCCAAGCGGGTTCGTTTTCCGGCAATAAGTCGGCAAAGAAAGGCGGCTGCGGATAATCTTCCTGATCTTCCCCCCACCACAGCCAAATAAACCCGTGTTGCTCACAGACTTTAAAGCTGTTGACGGACATTTTTTTGGGTATCTTGCCATTTCTTCCTAGAGCCGGAATGTATTTGCATTGTCCGGAACGGTCGAATTCATAGCCATGATAAGGACAGACCAAATGGTCGTCACTGATTTTGCCCAGACTTAAGGCCGCGCCCAAATGCGGGCAACGGTCAAGCTGTGCATGTACTTCACCATCCGTGGTACGCCAAAATACAAAATTCTTCCCTAGCCGCTCAACGCCAAGAGGTTTGGTTTTGACTTCATGGCTTTCGAGCAGCGGATACCAGTAATTAAATGGAATTTTCATGATCGCTACCCATGTTGAGAATAATGGAAAAATTTAATTGATAAGTTGTTTATTAAGTTGTTTGTTAAGTTTAACCTTAAAGCCAGTCATTCAGGTTATAGATAAAAGGGAGAGGATATTAATGCAACAGTTAGACAGCATTGTTGAGTTTACACTTTTTTACGATGGACAGTGTCCTATTTGCCGCAAAGAAGTGGCTTTTTTATCCCGTTGCAACAAGCACGGGCGCTTGGTGCTTCAAGATATTCATTCGGCAGGTTTTAATGCCGAAGATTACGGCAAAAAAACGGCGGAATTGATGGCGGAAATACACGGGTTATTGCCCGATGGGCGAATAATTAAGGGTATGCCGGTTTTTCGTGCCGCCTACCGTGCGGTAGGTTTGGGTTGGTTAATGGCACCGACCGGATGGCCTGTCATCAACCTGATATTTGATGGCCTTTATGTGTTGTTTGCCAAATACCGGTTAAGTTTGGGGGTATTGTTTGGAAGAACAAATTGCCCTGACGGCGTTTGTTCATCAAACAAAATTAAATGACCCAAAAATGGGCATTGCTTAAATCCGGTCGCGTCGCCAATAAGGCTATTTGTATGGAACCGCCGTCGCCGTTGCCGTCCGCATCGTAAAATAATGCCCCCAATTGCCTATCGTAAAATAAATAATCGTTGCCATCTTTAGCGGAGGAACCGATGGTAAAAAAATGCTGATCCAGTATGCCGATGCCGGTAATCTGGCTGAAGACACTTTGGTGGATTCTAATGGTGTCATCGGTGACGGAAAAGTCAGTGATGGTTTGCATTGCGCTCCCCAATGCGCTATCAAAGATAAAGGCGTCTTTGCCTGCCCCGCCAGTTAAAGTGTTCAGGCCGGCGTTTCCATTCAGGCGGTCATCGCCTAGGCCACCCAATAAGACATCATTGCCATTTTCACCGTGCAGGTTGTCATCACCTTGACCGCCTAGCAAGTAATCATTACCTTGGCCGCCGCGCAATTGGTCATTGCCTTTCAGGCCTGATAGGTTGTCGTCACCCCTGAGGCTTCGCATGACATCATCCCGGTCACTGCCGGTAAGCGTGTCGTTGCCGTTCGATTCGGTTATGCCGCTTTGGTTGATGTTGATGATCAGAGTCTGCGTAGCCATCAAGCTGCCATCAGAAACATTAAGATCAAAGCTTAAGCTTTTATTCGAGGTTAATTGTTCCAGCTGGGTGTCAATGGGGGCGAAGCTATATTCGCCTGTCGATGTGTTAAGGGTCAGCGTGCCGTCGGTGGTGGTTTGGGTCATTAAGCCGCCCGCTTCGTTTTTGCCTCCTAAGACAGCGTAAGTGAGCGTATCGCCGTCGGCATCTGTGGTATTTAAAAAACCGGAGACGATGCCAAAACTGTCATCGAATGCGGTGTCCAAATAGTTGATGCTGGCGGGTGCAGGCAATGTAGGTGCTTGGTTGACATTGGTAATGCTGACGGTGGTTGTGCCGATGGCGGATAAGTCACCTCCGCTTCCTTGGGCGCCGGTATTGCCGTCATTAAAAATCCAGTTGATTTTAATGCTTTCGAGTAGATTGGACGCGCTGCTGGCATAAGCCAATGATGAGAGCAATTGATTGATTTTGGCTTGGGTTGCATTGGCGTTAAAGGTGATTTTTAGCATGCCGTTGCTGTTGCTGACCGAGCCTAGCGATACGCCATCCAACAGCGCTTTGTTGTCAACAAAGCTGAGCTTGCCGGTTGCCGAAAATAAGTCGTCGGCATTGGCGCCGCCTTCCCGCGATAAAGTCAACGATGCGCCTTTGTAGTTGCCTTGCGCGGCCAGTTCGGCATCGATAATTTGTACAGCATCGCTCAATACCACGGCTTCACCGCCTTCGTAATAGCGGGCGGTGCTGTTAAGGTTGTTGACGGCAGTGCCGAAGCTATTATCCAAGCTGCCATCGGTGTTGTAGCGGATAACGGCGAAATCGGTATCGTCGCTATTAAGATTGCTTACGGTTGTTCCGGCAAGGATGATTTTGCCGTCGGCTTGTACGGCAAGCGAATAGCCGTAATCAAAATCCAAAGAAATGGAAGTGGTTATTTTGCCGTCACCACCAAAACTGGTGTCCAAGCTGCCGTCGCTGTTGTAGCGGGCTAGGGCGAAGTCGGCATATTCGGTGAAGCCGAAATTGCTGTTGGCGCGGTAAATGAATCCGCCCACCAGGATTTTGCCATCGGCTTGGATAGCTATTGAATTGCCAATGCTATTCAGTGCCGCGCCAAAAGCCGTGGTGACCATACCGTCATCCGAAAAACTGGTGTCCAATGTGCCGTTTGGGTTATAGCGGACTATGCCAAAGCGGCTGTTTCCTGTGACTTCGTCGGTGGTTGACCCTGCCATTAGAATTTTGCCGTCTGCCTGTAAGGCGACCGAATTGCCAGAGCTGTAAGAATTGCTTAAGCGGGTGGTGACGATGCCGTCTTCGGAGAAGCTGGTGTCTAAAGTGCCGTCGGCATTGTAGCGGATCAATGAAAAGTACCAGACGCTGCTGCTGCCAGCCACTAATATTTTGCCGTCATTTTGTACGGTAACGCTGGCTGCGTTGTCGCTAAAAAAAATGTCGGTGGTTGTTTTGCCGTCGCCTGAAAAACGGGTGTCTAAAGAACCGTCGCTGTTGTAGCGCAACAAGGCGAAATCATTGGCTGAATCTTGCCCTGCCACGAGAATTTTGCCGTCGGTTTGCAAATGTATGGCGCCGCCGTAATCAAATACGCTGCCCAAATCCGTAGTGACTTTGCCATCGCCCGAAAAGCTAGTATCCAGGGAGCCATTACTGTTGTAACGGACCAAGAAAATGTCCTTGCTATAGCTGGCGCTAGGATTGCCGGTACCCACCACTAAAATTTTGCCGTCACTTTGTATGACGACTTCGGTGGCGCTGTCATCCCCTAAAAAACCTGAGTCGGTCGTAACTTTCCCGTCGCCTGAAAAACTACTGTCCAAGCTGCCGTTGGCGTTATAGCGCACCACGGCAAAATCATATTGTGTGCTAAAGAAATCTGCTTGGTTGCTATAGCCTGCCACCACAATTTTTCCATCGGTTTGCAGGGCGACCGCAGCGCCATGATCTTCTGTTTTCCCGATGGCTGTCGTGACTTTTTGCGTGCTGATAAAGCGTGGCGCTGAGTTGCTTGCCAAAAGAGCGGCAGTTGTTGGCGGCTGGGAATTGTTGCTCATGGCAATGCCTCAAAAAATGGGTGTCCGCTGATTGTATGGCTTTGTCTGTGTGTATTCAAGCTATTGTTTTTTTTAATACAAATTAAGGTTTTTTGGTTTTCTTTTTTCCTATTATAGACATGTAGGATCAGAAAAATAACCCAAATTGATGTGAAATAACTAACAGACAGCACCAAAAAACTAGGTTAATGTGCGGACTTTATTGGGCATCTTGGGGGCGATCATGCAAAGTGTGTCGGGTATTTTAGATGTGGCTATCGGCTTGGTTTTTATTTATCTCTTGCTAAGCCTGGTTTGTTCGGCAATGACGGAAGCAGTGGAAAACAGCTTCAACCACTTGCGTGGCAAAAAGCTGTGCGAAGGCTTATATGAATTGTTTGGCGGTAACGCCAATCAAGACCAAGCCTTGGAAATGGTGAAAGACTTTTACAACAATCCTTTGGTTTACGGGCTGTACAAAGGCGATATTCAACTGCAAACAGCGGCAGGCAAACAAAAACTACGGCTGCCCCAAAACTTGCCTTCGTACATTTCTCCCAGAACCTTTGCTTTGGCTTTTACCAGCCAATTAATGGCGGGCAATGCGTTGGATACGGCGGCTTTGGCAGAGCAAATAAAAGCTTCGCCCATTTTGCCAGAACCGTTAAAGCATTCACTCTTGATAATGGTGTCAAGCGCAGGCAATGACATCCATCAAGCTTTGGGCAATATCGAGCATTGGTATTCGGCGATGGGCGAGCGAGTCAGCGGTTGGTATAAGCAACACGCCCAACGGGTTGCTTTTGTTGTGGCGTTGGCGATTGCCGTAGCGGGGAATGTGGACTCCATCATGATTGCCAAAAGCCTGATGATGAGCAGCGAGTTGCGTTCGCAAATGGTTGTCGCTGCAGGGCAATACGCGCAAATTGACCCTACAGCTCCAGGCCGCGCAGCAGCTCTGTGCCAATCGGCAAACAGCTCACTTGAACAATGTTACCAATTGCAAATGCGGCAATTGACTGAGTTGAGCCGTATGGGTTTGCCGATTGGCTGGCAAAATCAGGATGACCCTAGGCTTTGGCCTAAAGATGGATGGGCATGGCTTGAAAAGGGACTGGGCATTCTGATGACCGTTATCGCCGTCTCCCTAGGCGCGCCATTTTGGTTTGACGTGTTGAACAAGTTCATGAATTTCCGTTCTTCTCTCAAACCCAAAGCAGAGCTGGATGTGGCTGCCCAAGGCAGCCAAGATTTGGCAAAACAACCGCATCAGCAAAATGCCGGTGTCGGTTAATTTTTACTTTCTTGAAATTATTAGTTGAGAGGAGTTTTGTATGTCCAGAGCCATCAATGAAGAAGGTTTGAAGTTGGTTAAGCATTTCGAAGGTTTATATTTGGATGCCTACCGTTGTCCTGCGGGTGTTTGGACAATTGGTTACGGGCATACCAAAGGTGTCAGGGCAGGGGCAAAAATTACCGAGCCGGAAGCTGATGCCCTGTTGGCGGCAGATTTGGCGGAAGCGGGTGCGCAGGTTATGCAACAAGTTAAGGTGAAATTAAACGACAACCAATTTGCCGTGTTAGCCAGTTTTGTCTTTAACGCCGGTATCGGTAGCTTGTTGGCGAGTACCTTATTAAAACGCCTAAATATTGGTGAATATCAATGTGTGCCTACCGAGCTGGCAAAATGGGTAAAGGCGACCAACCCAAAAACAGGGGCAAAGGTGGCTTTGCCAGGCTTGGTGCTAAGGCGGGCGGCAGAAGGTGCTTTATGGCTAAAAACCGAAACGGATGATCCATTTTTAACCAGCAAGGATATGCCGCAAGCGATCCATGCCGATGAACCCCGTGCGGTTTATCTGGTTGCTGCCCGCGAAGGGCTGAGGATGCGATCAGGAGCGGGTACGCAGTTTGATGTGATACGCGTGTTGGCAAAAGATACCCATGTCTTTGTCATCAAAGAAAAAAGCGGTTGGGTGGCGGTTGATTTGCAAGGTGACAATGCCATTGACGGCTGGGTTTCCATGGATTTTTTGAAGCCCATGTAAATTCGGCTTTGCCTTTCAGGCTGTCAAAACCTGAAAGGCTGCAGGGATGCATTGTCGGTTGAGGCTTAATGTTGGTGTCCGCCCATCAATTTTTCAATACGTTGCACCATCGGGTCCGATTCCATATCGCCGATGTCGGTGAATTCAATATGGCGGAAATTGTTCAGTTCGGCTTGGCTGATGGGTTTGGCGGCAAGACTGGCTGCGCTGCCACAATTCGTTAAGTTCAGCCGTGTCAAGCCTTCGGGAAAGTGCTTGTCAATCCGCGCCGCCAATTGTAAGTGCGGCAGCCAATCCACTTCCGTTTGTACGCCATTGAGTTTACCGGCGTAATGTTCAACCACGGTGCCGTTCAGATTTTCTTGGTTGACGGGCAGCAATTCCCTGCCTAGGTTTTTGGCGTCAATAATGGATGACAATTGTTGCCACGACACCTCTGATCCCAGTGCGGCGAGGTCGCCTGATACAAATTCCAGCGCCAGTTTTTCTGGGTAGAACAGCCGGGTATGGAACAATTTTCCGGCTTGGTCACGCTCCCAAACTTCACCTTGGTGAGTGAGTTCATCGAAGGTTTCCGTTCGTGAAGCGGTCCGCCAAAAATACCAATGGCTGGTTTGTTGGTTTTTTCCGTCATCTAACGTTTTTTGGTATTGGCAAGCCAATGGGGTGTTGGGGGCGAAAGCAGCCAGGTTTTCCGGCAAGCTGAGCTTTTTTTCTGCTGTGCCAGCACAGGCTGTCAATAAGCTGATAAGGGCGGCGGTTATTAAGATTTTCATTAACACGGTTCCAATAGTTGAATAATAGCCATTTGCCAGAAAAAACGGGGGTGCTTGTTAGCACCCCCGTTGTGGCATCCAGCCTAGTTATTCCATTTTTAAAGCGGAATGTCCAAATGCATAAAGCCTTGTGGCCTTATTTTTTGGTCATTTTTCTGTTCATTACATGGAAAATCACGTTTTGTTCCAACGTGCCTTTGAACAATCTTGAGCCAGGGCCGGTGGCATAGATGGCAACGTCTTCACCCGCGTGGGTTTCACCACTAGCCAAAGGTACCATGGCTTCTTGATGGAAATCCGCATCGGTGGTGTCAACAGCGCTCATATTGGCGAAACGGCCAATTTGCACGGCGGTGCTGTAAACGTCATCGCCTTTCACGCCAGTGTGGTAGCCCAAGCCGTTGGCATAAGACAACGTGGTGTATGGGTTGTTGTCAGACGCTTTTGCATAAGTGCCTACACCGGGTTCGATCACTTTGCCCAAGATATTGTTACCGCGTTGTGGATAACCGGCAATGGTGAAGACATGGCTATGGTCAGCAGAGACAATAATCAGTGTTTCATCCAGTTTGCCTGCAGCAGCCAAGGTATCAACCGCTTTTTTGACGGCATCAGACAAGGCAATGGCATCTGTCAGGGCGCGGTAAGCGTTACCGGCATGGTGTCCGTGGTCAATACGTCCGGCTTCTACTTGCAAGTAAAAACCTTTTGAATTGTTTTTCAGGATGTTGATGGATTTTTCTGTCATTTCAGCCAAGCTAGGCTCGCCTGCCGTATCGGTTAAGCGATCTGCTTCGTATTCCATGTGCGAACGTTCAAACAATCCCAGCAAATGCGTGCTTGTGTTGGGGTCGATGGCGTCAAAATCCGCTTTGTTCCAAATGAAATGGCTGCCTGCGCCGTATTTTGTTGTCCATTCAGCCGTCAAATCGCGACCGTCTTTACGTCTACCTAATTTGGTGGTGTCTTCAGGGTCAAGCAAGGTGTTGGGTCTGAAATATTCACGACCGCCACCTAAAGCCACTTCAATGCCGTCGCCAACATTGAATTCGATCAATTGGCGGGCGATGTCAGGTGTGGCGCAACCGGTGGGTTGGTTGGAATCTGCTTCCCAGTTACGCTCAGGTGTGTGGGCATAGTTGGCGGCAGGTGTGGCGTGGGTGATACGCGCGGTTGACACGATACCGGTTGATTTGCCTGCTTGTTCGGCAATTTCCAAAATGGTGGTCAATTTGTGGTTGGCGATGTCTTGGTTGCAGCTGGCGAAATCGGTGCTGCCCGTTGGGCGGACCAAGTTTTGGTCAACAGATAAGAAGCCGTCGTTGGATTTAACGCCAGTGACCATTGCAGTCATCGTAGGGGCTGAGTCAGATGTTTGTTGGTTGACGCTGTAAGTTTTTGACAAAGCCAAGTTGGGGAACAGCTCAAAGCTCAAAGAGTTTTCTTCGCCGCTGCTAGGTGTTGTACTGCTGTTGCTGCCGATGATGTTCGGTTGTTGGCCTGCCAAGATACGGGCAGCCGTTACCGTAGAAACACCCATGCCGTCACCGATGAATAATATGACGTTTTTGGCTTGCGCGATATTGTCTTTTCTTGCGGCAATAGCAGTGACTGTGTTGTTGCCGTTTGTATACCAAGTGTTACGGTCAGATGCTGGGGCTGAAAATGAATCAGGGCTTGCCGCTTGTGCGACCAAGGTTGTGCCGGCTGACAAAGCCGCAGCAACCGCCATCGCAGTTAAATTTAGTTTCATTAAGTCTCTCCGGTTTAATAATAGTTTTTCATTGCTAAGCAACTTTTGCCAAACAAGGCCAATGGACACGCAGGCATCCAGCCGACAATAGTGGCTTTTATAAAAGTCATTAGAATGAAGGCTGTGTTAATTTTTTGTTAATGTCGGTACTTGATCCATCAGCCCATGAGGGGTGTTTCTTGTTGTTGTGTTGTTAGCCTGAGCTTTCAGTTGGCGGTGGTTTTAAGGTCTGGTGCTACAATTCGGGGCTTAATCCATTTCCTGTCAATTAGCGCTGTGCACCCTGAGCAATCCTTCCCATTTTATAGTTGGAAAACCCTTAAAAAACTTGCCTTTAAGCATAAAAAACGGCTGGTCTACTCGCATGTCATCGCCATTTTGGCGACGCTTGCCAGCGTACCCGTGCCGTTATTGATGCCATTGTTGGTCGATGAGGTGCTGCTTAACCAGCCGGGCCGGGTGATTGCCGCCATCAATACTGCAACGCCAAGCGATTGGCATGTGCCGATCACTTACATTGCTGCCGTTTTGCTGGCGAGTTTGTTGCTGCGGATTGTCGCCATTATCTTCAACACCATCCAGTCGCGGCATTTTTGTGCCATTTCTAAAGACGTCATTTTCAATCTCCGCAAAGATTTGATTGGGCATTTACAGACCATTTCCATGTCCGAATACGAAAGCTTGGGTACCGGCACGGTTGTCACGCACTTGGTGACGGATTTGGATACGCTGGACAATTTTATTGGCAACACCATCAGCAAATTACTGGTGGCGGTGCTGACCATCATTGGTACAGCGGTGATCTTGCTGTGGATGCACTGGCAGTTGGGCTTGTTTATTTTGTTGCTTAATCCGCTGGTGATTTACTTTACCCGCGTGGTCGGCGGACGTGTGAAGGATTTAAAAGCCAAGGAAAACACAGCTTACGAAGTGTTCCAGCAAGCGTTAACGGAAACCTTGGAAGCGATCCATCAAATCCGTGCCAGCAACCGCGAGCGTTACTATTGCCGGCAGCTGGTCGATTCTGCCGAAGCGGTTAAAGATTCTGCCGTGGCTTTTGCCTGGCAAAGCGACGCTGCCAGCCGCTTAAGCTTTCTGGTTTTTTTGTTCGGTTTTGACGTGTTCCGTGCTTGTGCCATGCTGATGGTGTTCTATTCCGATTTGAGCATTGGGCAAATGTTGGCGGTGTTTGGTTACCTGTGGTTTATGATGGCACCCGTACAAGAGATTTTGAATATCCAATACGCCTATTATTCTGCCAAAGCGGCGTTGACACGCATCAACCAACTGAAAGCCCTCAAACAAGAACCGCATTTCCCGCATTTGCAAAACCCGTTTACCGACAAAAAAACCGTCGCCGTGCGGGTGGAAAATCTGCACTTTAGTTATAGCGAAGAAAAAATCCTCAATGGCATTCACCTGCACATTCGCGCAGGTGAAAAAGTGGCGTTGGTAGGGGCCAGCGGTGGCGGCAAATCAACTTTGGTGCAAATATTGATTGGCTTGTACCCGATTAGCCAAGGACGCATTTATTTTGATAATGCGCCCATCGAAGAAATTGGCCTGGATATTGTTAGGGAAAACGTCGTCACGGTATTGCAACATCCCGTCTTGTTTAACGACACCTTGCGCGCCAACCTGACCTTGGGCAAACCTGCCAGCGAACAAAAAATGTGGCAGGCGTTGGCGATTGCGCAATTGGACGATGTGGTCAAAGACTTGCCGACTGGCTTGGACACCGTCGTCGGGCGGCATGGCATGCGGCTTTCTGGAGGCCAGCGCCAACGTTTGGCGATTGCCCGTATGATTGTTGCCGATCCGAAAGTGGTTATCTTGGACGAAGCCACCTCGGCGCTTGATAGCGAAACCGAATACAAACTGCATGCGGCTTTGGCTGAGTTTTTAAAAGGCCGCACGACGATTATCATTGCCCATCGCCTGAGCGCGGTGCGCCAAGCCGACCATGTTTATGTGTTTGAAGAAGGCCAAATTTGCGAACAAGGCCCGCACGAAACACTGATAAACCAAAACGGCCTGTATGCCAAACTTTATGGAGAATATCAATAATGAATACCGAGGTTTACGATCTCCATTGCCATTCCACGGCATCGGATGGTGCATTATCACCCACCGAATTGGTGCAGCGGGCGCAAAGCCGGGGCGTAACGGCTTTGGCGTTGACCGACCACGACACCACCCAAGGCTTGGCAGAAGCGCAGCAAACGGCGCAAACCTTAGGTATGCGTTTTATTCATGGCATTGAATTGTCTACCAATTGGCAAAACAAATGCTTGCACATCGTGGGTTTGGGGATTGACCCCACTTATCCGCCTCTGGCTGAAGCCACTCAAAACCTACAAAATATCCGCCTGTTGCGGGCGGAAAAAATGGCGGAAAAGCTCGCCAAGAAAGGCATTGACGGCGCACTGGAAGCCGTCAAAAAAGCAGCGGGCGAAGGCATGATTACCCGCACCCATTTTGCCGATTTTTTGGTCTCGCAATTTCACGTCGATAGCCAGCAAGATGCCTTTGACCGTTATTTGGCAAAAGGCAAACTGGCTTATGTCGCCACGCCTTGGGCGGAGCTGGAACAAGCGGTCGGTTGGATCACCCAATCGGGCGGTATTGCTGTGCTGGCACACCCGTTACGGTATGGGCTGACCGCCAGTTGGATGCGCCGTTTGCTGGAAGCTTTCAAACTCATGGGCGGGCAGGCGATTGAAGTCGTCACAGGGCGGCACAACCCCGATGAAATCAACCAGCTCGCCAATTACGCCAAGCGTTTCGATATGGCGGGTTCAGTCGGTTCAGATTTCCATAGCCCCGAAAACCAATGGGTGGAGTTGGGTCGGCTTGCCGCACTGCCAAGTGATGTCAGGCCTGTCTGGCAATTATTGGAAAAATCTGGTGGATAATGCCGCACGGTCTTGAGGACTAATTGCGGTCAAATTCGTAATTCAATTTAATGCGTTGCGATGTGCCGGTTTGGGTTTCCACGTTTAAGGACCGACCCAGATTGTGTTTTAACACCAATACCGCCTGTTTGTTAAACAAGCCCACTTTAGCGCCGACATAAAAGTCCGGCGTCAAATATTGCCCCACCGCCAGTAACGAATCTTGAAGCGTTTGGCCTTCCTCGACGGCAAATTCATCGACTCCCAATTTCGTGGTCAACCACGCCATTTGGCCTGCGCCATAAGAAAGCGCTGCACCGGCAAGCGCATTGCTGTTGGATTGGCTGACTTGCCCTAATGGCCCACCGGTGACGAGATACGCCAGCGCGTCGGTTTCCGGCAAAGCGGGTTCGGAATAGACTTTGGTTTTTGGGTGTTGCAAAGGTCCGGACAAGGCCAATACCGCAGTTACGGTTTTGCTTTTCGATAAGCGGATCGCTTCAACATCAACCCACGGGTTATCAACCGGGCCATTAAACAAAAACTGGCCTTTGCGCACGGTCAGGCTTTGACCAAACCGTTTGTAAGCGGCTTTTTTCAAGTCGATATTACCGTTCATAGCCAGTTTGCCGGTTTTATTGGTTACTGCTAAGCGACCTTGCAACTGCGTGGTAAAGCCTTGGCCTGAAAAACGGACATCATTTCCAAGTTCGACCACAATATCCGCATCAACACTGGATGGTGTTGCCACACTTTCAGGTTTGGGCTGCGCACCTAAAATGACTTCGTCGGCACTGACTTTTACCGCATTTTCGGGGATTTCCTGCAGGGTCAGCAGCGCTTTAGGCACCTGCAGCGTACCTTTTATGGACGTTTGTTTGCCGATGGCTTTGATCGTCAGGGCGGGCGATACGGCAATTTGTGCTTCCGGTATTTTGGCGATTTCAAAGTTTTCGCCCGTCAGCAGCAAATCGACCAAGCCTTCGGGTTGGGTTAGAAAGTCGGCGAAACCTTCTAGCTTGAGTTTGCCTGCACCGGATTGGGCGCTGCCTTGGATTTGCAAATGTTGGGGTTGGTCGATGGCGTTATAGCCGCTGAGACGGATGTCATGAACCGACAAACCCGCCGAATTGACGGTAAACGCGCCATTTTTTAGGTTAAACGCCCCTTTTATTTGAGGTGTTTGGCGATTGCCTTCGATGCCGATGTCCGCTGTCAACAAACCTTTGACATCACTTATCTGTGGGGCAAAAAACTCGATGATTTGGAATTGGCTCAGCGAAGCCGATAATTGTCCGCTGAGTGGGGCGTTTTCGCTTAAGTCCGCTTGCAGGTTGCCACGACAAAAATCTTGGCCTTGCAGGGCGACATCCCATTGCGTGGCTAAGGTTTGCCCGCTGATGTCGCCGGATGCGGTTAATGCACCTAAGGTAACGCTTTTACCTTCGGTTTCCAATGTTGTCTGGCCTGGGTTGGACAATTGGTAGCTGCCCTGCAAACGGCCTGATTTTTGTTGTTGCAACTGGATGTTGAGGTTGATGAGGCTGTTGATCTGTATAGGCTCGGCGGCTTCGGGCCGGAAACGCGTGGGTGAGGCCGAACCTTGCAGGTGCAGCTGATCGCCTTGTCCTTCTGCCCGCAGATTGATCTGCCCGACGCTGACTTGGGGGGTGGCGAAACGGGCGTTGGCGATGTCGATATGCCCATTCACCAGCGGTTTTTTGAGGTTGCCGTTAATTGAAAGCTGCGTTTGGACGCCACCTTTCAGTTCTGTGAGCGTTGGGATTAAGGCTTGGTAAAGACTCAGATCACTCATGCTGGCGAACAGGGTTCCTGAGATGGCTTGCGATGGCAGGGCCATTTTTAAATCCGCTTGCAAACTGTCTTTATCAACCAGCGCAAAGTTGAGTACGGCGGCGAGCTTATCGCCATTCAAACTGCCTTCTAGTGAGGATGCGCCTAAGGGCAGGTCTTTTTTGCCAATTGTCAGCGTTGACGGTGTTGTGGCAAAACGGTAATGGCCTGCCATTTTGCCTTTTTGCTGTTGTAAAGTGGCTTCGCCATTGAGCGTGGCGTTGCTGTGCAGATCGGCGGGCAAGCGGTTGTCCAATAAGCTGAGCGGTAATTCGGTACTGGTCAAGGCCAGTTTAAAATCTTGGTTTGACCAGTAGTCGCCCGCCATACACACGGCGGCGGCTTGTTGCACCAGGCAGCTTTTGCCAACACTCACGTCGAAGCTTTGATCTTTTACGCTGGCCTTCAATAGCCAAGGATTGCCAAGTCGCCATTGACCGGCTTGTTGGCTCTCCAAATCGAGTTGCGACAAACGGCCTTGCCAGATGTTGTTGCTGAATGCGCCGGATAATTCGGCGTTTAAGGTGCCGAGGTTGGAAAGCAGCTGCGCGTCAAGTTGGTGTTGGTTGACCGAGCCCTGGGCGTTCAGCGACAGTTTTTCTATTTGCAGCGTGCCGCTTTGGGCGTGGCGGGCTTGTAGTTTTAGCTGTGAGCTTTTCTGAGGATCGGCTTGGATATTCATCGTCAAATCCAGCTGTTCCAAACGGTGTTGGGCAAATGCCAAGGCTTTGCCTTGCGCGGAAAAGCTGAGCTGGGGCTGCGACCGGCTGCCTTGTAAATGTCCTCCGCCCAATAGGCTGCCTTTTAAACCGGGCCAGACGCCGGCTAGGTTTGGGCATTGCATATCGACGACTAAATCGGTTTGGGTTGGATTGATATGCCCGTCCACGGCAAGCTGGTTGACGCCCGAATGGATGCGTAGCGCATCAACTTGCCATTGTTCGCCTTGTACGGACAGCTTGCCGCTGGCTTTGACGGGATAGCCGCGCAGTTGCCCGCTAAAGTGTTTGATTTCCGCCACGCCTTCTGTGCTGGCGCCTAGTTTGCCTTGCAGATGGGTGTTGAAGGTTAAATTGCCGTTCAGTTCCGGATTGACAATGGCGGGATTAAAATTTTGCCCGTCGGTGCTTAAGTCGAAAGCCAATTGCGGCTGCCAAGCCACCTTGCCCGCTACTTGGAACGCGCCCGTTGTTGAAGTCAGCGCTAATTGTTTTAGCGTAAAGCCTTCAAGATTGCCATTGCCCGTCAATTGCAAACGCGCTTCCGGCAGATATTGCTGGATTAATCGGCTGTTGACGGTGATCTGGTAATCGCTCAGCAAGCCGTTAAATTCAAAAGAACCTTGCTGGCTTTGCACCTGCGCTTGTCCGCCAACAAAAGGCCACGCTAGGTTTTGCCAATGGCCTGTGGCGATAATGCGGGGTGCGCTGATGGCATCGCTTACCTCGGCTTCCATATCAAAAGTAAACGGTGTGTTCAGCAAGCTTTTCAGCTTCAGCTTGCGCAAATCGCCGGTTACTTCCAGTCGGCCTTGCCAATGGCTGTCTTGGCTTAAGTTAACTTGCCAGTCAGTGTGCAGCTGTAAGGGATAGCCGTTGCCCAAGCCGAGTTGCCCTTGCAAAGTTGCGCTGGCTTGCGGCGATTGCACGCTGAATGTGTTTATTTTCAAAACGCCATTGGCAGTGGTTGCCGATATTTCCAGCTTATCAACAAGCAAGCTTTGTGGTGTCTGGGTGATGTTGAGCCGCCGCACGGCAAGATGGTCCAGCGATACATCCAGCGGCAAATAAACCGTTTTGGAAATATCAAACGGAGATTTTGGTGTGCTGTCTTCACTGGCGTTAAGGCTCAAGCTCAGGTCGTCGAGCGTGACATCGGTGATATGCAAATGCCCGAAAAGCAAATCTTGGGCTTGCCAAGCCAGCGTAAAAGTGCCGACAGAAACACGCTCTGTTGCGCTTTGGTAGGTCAGCCCCGTGACTTGGAAGCGTTCAAGCAAACGCCCTTCGAAGCCTGTCATCGAAACCGGGATGGGCAATACCGACAACGCCGAGCGCACCAGCCAGCGGCTGCCATTTTCGCTGGCGCATAACACCAAGAATACGACGGTGAGCAACAGCAATACAGGCAAAGCCCAGAGTCCGCGTCGCCATTTCATAATCGTGTACCGGCAGCAAAATGGATTTGGAAAGAGGAGTCGGACTCGTTCAGCGGCAAGGCAAAGTCAATCCGCACCGGGCCAATCGGCGAATACCAGCGTACGCCCAAGCCAGTTCCTGATTTAAAGCGAATATCATCCAGATTGTAGGCGTTGCCGGTGTCGATAAACGCGGCAATGCCCCAGTTATCGTAAACGGCTTGTTCATATTCGGCACTGAGGACGCTTAAAAATTGCCCGCCGATGACCGCCCCCGACGCATCTTTAGGTCCCAATTCTTTGTAGGTATAGCCACGTACACTGGTGATGCCGCCGGCATAAAAACGGTAGCTGGTCGGTAATTGATCGAACTGGTCGGTGAGGGTGGCGGCTTGTTCGAGGCGACCGATAAATTTGCCGCGATAAGGCAGTTTTCGGATCAACACGCCAGACGCGTGGCCTTGCAGGAAGCTGACATCGGAAATGGGATTTTCGTAACTGCCTTTAATTTCCAATTCCAGACGGTGGCCTTTGTTGGGTCGCAAAGGGTTGTTGCTGACTGATTGCAGCCAGTTGCTGCCCGGCACAAGCAAAAATACGCCGCCAGATTCGTTGCCGGTGTCGTAGTTTTCATAGCTGTAATCCAAAAACAATGTCCGCTTCCAACCACTGGCAAAAGCGCGTTTTAGCCGTGCTGATAACGTGGCGGTCAAGGATTGGTAAGTTTGCGTGTCTTCGCGCTTCAAGCCGCTGCCAAAGCTAAAAAAATCGTTGACGGGATCGGCTAACGGTATGGTGTATTCGCTATCGGCGGTTGATAGGACTGGCGACAAGTCGAGGTTGGCGGTAAAAAAATGCCCGTATCGGTTAATGCGCCGGTTGAGGTAGGTGGCGTTGATGAGCGGGCCAATGTCGGTGTCATAACCGACACCAAAGCCGTAATGATGGCGTTTTTTTTCTGATAAGCTCAGTTTTACCGGCACGCTGTCGTGGTCGATGTGGTCGAGGTCGGGGCGAATGTCAATAATGTCGAAATAACCGGCTTTTGAAAGCGCATTGTGGGTATCGGCAAGTGCCTCGCTGGAGTAAAAATCGCCGGGTTTGATGGCGAGGTAGCGGCTGGCAAACTCGGGGTCGAGGATGTGCTGCTCAATGCTGATTTCACCAAAGGTGAAGCGGTTGCCGCTGTCAAAAACCAACTGGATGTCTGCGCTATTGGCTTGGGTGTCGATAATTAGCTGGTGTTCGGTGAAGCTTGCGTGTAAATAGCCAAGCCCCTGCGCTAAGGACTCCATTTTGCCTTTCATGTTTTCGTATTCGCCGTGGTTGACGGGGCGGCCTTTTTTTAGCGCCAGTTTTTTCAGCTGCCGGATAAATTGTTTGTCGTTTTTTGCTGTGCCGTTAATGGTAATGTTGACGTTTTTTAACAAGGCGCGCGCGCCCTGGTTGATAACAAAATCCGCCTGCCAGCACTTTTTGCCAAAGCTTAGTTGCTTGTTGGTCAATTCTGCTTGGTAAAAACCCACGGCGTGCAGGGCTTGCGCCATTTCTGCTTCGGCTTGGTCAAATTGGCGTTGGATTTTCCATTGTGGCGCGTCGCAGCTTTCTTTTGCTAAAGCCAAACTCTGCAACACGTTTTCTTTTGCAGTATCGTTGAAGCCACGAAGATTAACATCGGCAAATACGGCAATAGTATTGAACGGCAATACCACAACAAGCAATCTTAACGATGATCGAATAAGCCTTATCATAAGTATCCGTTGGGTCAGGCAAGATATTAATCTGCGAACCGGCGGGTGCTTCCCTTATCGAGGAAAACGGCGATGGTCAGTCCTAAGCCGGATAGGGCAACGGACAGATTACGATCAAGCCAATGCAAGGGAAGAAACATTGCCGTTGGCTGGTGTATGAAATGTTTTGTGAAGCTTGGCAATGGTGCTTAACACGAAATGCCCCGCACCAGCTTTAGCAAGTTTTTGCTTTATAAGGTGTGTTTATGCTGCAAGCCGCTTCTGCCAACATTCTCGTCATGAAAGTGCTGGCAGAAGCCTCCTGCTTCCGGTGTTTGGCGGTGCGGCGATACTGGGTTTTATCGCTGAATACCTGCGCTTTGTTAAATTGGTGGGCAAACTTCGCAACCGGATTTTGCAATGCAATCTCGGTGGCTTGGCGTTGATTTTTACGTTTTTTCATGGATTACCTCTTATAATATAAACCATTATTGGTTAGTGCCGTTTGGCACAACACACAGAGTAAAGTATTCACCATGAAATTCAAAAAAGATTTTGACGTTATCGTCGTTGGCGGCGGCCATGCTGGCACAGAAGCGGCGTTGGCTGCTGCACGTGCCGGTGCAAAAACGCTATTGCTTACGCAAAATATCGACACTTTAGGGCAAATGAGCTGCAATCCTGCTATCGGTGGCATCGGCAAAGGCCATTTGGTGAAAGAAATAGACGCACTCGGCGGCATCATGGCAAAAGCCATCGATTTGGGCGGTATCCAATTCCGCACCCTCAACGCCAGCAAAGGCCCCGCTGTCCGCGCCACCCGCGCGCAAGCAGACCGTCAGCTGTACAAAAAAGCGGTCAGATACGCCTTGGAAAACCAACCTAACTTGGCGTTGTTCCAACAAACCGTTGCCGATTTGATAGTCGAAAACAACCGCGTTGCTGGTGTAAAAACGCAAATGGGCTTGGATTTTAAAGCCCGCGCCGTGGTGTTGACGACCGGCACTTTTTTGGCGGGCAAAATCCACATCGGTTTGGAAAACTACAGTGGTGGACGTGCGGGCGATTCCGCATCGGTGGCCTTGGCGGAACGTCTGCGCGAAATGCCTTTCCGTATCGACCGCTTAAAAACCGGCACACCGCCGCGTATCGACGGACGCACCATTGATTTCAGCCAGTTGGAAGAACAGCACGGCGACACGCCGGTACCGGTGTTTTCCTTTATGGGCAAAGCGGAACAGCACCCACGCCAAATCCCTTGCCACATTACCCGCACCACCCAACAAACCCACGACATTATCCGCGCTGGCTTAGATCGTTCGCCTTTGTATTCCGGTGTCATCGAGGGCATAGGGCCGCGTTATTGCCCGTCGATTGAAGATAAAATCGTCCGTTTCGCCGAGCGTGATTCGCACCAAATTTTTATCGAACCCGAAGGTTTGGACACCCACGAAATTTACCCGAACGGCATTTCCACTAGCTTGCCGTTTGATGTGCAATACGAATTTGTCCGTTCCATGCCAGGTTTTGAAAATGCTGAAATCATCCGCCCCGGCTATGCGATTGAATACGATTTCTTCGATCCGCGTGATTTAAAAATGTCGCTGGAAACCAAACACCTAGACGGCTTGTTCTTTGCCGGACAAGTCAATGGCACGACAGGATACGAAGAAGCGGCGGCGCAAGGCTTGATTGCCGGTATGAATGCGGCGCGGCAAGTGATGGAATTGGAATCTTGGTGTCCAGCGCGCGATCAAGCTTATATGGGCGTGATGATTGACGATTTGATTACCCGTGGTACACAAGAGCCGTACCGCATGTTCACCAGCCGTGCTGAATACCGCTTGTTGCTGCGCGAAGACAATGCCGATTTGCGCTTGACTGAAAAAGGCCGCGAGTTGGGGCTGGTTGATGACGGACGCTGGCAAGCTTTTGAAGCCAAACGCGAAGCCATCGCCAGTTTGCAGGAAAGCTTGAAAAAACAATGGGTCCGCGCCGGTACGGAAGCCGCGCAAAGCGTCGAGGAAAATTGGGGCAAGCCGTTGCTGAAAGAAGCCAGTTTAATGGAATTGCTGCGTCGCCCCGAAGTGGACATTGACCGTTTGCTGGCGTTTTTGCCGTCCACTGAAGAAGCTACCGACATTGACGCGCAAGTCGCCGAACAAGTGGAAATCCAAGCCAAGTACGCCGGTTACATCGTCCGCCAGCAAAGCGAGATCGACAAAGCTTTGCGCTACGACCACCTGCGTTTGCCGGAAAACTTCGACTATAAAAACGTTTCCGGTTTGTCCAACGAAGTCAGCCAAAAGCTGGCGGCGCAACGTCCTGAAACCTTGGGGCAAGCCTCACGCATTCCCGGCATGACCCCGGCAGCGGTGTCGTTGTTATTAGTTCACCTGAAAAAGAAAAGCGCCTGATGAATAATGCCCGTGCTATGCTGGCGGATGGCTTGGCAGCGTTAAATTTGCCTGCCACCGATGTCCAGATTGACCAATTGCTGGCGTTTATCGCTTTGATTGAAAAGTGGAATAAAGCCTATAACCTGACGGCGATCCGTAACCGCGAGGAAATGGTGCGCCTGCACCTGCTCGATAGCCTTGCGATTGTGCCTTTTATTGAAGGCCAACGGGTGATTGACATCGGCACCGGCGCAGGTTTGCCCGGCATCCCTTTGGCGATTTTTTTGCCCGATACGCAATTTACTTTGCTGGATTCCAATGCCAAAAAAACCCGCTTTGTGCAACAAGTGATTTTGGAACTTAAGCTGGGCAATGTCAGCGTACAACACCAGCGGGTTGAAGCCTTCCAACCGGCGCAAGGATTTGATAGGGTACTGACCCGCGCGTTTGCCAGCTTGGCAGACATCATTAAGCTGACCCGCCATTTGCTGGCGCAAGATGGCGCGTTATTGGCGATGAAAAGCCAACAGCTGGAAACAGAATTGGCTGAGTTGGGCGCGCTTGCCACAACAGCCGAGATCATACCGATTACACTGCCGGACACCGATGTGCAACGGTGTCTGGTGAAAATACAATTACCAACAGAGGAGCGGTTGTGGGAAAAATAATTGCCATCACCAATCAAAAGGGTGGCGTAGGGAAAACGACGACCAGCGTTAATTTGGCAGCATCTTTGGCGGCGGCTAAGCGGCGCGTGTTATTGCTTGACCTCGACCCGCAAGGCAATGCCGCCATGGGCTGTGGCGTTGATAAGGAATCCGTCGACTATTCCAGCTACGATTTGCTGATGGCGAAAGTGCCTGCCATCCAAACGGTGATTAACCTGCCCGAATTTGGCTTTTCTGTCATCCCAGGCAATGCCGATTTGACCGCCGCCGAAGTCGAGCTGATGCATGCCGAGCGCAAAGAGCAGCGCTTAGCGGATGCTTTGCTGACGATAAAGGCCGATTACGATTACATTCTGATCGATTGCCCGCCTTCGTTGAACATGTTGACCTTAAACGCGATGGTGGCTGCCAACAGCCTGCTGATCCCCATGCAGTGCGAATATTACGCGTTGGAAGGCATTTCGGCCTTGATGAACACGCTGCGCAATATCCAAGAAACGGTTAATCCTGACTTGCATTTGGAAGGCATTCTCCGCACCATGTTTGATGACCGTAACCGCCTGACCAAAGACGTTTCCGAGCAGCTGATCCGTTATTTTGGCGACCAAGTGTTCAGGACTTGCGTGCCGCGCAACATCCGCCTTGCGGAAGCGCCCAGTCACGGCTTGCCGATTATCAATTACGACAAATCATCACGTGGGGCAGTGGCTTACATTACCTTAGCTGGCGAAATGATTAGAAAAGAAAAAACAAAAGCATGACGTTCAAAAAAAGAGGATTGGGCCGCGGGCTGGAAGCTTTGTTGGCGGAAGTGCCGGTTAAAGACGATAGCCGGATAATCGAAGGGCAAAGCGAGGCCAGCCAATTGCCGGCAGTGGTTGGCGTGGTGGAGCCGATAACTCCCGCGCCCAACATAACCGACTTGCCCGCGCTGAACCAACAGGCCGAACTGACTTTTGCCTTGATGAAAAATATCCACCGCGAAAGGTTGGATGTATTGGTTGAAGCCGAAGCTTTGTTGGCATTAATCGACGAGTTTGAACAGCTTGTCCAGAACGACATCTTCAAATCCTAAGGCAATGCCGGAGCTTGGCTTTGTCCAAGGAGCCGGTAAGTTCTCCTTATGCAGAATGACGCGTTGCCGAAGGACTGTCTGCAACACCCTAACAATCGCCGGATTTAAGCGGATCAATTCGGTTGCGTGGCTCACTTTATAGATAAATTAAAGGCAATGGTTGTACAAAAACGAGGTTTAGGTCGGGGGCTGGACGCGCTATTGGGCGATGCGGGCCAGCGCGACGACAAACAACAGGCACACAGCTTGCCCATCGAATATCTGCAGCGCGGCAAATACCAGCCGCGCCGCGATATGGATCCTGAAAAGTTGCAGGAACTGGCGGATTCCATTAAAGCGCAAGGCATTATCCAGCCGATTGTGGTGCGCAAAATCGGTCAGGACAAATACGAAATCATTGCTGGCGAACGCCGCTGGCGCGCCGCGCAGCTGGCGGCTTTGCAGCAAGTGCCGGTGGTCATTAAAGAAATTGACGACCGTGCCGCCATGGCGATTGCGTTAATTGAAAACATCCAGCGCGAAGACTTGAACCCGCTGGAAGAAGCCGAAGCCTTAAAACGCTTGCTGGCAGAATTTGCCATGACCCATCAGCAAATTGCCGAAGCGGTGGGCAAATCGCGCACCACCGTCACCAACCTGCTGCGCCTGATGGATTTGCATCCTGATGTAAAAAAATTGTTGGCAAGCAAGCAATTGGACATGGGTCACGCCAAAGTGCTGTTGGCTTTGGAAGGCGACAAGCAAGTATTCGCGGCTAATAAAATCGTCAAAGAAGGCTTGAATGTCAGAATGGCGGAACGCTTGGTGAAAGAGCTGCAAGAAGACAGCAAACCTGCCAAAACCGTCAGCGTCGATAACGACACGTTACGCCTGCAACAAAGCCTAAGCGCCAAATTGGGTGCCAAAGTCGTTATCGTCCACAAAGAAAACGGCAGCGGCAAATTGGTCATCAATTACACTGGCTTGGAAGAGCTGGATGGTATCATCGAAAAGCTGGGCTGATTTGGCTTCGCAGCGTTCCTTACGCTTTCATTCTGAACGAAAAACATGGGCTTCTCGAAGCATAGTCTTCAACTGTGCCGACAAGCCTGCGTCCTCCCCACCGGTAATCAACACCAAACGCCCACGTCCGTCATCGCTAGCTTTAGGCGATAGCCGCACCACTCGCCCAGCCAACGCTCGCGCAACAAAATATCCACCACTAGCTCAGTATTTGCCACACCGCTGGTTTTGATAAAAAGGCGGTCAAAGGGTGTATCGGCATTAGTTTCCCAACCCATCCGCCGATTCTTCAACAACGGCGTTAACGAGCTTTTCACCTGACAACACAAGCAACCGCCAGACAAAGTGCTGATAGCAATGTTGTGTTCTCTAAGGAAGTGCTGAACTAATTGATTCCGATCATGCTTCGACAGGCTCAGCGCGAACGGAATCAATTAGTTACCGTTCGGCCTGAGCTTGTCGAAGGCTTTGTTCAGCGATTCCCTAAGCAATTGAGGGTCGATAGGCGTAGCGCCGAATTCGTTGATGATAACGACAGAATGCGGGTAATGGCTGAGCAAGCGGTTAAGCAAGGTGGTTTTGCCACTGCCTAGGAAGCCGCTTAGGAGGGTTACGGGGATGGGGTGGAGGATTTTAGATTTTGGGTTCAATTGGGCTTAGCATCGCTTGAAAATTGATTCCTAAAGAACAGCGTTGTTTTGAGACTCGTCAATCAAATTAATGGGCTTAATTAACAACAACACCTCATGCAACTGGTCTTTGGCGATGGCGCGATCATAGTCATCTTGCAAGCCCGTCCAAAAGCTTTCGGATACACCAAAATACCGCGATAGCCGCAATCCTGTATCTGCCGTTATGCCGCGCTTGCCGGCAATAATTTCACCAATTCGGCGTTGCGGCACACCAATATCTTTTGCCAAGCGGTATTGGGTAATCGCCATCGGCTTTAAAAACTCTTCCAATAAAATTTCCCCTGGTGTTGGGTAAGGTATTGTTCTCATGGGTTTTTCCTTAGTGGTAGTCGACAATTTCAACATCAAAGGCATCGCCTTGTTCAAATCGGAAACAAAGACGAAATTGGTCATTTATACGGATGCTATAACTCTCCGCGCGATCACCTTTAAGCCGCTCCAAACGATTGGCGGGCGGCACACGCAAATCATTCAAACAGACGGCGCGGTTAAGCATTGCCAGCTTTCGCAAGGCGACGGTTTCTATATTCACAAACCGCTGTACTCGTTCGCCTTCGAACAACGCTTGGGTGTTAAGGTCTTTAAAAGTCTTAATCATTTTTATGCTGTCATTTTTCGTTAGTATTGTATAGCGTTATTAGTTTAGTTAAAAAAGTTGTGGCTGTAAAAATCAACTTGATGCCATTTTTTCAAAGTTGGAGTTAACAAACGAAAATAATTTTTCGCAAATAGCGAATTTAATTTGCAAATAAACGTGTTCATGGCATACTGGACACCGTAGTTGAAAAGGTCGCCCTATAGCTTTGGGGTTCTCGTGAATACCTGATTTTTTTTGGGTATTGAAGTGGGTAGAAATACCTGTGAGCTGAATTTGGCTCAAAATTTAGAACGGGTATGCCCCGCTCTGTGATGATTCTCGAATATCGTCGTACGAATATGTTGCTTGACTAGGCGACGAGACGAGGTCGTCGTTTGAATGGTTGATGGACAACTAAGTAGTCTAACCTTGATTTGTCTTGTGACGAGATTCAAGAGCACTTGATAACTTGCATTCTGCAAAACAAGTTGCAATTGGATAAGGCAAATTAAATGAAAAATGGAACTTCAATTTTAAAACTACTAAAAGCTACTTATGCCGAAAAGAATAGGCCAAGAAGAATCACTTACTTTCTGAAGTTTCTTTGGGATCACAGAAGAATGCTTATTAAAGCTGCATTTTGGTTTGCATGGATAATAAAGAAAATATTTTCTTGGTTTGAAGACCAATAGGCTTACATCAATTTATTTATAATCAAAGAATAATGACCATGATTGGAAAAGCCCTGCGATTGCTACGCGTATATCATGATTTGAAACTAGGTGAGCTAGCTAAAATGCTTGATATTTCAATAAGCTATTTATCTGAAATAGAAAACGGCAAGAAAAGGCCATCGTTAGACATTATTGAAAAATACGCTCAAATTTTTAACACAAAACCATCTGCTATTTTATTTTTTTCTGAAAATGTTGATGACGATTCAACCACTGGAAAGATTAAGGAAAAAGTTCGTGGCAACATCTTGGCATTCCTTGAGGCGATAGAAGATGCGGGAACGAAACAAATATCCCCTTAATAAAAGTCCATTATTTGGATTAACAAGTAAAGCTAAGTTGTATAAGTTGCTTGTAACCGATAATAGGCTTTTACATATCCCGAAAAATGATAAGAAGCTTGGAGCTATTCTATTAGAAGTAAATAACGCAAATAAACTTGAAGCTTTGCTTCAACAATCTAATTATCGGATTTTTGAAGAAAAACAATCTGGTCGTGTAATTCAGGATCCGAAACCTTTCTTAAAATTGGTGCATAAAAAATTAGCCAATCTACTTTCTAGAATTTATACGCCGGATTATCTTCATTCGGGCGTTAAAGGTAAAAGCTACGTTTCAAATGCAGAGCACCATCTAAAAACACCTTCATTTCTTTTAAAATTAGATTTGCGAAAGTTTTATCAAAACTGCTCCAAGGAGTTTGTTTTTAAAGCCTTTAAATACACTTTCGATATGCCAGATGACGTGGCTTGGCTTGTTGCAAATCTCGTCACCTACAAAGATTTTTTGCCAACAGGAAGCCCTGTTAGTCAACTGATTGCTTTTTTCGCTTACCAAAAAACATTCGATAAAATTGATGCTTTATCAAAAAGCCGAAATATAACCTTTAGTCTTTATGTTGACGATATGTGTTTTTCATCAAGCACTCCAATTGCAAATAACATGGAGGCTTTAATTAAAAAAGAGTTTGAAAAAGTTAAATTGCCTATTCATGCTAAGAAAACAATATATTACAAAAGCCATAAACAGCATAAGAATGTAACTGGCTGTATTATCTCACCAGATAAAAAGTTAAAAGTCCCTAATAAAAGGCGACTGGAAATCATTAACGAATTTAAAAAACTCGATGACGGAATTTCTCGCTTAGAAATTCGTTTGTTAGGGAAGATACAAGCCGCAAGGCAAATTGAACCTAACATATTCCAAGACGAATATTTTCATTTGAGAAGCGTTGTAAGCTTAGAACAGCATGGTTATAAATATCCATATATCCTGACTAGGTCAATACCATGATCAACATATCAAACCTACATCTACAATACATTACCAACCAACAAGGCGAACAAACTGCCGTTGTGTTACCCGTAAACGAATTCCTTGAGTTAATGGAAGACATGGAAGATTTGATTGCTGTGGCTTCGCGTAAGAACGAAGCCACAACTTCGCATGAAGATTTTTTAATCGAATTGGCGAATGATGGGCTTGTATAAACTGCGCTGGAAGGATTCGGCGAAAAAGGAACTGAAAAGTCTTGATAAAAAAACTATCCAACGCTTGCTGGAAGCCATTGAGCTGTTAGCTAAAAATCCACGCCCTGTTGCCTGCAAAAAGCTGCAAGGAACTGATGACCTTTATCGCATCAGAGTTTCAAATTATCGTGTGGTCTATTCCATAGAAGATGCTGTTTTGGTTATTGAAATTATCCGAATCGGACATCGGCGTGATGTCTATCAAAAAAAGTTTGGCTAAATATCAAACTTTCACAATTCTTAATAATTCACCCTAGCCCAAATCTCCACCACGCCCCCCAGGTTCCAGCGCAAAACGCCAGAAGCATAGCGTCGGGTTGCTTGATAAAAAACTACCACATTAAAATCAACTCAATTGCGATACAGTTGTGCTGAACGCAGGCTCTCCATCAGTGCCGTTGAAAGTCCGGCATCCTTGCCATTGGTGATTAGCACCAAACATCCTCGTGCATTTTCAATGGTTTTAGGCATTAAGCGGACGGGGGGAAACAACACGCAGTCCGCTGCTTGCACCAGCAGTGGGAGGTTATCATCAGCCGTGTACACCAGCCCTTTTAGGCGGATTAAATGTCCGGCATAGTGTTGTAGTATGTCTTCCAAAACGGGCTGTAAACGTTCCCAAACGATAGGCTGTTCAAGTTGCAGGCTGATGCTGTAGAACGGATGCTCAGGAATCGATAGTTCTGGTTTCAGGCGATAACGCACGGGTTTGACTGCGGCGAATACGGCTTGCGGATCAATTTCACCTTGTATTGCTTGCAAACGCGGCGTTGCGGGTGCGAATTTCTGCAAATACGCCAGTAACGCTTCGGTTTGCTCGGTGGTCGCCAAATCCGTTTGCGTAACAACCAGCGTATCCGCCCAAGCCACTTGCGCCTGCGCTTCGGGGAAACGGCTCAACGTCTCCGCGCCATTGACTGCAGATACCGTAGCAATCATCCCTTCCAAACGGTAACGCGCCGCTAGCCAACGCTCGCGCAACAAGGTGTCCAGCACTGGCTCAGGATTCGCCACGCCGCTGGTTTCGATAAAAATGCGGTCAAACGGCTTATCCGGTTTGGCCTCCCACGCCATCCTTAAATTTTTCAACAACGGCGATAACGAACCTATCACCTGACAGCACAAACACCCGCCCGCCAAGGTGCTGATGGGCATGTTATGCTCGCGTAGCAATTGCTGGTCGATAGGCGTGGTGCCAAATTCGTTGATGATGATGGCGGAGCGCGGGTAGTGGCTGAGCAAGCGGTTTAGCAATGTGGTTTTGCCACTGCCTAGAAAGCCGCTTAAGACAATGACGGGGATGCGTGGGTCGGGTTGTGTGGCTGTTGTCATAGTGACTGATTACCTTAAGGAATCGCTGAATAAAGCCTTCGACAGGCTCTCGGCAACTGCTCCATGCGTTGCTCTACCTCCTGCATCCATGCAGTCCAGGCCGAACGGTAACTAATTGATTCCGTTCGTAGTGAGCTTGTCGAAGCCTGTCATTAGCTTGACGAATGGCATGATCGGAATCAATTAGTTCAGCGATTCCCTAACTGACAAGACAGGAATTTAACGCTTCTTTAATTTCCGTCTCCGGCAAATTGCGGCCAATGAACACTAATACCGATTGCCGAGGTTGGTTAGCAGGCCAAGGAATACCAATATGGTCGGCAAGCAGCATGTGGACACCTTGGTAAATGATTTTCCGGTCGGTGCCGGCGATATTGATAATGCCTTTATAACGCAACAAATCCACGCCATATTCGCGCACCATCACATCCATAAAGGCAATAATCCGCGCCGCATCAAAGGCTTTTTCAGTACGGAACACAAACGAGCGGATGTCGTCATCATGTTCATGGCTGACATCTTGCAAAAATTCCGGTTCGATTTCCAAAATAGCGTTCAGGCTAAAGCCGTGGATGTCCAAAATCTCGCTGATGTCGGCCTCGCCAAAATGCGCGGCGGCGATAGGCGCGCGAGCATTGATGGCACGCAATCGTGCTTCCAATTGCTGGCGTTCGGCATCGCTGACCAAATCGGTTTTTGATAGCAGCAATCGGTCGGCGAAACCGACTTGTTCTTGGGCTTCGTGATGTTCGTCCAATTGCTGCGGGGCATGTTTGGCGTCAACCACGGTAATGATGGCATCTAAGCGATAGTATTCGCCAATGTCCGGCTCGACAAAAAAAGTCTGCGCGACGGGGGCGGGGTCGGCAAGCCCCGTGGTTTCGATGACCACACGGTCAAAATGGATGTGCCCGTCTTCGCGCTGGACAGACAGATTACCTAAAATCCGCACTAAATCGCCGCGTACTGTGCAGCAAATGCAGCCGTTGTTCATTTCGACGATTTGCTCGCGCTCATTAAATAGCAAGTCGTTGTCGATACCCGCTTCGCCGAATTCGTTTTCAATCACAGCGATACGCAAGCCGTGGTTTTCAGACAAGATGCGATTCAGCAAGGTGGTTTTTCCTGCGCCTAAAAATCCGGTCAAAATAGTGACGGGTACAGGAATGGCGCGGCTAAGATCGGTCATAGGGTTCTCCAAAAAATTAAGCAAAATCCAGCGTCAACAACAAGCGACGCGGCGCTTCGGGTGAAAGTTGCGGCGAGCGGTGCACTAAGCCGTGTTGTTCGTTGCCTTCCCAGCCGCTGCCTTTGAGCAAGGCCAAGGCATCTGTTGGCACGGTTTGGATTGCCGCATGGGCTTTCAATAAACCGGATGCCGAATCTGCCATACCGTTTGCGCCCGACCCCAATTTGCTGCGGTCAATATCGCCATCGCGCAGCCATTCCGTGCCTGTGCCGCCGTAAGTAGTAGTCAAGCGGCAGGGCACTTTATCGACATGAAATTTTGGACACATGGCTTTGTCCAGCGTATGCAGGCGCAAGCCCACTTGCGGCAAATCGAATAAATCGCTGAACAGGCTGCTGATGTCAGCCAGGTCTTGGCAAAACTCACGATACCCGGCCCAGTGTGTGAATTGCGGGAGCAGTTCTTGAAAATCAAACGAAGCGATGGAAACGAATTGCAATACGTTGATGTTGTGCGGCTGCTGTAACAATTGCCGGACAAACTGTCGGATTGGTGCTGATACGTGCCTTTGTACAATGCACATATGCGTGTCGTATTCATAAATGCTGCTTAAATCTGCCAAATCGTTGCTAATGACGGCTTTGGCGGTAAATGTTGGACTTTGTTGTGATTGCAAAACGGCGGACATAGCATTCCTCAGGCCAATAAAAAGTGTTCAAAAATGACGATAAGCTGCATAAAGCCCACACCTGCGGCAAAAATCAGGGTTTGCCCGACTAAATGGCTGAGCGAGGAATGTTCATGCAGTACCGGAATAAAATCAGTGGCGGCAATGTAAATAAAGCCGCCTGCCGCAATGGGCAGTAAAAACACCAGCGACGCTTCGGCGATACTGCCCAACAACAGGGTAAACAAGGCTCCCATGATGACGGTCAACGAACAGTAAAAGTTATAGCGCAAGGCTTGCTTGGGCGAATAGCCACCGTAAACCAAGGCTCCGACATCGCCGATTTCTTGGGGGATTTCATGGACAACAATCGCCAAGGTGGTGGTATAGCCCAGTACAGGATCAACCAAAAAACTGCCTCCGATTAATATGCCATCGACAAAGTTATGGATGGCATCGCCCAGCAAATTCATTTTGGCTAAGGGGCGGATGCCCTTGGCTTCGGGTGATTGTTCAAGGCTGGGGACGGTATGGTCATGCCGCCAGCGGACGAATTTTTCCAAGACAAAAAAACTAAAAATCCCTGCCAACGTCAGTAAGCTTACACTTGACACAGAGCCTTGGCGATTGACCGCATCGGGGATTAAATGGATGAAAGCATCACCGAGCAAAACACCAACCGCCAACGCCACCAAATAGGGGATAACCCGTTGCAAAGTTTCCACTTTCAGCCATAAAGCGAACACGCCGCTCAACGATACCGCACTGACAAGCAGGCTGGCGGCTAAGGTTTCGCCGAGAATGCTAAGAGCGGGCGTAGTCATGACGGGTGAGGGCTAAGGTTTTTTCTGTTGCAGTGGGCAGGTGCGAGCGATAAATGAAGCCAGCAATACTGTGGGGAAGCCAATACAAACAAACATTCGTCATGATGGCTGCTGCCATGAGCAGCATTAGACGGGAGAGCATTTTTTTAAGGTTTGGCGTGTACATCATTATTCTCCTCAAAACGTGATGGAACGGGTAACAAACCCAATGCCGTTAAGTTAATGATTTTTCCGTTCGTCCTGAGCCTGTCGAAGGATGAATGGAAAAATCCATCCGCCGCAACGTAAGCCGTTAACAGCAACGCTTACTTAATCATCAAGCCGCATCTTCCAGCAACCAGGCCGGAAAATCATCTTGATAGGTTTCCCATTGGCTAAAACCAGCTGAAAATTCCGCATCCGTCAGCAAACAGGCATCCAACTCCTGACACGCCTTATCGACATTGATGTTTTGCCCGATGAACACCAATTCCTGACGGCAGTCACCGTAAGGGCTTTGCCAACTTGCCATAATGTCATCGACCATTTCCGCAGGCCATTCGCTTTTGGGAACGGATGCCCACCAGCGTCCGGCGCAACCGTGCTGCATCATGCCGCCGGCTTGTGACCATTGCCCGACCCAATCAGGTCGCGATGCCAACCAGAAAAAACCTTTTGAACGCAATAAGGTGCCGTTATTCCAATCGCCAAAATGCAGGTAATCGTAAAAGCGTTGTGGATGGAAAGGGCGGCGGGCGCGGTAGACAAAACTGGCAATGCCGTATTCTTCCGTTTCGGCTTGGTGTTCGCCGCGCAATTCCTGCAACCAACCTGGGGCTTGGGCGGCTTGGTCAAAATCAAAACGTCCGGTATTGAGCAGTTTTGCCAGTGGCGCATTTCCCATCACCATCGGGATGATTTCCGCATTACGGTTTAGGCTGGCCAATAAGGCTTGTAATTCCGCCAAATCAGCGCTGCTGACCAAGTCGGCTTTGGAAATGAGGATCACGTTGCTGAATTCGATTTGGTCAACTAGCAGATCGGCAATATTGCGCTGGTCATCTTCCCCGGCAACTTCACCGATTTCCGCTAGAAACGGCGCTTCCAAATACTGGTTCATGAAATTTAATGCATCAACAACCGTGACCATCGTATCGAGCTTGGCAATGTCGGATAAACTCACGCCATTGTCATCGCGGAAAGTGAAAGTTTCGGCAATCGGTAAGGGTTCGGCGATGCCAGTAGATTCAATCAAAAGATAATCAAAGCGCCCTGATTTCGCCAGTTCAGTGACTTCCAGCAACAAATCTTCACGCAAAGTGCAGCAAATGCAACCGTTGCTCATTTCCACCAATTTTTCTTCGGTGCGGTTCAGTGCCATTTCGTTTTTGACTAAGGCGGCATCAATATTGATTTCGCTCATGTCGTTGACGATGACGGCGACTTTTAACCCTTCGCGGTTGGCAAGGATTTGGTTTAATAAGGTAGTTTTGCCTGCGCCTAAAAAGCCGGACAAGACGGTGACGGGTAAGTGGTTTGTGGTCATATCGTATAAATCGGGTGTGTTTGCCCCGCTATTGGCTGTAGCGAAACAAGTGAAAAATCTTCATGCGGCGGCAACTTCTTCCTGTGCTTGCCGAAACCAACGCACTATATTCTGCCAATACTGATCGCCGTATAAGCGGCGAAAACGTGCAGTTTCTTCGCTTTCGATATTGGTCAACACGGCAATGCGGGTATTGATATACGCCGCTTCCAAAGCGATACCGCAATCCACGGTAATGCAATGCTGCCATTCGGCATAATTCTGAGGTATGAGAGAATGCGTGTCTGCCACAGTTAGGCCTTTTCAAAAGAAGTTGCCGCAAAAATGATTTTTTGAATGAAGCATTTGGCGGTAAGAGGCGCGTCCCACGTTAATTTTTTATGGGCAGGTATCGGTACAATTCGGGTGATTTTTAATTGGTTCATGATAATGTGTGATAGGAATCATATTCGCGCTGCTTTTATGGCACGGAAAGTTTTTCAAGTTGCCAAATTATGGGTTTTAAGCATAAGTCTGTGTTGATGGATCTTGAACTGGACATAAGGGGATTGCCGTTACTGGTACTGATAAAGGAATGAAACCGGAGAGAAACCCCCTTTATCCACAAATTACGGCAATCCGCTTAGGCCCAGAGCCATTCCTTGCTTTTTCAATAGGATGGCTATCAGAAATTTGAATCAATACCGTTAAACTTTATGGGTCAATAAGTCACCCTAAGCCCAATCTCCGCGCCTCTGCCAAGTTCCGGCGCAAAATTGCGTAAGTATGAAGTCGAGTTGCGGATATTTTCATCCAGCAAGTTATTGCCTTTTGCGAACACCATCACGTCTACGTCTTTGATTTGTTTGATGAGATATTGGGTGCTGAGGTTTAGCTGCACATAGCCCGCGGTGGCGGTGTCGAATGCACCGGGGTGGTCTTGGGCTTCGCCACGGGTTAGGCGTAGGTTGCTGTTCCAGTTGCCTTTGTTGTGGTCGAGTTGGAAGCCGAAGCGTAGCGGCGGCATTCTTGGCACGTCGCCGCCGTTCACGAATTGCCCACGGGTGTAGTCGCTAAACAAGGTTAAATCGACGAGACCGTAGTGGTTTTCCATGAGCGGGAAAATCAATTTGCTTTCGTAGCCCATGAAAGTGGCGTCGGCTTGGCGGGTTTCGACTACGGGCGAGCAAGGTGTATGCGCGGGGCAAACATCGCCGTCTTCGGTGACGAATACGCCGCTGCGTTGTTGGTAGATGTAATCGTTAGCCCAGTTGTGGAACAGGTCGAGTTCGGCGCGAAAGCCGTTGGCGTTGAATTTGTAGCCTAGGTCGAGGTTGTACGAGGTTTCTTCGTGCAGATTGATGTTGCCGACTTCAAAGCTGCGGGTGGCATCGTGGTAGCCATTGGCGAGCAGTTCCTGCACTTGCGGGGCGCGTTGCGAGCGGGTCATGGCGAGGTTGACGCTGTTCTGGTCGTTGATTTTCCACAGGCTGGATGCGGACGCACTGACGGGCAGGTAATTCAGGCTGTTGATGCCATCAGAGGCGATGGTGGTGTCTTCAACGCGCCAGCCGAGTTGGTTGTTGAATGCGCCTAAGTTGAAGGATTCGACTTGAAATACGCCGTAGCTGTTGGTTAAGGATTGCGGCACGATGTGGTCGCCAGTTTCTTTATCAATGGCGGCAAAGTCGCTGGCAATGGCTTGGAAACCTAATGCGCCGTGCAAGCCAGCAATGGGTTTGTGAGTGAGTTCCAAGCGGCTTTCGTAGGTTTTATTGGTGAAAAACGCCGCTGCCACGCCGTTCGGTACTTCGGTGTGTTGGTAGTCGGTGTAGCCTAATTTCATGCGTAGGGATTCGGCAAACGCGAACGGATTTTTCAGCTCACTTTTAAAATCGTATTTGCTTTGTTTCATGTCGATGCGGGTGATTTCGCCGCCTGTGCCGTCAGGGGCGATGCCGTAGTTGTTTTCTAAGCGGTTGATGGAAATGCCCGCAAAGCCAGGATCGCCAATTAACGACAAGCCCGCCGAGCCGCTGATGGCATCGCTGCTGCTGTTATTGATGAAGCCTTTGCTGTTTTGCAAAACATCGGGCAAGGTCGGGTCAACTTGCCGTGCAGCGTTAACGTCGATAGCGTTGCCGCCAATATCAACGTTGCCACGGTCGCGGAAAAAGCCGTCGATATGGTAGGCAATATTGCCTTTGCCGCCTTCGGCTTTCATGGTGGTGGCGGTTTCGTTGGAGACCGAATCGAAGCGTTGTTCTAATGCGCCGCCAAGTAGTTTTTCTGGCAGTTTTTCGGCAATGCGGTTGTCGATGACGTTGACTACGCCGCCGATTGCACCGCTGCCATATAACAACGTTGCAGGGCCGCGCAGGACTTCAATGCGCTCTGCAAGTAAGGGTTCGACACTGGTGGCGTGGTCGGGGCTAAGCGCGGAAGCGTCATTGGCGCCAATGCCGTTATTCAGCACCCGCACCCGTGGTCCGCTTTGCCCGCGTATCACGGGCGTGCCGACACCTGGGCCGAACGATTGGCTGGTGATGCCGAGTTCGTTTTTTAGGGTTTCGCCAATGCTGTGACCCACTTTTAGGCGGAGTTCGTCTTCGCTTAATACCGTAACAGGGGTAGTGGTGTCGTCGAGTTTCTTTTCCAGCGGCGCGGACACAATGATCTCATCAAGTTCTTGCGGTTTGTCGAGAGCGTTTGCTGCGTTCATGCATAAACTTTGAACGATAATTAGGTAAGTGATTTTGGGCTTCATAAGGGGTGGCAAGTAGGTATGAAAGAAATGTTATAACATTACATTTATATGACAAAGGTTGGTTGTGATTTTGTCGTTTAATGTTCGTCGGTTTGGATAGGTTCGTTGGATTGTGCGCAGTTGCCACAAATGCCTTGTATTTCAATAGCTTTGCTGTGGGCTGTAAAGTGTGCAGAGATGAGTTCCGCAGATAATGCCTGCAGCATGATTTCTGGTGTCCGCTCTTCAACTTGGTGGCATTGTTTGCAAATAAGCAGTAGCTGTTCGTGGCTTTGCCCTGAGCAGCGGCAGCCAATGAAGGCGTTCAGGCTTTCGACGCGGTGAATCAGGCCTTGGGCAATCAGAAAATCTAAAGCACGGTAGATGGTGGCAGGCTTTGCGGCGGTGTTTAAGGGTTTAATCCGGTCAAGCAAGTCATAGGCCTTGACTGCTTTGTGGTTTTCCCAAATAAGGGCAAGCACTTGTTGCCGGATGGGTGTTAATTGCACGCCTCTTTTTGTACAAAGGTGTGAGGCGGTAATCAAAGCATGATCTATGCAGTGCTGGTGGTCGTGTGTTTGGGGGTGCATCGCTAATTGTATAGGAAAGCTGATTTGGATGTAATGTTATATTATCACAATTAAATGTCAATGCAGGGTTGTGTGTTTTTTTCAGGGCTTGTTGTGAGATTGTTGTTGGTGCAGGTTTATGCTGTGTCTTGTTGGGGCAAAACAATCTGCCATTGATTTAATCATGGTCGCTAGCTATAATCCTCTAGCTTTTGCATTTGGAGTAATACATGGCAGATAGGTTTTTTGCTACTGTCAGTAAAGTTCTGGTTGCTCAATTTATGGTCATTGTCTGGGTTGCTGGTGTGTTTATGTTGGTATACGGCGGGCAACAGGCTAAGGCGGCTGCAGTAGGTGGAATGGCAGCGCTAGTACCTAATATATATTTCGCATGGCGGATAAGTCGGTCTGCTGGGCTTGAGGCTAGAAAGGTCGTCAGGTCTTTTTATACGGGCGAATCTGGCAAGTTGCTGATGACTGCGGCAATTTTTGCCATTATCTTCCAAGTGCCTAATTTAGATATTTTGCCGCTACTGGTCGGATATGTGGCAGTATTATCAGTTTTCTGGTTTGCGCTATTAATGCGTTAACATAATTTAATTTGCAAAGAGAGGAACGATGGCTACCGAAGCTCATGCCGCCGAAGGTGCAACTGGTTATATTATTCATCACTTAACTCCGCTTCACGTGGGTGAGGGTTTTTGGACGCTGAATCTTGATACTCTGTTTTTTTCGGCATTTTTAGGTGGTTTGTTTGTTTGGTTTTTTAAAAACGCTGCCGAAAAAGCCACAGCGGGTGTGCCAAGCCTGACACAGGCTTTTGCTGAAATGTTGATAGACTTTGTCGATACACAAGTTAAAGATAGTTTTCATGGGCATAGCAAGCTGATCGCGCCTTTGGCGTTGACTATTTTTTGCTGGGTTTTTCTCTGGAACTTCATGGACTTGTTCCCAGTAGATATTCTGCCGCTGATTGGGTCGTTAATGGGTGTCGAATATTTGCGGGTTGTTCCAAGTACTGATTTGAACGCCACTTTTGCCATGTCAATATCGGTGTTCTTCCTGATTATTTTTTACAGCATCAAAATCAAAGGTCCATGGGGCTTTGCAAAAGAGTTGATGTTCCAGCCTTTTGGCCCATGGTTGTTGCCTTTTAATTTGTTGTTGAAGCTGGTTGAAGAATTTGCTAAGCCGATCTCATTGGCGCTGCGGTTGTTCGGTAACCTATATGCAGGGGAGTTAATTTTTATCCTTATCGCATTGTTACCTTGGATGATTCAGCCCATCTTAAGTTTTCCTTGGGCGATCTTTCATATCCTGATTATCACCTTGCAAGCGTTCATATTTATGGTGTTGACAATTGTCTACCTAAGTATGGCGCACGAAGACCACTAGTTTTTTAACTGCTATTTATAATTAACGATACGTTTGGAGGTATCATGGAAATTGCATCATTGATTGCTGATGTACAAGGTATGACTGCTATTGCGGTGGGTCTGGTTTTAGGTATGGGTGCGTTGGGAACAGCGATAGGCTTCGGTCTGTTGGGTGGTAAGTTCCTGGAAGGTGCGGCTCGTCAACCTGAAATGGTACCTATGCTGCAAGTAAAAATGTTCGTTGTTGCAGGTCTTTTGGACGCGGTAACAATGATCGGTGTTGGTTTGGCTCTGTTCTTCACATTTGCTAACCCATTCCTGTCTGCTGTGACAGCGGCTGCTGCTGGTTAATCGCCACGCATTCTAACTATTAAGAAAAGAGGAACGCATCGTGAGTATCAATGCTACTCTGATTGGGCAAATGATTACCTTTGCACTTCTGGTATGGTTTACCATGAAGTACATCTGGCCTCCTTTATTTGACTCTTTGGAAGAACGCAGAAAGAAGATTGCTGAAGGTTTGGCTCAAGCCGAAAAAGGCCAAGAAGAGATGCGTTTGGCTGAACAAAAAGCCAAAAGTGTTTTGAAAGAAGCCAAAGAACAATCCTCAGAAATCGTCAATCTGGCGCAAAAAAGAGCCAATGAGCTTGTAGAGGAATCGAAAGAGCTGGCTAAGAAAGAAGGTGAGCGCATGATTTTTGCCGCTCAAGCGCAAATTGAACAAGAAATGCAACAAGCTAAAGAAAATTTACGTCAAGAAGTTGCGTCATTGGCATTAAGTGCCGCTGAGCAAATTTTAGGTGCGGAAATTGACTCTGGCAAACACCAAGACATCATCAATAAAGTTTCTAACCAGCTATAGGAATCTCCCATCATGAGCGAATTGGCAACAATGGCAAGGCCTTACGCTGCTGCGGTGTTTAAGCGGGCAAAAGAAACAGGTTCTGCAGAACAATGGTCTGAAACTTTGGCGTTTATGTCCTCTGTGTTGGGAAGCGAAGAAATCTCTACAGTTATCGACAACCCTAAGATAAGTAAGAAAAGCCTGCTTCAGCTGATGCAGGATATTTGCCAAAGCTATGCTGAAGGTGAAGCCGGTAATTTTTTGAAGTTGCTGGTTGCCAATGGTCGGTTGAATTTATTGCCATCAATTACTGAGCTTTTTGAAGCCTTCAAGGCAGATGAAGAAGGTTATGTCGATGTTGAAGTTTGTACCGCTTATGAGCTTTCAGAAGAAGCAAAACAAGCTTTTTCAGAAAAGCTCGAAATAACGTTAAGTAAAAAAATCCATATGAATGTTACGCTGGACCCATCATTAATAGGTGGTGTTCTGGTGCGGGCAGGCGACCGAGTGATTGATGGCTCGATTAGGGGCCAGCTACAACACATGCAAAAGTCTCTACAATGAGAGTGAGAAAAAGCACATGCAATTAAACCCATCTGAAATTAGTGATCTGATAAAAAAGAAGATCGAAAACTTCGACATGAGTGCCGAAGCGCATACTGAAGGTACAGTTGTCAGTGTAACTGACGGTATTGTCAGGATTTATGGTCTTTCGGAAGCCATGCAAGGCGAGATGCTTGAATTCCCTGGCAATACTTTCGGGATGGCACTTAACCTTGAAAGGGATTCAGTGGGTGCCGTAGTGTTAGGTTCATACCAGCACATTTCCGAAGGCGACACTGTAAAATGTACCGGAAAGATTTTGGAAGTACCTGTTGGTGAAGCTTTGCTAGGACGCGTTGTGGACGCACTTGGTAATCCAATCGACGGTAAAGGCGCAGTAGAAACTACTCAAACGTCTCCTGTCGAAAAGATTGCACCAGGCGTAATTGCCCGTCAATCGGTAGACCAGCCTGTGCAAACGGGTTTAAAGTCAATTGACGCAATGATTCCAATCGGTCGCGGTCAACGTGAGTTGATTATTGGTGACCGTCAAACAGGAAAAACAGCGATTGCAATTGACGCTATCATCAACCAAAAAGGCACAGGTATTAAATGTATCTATGTGGCTATTGGTCAAAAACGTTCGTCAATTGCTAACGTTGTTCGCAAGTTGGAAGAACACGATGCTTTGGCTCACACCATCATTGTTGTAGCTTCTGCATCTGAATCAGCTGCATTGCAATTTATCGCTCCGTATACAGGCTGTGCCATGGGCGAATACTTCCGCGATCAAGGCGAAGATGCATTGATTATTTATGACGATTTGACCAAGCAAGCTTGGGCGTACCGTCAAGTTTCATTGTTGCTGCGCCGTCCGCCAGGTCGTGAAGCGTACCCTGGTGACGTATTCTACTTGCATTCTCGTTTATTGGAACGCGCTGCGCGTATCAATGCCGAAGAAGTAGAAAGGTTGACAGAGGGTCGGGTTAAAGGCAAAACAGGATCTTTAACTGCTCTGCCAATTATCGAAACACAAGGTGGTGACGTATCGGCTTTCGTACCAACTAACGTAATTTCGATTACTGACGGTCAGATTTTCTTGGAAAGTAATCTTTTCAACTCCGGTATCCGTCCCGCTGTTAATGCTGGTTTGTCCGTTTCGCGAGTTGGTGGTGCTGCACAGACTAAAATTATCAAAAAGTTAGGTGGTGGTACTCGTCTTGATTTGGCTCAATATCGCGAGTTGGCTGCATTTGCCCAGTTTGCATCTGATTTGGATGAAAGCACTCGTAAGCAAATCGAGCGGGGTCAACGTGTTACCGAGTTGATGAAGCAAAACCAATATTCACCGATGTCAGTTGCACAAATGGCGGTTTCATTATTTGCAGCCAACGAAGGTTTCTTGGATAGCGTAGAAGTTAGCAAGGTGTTGGATTTTGAAGCAGCGCTGCAATCCTATATGAAGTCTGAACATGCTGAATTGATGGCAACCATCAATGCAACAGGTGATTTTAGTAGTGACATTAGCACTGGCATCAGAACTGCGATTGAAACTTTCGTTAAAACTCATAGTTGGTAGAAGGGTCTTCAAATGGCTGTTGGTAAAGAAATACGCACCAAGATTGGGAGTATAAAAAATACTCAAAAGATCACTCGCGCAATGGAGATGGTTGCTGCGAGTAAAATGCGTAAAACAAAAGACAGAATGCAGGCAACACGCCCTTACTCAAAAAAAATTGCTCAGATAATCAAACATTTGTCGCATGCCAATCCTGAGTATAAACATCCATTTTTAACTCAGCGCGAAGTAAAGCGTGTTGGGTTGATTGTGATTAGCTCTGATCGCGGTCTTTGTGGTGGCTTAAACTCGAATTTGTTCAGAAAAACCTTGATGCATCTGCAGCAATGGGAAAAAGACAATATTGAGGTTGATGTTTGTGCAATTGGATCTAAGGCTTCGAGCTTTTTCGGAGGTCTTAAGGTTAGTTTTGTGGGACAAGTAAGCAAATTGGGTGACACTCCTCACCTAAACGACATTGTTGGTGTTATCAAGATTATGTTGGATGCTTATGAGGAAGGCAAAATTGACGAGCTGCATGTGGTTAGCAATGAGTTTGTTAATACCATGACTCAACGGCCATCAGTAGAAAAACTGTTGCCAGTTAGTGCGGCTGAGTTGGATGGCAATTTGAGCGGGCATTGGGATTATATTTATGAACCTGATGCAAAAGAGGTTCTGGATCATTTGTTAAGCCGCTATGTCGAATCTATTGTTTATCAAGGATTGGTCGAGAATAATGCTTGTGAACAAGCAGCCAGAATGGTGGCAATGAAAAGTGCTTCAGATAACGCCGGAAACCTTATTAAAGAATTGCAACTGGTTTATAACAAAGCCAGGCAAGCGGCAATTACCCAAGAAATTTCAGAAATTGTCGCTGGTGCCGCAGCCGTTTAAGCCCTATTAACAAGCCCAAGTAAAACGAATTATATTTTAAGAGGACAACTCAATGAGTTCGGGTAAAATCGTTCAGATTATTGGCGCAGTCGTTGACGTGGAATTTCCACGCGAAGGCTTGCCAAAAGTATATGATGCCTTAGTCGTAGAAGGTAAAGATTTGGTGCTGGAAGTTCAGCAACAATTAGGTGATGGCGTTGTTAGGACAATCGCCATGGGTAGCACCGATGGTTTAAGCAGAGGCCTTGCTGCTGCCAATACCAGCGCGCCTATTTCGGTACCGGTTGGTCAAGAAACACTGGGCCGTATTATGAACGTATTAGGCCAGCCTATTGATGAAAAAGGCCCAATTGGCGAAAAAGTCAAATGGGGCATCCATCGTGAAGCACCAAGCTACGCAGAGCAAGCTGCTGCTAACGAATTATTGGAAACAGGCATTAAAGTTATCGACTTGGTTTGCCCGTTCTCCAAAGGTGGTAAAGTTGGTCTGTTCGGTGGTGCGGGTGTAGGCAAGACCGTTAACATGATGGAATTGATCCGTAACATCGCGATTGAACACAGCGGTTATTCGGTATTCGCTGGTGTAGGTGAGCGTACTCGTGAGGGTAACGACTTCTATCACGAAATGACAGATTCAAACGTTATCGACAAAGTATCGTTGGTATACGGTCAAATGAACGAGCCTCCAGGAAACAGATTACGTGTGGCGTTGACAGGTTTGACCATGGCGGAATATTTCCGTGATGAAGGTCGTGACGTATTGTTCTTCGTTGATAACATTTATCGCTATACCTTGGCGGGTACTGAAGTATCAGCGTTGTTAGGCCGTATGCCTTCAGCGGTAGGTTACCAGCCAACTTTAGCGGAAGAAATGGGTGTTCTACAAGAACGTATTACTTCAACTAAAACCGGTTCTATTACCTCTATCCAAGCAGTTTATGTACCAGCTGACGACTTAACAGACCCGTCACCAGCTACGACTTTCGCGCATTTGGATGCTACCGTGGTATTGTCTCGTCAAATTGCCGAATTAGGTATTTACCCTGCGATTGATCCATTAGATTCAACTAGCCGTCAATTAGATCCGCTGGTTATTGGTCAAGAACATTATGATGTTGCCCGTAAAGTGCAAAAAACTTTACAGAGATATAAAGAGTTGCGCGATATTATCGCCATCTTAGGTATGGATGAGTTGTCAGAAGACGATAAATTGATCGTAGCAAGAGCGCGTAAAATTCAACGCTTCTTATCTCAACCATTCTTCGTTGCAGAGGTTTTCACGGGTTCTCCTGGTAAATACGTCTCATTGAAAGATACCATTTCTGGTTTTAAAGGCATTATTGAGGGTGAATACGATGCAATCCCTGAGCAAGCCTTTTACATGGTAGGCACGATTGATGAGGCTTTGGAAAAAGCCAAAACTTTGAAAGGTTAGTAGACGTTTAGGTAAACACCATGACCATGACCGTACATGTAGACATCGTTAGCGCAGAAAAGGAAATTTTTTCCGGATTGGCGGAAATGGTATTTGCTCCTGCTGAGCTTGGCGAAGTCGGTATTTCGCCACGCCACGCGCCGTTTATCACCCGTTTAAACCCAGGTGAAGTACGGGTTAAAGTGAGCGAAAAAGAAAGCTATCCCTTCTTTATTTCCGGTGGTTTGTTGGAGGTTCAGCCCCATTTGGTGACAGTTCTGGCGGATACAGCCATCAGAGCTAAAGATATAGATGAAGCAGCAGCCATTGAAGCTAAAACGAGAGCAGAAGAAGCTTTAGCGGATAAAACCGGTCAAGTCGATTATGAAAGTGCTAAGCTCCAGTTGACACAAGCAATTATGCAACTGAGAACTTTAGACCGATTAAGACGGCGCGGCGAATAGTCGGGCGTAAAGCCCCTACCCTAAAAGCCCGATAACGTGCAAACGCTATCGGGCTTTTTTGTTTGACGGAAACAAATACCATTATGCAAATCAACACTATTATTTTAGCTGCCGGAAAAGGGACGCGGATGCGTTCAGACCTCCCTAAAGTGATGCACAAAATTGCTGGTAAGCCATTGCTGCAACACGCTTATGACATGGTTAAACAATTGCCTAATAACCGTATCAGCATAGTCGTTGGACACGGTGCGGAACTTGTAAAACGTGATTTGCATTTTTTTGATGCCATTTGGGTTGAGCAATTGCAGCAACTTGGCACAGGCCATGCCGTACAACAAGCGGCGGGTCAAATTGGCGACGATGATACGGTGCTGATTTTATACGGCGATGTGCCATTGTTAAAATTGGCAACCGTACAACAATTGGTTGCTGATGCCAGTCAGCAGTCGCTCGCTTTACTTACGGTTAACTTGGATGACCCAAGCGGATACGGCAGAATAGTTCGTGATGCCAACGGACTGGTCAGAAAAATAGTCGAACAAAAAGATGCGACTGCAGCTGAAAAAGAGATTGCAGAAGTCAATACTGGTATCTTGGCAGTGTATGGTGCCCAATTAAAACAATGGCTGATGCAATTGGGTAACAACAACGCCCAAGGCGAATATTACCTGACTGATATTATTGAAATGGCGGTAGCTGATGGCGTAGCCATTAAAACTAGCCAACCTGCCACAAGCAGCGAAGTGCTGGGTGTGAATAACAGAATCCAATTGAGCCAATTGGAGCGTGTTTATCAGCAAGAACAAGCGCAATTGTTAATGGAACAAGGTGTAAGTTTGGCTGATCCGAACCGTTTCGATTTGCGGGGTACCATCAGTCAACTAGGACAAGATATTGAAATTGACATCAACGTCATTTTGGAAGGCCAAATCAGCATCGGTAACAATGTCAAAATTGGCGCAAACAGCCAGATAAAAAATTCAGTGATTGGCGATCATGTTGAAATATTAGCCAATTGCGTGATCGAAGATGCGGTTGTCGGACAAGGCTCCCGAATCGGTCCCTTTGCTAGGTTAAGGCCAGAGACGGTATTAGGACATCACGTCCATATCGGCAATTTTGTTGAAATCAAAAAAGCCTCAGTTGCAGAAAACAGTAAAATCAATCACTTAAGTTATGTGGGTGATGCCACAATCGGCAGCAACGTCAATATTGGCGCGGGTACGATCACTTGCAATTACGATGGCGTAAACAAGTTTAGGACGGTGATTGAAGACGGTGCTTTTATTGGTTCGGATACACAATTGGTTGCTCCGGTTACGGTCGGCAAAAATGCGACGATTGGCGCCGGGTCAACGATCACTAAAGATACGCCTGCGGATCAATTAACCTTAAGCCGCGTCAAACAGCTTTCTATTGCCGGCTGGCAGCGTCCTGTCAAAAAGGAAAAATAATATGTGTGGAATTGTTGGCGGTGTCGCCCAACGCAACGTCGTACCCATTCTGCTTGAAGGTTTGCGTCGCTTAGAATATCGCGGTTATGACTCCGCAGGACTGGCGGTAATTAACCAACAACAAATCTTCCGTAAACGTGAAGTGGGTAAAGTGAAAGGCTTGGAAGCTTTGCTAAAAGCCGAGCCGGTCGGCGGGCAAATTGGTATTGCCCACACGCGCTGGGCTACCCACGGCAAGCCTTCCACCGCCAACGCCCATCCGCATGTTAGCCGCGACAATGTCGCTATTGTCCACAATGGCATTATCGAAAACCATGAACAACTGCGAGCAAAACAGATTCAGCAAGGCTTTGAGTTTACTTCTGAAACCGACACCGAAGTGGTGGTGCATGAGATTTGCCAAGCCTTAGAAACCAGCGGTGACTTGCTTGCCGCCGTCAAAGCGTCTGTAAAAAACCTGCACGGGGCTTACGCTCTCGGCATTATGAGCATTACCGATCCCAACACCTTGGTGGCCTGCCGTAAAGGGAGTCCCTTAGTAATTGGCATTGGTATCGGCGAATATTTCATTGCTTCCGATGTTGCCGCGCTTTTGCCCGTCACCCAGCGGTTTATTTTTTTGGAAGATGGTGATATTGCGGCATTAACCATTGATGGCTACCAGATCTACAATGAGCATGACCAACTGGTCGAGCGCCCCATTAAAGAAAGCCAGCTTAAGTCCGATTCCGTCGATAAGGGCCATTATCGCCACTATATGCTCAAAGAAATTTACGAGCAGCCGTTTGCCATTTCGCAAACTTTGGAAGGTCGCTTCGTTAATAGCCACCTGCAAGAAAATACCTTTGGGCATAATGCTGCTGAAATTTTTGATAACGTCAAATCAGTGCAGATTCTTGCTTGCGGTACCAGTTACCACGCCGGATTGGTCGCGCGTTATTGGTTTGAAGAATTGACAGGCATGCCATGCCAAATAGAAGTGGCGAGTGAATTCCGCTATCGCCATCCTGTTATTGCTGACAACACATTAGTGGTGACCATTTCGCAATCCGGCGAAACTGCCGACACGCTTGCTGCCCTTCAGGAAGCAAAAAAACGCGGTGCAAAATACTCATTGGCAATTTGTAACGTACCGGAAAGTTCTTTGGTAAGAGAGTCTGATTTGGTGATGATGACCCGCGCAGGCCCGGAAATCGGCGTGGCTTCAACCAAGGCGTTCACTACGCAATTGGTTACGCTCATGTTGTTGGTGATAGCCATCGGCAGACGCTTTCAGTTGACCGCCATCATGGAGCAAAAAATTACCCGTGAATTGTTCAGCTTGCCTGGAAAAATCGAGCAAGTGTTGAAGCTGAATGAGGAAATCGAAACGTTAGCCGAACAATTTGCCGAAAAACATCACGCCTTATTTTTAGGACGCGGCACACATTATCCGATTGCCATGGAAGGGGCGTTAAAACTAAAGGAAATTTCTTACATCCATGCCGAAGCTTATCCGGCAGGCGAATTAAAACACGGTCCGTTGGCTTTGATTGATGCCGATATGCCGGTGATTACCGTCGCGCCCAACAACAGCTTGTTGGAAAAACTCAAGTCGAATATGCAAGAAGTCAGCGCGCGCGGCGGACAGCTGATTGTGTTTATGGATGAAACCTTAGTGACGTCTAAAGATGCTGACGTGCAAATTGTCAAAGTACCGCCTGTCGGAAACGAAATCTCGCCCATCATCTATACCATTCCGCTGCAATTGCTGGCCTATCATGTGGCCGTATTGAAAGGTACCGATGTTGACCAACCCAGAAACTTAGCCAAGTCAGTAACGGTTGAGTAACCCGCTTTACACCCTTTGCCCTGCATTCCGGTAGTTTTTACCGGAATCGCCTTCTTCCGGATTATTCCTGATTATCCCAATAGTGCTTTTGTTCCAATAGATTGGGCAGTGACTCTAAAAAGGCCTCTACCAAACGTGGCTCAAAATGGATGCCAGCGCTTTCTTTAAAAAAAGCGACGATCTTTTCGATGGACCAAACTTCTTTATAGCTGCGTTTTGCCGACAAGGCATCAAAGACATCGGCAATGGCGGTTATGCGTGCCGCTTCCGGAATATCGGTTCCAGACAAGCCTTGGGGATAGCCTGAACCGTCCCAATGTTCGTGGTGGTGTAGGGCAATTTCAGCCGCCAGTACAAATACAGGCGCATGACTGCACCTTAATATTTCATAACCAATTTGGGCGTGGGCTTTCATGGCTTCGTATTCTTCAGGGCTGTATTTTCCGGTTTTTTTTAAGATAGTATCGGCGATACCTATTTTGCCTATGTCATGCATGGGGGCTGCCAGCTCAAGCAACTCACATTGTTCTTTGGGCCAACCAATGGTTTCTGCCAATAGTCGGCAATAGGCAGCGGTACGCCAGATGTGTGCGCCCGTGTCGGCGTCTTTAAAGCGGCTGGCTTCGCTCAGGATGTGGATGGCGTCAAGATAGCTGGTTTCCAGTTTTTCCGTGCTGACCAACGATAAGTGGGTGCGTACCCTTGCTTGGACGATAGCAGGTGAGATAGGTTTGGTAATGTAATCGACGCAACCGACAGAAAAACCAACTTCTTCGTTAGCTTTTTCGTGCAGCGCCGTCACAAAGATTACAGGCGTGTCTTTAGTCAGCGGATTGGCTTTGATTTGTTGGCAAACTTGATAGCCGTCCATATGGGGCATATGAATGTCCAATAAGATGAGAATCGGTTGGTGTTTATTGATAGCTTGAAGTGCTTCCTCGCCATTGCGGGCATAGACCAAGGAGTAGTCCGTCTTTAAAACTTCGTGCAACAATGCCAAATTGGTGGATTCATCATCCACACATAAGATGGGGCCTTTTCGCTTTGCCATCGCTATTTGGAAAGCATTGGGTTTGGTAAATAAGTTTGCTTTGACCATGGCTTATCCTTGTTCTGTTATGTGCATTGGCAAATTGCCTAGTTCGGATGACTTATATTTTTCTAACTGATCGGCTAGCAAGCGGGTTTGTTGTTCGGCGTCACGAAAATCGAAGTTGTTAATGGCGAAGCGAATTTCGGTTAGCCAAGACTCCGCTAAATATTTTGAAAGCTCTTCCAGTAGTTCTAGGGCTTGGTCAGGAGTGTCTCGGTCTAGGGCGGCAAGTAATTGTGGCAATAAGTTGCTTACTTCGGTTGGGTCAAAATTAGCCGCTAATGACTTCCCGTTGTTTGTACCGATTTGTTGGATAGCTGTCAGGGTGGCGCCCAATATGCTTTCAAAGAGCGGGATGTCGGTTTCCAGTGACTGCTTATCATGTAGTTTTTGCGTAAGTTGCCCCGCCAAGTGGGCGATTTGCAATAACGCCAAATTGCTGGCAGCACCTTTTAATTTATGCAGTAGCAGGCTTACCGCTGCAGTGTCGTTTTGCTGGATGAGTCGACTGATATGTTGTGGAGTGTCGGCGTAGTCGCTGATAAATCGGTACAGGTAATTTTGGTAGGTGTCGGCGTTGTGCCATCGACTTAAACCTAGTGCCATGTCAAGCACGGGAAGCGCTGTTGTGGCGACTGTTGGTGCCTGTTTTGGCTTGACTGCTGCGTGCTGCAGTACGCTGATAAGTTCTTCCACATTAAAAGGTTTTGCTATGAATCCATTCATGCCGGCAGCCAATGCCAAATCTTCCTGCTCTTTAAAGACGCCGGCGGTTAGGGCGATAACCGGTAATGCCTGTAGTTGGCTATGGGCGCGGATTTGCCGGGTGGCTTCGTAACCATCCATGATGGGCATCTGCACATCCATCAGCACTACGTCGATGGCGTCAACCTGTTGCGTTAACCAAATTAATGCTTGCTCACCGTTATGCGCTAAAAAGACTTCCCCCCCTTCTTCTTTAAGATTGAGCGAGGCGACTTCGCAATTGATTTCACTGTCGTCCACCACCAAAATGCGCAACCCGGCAAGACGGTTGCCTTGCTGCGTGATCGGTTGAATTTCCTTAGGGACAAATACGTGGGTCGGTACAGAAAATGGCATGCTGAACCAAAATTCGCTGCCCTTGCCAAGCTCGCTGGAGACGCCCATTTGCCCGCCCATGCGCTTGACCAAATGCAGGCTAATGCTAAGCCCTAAACCTGTGCCGCCAAATTGGCGGGTAATCGAGTTGTCGGCTTGAGAGAATGCTTGGAAGATGTGTTGCAGTTTGTCTTCGCTAATGCCAATACCGCTATCCAATACACTAAAACGCAGTTCGGTGACGGACGCTTTTTTTCTGATAATGTCGATGCCGAGAATAATATTGCCGTGCGCAGTGAACTTGACGGCATTGCTGATAAGGTTAACCAGCACTTGTTCTAGGCGCAAAGCATCGCCTAATAAATAATCGATGCCGCTGGCTTTGTTGCGGATCAGCAATTGCAAATGCTTTTTATGGATGGCAGGCGACATCAGGGTGTTAACTTTACCCAATAGATGGCTGAGCCGGAAGGGTTCGTTAACAATTTCCATTGCCCCCGCTTCAATTTTGGAAAAGTCGAGAATGTCGTTGATGATGGCGAGCAGCGTATCACCTGCCGTATGGATTTTATTGACCAAATCGCGGGTACTGGCGCTCAGTTCGTGTTTTTCTATAATGTGGGTCAAGCCGATAATCGCATTCATGGGCGTGCGGATTTCGTGGCTCATTTTGGCTAAGAAATCGCTTTTGGCTTGGTTGGCGGCTTCGGCAGCTTGCTTGGCGGACAGCAATTCTTGTTCGGTTTGTTTGCGTGAGCTGATGTCGGTTAAAAAGGCCACAAAGCGTGCGGGTTCATCCGCCGTGGCGTCCAAGTAATAGGTGGTGACTTCCACGGCAATAAGCCTGCCATCTTTATGCCGGTTTAGCGTTTCGAAGCGGGCATTGCGGTTTTCCCGCAAGTTTAAGGTTTTAAGGGCAAAATCATGGCTGGGGAAATTGGGGTCGAAATCCGAAACCCTTAATGCCTGCATTTCTTCAAGGCTGTAACCCAGCATTTCACAAGCTTTTTCGTTAGCTTTGAACAATTTGCCAGTCTCTGCATCGACCCAATGGATACCAAAACCGGCTTTGCCCAATGCGTGGAAGGTTTCTTGCAACAGTTGATGGGCGTGTTCCAAGGCGGCGGTCCGAAGTTTTACCAAGTCTTCTAGCTGGCTTCGGTATTGCATTAACTCCCTGTCCATACGTTTTTGGTTGCTGACATCCGTTTGGACGCTGACGTAATGGGTAATGGAGCCATCTTCTTGGCGCAACGGCACAATCAACGCCCATTCGGTATATTCTTCGCCATTTTTGCGCCGGTTATAGAATTCCCCTTGCCAATGCTTGCCTTGGGTCAGGTTTGACCACATGCTGACAAACGTTTTACTTGCCGTTTTTCCCGACGCTAACAAGCGCGGATTTTTGCCCATCACGTCTTCTTTTGAGTAGCCGGTAATACGGCTGAACGAGGCGTTAACGTATTCAATATGGGCTTCGAAGTCTGTAATCAGGATGCTTTCCGGGCTTTGCTCGACGGCTTGCGCCAATTGCCGGATGCGTTGCTGGGCAAGTGCTTGTTTGGTGACATCTTGCAGGGTTCCTAGAGAGCCTAAGGTATTGCCTTGGGCATCGTAATAGCTAAGGCCTTGTTGGCGGACATATTTAATTTGCCCGCTTGGACAGACGAGCTTATGGGTAATGTCATAAGGGGTACGGTTGTTCACCGATGCCTGATAGCTTGCTTTGACGCGTTCAATATCGTCAGGGTGTACGATGTCCAGAAAGGTTTTATAAGAAGGTTGGTCGCGTTTGGGGTCAAGTTCGCAGATGCGGTAAATTTCTTCCGACCAATGCAGTTTTTGACGGACAACATCCATTTCCCAATCGCCAATGTTGGCAATATGTTGGGCGTTTTTTAGCCGTTGTTCGCTGGCTGCCAAGTTGTTTTCAATGACTTTCCGCTCGATGGCAATGCTGGCGAGATGGCTGGCACTGGTCAGCAAGCTGAGCTGTTCTTGGTTGGGTGTTTGCGGATGCGGCCAGTAAATGGCGAACGCACCTAATATATTATCTTTGCGGCCTTTTATGGGTTCTGACCAACAAGCCGCCAGACCCGCTTGGGCGGCAAAGCCTTTGTATTTTTCCCAATAGGGGTGGGCTTGGATGTCATCAACTACCACGCGCTTGCCGGTGATGACGGCAGTGCCGCAAGAGCCTTCACCGATACCGGCAATCATGCCATTAACCGCTTGGGTATAGCTTTGTGGCAGATGCGGTGCGGCTAAGCAGAAAAGCTTGCGGGTTTCGGGTTCGAACAGCATTACCGAGCAAAAGGTTCCCGGTATTTGCGTTTCCAGAGAAGTTGCCAATTGGTTTAGCAGTTCTGGCAATGGTAAGCCGTTAGCTAAGGATTCCAGTAATTCTAAACGGCTGTGCTCTTGCCGTTCAGCTTGTTTGCGCTGGCTGACATCGATACAGATGCCGATAATGGCGGGTTTATTATTAAAATCAAAGCCTCGGCTACTGTTTTCCAGGTCGATGGCTTTGCCGTCTTGCCGCCTGCCAGTAAAGTCAAAACGGGTTTCCGCCACTTGCTTGCTCAGTTTCAAGTCCATTTGCGTGGCGACGGCAGCGTAGTCTGCGGGGTCAATTAAACTTTTTACAGCCACTTTGTTGATAATGTCTTCAGCAGAGCGATAGCCAAAAATATTGGCAAAGCCGGTGTTGACGTATTGTAATTGCCCGTCTTGGATAATATAAACGCCCAACATGGATTGTTCGGTTAAACCGGCAAATTGCGTTTGTAGGCTTTGCAGTTGTTGTTGCAGTTGCCCGTAGTTTGGCTGGGCTGGCGGATTGGCGCGGTCTGCGGGGGTTAGATAGGGCAAGATGTCTTGCAGGCAGGTGTCGGGTGTATAGCCTTGGGCGTAAAGGTGGACAAGGTCTTGCCCGTTAAGCAGCCCCAGCACTTGTTGGTTGCCATCATTAACTTCCACATAACTGTTAGGATGCTGGGACAGAAACAGGGCGGCCCGTTGTATGCTTGATTCTTGTGTTAGTTTTATGGCGGGATGCCGGAAACTGTTATCCAGCAAATCTGAAGGCACATTAAAAGGCTGCGTATCCGTCATGCTATCTTCCTGTACTGCGGTTTGCCGAGTCACTTTGCTTATCCTACCTAACCCACAACAGGATAAGCATCCGATTGTCTTTACCGGTGGGTTTTGGACTGTATCCATATTTCAAAGTCTAGCGGGATTAGCTGGTTTTACAATCCGATAGCACGATTATAGAGAATAATTAATTTACTAAAAGCAACCTTTATGGATTGTTGTTTGGCACGCTTTTAATTGCGCAGCTTTAACGACATAATTTGTCGATTTATCCGTTCATTCGTTATGAGTTGCATATTTATGAGCCACTATTTAAACAACAAAAGCTTTATCACCAATGCCGTTTCGGTACTGGTTGTGCTGTTGGGCTACGTTAGCCCTATCCAACCGGAACTTATCAAATCCATCGGCTACTTTGCCTTGTCGGGTGCCATCACCAACTGGCTGGCCATTTACATGCTGTTCGAAAAAGTACCGTTCTTATACGGTTCCGGGGTGATACCCAACCGATTCCAAGAGTTTAAGGCCTCCATTAAACATCTGATGATGGACCAGTTTTTTACCGCCCAACAAATCGAACAATTTATTGAAACCGAAGAACAGCAAGGCGGCAACAGGCTTAATTTGGAGCCGCTGCTCAACGCCGTCAATTACGACAAAATCTATGAAGGCTTGGTCTCATCCATCATGGCCTCATCGTTTGGCGGCATGTTGATGATGATGGGCGGCGAAGAAGCCTTGTTGCCCTTAAAAGAACCCTTTACCGAAAAAATGCGTGTTACTTTGGCGGACATTGCCGATTCCGAAGGCTTTAAGTCCGCACTTAAACAAGGCTTGGATGCCCATAAAATCAGCTTTGATCTGGTGGACAAAATTGAAGCTGTGATTGACAGGCGGCTTGCCGAACTGACCCCGCAAATGGTCAAAGAAATGGTCGAACTGATAATTCAAGAACACCTGGGCTGGTTGGTGGTTTGGGGTGGTATCTTTGGTGGCCTGATGGGCGCATTGTTCGTCTTCGCCTGATGACAAATTTAGCATTAGCCTTTGAAGAGCTGGGCAACCCCAGTCAACCGCCATTGCTGATCGTACATGGTTTTTTTGCCTCTTCACGCAATTGGCGGCTGATGGCAGAAAAACTGGCGGCGCATTTCCATGTTTACGTCTTGGACATGCGCAACCACGGCGCATCGCCCCAACATCCGCAAATGGATTACCCCGTTATGACCGCCGACGTGCTGGCTTTTCTTGACCGCCACGGCTTGGATTGCGTCAGCCTGATAGGCCACAGCATGGGCGGCAAAATTGCCATGTGGTTTGCCCTGCATTACCCGCATCGCATCGACCGCCTTGTGGTCGCCGACATCGCCCCCGTCAGCTACCAACACAGTTTCGACAACACTATCAACGCCTTAGCCAGCCTGCCGCTGGCGGACATCAGCAACCGCAAACAAGCGGAAATCTGGCTGGCAGAAGGCATCCCGGACCTAAGCTACCGGCAATTCCTGTTGCAAAACCTGGTGTTGCAAGAAGGCAGTTACCGCTGGCGTGTCAACCTGGATATTTTCCAACAAACCGCAGCCAACATCGTCGCCTTCCCCGACACCTATGGCCTACTGCCCTTTTATGGACACGCCTTATTTATCGCCGGAGCGGATTCCGGCTATGTGAATGCCGAAGATTTGGAAGAACTGTTCCCAACCGCCCAGCTAGAATACTTGGCTGACGCAGGGCATTGGCTACACGTCCAACAACCCGCCGCTTTTTACCAGCGGGTGATGGGGTTTTTGCTGGGGTAATGGATTATTAACCTCATCAATCCTGTTAGTTTTGCCCATAAGCTTAATAGTTTGGTTGGTAGCATTTGCTCCCCATACATCACGATCACCCTAATTTTTTGGGCGTGAATGGTTTTTTCTATAAATATTTTTCCAGCACCGCCTGTTTTTTTGCGGCGGTTTTTATGGAAATTTCTTGTAAAAATCTTCCCGCCGTCCAACTCTGAGAAATTGCATAACGTCATTCTCAACATAAACGCCAATACGGTAGCGATAATCAAACTTTATTCGATAAAACCCTGGATAACCCGCCATCGCTTCCAGTTCTGGAATTTCGGTTAAAACGCTTACCGTTTGCGCTTGCTCCAGAGCACTTCTGATTTTCGCCAAAATGCGGGAGTCATGAATGCTGGCAACATCCTTACTAAATCGTTTACTGATTTGGACATTCATTGTGGCAGGCTATTAATAAATGCTTGGGTTTCTGCTTCGGATAAAAACTCATTTTCGTCTTTGGCGGCTTTGCAAGCCAAATAAAAAGCCAAATCTTCCAGTTGCTTGGGTTGCTTTTGCAGAAGCTCAGTTAAAAACGCTTGCTGAGTGTCGGTTGGCAAGGTTTCGTAAAGCGCGTAAAAATGTTGTGCGGTTTCGGTGGGGTTGGTTTGCATGGCGTTCTCCTATAGATACTTTTTTAGCACCGCCTGTTTTTTGGCGGCGGCTTCGGTGATGAGGGTTTTGTGGTGGTGACGGTTCGATTGAATTGTGAACAAAAGAGCATTACCGAGCCTTAAATACAAATAATCGGATTTAACGATATAAATCCAATTCTTGGCCTTCCAGAATAGTTCCTTTAAGGTTGGCGCCTGTAAAGTTAGTTCCTCCACGGTTTACCCCTTCAAGATTTGCATTTTCAAGATTTGCCCATTTAAGGTTTGCATTTTCAAGGCTTGCCCCTGCAAGGTTCGCACCCGTAAGAATTGCTCTTTCTAGGTTTGCCTTTTCCAGGTCCGCCTCTATAAGATTTGCCTCTGTAAGGTTTGCCCTTTCAAGATTTACTCCACGAAGAATAGCCCTTTCAAGGTTTGCTCTTTGTAAGTTAGCGTCTTCAAGAATTGAAAAACCCAAACCTGCACCTTCGGCATCGATATTCTCGAGTATAGCCTCTGTAAGAACAATTCTGAATGCGTCTATTTGTTTTAACCTCGCATAAGATAAATCGGCACCAAATAAATCTTGCCAACCTATATAGTTATACGATAAATCAAGAAAAGCTAAATATTCTGATGGTGCTCCATTTTCGCTACTACGCAGACGATGCATACAATTACTGAAAGAGTATTCACCAGGCCATTCAATTTCTAAAACTGTTTGGCTGTTTTTAGCACAAGCAGAGTGCATCGCAAACAAAGCATTTTCTGCGTTGCAGGATTGCCTAAACATTTCCTGAAAGCTGTACAAATTCAATTTTTCCATTGGCAAACCATGAGCCATTGCCGATTCGATCAGCCGACATAACAAGTGTTGCCATTGGATAGTTTTTTCTGGTTTTGCTAAAGCTACTTGGTTTTGAAGAAATGGGTAAAGATAATGATCTATTGTGGTTGGCCCAAATATCTCCGCCCAATGAATTAATATCTTGCGTAAATCCATCCCTAAATCTGGATCGTCTTCATGGCGTTGCCATTCAGATTGAACCACATCCAACATACGCACCAAACGGCAGGCGATGAGATATTCGCCAAAACTTTTATGCGTAAATTCAAAGGTTTTGTCGCCTTTCACTTCGCCACTTTGCCGAAAATAAAAAGCCGTCAATAAACGCGTCACGCCTTTTTCTGCGCCTTCCTGAAACTCATCCAGATAACGGTGTAAGCTGCTTTTTTCACATCGGGATTGGATATATTCGACGGTGGTTGTGCGCCCATCGCCATGCCATACCGCCAAGGCTATTTCTTCCAGAATGCGGCAAAAGTCTTTAAACGCTAAATTGCCTGCACCCTGATGTTTGCGGTTTTTACCTTCGTATTGGCGTTCATACACAGCTTCCAACAAGTCGCTATACACTTGGTTTAGTGTCGTTGCCGCATCAAAATCCAGTTGTTGGCGATCAAAACTTAAGGCCACCAAATAATTCAACAAAGGCCAACGGGTAATCTCGGTAAGGTTTTCACTAGCTAAAGCAGCTGGCATCTCAGTGTAAATTTTACCACTGGCCTTACCGTAGTTATGCCACCATTGTTGGCGTTGGTCTTCATCAAGCAGCTTTTGCTGGTCTTGGTAGCTTTTCCTTTCATGCCTATCAACAAAATACGGCAAGATATGCAGTATTTGTTTCGGATTACGGAATTTATTGGCATTGGCTTGCACCACCAAATCCCGACCGCTGATGATAAATTGGCGTTGCAAAGATGGTCTGTTGAGTACAGGCAGTCTACGTAAAACTTCATCAATAAAATCCTGTGCGACTTGGGCGGCGGCTTTGCCTTGCATAGAAATTTCATCTAAACCATCAAAAATAACCAATAAACGCGCTTCCCCATCTTTGGCATCTAAGGGGCTACCTACCAAAAAAGGGTCCTGGGCTATAAAGCGTTCTACTGAGTTGATTAAATCCGCTGATAAATCAAACAAATGCAAAGGCACAAACAGCACTTTAACAGCGGAATGTTCGGCAATGTGTGCAGCAAACATTTTGCAGAAGGAAGATTTACCGCAACCTGGGCCGCCGCTTAGCAAACGGATGGCATCATCGGGATTGAATCGGTTTACCCAATCTGCCAATTCCGTCTGTAAATTCACCACATTTTTTTTAGCCTCATGATCGGTATCGGCTACTGAACGGTTTTGCGGTTCTTTGGTTTTTTCTTCGTAATAAGCCCGTAGCGGCACATAAACGCTTTGCAAGCTGAACGCTTCGGCAAACATACGTTGATTGACTTGTTCGCGTAACCATGCATGGTATTGCAGCCAGCGGCGTTGCTGTTGGGCGGCTTGGGTAAACGGGGTTTCCACTGCGGCGGTAATGCTTTCATAGCGGACTGGTTCTTTGAGCCATTCGCTATGCAATTCCAGTGCAAACCTATCCGGTAAACGTTGGGCGAGAGCTTGCGCTTGGCTGGTAGTTAACCCTAAACCAATCAGCCATTGTTGTAAGGATTTGCCAAATTCCTGCAATAACGGCAGTTGTTGAGGGCGTTGGAAAAACCCGGCAGTAATACCCACTTCAAGCTTATCAAAATGATCGGTCAGTATTGCGCTTAATTCATGTTGTTTGGATTCATCAGGCGTATCAACTAGCTCGAATATGTCCTGACAATCCAACAACACCCCGGAAAGGGCGTTGGTTAAGGCGTTGTAGATCAGCAACCAAGCGATTTGTCCGGCTTTATCCTCAGATGAAAGATCTACAAAGGCATCAGCGAGATTTTCTGTCGCATCTTCAAATTCACCCTGCGTACCTTTAAAAACAGCTTTGGCTAAATTAAGGAAAAAGTTCTTCGGTTCAATTTTTAGCGGTTTATTCCAAACCGAAACGGGTTTGGTTATGGACAAATCGTATTGTGATTTCATGTGAAGCTGCACCGGACATACTATTGGATAGGAAATATGTGGGTTAGATTCTACTTTGTCCTTGGTTTGCCAGCCTAGAACTCATTGAAGCATTTTGCTTTTTTGGGACAATAAAAAACCCGCTAAGCCAAGTCAGCTTGCGGGTTTCTGTACTTCATCGGATGCTATTGCATCGGTGTTTGGCGTCCCAAGGCGGATTCGAACCGCCGGCCTGTCCCTTAGGAGGGGACCGCTCTATCCTGCTGAGCTATCGGGACTTGTTTCTGTGAATTTTATCACACCGTTGGCGCTTAGGCTTGGGCGTGATGTGTTTTGTTAAGGGTAGATGACTTTAGGTTGGTAGTACGCAGCTGGGTATTTGGGGTCGGTTTCGTCTTTGCTGGCTTCGGCTGCGCTGCTGGTTTCAGTGGCTGTGGTTTCTGCGCCTTGCTCTGGGTAGATGACTTTGGGTTGGAAGCTGGCGGCGGGGTATTTGGCGTCGAATTCGCTTTGTGGTTCGGCGGCGCTGGGGCTGGCTTCTTTGTCTACGTAGATCACGCTAGGTTCGAAGTTGGCTGCGGGGTATTTGGCGTCAACGGCGGCAAGTGCGTTAAAGCTGATGGCGGTTGTGGCAATAGCCAGTCCGATAAGCAGCGTTTTTTTCATAATGGTGTTCTCCTGTTGTTATGGGTCGGCCTTTTGGGTGCAGGCCTAAGAGGCAAAGTATCGAATATTTTGCCTGATTTAGCAATCGCCTTGATTGCCCAATCAGGGGCTTTTTGGGCTTAGAGCAGGCTTTTTATGGCGGTGTGCTGGGTCAGCAGTTGTTGCCGGAATTGTTCAATTTTTTCATCGAGATGGCGTTGTTCCCTGGGTAAGGTGACGGCGATGTCGGCGGCAATTTGCATGGGTTTGGCGGATAAGAAGATGAGCCGGTCGGCGAGGGCGATGGCTTCGCGCAGGTCGTGGGTGACAAACAGGACGGTGTGTGGACGTTGTTGCCACAGGCTTAGCAGCAGTTCGCGGACTTGGCGGGCGGTGGGCGCGTCCAGCGATACGAACGGTTCGTCCATCAGCAGCAAGTCGGGGTTGATGGCGAAGGCGCGGATGATGGCGACGCGGCGGCTCATGCCGAGCGACAGGCGTTCGGGGTAGCTGTGTTGCGCGTCGGTCAGCTGCATGGCGGCAAGCAGGTGGTCGATGCTTTGCGGGTCGGGTGCGGGCAAGGCCAGTTCGATGTTTTCCCGCACGGTGCGCCAAGGCAGTAGCCGTGGGTTTTGGAAGACGTAGCCGGTGTTGCCCAGTGCGTGTTGTTTGCCGATGCGGATTTGCCCTTGGTAAGCGCGGTCCAGCCCCGCCAAGATGTTCAGCAAAGTGGTTTTGCCGCAGCCGGATGGGCCGACCAAGCAGACGAATTCGCCAGGGTTTAACTGCAAGTCCAGATTGCTGATGATGCCTTGCGGGTTGTTTTTGCCGCCGGTGGCATAGCTTTTGTGGTCGATGCGGATGTGGATGCCGTTCATCGCCGCCACCGTTGTGCTTGTTTGTCCAAGGGTTTCAGCACCAACCATTCAATCAGCTGGATGACCAGTACGAAGGCAATGGTGTAGGCGAGGATGCTGGCGACGTCAAACAGCTGGAAATACAAGTGCAGTTGGTAGCCCATGCCGTTGCTGCGGCCTAGCAGTTCGACGACGAGGATGATTTTCCAGATTAATGCCAGCCCTGAACGGGTTGCGCCCATCACAAACGGATGCAGTTGCGGCCAGATGACGTGCCGCACGGTTTTGCGCAGGCCAAACCGATAGCAGCGGGCCATTTCCAGCAAGTCTTTGTCGAGCGCGCGGGTGCCTTCGCGGATGCTGACGATCACATTGGGCAGTTTGTTGATAACCACGGCAAGAATCGCCGCCCATTCAACCAAACCAAACCAAACATAGCAAAGAATGATGGTGACCAAGGCAGGGATGTTGAGGAAGATGACCAGCCAGTTGTCAAAAAAAGCATCCAATTGAGGGTTGCGCCCAAGGGCGATGCCAAGGGTGCAGCCGAGCAGCATGGCAATGCTAAAGCTGGATGCCAGGCGCAGCAGGGTCACGCCTAAATGATAGGGTAGCTGACCGGATTGCAATTCACGCCAAAGAACTATGGCGACTTGTAGCGGGCCGGGCAGGTTGGGGCTGACCAATAGTTGCGCCAACACATGCCATAAGCCCAGCAAGGCCAAGAGGGATAGGGCGGGTAAATGTTGTTTTAAGCGTTCCACTACAACAGGTCAATCATTGGGCTGGTACGGGAAGTGGCAGGTTTTGTCCAAGTTAGCTTGGACAAGGTTTGTCTGGCTATGTTGGCGATAGGGCATGGCTTATGGGTTTGTCCAAACTAAGTCGGTGGGCAAGTGGCTGGCAGTGCCGGTCAGTTGTTGTTGGCTAAGCTGTCCAAGCAGTTGGTAAAGCTGGCTGGCGGCCTGTTGTTCATTGGCACCCCAAGTGCCGGTTCGGCCTTCGCAATAGCGAATCTGTAAGGTTTTGACAATTGCCGGATCGGTTTCTTGGTGGGCAGCTTGGGTCTGTTGCCAGGCGGCAGCATCGTTGCACAGGTGGTCTTTGGTGTTTTTGCTGGTCAGGAAGAATTTGTTGAGAGCGGCTTGGTGCGCGCTTGCCCAGCTTTTTCTAAACACAAACCCCAGTGTGGGCAGGTTTTCTGGGATGCCGATGGCTTTTAACAGGTCTTTGCCGCCGAGGATCTGGCGATAGCCCTGGGCTTCAAGTTTGGCGGCAAAATGCCAATAGTTGAGTGCCGCGTCGACACGGCCTTGTTTGAGCTGCTCATTGATTAATGGCGGTGCGCCAAAGGTTTTTTCATTGCCTGATAAATCAATATGTTGCTGTTGCGCGGCTGCTTTTAGTAGAAGCCAGTTTTTGTCCAGCTCACCACCGGCAATGCCTAAACGTTTGCCTTGTAAATCGGCAATGCTGTGGATAGGGCTATCGCCAGCCACCATTAATGCACCAGAGGTGCTTGAGTAAGGATAAAACACATAATCCGTACCTTTGTCGCGCATCGCGGCAACCCATAGCCAATCGGCAATAATCATATCGACTGCGCCCGATTGCAGGGCTATTTTGCCGGCTTCGGCATTCGCTAGCGTTTGTGCTTGTATTTGAAACGTATCGTTGTCGGCTGGAAAGTTGGACAGCTCCCACGCCAATGTGCCAGAGGCTTGTGCGCCTATCCGCAGGGTGGTTTTTTCGCCAGCCCAATTATTCGTGGCGGTTAGCGATAAGGCTATGAAAAAAAACAAGATACGCGTCATTTGTTATCCAAGCGGTTGCAGGTGGGGAGGTATTCTATCTGTACAAGCCTAGGCAGTGGAAGTGTTTCCGGTTTTTCGTCGGAAAAGGCAGTGCTTGCCGGACGGTTTTGTTGGTTTAAAGCCAGTAAATACTGGGCTTGCGATGATTTATTAGTAGAAAAGTTCAGGTAGTATTTTTATATTTCTGAGTGTTGATGTACACTTTGTTCAGGTTTTGTATAGTTATACCTTGACACCATTGATGTCGATTGTTACACTGAACCGAAATAATGAATACATAGATTATTGATAAAAGATAAATGGTGTTTAGTAAAAACTATTTATATTCAGTTTTGTCTCACTGCTTTGATGATGTGTTGCATAAAGCTAAATAATGTTTTGTGTAAGGAAGTGAAGGCTTAACGTTTTGGGTGCTTTCTAGCTGCGAGGAGATGGTCATGGCTTATCTAACAGAATTTTTTACAAAACAAGATGTTGGTGTCGTTGAAGCGGGTTCGTTAGGCGAGGTATTGGTAACGGAAGACGTGATTGAACCGCTGCCAAGCAAAGTTGATGCGGCTGAAAGCCCCGAACACAGTAACTTCCAGATAGCAAGGCAATTAAAAGAAGAAAAAACCAAGCTTGTTCATGGTTTGTGCCAATTCCCGATGACGGCTTTATGGCTGCTGAGCCAATATGACAAAAGCAATGCCGCCACTGATGGTGACGAAGATTTGGAGTTGACATCCGAGCAAGCCGCCATCATGGGCAATATCAAAAGAAGCTATTTGTTGGCAAGCCAAGAATTGGCAAACAACGCCGCCAATGACCCTGCTTATTTGGCGGCAAAGCATAATTTGAGCATTGCCTTGCAACAATTTGCCTTTAGCTTTGATGATTTGACCCGATTAGTGGGTGTGATGGTTTATGCCTATAAATACAGAGGCTTGTCACTTCAAGTCGCTCAGTTGGGGTCCTTAAAACAACGCGATTTAATCATGCGTCGATTGGAAGGTTTAGACAGGCGCAACCGTGTGGCAGGCACCAATATTTCTGAATTGTTCAAGTCTTTGGAAATTGACAGCTATGACGAACAGTTTTTGTTTTTGTCGGGCTTAGAAATGCAAAAACTTTTTACCGATATGGTGTTAGCTGAACACGGCTGGTTGCAGTTGCGCCAAGAATTGGCTGCCGCCAACTCACGATTGGTCTTGTTTATTGCAAACCAATATAAAGCGGGTTTTTTGGATTTTGAAGATTTGGTGCAAGAAGGCCAAACCGGTTTGTTAAAAGCCGTTGACCGTTTTGACTACCGATTGGGTTTCCAATTCTCAACCTATGCAGGCTATTGGATTAGGCAAGCGATTTCCAGAGCGTTGTCGCGTTGCGAACGGGTTGTACGCGTTCCTTGCGGTCAAGTCGCCAATATTAATAAGTTGTATCGCTTAAGGGATCAGTTCATTACTGAAAAAGGTACGGAGCCTAATATTAAAGAGTTGGCTGAATATGCAAGCTTAAGCAGCGCCGAAGTAGATACGATCCTGTCAATTTCACAATCGTCATTGTCGATGGATGGTGCGGACGAAGATGGCGAAAATGCCTTTGCACCGATTGATTTTTTGGAGCAGCAAACCTTTACGCATGCCCTTCAGTCCATGGCGCAAACCGATTTGCACCGGTTGCTCGGTGATGCTATCGAGACACTAAACCTACGCGAGGCTCGAGTGATCTGTTGCCATTTTGGTATGGCTAACGAGAATGAAATGACCTTGCAGGAGATTGGTTCGGAACTGAATTTAACCAGAGAGCGGGTTAGACAAATACAAGTAATGGCTCTCAATAAAATAAAGCAAAACTTCGGTCAACAACTAGCCAGCTTTTTATGAACACATTATAAATATTAAAGCAGTATTAAGATGTTGTTGTGATTAACTAAATATCTGCTATTTTGGACAATAGTTACCATGACATCATTAAAGGCGGTGGAGGCGTCAATTGGCTAGCAAAAATCGTTCTAAAAAAACCGCAACGCTTAACAGATGACCGTGAAAAGAGGTCAGGAGATAAAACCATGAAAAAATTTATATTAAACACATTGCTTTGGAGCGTTGTGTTGACGGGGGCGTTCTTGATTTACAACAGGGTGAATATGGCTCCGCCTATGCAGGACTCGTTAGCCTACTCTGATTTTATTGCCAAAGTTAAAACCGGTCAGATTTCTCGTGTGGAAATGACAGGTCAACTTATCAAAATCCGAACCACAGAAGGCTTGAATTACGAAACATTCAACCCTGGCGACCCGCATTTGATTGATGATTTGTTAAGCGCAAACGTGCAGATCAGAACGGTTCCGCCGATGCAGCAATCGTTATTCATGCAGGTGTTTATCTCTTGGTTCCCCATGTTGCTGATGATTGCTGTTTGGATTATCTACATGCGCCGTATGCAACAAAATGGCGGGGCGGGCGGTAACAATTTTGGCAAAAGCAAAGCCAAGATGTTGGAAGAAGACAAAATGACCGTCAAGTTCGCCGACGTTGCGGGCTGTGAAGAAGCTAAGGAAGAGGTTGAAGAGCTGGTCGACTTTTTGTCTGATCCGCAAAAATTCCAACGCTTGGGCGGCAAAATCCCACGTGGCATTTTAATGGTAGGCCCTCCTGGAACCGGTAAAACCTTGTTGGCAAGAGCCATTGCCGGTGAAGCGGGTGTCAAGTTCTTCACTATCTCAGGTTCCGATTTTGTTGAAATGTTCGTCGGTGTCGGTGCTTCTAGGGTGCGCGATATGTTTACCCAAGCCAAGGAGCATGCGCCTTGCATCATCTTTATTGATGAGATCGACGCAGTCGGTCGCCAACGTGGTGGCCCAAACTTTGGTGGCGGCAACGACGAACGTGAACAAACCTTAAACCAATTATTGGTTGAAATGGATGGCTTTAACGGTAACGAAGGCGTGATTGTGATTGCGGCAACCAACCGTGCTGATGTCTTGGATAAAGCGTTGTTAAGACCTGGTCGTTTTGACCGTCAAGTGAATGTCGGCTTGCCTGATGTTCGTGGTCGCGAGCAAATCCTTAACGTTCATATCAAAAAAGTACCCGTTGCTGCTGATGTGGAATTGAAATATATCGCTAGAGGTACACCGGGTTTCTCAGGTGCGGAATTGGCCAATGTTATCAACGAAGCAGCTTTGTTTGCTGCCCGTGCTAACAAAAAAGAAGTGACCATGAGAGACCTTGAAAAAGCCAAGGACAAAATCTTGATGGGTGCTGAAAAACACACCATGGTCATGAGCGAAGACGACAAATTGTTGACGGCTTATCACGAAGCGGGCCACTGCATTGTCGGTCAGTTATCGCCAGACCATGATCCTGTCTACAAAGTCAGCATTATGCCAAGGGGCCGTGCATTAGGTATCACCATGTTCTTGCCAGAGCAAGACCAGTACAGCGCCAGCAAACGCAAATTAGAAAGCCAAATTGCCAGCTTATTTGGCGGACGTATCGCCGAATTGATGATTTACGGTGGCGATATGGTGACAACCGGTGCATCCAATGACATTGAGCGTGCTACCGAATTGGCCCGCAAAATGGTTACCCGCTGGGGTTTTTCAGACAAGCTGGGTCCATTGGTTTACGGTGAGGAAGGTGGTCAACCGATGATGGGTTATCCAGGTTCACAAGGTGCGAAAGTATCAAGCAATGTGGCTCATCTGATTGATGAAGAAATCCGTTCGGTGATTGACCGTAACTATCAACGTGCAGAAAACTTGTTGCAAGAAAATATCAGTATCTTGCACAAAATGGCGGATGCCTTGATGAAATGGGAAACCATCGACAAAGACCAGATTGACGATTTAATGGCGGGACGCGATCCAAAACCGCCAAAAGATGACAGCGGTTTGCCAGCCAAGCCGGTGTATGCAAAGCAGGAAAAAGTTGAGACTAAAGAAATCCAAACTAACATCAACAAAAATAGACCTGCCGGACAAGTTTGAGGTGCGCTCATTCAGGGGGGAAGCACGGGAAACCGTGCTTCCCCTTTTTTTTATCTGAAGATTTGCGGAATTGCTGAAAGCGAATTAACGGATGTCTTCATTTAATTGCTTTTTGAGGATTGGTTTTGGCGCTGCCCGTGTAAGGGCAAAGCCTTCTGGATTTTTAGAATAGGCTGATATTTATGATAACAGCCTGTGTTTTTTAAAGGGTCAGATGCTCCCTTTAAATTAATAGTTGAACTGTAGTTGGGTGCGGATCATATCCCCACTTGCTTGTTTGAGATAATCCGATTTTGTTGTATCGGCAATGTTCGTACGGTTCATGGTTGCGTAGGCCAAGACGATTTCTAGGGCTTTGTTGATTTGATATTCAATGCCCGCTTCGACTTCTTCTACGCTAACCAATGGTGAGTTTGCAGCCCCTTTCCAAGCGCCATTGTAGGTTTGCCACTTGGCATAAGGGAAGATGGTGCCATTGGTGCCGAAAACGTTATCGATTTTATACATGGCTTGTACATAACCGCCATTCAAAGACTTTCTTTCAATCGCATTCGTTGTTGTGTTGAGGGTGGGGCCCTTACCCCAGTTCCATTCTGCCTGTAAGCCCAAAGGCTGTGGGAACAGGATGGCATGTACAGCGACACGGTCTTCACTGTTTCCGTCAATCGAAGCCGTTGGGATTGATTTTGACACCCCATTCAAAAGATAAGACGAGGTGGTGGTGTTAAATTGTCCTGAAATAGCATCTGCGCCCACTTCTAAAATTTGTCCCCGCAGCCCCATAAAGGCCAAGTCAAAAGGATAGGTGGTATGCGCCACTATGTACATGTCGTCATTTCTTTCCACTTTGTTGGTGCCTTGCCCGTTGTAAACCCCTACGCCCACAATGCCGTAGTCGCCGGAGGTTTTTAAGCCTTTTTTGGACATGCTTTTCCAAAGTTTTTGTACATCAGTGGGGGTCCAATAAGCAAAAAGACCTAAATCGCGCTCGCTGGGTACGGCGCTATTGAGTGCATCATCGCGATCTAGTGCGATGCGGTTTTGTGAAGATTGTAGATTTTCCCAACCAAAAGGTACTTTTGATTGGCCTGCCCGTATGCGGTACTCATGCGGTTTGTCGAAAGCAAGGTCTGCGTAAGCGTCACGTAATTGAGCAAAGTTCAGGTCGCCGGATGTGGAGGCGAAATCAGGCTGGAGGTAAATGTAAACATAATCGGTGACATCCCCTGAAAACACTAAACGAACTCGGCGGAAGGTAAAGTTACTGTTATCTTTAATGCCGCTGTCGCCAGGGGATCTTAGTTCTGGGTCGCCTGCCACCCGGTCGCCGGTGAGGCTTTGGTTGTAGCGCATCTGGGTATAGCCGCGCACATTGATTTTGTTAAACCATTTCTCATCATTTTTTGCTTTATCTTCACGATTGGCAACAATGTGTTCCTCAATCGCTTTCAGTTCATTGGTTTTTAATTCCAAATCTTGTTTGATGGAGTCTAGTTCGGCAGTGCTGGCAGGCGTTACCGTGGCTGCTTGCGGCGTGCTTTTGCTGTCATCGACTTGTTCAAAAGTACCTAGTTTTTGCCGGCCTTTTCCTGGTTCTGCAAAAATTTGTTTGGTTTTGGTGTCAACATAAAGGTCAATAGCAAAAGCACCTGAAGAGGCTCCTACGCTCAAAAGGGTGGCGATTGCCAAGGTAAGTTTAGAGAATTTCATGGACTACTCTTGATTGTGATTAAAACAGCGTGCAGAGTAGGGGAGAAATGTTACCGTTTTATGACAAAATTATTACTTTAATGTGACATTGTAAAAACGCCCGATAATATTTTTATGGCTTAGGGTTGGGTGGCTAACTGTATTCAAAAATTGAATAATGCTGTGCATTTACGGGTTAATTTTTCTAAAAAGCGCAGTCGGAAATCGGGATGGTAGAAAAATGAATAAAGAGTTGTGGTTACTTAGGCATGGCAAGGCATGGGCCGATGCGGACAATGATTTTGCAAGGGGATTGGAAAGGCAGGGTCAAGAAGAGAATCGATTGATTGGGGAGTGGATGCTGAAAGAGGGGTTGATGCCCGATCGGGTAATAAGTTCGCCTGCAAATAGGGCGATTTCGACAGCAGTAATGGTTTGTGATGTTTTAGGTATTGGTCAGGATTCTATTGTTCAAGACGGACGCCTTTATTTTCAAGGAATTGGAATCCTAAAGCAGGTTGTGTCAGAAAATCTTCGGTCGTTTGAGCAGCTTATGTTGGTCGGACACAACCCTGACTTTGAGGATTTGTTGGCAGATCTATTGGGGGCCAATGGGCATCATTTGTCGTTATCGATGCCGACATCTGCTTTGGCAAGGATTGATTTACAGCGCCTAGATTTTGGTTTAGATGCAGGATGCGGTGATTTGATTGGTCTGACCTATTTTTCGTGGCATCCAAAAGACGCGAATGGCATCTATTTATAGCGTGGTTAATGTGCTTGAGAGGTAAATGTTTTGATATTTGTATGTATCTGTGTGGCAAAATAATCGGTTGTCACAATTCTGTCATATAAAATTAATAAGCTTGTTATTTGTTTTGTGTACAGTATTGAAAAATAAATTTGAGGATTGATGATGAAATTAACTTTTAAGGTAAAGAAGCTGGCGGCTGCGACGGCTTTGTTGGCTGCAGGCTTGGTAAGTGGAACGGCTGCGGCGGCGGTTGTGCAAAGCGTTGAAGCAGGTGTGCCTGACTATCAAAAGGCCAGTGGCATTTCCGGCAACCTGTCCAGCGTAGGATCTGATACCTTGGCCAACTTAATGACGTTGTGGGCAGAGGAATTTAACCGGCTCTATCCAAATGTCAATATCCAGATTCAAGCAGCGGGTTCATCCACTGCGCCACCTGCTTTGACTGAAGGCACATCAAACCTTGGTCCGATGAGCCGAGAAATGAAAGATGATGAACTCGAGGCTTTTGAAGATAAATACGGTTATAAGCCTACCGCCATTCCTGTTGCCATTGACGCTTTGGCAGTAATGGTCAATAAAGACAATCCAGTCAAAGGGTTATCGTTGCCACAAGTTGATGCGATCTTCTCTTCCACGCTTAAATGTGGCGGCAATGCCGACATCACCACTTGGGGTGAGGCCGGAGTTGCTGCGTGGGGATCAAAAAGCATCCAGTTGTACGGACGTAACTCGGTTTCTGGCACCTACGGTTATTTTAAAGAGCATGGGCTTTGCAAAGGCGACTTTAAAAATAATGTGAATGAGCAACCCGGTTCGGCTTCAGTAGTTCAGTCGGTCACCACTTCTGTCAATGGTATTGGCTATTCGGGCATGGGCTACAGCACTTCTGGCGTCAGAATGGTGCCATTGTCTAAAAAAGATGGAGAAGCGTTTGTTGATGCAACACCAGAAAACGCCATTAACGGTTCTTACCCGTTAAGCCGTTATTTGTTTGTCTATGTCAACAAAAAACCAAACCAACCTTTGCCCCCGTTAGAACTTGAATTTATTAAGATGGTGCTGTCAAAAACAGGCCAGCAAGTTGTGATTAAAGACGGATACATCCCATTGCCGGCAAAAGTCGTTGAGAAAATTTACTCAAGACTGAAATAACCGTCCGAAGGACAGTGGTCAACAAGGATGTTATAAAAAAGTTTTTGAAAGCGTAATTTTATAAAAAACATAAGCTTTTACTTCTAAATCAAAAATGGCTGGGGCTTTGGTAGAAAGCCCCGGTTATTTTTGTCAATTTGTACTTCAACTAAAACCTCTTACATGCCAGAAATAAGCGCCCAATCAAAGAAAACCTTATCTGCTTATGAGCTTCATCAAAAATGGCGGATGTTAAAGGATAAAATAGCGGGTTATGCGGTAGTTGCCGGCGGCCTAGCTGTGATTGTTGCTGTGGTAATGATCTTTTTTTATCTGCTTTATGTCGTTTTTCCGTTATTTGTGCCGGCGGAATCAAAATTGGTCAGCCAATATTCAACGCCAGAAAGCCAGCTTGGCAAAACATTGCTGTTAGAAGTTGAAGAGCAGAACGAAGTAGGGGCAAGATTTACCTCAACAGGCCAGATTGTATTTTTTCAGGTGGCAAGCGGCAAAGCCGTATTAACTAAAACGGTTCCTGTGCCTGCGAATGTGCAGATCACCAGTTTTGCCCAAGGCAGCCCAATTAACGAAGGCGTGGTTGTTTATGGGCTTTCCAATGGCACGGCCTTGGTCGTCCGCCATCAGTATAAAGTTTCTTATCCCAATAATAAGCGCGAAATAAAACCCTCTATCGAATACCCGCTCGGTGAACAAGCTTTGGTGTTGGATGATTCGGGCGCGGCTATCGAAAAAATCGCGATTAAATACGCAGAGAACGGCACTACTATTGCATCTCTGTCAGCAGGTAAGATACGCGTGGCTAGCTTTGAGAAGGAGCAATCTTTATTTGCGGATGAGGCATCTTTAACCCGCTCCGACGGCCTGCTCAAGTTGTCTGCAATCGAAATTGACCAATTGCTGATAGACAGTGAAGCTCGTAATTTGTATGTGGTGAGTCAGGATGAGCGGCTAAGCCTCTTTGATATTAGCGATAAAACCAATCCCATGTTGATGCATGCCCAAAGTGTGGTGCAGGCAGGTCAAAAAATAAGCAGTGTTACCTTTTTAAACGGTGATTTGTCGATAATCATTGGCGACACTTCTGGCGAAGTTTCCCAGTGGACAAAAGTTAAAGGGGCTGGAAACCGGCCTTTCATGACGAAAATCAGGTCTTTTGATGTTTCGGATAAGGCTATTGTTAAGATTACTGCCGAACAACGGCGCAAAGGTTTTGCCACCATAGATGCTGATGGTGTGCTGGGTATCTATAACTCCACCTCAGAAAGGGAGTTGATAAAGAAACCATTGGACTTAGTTTCGGGTATTGCCAATATTGCTTTGTCGCCAAGAGCCAATGCTTTTATCGCGGAATCGGCTGATGGCAAGATGGAGTTTTTGACCATCGATAATGAACATCCCGAAGTGTCGATGAGTTCGCTTTGGCAACAAGTTTGGTACGAAAGCTATCCGAAACCCGATTTTATTTGGCAGTCTTCTTCTGCTAGCAATGATTTTGAACCTAAATACAGTCTGGTGCCTTTGGTGTTTGGCACCTTGAAAGCGGCTTTTTACGCCATGTTGGTGGGAATGCCGTTGGCCTTAATGGGGGCAATATACACTGCCTACTTTATGGCGCCTTCTATGCGCCAATACGTGAAACCAACCGTTGAATTAATGGGGGCGTTGCCTACCGTTATTTTAGGTTTTTTGGCGGGCTTATGGTTGGCACCCTTTGTTGAAGAACGTTTGGCGGGTCTGTTTTTGATGATGCTGATGATGCCCTTAAGCGTCGTAGGTTTCGCTTTTGCTTGGCAGTTCGTACCCAAAAATATTTTGCAGAAAATACCCGATGGTTCCGACGCCGCCCTTTTGATCCCTATTATGTTGTTTACTGGTTGGTTGGCATTAACCATCAGTTTGCCGTTGGAAAGTTGGTTGTTCCATGGCAGCTTGCGTGATTGGTTCAAAAATGAGTTTGGTATCGGCTATGACCAGCGCAACTCGTTAGTTGTCGGTTTGGCAATGGGCTTTGCGGTGATACCGACCATCTTCTCCATTGCCGAAGACGCCATCTTTAGCGTACCCAAGCATTTGACGGTGGGTTCATTAGCTTTAGGTGCGACACCTTGGCAGACCATGACAAGGGTGGTATTGCTGACTGCCAGCCCCGGTATTTTTTCAGCCGTGATGATCGGTTTGGGTCGTGCGGTCGGTGAAACCATGATTGTGTTGATGGCAACAGGCAACACGCCGGTTATGGACATCAGTATATTCCAAGGCTTAAGAACGCTTGCCGCCAATATTGCCGTAGAAATGCCAGAGTCTGAAGTCGATAGCAGCCATTATCGGGTGCTATTCTTGGCTGCACTGGTGTTGTTTATGTTTACTTTTATTTTCAATACGTTGGCTGAGATTATTAGGCAGCGTTTACGCGAGAGATATAGCTCACTATGATTAAGCTATGGTTTAAAAGCGGTTCGCCTTGGATATGGCTAAATGCCGCAGCGGTTAGTGCCTCACTTATTATGGTGATTGGCGTGCTGGCCTTGATTACCTTGCGTGGGCTTGGGCATTTTTGGCCTTCCGATGTGGCGCAGTTCAGTTATCAGGAAGAAGGTCGTCCTGTGCAGACCATTATTGGCGAAATTGTCGATAAAAGTACCACGCTTGCCGCGATGGCAAAGTCTACGGGTATCAAAATGGCTGGTAATGAAAGCGTTTTGGTGCAATATCAATTAAAAACCGGAAACCGTGACCTTTCCGGCGCTGATTTCCGTTGGATACAAGAGCGCAACATTAAACAACAGTCGCTCCCTGACGAGTTGATTGTTGTCGAGCGTCGTGAGTGGGGTAACTTCTACGGCAGATTGGTTGGGGTTAAGGAAAACGGCAGCTTGATTGCCAGTGGTGGCAACGTATGGACTACGGTCAATACAAAGCTTGAAGATGCCTTGGAAGTCTATAAAGAGATCAATCATCTCGAAAAAAAGGATATTGGTGCCATCAACTACGGATTGGAACGTTTACGGTTAAAAGAGAAAAAACTTCAGCTATCCAATAGCTTAGATGCTGAAGCCAAAAAAGAAATTCAGGCAAGCAAGGCCGAGTTTGATGCGCAATACAAAAGCTACCAAAGCCAATTGACGGGACTGTATCAAAAAATTAGGGCGAATAGTTTGCGGGTGAAAACGGAAAGCGGGGTTGAGTTGGATATTCCCTTAGCAAAAGTTGTGCGCGTCTTCCAGCCCAATGCCATGAATGTTTTTGACAAAATCAAACATTATTTCATTAAGTTGGGTGAGTTTTTAAGTGATGATCCAAGGGAAGCCAATACCGAAGGCGGTATTTTCCCAGCTATTTTTGGCACCATCATGATGGTGACGATGATGTCTGTGATGGTGACGCCTTTTGGGGTTATTGCGGCGGTTTATCTTCGCGAATACGCCAAACAAGGCCTGATAACCAAAATAATACGCATTGCCGTCAATAACTTGGCGGGCGTACCGTCGGTTGTTTACGGCGTATTCGGTTTAGGTTTCTTTGTTTATATATTAGGCGGTAATATAGACAAATTATTTTTCCCTGAAGCCGCGCCTGCGCCTGTTTTTGGTACGCCAGGCTTGCTATGGGCTTCAATCACCTTGGCTTTGCTGACATTGCCGGTTGTGATTGTTTCAACAGAAGAAGGCTTGGCGCGAATCCCATCTTCAATTAGAGAAGGCAGCTTGGCTTTGGGTGCCACCAAATTTGAAACATTATGGTTGACGGTATTGCCAATGGCGAGTCCTGCTATGATGACAGGTTTGATTTTGGCGGTGGCACGCGCTGCAGGCGAGGTTGCGCCGCTAATGCTGGTAGGGGTTGTCAAATTGGCGCCTTCGTTACCACTGGATGGTAACGCGCCATTTTTGCATTTAGATAGAAAATTTATGCACTTAGGTTTTCATATCTATGACGTTGGGTTTCAAAGCCCTAATGTGGAGGCTGCACGCCCCCTCGTCTACGCCACCTCATTGCTGCTGGTTTTAGTCATTGTCGGCTTGAACCTGTCGGCAATCGTTATCAGAAATAATCTGCGTGAAAAATACCGGGCATTGGAAGGTTAAAAATGACAGTACATGAAAGTCGTACCCATGCAATTGATATGAATTCAATTGTTGGAAGTAAGCAAAAAAATGACTATAAAGTGGAAACCTGTATAAAGGTTGAAGACTTAAAGCTGTTTTATGGTGAGAAGCAGGCATTGTATGGCATCAATATGGAAATGCCAAAAAAGAAAGTGACGGCTTATATCGGTCCGAGCGGATGCGGTAAATCCACTTTATTGCGCTGTATTAACCGTATGAACGATTTGGTCGATAGTGCGCGGATTGAAGGCAAAATCTTGCTCGACAACGAAAATATCTACGATAAAAGCGTCAATGTTGCGGCGTTGCGGCGACGGGTGGGCATGGTTTTCCAAAAACCCAATCCTTTCCCTAAGTCTATTTTCGAAAACGTTGCCTACGGCCTTCGTATCCAAGGTATCAATGACAAACGCATTTTGGAAGAAACCGTCGAAAACGCTTTGCGCGGGGCGGCACTTTGGGATGAGATGAAAGACCGCCTTAATGACAACGCTTTGGGAATGTCGGGTGGTCAGCAACAAAGGTTGGTTATCGCCCGTGCGATTGCAATTGAACCGGAAGTTTTGTTGCTGGATGAACCGGCTTCGGCACTTGACCCTATTTCCACGTTAAAAATTGAAGAATTGATTAACGAGCTGAAGGAAAAATATACGATTGTTATTGTCACACACAACATGCAGCAAGCTGCCCGTGTGTCTGATTACACGGCGTTTATGTATATGGGGGAGCTTATTGAAATGGGTACAACCAGCGAGCTGTTTACAAACCCTAAGAAAAAGCAAACCGAAGATTATATTACGGGCCGTTACGGTTAATAAAGGAATTGATAATGGACAATAACAAAATAGGCCATCATATTTCGGGTCAGTTCAATAAAGAGCTTGAAGATATACGCAACAAAGTATTGACCATGGGCGGTTTGGTTGAACAGCAAATCGAATTGGCTATCCAAGCCTTTACCCAAAGCGACTTGGAAATGGCGGAACTGGTTATCAAGCAGGATAACTTGGTTGACGATTTGGAAATGGAAATTGATTTGGAATGCACCCAAATCTTGGCGTTGCGCCAGCCAACTGCCTTTGATTTAAGGTTGCTGTTGACGGTAACAAAAATTATCAACGAATTGGAAATTGTTGGCGATTTGGCGGAGCGTATCGCGAAAATGGCGATTCAGCTGGCGGATACGGATGGCAAAAACGATCAATACCATGAATTGCAGCATATGTCGGAATTGGTAAAAGACATGCTGCATGGCGCGTTGGACGCTTTTGCACGCATGAATGTCGACAACATTACCGTTATTACTGGCAAAGATGCCAATGTTGACCGCGAATATGACAGCATTGTGCGGCAGCTGATTACGCATATGATGGAAGACCCAAGAAATATCACCCGTATGCTGAATATGCTTTGGACGGTTCGCGCCATGGAACGTATTGGCGACCATGCATGCTATATTTGCGAGCATCTCATCTTCATGGTGAAAGGCCAGGCCGTGCGGCATTTGTCGCAGGCTGAACTCGAGAAAAAAATGCAAGTTCAGTAATGAAATGAATAGGCATTAACTGAATAAAGCATAAAAAAGGGAGCCCATGAAAATGCGGCTCCCTTTTTTATGTGCTGAAGTTTTTACGGAAGGCTTATTTGTCGAAACCAATAATATCCCAAACCCGATTCGAGAATGTCGCCGTTGCTTGGTCGGGAACGGGCGGGCCATCAGGATAGTTTAAGTCGTAGATGCGTTTGCTATTGCTAGCCAGTTCTTTCATGCCCAAATTTTCATAGGCTTCTTGCATCACTTGCAGAGCAAAAGGAACGGCAGGTGTTCTTTGGTATTTTTCCACAACGCCTGATGCGCGGTTAGCGGCAGCGATATAAGCGTGGCGCTTTAAATAATATCGGGCGATATGCACTTCATGCATGGCGATATTGTTATTTAGTGCAACCATCCTTTGTTTGGCGTCTGCGCGGTAACGGCTGCTTGGGTAGCGGCGCAGCAGTTCTTCAAAGTTTTTCAAGGCCGTGTTTGCGCTAGAGGTATCGCGTTGCGCAGTGTCAGTCGGCAGGAAGCGGTCAACAAAGCCAATGTCACGGTTGTAATTGACCAGCCCTTTTAAGTAATAAGCGTAGTCAACATTGGCGTTACGGGGATTGGTTTTGATAAAGCGGTCGGCGGCGGCAATGGCGGCTTCGCTGTCGCCATTTTTGTAATAGGCATAGGCAATGTCGATTTGGGTTTGCGCGGCATATTGCCCGTAAGGGTAGCGCGACTCTAAGGCTTCATAGAGTTCTATGGCTTTTTCATAGCTGCCGTCATCGACAGCTTTTTTGGCTTCATCACGGAATTTTTGAGAATTCCAGCCAGCATACTTCTCTTCACTTTTCTCGTCCGAATCACCAGAAAATAGATCGCCCAACGAAGAGCAACCGGAAGCCATTAGGCCAAAACAGCAAATAAATAAAATTTTTACGAAAATTAATCGCATAGTACCAACGACACGTTGTAAGATTACCAGTTTTCCCGCAGCATTGGCTGCGATAAGTGAAGAAATTAACAACCATTGAGTATAACTTAACTATGGGTTCTTCAGAAGAATTTGTTATGACAAGATTAACGGCAGAAGTGCCTTATGAAATGGCGGGCATGCGTTTGGACCAGGTATTGGCTGAACTGTTCGCCGATTATTCGCGTAGTAAGCTGCAAATTTGGGTAAAACTTGGACGTGTGCAAGTCAATGGCCTGATCTTAAAACCTAGGGACAAGCTGGAAGGGGGTGAAGAAATTACCTTGGATGCCGAAGCTGAAGTGGTAATAACTTCCGAACCCGAAGCCATTCCGTTGGACATCATTTTTGAAGATGAAAGCTTGTTGATCGTCAATAAACCGGCGGGCTTGGTGGTGCATCCTGCCGTGGGCAATTGGCATGGTACGATGCTAAACGCATTACTTAACCACGACAGCAACCTTGAAACTTTGCCAAGGGCGGGCATTGTCCATCGCATCGACAAAGACACCAGCGGTTTGCTGATGGTGGCGAAAACCTTGCAGGCGCACAATTCTTTAACCCAGCAGTTGCAAGATAGGGCTATCAACCGCGAATATTTGGCTATCAGCAAAGGCAGGATGACCGCTGGCGGCACCGTTGATGAGCCGATTGCCCGCCATCCGACTGACCGCAAACGCTATGCCGTCAGCCGTCGCGGCAAAGAAGCCATCACCCATTATCGTGTTGAACAGCGCTTCCGTTTGCATACGTTAATCCGCGTCAAATTGGAAACAGGGCGTACCCACCAAATTCGTGTGCATATGGCGCATGTACGTTTTCCTTTATTGGGCGATCAGGTCTACGGCGGACGCTTTCAAATGTCGCCCGGCTGTAACGAACGTTTGGCAAATGCTTTGCGCAACTTTAAGCGCCAAGCTTTGCATGCTGCCAAATTGGGCTTGGTGCATCCGGTAACGGAAGAATACTGCGAATGGCAGCAACCCTTGCCGGAAGATATGACTGACATGCTTGAGGCTTTAGCGGAAAATGACTGACGACACGCTTTTTTTGCGTCCTGACTGGCCTGTGCCGGAAGGCATCCATGCGGCGACCAGCTTAAGGCGCGGCGGCTTTAGCAAGCCGCCGTTTGCAAGCTTAAACCCCGCTATGCATGTCGGCGACCAGCCCGAGCATGTTTTGCAAAACCGGCAAATAATCGCCAATGGATTGAATTTGCCGTCCGAACCTTGCTGGTTGACACAAACTCACAGCAATATCGCTGTTGAGGCCGGTGGCGGGCCTTTGTTGCCGCAGGCTGATGCCAGCTTCACCTGCCAATCTGGCGTGGTTTGCGCCGTACTGACGGCTGATTGTTTGCCGGTATTGGTCTGTGCCAAAAACGGCAGCGCCATTGCTGCCATTCATGCCGGATGGCGGGGCTTGCATGAGGGAATTGTCAGCAACACCTTGACTGCAATGCCTAAGCAAGATTATTGGGTTTGGTTGGGGCCCGCTATTGGTCGTACTTGTTTTGAAGTGGGCGATGATGTTCGGGAAGCTTTTCTGGACAAATCTGCTATCAATGCCAACGCTTTTCAAAGCACTACGGCAGGAAAATGGTTGGCTGATATTTATCAGTTGGCGCGTAATGAGCTGCACGACCTCGGTATTGGGCAAGTTTTTGGTGGCGGGTTATGCACTGTGACCGATGCCGAACGTTTTTATTCTTATCGCCGTGATAAGGAAACCGGACGCATGGCTACACTGATATGGAGTACGCAATAACGTGGGCTTGTTAGGATTGATTTTAATTTTTACCGCGCTGGGTGGCTTGCTGAGCGTCTTGGCGGCGGGTGTGTTTTTGTTGTTGCCGGATCGGCAGCGTAATGCCTTGATGCCGCATGGTATCAGTTTTGCGATAGGTGCTTTGCTTGCCGTGGCTTTTTGGGGTTTGATCCCCGAGGCTTTTTCGGCGGTTAAGCCGGAAAAGCTGCAAGCCTTGTCCGGTACGGTCTTGGCGGGCATCTTAATTTTCTTTGTTTTGGAAAAAATGCTGATTTGGCGGCATTGCCATCATGGCGAGTGCGAGGTGCATAGTGACGAGGCAGATCACGACCATAGCCATCACGAAGCCCACGGACATGCTCATGGACATGGCTTAGCCAAGTCGGCGGGATCATTAATTATTTTAGGCGATGCCATCCACAATTTTGTCGATGGCGTGTTGATTGCGGCGGCTTTTATGACGGACGTGAAGCTGGGCATTGTCACCAGCTTGGCTGTTGCCGCCCACGAGATACCACAGGAAGTGGGTGACTTTGCCATTTTGCTGCACAGCGGCTACTCAAAAAAGAAAGCCATCATTTATAACATGTTGGCTAGCTTGACAACGGTGCTGGGCGGTACGGCGGCGTATTTTTCTTTGGAAAATGTACGCGATAGCTTGCCGTATTTTTTGGCGTTGGCGGCATCCAGCTTTATTTATATTGCTGTTGCTGACCTAATCCCATCCTTACACAAAAAGACCGACTTAAAAGCCTCGGTTGAGCAGGTGGTTTTGATTGCGGCTGGGGTCTTGGTGATAGGTGTTTTGCATGCCATTGCCCACCAGTTCGGGTAGCTTGTTTGGCGGGGCAAGTCTCTTTCAAACTTGCCCCGCCTTATGCCGATTATGTGATAACGTCAGGGGCAGTTCTGCCAGTCAGTTTTTTTACTTCACATAATTGCTCTGCCAAGTCAATCAAGAACGCCAATGCGATTTGGGCGTCTTGGTTGTGCAGGCTGGCGTCGGGTTCGTATTTTTCCAGATAGATCCTCAGTGTTGCGCCTACTGTGCCTGTGCCGGATAGGCGGAAGACAATGCGTGAGCCATTTTCAAAGCCAATGCGGATGCCTTGGTTTTTGCTGATGCTGCCGTCAACGGAGTCTTCGTAACAGAATTCATCTGCAAATTTGACGGTATAGTCACCAAATACTTGACCGGGCAGTTCAGGCAATTGTTTGCGCAGATTATCGACAATACTGTTGGCAATCGGTGTTTCCACAGCTTCGTAATCGTGGCGGCAGTAAATGTCCCTGCCAAATTTTTGCCAATGTTCGTGGACAATGTCGGCAACCGATTGGCGTCTTTGGGCAATCAGGTTAAGCCAAAACAGTACCGCCCATAAGCCGTCTTTTTCGCGGACATGGTTGGAGCCTGTGCCGAAGCTTTCTTCGCCGCATAAGGTGATTTTGCCGGCATCCAGTAAGTTGCCGAAGAATTTCCAGCCGGTTGGCGTTTCGTAGCAAGGGATTTTGTAGCTGGCGGCAACGCGGTCAACCGCTTGGCTGGTCGGCATCGAGCGGGCTACACCGCTCAAGCCTTTGGCGTAGGCAGGGATCAAGTGCGCGTTGGCTGCCATAATGGCTAGGCTGTCGCTGGGTGTGACGAAAATTTGGCTGCCGGTAATCATGTTACGGTCGCCGTCGCCGTCAGAGGCTGCGCCAAAAACCGGTGCGCTGTCGCTGAACATTTTTTCTGCCAATTCGTGGGCGTGGGCAAGGTTCGGGTCGGGGTGGTGGCCTCCAAAATCTTCCAGCGGAGTGCCGTTAATGACGGAGTCGGCGGGTGCGCCAAGCATATCAATCAGAATTCGTTTAGCATAAGGGCCGGTGATGGCGCTCATGGCATCAAACATAAGGGTGATGTAGCCTGAGCTAATGCTTTGTTTAAGAAGATTAAAGTCGAAAATGCTTTGCATCAGTTCGGCGTAATCGTTGACCGGGTCGATGATGGTGATTTTTAAGCCGTCAATTTCTTGGCTGCCTATGCAGTCCAGGTCGACATCATCCATGACGGCTGTTTTGTAGTTGTCGATGACCAAGCTGCGTTGGTAAAATGCGCCCGTGTCTTTCTCGGGTGCTGGTCCGCCATTGCTGACGTTGTATTTGATGCCGAAATCTTCGTTCGGGCCGCCAGGATTGTGGCTGGCTGACAGTATTAGGCCGCCAAAAGCGCCATATTTTCTAATGACATGCGATGCGGCTGGGGTGGATAACAAGCCACCTTGACCTATAATAAGTTCACCAAAGCCATTGGCTGCGGCTATCTTAATGATGGTTTGGATAGCGACACGGTTAAAATATCGGCCATCTCCCCCTAACACTAAGCTTTTGCCAGTGTAGCCTTCTAAAGAATCAAAAATGGCTTGGACAAAATTTTCCAAATAACCTTTTTGTTGGAATACTTTAACTTTTTTACGAAGTCCCGATGTGCCGGGGTTTTGGTCATTGTAGGGTTGCGTTGTGATGGTTTGTATTTGCATGTTTGATCCTTGCATGGACAAGTGGGTCATGTGGGTCTGATAAAGTACACCAAAACCTTTTTCTAGTGTAGATGATATTTAATATGATGCGGATTTGTTCAATAGTGTGTTGTATGTTTCTTGCGTTTTCTGCTGTGGCGGACGACGATCTTTGGCTGTTAGTGGATACTAAAGCCCGTAAAATTGAAGTTAAAAAAGGTGATAAGACAGTAGAGACGATTGACAAAATTGCCATAGGGCGCGGCGGGGCGGGCGTTAAAAACCATCGGGGCGACAATATTACGCCATTTGGCGACTACCGGATTGGATGGGTGGGTGAAAAGAGCATGTTCAAACGCTTTTTTGGTCTTAACTACCCTTCCGTTCAAGATGCAGAAAATGCCTTGCGTCGAAAAGTGATAGACGAATACACTTATAACCGTATTGTTTATGCGCATCAGTTTCATCAAATCCCTCCCCAAAACACCCCTTTGGGCGGGCAAATCGGCATTCATGGCTTGGGCAGCGCCGACAAACGGGTCCATGAAGTGTTTGATTGGACACATGGCTGTATCGCTTTAACCAATACTCAGATAGACCATTTAAGCCAATTGGTCAGCCCTGGCACGTTGGTGAAAATAAAATAAAGCTGGAAAATATGACAAACGGTGATAAAATTAACCGTAGCTATAATGTTTTTTGTAGTAATAACTCTTTAAAAGGAAAAAAGTATGAAAAAAGTAATGAAATTAACAATGATCGCTGCTGTTGCTGCGATGGCTGTTGGTTGTGCAAGCACTTCTGATATCGACAACCTGCAATCACAAATTGACGGTTTGAAAACTTCAGTTGCACAAGCATCTTCTGACGCTGCTAGTGCACAAAGCGCTGCTGCTGACGCTGCTTCTAAAGCTGCTTCTGCTGAAGCTGCTGCAAACCGTGCTGCTCAATACGCACAAGACACAAACGCTAAATTGGACAGCATGTTCAAAAAATCAATGATGAAATAATCATCACTGACTTTAGTGTAAAAAAGCCCGCTGGTAAAACAGCGGGCTTTTTTTATGCCCTAAGTTTTACGCCAAGTTTTCGCCGCCAAATACTTCCAGTATTCTGGGCAACAAATTGGCAATTTCTTGTGACATGATGGCAAAGTCAGCATCGAAACGCGATGCTTCATCCTCTGCATTCATGTCTGCCAGCTGGTCATTGACCAAGTCCAAAAAGCGTAGGCGTTTGATTGCTAGGCTTTCATCCAAAATAAACGCGATGCGGTCAGCCCAATTGACGGCCAGCTTAATCACTTGCTTGCCTGAATCGAGATGGTTTTTGATTTCCGGTAAAGCCAAATCATGGCGCTTGCAACGGATAATTCCGCCGGCTTCTTCTGGCGAGCGTAGTTCGCATTCATCTTCTATCGTAATATCCGCAGGTGCTGCCTGGTCGGTTAGCCATTGCGTCATGATAAGGCTGGGCTTTTCTATTGTATTCAGTGGTTGCGCAGGTAGTGATCCTAAGCACTTGCGTAAGTGGCTGAGCAGGTCTTCTGAGCTTTTGCTGGATGCGCTATCGACAACAATAAAACCGTTAAGCGTATCGATGTAGGCGTAAGTTTTACGGCTGAAGGCAAATGCTTTGGGCAGTAATTCAAAAATCAACTCATCTTTAACGGCGGTACGTTCTTTTTTGGATAATTTACGGCCTTGTTTTTCTTCCGCATCAAGAATTTTCTCTTGGGTCATTTCGTTGATAACGGCCGAAGGCAAAACTTTCTCTTCTTTTTTGCCACAAAGCATCATAAATCCGTTGCTGCTATGGACTAATTGTCCTGATGAGCTAATAGGCGCAGTCCAGCCAAAAGCAGATTCTTCATGTGCGGTGCAGTGGCGGAAAGCCATTCCAGCCAGTTTTTGCTCAAGCTCTGTTGGTGAGAGTGTAAAGGCTTCGGTGAGACGAAAAATGCTCAGATTTTTAAACCACATACTAAAATTGTTATCCTGTAAGACGAAGGGTCGGCTATTATCGCAAATTTGACAGATTTGAATGGCAGATAATTTTTTCTATGAATGGCATGCAGGCAAATAAGCAAGGTTTTCCGCCTATCGTTTCGGCGAATGTAAATGTGGTTATTTTAGGGACGATGCCGGGGGAGAGATCTTTACAGCAGCAACAGTATTATGCTCACCGCAGAAACGCTTTTTGGCCTATCATGGCTTCGTTATTGGGCTTTGATGAAGGTGCTGGCTACGAAGAGCGCAGGTCTGCTTTGCTACAGGGAGGCGTTGCTGTTTGGGATGTTTTGCACCGCTGTTGCCGTGAGGGTAGCTTGGATAGCAATATTGCAGTGAATACAATACAGCCTAATGACTTTGTTGATTTTTTTGCGAAATACCCTGCCATAAAACACGTGTATTTCAATGGCGGTGTGGCGGAAAAGCTTTTTAAGAAGTATGTGTTGCCCAATTTGGAGGCCACAAGTTCCCTGCTTTACCTGAGGTTGCCATCAACAAGTCCAGCTTATGCCGCGATGAGTTTGCTTGAAAAGCAACACGTATGGCGGGCAGCTCTGCCGATTATGGTAAAGTAGCCGCCTTTTCCTTTTATTTAACCCGATTAAAGCCGTTTCCTTTCACATTACGTACATTATGATTGAAGAATACCCCTACGATGACGAAGAAGAGTTTGATGATGAAGTCGAATACTACGCTGTAAGGCCCAATAAGACCAAAATAAAAAAAGACATTACTGCGCTTTTTAATATGGGTATTGAAATGTCCGCCTTATCGCAAAGTAATTTAAGGCAGCTGGGTTTGCCGGAAGAATTGCACGAGGCAATCTCGCAAGTAGGGGGGATGGGTCAAAATAGCGCCAGGAAGCGATTGTTAAAATTTATTGCAGCCAGAATGCATAAGCTGGATGCTGAGATTTTAGAGGTTATCACTGAAAAACTGGCCCGGATAAAAAACAAAAGTGCCCATGCGGTAAGGGAGCATCATATTGCCGAGCGTTGGCGTGACCGTTTGATTGCTGAAGACAACGATGCTTTAACAGATTTTCTATATGAATATCCTGAAGCAGATAGGCAGCATTTAAGGCAGTTGCTGAGAAATATCCAAAAAGAAAGCCAAAATGGCAATCCGCCCAAATCGGCGCGGTTGCTATACCGTTATCTAAAAGAATTGCTTAATCAAGAAGAGGATGACGAGGAAACGCTGCTTGATGATGGGCAGGATGTTGGCGAGGATGAAGACGAATAAGGTACCTGGAGGTGCTCAAGCCCATGTAAATGGGCTTGCAGCAATGATGCCTTAGTCTGCTTTGCGGATAGTGGTATTGCTTTCCGGTACTTGTAAGTCGGCAGTTAAATTCCAATCTGAAAACGGGAACGGCAAGGTTTCGGTGTTGAACGTCATGAACAACAAAATATGGTAGGTGTAAACCGATAGGCTGCGGGCAAAATTAAGGATGTTTTCGTTAGGTTTGCCGGTTACCAATGCCGATGCGACTTGAATAAAGATCACCGCCCATAGCAGCATTCTTACCAATCCGCCAATTGCTGAAAATATCAGCATAAAGAAAATACGTTTCCATGTGCTGACTTGCGTCAGGTTAAAATTAATTTGTTCATCCATTCGCTATTAGCCTCTGTTCATGATGTCGCGCAAGTCAAGCGCGGCGGCGTTGGCACGGGCAATATAGTTAGCCATTGTCAACGAATAGTTAGCAAAAATGCCGTAACCATCGCCGTTTAAGATCATCGGGCTGGTAATCGGTTGTAAAGCGTTTTCCATTGCTTTAATCATGATGTCAACGGTGCGCATGGCGCGTTTGTCGAGCAGGATGTCTTCGAAGTCATATTTGATGGCGCGAAGGATATGCAATAAAGCCCAGCTGGCACCACGCGCTTCGTAGAATACGTCGTCAATTTCCAGCCAAGATATTTTTGGCAAAGGCGTGCCTTGTTTTTCCGCCAATTCACGCTCCACTTCCGTAAGGCCAGGGCCTAAGTTGGAGCCTGAGCTGTTGGCTGCCAAACGGGTAGACAAACCGCCTAGCCGCTTAATGACAACTTCCGTGTATTGCCATAGATTGTCGGCGCGTGAATAAAACTGCGCACGTTTGACTTCGCCGCCATAGTTTTGCAGCCGCGACATGTATTTGTGCAGGGCTTCAACACCCTTTTGGTATTCGGCTTCGGTAGAAGGCAATGCCCAAGAATCGTTCTCGAAGTAGAAATAAGGTTCGGCAATCGCCAAGTCGGGGTCTTCTGCCGATTGTGATTGGTCTCTGGCGAAATGGTTTCTGAGCGCAGATGTGGCATCACGCAACATGACCAATGCGCCGTATTCCCAATTGGGTACGTTGTCCAAGAAAACGCCTGGAGGGCCTACGTCGTTGGTGATGTAGCCACCGGGCTTGTGCAAGAGGGTTTCGGCGATATGTGCCAGCGTGTTGGTGTAAACATAGCCAACGGGGATGTTGTCGGAGGAGTGGGTTTCTTTGGCGCGTATCTGCGCTTCATCGACAATGTTAAATTGGCCGGGTTCGCTACCCCACCATGCACCTAAAACGATCAGGATAACCATTACGATGGTAATAAAGACACCAAAGACCCAGAGGATGCCTTTAGATTTTACGTCGTCCAGGGATTCGTTTGCCGCCATTTCCGGTATCCTTTATTTGTTTGCAAAAAACAGGTAACTTTTATTTTTTTGAATATAAAACATAGTAGCAGGTTTTGCAGTTTTTTGCCCATTTTGGGGCAAGGCTTAAAGCGATTTTTTTTTGGCTCTGGGATGGGCCTTATCGTAGACCGCAGCCAAGTGGTTAAAATCCAAATGGGTGTAAATTTGAGTCGTGCCAATGTTGCTATGCCCAAGCAATTCTTGCACCGCGCGCAAATCTTGGCTGGATTCCAGCAAATGGCTGGCAAACGAATGCCTGAGCATATGCGGGTGGATATGTTCAGGAATGCCCTTTTTTTTACACCATAAATCCAGGCGCAATTGGATGCTGCGTTGGCCCAGGCGCTTGCCCTGTTTAGAGACAAATACTGCCGGCTCATCTGGTTGCGCTACGGTTTGCCGGTAAGGCAGCCATTTTTCAAGCGCGGCGATTGCCTTTTTTCCTATTGGCAAAATTCTTGATTTGCCGCCTTTGCCGTTAACGACCCGCAACGACTGGTCGCGTATGTCCAGTTCCGTCAAATCCAAGCCCGCCAGCTCGCTTAAGCGCAAGCCTGAGGAATAGAACAGCTCAAACATGCATAAGTCACGGATTTCTAAAACCGAATCGGTTGCCGCATCGAGCAGGCCGTTGATCTGGTCGACATCCAAGGTATTGGGCAGTTTTCGTGCTTGCTTGGGGGCTTTGACGTGTTGGGCGGGATTTAGTGTGACGAGGCCGTTTTTTAACAGATAGTTGTAGAAACTGCGCGTTGCCGATAATTCCCGTTGCAGGCTTTTGCTGCTGAGGCCGTTACGGTGGCGTAAGGCGATATGGCTGCGTAGGTCATGATTTTGTAGCTCATGCCAATCTTGCAGATTTTTATGCTGGCAATAGCCGCGTAGCTGATTAAGGTCGCGGCGGTAATTGCTGACTGTGTGTGCCGAAGCCCGTTTTTGGCTGCTGAGCTGTTCTAAAAAATCGGCAAGTTGGGCTTCGGCCTTGGGAGACATGGGTTTATTTTAAAAAGGACACCAAGCGTGTGGCGATAATTTCTGCCATTTGCGTCAAAAACAGATTGCCCATGCTGTAGTGGAAGCGTTCTGCTTCGCGGCTGCCAATTCCTAAAATTCCTTCAAATTCAGTAAATGACATGGGGACGATGGCGCAAGACCGGACGGCCAAAGCGGCATCGCCAAACAATTCCCGCGCTTGTTCTAAAGTAGGTTTGCCGCAGCTGGGTTGGTTGCTGGCCATTTCTTTTAGGAAAGGTCTCAGCTGTTCGCTGCCGGGTTTGATGAACACGTTGGGTAGGTTATCGTCAACAGCGTCGCGGACAATGCGGATGGCGACAAAATCGGTCAAAAAGTAATCCGCCAAGACAATTTCAATGTGGGCAATGGCCTGTTCCAAACTATCGGCATCCAATAAAGCCAAGGTGAGTTTGTGCATGCGGTTAAACGAGGCATCGTTGTCTTTGGCGATGTCGATCAGCGATGTCAGTTGGTTTTCCAATTCGTGATGTCGGCTGCGGAAAATCTCCAATTGTTTGGCGATTAACGAGACGGCATTGCCGCTCGGATGCGGAATGCTGATTTTTTCCAATAGGCTTAAATGGCTGTTGAAAAACTCAGGGTTTTGCAGCAAATAATCTTCTACATCGGCTTCGTCCAATCCAGCGGCAGATGGCTCGCCATCGACATGGATACGGCCTTCAAATACTGATACCGCAGGGCCGGTCATCAGAACGGGTTCGCCCCGACCTTGCCAAGTAATGTGTAGGTGTCCGCCCGGCAATTCCACATCGACCGTGTTGTCCAGCAGGTTTTGTTCGATGCCGATGACGACCGCTGCACAAGCACCGCTGCCGCAGGCTAAGGTTTCGGCTGCGCCGCGTTCGTAAACGCGCAGTTTGATGTGGTTGCGGTCAATCACTTGCATAAAGCCGATGTTGGCGCGTTCAGGGAAGAGCGGGTGGCTTTCCAAGGCTTTGCCCAAATCGGCGACATGCGCGGTTTTGATGTCGTGTACTTGGATGACCGCGTGCGGGTTGCCCATTGAAACGGCACCAAACGCACGTTCAGTGTCATTGACGTTGACGGTGTAAAAGCGCGATTCCTGTTCGGCAAGCAGTGGGATTTCGGTGGGTTTATGGCGTGGAATGCCCATGTTGACGGTGACTAAATTGTCATCGGTAAAGCTGAGCAGTAATTGCCCGGAATCGGTATCAACACGGATTTTGTTTTTGCCAGTCAGTTGCTTGTCCCGCACGAAGCGGGCAAAGCAGCGCGCGCCATTGCCGCATTGCGCGACTTCGCTGCCATCGGCGTTAAAGATGCGGTATTTAAAATCGGCATTTTCGCTTTGCGGTGGCTCCACCATGAGCAGCTGGTCAAAACCGATGCCAAAGTTGCGGTTGGCGAGCTGGCGGATTTGTTCGGGGCTGAGTGTGATCGTTTGCTGGGTGGCATCAATGACCATGAAGTCATTGCCAAGGCCGTGCATTTTGGTGAAGTTAATCATTGGCGGTCGGTTTAGGGCGGCAGGTGGCAAAAAGATGTGTAGGGCAAGTTTAATCTAATCTGGAGAATATGTGCAGGCTTGCCGCTTTTTTTGGCACAAAAATCGCTTTTTATGTGCTGCCCGCCCTTATTCGTGCAAGTTTTTGCTGACTTGCACCGCATCGGCGTTGTTGGCTGGTGTGCCTATGCTGAAGCCGAGTTTTTCCAGGAGCGCCAACATGCAGTGGTTGGCGGTCAGCACTTCGCCTTCCAGTCGGCTTAGGCCTTTGTCTTTGGCGGTTTGCAGGAGCGTTGCCATTAATCGCGTGCCAATGCCTAAGCCTTGGCAGTCGTCCGCCACCACCAAAGCAAAATCTGCCGAACGTCCGTCGGGATTTATCATGTAGCGTCCGACGCCCAATTCCTTGGGGAGATGTTGGTCTTCGCTGACGGCGACGAACGCCATTTCACGGTCATAATCAATTTGTGTGAAACGCACCAGCATATCCGGCGTTAAGGCTTGCAAGGCTTGGCGGAAACGGAAAAATTTGCTGCGTTCCGATAAGCGGCTGATAAATTCGTTTTCCATGACCGCATCTTCAGGACGGATCGGGCGGATGGTGATGTTCTTGCCATTGGGCAGTTGCAGTTGACGGCACAGTTCATGCGGATAGGGGTGGATCGCCATGTGGGTGTAGCGGCTCAGCTGGCGTGGCGTTTGCACTTTGATGCGGGCGTCGACTGCGATGACGCTGTGTTCATCAACAATCAGCGGGTTGATGTCCAGCTCCAGCACTTCGGGCAATTCGCTGACCAATGCCGATACTTTAAGAAGCGTATCAACCACGGCGCTAAGGTTGGCAGGCGGCAAATTGCGGAATGCGCCCAAGTATTTTGCCGCCTTGGTTTTGGCGATCATCTGTTCCGCCATGTAAGCGTTCAGCGGCGGAATGGCTATCGCCGTATCTTTTAGGATTTCCACCAACGTGCCGCCTAGGCCAACGCTGATCGCCGGCCCAAAGACGGGGTCCCTGACCACGCCAATCATCAGCTCCCGTCCGCTGGCGGGTTTCACCATCGCTTCCACCGTCATGCCCACTTCGTGGATGTCGGGGTGTTTGTTTTTGATGGCGTTTTCCAGTTCGGTAAAGTGCCTTGAAACCTCTTGTACGCTTGGGATGTTCAGGCGCACGCCACCGATGTCGGATTTGTGGCTGAACTCCGGCATGTTGATTTTTAGCACGACCGGAAACCCCAAGGTTTCGGCGGCGATCATGGCGTCTTTGGCGTTGGCGACTTTAACGGTGGCATTCACCGGAATATGGAAAGCGGCAAGGATGGCTTTGGCTTCTTGCGCGGTTAGCACGTCGCGGCCTTCTGACAAAATGCGTTCGATAATCAGCCGTGCGCCGCTGGTGTCGGGCGCGGCGGGCGCATCGGCAGGTGAGGGGATTTGTTTCAGCAAGATTTGGTTGCGGGCATAGCTTGCCAAAAAAGCAAAGGCATCGACTGCCGTTTCCGGCGTGTTGAAATGGGCAACACGGCTATCGGCAAACAGCAGGCGGCCTTCCTGCACTTTGGCGCCGCCCGTCCAGGCTGCCAATACCGGTTTCTGGCTGGTTTTGGCACCGTCTATCATAAATTGCGCCACTTCGGTGGGATTGGTCATGGCTTGCGGCGTCAAAATCACCAGTACGCCATCAATGTTGTCATCTGCCAAACACACGGATAAGGCTTGTTGGTAGCGTTCGGAGGTGGCATCACCCAGGATGTCAATCGGGTTGGCGTGCGACCAATGGGGCGGCAGTACGGCGTTAAGTGCTGCGAGGCTGGTGGCGCTAATATCCGCCATTTTTATGCCAACATCTTCGGCGCGGTCGGTACACATGACGCCGGGGCCGCCGGCATTGGTAATGATCGCCAAGCGGTCTTCGCTGAGCGTGTAGTTGTTGGCGAGTACCCGCGCGGCGGCGAACAGTTCGGCTATGCTGTAAACCCTGACCACGCCCGCGCGTTCTATCGCCGCGTTAAAGACAGAGTCGCCGCCGACCATTGCGCCGGTATGTGACATGGCGGCTTTGCTGCCCGCTTCGTGGCGGCCCGATTTGATGAGGATGACCGGTTTCAGACGCGCTGCCGCTTTTAAGCCGCTTAAGAAACGGCGGGCGTCGCGAATACCTTCCACATACATCAAAATGCCGGTGGTGTGGGTGTCGGTCGCGAGATAATCCAAGACTTCACCGAAATCAATGTCTGCCGCGCCGCCCATTGATACGACGGTGGAAAAGCCAATGTCCTGCGCTTTCGCCCAATCCAAAATTGCCGTGCAGACCGCGCCTGATTGCGATAACAAGGCTAAGTTTCCGTCTTTGATGATGCCATCGCCAAACGTGGCGTTCAGCAAACCGCTAGGTCGGGCGACACCCAAACAATTGGGGCCGATGACGCGGATGCTGTAGCGGTGGGCAATATCCAGCACGTCTTGCAACAGGCGTTTGCCCGGCTCACCCAGTTCGGCAAAGCCCGCGCTGATGACAATCACCGCCTGGACGCCTTTGTCGCCGCATTGGCGCATAATGCCCGGCACCGTCGGGGCGGGTGTGGCAATCACCACCAAATCCAGGTCTTCAGGTACGGAGAGTACATCAGGGTAGGCTTTTAAGCCCAGCAACTGCTCGCGTTTGTGATTGATGGGGAACAGGTTGCCCGCAAACCCCGCTTCTTGCATGTTCAGCAATAAGCGATAACCGACGCTGTCAATGCGTTCGGATGCGCCAACAATAGCAACGCTGCGTGGGGTGAAAAAGCGGCTTAAATAATGTGGGCCCATGGCTGCTCCTTAATAAAAACAATTTTAATAAGGTTAGCATTATTAGGGTAATTAAGACGTTAAATTATGGCGACAGGCTAGGTTTTGGGGGGCTGTCCGGTTGGCAGGGAAAATTTAGCCAATAAAAAAGCTCAGGCGTTAAAGCGCCTAAGCTTCGTTTGTTTCAGCCTTGCAAAATAGTTTGGCAAGGCTGGATTGTCTAGCTGTTAGCGATTAACAACGGTATGGCCGCGCTGGCGCATACAGTTTTTGAAGGCTCGTTTAAAGTCTTCGTTGGCTTGATAGCCTTCCCACAATCCCGCTGGGATAGCCAAGATAGAGCCTACCGCCGCGCCTGTTGCCGCACTGCCTGCAACGGCTCCTACTGCTGCGCCACCTGCCGCACCGGTAACCGCGCCCACGCCTGCACCCATGGCGACTTCTTTGGTAAGGTCAGATGCTTGTTCCGCCAAAGATTTACATTCAACCATATCGCGTTGGGCTGTTTCTGGGTGTTGATCCATACGCGGGTCGATAATCGGATGCCAGCCGCTCATAGAGGCGCAACCGGTTGCCAATGTGGAAACCAACAACAGGGTTGATAACGTATCCTTTTTCATAGTGTTCTCCAAAAACGTAATATTTTAATCGTGATAAACACGTCCTTCTAGCAGATTCTTTATCAAACAAAAACTTGGCTGCAATTGCTGAAGGATTTTGTGTTCAAGTGAATTGATTTTTGTGATGCTGCCATTTCAGTAGACCAGAATGGCAGCGTAAAGGTTTTAACCTTAAGTTAGCCCAACGGAACACGTCGGGCGTAAAGATTACTAACCGATGCGGGTCAAACCGCCCATATAAGGCAGCAAAGCCTCAGGAATGCGGATGCTTCCGTCAGCCTCTTGGTAGTTTTCCATAATGGCAATCAGCGTGCGGCCTACCGCCAGGCCAGAACCGTTGAGGGTATGTGCCAATTCCGGTTTGCCCGTTTCAGGGTTGCGCCAGCGCGCTTGCAAGCGGCGGGCTTGGAAATCTTTGAAATTACTGCACGAAGAAATTTCCCGATAAGTATTTTGGCTAGGCAGCCAGACTTCCAAATCGTAAGTTTTGTTAGATGAAAAGCCGGTGTCGCCCGCGCACAGCAACATGCGGCGGTAGGGGAGGTTAAGTTTTTCTAAAATAATTTCCGCGTGACGGGTCAATTCTTCGTGCGCTTGTTCGGAATCTTCCGGCTTGACGATTTGCACGATTTCGACTTTTTCAAACTGATGTTGGCGGATCATGCCGCGCACGTCGCGTCCGTAAGCGCCGGCTTCACTACGGAAACATGGGCTATGGCAAGCGAATTTCAGCGGCAAGTCTTTGGCGTCGATAATCACATCCCTGACGATGTTGGTAACCGGCACTTCGGCAGTTGGGATTAAATACAATGCTGGATCGAAATTGGTTTTGAACAAATCCGCTTCAAATTTTGGCAATTGCCCGGTGCCGCGCAAGCTGTCGGCGTTGACCAAAAACGGCACATAGGTTTCGTTGTAGCCGTGTTCGGCAGTATGCGTGTCCAACATCAGTTGGATCAACGCACGCTGCATTTTTGCCAAAGCCCCTGTCAGCACCACAAAACGGCTGCCAGCGATTTTTGCACCGAGTTCAAAATCCATGCCTTTGAGCTTTTCGCCTAATTCAACGTGATCTTTCGGATCAAAAGCAAAGCTTGGCGCATCGCCCCAGCGGCTGATTTCCACGTTGAATTCTTCGCTTTTGCCATCCGGCACGGAAGCATCGAGAATATTAGGGATGCCCGCCATGATCGCATCCATCGCCGTTTGGATGTCCGTCAATTCGGTTTCGGCGGCTTTTAACGCATCGCCCAAATGCTGCACTTGGTCGAGCAACGGTTGCACATCTTCGCCTTTGGCTTTGGCTTGACCAATGGCTTTGGAACGGCTGTTGCGCTCGTTTTGCAGCTCTTGGGTTTTAACTTGGATGTCTTTACGGCGTGATTCCAAGGCGGAATAAGCGTCAGCATCGAAAGCAAAATTGCGGCGGTCCAGTTGTTGTTTGACGAACTCAAGTTCGGTTCTGAATAAGCGGGGGTCTAGCATGGTGGTGGTTTACCTTGGTTTGTAGCCTTAGGGGTTTGATAAATGTTTGTGTTAAAGGTTTGTCTGCCAATCAAAAGCTGCCAACTGTTTGCCCGTCAAATAGCCAAGCCATAAAACCAACAGGCAAATCACGGTATTGCCTGCCAATGCCAGCAGAATGGCATTGCTTAAGCTAGCATCCGGTGTCTGTTCCAACGCATGTAAGACCATGTACAAGCCCGATAGCGTCAAAAAACTGCCGCATAAAATCAAGGCCAGTGTCAGTTGGTGGGCTAGCGAGAGCTGTGTTTTTTGCAAGAGCAGTGTCATTACCACGGCCATCAGGAATGCGCCAATGGCGTTCATCAGCCACAAACTGTAGGGCAGAGCATCGCTGCTGGTTGGCGTAGCATTTGCCAAGCCTTTGCCGGACAACAAGCCCAGCCAAACGGCCAACAGGCAAACGCCGACGCTGACCAAGATGTTCAGCAGTGCTTTGCCGGTGTTGCCTTGTTGCAGCAAATAAACCGTATCTAACGAGAAGGTCGAAAACGTGGTGAATGCGCCAATAAAACCGACCAAAATGGCGGCACGGTATTCCATGCTAAAAGCCACGCGGTTCAGGATTAAGGCTTCGGTCAGCAAGCCCAGCAAAAACGAGCCGATGATGTTGACAGTTAATGTGCCGTAAGGAAAACCTTTGCCCAGCCATTGGTTGATGCCGTTGGCGACTAAAAAGCGCAATACCGCGCCACATGAGCCGCCTAAGGCAACGGCAAACACTTGGTTCATGGCAGTTTGAGGAAATGTTCCCGGTAATAACGCAATTCTTCGATGGACTCGATAATGTCGTCCAAGGCCTGATGTTTGGCTTGTTTGCTAAAACCGTCTTTGATGGCAGGCGCCCAACGCGCTGCCAGTTCTTTCAACGTGGAAACATCCAAATTGCGGTAATGGAAAAAGGCTTCCAGTTCAGGCATGTAACGGTTTAGAAAGCGGCGGTCTTGACCAATGCTGTTGCCGCACATGGGCGAAGCCCTTTCGGGCAGCCATTGCTTTAGGAATTCAAGGGTCAGGCGTTCGCCTTCGGCTTCGCTGATGGTGGAAGCTTTGACGCGCTCGATCAGGCCGGATTGCCCGTGGTGTTTTTGGTTCCAATCATCCATGCCCGCCAATAATGCGTCGGATTGGTGGATGGCAAACACCGGGCCTTGGGCAAGGATGTTTAAGTCCTTGTCGGTAACAATGGTTGCCATTTCGATGATGCGGTCGGTTTCGGGGTTAAGTCCGGTCATTTCCAAATCAACCCAGATCAGATGCTGAACGCCTTGTGACATTGCTTTATTCCGTTATATTAATGAGATGTCGATTAGTGTAGCATTGGCTAATTGCTAAGACTAACCCTTAAAATCTGGCTATTCTAACTTATGATGAACACCTTTACTTTTATCTTTTTAATTGCTTTAACTGTTTCTACTTCCGTGCATTATTGGTTGGCCAAACGCCAAGGCGATTATGTCGCCAAACACCGGAATGCAGTGCCTGACGCCTTTAAAAGCAAAGTGTCATTAGAGGCGCACCAAAAAGCCGCCGATTACACTTTAGCCAAAGGCAAATTGGGTCATATTGACGATATTGTCAGCTTGGTGATGTTGTTGCTGTTAACGTTGGGCGGCGTTATCAATGCCACTTTTGAGTTTTGGGCAGCGGCAGTCTCTTCGCCATTGTGGGCGGGCGTATTGGCAACAGCCAGCATCTTTCTGATCTTAACGGTGGTGGAATTGCCTAGCAGCTATTACCAAACTTTTGTCATCGAAGAAAAATTTGGCTTTAACAAAAGTTCGGTCAACCAATTTATTAAAGACCATTTAATGCAAACAGCTTTAGGCGCGGTGGTGGGTTTACCGTTATTGGCCTTGATTTTATGGGTGATGGACAGCGTCGGCAGCTTTTGGTGGCTGTGGGCGTGGGCGATTTTGATGGGCTTCTCGTTGCTGATGAGCTGGTTGTACCCGACCGTCATCGCGCCGTTGTTCAATAAATTTACCCCGATGGAAGAAGGTTCGTTAAAAAGCCGTATCCAAGGTTTGCTGGAACGTTGTGGCTTTAGTAGCCAAGGCATTTTCATCATGGACGGTTCCAAACGTTCCGGTCATGGCAACGCCTATTTCACAGGCCTTGGCAACAACAAGCGCATCGTGTTTTTCGACAACTTGGTCAACTCCTTGGATGAAGAAGAATTGGAAGCGGTGTTGGCGCACGAACTCGGCCACTTTAAGCGCAAACACGTGATTAAAATGTTGATCGCCACTTCCATCACCAGCTTAATCAGCTTGGCGGTGTTAGGTTGGTTGATTAATCAGCCTTGGTTCTTTACCGGCTTGGGCGTGGCGCAGCCTTCCAACGCGGCGGCCTTGTTGCTATTTACCTTGGTGTCATCGTCGTTCACGTTCTTTATGCAACCGATCACCGCCTACTTCCAGCGCAAATTTGAGTTTGAGGCCGACGATTTCGCCGCCAATAACGCCCAAGCCAGCAAAATGATTAGCGGTTTGGTGAAGTTGTATGAAGAAAACGCCAGCACCTTAACGCCAGACCCGCTGTATTCCGCCTTCCATTACAGCCACCCACCCGCTGCGGTCAGGATTGCCCATCTGGAAACCAAGTTGCAAAGTGCCTGATGGCTGCTTTGCTGGAAGGCTTGGTGGTCGCCCACTTGGGGCAAGGGATTGCCGTCGAGGCGGGCGATAAAACTATTCTCTGCCAAACGCTACGTAAACTCGACACGGTAGCGGTTGGCGATAAGGTGCTTTGGTCGCAATCTTCGCCCGACCAAGGCCGCATTGAACAAATCCTGCCGCGCCGCTCGCTGTTGTCGCGCCCGTCCAGAAACGAAAAAACCCGACCGGTTGCCGCCAATATCGATACGGTGTTTGTGGTGTTTGCAGTCGAGCCTTTTTGTGACTTTCTGCTGATGGATCAGTACTTGGCGGTCTGCGAAAACCGCGACATCAACGCCGCTTTGGTACTTAATAAAACCGACTTGCCCCCCTCGGACAGCATCGAACAAGAATTGCTCGGCTACCAACAATTGGGTTATCCGCTCTACCGTGTTAGCGCCACTGCTGCCGCTGGTTTGGATACCCTAAAAGCGGCGCTGAAAGATCAGGTCAGCATTTTTTCCGGTCAATCCGGTGTCGGCAAATCTTCATTGACCAACGCGCTCATCCCCGATAAAGACTTAAAAACCAACGCCATTTCCGCTACCACCAAACTGGGCAGGCACACCACCACTGCCGCCACTTTGTACCATCTGGCAGAAGGCGGGGATTTGATCGACAGCCCTGGCGTGGCTATTTTTGGCTTGGCAGGTTTGACGGAAGCGCAGCTGGCCTACGGCTACCGCGAGTTCCAGCCTTTGCTGGACGAATGCCAATTCAATAATTGCCGCCATGTGCTGGACAAAGGTTGCGCGGTGCGGGCGGCGGCGGAAACCGGTGCGATTGCCATGAGCCGCTATCAGCGATTTTTAAAGCTGAGGGAAAAAATGCCGCTGGCGAATCCGTAAGCGGTTTTTCTGCCCTGTGATTTTTATACGAGACATTTATGCAAGGACAACTCACCAAAATGCGCGCGACACTGGGCAATCCCGTCCAGTACGAATTATTGCTCGGCGAGCAAAGCATTGCCCTTAACCCTCTGGTCGGTCAGCCCATCCAGTTTAAATTTACCGGTAAGCTAACTTGCGTTCATTGCCAACGGGTGATGAAAAAAAGCTTTAACCAAGGCTATTGCTACCCGTGCTTCATTTCCTTGGCGCAATGCGATATGTGCATTATGAAGCCGGAAACTTGTCATTACGAGGCTGGCACTTGCCGGGAACCTGCGTGGGGAGAAGCATTTTGTTATCAACCGCATATTGTCTATTTGGCGAATTCCAGCGGCATTAAAGTGGGCATCACCCGGCAAACCCAAGTGCCGACGCGTTGGCTGGATCAAGGCGCGGTGCAGGCCTTGCCGATTTTAAAAGTGTTGTCGCGGCATGTGTCGGGGTTGGCGGAGGTGGCGTTTGCCAAGCATGTCAGCGATAAGACCAGCTGGCAGCAGATGTTGAAAGCACAAGCTGCTCTCGTCGATTTGTTGGCAACGCGTGATGCGTTGTTTAAGTTGTGCGAAAGCGAGTTGGCGGTCATCCGCGAGCGTTTTGGTGCCGATGCCATGCAGTTATTGCCTGATGAACAGCCGTTGGCTATAAGCTACCCAGTGGATAATTACCCGCTGAAAGTGAAGTCGTTTAACTTGGATAAGTCGCCGGAAGTGGCGGGGGTGTTGCACGGCATTAAAGGCCAATATTTGCTATTGGATACCGGCGTCATCAATATCCGCAAATACAGCGGTTATGAGTTGGTGTGGGGCGGTTGATTTTTAAGCAAAAAACGGGCGGATAAATCCGCCCGTTGCTGTTTTTAAAGCCTGTTTTCTTTATTTATTAGCAGCTTTTAAATGTTCAACCGCTTCTTCAGCGGGTTTGGTCGCCATCTCGGCATGGCCTAAAGTGCCGTGGTCGATGGCTTCTTGCAAGGATTTGGAAGCCGCTTCCACATGGGTTTTCACTTGGCCTTTGGTGGTGATGGCGGCGGCTAAAGTATCTTCCAAGGCGGCTTTGGCATGCTCGACTAAAATAGGCGCATGCCCCATTTTGCCGTGTACGACGGCTTCTTTTGCGTGTTCTAAAGCAGATTTGACGCTTTCGTCGGCAAATGCGCCTGCGCTAAAGCTGAGTGCCAAAGCGGTGATAAGGATTGCTAATTTGTTCATCGTTCTCTCCAAATAAAACGTTTTGTTTTAGGGGTCGAAACCAAAATTCATTGCTTATTTAAGTTTGCCAAACTGTGCTTGGCTTTGTCTGGGATCGACATCGGTGTTCTTGATTCGCCATCCTGTTTTTGTGGAGGCGGCTTATATCATGTTGAAATTTAAAATAATTCAACCGCTTCTTAGGCTTGCCTAAGCCAAGCATAAGCAAGCCTGAGTATATCCGCAAAAACAAACTTGGCAACGTCCCCCAATAAAAATGTCGGCACGATAGGATTAGTGGTTGCCAATAATCCGGTAAGCTTCTAAAAATGCTTTGCCAGTCGATGGCGTTACCGAAGCAATGTAAACGGTGTTGCTGTAGAACAAAGGCCTGGATTGTTGCCGTCCTGTGCCTTGCAGGGTTTGTTTGATCTGTAACTGCCCGTCTTTAACGCGAACCCCATACAGCGTGCCTTGCTGACCAATATCGACAATCCATATCGTGGCATCGCCTTCGGCGTTTTGTGTCAGCGTGGGAGTGGACGGGTGGCTTCTAAAGGTGGTTAAAGCTTCGGGACTCTTGGCATCAGGGAATTGCCAAAAGCGTTTGAATTTAGGCACGCCATTTTCTTCGGTGATTTTTAGTGCAACTAAACCCGCAGGGTGGCTTTTGTCGGGCATAAAGGTTGACACGATAACCACCGCTTCGCCGTCAATCATGGTGTGTTGTGGTTCGGTGACAATCATGCCCATCCAGGTTCTGGAGCAGCCATCGGTTTTGGTGCCGCACAGTTCGGCAATTTGCAGGCGGTCGTACTGTTTGCCCAAATGGTTGGCGTCGATCAGATAAACGCCACCGTCCTTACCGGCTTGTACCAACAAGTCTTTGCCATTCGCTAAAGTGATTTTGACCGGCGTGTTGGCACCTAAGTCAAAGTCCAGCCAAGCAATACATTCCCAAAAATCTTTATCATCACATTCGCCGTCAGCCGGTTTGATGGGGGCATTGCCTTGCGCCAAGCGCGGGATGAACAGGTTGCTGCAAGAGCTGATGCATGCTTCATCGGGTTGCTTGGGATTGAAGTTTTTGCATAAATCAAGGTCGCAGCCATCGGTAAATTGCAGCCCTGGCTTAACTTTTAGCACCGAGTTGGCGTAATCGTGGCGGGCAATGTCCACTTGTCCGTTACCGGTGGGTATAAAAATTTCGGCGTCGTTTTTACCCGACGGCACAACGGCAATACCTGTGGGTGACCAGATGCCACCGCCGCAAATCATCTCTTGCGTGCCGTATTCCATTTTAGAAGGGCAATCGGCTTCTGGCGTGACTAATAAAATATTGCTGATGGCTTGTTTAACGCCATGTTGCTGCCAAGCATCCAAGTCGACCTCAAACAGCCAGCCGTGAAACGGTTGTACGTCACCCGAACTGCCAAAGCCCGCATACACTTTACCTAAGTTGGCGCCCGCGGGTTTAAAGTGCTTAAGTTCGGCATGGGAAAACGCCGTTTTAGTATTGAAAGTCACTTTGCCTTTGCCATCGGAAGCCGTTTGTTCGGCATTAATTTCCAACATTGGCAGGCCTGGATCAAGCTGGTGGCGGTTAAGGTCAATCACTGCCATACGGTGGCTGGTACGGACAGCTTGTTCTAAGCATTGATAAAGCACGACCAGTTTGTCGCCGATCATGACGGGGGTGGAAATCAATTGCACTTCTCCACCTTGCGGAGCGGGCAACATTAATTGCCAATCGGTTTGCCCTGTATTGGCATCCAGTGCGGCAATTAGGCCATTGGCAACGGACACAATCACCCGCGCCTTATCCTTACCGACATGGATAAGCGACGATGCGATAATGCTGGTAGGGAAGCTGCTGGCGGGTTGTTGTGGCGTGGGGAAGAGTTTAAGCGTCTGCAACGGCTCAGTTGTTGTTTTGTGGTTTAACGATGGGCTGCAAGCGGATAGGCCAAAAGATAAGCTGGCGATAACAACAAAAGTACGGGCAAAAAGGTTCATTGAATGTGGAAAAACGGGTTGGTTTAAGACCGCATAGGGTTCTATGCGGTCATGACAAGCTGCGAAGAGGTTGCGCTAGCACGAGAAACTGTCAACAAGAGTGTGGATGTTTGACAAAAGTTCAGCTAGAGATTTTTCGCCAATTGTTCAGCGTAGCCCGTGTAGTTGCGTGGCGACAGCGCCAACAATGCGGCTTTGGCTTCGGCAGGGATGTCCAGATTGTTGATAAACACCTGCATTTGCTCAGGCGTGATGCGATGCCCGCGTGTCAGTTCTTTCAGTTTTTCATAGGGTTTTTCAATACCATAACGGCGCATGACCGTTTGAATCGGTTCAGCCAGCACTTCCCAGTTGGCGTTCAAATCCGCTTCCAAAGCATCGGCATTCAACTGCAATTTCGAAATGCCTTTCAACGACGCTTGAATGGCGATGCTGGTATGGGCAATGCCGACACCGATATTGCGTAACACAGTCGAATCGGTCAAATCGCGTTGCCAACGGGAAACAGGTAATTTTTCCGCCAAAAAGCCGAACAGTGCGTTCGCCAAGCCCAAATTGCCTTCGGAGTTTTCAAAATCAATCGGATTGACTTTATGCGGCATGGTCGATGATCCGACTTCGCCAACGATGGTTTTTTGTTTGAAATAGCCCAAGGAAATGTAGCCCCAGACATCGCGGTCAAAATCCAACAAAATGGTGTTGAAGCGCGACAAAGCATGGAAAAATTCGGCGATGTAATCGTGCGGTTCGATTTGGATGGTGTAAGGGTTAAACGTCAAACCCAACGATTCCACAAAATTTTGTGCAAATGCCGCCCAATCAACATCGGGATAAGCCACGCTATGGGCATTGTAATTGCCGACCGCGCCATTGATTTTTCCCAACAGCTCAACCGCTTGTAATTGCTTTAATTGGCGTTGCATACGAGCAGCGACATTCGCAAACTCTTTGCCGACGGTAGTCGGTGTGGCGGATTGCCCGTGAGTACGCGCCAGCATCGGTTGGTCAGCCGTATCGGTAGCTATGGTTTTGATCGCGCTAATGCAGTCAGAGATTTGCGCGGCGATAATCTCGCGACCTGCTTTCAGCATCAGCGCATAAGACAAGTTGTTGATGTCTTCAGATGTGCAAGCAAAATGGATAAATTCACTGACTTGCTCCAATTCGGCGCAACCAGCGATTTTTTCTTTCAACAAATATTCCACGGCTTTGACATCGTGGTTGGTGGTGCGCTCGATGTCTTTGACGCGTTGGGCATCGGCTTCGGAAAAATTGTCGATGATGCCGTCGAGCAAGGCATTGGCGGCTTCGCTAAATGGTGCGACTTCGCTAATCAGCGGCTGTTTTGCCAGGGCTTGCAGCCAGCGCACTTCCACTTCAACGCGGTAACGGATCAAACCGTATTCGCTAAACACGGGGCGTAACAGGTTGACTTTGTCGGCATAGCGACCGTCGATGGGGGAAATGGCGGTGAGGGAAAAATGACTCATTGTTGATCCAAGGCTAAGTTTTTATCGTGTTATAAACGGATATCCCAAGTGGATACCTCGGCTATTAATCGGCGAATTATACGTGTTTTGTTGCCGTATTTACCGCTTGCTTTTAAAGAAGTTGGCAAAAAATTTCCGCTGCCGGTTTAAACCTCGGCATAACTTCCCCCTGAACCTAGCCAGCGTTCGGTGAGAGCCTCCACCGCTTCGGGGTGTGCGCGTACAATTTGGTCGCCAATGGCGTGGACGCTGTCCAACAGTTCGGCATCGCGTTGCAAATCGGCGATTTTAAATTGCAATTGCCCGGTTTGCCGGGTTCCCATCACTTCGCCCGGGCCGCGCAGTGCCAAGTCTTTTTCGGCGATCACAAAGCCGTCGTTGCTGTCGCGCAAAATGCCCAGCCGTTGTTTGGCGTTTTCGGATAAGGGTGCTTGGTAGAGCAACAGGCAATAACTGTCGCCCACGCCGCGACCAACCCGTCCGCGCAATTGGTGCAATTGCGACAGCCCAAGGCGTTCGGGGTTTTCAATAATCATCAGCCCTGCGTTGGGTACGTCTACGCCCACTTCGATGACGGTGGTGGCGACCAGCAAGTCGGTGTGGTGGTGTTTGAATGCCTGCATGGCGGCCTCTTTATCAGCTGCTTTCATCCGTCCGTGGATAAGGCCGATGCGGATGTTGGGCAAAGCCAATTGCAAGTTTTCGGCGGTTTGTTCGGCGGCTTCGCATTGCAAGGTTTCCGACTCCTCAATCAATGTGCAAACCCAGTAGGCTTGGCGGCCTTTGCCAACCCAGCCGTTAATGCGGGCAATCACATCATCGCGGCGTTCGGCGGGGATCACGCTGGTGACGACCGGTGTCCGCCCTGGAGGCAGTTCGTCGATAATGGACACATCCAAATCGGCGTATTGCAGCATGGCAAGGGTGCGCGGAATGGGGGTGGCGGTCATCACCAATTGGTGGGGCTTGAGGCCGGGCAGGGCTTTCTCGCGCAATGCCAAACGCTGGTGGACGCCGAAGCGGTGCTGTTCGTCGATGATGACCAAGCCAAGTTTATGGAAGCTTACGCTGTCTTGGAACAAGGCATGGGTGCCAATGATGATGCCTGCCGATCCGTCCGCCAGCGCTTGCAAAAGCGATTGTCTGGCTTTGCCTTTCGATTGCCCGGTAAGAAACGCGATTTGCACAGCAAAACCGGCAAACCAAGCGCTGAAATTACGCAAATGTTGCTCCGCCAGCAATTCGGTCGGCGCCATGATGGCGACTTGGTAGCCCGCCTGCAACGCCAGCAAGGCGGCAAAGGCGGCGACCACGGTCTTGCCGGAGCCAACATCGCCCTGTACCAAGCGCAGCATGGGTTGCGGTTGGGCGCAATCGGCGGCGATTTCGTCCATTACCCGCTGTTGTGCGTCGGTCAGTTGAAAAGGCAGGCTACGCAAGAAATGCTGGCTGGCACTGGGGTCGTTGCTAAAAACAGGTGCTTGCCAAGCTTTGGCTTGCCGCTTGGCTTGGCTGAGTTTGAGGTGATGGGCGAGCAGCTCTTCCAATGCCAAGCGTTTTAAAGCAGGCAAGTCGCCATTTTCCAAACTGGCTAAGGCGATGCTGGCGTCGGGCGCATGTAAAGTTTGCAAGGCATCATACAAGCTGGGGTAGCGATGCTGGTTGCGTACGCTGTCGGGTAGCCAATCGGTCAAGTCTTGTTGGCATAAAGGCAAGGCTTGTTGCAGGGCTTTGCGCAACAGGTTTTGGCTGACGCCCTCGGTGAGCGGGTAGACAGGCGTTAAGCGCGTTTCAGGATTGAAATGGTCAGGATTGGTGATGACATGGTATTCAGGATGCGCCATTTCCAGTTCGGCATAACCATAACGGACTTCGGCAAAACAGGCGATCCACGTGCCGGGTTTCAGCTGGTTAAGTTGGTGCGCGCTAAAGTGGAAGAACCGTAACGAGATGGCACCGCTATTGTCGCGGATGCGGCAAATCAGGCTGCTGCGGTTACGTGGCAAGACATCGACAAATTCCACTTGCCCAAGCACTAAGGCCGACATACCGGCAGCCAATGCGCCGATAGGATAGGTGCGGGTGCGGTCTTGGTAGCGGTTGGGCAGGTGGAACAATAAATCTTGAATGCGGCGGATGCCTAGCTTTTCCAACCGGTTGGCGGTTTGTGCGCCGATGCCTTTCAGATGGGCGACCGGTTGGTTTAAAGGGTTCATGGCTTAAGTCCGGCAATCGGCCTTTGTTAATGCCAAGCTGCTTAGGCTGGGTAAGGCTGTGGCGGCAATTGCATAATGGCATCCATTTCTACGGCTGCGCCTTTGGGCAATGCTGCTACGCCAATCGCGGCACGGGCAGGGTAGGGTTCTGTAAAATATTGCCCCATAATTTCGTTAACCACCGGAAAATGCACTAAATCGGTCAGGAACACGTTGAGTTTCACTACATCCGACAAATCGCCACCAGCGGCTTGCGCCACCGCTTTTAAATTGTCGAACACTTGGGTGATTTGTGCGGCAATATCGCCTTCCACTAGCGTCATGGTGGCGGGTACAAGCGGGATTTGTCCGGACAGATAAACGGTTTGCCCGACTTTAACGGCTTGTGAATACGTGCCAATCGCTTGGGGTGCGTTGGGGGTTTGGATAATTTCTTTTGACATTGGTAAGCCTTTTGATAGGGATGTGACGGAAGCGGGTTTCAGCTAGGCCGGTACAGTACGGGCAGTGGCACAAAATACGGTATAATCGCACCTATTGACAACCTTAGCCCCGGTTTGGATACCGGGATTGAACCATTATACATGATGCCCATAATCGCAATTTATCCAGGTACGTTTGATCCGGTGACTAATGGTCATTTGGATTTGATCGCGCGCGCGTCCAAATTGTACGACCAAGTGATCGTCGCAGTGGCGGTTAACCGAGGGAAAAACCCTTTGTTTACGCTCCATGAGCGAGTCGAATTGGCAAAAGCCGTCACCCAAGGCTTTCAAAACGTGCAAGTTATCGGTTTTGACAACTTATTGGTCGATTGTGCCAAGCAATGGGGCGCACACGTGATTTTGCGTGGCTTGCGGGCGGTTTCCGATTTTGAATACGAATTTCAATTGGCGGGTATGAACCGCCGTTTGGCACCGGAGTTGGAGACAGTGTTTTTAACGCCTGCCGAACAATATGAATTTATCTCTTCGAGCATGATCCGCGAAATAGCCCAGCTCAATGGCGATGTCTCCAGTTTTGTGCCGGATTTGGTTCGGCAGCGTTTGCTTGACAAATTTAAGTAGGTGAAAAATGTCCCTTGTTATTTATGACGAATGTATCAATTGTGATGTCTGCGAGCCGGAATGCCCCAATGGCGCCATTTCGCAAGGCGAAGACATTTATGTGATAGACCCCGCCTTGTGTACCGAATGCATAGGCCATCACGATACCCCGCAATGTGTGGAGGTGTGTCCGGTGGAATGTATAGAAAAAGACCCCAAGCACCCTGAAGATCATGAAACCTTGTATCAGAAATATTTGCGCTTAACGCAATAATACGTCCTTGCTTGTCGGTACACGATTTGTCTGGTACAAATCCTGTTTTCCCGAACACCAGCCTAACATTTCACTTTAACCTTCATGAACACACATAAAATTGGATTTATTGGCGGCGGCAATATGGCGCGTAGTCTATTGAGCGGCCTGATTGCCAGCGGTCACGCGCCGGATTTGTTATGGGTATCGGATGTGAATGCCGATGCGTTGGCAGCTTTGGCGGATGAGCTTAAGGTCAACGTCAGTACCGACAATGAAGCGGTGGTTAGTGCGGTCGATGTCGTGGTGCTGGCGGTAAAGCCACAAATGATGGATAGCGTCGCCCAACAAGTTGCAGCGGTGGTTGCCCAGCGCCAGCCTTTGGTCGTCTCTATCGCTGCCGGCATCAGCCAAAACAGTCTTCGCCTATGGCTAGGCGAGCAAACTGCCATCGTCCGTTGTATGCCCAATACGCCTGCTTTGGTGTTGACCGGGGCGACCGCCTTGCATGCCAACTCTCAGGTGAACGCTGCCCAACGCGATTTGGCGGAAAATATCCTGCGTTCGGTAGGGATTGCTTTATGGGTGGAGGATGAAAGCCAATTGGATGCCGTTACCGCCGTTTCCGGCAGTGGTCCAGCATACTTTTTCTTGCTGATGGAAGCGATGGAAAAAACGGCTGTCGATTTGGGATTACAGGCCGATACGGCCCGTTTATTGGTGTTGCAGACGGCCTTAGGCGCTGCCAAGATTGCTTTCGAATCGCCCGAATCGCCTGGGCAATTGCGGCAACGCGTCACCTCGCCAGGTGGCACCACCCAGCAAGCGATCAGCACTTTCCAACAAGGCGGTTTTGCCGAATTGGTGGATAAGGCGTTACATGCGGCAAGAGACCGATCCATCGAAATGTCCAAACCAAAGGAAACCCATTAATGAATGCCAATTATTTGACCGATCCGATCATCCTTATCATCGATACAGTCGCGTCACTGTATATTTTGGCGGTACTGCTGCGTTTTTTGCTGCAATGGTGCGGTGCGCCTTATAACAATCCTATTTCGCAGTTTTTGGTGAAAATTACCCATCCTCCTCTGCGTTTATTACGCCGGTTTGTACCCTCGGTTGGCAAAATCGACACATCATCGTTAGTGTTGATGATGATTTTGCAAATGTTCGCCAACTTTTGTATTTTGTTGCTGAAGGGCTATAGCTTAAATGTTGGCGCGCTTACCTTATTATCAATGGCGGATTTGGTCACATTACTCATCAACGTGTTCATTTTCGCGGTGTTTGCCAGGGCTTTGCTGACGTGGATAAATCCTGGTTCCTATGATGCCGCCAGCTCTATTTTGGCAAGCCTGACCGAACCTTTGCTGGATTTGTGCCGCCGCATGATTCCTGATCTTGGCGGCTTTGATTTGTCGCCGATGCTGGCCTTGTTGTTTTTGCAATTGGCAAAAATGTTGCTTTTGCCACCGCTGCATGAATTGGCTAACTTGCTGGGATTCTGATAGCTTACCTATCTGGCGATTTTATATGGCGTTACCAGAAGCTATTGATAGGATTGCAAGCTTTATCTTTGTGACGATTCACCTATAATTGCCTATAAACGTCATACTTATTTAATAAAATATGTTTAAACCATCATCAAAAGCCGCGTTGCCAATCACTTTTTTGCTATGCCTAACGGCAAGCCAGTCAGTTTTGTCCAATAAAGTTTACCGATTGGAAGACGACACCGGTAATACTGTTTTTTCTGACCAAGTAAGGCCAGAACAGGCTAAATACAAAAGGGAGTTATTAAATAATTCGGCGCGGGTGCTGGAAGTGACGGAAAGGGCTAAATCTAAGGAACAGCAAGCTTTGGAAAGGCGTTTGGATGCTTTGCGTAAGCAACAGGACAAATTAATTGCCGAGCAAAAGTTGCGCGACAATGCATTACTAAGCACCTACCACACCAAAGAAGAAATTTTCGCAGCCCTAAAAATCAAAATGGATTCTTTCGCCAACCAGCTGGCTTCAATGGAAGGCAATCTGCGGCATGTTGATGAACAACTTCGTTCGCAGCAAAAAATTGCCGCCAATTTGGAGCGTGACGAACAGAAAGTCCCTAAGAAATTGTTGGATGATATTGAGTCATCACACAAACAAATTAAGCAGATAAGAGATAATTTGGTATTGATAATGGACAGGCAGCGCCTGACCAAAAGCGAGTTGATGGCGGATGTGGACCGTTATTTGTTCCTGACCCAAACGCATAAGAAACCAGAAAATGGCGGGGTCAACATCCCAAGTATTAAAGAGGCCAATGCCTTGGGTTTGTTTTATTGCGAAAATGACCACCAATGCAACAAGGCTTGGGAGATTGCCCGTAGCTTTGTCAACCAGCACTCCACCACTAAGCCGGACGTTTTTAACGAAAAGTTGATTATGAACCGTCCGCCCGCTACCGATACCGACATTAGCTTGTCATTATCAAGAATCCCCATCACTGAGAACGAATTCCAGCTGTTTCTTGATATCCACTGCCACGAGTCGGTTGTTGGTCAAGAATTGTGCGAGAGTGATAAGGTGCGGAAAATCCGCACCTCGTTCCGCTCTTTTGTAAACGAAAGCTTATCCGTGCTGCCGGAGTGATGTTTTGTTGTGCAGCAATGTACCGACGCCTTGGTCGGTGAACAGCTCCAGCAAGACCGCATGAGGCACGCGACCATCAATAATATGGACGCTGTTTACCCCGCCTTTTAAGGCATCGGTGGCGCAAGTAGTTTTGGGTATCATGCCGCCCGAAATAGTGCCATCAGCAATCAGGTCATCAATGTCTTTGACGGTTAACCCTGTTAGCAGTTGTTTGTCCTTATCTAAAATACCGGCGGTATTGGTCAGTAAAATAAGTTTTTCCGCCCGCAACACTTCCGCCAATTTACCGGCTACCAAGTCAGCATTAATGTTGTATGAAAAGCCGTCTTCGCCAACACCAATAGGTGCTATGACGGGAATAAAATCGCTTTCGCCCAGCATGGTGATGACTGCCGGATCAATACTGCTGACTTCACCGACATGACCCAAATCAATAATTTCGGAGGCTTCGTCATCCAAGGCCGATTTCTTCAAGTTGATTTTTCTCGCACGGATAAAATCGCCATCTTTACCGGTAAGCCCTAAGGCTTTGCCGCCATTTCGGTTAATCAGGTTGACAATTTCTTTGTTGACCAAGCCGCCCAAAACCATTTCCACAACATCCATCGTTTCACTGTCGGTAATGCGCATACCATCGACAAAACCGGTGGTTTTGCCCAATTTCTCCAAAAGCTGACCAATTTGCGGGCCGCCGCCATGAACGACAATAGGGTTCAAGCCAACCAGCTTCATCAGCACGATGTCCCTGGCGAAGCTGTGTTTTAAAGCTTCGTCGACCATGGCATTGCCACCGAACTTGACGATGACGGTTTTGTTTTTAAAACGTTGGATATAGGGCAGGGCTTCGATTAAGACATCGGCAATTTGATGGGCGGTTTTTGTTTGCATGGTGCTTTCCATTTCTTTTTGTTTTTTTGTTTATCGTAAAGGCTTGTGATTAGAGTTTGAAATCGTCACTATTATTGAAGAAATCATCCAGTTCATAGTCGGCGTCGTCACTGACGACTAAGTTGCTGATGGTGTTGATGGCGGCGTTGCGCTGGTTTTCATTGTCAAGAACCCGTTTGAACTGCGCCAATGTTGAAATGATATTGCTCATTTCAGTGAGTTCAACCGGATAGTTACCTTGCATTTTTGAGGACATCATGTCTTTGAAGGCTTTCATGACGCTGCGCAAGTCTTCTGTTAAGACATCAGAAAGTTTTCGGTAGGTGATGAATACCGTTAGCAAAATGATTAAAACACTGAGCAACAGTATGCTGGAGACCAGCAACAGCTCATTGTAATTGCCGTTGATGTTGGCTTGGTAATTGATTGACCAATTGCTGTTTGGAATGTCGATCACAATCGGCTCATCATCGGGCGATGCCTCGCCGTTTGAGGCCAAGACCAGCTTGCCTTGTTTCAGGGCAATATAGCTGTTTTCCACAACAGCCTTTTGGATGGCATGGTTAATGATTTCAGGATTCATGCTAGCCAGTAATACCGCAATCACTTTGCCGTTATGGACAACTTGTCTGGCGACTGCCAAATGCCGGTCGGGGCCTTTATCGCCTTGTATGGCGGGCGGTTGGTTTTTACTGAAAGTTTCAGACACCATGTCCAAGTCGGCGTAGCCCATGCGGGGGATGGCTTTTTTATCGGGTTCGCTGATACCTGGCTGCAATAATCGGATTTTTAAGGTATCAGGTATGTGATGTTCCAGTTTGCTGGCAGCAGCATCAATGGTTGCTGTGTTGTTGCTGTAGATGGCGGCTAAGACTTCGGGGTCTTTGCTCATTTTGTCCAAGGTTTTTTGCAATAATTCCATTTGCGAACTGACGCCTAAGGCAAAACCTTTGGCGGCCATTTCGGCGGCTTCCCTTTTGGTTTGTTGGGTCTCAATTTTAGATAGTCCATAAATCCCCAAGCCTACAAAAAGCACCACAGAGACCACAATAATGGAGATCAATGTAAAAAATTTGATCATAAAATACTCCTTGAAATAACGATTTAGTGGCGGCCTGTATGACCAAATCCACCTTCGCCGCGATGGCTGCCGGTAAATTCGGACACTTGCTCAAAACTGACTTGGACAATAGGGACGATGACCAGCTGGGCAATGCGTTCGCCGACTTGCACGGTAAAGGCTTGGTTGCTGCGGTTCCAGCAAGACACCATGAGTTGGCCTTGGTAGTCAGAATCAATCAAGCCCACCAAATTTCCCAAGACAATGCCGTGCTTATGGCCTAAGCCTGATCTTGGCAAGATCATTGCTGCCAAATGGGGGTCGTCAATATGTATAGCCAACCCCGTGGGTATGAGTACGGTTTCGCCCGGTTTGATTTCCGTTGCCGCGTCTAAGCAGGCACGTAAGTCCAGCCCTGCCGATCCGGTGGTGGCGTATTCCGGCAAAGCGATGTCATTGCCTAAACGGGCATCCAGTATTTTAAGCTGTATTTTTTTCATGCAATCTCTTTGCGATCAGTTTAAGTAATTGTTCTGCCAGCTGTGTTTTTTCAGTCATAGGCAAATGCTGTTGCCCACCTTGCCAGTAAACGTGTAAGGCGTTGCGTTCGCTATCAAAACCGCCTTCCGCTTGCCCAACCCAATTGGCGGCGATCATGTCCGCGTTTTTACGGCTGAGCTTGTCTAACGCGTAAGTTTCCAAATCTTGGGTTTCGGCAGCAAAACCAACGGTGAACGGGCGCGGTTTGGCGGCAGCAACGGCAGCGAGAATGTCTTGGGTTTTTTGCAAGACCAGGACGCTATCATCGGCGTGTTTTTTGATTTTCTCGGTTTGTACCGTCGCGGGCGTATAGTCGGCAACGGCGGCGGCACCAATATAAAGTGCGCATTCGCTTATGTTTTCCATGACGGCTTGGTACATTTGTGCGGCGCTTTCCACGTTAACCCGTTTGATCCCTTCAGGGGTGGGCAGGCTGACAGGGCCACTGACCAAGGTGACTTGTGCACCCGCATTGGCAGCGGCTTGCGCTAAGGCGTAACCCATTTTGCCCGAGCTGCGGTTGGTAATGTAGCGTACCGGATCAAGCGGCTCGCGCGTTGGCCCAGCGGTCATTAAGACTTTTAATCCTTGCAGATACAGGTCGGGTTTGTTATCTGTGCCACACAATTGTAGACAAATTTCGGTGGGTTCTAACATTCTTCCGAAACCTGTTTCGCCGCAGGCTTGGTCGCCCTGGGCAGGGCCGAGGATTTTTACCCCTTGTTGTTTAAGCCGCGCGATATTTTCCTGCACCACGGGTTTGTGCCACATGGCTTGGTTCATGGCCGGAACAACGTAGACGGGACATAAGGCGGCAAGGTATAGCGTTGATAACAGGTCATCCGCCAAGCCGTGGCTAAATTTGCCGATGGCATTGGCGGTTGCGGGTGCTACTACCAATAGGTCAGCCCAGCGCGCCAAATTGATATGACCCATGGCATTTTCTTGCTCGGCATCCAGCAAGGAGGTGTGTACGGCATGTCCGGACAAAGCTTGGAAGGTCAGCTGATTGACAAATTGCTGTGCCGATGCGGTCATCACTACGCGCACTTCTGCACCTTGTTTTCGGAAGAGTCTGACCAGTTCAGCGGCTTTATAAGCGGCGATGCCGCCACAAACGCCTAGCAGGATGCGTTTTGTTGTCATGCTTTCGGTAATTGTTAACGTTTTCGCTAGTATAGCCCAATTAAAAGACGCCGCGCTAAAATAGCGGCCTTTAAGTAACCCCTTGGCAACAATCACTATGTTAACAAAACAACCCCTCTTAGGATTTATCGGCATTGGCTTAATGGGTAAGCCAATGGTTTTACGTTTGCTTGGCGCGGGTTTTGCCGTCCACGTTTGGAACCGCAGCGCTGACAAGCTTGATGGGGTTGTCCAAGCAGGGGCAATTGCCCATGCCGATGTTGCTGGATTGGTAAAAGCTGCCGACGTGATTTTGCTGTGCTTGTCGGATAGTGCGGCAGTCGAAACGGTGGTGACCGAACATATCTTACCCGCAGGCTCTGCGGGTAAATTGCTGATTGATCTATCCAGTATCCATCCCGAAACCACCCAGCAGTTGGCGGATATTTTATATAAACGCTGTGGCATGGGTTGGGTTGATGCGCCGGTTTCAGGAGGTGTGGCGGGTGCCGAGCAGGGTAAGTTGGCGATCATGGCTGGCGGCAGCGAGGCCGATATTGCCGTAGCGCGTTTAGTGCTGGCGCCTTTGTACCAACAGTTGACGCATATGGGGGCGGTCGGATGTGGGCAAGTCAGCAAAATTTGCAACCAAATGATTGTCAGCTGCAATGTGCTGGTCATTGCCGAAATGATGGCACTGGCAAAGCAAGCGGGCGTGGATGCCGCGCAAATCCCCCTCGCTTTGGCAGGTGGTTTTGCCGACTCCAAACCGTTGCAAATTGTGGCCCCGCAAATGGCAGCAGAAAGTTTTGAACCGATCAGATGGCGCGTAAAAACGTTGTTGAAAGACTTGCAGATGGCGGTTGATTTGTCGAACCGCCAAGGCAGCGCCATGCCCATTTCCGGTCTTGCCGCACAGCTGATGCAGCTGCACGCCAGCAATGGTTATGCGGAACAAGACCCCTCCACATTAATAAAATTGTATCCCTCACCCGATGCCTAATTTTTCCGCCAACCTCAGCATGTTGTTTGCTGAACATGCTTTGCCCGACCGTTTTAAGGCTGCCCGTCAGTGTGGCTTCAATGCGGTGGAAATACAATTTCCTTATAGTTTAAATGCGGCAGCTTTAAAAGCTCTGTTAGATGATAACCAATTGAAAATGGTGTTGTTTAACGTCGATGCCGATGATTTGCTGCAAGGCGGGGAAGGCTTGGCTTGCGTACCCAGCAAATGTGGACAGTTCTTGCAAGGCTTGGAGCAAGCCTTGCGCTATGCCGAAGTTTTAAAGCCTGTCGCCGTTAATGTTTTGCCGGGACGCTGCTTCGATAGCCGCCAGCAGGATGCCTATCGGCAAACCTTGTTGGCAAATTTGCAGCTTGCTACGCAAAGCTTGGCATCATTAGGTGTGAAATGCGTGTTTGAGGCCATTAACAACCAAGATATGCCGGGGTTTATCGTCAACACCGGCGAGCAAATGGTGGCAATACTGGATGAGTTGAACGAACCCAACCTGTCGATGCAATACGATATTTACCACGCCAAGATGATGGGTGCAGATGTCGTGTCGTTCATAACCGCACACGCTCAACGTATCGGTCATATCCAATTCGCTGATTGCCCAGGGCGCGCCCAACCCGGAACAGGGGAGATTGGTTTTCAAAAACTGTTTTCTGTAATTGACGATGCCGGTTATGACGGCTGGGTAGGGGCCGAATACAAGCCGCTTGGGGCAACTGCAGCCAGTTTGCAATGGCTGGATTAAGCCGCAGTGCTTGCGGGGGAAATCCTCTCTCCTGAGTTTGCAGATTCTTGTCTAGGGCTTCATGCGACTGGGTTGTTGGCGATGATGCGGGCAATCAGGATGTCGGCGGCATAATTTTCCTGTTAAAAGTAAGTTTATTTTTATAAACTTTGGCAACTGAGCAGTGCTGTTAATTTTTTGTTAATGCACCTTTCATTTCAACGTTTTGGAGAATTTGCATGACAGTCATTAGTTCAAATATCAGCGCGGTGTTTGCTGGGCATACCTTAAGAGAATGGCGCAATACGAATGCTTTTGCCGTTATTAAAAACGATGGTTCGGTGGTTGCTTGGGGTGAAAGTGATGCGGGCGGCGATCTGTCGGCAGTAGCTGATAAGCTTGATGGAACACAAGATGTGGTACAGATTTTCTCTACTGAAACGGCATTTGCGGCAATCCGGGCCGATGGTTCGGTCGTCACGTGGGGCGACGCTAATGCCGGAGGTGACAGCAGTGCCGTCGCCAGCAAGCTAAGTGGTGCCAATGATGTCCTGCAGATAGCTTCCACCGCTTTTGCGTTTGCCGCTTTACGCAGTAACGGTTCGGTTGTGGCTTGGGGCGATACCGGTTTAGGCGGGGATAGCAGCGCTGTGGCGGCTAAGCTCAATGGTATTACCGATGTGGTGCAATTATTTTCTACCCGTTATGCGTTTGCAGCCTTGCGCACCGACGGTTCGGTCGTGACATGGGGCGAGGGTGGTTCCGGTGGCGACAGTAGTTCGGTGGCTGCACAGATCAATGGCACAACAGCGGTCACGCAAATTATTTCTACCGGTACTGCTTTTGCTGCGTTACGTGCCAATGGCACGGTGGTGACGTGGGGCGATGCCAATGCCGGTGGTGACTGTAGCGGTGTGGCGGCACAACTCAGTTCGGTCAGTAAACTCGTTGCCAATGAATATGCGTTTGCCGCTTTGCGTGCGGACGGTTCGGTGGTGGCTTGGGGCGATGCCAATGCGGGTGGAGATAGCGGCGCTGTTGCATCCGCCATTAACGGTGCAATCAACGTAGTGGCGATTTTTTCGACCGCCAGCGCCTTTGCTGCCTTGCGTGAAGACGGATCATTAATCACTTGGGGAGATGGCAATGCGGGGGGCGATAGCAGCCAGGTTGCGTTGTCGCTGAATGGCGTGACGGATGCGGTACACGTTTTTGCCACGAGCTTCGCTTTTGCCGCCTTGCTGGCTGACGGGTCGGTGGTGACGTGGGGCGATGTCAATGCCGGTGCGGATAGTGGCGAAGTGCTTGCTGCCCTTAACGGAAGCGTGGATGTGGTCAACATTTTTTCTACAAGCAGCGCTTTTGCCGCCTTACGTGCGGACGGTTCGGTGGTGACGTGGGGCAATGGCAGTTACGGTGGCGATAGCAGTCAGGTCGCGGCACTATTGGACGGAAGCGTCAATATTGTGCAAATTTTTACGACCGCAGGCGCGTTTGCTGCGTTGCGTGAAGACGGTTCGATTGTGGTTTGGGGGAATGAAGAATTTGGTGGTGATAGCAGTGTTGTCGCTAGCCTGATTGCGGCTGGGGTGGTCAGTGCTGCCAATATTTATACCAATGATGCTTTTCATGCGCCGCCGGATTTAACTTTAATTGGCAGCAGCGTTAACGACGTGCTGGTCGGTGGCGATGGCAATGACACGCTACAAGGCGGTGGCGGAACCGACACGATGACCGGTGGATTGGGCAATGATGTTTATATTGTCGATAATACCGGCGATGTGGTCATTGAAACATCCACTCTGAGTACCGAGATTGATACGGTAAAAAGCCGGGTCACTTACCAATTAGGCAACCATTTGGAGAATTTGGCCTTGCTGGGGACGGTGGCTATTGATGCGATAGGCAACAGCCTTAACAATAACTTATTGGGCAATAGCGCCGACAATATTTTGGACGGTGGCTTAGGCGCTGATACTCTGACCGGCGGCTTGGGCAAGGATACTTATGTTATTGATAATAGTGGCGATGCCATAATAGAAACCTCAACCTTGCCGACGGAGATGGATACCGTAAAAAGCTATATCAGCTACAGCTTAGGGGCAAATCTGGAAAACCTCAGCTTGCTCGGTACTTCCGCCATTAATGCGACCGGTAATGCCCTTAATAACGTCTTGGTAGGTAATAATGCGGCAAATCGTTTGGATGGTGGCATCGGAGCGGATAGCCTAACGGGCGGTTTAGGTGGTGACATTTATTGTGTTGATGATACTGGAGATGTGATAGTTGAAACCTCTACGTTGATAACTGAAATCGACACGGTTGAAAGCACCATTTCTTATGTATTGGGCGCAAATCTTGAAAATTTGACCTTGGTGGGTGCTGCCAAAAACGCGACGGGAAATGCCTTAGCTAATGTCATTACTGGAAATGCTGCGGCTAATGCCTTATTGGGCGGTGCTGGCAATGATGTATTGGTTGCCGGTAACGGTGCCGATGTGTTGACGGGCGGCGGTGGCAAAGATTATTTGGATTTAACAGAAAGCGTTGCGGCTAAGGACACCGTAATAATAGCCTCCGGTAACAGTACCGTGGCGAACTTCGACGTCGTGGCAGGTTTCCAAGAAGGGCTTAGCGGCACAACAACGGCTGGAGTCGATAAGCTAGACTTGGCCAGTACAAGCATTGCTGCCAATACGGTGGCCAGTAATGGTGTTGATGCAGGCGCAATCAAAAGCCATAGTATCAACAATGGCATCATCCGTTTTGATGATACGGATGCTTTTAGTAACGCATTGGTTATCAATGCCGGAAATTTGGCTGATGTGCTGGCATATTTACAAAGCAATATCACGCTTGCCGGTGCGACGGTTGCCTTCAACGTAGGCGCTGACGCCTATGTTTTCCAAAACGAGGGGGGCAACGATGTGTTGGTGGAATTGCTGGGTGTCAATCTAACAGGTGTTGGCACTAGCGGTTTGGGGGTGGGTACTTTGTGGATTGCTTGATGGCTTCAAACGGGCTGCGATAGATGCTGTTTAGTTTTTCAGCCCTTGTTTTTAGGAAACAATTTGGGACGGTGTGACTGCTTTTTGGATCAACGCCCAATTTGCGTGACCACGGCATCGATGCCGCTTTTTTTCAGTCTTGATTTGACCGTATCGACGCTGGTCATTTTGTTGTAGGGGCCGATTTTTACCCGATACCAAACTTTAGGCTCAAGATTCGATTTTTCAGCTTTGTTGTTGACCTTGACGGTTACTTTATCAATTTTGGCGGGAATGCCCATTTTCGCCAGCTTTTTTCCTAATTGCTCGGCTTCTTTGCTGCTGCTGAAAGAGCCCGCCTGCACCATATATTGCTTGTTGTCATTGCTTTTACCGACTGCTTCTTCACGGCTGCGGGTTTTTACCTCGTGTTCGGGGATGACAATCTCTTTCTTGGGAAGGCTGTGATAGAAATCGAAATGCGGGTATGCCGGTTTGGCGGCTTGTTTTTCGGGTTCGGTCTTGGCTACATCGGTAGGGGCTGTTTTTTCGGCTGTTTCTTCCGAGGCGACAGGTGTTTTAGGTGTGGAAAAATGCAAATAGGCCAAAACCCCGCCGAACCCCGCCAACACCAGCACGACAGCAATGATTCGCAACGGGCCAGGGCCTTGCCGGCGCCCGCCCCGTGGTGTTTTTTTGCCTTGTACTCGGTGTTTGTAGTCGCGGGCCATAAGTTACATTGATTCGGGAGTGGTGACGGAAAGTAGGCCTAAGCCGTTAGCCAATACTTGTTTAATGGCGCAAATTAAGTTGAGTCGGGCATCACGCAATTTGGCGTCTTCAACCAAAAATTGGTGGGCGTTGTAGTAAGTATGGAATTCGGTCGCCAATTCACGCAGATATTGGATCAGCTGGTGCGGCTCGTAGTTGAGGGCGGCGCGTTGCAAGGCTTCTGGGTAACGGCTTAGGGTGCCGAGCAAAGCCGCTTCGTGCGGTTCGACCAATAACGCCAAATTTTCCATGCCTAATTGGATATTGCGCTCCAAAGCTTTTTCGTCCAGTTGACGCAGCACACTGCACACGCGGGCGTAGGCGTATTGTACATAAAACACCGGATTCTCGTTGGTTTTCGAGGTGGCGAGTTTTAAATCAAAGTCCATATGCTGTTCCGAACGGCGCATCACATAGAAAAAGCGCGCCGCGTCTTTGCCCACTTCATTGCGCAATTGTCTTAAGGTGATGAACTCGCCGGAACGGGTGGACATTTGTACTTTTTCGTCGCCACGATACAAGGTGGCGAATTGCACCAGCAAAACTTTCAGTTTGGCTTCATCAGCACCTAAGGCCTGCATGGCGGCGCGTACGCGCGGAATGTAGCCGTGGTGGTCGGCGCCCCAAATGTCGATGATTTGCTCAAAACCACGGTCAAGTTTGTTCATGTGGTAGGCAATGTCGGAAGCAAAATAGGTGTACTGGCCATTTTCGCGGACGACAACACGGTCTTTTTCATCGCCCAAAAGGCTGGAGGCAAACCAAGTTGCGCCTTCTTTTTCGTATAAGTGTCCGCCAGCTTGCAAGCGTTGCAAGGCCTGGTCGACCGAACCGTCATCCATGAGCTGGCGTTCTGAAAACCATTCTTGATAATCCACGCCAAATTCATGCAAATCGTCGCGGATGTCGTCCAGGATGGTGTTCAGGCCAATGGCGAAAAAGTCACGGTAAAGCGTGGTTCCTAATAAGGTTTTGGTGCGGGCGATCATCGCGTCGATAAACAGTTCTTTATCGCCGCCTTGCGGTTCGTCCAAAGGCAAGTTTTCCAACACCAAGTTGGCTGGTCGGCGGTATTCGTTGCCAGCGTTTTTGTGGGTTTGCCAAGCGATGTCGCGGACATAATCGCCGCGATAGCCGTTGCTGGGGAAGGGCAGCACTTCGCCGCATTCTTCCAGATAGCGCAACCAAATGCTGGTGGCGAGGATGTCCATTTGCCGTCCGGCATCGTTGACATAGTATTCGCGGTGGACATTAAAGCCGACGGCTTGCAGCAAGTCAGCCACCACCGAGCCATAGGCTGCGCCGCGTCCATGTCCGACATGCAAGGGGCCGGTCGGATTGGCGGAGACGAATTCGACTTGCACTTTTTTGCCGGCGCCCACTTGGCTTAAGCCAAAAGCAGGGCCTTGGGTGTGGATTTGCCCAATAATTTGGAATTGTGCGCTTTTATCAACAAAGAAATTGATAAAGCCAGGCCCTGCAATCTCGACTTTAGTGATGGTGCTGTCTTGCGGCAACGCGGCAATCAGTTTTTCCGCCAAGGCGCGGGGCGGCATTTGTGCCGGTTTTGCCAGCAACATCGCTAGGTTGGAGGCAAAATCGCCGTGTGATTCGTCACGGGTGCGGTCTATGTTGATGTTGGGGCTGATGTCGTGGTTGAGCGTGCCGTCGGATTTGAGTGCGGCAAGCGCTTGCAGGAGAAGGTTTTCTATCTTGTTTTTCATTACTGCCAAAGAGTGGTTTTATCAATTAATAGTGGGGCATTATCCATGAAAATCATCTCATTATCCATTCAAACAATACCGCTTTAACGGGCTTGCCAGCACAGGCCAGATAAGCAAAAATCAGCCTTTTATGTTCACTTAAAAGAAGGCCGTTATGATGGATCCGCGATTTAATCCCGCCAAACCTTTAGCCATTATTGCCGTGTGTGTGATTGGTTTTATTAATGCCACGCAAATGCTGAATTTGGTTTTTTCGCCAATGACCAAACAATTGGGCGGGATTTACCCGGCTTATTTTGGTGTTTCGGTGTTGGTCAGCGTACTGTGCTTGCTGGGGTTGTGGATGATGAAACGCTGGGCGGCGTTGGCCTATATTGCCGTGTTGGTCGCCAACCAGGCGGTTTTGCTGGCGACTGGGTTTTGGGAAATCAGCGCCTTGATAATGCCCTTGTTGATGGTTGGCCTGTTGCTTAAGCATTTGGCGGCAATGTCGTCTTAACAGCTTCAATACAAATCAATCGGATCAACATCCAAAGACCAGCGCACTTTTTGCGAGGGTTTATGTTGTTCTATGGCGGGTAACAAGGCATCCAGCGTGGCTTGCAAGTCTTGCCGCTTATGGCTTTGCAACAGCAGTTGGTAATGGTACAAGCCGGCGCGTTTGCTCATGGGGGCAGGAACCGGGCCGAGGATTTGCAAGGTCGATTTCAAATGCTGGCGCGCCAGTTGGCTGACGGTTTCCAAAAAAACAGGCGGCAAACGTGCATCAACAGCGGCGGCTCGGAATAGGGCTTGATAGCTGTAGGGCGGCAAGCCTGCTTGTTTGCGTTCAGCCAACGCTAAAGTGGCAAAGCGTTGATAGCCGTCTTGGATGAGGGTGGTCAGCAGCGGGTGTTCGGGATGGCGGGTTTGCAGGATGACGCGGCCTGGCTTTTCGGCGCGACCAGCTCGGCCTGACACTTGCACAATCAGTTGCGCGAGTTTTTCCGGCGCGCGGAAGTCAATGCTGAACAGGCCGCTATCGACATCTAAAATAGCCACCAGCGTTACATTGGCAAAATGGTGGCCTTTGGCGAGCATTTGTGTGCCTAAAATAATATCAGCGTGGCCTTGGTTGATTTGCTCCAAATAGTTTTGTAACGCGCCTTTGCGCTGTGTGGAGTCGCGGTCCAGGCGCACGATGGTTTGTTGTGGAAACAATGCGTTCAGCACGTTTTCCACCCGCTCAGTCCCTAGGCCCAAGGCGGTCAGCGTGCCGCCCTGGCAAGCGGGGCAGTGGTGCAGCAAACGTTGTTCTTTGCCGCAATGGTGGCAGCGCAGCAATTGCTCGAAGGCGTGGATGACCAAGTTGGCGTCGCAGCGTTGGCAATGCGCCACCCAGCCGCAGCTGTGGCAAATCAGTGTGGGCGCAAAACCTCGGCGGTTTAAAAACAGCAAGACTTGTTCATTTTTGGCGAGGGTCTGCTCTATGTCTGCCAGCAAGGCGTCAGATAAACCTTCTTGCAAGGGTTTGTTACGGATGTCCAGCAGTTGCAACACCGGTGCCAAGGCGTTGCCGGCCCGCTCTGGCAATTGCAGCCATTGGTAGCGTCCCCGCTGGGCGTTGTAAAGGCTTTCCAGTGACGGTGTCGCAGAACCCAACAGCACCGGGATGCCGTGTTGTTTGGCGCGGACAATGGCGACATCACGTGCTGAAAAACGCAGGCCTTCCTGTTGTTTGAACGAGCTGTCGTGTTCTTCATCAAGAATAATCAGGCCTAGGTTTGGGCATGGCGTAAACAAGGCCGAGCGCGTACCCAGCATGATTGCGCTGCGGCCTTGCTGCATTTGTAACCAAGCGGTTTGGCGTTGATTGTCGGTCAGTTTCGAATGCGATACGGTAATGGCGGCGGCAAAGCGTTGCCGGAAACGCTCTTCCAATTGCGGCGTCAGGGTAATTTCAGGCACCAGTACCAGTACTTGCAAGCCTTGCGCCAGCACTGTACGGATAATCTGCATATACACTTCGGTTTTGCCGCTGCCCGTCACCCCTTCCAGCAAAAACACCGCAAATTGCCCAAGCTGTGTGCTGACGGCGTTAATGGCGGCTTGTTGTTTGGGGTTGCAGGGCAAATCGTCTGCGCCCAGTCCGTGCGGTAGGGTATTGCTGCTGTCAAGGGTCAGCAATTGTTTGTCGATCAAGCTTTTTACCGCTGTGCGCCAATGGCTGTTCCACGCGTTTAAGGTGCTTTCCGATAATGGCTGGGAGTGTTCTTGGAATTTCTCCAAGACGCTTTTTTGTTTGGGCGAGCGTTTCAGTGTTTCGCTGGCGGTGGTTTTGCCAAGCGCGGTTAGCGCATAGCATTTTTCGCCTTGCAAGGTGGCAGCTTTGCCTTGGCGCAAGCCTACCGGAAATGCCGTGCTGAATACTTCACCTATCGGGTGGTGGTAATAACGGGCGACCCAATGCAGCAATTTTAAGTCTTGTGCTGATAGCAGTGGGTGTTCATCAATAATACGGCAGACGCGTTTGAGTTTGTTGGGGTCAATATCGCTATCGCCCACTACCGCTATCAAATAACCAATTTTATTGTTTTTGCCGAAAGGTACTTCTAAACGCGTCCCTGGTTTTAAGTTGGGATTGGGGTTGCTTTCTGGCGGTAGATAATCGAATAGCCGATAAAGCGGAACGGGGATGGCTATCCGATAAGCCAGCGTTTGTTGGAAAGGCTTTTTAGCCATGTCTGTTAAAAAGAAAGTGATAAGTTGTGTCTAAGTGACTGAATTTAGGTCTTGAGATTTTTACCCACAGGAGCTGTGGATAACTCTGTGGATAGAGCCTTTATAAAAGCCCTTAATGCTGGTTTTTATTACAATTTAGTCATATTGGCTAATTTTCAGACGTTTTTTATTTTTCTTTATATTTCAGTTGCTTATTTGTTTTTGAAAGAGGCGGTCTTGAGAAAAGTGAGTAATGTTTCACATTATTTTGCGTATTTCTTAACACGGCCTACAAGCTTGCCAAGTTGTTGATAGTTCGTTTTCGATACTACCTTTGAGATTTCCATAAGCATCCGACACAAGCATTTTTTAATGCGGCTGTCATATTGCCAGGCGTAAAAAAATAGGTTTTACGCCTGGCTGAGCGTTTACTTAGGTTTGACAAATTTAAGTGTCATCCGGTCGCTTTCACCAATATTAAGATACTTTTGCCGGTCTTTCTCAGACGATCGTAACGCCGGTGGCAAAGCCCAAACGCCTTCTGGATAGTCTTTGCTGTCTTTGGGGTTGGCATTGATTTCTGATTTTGCCAAAAACTCAAACCCTGCGTTGCGGGCTAGCGAGATGACATAGTCTTCGCTGACATAACCCGATTCAGCTTTCGGGTCTTGTGGTTTGTTGGCTGTATTGCGATGCTCCACCACGCCCAATAGGCCGCCTGGTTTTAAGGCTTTGTACATGGCTTTAAAAACCATTGCCGCTTGGTCGTTTTTCATCCAATTGTGGACATTGCGGAAAGTCAGCACGCGGTCAGCCCAGCCTTCCGGCGCAATTTCCAAAAACTTGGGCGGTTGTAAAACCGTTAACTGCATTTTGCTGTAGAGATCGGGGTTCTGCTGGGTTTTATTGATGAAACTGTTCAGGTTTTCGCGATAAAACGCTTGTTCGGCATCGGCTGAAAAATGCGCGGCGTAGAGCTTGCCGTGGTCTTTGAGATAGGGGGCGAGGATTTCGGTGTACCAGCCTTGACCGGGCCAGACTTCCACTACCGTCATAGTGGCTTTGACATCAAAGAATTCCAAGGTTTGTTGGGGGTGGCGATAGCGGTCACGGGCTTTGTTGTCGGCTGGACGATGTTTGCCGTTAATGGCTTCTGCCAAGCCGGCAAAATCATCAGCCAGCGCGTTACCATTCAATAAGGCCAATAACATCAGCCACGGAAATTTTTTCATGATGGGGTTCCTGGTTAGGATTTAGAGGTGTTCCAGATTTGCAAAAGGCTTAAGGTTGCCAGCATCAGGAAGGCGAACAATGTCCAAACGGGCATGCTCAGGCCGAGCATTGTCCAATTGATTTCAGCGCATTCGCCTGTACCGCTGAGCATGAGTTTGATGGTTTCCGATAAAGGGAAGTATTTAAAGACAAATTCCAGTTCTTGGCATTGCGGCACTTGGTCTTTAGGCAGGTTTTGCAACCAGACATGGCGGCTGGAAACGGCGGCACCGCACAAGGCTGTTACCGCACCGATGATGGCGTAGATTTTTACACCTTGTTTTGCCGGATTGTGCAAGGTGGCTATTAAAAACACCACGCCTGTCAAAAAGATGGCAATCCGTTGGGAAATGCAGAGCGGGCAAGGTTCCAGACCATCCACAAACTGATAATAAGCACCCATCGCCAGCAAAAACACGCATCCTAGAAAGCCCAGCAAAAACCAAATTCTGGGATTAAATTTAATGGCTTCGAACACCTTCAACCTCGTTTTTAAATTGTTTGATTTCTGAAGACGGCCCCATAACCACCAGCACGTCACCTGCGTTCAATTCGTGATGGTTGCCACCAATCACAAAATGCAATTGATCGCCCAAGGCTTTATCAACCACGGCGATCAGGATTAAATTATGCTTCTCCTTCAGGTTTAAGTCACTGGTTTTGACGTTTTCCAAGATGGAGTCGGGCGGAATTTCAATCTGTGCCATTTTTAAGTCATGACGACCAAAGACGGTGTTGTCCAAAATCGTGGAAATATCCGGGCGGATGAGCATTTCGTGGGTTTTACGCCCGCAAATCTCATAAGGATCAATGATTTTGTTGGCACCTGCCGCCAATAGTTTGGGGGCTGATTCGGGGTCGTCGACAATGGCGATAATGCTGACGTTTTTATCCAAAGCGCGGGCGGAAATGGTCAAAAACACATTGTCGGAATCTTCGGGGTAAAAACAGAAGATGATGTCAATGTCGGTGCCGATACCAATGGCGCGCAGGTCGTCATCGTTTTTAAAGTCGATGACGCGGGCGTGAAAGCCTTTGTCTTCAACTAATGCTGCTTCCTGTTCATCTTTGGCAATAAAAATCAGCGCATATTTGTCTGACTTTAAGCGGTTCATGGCCTCAAACGAAAGGCTGCTATAGCCAAATACGGCGATACGTTTCATGGTTTTCGGCTCCGTTTCAAGCGGCTGGTTTCAATCAGGCCGCGAAAATAGTCAATGCTGTAATCCCTTCCCATCACCATCAACAGATCACCGCTTTGCAATTTAAGCTGTGCGGGCGGGTTAAAATAAAAATATTGGTCTTTAATGGTGTAGCGGTTTTTATGTTTTTGGTGGATGGGGTTGCTGCTGATAATGCCTATCAGTAGGAGCTTTCTTTGCTCAAATTCAACCTCGCTAATCGTTTTGCCTTCTATCATGGAGTGTTCTTTGACGCATAAGGTTTCCATGATGAATTGTTGCTCCTCGCGTATAATTCCGAGGATAGCCTCAAAGGCAACGGGCTGTCCGACATATTCGGCGACCACCATGCCTGCAATTTCAAACGGTTGGATGACGTTGCTGGCACCCGCCTGGTACATTTTTTTGACATTGTCTTCCCGGTTGACACGGCTGATAATGCGGATGTCCGGATTTAGGTGGCGGCTGGTCAAGGTGATGTAGACGTTAATCACGTCGTTGCCGGTCGTACATAAAACCGCCGATGCGCCCGCGTTAATACCGGCATTGCTGAGTACCGAATTTTTGCTGGCATCGGCTTGGATAGCCAAATGCCCTAGTTGTTTGGCGTTAACGATGGCGACGGGGTCGGTGTCGATGATGACAAAATGTTGGCGGTCTTTTTTTAGCTGCGCGGCAATGTGTTGCCCCACCCGCCCAAAACCACAAATGATAATAAAGTGATTAAAACGGTTAATTTCCGCATAAATGCGATTTTCCCTCAGCACATTCATTTTATCGTTAAATGCCGAGACTATAATTGATACAAAAAACGACAACACGCCCAAGCCCGATAAGATCAGTGCCATTGTCACCACTCGCCCGCCGGTGGTTTGTGGGGAAATATCGCCGTAGCCAACCGTGGCAACCGTGACGACGGAAAAATAAAAGGCATCGAACAGGTTTTTGATATGGCTGTTTTGGGCAGGGAACTCAAACAAATAAATGGCGGCGCTGCCGATAAATACCAAAAAGCCTAAGAAGGTTGCTAGGGTGTACAGGTCAAAGCGTTTGCTGGCGAGGATTTCGGTGAACAGTTTGATGCTGTCAAAATAGCGGAACAGTTTGAACAGCCTAAAAATCAGCAGCACCCTAAAAATCCGCAAAGGCCGGTAGCTGGGCAATATCGCCAACAAATCAATTAACGCCAGGGGCGAGAGGATGTGTTCTAGCTTTTTGGCAATAATCAGTTTGATGGCATAACCCAGGCGGAAACGGATATTCAGGTAGGTGGCTTTTTCATAATGTTCAAGGATGATTTTGTGGCAATCGTTGAAGAGCCACAGCCTTAGCAGGTATTCGGCAATGAAGACGTTAATCAGGGCTTGTTCAAAAAGCTTTTCCGCTTCAGTGAGTTGGCGGTTGACTTCGTAGATCAGCAAGGACACGCTGAACAGCACCAGGCAAATCATAAAGACATCAAAGCATGATTTGTAAGGGCTGTTAGGGTTTTCTAGCACATTGTAGAAAAACTGCTTGCAGCGCCGATAACGTGCCGATGATTTTAAAAAGTACGCAAAATTGATAATCAGCCGGGTCAACATGTTTTTAATGGGTGTCTGTAAAGAGGGGCGCTTGAGTTGTTTGCTTGGCAAGTGCTTGAAATAATCAGAAATCCTAAAAAGGTTTGCCTGCCGCTAATATTAACCTTATGAGCCATCAAGCGGTCAAAAATTTGCTTTTGTGCAGATGTTAGCTACAGTGTTTACAGTGCAATTGTTTGTGAAATATTCCACAAGATGCCAATATTTTGTTAATTTACCGCAGAACCCATCCGATAAATGCCAGTGAAGAACAACAGAAAACTCCAGTTCGTCCAACCTTATACCAATAAGTTTTTGGTATTTGCCAGATCGCTTGATGCTTTGGTTATTGGTTTGACTTTATGGTCAATTTTGGGGGTTTTTGAGACAGAGTGGACACCAATTAACACTTGGTGGCTATTGATTGTGCTGGTGACGTTCGATATTTTTGCTGAATTTAATGAGTTGTACCGGCAATATTTTGATGCCTCGATATTTAGGGAATCGATTCGGATTATTTTTTCTTGGTTGTGGACCATTTTGGTTTTATGGGTGGTCAATGCCGTCCATCCTATTATTGAACCCCATCAGCTCAAGTTGTTTTGGGCTTGGGTTGCCGTTACGCCCATCGAGTTGTTATCTTGGCATATTGCCGCTATTAGTATTGTTTTGCTGGTTAAGCGCCTAGGATTTAAAAAACAGCGGGTCGTTATTTATGGTGCTACGCCGTTGGGTGCTGAGCTGGAAAAAATCTTTAAAAAAGAAGATGAGGATATTGATTTTTTAGGGTTTTTTGATGACCGCCAAAATTATGGCTCTGATCGTGGTATCGTTAAGGATGTTATTGTTAGTGGCAATTTTGAAGATTTGCTAAAGCAAGCAAGGGAAGGCAAGATTGATTTGGTGTGCATCGCTTTACCTATGCGCAACGAGCCGCGTATCAGGGACATGATCATTAAGCTTTCGGATACGACGGTGTCGGTTTATATGCTGCCTGACTTGGTGACCTTTGATTTATTGCGCTCAAGCTTGCGCAATATTAAAGGCATACCCGTCATCAGTGTGCACGAGACACCTTTTTATGGTGTGGATGGCATCATGAAAAGGCTTTTTGATATTTTCTTCAGTAGCTTCATTTTGCTGCTTATCGCTATTCCAATGCTTGTCATCGCTATTTTGGTCAAGCTCGGCTCACCAGGGCCGGTGATATTCAAACAACGCCGTTATGGCTTTAAAGGCGAAGAGATTGTCGTTTGGAAATTCCGTTCTATGACGGTTTGTGATGATGGCGGTGTTGTTGAGCAAGCCAAAAAGAACGATCCCCGCTTAACCAAGCTTGGTGCGTTTTTACGCAAGTCTTCACTGGACGAGTTCCCTCAGTTTTTTAATGTCCTGCAAGGCCGCATGTCAATTGTTGGTCCTAGGCCACATGCGGTTGCCCACAATGAGTTTTATCGCGGACAAATCCAAGGCTATATGCTTCGTCATAAAGTAAAGCCCGGTATTACCGGTTGGGCGCAAATCAACGGTTTTCGCGGCGAAACGGATACGCTTGACAAAATGGAAGGCCGGATACAGTACGATCTTGAGTACATAAAAAACTGGTCAATTTGGCTAGACGTAAAAATTATTTTCCTCACCATCTTCAAAGGCTTTTTTGGCTCCAAAGCCTATTAGATTTGTTCCGCGGTATCGCGTCTGTTCTGTGATGACTGCTTGGCGCAGATTTTCCCCTTAAAAAATTATCTGCTTAACTAATGCCGACATAAAAGTGTGGTAAATTGTGCCACAGTCTGGAAATCGTTTTTTTGCCGGATGTTGCACTTAAAATTTTTTCAATATATTCAGCCAGCCGGCTGACTCTTGTAGGACTTAGTTTATGAAAGCAATTTTCGTATTGGTGTTATTACTTATTTCTCCATGGACGCATGCGGGTACTGAAAACTATGCAATCAATCCCGGCGATCTTCTCGAAATAACCGTTTGGGATGAAGAGAAGCTCCATAAAGAAGTGCGTGTATTGCCAGACGGTACGATTAGCTTTCCTTTGTCGGGTGTTATCAAAGTGGCTGGCAAAAGTGCCGGTGCCATCCAAACCGAATTGACTGAGAAATTAAAGCCGTATATTGCCGAGCCTGTGGTTAACGTTTCCGTCAAGGCGGTTGAGGGCAATGTGGTTTATGCACTGGGGCAGGTAAAAAAACCGGGGCAATTTATCATGACCCAGTCTATGAATATGATGCAGTTGCTGAGTTTGGCGGGCGGATTAAGCCAATTTGCCAAGGCTGACGATATTGTCATTTTGCGCCGCCATGAGAAAGGTTCGGAGGCGATCCGTTTTAAATACAGCGAACTGGAAGGTGGTGAAGCACTGGATAAAAACTATCTGCTAAGCAGTGGTGATGTCGTGGTTGTGCCATAGGCTTTGTTTACCATGCTAAATTTAAATATGAACGGGAAAATGCTTGCCGCCTGGCGGATGGTTTTGGCAGGGTGCGTGTTTGCCCCTACCGCATATGCGGCGGAATGGTCTGTTAAATCGGACATCAAACAGAACATCGCTTATGATGATAACGTAAGGATGAGGAAAGAGGCGCAAGGGTCCATGTTTTATACCATCATGCCGCGTTTGGCGTTTGCCCATAAAACCGAAGTGTCCAATGTGACCGCAATGGCCAGTTATGGCACCCAGCGTTATGAAGCGATCGAGGGGTTAAATCAAGATATCCAAGCTTATGATTTAAATGCCAACTATTCCACCGAAAAATGGGCTTGGGGTGTTGTTGGCGCTTTTGACGCCACACCAAGCCGAAACTCTGCGGTAGACGATGCGGGTAATTTTGCCTCAACTGCAATTAGAACCGTCAAATCAATCAGCCCTTCACTTTCCTATACACTTTTTGAAACAGACAGGATCACGCTTGCGCCCAGTTATAGCGAAACCAGCTATAGCCAGAGCGGTTTCTCCAATAATAGCAGCCGATCCGCCAACCTCAGTTGGGTGAGGCAATGGTCTGAGGCTTATCAAACGTCATTAAGCGGTTTTTTTTCCAATTATGAGTTTGGGCGGATAAATGGTATTTCCCAAACCAGTACCACATCCAACAGTTATGGTGTCAATTTTGGTAACAACTACACGCTCTCTGAACGATGGGCGGTGAATTTATCCGTGGGTATACGTCAAGTTGAAAATAACAGCTTGACGGACTTCATTTTTTTTCAAGAAACCACGACCAGCACTTCGACAGGTTTCCTAACCGACTCGGGGGTTAGCTACACGGGCGAAAATTTTTCTGGCAAGCTTAGGTTAAGCCGCTCATTGGTGCCGTCAGGTCAAGGCCAATTGCAAGAACAAAGCTCGATAGGTATTGGTTTAGGCTATAACTTGTCAGAAACCGTCAGGGCTAAATTAGACAGTTCTTATCAGGAAAATGACTCAACTAACCCAACGCAGTCAATTTCCAGGAAAAACATCAATTTTGCACCCTCGGTATCTTGGCATCTGTCTACAGAATGGGTGTTATCGGCAAGTTACCGTTATCGTCAGCAAGACAACAATAGTACTATCGGTGCTGTTGATTCAAATTTATTCATGGTCGGCGTGAACTATGATTGGCAAGGCCTAAGTTTTTCGAGATAAAAATTTATGATAATGGAAGAACAAGAGAAGTCGCTAAAAGAATATTTGCATATTTTAGTCAGGCGCAAATACATGATTGTCGGGCCGATGATGGTCATGTTCGTGTTGAGTGCCATTGTTGCTTTAGCGTTACCGGCCATTTACCGGTCTGAAGCTACCATTCTGATCGAACAACAGCATATCCCTCCCGACTTAGTTAAGTCCACGGTGGTCAGTTTTGCGGATGAACGGATCAAGGAGATCCAACAAAAACTGATGACCGTTGATAATGTCACCAAGGTGATTGAAAAGTTTAATCTTTACCCCAGCGAGCAAAAATCAGCCAGTCCGTTTGTATTGGCTGAGCAGTTTATGGAGAACACGGAGCTTGAATTGGTGAATGCCGAGGTTATTGGTCGAGGCAAAACCACCAAAGCAACGCTGGCATTTAAGCTTTCATTTAATGACCAAAATGCCCAATTGGCGCAGAAAGTGGCCAATGAGTTGGTGACTCTATTTTTGGACGAAAACGTCAAATCAAGAACACAGCGCGCCGAAGAAACCACCGAGTTTTTAGAAGAAGAATCTGAAAAATTTAAGCGTGAAATACAAAAACTGGAAAGCCAGTTGGCGGAGTACAAAGAAAAATACACCAACAGTTTGCCGGAAATGCTGCCCGCAAACGTAGCGTCTATTGGACGGGTCGAGGCGCAGCTACAACAATTGCAATTGCAGGAAAAAATGGTTGGCGAACGCCGCATTAGCTTGCGCACACAGTTGGCAGTTACTAGCCCCAATGTCGTGACTATAGAAACCAAAGATAAGCCTGTTGAAACGCTGGAAAGTTTAGAAGGCGAATACAAAAGCCTAATGGAAAAGTATTCCGAGTTGCATCCGCAAGTTAAGGCTTTAAAACGCAAAATTGATAGCTTTGACAAAACTAAGCAACCTGCCAGCGAAGCAAGTAAAAAATTAAGCGCAACCAATCCTGTTTATTTGCAACTGCAAAGTGAAATAGATATTGCCGATATTGAAGCAAAAAATATAGCAGAGGAACGGAAGTCTTTGAATGAGAAGCTATCCCAGTTGGAGTTGAGCATATCCCAAACCCATCAAGTTGAACGTGGTTACGAGGATATGATGCGCGATTTGGAAAACCAAAAAGCTAAATACAAAGAGTTAAAAGCCAAGTCTTTGGAAGCCAAGCTGTCACAAACGCTTGAAGAAGAACAAAAAGGTGAAAAATTTTCCTTGTTGGAGCCACCACGGGTTCCTGAAAAGCCAGAAAAACCGAACCGCATAAAAATTATGTTTATTGGCTTTATCTTCTCGATTGTGGGGGGGCTGGCTTGTGGTTATGCGGCTGAAATGTTTGATGGTAGTGTTCGTGGCTATAAACAATTGGCTAGTTTGACCGGCATAGAACCCTTGGTTGTTATCCCCTATATTAAAAACGATGAGGATACAAAAAAAGGCAGAAATCACTTGCGGAACTTTGTTTTACTGGGGGCGTTTTTAGCCGTCAGTTTGTTGGTGTCCATCCATATGCTTTATATGCCATTGGATGTGATAATCCTAAAGATGTGGAATAAAATCGCTAGGATATAGTTTGAAAAGGTTTTGATGCGTGCTTGCCGGACTTTTCCGGCAAGCCTTAAAAAGAAAACTTCATTTAATTGGCAGACATGTTTAAAAAATTTATAAAAGCCAGACAAATAAGCACTAATGAAATGATTGAACGCCGAGTGGTGGCTATGCAAAAGCATACGCCGGAGTCTGACATTTTCAGAATGCTAAGGACTAAAATATTACGGCAGCTTAAAGAAAACGGTTGGAGCAGTTTTGGCGTGACCGCACCAACTCAAGGTGCGGGCAAGTCGATGATTTCCGTCAATTTGGCCATCACCATGGCAATGGAACAAAACCAAGAGGTATTGCTGGTCGATTTGGATTTGCGTTACCCCAAGCTGCATTGGTATTTGGACATGAAGATCACCACGGGTTTGCGTGACTACATCCTGTCTGATGTGCCTTTAGCGGATATTTTGATAAACCCGGGCTTTGAGCGTTTGACGGTGTTGCCTGGTCGAGGCCAGGCGATAGGTTCTTCCGAACTGGTTTCAGCGCCCAAAATGCAGGCTTTGATTAAAGAGATCAAGGAAGTCAACAAATCTAAAATTATCATCTTCGACTTACCACCTATTTTGGCGGCTGATGATGTACTGGCGAGTATGGATTATTACGACGCCGCTTTGTTGGTGATAGAGGATGGTAAAAACACGCCAGATGAAGTCACCAAAAGCTTGCAGTTATTATCCGAGACCAATCTGTTGGGAACTGTTTTGAACAAGTCAGATAACCCGCCAGACCATCAAAGTTACTATTCTAAAGACGTCTACTAGACAGGTGGGCGGCACAGGTCAGATGGCCTGTGCCATTTACGCTAGATTTTTCTTGCGATCAGTTCACCTAGTTTCACCGCACTACCACTGGTTAATCCTTCCAGCAGTTGCAGCCGATTAGCGCCAAATAGCGCGATAATGGTTGATCCCATATTAAATCTGCCTAGTTCTTGGCCTTTCTCCAGTTGTATGTTGTCTTCGCTGTACTGCCAAGTTCTGACCGTGTTGCTGCTGGGCGGCGTGACCACGCCATGCCAGACCGTTTCTATGCTCGACACGAAAATCGCCCCCACCAACACCAATGCCATCGGCCCCAGTTCGGTGTCAAAAATGGCGACGACGCGTTCGTTCCTGGCAAACAGATTATTCACCGAGCGGGTAGTCGCGGCGTTAACGCTAAATAGGCGTCCTGGAACGTGTACCATTTCAGTCAATTTGCCTGCAATCGGCATGTGCATACGATGATAATCTTTGGGCGACAAGTAAATGGTGGCGAAAGTACCGTCACGGAATGCGGCGGCGCGTTGCGGGTCTCCGCCTAGCAAATCGGTAGCGGTAAAGGTTTTGCCTTTGGCTTGGAATAAGGTGTCACCATCGATGTTGCCGGCTTGGCTGATGACGCCGTCAGCTGGGCTGACAATACCGCCGATGTCATGGGCAAGCGGCCTGGCTTCAGGCTTTAATTCGCGGGTGAAAAAGTCATTAAAGCTTTTGAAAACGCTGGCATCTTCTTGCAAGGCTTCGGACATGTTGACGCCATAAAGCTTAATCACTTGCTGGATCAGCAGGTTTTTAATACTGGGGTTTTCTGAATGGGTCAGTTTGCTCATCAGTTGTGATAAGCCATGATGGGGTAGGAGGTGTTGCGGTAAGCTGATAAGCGTGTCTTTAAAGGTCATGGGCGTAAAAACGGGGGATAAAAAATCCCCCAAAAGTAAGGGGAGAGGGTTATGGCAGGTTGACGGGTTGTGGTGCTTGCCAGTTAGGGTCGCGATGCTCAACGACCACGGTGGTGTAAATGCCGCCACGGACATTAAAGGCGGCGCGGATGCGCATAAATCTAGGCGCTGTGGCGGCTACTAAGTCGTTCAGGATGGCATTGGTAACGGCCTCATGGAATGCGCCTTCATCACGGAATGACCACATGTAGAGTTTTAACGATTTCAATTCCACACATTCCAGATTGGGTACGTATTCGATTTCAAAGGTGGCAAAATCGGGTTGTCCCGTTTTTGGACACAGGCAAGTGAATTCGGGAATATCAATGCGGATGGTGTAATCGCGTTGTGGTTGTGGGTTGACGAAGGTTTCTAGGTTTTTGCTCGGTTGTGTGGTCATGATAGTGGTTTTTGTGATGTAAAAAATTCTGCCAAGCTTTGCTTATCGGGCAGCAGTGGTGTTGTTTAAAAAATTCCGGTAATTGATGGAGACTTTTAAGCCCGCAAAATTACCTGCCATGTTAAAAAGTTCATGGCTGGTTTTGTCAAAGCTCAGCTTGACTTCATTGATGGCGTTTTTCTCGTAGCCTTCTTCAATGTGATGCGTTTCCAGCAGAAAGCGGTAAACGTAAACCTGATGGTCGGGTTCGTCCTTAATTTCAATGGGTGCGCCCAGTTTGGCGACCACCGCTGCTTGTTGCGGTAGCGGATCGTTAATTTTTGTCATCAGATCCGATTTGGCGCGCAGCTGCTGTTTTTCCTTGTCGATTTCCGCACCGGCAATCGAGCGCAATGACACTTCCAAAAATTTGGGCGGGGCAATTTCCAAAAACAATTTGGAGAACGACCAAGCGACCAATTTGTTTTCTTTATTGAAATCCATGTCCGCGTAAAACTTGATTTCCGGTTTGATGACTTGGTCGTTGGCATCCACTTTACGGAACCAATACCGCCAGCGTCTGCCGGTAGGGGTAGCGCTGTCGTCGCTGGCATAAAGGTGCGACAAGGACACGAAATCTTGGTTGAAAAGAATCGGTTCCTTAAAGTGCAAGGTAAACTCATCGGCTACTGACACGCTAAAATAGCGGTCAAATTCGCTCATTTGCAGATAGGTTTGGTAGGCGCGTAGCCAATACATGCAACCCGTCAGGCTCAGTGCCAGTAGGGTAATTATAATGAGCTTGAGTTTGCTTTTTTGCATGGCTTAGTGCCGCGTTTCTGAAGAGGGTGAAAGGGTTTCCGCCAACAGGGATTCGACATCTATTTTGTCAAACTCGTGGCGGCTGCTACAGAAATCACAGACTACTTCTATAGAGCCACGTTCCAATAAAATGCTTTCCAGTTCGTCGCGCCCCAGTGATTTTAAGGTGCGGTTGATTTTTTGTCGCGAACAAGTGCAGGCAAAGGCGACTGGTTCTGGTTCGTACAAGCGCACTTGTTCTTCGTTAAACAACCGGTACAAAATTTGTTCGCAGTCCAATTCCAACAGCTCTTTGGCGGTAATGGTATCCGCCAGCATTTCGACGCGTTGCCAATCTTCTTGGTTGTTGTCTTGTTTGGGCAGTTCTTGTAACAGTAAGCCAACGGCTTGGTTTTCGGTGGCAAACAACCATAAGCGCGTGTTGAGCTGTTCCGATTGGCTAAAATAATTTTCTAATGCCGCTGCCAGATTGTTGCCTTCTAAAGGCACAACACCTTGGTAGGGTTCGCCTTGGTCGGGTTCTATGGTTAAAGCCAGATAACCTTGTCCAAATAATGCTTCTAAGGTACCTGCTTGAATTTCCGGCCGGCTGCGCGCCAAGCCCCTAATTTTGCGGTCATGCGTAGCTTGAGCGACCAATGTTTTAATGCCGCCATCGCCTTGTGCTTGCAAAATGATCGAGCCGTTAAATTTGATGGTCGCGGATAACATCACCACGGCAGCCAAAGCTTGGCCTAGCTGTTGCTGGACCACATCGGGTTGCGATTGGTGTTGTTTGGCGGCTTGCCAGCTCTCTGACAAACTGACCCATTCGCCACGGATGCCCAATTCTTCAAATAAAAACCGGCGCAAAATATCTTGTTTAATCATGTTGCTCTCTTCACTGTGTTGACCTTTATTATAATCCAGAATCATAGTAACCTTAGCGATACCTGTTTGCACAGCGGAGTCGCCCATGCTCATCCCCAAACGAAAAATCACCCTGCCTAATCCTGCAGATGCGCTGCCGGGTCGCAATACTGCCATGCCGGTTTATAACCGACATTACGTCAATGGCAACCCGATAGCACCGCCTTTTCCCGAACATCTGCAAACCGCTTTGTTTGGCATGGGCTGCTTTTGGGGCGCAGAACGAAAATTTTGGCAGTTGCCGGACATTTTTAGTACGGCGGTGGGTTATAGCGGAGGTTTTACGCCCAACTTAACTTACGATGAACTCTGCACGGGGCTGACAGGCCACAACGAAGTGGTCAAAGTGATTTTTGATCCGGCCTTAATCGCCTATATCGATTTGCTCAAAGTGTTTTGGGAATCCCACAACCCTACCCAAGGTATGCGCCAAGGCAATGACATCGGCACACAATACCGGTCTGCCATTTATACAACAACCGACGAACAGCAAGAGCAAGCGTTGGCATCTAAAGAAGTTTACCAGCATTGTTTGCAACAAAAAGGTGTGTTATCGCCGATTACCACGGAAATATTGCCAGCAGGCGAGTTTTATTATGCCGAAGATTATCATCAGCAATATTTGGCTAAAGAACCGATGGGCTATTGCGGATTAGGCGGTTTGGGTGTTTGTTATGCCTAAGCAAAAATCAGCAGACAAAAAAAAAGCGGCTTAAAATAAGCCGCTTAGAGAGAATTAGGAAGGATATAACGCAACTTTCAGCTACTGGCTCCGGTTAAGAACCTTAAAAGTTAGGTTAATAATAGCAACAGTAAACGCAAATAAAAATGTGACATATTGTCGCACTTTGGAAACATAGAAGAGGAAAGACCTAAGATTGGGTCTTAATAGTTAACAATCCGCTGCCGTATCAAAAACAATGCTTTCACACGTCTCACCCAATTCAGAAGTTTCTGCCCGCCAAAACTTGCGCTGGTTGTTTATTCTTAGAAACCTAATGATCCTCAGCGAAGGGATGCTGATTTTCCTCTCCACTTTCGGGCTTAACATCCGCCTGCCGCATCAGCAATTGTGGCTGGTGTTGCTGGTGTTGGGGGCGCTGAACATTTACACCTCGGCGCGTTTGGATTCGGATGAGCCGGTGCTGGAAAGTGAAATTTTCGTCCAAATTACCCTGGACGTGATCGGCATTGCCGGCTTGCTGTATTTTACCGGCGGCGCCTCCAATCCGTTGACGTGGGTGTTTTTGCTTCCGGTGATTATCACCACCATCATGCTGCCGCAATCGTACTCGTGGTATATGGTTATCATCACCGCTTCCATGTACACCGTGCTGATCGCCTATAACGTACCGTTGCCGTCCATCGAGCCCTACATGCCCGACCCGCGCATGCTGCACCCTGACATGCCGCATTACGAATTCATCAAACACGCCCACGAAATGAGCGGGCGCAGTTATTTCAGCCTGCATTTGTTCGGCATGTGGTTTGGTTTCGTATTTAGTGCCGGATTGGTGGCGTATTTTGTTGCCGAATTGGCGAAAACCTTAAAAATCCAAGAACGCCGCCTAGCCGAAGCGCGCGAAAATGCCTTAAGGGATGAACGCGTTGTCGCGCTAGGCACGCTTGCCGCCAGCGCCGCCCACGATATGGGGACGCCATTAGGCACGATAGCGATCTTGGCGCACGAATTGGAGCAAGAATTTCCCTTGCACCGCTTCCCCGATTTGCACGAAAAAACTCTGATTATTCAACAACAGATAGACCGCTGCAAAGAAGCCCTGTCGGTTATGTCGGCATCGGCTGGCGAAATGCGCGCCGAATCGGGAAAAGCCGTGCCAGTGGTTGAATACTTAGATCACGTCATCAACCAATGGCGCACCCACAAACCCGGTGCCAAGCTGAGCTTTTTTGTTAGCAACGACATTGCAGCCGAGGCGCAAATTATCGCTGAACGCACGCTCACCCATTCCATCATCAATATTTTGAACAATGCTGCCGAAGCCTCACCTAAGGACAAGGGTGTCGAGCTTTACGCCAGCTGGGATATGCACACGCTTAATTTGCGTATCCGCGATTATGGCCCAGGCTTGCCACCCGAACTGGTCGAATTGGGCGGCAAATCGCCCGTGGTCAGCAAAAAGCACGGCTTGGGCGTCGGCCTATTTTTAACTTATTCCACCATCAAACGCTTGGGTGGACGTATTAACTTATATAATTTTGATAACGGCGGCGCGTGCGTGGAGATCAGCCTGCCCTTATTGAATGCGGAGACTTATGATGACGAATCAGGATTTGGATAACCCCAGATTACTGCTGGTTGATGATGACGAAACTTTCTGCAAAGTGCTGAAAAGTGCTTTGGAGCGCCGTAATTACGAAGTCTTAGTGGCAAACGACGTCAAAAGTGGCGTCGCTCTCGCCGAACAATACCTGCCTGAATATGCGGTGATCGACTTGCGTATCGGCTATGAATCAGGTTTGGAATTGGTCAAAAAGCTGATGTCTTTAGACGATAACACCAACTGCGTGGTGCTGACTGGCTTTGCCAGCATCGCCACCGCCGTTGAGGCGATCAAGCTCGGTGCTATCCATTATTTGACCAAGCCCGCCAACGCCGATGAAATTGTCAGCGCACTCAACAAAAACGAAGGTGATTCTTCCGTTTCAATTAGCGAAAATCCTTTGTCTGTCAAACGCTTGGAGTGGGAACACTTGCAAAAAGTGCTGATGCAATACGACGGCAACATCTCCGCCGCCGCCAGGGCCTTGAACATGCACCGCCGTACCTTACAGCGTAAATTGGATAAAAGGCCGGTGCGGGAGTAGGGTTGGTTATTGCTCTTTTTTAAGCTTATTGTTTGGTTGGATTGCGTCACAGCCACAATCTGTGGACTACCGATAATCATGAACAAACTCGAATTCGTAATCTGTATTAATACCGTGGTTAGGAAGTTTCGTTTTACAGCGGTGTTATAGCCAGCAATCCTTAATGATTAAAAGCCGGATCCGCATCCGGCTTAATTTCGTTGCATCACCCCATCACCAATAGCCATTTCAACATTGGCTTTCAAAAATAAATGGTTGTTTCAACCAAACAGCAATTGTTCAAAGCAACCAAGGCAGGGTTCTGTGGTGACCGGTTTTTTTTATGGTTATTTATTTTTGTTATTGATTTAAAACAGTTTTTTTATATTTTTATGGAATGGCATCGAAAATGCTTAATCATGAATGTGATGGATAACAAGCTGGTTTGGGTCAAGGATGGCAATAACTGAAATTTGCATCATAAAAATAATTTATTTATTGCTGGAGAATTACCATGAACAAAAATACTTATACCCGTTTGATTTTGGTGGCTTGTATGGCTGTAGCTTCTGCGCCTTTGTTGGCTGACGTGGCTGTTGGCACCGGGCAATCGGCCGACTCAGCACATCGTAAATCGGTAGCTGAAGAGGAAGAAAGGTCAGGCCACGTTGGCTATAGCGGTTTTGAGCAGAAAGCGGCCGGCGCGGAGCATCCTGCCAATAACACCGCATTGACTGCCCATAGCAAAGATGCCGGCAAACCATCAGCTGAGGAAGCCCATCGTAAATTTGTTGCCGAAGAGGAAGAAAGGTCGGGGCATATTGGCTATAGCGGTTTTGAAGAGAACAAAGCGGTGGCTAACACCAAATAAAAAAACGTCAGATATTTGATGTTAAGGCAGGTTTTTCATTAGGCAATCCGCTTTAAGTTTCGGGAGTAATCGCTGTTAGCTTCGTGAAACCTTGCCTGAAATCTTCAGGCAAGAGCGTAAGCCGGGATCAACTGATACTGGACGCGGTTATCACAGATAACGCTGTGCTTTTCAGGCCTACCCCGCGCATTTTGCGCGGGGAATCCCCTTTTCCCCTCTCTACTTTCTCCACCCCAGCACATAATAATTGACCCAATTAAGGCGGCTTAACGCTTCCAGCCCCACAGTTTCGACCATCGCGATCAGGCTGGTGATTTTTTGCTTTACGGCTAACCGTCTTAGGTAGCTGTAGGTGGGGAGGGTGTTGGTGGTGATGTCGTGTTCCAAGGTGTTGGTCAATTGGATTTTTTCTGCCAGTTTTCGGTAGTGGTTGATGCTGAAATCGACATTGCATTTGCCGTAAAAACTCCATGATGGCATTTTGATGGCGCTGAGCGGAAACAGTTTGTGGTTGGGCAAAAAATCGGACAAGGCCAAATAGCCGCCGGGTTTCAGTACGCGGTAGGCTTCTTTAAAAAACTGTTCGCGGTCTGGAAAGTGGAAGATGCATTCGACCGCCAATACCACGTCAAAGCTTTCGTCAGCAAAGGGCAGGGCGCAAGCGTCGCCTTGTTTGAATTCGATGCGGTTAGCGGGTTTGGCAATGACCGTGGCGCGGGCGCGCTCAAGTTGCCGTTCGTCAATATTGAGGCCTGTCAGGCGCATATCGCTGTAGTTGTCGTTGATATGGGCGGTGGTGCCGCCAAAGCCGCAGCCGACATCCAGCACGTCTTGCCCATTTTGGATGTGCCCGGCGGCGCAGACTTGTTGGCTGAGCGCTTCGGCGGCTTGTTCAAAATCCTCAACCGTTAAGGTCGCCTGTTTGGGTTCAGGCCAATAGCCCCAATGCACGTGTTTGCCAAAGCTTTTGGCAAGGGCGTCGTTGTCTTCGGTGAGCGATGACAGCAGGAAATCAAAGTAAGGTAGTTTGATACTGGGGCGGTTGGGCGGTTGGGATTCGTTCATGGCGGCATTCTCGATGGGATGTAAACGGTTTGGCCTCCACTATAACCTTGCATTGCGCGGGTGCAAAGCAAGGCGGGTTGGTTTGTTGCAAATAGCCTTAAGTTAAGACTTTTTCCGTTCGCCCTGAGCCTGTCGAAGGGCATTCATGGTTCAGCGCTCCATTTATGCCCTTACACATCAACGTGCAGCTAAATTTAACGGCATTAGGCTTACATCAGCGGCAGCAGTTGTGCGAGGATTTTGCCGTTGGTGGCGAGGATTTGTTTGGGGAAAACACCGGCATTGCCTTTAAAGTCGGTGACCGTTCCGCCGGCTTCTTGGGCGATCAATGCACCGGCGGCGACATCGTAGAGATTGAGTTCTTGTTCCCAAAAAGCATCGACTTGTCCGTCGGCAACCAAGCATAAATCCATGGCGGCAGAGCCGAACCGGCGTTGTCCGGTGGTCAGCTGGGCAATCCTGGCGAAGCGGGCCAGATTGTTGTCTTCCAAGTAGGCGCGTAAGCAGGCAAAACCGGTGGCAATCATGGCATTGCCCAGATTGTCTTCATTGGAAACGTGGATGGCTTTGCCGTTTTTCCACGCGCCTTTGCCGCGTTCTGCACTGTACATGTCATCTAATGCCGGTGCGTAGACCACACCCATTATAAGGGTTTGGTTAATTTCCAAGGCGACGCTGATCGACCAGAAATATTGGCCCTTGGAAAAGGAATGGGTGCCGTCGATGGGGTCAACAATCCAACGGGCATTTTGGTTGTTGCTTTGTCCGCTTTCTTCGCCCCAAAAGCCGTATTCCGGGTAGTCGCGGGTGAGGACTTCCTGCAAAAAAGCTTCGACGGCAACATCGGCGGCGGTGACAAAATCACGCGGATTTTTTTGCGTGACTTGCAGGTTCTGCAAATCGTTGAAATGGTTTAACGCCAAACTGCCCGCGTTGCGGACGATGGTTTCAATGGTGTTCAGGGTAATGGACATGACGAGGCCTTGGTGGTGTAAGAATAAAAAGAAAGCAGAACGTTCAGCGGCAGTATTTTTGCTGAAGGTTAATGGCGCGGAGCATTTTACCCTATAACGACAAACCGACCCGCTGCCTTGCATCCAAACAGTTGTCGCTGCCCAAGGTGAAATCCCGGCAAGTGCTGGGCCGGTCGGGGTAGATGTCACAAGTAAAGGTTTCGTGAATGGTATTGCCGCCCGCCAAAGCCGCGCAACGCAGGCCGCTGCGGCGGAGTTTGTTGCGCGTGCCGTCGATGACAATCAGGTCAGGATGCAGTTGGATGACAGCCTCGTCTGCGCCGACTTCAACGGCATCGTAGGCTTCACGGCAACAGGCACCACAGGTGAGGCAATCGAGTTCGACGGCAGCTTCCCAACGTTGGCAGGCGGGGGCGTTTTTGGGTAAGGCTAATGCCGGTTTATGCTGGCAATAATGCTGTTCCCCTTCGCTAAAAAACCAGGCGCAATCGGCGCAGCTGTGGCTTGGTAAATAATCGGCGATGGCGGCGTGGCCTGCCGGATGGCGGGCAGGCGGTGTTGTGGCGGCCTCCCACAATGAAGGCAAAAGTGTGCTGTTGCTGCGGCGTTCTTCCGCCAGTTGTTTGGGTGTGACGGCAACAATGGCCGCTGTTGCCACTAGTGCATGGTGCAGCGGTTGCCAGCGTGGCAAGGAAGCCCGCCACGCGCCAATGCGCGCGGCAACACAGCTGCGTTCTCGCCCGCCACCGTCATTGGGGTCTGCGTAAAAAGGGTCTTCCGGCAGATGCTGCCAAAACAGGATGCGGAAGTCGGTGGTCGGGGCAAAAAAACTGCGTAAGCCCAGGCCGCTAGCCAGATAAGCTTGCAAGCGCAAACAGGCGTGTTCCCGCCACGGATTATTGCCTATCCCGTACCCTAGCCCCCAATCTTGGCGGTTTTCGCCCCTTTCACCTTCAACCAGCGCGTGGCAAAGTTCGTGGAAAATCATTTGTGCAAGCGAGTCGTCAGGGTCAAACAAGCTATCATCGGCTATCCAGAGGGTGCCACGTCCGTCACTTGATGCATAGGTTTCGCGGGTGCGTTGAACGCGGAAGCCCATTTGTTCGGCACAGGCCAGCCACACCCGTGCCAGCGGGTCTTGGTAGTGGTGTGTGAGTGGGCGTGGGATGTCGGTCATGACGCTACGTTTGATGTGCGGGCCTTTGCTTATTGGGAATCGGCGGCTTTTTTCTGATAAACGACAAAATACAGGTTGCGGAAATAAATCAGCAAACCCGATGCTTGACCTAGGATAAAGACAGGGTCTTGCCGGTAGATGGCATACGCCAGCAGGGTGATGCCGCCGGCAATGCTGAAATACCAAAAGGCGATGGGGAAAACGCTTTTCTTTTCCTTTTCGCTTTTCAGCCATTGCACAATAAAACGCGCTGAAAACAAGGCCTGCCCTAAAAAGCCAATGGCAACCCAGATAGTTTCGGTCGTCACGATAATTCCTTAATGATTGGAGTTTTGGCGCGTTTTTGCAGCCAAATGACGCCCATTATGTCGATAATGCCCGCCCATAATCGGTCTAGTGTGCCGTATTTTGAGCGCCCATTGATGCGGGCGCGGTGGTTGACCGGCTCTGAAATGACTTGTCCGCCGGCACGGATAATAAGCGCGGGTAAAAAGCGGTGCATGTGGTCAAAGTAGGGCAAATCTAAAAACTTGTCTTTATAAAAAACCTTGCTGCCGCAGCCGGTATCGGGCGTATGGTCGCCAAGCAATCGGGCGCGGACGCTGTTGGCAAGTTTGGAAGACAGCAAGCGCCAATGCGAGTCGTGGCGATGGTTGCGCCAACCGACAACCATCCATAAGTTGGCAATACTGGCGCTTTGTTCCACTAGGGCATTGTAAAGGTTGGGAATGTCTGCCGGATCGTTTTGCCCGTCACCATCGAGTGTGGCAATCACATCGTACTGCGCCGCTTTAACGCCGGTGCGGATGGCGGTGCTTTGCCCGCTCTGTTGTTGGCTGAAAATCCGCAAGCTTTTATTGCCTTTCGCCAACAGCTCTTTTAAAACAAGGGTTGTCTGATCTTTGCTGCCGTCATCAACCACGATGATTTCATAGGCGTCGGCGACATGCATGGCGGATTCTATTTCTGATAATAATGAAACAATGTTGTCGGCTTCATTATGAACAGGAATAACAATGGAAATTTTCACGATTCCTCGCTGATAGACGGAAAGGCTGCTTGACGGTTCATGTTGGCTAAAATTCCCGATTCTAGCATTTTTTTTTTCAAAAAATCCTACAAAAACCGAGTGTTAGCTATTTGGTTAGCGAGGTTTTGTTTTTAACGTGTTGAAATAAAAGGGGCTTATGGGTGTGTCACTTGTTTTTTACAAGTTTATTGTTAGTGCCGTACCTTAAAATTTATTCCGTACTGGCTTGGCGAATAAAAATGCAGATTTAAACATTATTGCTTCTAGCGTAATAATTTTGGCACCATGGTCAATGCACTTGCAATCTGCTTGTATTTACTTTAACTTAGCTAGACATCCGTAAAGGCTAGGGGTGCTTCGAAGATTTTTTCGAGGCTGAGAGATACCCTTTGAACCTGACCCCGGTTAATACCGGCGTAGGAAAGCCAAGACTTTTCCCTGCGCCTATCTTATTGAATGTTGGAGATAACATGAGCGCAGTCATCAAAGAAATTACAGCTACTGAAGAAAAAGCTGTAAAAATCGATTCTTACCCCGCATCAGAAAAAATATACGTGCAAGGCAGCCGCGCTGATATTCGCGTGCCGATGCGTAAAATCACATTGTCCGACACGCCCGCACATTTCGGTGCTGAAAAAAATCCGCCGCTGTATGTTTATGATACCTCAGGCGTTTATACCGACCCGAGTGTCACCATCGACTTGAAAAAAGGCTTGCCTGATGTCCGCACTGCGTGGATTTTAGAACGCAATGACACCGAAGAATTGGCAGGCCCTACATCTGAATTTGGCTTGCAACGCCTGCATGATCCGAAAACCGCTCATCTGCGTTTTGAACACATCCGCAAACCGCGTCGCGCCAAAGCCGGACAAAACGTCAGCCAAATGCACTACGCTCGCCAAGGCATTATCACGCCAGAAATGGAATACATCGCCATCCGCGAAAACCAAAAAATGGATGAGATGCGGGCATTGTGGAAAGATCAACATCCTGGCGACTCTTTTGGCGCGTCTATTCCTGATGTGATTACGGCTGAATTTGTCCGTAGCGAAGTGGCTAGAGGCCGCGCGATTATCCCTGCCAATATCAATCACCCAGAATTGGAGCCGATGATTATTGGCCGTAATTTCTTAGTGAAAATTAACGGCAACTTGGGCAATTCAGCGGTTACTTCCAGCATCGAAGAAGAAGTCGAAAAAATGATGTGGGGCATCCGTTGGGGCGGCGACACCATTATGGATTTGTCGACAGGTAAAAACATCCACGAAACCCGTGAATGGATTTTACGTAACTCGCCTGTGCCAATCGGTACTGTGCCGATCTACCAAGCCTTGGAAAAAGTCAACGGCAAGGCTGAAGACCTGACTTGGGAAATTTTTCGCGATACATTAATTGAACAAGCTGAACAAGGCGTGGATTATTTCACTATCCACGCCGGTGTGCGTTTACATCATGTGCCGCTGACCGCCAAACGTATGACGGGTATTGTGTCGCGTGGTGGTTCTATTATGGCGAAATGGTGCTTAGCGCATCACACGGAAAGTTTCTTGTATACGCATTTTGAAGAAATCTGCGAAATCATGAAAGCTTATGACGTGTCATTCTCTTTGGGCGACGGTTTACGTCCTGGCTCGATTTACGATGCCAACGATGCTGCACAGTTCGGTGAATTGGAAACCTTGGGCGAATTAACCAAAATCGCGTGGAAGCATGACGTGCAAACCATGATTGAAGGCCCAGGCCATGTGCCATTGCACATGATTAAGGTCAACATGGAAAAACAATTGGAAGAATGCGGCGAAGCGCCGTTCTATACTTTAGGGCCGCTCACCACTGACATTGCTCCAGGCTACGATCACATCACTTCGGCGATTGGCGCGGCAAACATTGGTTGGTATGGCTGCGCGATGCTCTGCTACGTGACACAAAAAGAACATTTGGGTTTGCCGAACAAGCAAGATGTGCGTGAAGGTATCGTTACCTACAAAATCGCCGCCCACGCTGCCGATTTGGCGAAAGGTCACCCAGGCGCACAAGCGCGTGATAATGCCATGTCCAAAGCGCGGTTTGAATTCCGCTGGGAAGACCAATTCAATATTGGCCTTGATCCTGAAAAAGCTCGCGAATTCCATGATGAAACCTTGCCGAAAGAATCTGCAAAAATCGCGCATTTTTGTTCAATGTGCGGCCCGCACTTCTGTTCGATGAAAATCAGCCAAGACGTGCGTGATTACGCGTCGGCAAAGGGCATCTCTGATGAGCAAGAAGCGTTAAAGAAAGGTATGGATGAAAAATCCAAGCAATTCTTGGAAGAAGGCGCGGCGATTTACCACAAAGTCTAAACGGCAAGCTTAAGAAGTTATAAGGAGTGAAAAACAGGTTTTTCACTCCACTTTTCTAACGAATAAAAGCAGTCGAATATTTAATATCCCAGATGTTTTGGCCTTAAGCCGCTCAATAGCAGCGTTGCTGCGTAAACCAAAATCCCCAAAACAATCCATTTAAACAAATGCAGCACACGGGTTGGCGATTCCCAGTGTTGCCACCACGTTACATCCACCCAAAAATATAGCATGGCAGACATTGCCAAGCTGGCAAGCAGAATCCGACTGCCAAACAGCAGCCAGCCACTGGCGGGCTGATAAATTTTTTCTTTGCGTAGTTTTAGCAGTAGTAATGCGGCGTTAAAAAACGCGCCGAGCGATGTCGCCAAAGCTAAACCCGCATGGGCGAGCGGAAAAACCAAAGCCACGTTTAACCCAAGACTAGCTAGCATGGCATAAACGCCATAGCGTACCGGTGTGTGCATATCTTGGCGCGCACTAAACCCTGGCACCAGTACCTTTATCAACAAATAACCCAGCAAGCCGACCGCATAAGCTTTTAGGCTTTGCCCTGACATCACTACATCGGCAGCGGTAAACTCGCTGTATTGAAAGAGTGTAGAAAGCATGGGTTCTGCCAAAAAAATCAAACCAATCGTCGCGGGTACGCCAACCAAAACAGCCAAGCGCAAGCCCCAATCGAGTGCGTTGGCGAAACCGGCAGGGTCTTCGCTGGCGTGATGCTTGGCAAGGTTCGGCAAGATGACCGTGCCTAAAGCCAACCCTAAAATGCCCAATGGAAATTCCACCAAGCGGTCTGAATAATACAGCCAAGATACGCTGCCCACAGTTAAAAAAGATGCGACCAAAGTGTCGAGCAACAAATTGATTTGCGTGACAGACACGCTAAAAATCGCCGGTAACATATGCTTAAGGATGCGCTTAACGGCTGGATCTTGAAAATCCACGCGCAATCTGGGGATTAGCCCCAATGCTGCCAGTCCGGGCAGCTGAAATAAAAGCTGTACTGCACCCGCCAGTAATACGCCCCACGCCAAAGCAGTAACAGGTTCTTCAAGTCGAGGAGCCAGCCAAACCGCCGTGGCAATCATGCAGACATTAAGAAAAATGGGGGTGAGCGCGGAAATGGCAAAACGGTCATGGGCATTTAAAATGCCGCCAGCAAACGCCACCAGCACGATAAACAGCAGGTAAGGCAAGGTGATCTGCAACAGTTGTACTGACAAGGCGTGTTGGTCGCCCTGCCAAGCAAAACCGGGTGCCAGTAGCCAAATCAACACGGGCGCGGTAATCATGCCGATCAGTGTGAACAATGCCAGCCAGAGGCTTAGCGTGCCGGAGGTTTTATCGATTAATGTTTTTAAGGCAAGCGGATTGTCTTGGCGTTTGGCTTCGGCGATGATGGGTACGAAAACATGAGCAAACGCGCCTTCCGCAAACAGGCGGCGTAAGAAATTAGGGATTTTAAAGGCGACAAAAAAAGCGTCTGTAGCGGGATCTACGCCAAATAGCCGTGCAATGAGCATGTCGCGTACAAACCCCAGTAATCTTGATAGCAGCGTCATACTGCCAACCACTGCGGTGGACTTAAACAATTGCCCGCTCATGAGTAATCCTTAAAAAAGCCATTAAATGGTTGACAATAATAGCATTTAAAAAGATAATGCAGGGCTATTTAACTTTACCAAGATTCGAGACACTATGGCTAATACAGCACAAGCTAAAAAACGTGCGAAACAAGCGGAAAAAAGCCGTGTTCGCAATGCAGGACAACGCAGCAACTTGCGTACATTCGTAAAAAAAGTAATTGTCGCCGTTAATTCTGGCGATAAAGAAAAAGCCCAAGAAGCTTTTAAGATTGCCATGCCGATTATCGATTCTGCGGTAAACAAAGGCATCATCCACAAAAATAAAGCCGCACGCGGCAAAAGCAGATTGAACGCCAAAGTTAAAGCAATGGCTTAATCTTCGCTTTTTTGCGTTGCCCAAAAGGCCGGTGCGGTTTTCGCCCCGGCCTTTTTTGTGAGTTTAAAATATGGAAAAAGTTGGGTTTACGCCACCACCATATTATCCCGATGGATCAGTTCCTCGTCGTCAGCATAGCCCAGTATTTTTTCAAAATCCGCGCTGCTCTTGCCTGCAATTAACTGACTGTCCGCTGCCCCGTAGTTAATGAGGCCTCTGGCGATTTCCATGCCGTTTTCATCAAGGCATAAGACCAGCTCGCCGCGTTCAAATTGCCCTAAGACACTTTTTACCCCGACTGCCAGCAGGCTTTTGCCTTCATTTTTAAGCACTTTAACCGCGCCTGCGTCCAGTACCAATTGGCCTTTGACTTGCAGTTGCCCTGCCAGCCAGCGTTTGCGGGCGGCGATGGGTTCGAGGTCGGGCAGGAAGTAGGTACCCAGTTCTACGCCTGCAATCACTTGACTAATGACGTTTTCGGCGGCGCCAGCGGCGATCACCGTGGCTGCGCCGGAGCGTGAGGCCAGTCGGGCGGCACGGACTTTGGTGGACATGCCGCCTTTGCCTAAACCGCTGCGGCTATCACCTGCCATTTTGTCAAGGCTTGGATCGTTGGCGCTGATTTCTGACACCAAGGTTGCGTCCGGGAATAAGGTTGGGTCACCTGTGAACAGGCCTTGTTGATCGGTGAGGATGAGCAGCAGTTCGGCTTCAACTAGGTTGGCGACCAATGCGCCTAGGGTATCATTGTCGCCAAAACGGATCTCTTCGGTGGCAACGGTGTCATTTTCATTGATGACGGGGATGATGCCAAAATCAAGCAATGTCAGTAGGGTGCTGCGGGCGTTCAGGTAGCGCTGCCGGTCGGATAGGTCGTCGTGGGTCAGCAGCACTTGTGCGGCGTGGAGGCCGTGTTGCTGGAAGCCGTCGTCGTAAAAGCGCACCAGGCCCATTTGTCCGACAGCGGCGGCGGCTTGCAGTTCGTGCAAGGTCTTGGGGCGGGTTTTTAAGCCTAGCCGGCTCATGCCTTCGGCAACCGAGCCGGACGACACTAATACCACATCAACGCCGTTGTGGCGCAATTGTGCCATTTGTTTGACCCAATCGGCGATGGCGACTTTATCCAGCCCTTGTCCGCCTTTGGTGAGCAGTGAGCTGCCTATTTTGACGACGACACGTTTTAGATTTGCGAAATCATGCCTGCTCATTGGCCACCCGCCTTTGTTCTTCTAAAAACTCCATGATGGCAAACATCAGGGTTTGTGTGCCTGCACCATTGATGGCTGCTGTTTTAAAGACGGAGCCAGTCCAGTTGAGTTCGGCAATAATGGCGTCGCAGTGTTCTTCCACTTCGTCAGGTGGTAGGCGGTCGATTTTGTTCAGTACTAACCAGCGTGGTTTGTTGGCAAGGTCGTCGCTCCATTTTTCCACTTCGCGGATAATTTTTTGCGCGGCTTGTACGGGTGTGTCCATGCTTTCGTAGGGTGCAACATCGATAAGATGCAGTAACAGGCCGGTACGTGACAGATGTTTAAGGAATTGCAGCCCCAAGCCTGCGCCGTCGGCGGCGCCTTCGATAACGCCGGGTACGTCGGCGATGACAAAACTGCGGAATTCGTCGATTCTGACGACGCCAAGGTTAGGATAGAGCGTGGTGAACGGGTAGTCGGCAACTTTGGGTGTTGCTGAGGAGACGGCGCGGATTAAGCTGGATTTGCCGGCGTTAGGCATGCCGAGCAAGCCGACATCTGCGATCAGGGTCAGTTCTAATAGCAATAAGCGATGTTCGCCGGCAGAGCCTTTGCTGGCTTTTTGCGGGGCGCGGTTGATGCTACTTTTGAAGCGGGTATTGCCTAGGCCGTGGAAGCCGCCTTGGGCAACCAATAGGGTTTCGCCGACAGTGAGCAGGTCGCCAATCACTTCTTCGGTGCTGGCATCATAAACACGGGTGCCTAAAGGAACAGCTACGAAGCAATCTTCGCCTTTTTTGCCGGTGCAGTTACGCCCCATGCCATTTTGTCCGCGTTCGGCACGGTACACTGTTTGGTAGCGGAAGTCTGCTAGGGTGTTGACGTTTTCCATGGCGACCAGATAGACGCTGCCGCCGTCACCGCCGTCACCGCCGTCCGGGCCGCCCATTGGAATGTATTTTTCGCGTCGGAAACCGACCGCGCCATTGCCGCCATCGCCCGCTTCGACGCGAACTTCTGCTTCATCAACAAATTTCATAGTTGTTTACACCGCTTTAAACCAGATTGTAAAAACAAAAAAAGCCCCGCCATACAAACGGCGGAGCTTTTCGGGGTTTGGGGTTGTTCCCCTTTGCCAGCGTAGCTTTGCATGATGGCTATAAAAAGCGTGGCAGGCTGGGCTGGGTCAATTTTTTAGCCAAGCTCTGGCAAATGCCTCTTGGTCTGTTTTGAAGAATTCGATGCTGAATGGAACAAAACCATTTAGGAAAAAAAGCAGGGCGCTATCCCGCCATCTTAAGTCGCCAACAATTGCCAGCCTGTCCAGGTGCTTTTGGATGTATTCGTCATCTTCGTCATCGTCCCAACTGGCAAATTTGGAAACGTTGAGAAAACCATCTTCAATGATAATAAGGCCAATGGCTCTGCCGTGCCGTTTCATGAAGCTGACGACTTCTTTTTTTATGGCATCGGCATCAGGTCGATCTAATACACCTGATGAACGGACAACAAATAGATTGTTTTCTTCAAACTGGATAGTTAAGGCCATTAGCGCTACCTTATTGCTTGATAAGGAAAAAATATTTGCTATAGCTTAACATGGGCAAGGCTAATTTGATTTTCCAAAGGCTTGTGGTGTGTACAGGCCTTTGGAAGTCTTTGGAATTAAGCAGCGGGAACGATGCTGACAAATTTACGGCCTTTGGGGCCTTTAACTTGAAATAACACGGTGCCGGCAGCTGTGGCGAACAGTGTGTGGTCTTTACCAATTCCGACGTTTTCGCCTGCATGGAAGCGTGTGCCGCGTTGACGGACGATGATGCTGCCCGCAGGAATGGTTTCGCCGCCAAAGGCTTTTACGCCCAAGCGTTGTGCATTAGAATCGCGACCGTTGCGGGTACTACCGCCAGCTTTCTTATGAGCCATTGTTAACTCCTGAGATTATGCAGAAATGCCAGTGATCTGGACTTCTGTGTAGTATTGACGATGCCCCATTTGTTTCATGTGGTGCTTACGTCTTCTGAATTTAATGATTTTGATTTTGTCGTGACGGCCTTGTGACAAAACGGTTGCAGTCACTTTGCCGCCTTCAACCAGAGGTGCGCCGATTTTGATTTCGTCGTCTGATTGAATCATCAGTACTTTGTCAAACTCAACGCTGTCGCCAACGCCCAGTTCCAATTTTTCTATTTTTAAGTAAGTACCTTCCTGAACGCGGTACTGTTTACCACCTGTTTGAATTACCGCATACATCGGTCAAGCTCCATCAAGCAAAATCTGTTTTAAGTAGACCCGGCATTATATTTTTGTTGACAGGTTTAGTCAATTACATTTTTATTTTGATGATGTGTTGGCGCCCTATCTTATATTCTTTCCAAAGCCAGCAGGCTTTTTTGTCATGCTGTCATGCTATTAGGTCGGTTTGTTTTTATGCTTTCTGCGAAGCGCATAAGGCAGCTCTTGCCATACAGCCTAACTAGGCATGGGCGATTGCTGATGTATTAGGTTATAATAGGCTGATAATCAATAATTAAAACCCTACAGAAAGCACAAACTAATGGCCGCGCAACCTCAATCATCCACGCCTGCCCAGGCACTCATCGACTTTGATTCCATTAAAAATTTAACGTTGGCAGAAGCTAAGGCCGTTGATCGGTTAATTGTTGAAGAATTAAGTTCTGATGTGGTGTTGATTAACCAAATGGGGCATTACATTGTCGGTAGCGGCGGCAAGCGCTTGCGTCCAATGTTGCTGTTGTTGGCGGCAAAAGCGTTGGGTGAGGTCAGCCAAAGCCATTTGATCTTGGCGGCGGTGATTGAATTTATCCATACTGCGACTTTGCTGCACGATGACGTGGTGGACGAGTCGGACTTAAGGCGAGGCAAAGAGTCCGCCAACGCCGTGTGGGGCAATGCCGCCAGCGTCTTGGTTGGCGATTATTTGTATTCCAGCGCCTTTGAAATGATGGTGCGTACCGGCAATATGCGGGTTATGGAAATTCTTTCAAAAACCACGACAGCTATTGCTGAAGGTGAAGTGCTGCAATTGCTCAATTGCAACAACCCTGAAACTACCGAAGCCAAATACTTGGAAGTCATCGCCAGAAAAACAGCCATTCTGTTCAGTGCCGCTACCCGTTTGGCGGCGGTAATTTCAAGCGAAAGCCCTGAAGTGGAAGAAAATTTGGCGCAATACGGTCAGCATTTGGGTGTGGCGTTCCAGTTGATTGACGATGCACTTGACTATAAAGCCAACCCAGAAGAATTGGGCAAAAATTTGGGTGATGACTTGGCGGAAGGCAAGCCGACTTTGCCATTGATTTACGCCATCCAAAACGGATCGGAAAGCGAGGCGGCGATCATCATTGATGCCATTCAAAATGGCAACCGTGATGCCTTTAACGAGGTTTATGCCGTGGTGCAAAAAACCCAAGCGATTGCTTATACCGAGCAACGCGCCGAAGATGAAGCGCAAAAAGCCATCGATGCATTGGCAGTGTTGCCGGAGTCTGAGTTTAAAGAAGCCTTAAAGTTATTGGCTAAGTTTTCAGTTCAGCGAAGCTATTAATAGCTGTTCCGACATCTTTATTGGCGAGTCCCCCTCGCCAATCTCTATTTCTTCTGTCTAAACCATTTTTTATTTCCTTAGTACATACCAATGCCGTGGTTTTTTGCCTAGGTCAATGGTGTATTTGCCTTGTTGGTAAAGTGGTACCAATGCTTCTTCTTCGTCACCGCCGTTACTGATTGGATAAAGTTTTAAGTCTTCTGGGGCGTTGAAGCTGATCGTTCCGGAGATAGGTTCGGAAAGGAAGGGCAGGCTGTTTTTTTCAGTGGTTTCGGCTTTTGCCAGTGCTGTGATAAAGATTTTTGTCGAATCTTTGATGGCTTTGTTTTCTAAGCTTTGCACGCTAATAGTGGCTGCTGGTGTGGTAATGCTAAAACTGGCGTTCGCCAACTTAATATTTTCCCCGCCTAGCCATCCCGATACGGCTTGTGTCTTTTCGGTGTCAATGCTGTGGATGCCTTTTTCCCAATCACGTTTTAATTCTCCAGTATCTGAGATGACAAAGTTTTGCCCTTCGGGAATATAGTCTTTGTCAGGATCGGTAATGGCAATGCTGTTTTTAGCCAAGGGCGTGCTTTTCAACCAAGGCAGTTCGCTTGTTTCGGGTATGCCAATGGTCAGGCGGCTGGTTTCAAAGAGTGATCGGATGGTTTTTGATGTGTTGGGGTCAATCCGTTTGTAGAAAAAGTCATTTTTGGGCAATTGCAGCTGATAGTTGTTTTTCGCGGGGGCAACTTGGCCTTGTCGATAAATGAGGGCGGCAGCGGGCATTAAGCCTATTGTAGAAGGGTCGTTAAAAAAACTGTAATCGCCTGAGCGTTCGTCATTGCCAAGTTTTTGTTGGCTGTAGCCATAGAGCATTATGGCATCCCAGCCTTGTAAGCTGGCAATGCTCGCCGTGTAAAGCGGTGCTGTAAAGCGGTCTTCGCCGGCGAAGGGTTCAATAGCCCATTCGCTGCTGCTTAAGGGTTTGTTGGCAACTTGTGCACCTGCGATCCAAGCTAGATAGCTGGGGTTAAAGCGAGGATTATGTTTGAGTTCTTCCGCTAAGCCATAAGAGTGGCTATCAATGACATTGCCATCAGTTAATGAGGGCAGGCCAAAAATGCCCATTTTTCCCCAGCTGTTGGTAGTTGCCAGAAGGCTTTTATAGCCTTGTTGTCGGATGCTGTTGCTTAATGTTTGGTTAAAGCGATGCTCCAGCTCATTTAAAAATAGCTTGGCTGGACCCATTTCCCAAGGGTGACTGGTCTTGGTAGGCGGTAACTGGTAGGTTTCTGAGAAGGTTTTTGCCGCACTGTTAAAAAGAGTTGAATGGGCAATATAGTTGTTTTTTCCGCCGAATAGGTTGCCATAATGTTGGGTTAAATCGTTTTCATTAGTTAATAGTACCGAGATGATAGCGGGGTCGTCTTGGTAAGCAATTTTTGTATAGAGGTTAACATGACCAAGGTAGGCTTTATTAAAAGCCTGCATTTTTTGTTGGATGCTGGTATTTAGGTAACTAAAACCCTTGCCATCTTTTTTTGTTTTTTTTGCGTTGACTTCATCAAAATAATCAATGCCATCCGCCTCAGTAAAAGTGCGGTTGACGTGCAAATCCAGCCAAACATAAATACCTTGTTCCTTTAGGCATTTAATCCACAGGTCGAGTTTTTGTAATGACTGTTCAGATAGGGATTGGGTATCCGTTTCGGGGTTTTTGAAAATATTGGGTTTGACCCATTTGCTGTCGTGATGGTGGATTCTGACCAAGTTAAATCCTAGTTGCGCAAGACGTTTGGCATGTTTTTCTATGTCAACATCACTGCTTTGGTACAAGGCGTTCGCCATGACGTTGGTACCCCAAAATTTGGCTGCCGTACCGTCAGCAAAAACTAATTGATCTTCCCGTGCCTGCAGTATGCCGTGCTTGCCGGCGGGTTTGTGGTCGTTGTTCAGATACGATAAATCAATGGGTGATGCCGTGTCGTCCAAAATGTTTTTATGCCATTGGCTTAGGTCGGTCGGTTTTGTGCCGATTGAACCTTCAAGTTTGTTTTTGCTGTTGACGCTGATGGTGACGTTCGAGTGTTGCGGGCCTTTCTTGATGTCTGTGAAGAACAGCGCCCTGATGAGGCTTTTTTGGCCCTTTTCAAAATACAGCTTGGCAGGTGCGGGTGAGAATTTGACGGTGACGGATTCCCCGTTAGGTGTTTGCCATTGCCAGCCCTGGTTGTCTGGAAGCAGCTCGGGTGGCTGGGCTTTGGATGGAAAAGTGGGTGAGTCGAGCTGAAATTTGTACTCAATCCCAAAGCCAATGGCATCCGGCACATCGGCGTGTTTGTCCCATTCGTAAGCCCAAGTCATTTGTTGGTCTTGTTGGCTGATACTGCCTTTGAAATCGATATCCATGCTTTCATTGCGCCCAGTAAAGCTGTCAAGATTGCTGCTGGTGCTCACTTTTGTATTGGCCCATTGCCATTTTCCCGTCCAACCCACATAGGTGCTGCGGATCAGCGGCAGGGTTTGTTCGCCTAATGAGAACAAGGCATTTTTTTTCTCGATTTTGATTTCGTCAATTGCAAAGCTGTTAAGGCTGAGTAACAGGCCGGAGGTAAGAAAAATGGCGGAGGATAGGCGCATAGTAATTCAAGAATTGGATTTTAATTGGGAGGATTGCTTTTTCAGTTCTTTAAGTGTTTTTTCGGCAATGTTTACATAAGCAGCACTGATGCCTATAAATGCCCAGAACAGGACAGGGACATAATCGATCGGGCTGGTGGTAAAAATAGTCAATAAAATGCCACTGAGAATGCTCAATAGGATACGCCCCAAGCGGATCAGTTCAGTTTCGTTGGCAGGTAAGTGCTTGCTTAACCAGTAGCATTTTGACATCAGTACCGCAAAAATGGCTAAAAATAATCCCAGCCCAATCATGCCATTGTTGAGCGCGATAAAGACAAAGCTGTTAACAATGTCGATAATGCCTTGGCCTTGGCGCATGCTTTCCATTTCTGGCGTTTCCAGAAATGTTGTCGAGCCGAACCAAGGGTTTTGTTGGAATACCACCCATGATACTTCCAGCAATTTGGCGCGGTAGTCGATGGTGTCCGAGCGCGCCGTGCCAATAATCGGTAACAAGTCGATAAATTTTCTGCCGGCTTCTGTCAGGCTCAGCAAAAATAGCCCGCCAATTGCTGATGCGGCGAGCGTTGATAAATACTTAATGCTGTTTGGCCCCGTCCACAGGTAGGTTGCGAAGGCGATGGTAAACGCTACCCAAGGGCCGCGGGCGACGGATGCCAATAATCCTGCGATGACCGCAAGCATTAATAGGTTAAATGTTTTTTTGTTACGGATTAATGGCTTAAGGTAGAGTAGCACATAAAATTCGATGAGCATTGCATAACCCAGAATGATGGGCCCCTTAAAAACAGATGTCGCCCTTAGCGCGCCTCCTCTGTTATCGTAAGCAAATTTCGGGTTTTTTCCGGTTAAGACTGTGATGAGATCGTTAAATAAATGCCAATGTTTGATGGCCTCAAAAATGGCGATAAAAGTTGTTGGCAACAAGCCGATGGCAAAGGCAATCAGCGCTCGATTGAGGTGGGGTAAATCGGGTAAAAACCGGCTGAGCATGAAGTAAGGCAAATAAATATCCAAGAAATATAAAAAACATTCCCTTAAGGCATTTGTCGCCGTATTGTCCCTAAATTCAGAAAAAGAAATCAGGGCAATGTATAAGATTAGCCAACGATCAGTCGGCATTGTGAAAATACGCATTGGCGTGCGGCCGGTAATGAACGGTAGCAGCAGGCAACAAAGCGCCAATAATCTGGGGTAGGTCAGTTCGAATAGATAGCGTATGCCGGGCATGGGGATTTCTACCGGCAAAAGCGGCAGTGCGCATAGCAATAGCAAGTAATAAGTTATTCGGTTTGCGCTAGATTTTGGGAAGGCTAAAAAAGTAAACAGGATAAAAAAAGCGACAAACAGCCAAAAGTTGCCCAGCAAAAATGCCGAAGCAACCACGGCTAACCATAGGTTGCGCCAACGGATTAATGTCTTTAGGTTTAAAAAGGCAGGCAATGCCCTACCTACCATAGTAAATGCACCAAAACTTATCGCTAAAACGAAAAAAAATGAGCGGATCGACTCGGACATGGATTTTATTGGGGGTAAAGGTGATAGTAAAAGGAGAGGTTGCCCAAAAATGAGACAATTTCAGCAAAATTGATCTAGCTTATGATTATAATCGTTATCGATGCTAAATAAGCCAACTATAATAATGCTGGCGTCCCTAAAAATTAAAGCTTAATTGTTGCTGTTTTGCTGTTTGGTAAAAAAGAATGCATAAAAAAAGGATTGTTTCCGCAGGTAGCTGGGTGTTAGCCAGTTATTTTATGTCCCAATTGGTGCGGTTAGGGAGCAATCTTGTTCTGACCCGATTGTTGGTTCCAGAAATGTTCGGCGTGATGGCCATTGTAACCGCTATCAATATCGGTGTTTTTATGTGTACGGAAATGGGCTTAAAGCAAAATATTTTCCGTCATGTACAAGGGGGGCAACCCGAATACCTTAATACCGCTTGGACGATACAAATTATCCGTGGCGGCATAATTTGGCTGTTCATTGTCGGATTGGGCTGTTGGCTAAAGTGGTTTGGGCAAGCGGAGTTGGGGCAAGGCGTATACGCTTACCCGCAATTACCGGAAATTTTATGGGTTTCTGGCGCAAACGCTTTAATAGCGGGGGGTGCTTCGACTAAAATTTGGTTGGCGCAGCGCGACTTACAATTGCATAGGGTCACGCTTATCGAGTTGTTTTCGCAAGTAGTCGGCATTGCTGTGATGATTGCTTGGGCTTATTATGAAAAAACCATTTGGGGCTTGGTCTATGGGAATTTGCTGGGTACTTTTTTAAACACAATCTTGTCACATTGTTTGCTGAAAGGTTCGCGAAACAAACTCTACTTCGACAAGGCAATTGCTCTAGAATTTTTGCATTTTGGCAAATGGCTCTTTGCATCGGCGGTCATTACTTTTTTTGCGCTGCATGGCGACCGTATCATTTTGGGTAAATTTCTAGCGGCGGAAAAATTAGGTATTTATACGGTTGCTTATTTTTTAGCCGATTCCGTCAATACCGTCTTGGGCAAGATTAGCGATGGCGTGCTGTTTCCGCTGCTCAGCGCCGCTTGGCGTGAAAAGCCAGAGTCGATAAAAACCATCTATTACAAAATACGCTTGTTGCAAGATACTTTTGTTTTGTTGGCCGCTGGTTTTTTGTATTCGACAGCGCCGTTGATTATCGACATACTTTACGATGAACGCTATCAGGATGCAGGGTGGATACTAAGGGTTTTATCCATTTCTTTGATCGGCTCCGTTTATGTGCTGGGCAGTAAGCTGTTAACGATCATTGGCAAGCCATTTGTAAGGACAATCATCGTCGCCGCAAGGGCGATTTTATTATGGGTTACCGTACCTTTGGCATTCAATTTATACGGTATGCATGGGGCTGTTTATGCCATTGCGGGCAATGTCATCATTGAAGTCTTTATTGTCCTCTTGGCGCTGCATAAGTATAAATTGTTACGCTTTTTTCGAGAGATCATGCTGATCCCCATGGTCGCTGTGGGTTATGCGCTTGGGATTGCGTGCCAACAGTTTTATTTCTTTATTCTTAAGGATTTTTCTTCATGGACAAAACTACTAGGCTAATACCGGATTTTCTTATTGTCGGTGCCATGAAATCGGGAACAACAACGCTTTACCAGTATCTTTGCGGACATCCCGATATTTTTATGACCACGCCCAAAGAGCCCGGTTACTTTAGCCGCGATAGCGTCTATCAAAAGGGTAAAGATTGGTATTTGTCGTTGTTCAAGGATGCAAGGGCAGGGCAGTGGCTAGGCGAAGCTTCCACCTGCTATTCGCGTTGGCCGCATTTTGCTGATGTTCCTAAGCGAATCCACGCTTTCAATAAAGATGTCAAACTCATTTTTATCATGCGTCATCCCGTTGAGCGGGCTTACTCGCATTATGGTCATTCGTTGTTTACCGACAATAAGCATTACCGCTCCTTTGAGGAGGCCTTGGATGCCGAGCCGGAAATACTGGATGCCAGCAAATACATGTCCCAAATTAATCGGTTTTTGGAATATTTTCCTAAAGAGCAAATTTTGCTGGTTGATTTCGATGCACTGATAAGTGATCCGGATGCCATAATGCAAACAGTGCAAGCCTTCATTGGCTGCAATGTCATCAATTTGTCAATCGCAAGTGAGATAAAGGCAAACGAAGCGGGCGAAGCGAGCATTAAGCGCAAATTGACGAAGCAAATTTATAAAATAAGAAGGTTGCCCGGCATCAGTCTGCTTGTCAATGTCTTGTTGCCTGCCGGTAGCCGCAATCAACTGCTGCACAAATTAGTCGACGATTTGGTTGGCTCGCCTTTCGGTCAATGGTTAAAAAGGCGAGGAAAAAAACGCTTGTCGCCTTTGAACGCCAACACAAGGGTCAAGCTGCTCAGTGATTTGATGGAAGACACAAAAGCATTGGAGGTCTATTGGGGCAAAGACCTTTCAAAATGGTATCAATAGCAAAAAGGGGGAATTTATGACAAAGCTTGATCTAATTAATCCAATTGACCGTGATGCACTAAAAGCATCAATCCTTGCCAGCGCGCCTTACCCTAATTTCCATATCGACAATTTTTTAAAAGAAGACTTTGCCGAAGCTGTTTTTCAGGCGTTTCCTTCGTTTGAGGATGCCCAAAAAATAGGCCGTGGCTATCACAAGGTTAACGAGAAGTTAAAGGTTCAGATTACCAATTCGGAATTGTTTCCTGATCCTATCAAAAAACTGCATGAGCTGTTGGCATCGCCTGAGTTTTTGGCCTTAATCGGTGATCTAATGAGTATTCCCAATCTTCTTGCTGATCCTGATTTAATCGGCGGAGGTATCCACGAAACCAATTCCGGCGGGCATTTGGATGTACATGTCGATTTTAACTATCTAAAGGATAAGCAGTGGCATCGGCGTCTCAACATCCTCATCTATTTCAATAAAGATTGGAAAGACGAATACGGCGGTTTCTTTGAATTGTGGGATAAGGATGTAAAAAAATGTCACGGTTCTTATGCGCCTATTTTTAATCGGGTGTTTGTTTTTGAAACCAGCGAAATTAGTTTCCATGGCGTGACACCGGTCACTTGCCCGCCTGACATCATGCGCAAATCATTTGCCGCTTATTACTACACCGCAGAAGCCCCGGCACATTGGGACGGGCAACACCATTCAACGATCTTTAAACCGCGGCCTGACGAGTGGCTTAAAGGCAATGTTTTGATGCCTTATGAAAAATCCACGGCTCAAGTTGCTGGTGTTTTGGGCAGGTTAAAAAAGAAATGCTCAAATTTTTTTGTAAAATCATAGGCTTGGTAGTCTAATCAAATGACGGTTTAAAACGTATATGATTTATTTTTTAAGTGGCGCGTTACGCTCAGGTACAACGCTTTTGCATCTGATGTTAGACCATCATCCTCAGCTGGTAAGTCCAGGTGAATTTGATTTTATGTTTGATCTTATAGGGGATGACGGGCAGCTTCCCACACTTGATAAATATTACGAGTTTTTACAGACTAGCCGTATTTTTAATTCAAAAGCCTTAATCATTGATAAAAGCCTTGGCTTTGTTGAATTAATCCACTCTTTTGCCCAGCAACTTAAAAAGTCTGACAATGTTTTGATTTTAAATGTACATCGTAATTTTCATCGCATTTTTTATATTTTTCCTGAAGCCAAATACATACACTTGTTAAGGGATCCGCGTGATGTGTCCAGATCCAGCATTGAAATGGGATGGTGTGGCAATGTCTATTTTGGTGTTGACCACTGGATAGCTTCGGAAAGGTCATGGGATGTTTTGGCTAGTCGGGTAGATGATTCAAAAATTTACAGTCTTAATTTTGAAGGTTTGGTGTTAAACCCTGAGGATGAGTTAAATAAGGTGTGTGTTTTTTTAGGGGTTATCTACAGCCCTCAAATGCTCGATTATCCTAAAAAATCCAGTTATAAAAAACCGGATAAAGCCTTGGCTAGCCAGTGGACTAAACGGTTGAGCCGCTCAGAAATCCAACATGTTGAAAGCAAAGCCAGTGATTTAATGCTCAATCGAGGTTATGCTCTAAGTGGTTTGCCGCTTAAGCATGTCAGCATATTAGGCAAGGCTGGTTTGTTGCTACAAAATAAAATATTTAGGTTACGTTTCGGTATCAATCGTTATGGCTTTATCCTTTTTGCCAAAGAGCTGCTAAGCCGTCGATTGGGCTTTAAAGCGTTCCACGAGCAGTGTGTTTTGGAAAAAAACCAAATAGACAAACAACATCTTCGTTAATTATGGAAAAACTTGTTAATAGCCATCATTACGAGCTAGCGGTGGTGGTGATTAATTTCCGCACCGCAGACTTGACGATGGCGTGCTTGCATTCCTTATGTGCAGAGCTTAAAACCTTAAACGCCTGCGTGGTGTTGGTCGATAATTTTTCTAACGATGGTTCTTTGGAAAAAATTGAACAACAGTTGGAAGGTTTAGCGCTACATGAACAGCTGATTGTTTGCCGCTCGTCTCGTAACGGTGGTTTTTCTGCCGGCAACAACGTTGGGATTCAGGCGGTCTCGGCAGATTTTTATTTGCTGGCCAACAGCGACACCTTGATTTCTGAAGGCGCGTTAGGGATTTTATTAAAAGCCGCGAAAGCCAATCCTCAAGCAGGCTTGGTGGCGCCGCGCTTAGAATGGCCTGACGGCACGGCGCAAGAAAGTTGTTTTAAATTTCACAACCCCCTAAGCGAATTGGCGAGTGCCGCAAAAACCGGTTTTATAAGCCGTTTTCTTAAAAACTACCTTGTTCCGCAAGCAGTTAGCGATCATGCCCGTTTTTACGATTGGCTTAGTTTTGCTTGCGTACTGATAAAAGCAGATGTGTTTGCTGGCATCGGTCTGATGGATGAAGGCTATTTCATGTATTACGAAGATGTGGCCTTTTGTTATCATGCCAAACAATCTGGTTGGCAAATTTATTACGAACCTGCCGCCCATGTGGTGCATCTCCGTGGCGGCAGTTCGCCGCTGAAAGCACAAATGAAATTAAGAAAGCGCTTGCCACGTTACTATTTTGAATCAAGAAGCCGCTATTTTTACAACACTTACGGGCAATCGGGGTTGTTGGCAGCCAATTTGTGTTGGACGTTGGGCTGGCTTATCACTTCTTTACGGCGTGTTTGTTCCAAAACTTATTTGCCGGATGTTGCCCAGCACCAATGGCGCGATATTTGGATCAATTTTTTTCATCCCTTAAAGTCCTATCTGCATCCTGACCATTATGACCAAGCCTGATTTCATCATTATTGGTGCAATGAAATGTGCGACCAGTACGCTGCATAGCCAATTGGCTACACAAGCGGGCATTTTTATGAGCGAGCCTAAAGAACCTAATTTTTTTAGTGATGACAGCCAATATGCCAAAGGCTTGGCTTGGTATGAAAGCTTGTTTGCCCATGCGCAGGCTGGTGAACTGTGCGGTGAATCAAGCACCCACTACACCAAACTGCCCGATTACCCGCATTGCGTGGCACGCCTGTCCGCTTATGCGCCGCAGGTGAAGTTGATTTATGTCATGCGTCACCCTATTGATCGGTTGGTGTCGCATTATATTCACCAGTGGTCGCAAAATGTTATGGCTTGTGACATTAACCAAGCTGTCGACCAATACCAAGAATTGACCGCCTATAGCCGCTACGCCATGCAGTTACAGCCTTATATCGACTGTTTTGGCAAACAAAACATTTTGCCGGTGTTTTTTGAAGCTATTAAAGCCCAACCGCAACAGCAGCTGGAAAAGATTGCCGAATTTATTGGTTATACCCAGCCCGTCGTTTGGCAAAAAGATTTGGCGGCGCAGAATGTTTCCAACGAACGCATACGCCGTTTTCCAGGTTATCAGTGGTTGGTCGAATCGCCATTCATGACGCAGTTACGCCGGCATTTGATACCACAAGCCTTGAGGGATCGTGTCAAAAAACAACTGACCCTGCAAGAACGCCCTGAATTGGATGCTGCACACGTGCAACAGTTGACGGCTTTGTTCAATGAAGATTTGCAGCAATTAGGCGATTGGTTGGATGTTGATTTAAATTGCGCCAATTTTGCCCAATTTGCTTTGTCGTGCAATGGCTCGTGGAAGTAAGGCGATGACTGCTGAGAGCAATAAAAAGTCCTTCAAAAGCAAGGCTAATGAAATTTATGAAGCAAGCTAAGTCCGATCCGATTGATTCTAAGATAGGTGCCGTTGTCATTGGCCGCAACGAAGGCGAGCGTTTGCGCGTTTGTTTGAATGCTTTGATTGGGCAAGTGGCGGCGATTGTTTATGTCGATTCAGGATCTATGGACGATAGTTGTGCTATGGCGGAACGCTTGGGGGTAATGGTGGTGGCCTTGGATTTGACCCAGCCATTTACTGCCGCCAGAGCCCGAAACAGCGGGTTCGCACAGCTTATGGCTTGCCAAGCCGATTTGCAGTTTGTGCAATTCGTCGATGGCGATTGCGAGGTGGCTGATACTTGGCTTGGGTACGCCAGTGCTTTCCTGCGACAACACCCTGGCTATGCGGTTGTCTGCGGACGCCGGCGTGAGCGCTTTCCCGAACAATCCATTTATAATCAATGTTGCGATTTGGAGTGGAACACGCCCGTGGGTGATGCTTTGGCGTGTGGTGGTGATGCACTGATGCGGGTTGAAGCTTTTGCGCAGGTGCAAGGCTACCGCGAAAGTTTGATTGCGGGTGAAGAGCCTGAATTATGTTTCCGTTTACGTGCTGCCGGGTGGAAAGTTTGGCGGCTGGATCAGGAAATGACCTTGCATGACGCTGCCATATTGCATTTTTCGCAATGGTGGAAACGCAACGTCCGCAGCGGTCATGCCTTTACTGAAGGCACGTATTTGCATGGCAAATCTGCTGAAAAATTTTGGCTACGCGAAACCCGTCGGATTGTGCTGTGGGGGCTGTTGACTCCTGCTGTAATTTTTACGATGGCATTCATCGATCCTGTATTGTCTGCGTTATTGTCAGTCTATCCTTTGCAAATGCTAAGGATTGCCACTAAAACCCAAGGCAGTTTGAAGACACGATTGTCTTGGGGTGTCCTGACGGTATTGGGCAAATTTGCTGAAGCATTGGGTTTGCTAAAGTTTTATTATGCAAAATGGGTCAACAAAGCGACCCAGATTATTGAGTATAAATAAAAGCAGCTTCTACCCTTGGCGACCGGCTTGTGATTGCCAAAGGTTACTCCCAATATCCCACCCAAAAACTTTCTTATGTTTCTGCCTCAACATTCCCATCTTTTTTTATCAGCTAGGTTGCCCAGATGGTTTTAGACAGTTTGGTCTTATTAGTGGCGGTTGTTATTGCCATTCCTTTGTGGGTTATCGCATTGCAAAGTGCGTTGGCGTTGACGTTAAGCAATATCGGCACTTGCGAGCAAGAAAGTGGCAGTCAACCTACTTATGCCATTGTTATCCCTGCACATAATGAAGCGGGGATTCTCCATGTGTCATTATCTAAGTTATTGGCGGAGCTTGACGACCCTGCTGTGGTGGTTGTGGTTGCCGACAATTGTACCGATGCCACCGCAGATATTGCCCGTGCTTTGGGTGTTAAGGTGTTGGAGCGCCATGATCTTACTAGACGCGGCAAAGGCTATGCATTAGCACACGGGATTGAATATTTGCGTGAATGGACTGCTCCGCCTGAAATCGTGGTGTTTCTGGATGCCGATTGCGACATCAATCGCCTTTCTATGCAAAGGCTGTTAGCTTCTGTCAGCCTTCACAATAAGCCTGCCCAAGCCATCTATTTGATGCGCATGGGTGACAAACCAAGCATAAAGCGCCGGGTTGCAGGGTTTGCTTGGTTGGTCAAAAACAAAATCCGCCCCTTGGCGATGAACCGATTGGGTTTGCCGGTCACATTAACCGGCACGGGAATGGCGTTCCCTTGGCGGATTTTTGATGTTGTCCAGCTTGCCCACGGCAATATTGTCGAGGACATGCAACTGGGTATCGATTGCGCCATATTGGGGATGCCGCCTGTATTGTGTACTGATGCCGAAGTGTTTAGCGATTTTCCTGAACAGCAGGCCGCCGAACAGAGCCAGCGCACCCGTTGGGAACACGGGCATTTGCAGACTATCGTTCAGCAAATCCCTCGCTTGCTGGCAAAAACCTTACAGAACAGGGATTGGCGCTTATTGGGGCTGGCGCTTGATATTGGCGTGCCGCCATTGTCATTGTTGGTGCTGATGGCGATTGTGGGAGTGGTTTTTTCGGCTTTGTTGTTGCCTTTTACAGGGTTTCCTATCGGTTTTTATGGGCTGTTGGTTAGCTTTGCCTGTTTTGCGCTGATGATGGTTTTATTGTGGCGTCGATTCGGTTTGGATTACTTGTCAGCGAAAGATTTGTTGGCAATTCCTTTGTATGTAGTTTCCAAGTTTTCGATTTATAAAGCATTTATTGTTAAGCGCGAAAAAAACTGGGTACGTACCGATCGCGATGTTTAATGTTGTAAATTCTTACCCCTCTGACAATCCCCTAAAACTCAAGGACCTGCCATGAGCATAGCAAAATCAAAGGATGCCAAAATCCGCCAGCAATTAGATTACGATTTTTCCAGAAATGTCTGGTGTGTATTGGGCTTGCCTTTTGACGCATTGACTATGCCACAAGCCATTGATGTGCTGGTATCCGCTTGCGCTGAAGGTCGGCGTTGTTTTATGTCCACGCCTAACTTGAATTATATGGTTGCCTCGCAAGAAGATGCGGCATTTCGGCAATCCGTTATTAACAGCGATTTATCAGTAGTGGATGGGTCGCCTATTGTTCGGGTTGCCAAATGGCTAGGTGTACCTTTACCAGAGCGTATAGCCGGTTCTTCTTTATGCGAACAGCTTTATTCGCGGCCCGCCGACCAGCCGTTGCGGGTGTTCTTTTTTGGTGGCGAAGAAGGGGTTGGCGAACACGCTTGCCAAGCGATCAACCAAGCCTATTCGGGGTTAACGGCGGTGGGCAGTTTTTGCCCGGGTTTTGGTACGGTCGCCGAAATGAGTTCACCGGAAACGCTCTCCGTTATCAATGCCCAAGCGGTCGATGTTTTGGTGGTTTCCATTAGTGCCAAAAAAGGCCAGTACTGGATTGAAGCCAACAAAGACAAGCTGCAGGCGACGGTTATTAGCCACCTGGGGGCTGTTATTAATTTTTTTGCCGGAACAGTACAGCGCGCCCCCGAATGGACCCAAAAGTTGGGGTTGGAGTGGTGTTGGCGCATTTATCAAGAACCGAGCTTATGGAAACGTTATTTTCATGATGGTCGTGTATTTTTAGGTTTGCTTTGGCGAGATGTCTTACCTTATTGGTTGTGGCTGAAACGCCATCCGCTTGATGCATCCCTGCCGGCGGAGTTAAGCATTGAAACCAGCCTAAACGCCGAGCAAGACACTGTTACAGTCACTTTGTCGGGTATTTGCGATGTGCGGACGGTGGCGCAAACCAATCCGCAATTTAAGGCGCTTGCATTACTGGATCGGCATGTGGTGTTGGATTTGGCGAATGTCAGCAGGCTAGATGGCGCGTTTTTAGGCCAATGCTTATTGCTTTACAAATATGTGCTGGCTGCCGGTAAAACCTTGCGGTTCATAAACGCAAGCGCCGATATTCGGCAGCTTTTGCTTTGGAATAAAGTGGACGATTTGCTAAATGAAGGTATTTGAATGGTTTTATGATAGAAAAAGCAGATTACTCACATAGAAAAAGGTTTTGTGTTGTCAGGGGCTTTTTATATTCAGCAGTATGAATGAAGCTTCATATTCCATTACAACTAATGTTGTTCCTGGTCATGAGAATAAGAAAATGAATATAGCTATAGTTGGATGTGGGTTTGTGGCAGATTACTATTTGGCAACGATCCCTCTGCATCCACAGTTAAATTTGGTTGGTGTTTTTGATAGTGATTCTCAACGGAATCAAAAGTTTTCAAATTACCATTCAATAATGTCCTACCAAAGTTTAGAAGATTTGTTGGCGGACAAAACGGTTGAGATGGTATTAAACCTTACTAATCCGCGTAGTCATTATGATGTAAGTAAAGCCGCGCTAGAGGCTGGTAAGCATGTTTATTCAGAAAAACCATTGGCTATGCAGTTGGATCAGGCGGCTGAGCTTGTCGAACTTGCTGAAAAGAATGCATTGCTGATAGCTTCAGCACCTTGCAGTCTTTTAGGGGAAACAGCCCAGACGCTTTGGAAGGCTATTCGAGATCAAGCGGTTGGCAAGGTTCGGGTTGTCTATGCTGAAATGGATGACGGTTTGGTGCATCTTATGCCTTATAAGAAATGGCTAAGTACGTCAGGAACCCCTTGGCCCTATAAGGATGAGTTTGAAATAGGTTGCACTCTTGAACACGCCGGTTATTACTTGGCTTGGCTAGTGGCATTTTTTGGGCCAGCCTTAACGGTGACTTCATTCGCATCAATCCAAATAGCGGATAAGCTCGTCGATGAGCCTTTGAATATGGACTCTCCTGACTTCTCTGTTGCCTGCGTTCAATTTGCATCAGGAATTGTTGCAAGGCTTACTTGTAGCTTAATAGCCCCCCATGACCATAGCATCAAAATTGTTGGTGACAAAGGTGTTTTGTATGTTGACGATTGTTGGAAATATAAGTCTCCAGTCTATAGTCGGAAAATGCTCACGATACGCCGTAAGACTTTTTTAAGCCCTTTTAGAACGCGGTATCCCTTATTAGATTCGAGGAGGGCAAAAGCAAAAACTAAAGGGGCTCAAAATATGGATTTTGCAAGAGGCCCAGCTGAATTGGCTGATGCCATATTGGAAGTGCGCCCATGCCGACTTTCTTCAAGCTATTCGTTACATGTAACTGAGCTTGTTTTGGCAATACACTACGCTCGCGAACAAGGGGCAATGTATAAAATGACAACGACATTTGACAGCATTGAACCAATGGCTTGGGCAGTGGCTTAATATTAATTTCAGTCGCAGGGAGATATTAAAAATGGTGACAAAAGTACGCTGGGGTATTGTGGGGACAGGTAACGTCGCGAGAAAGTTTGCTGCGGACTTTCAGTATGTACCTAATGCTCAGCTAATTGCAGTAGCATCGCGCAGCCAAAGTACAGCCAATTCGTTTGCTGCTGGTTTTGGTTTGGAGAAATCTTATGGTAGTTATGAGCGAATGCTACAAGACAAGGATGTTGATGTTGTTTATATAGCAACTCCACATCTTAGCCACATGAGAGATTGCCTGTTGGCAATTTCAGCCAATAAATCGGTTTTGTGTGAAAAGCCTTTTTTTATTAATGCGTTAGAAACAGATCAGGTAATTGCGGCTGCTAGAAAAAATCGGGTTTTTTGCATGGAAGCAATGTGGATGCGTTTTATGCCCTTGATAAAAGAGGTTAAGCATCGAATAGAGAATGGGGAAATAGGCGATATTAGCGAATTACATGCTAGTTTTGCGTTTCCTGTAAATTTTGATGTAAACAGCCGTTTTTTGAACCTTGAACAAGGGGGGGGTAGCCTTTTGGATCGGGGTGTATATCCCATTTCCCTTGCTTATCATCTTTTGGGAAGTCCTATTAAAGTATCGGGTGATGCAACATTAAACAGTTCCGGAGTGGATACGCTCTCCAGCTATCGATTAGATTATCAATCTGGTGCTGTAGCGTATTTATCATCTAGTTTCAACTATCGATCCAGTAATGAAGCTTTTATCTTTGGGACAAAAGGCTGGATCCATATTCATGAGCCGTTTTTCCGTCCTGAAGCTATATCCTTTTATTCTGAAGTGGCTTCTGCGGCGACAATTAAAAAAGCATTATTATCTGGGGATCAACAAAACCCAGTTTTACGTAAGTTGTTAAAGAGGTTGCAGCCTTTAAGCAGCTTGTTTTCCAACGCAGACAAAAAATACATGAAAATCTTAGGCAATGGTTATCAATTTGAAATCGAAGAGGTTTCCCGTTGTGTATTTGAAAACCTTCAGGAAAGTCAAATAATGCCATTAGATGAGTCTTTGGCCATTGTTAAAACGATGGATAGTTTGCGTCATCAGTGGGGAGTTTTTTATCCTCAGGAACAGCAATCGACCTAGCTTTTGCCCATAATTGGGAGAAAATCGAAGGGAAACTAAAATTTCATATTTTGAGCATTATCATTCATGGTTTCGAGCAGCAATTCTTCTAAATCTATAACTTATATCATTAGCCAATACCCTATGTTGTCGATGATATTTATTATTAGAGAAGTTCTACAGTTAAAAAAAAATGGTTTCAATATTGATGTGGCATCTATTAATGCGGCGGATAGGCGTTTTGAAAGCCTTGTTGCTGATGAGGCTCAAGAATCGGCTCTAACTTACTATGTAAAATCCCACGGGTTAATGGGAGCATTGTTTGCACATATTAAGACCTTAATTAAACACCCTGACGGTTATTTTAAAGGTGTGTGTTTATTATTCGCTTTGGGGCGGTTAGATATTAAAAGTATCATTTACCACCTAATGTATTTCACCGAAGCCCTGATGGTGGGTGTATGGATGCAAAAAAAGCAACAAAGCCATTTGCATGCCCATTTGGGCAGTCAGGCGATGACGGTGGGTTTGTATGTTAAAACCGTGTTTAACACCACGTTGTCTGCTACTATCCACGGCCCGGATGAGTTTTATGATGCACCGGGGCAATATTTGACACAAAAAATTATCGCCGCTGACTTTATTGTTTGTATCAGCCATTTTGCCCGCAGCCAATTAATGAAGCTGTCGCCTTACGAACATTGGCATAAGTTTGAAGTATCCCGCCTGGGTGTTGATCCTGCCGTGTTTTCGCCAAAAGCTTTTAATGCCGCGCCTGATGTTTTTGAAATCATTTGTGTAGGCCGCCTTACTTGTGCAAAAGGCCAGCCTATTTTGGTGGAGGCGCTTGCCCAACTGTTGGCCCAAGGGCGTTCGGTACGCTTAAGGTTGGTGGGCGATGGTGAAGATCGGGCCGCTTTGGAACGCCAAGTAAAGACTTTGGGGTTGAGCGATTCAGTCATTTTTTCAGGTGCGGTCAATCAAAATCATATTAGAGAGCTGTATGCCGCCGCTGATATTTTCTGTATACCCAGTTTTGCCGAAGGCATACCGGTGGTGTTGATGGAGGCGATGGCGATGGAAATCCCCTGCGTGACCACGCGCATTACCGGCATACCAGAATTGATCCAAGACGGTGAAACAGGTTTGTTGGTGGCTCCCTCATCGGTTGATGAGCTTGCCGAGGCTTTGGCGCGTCTGATGGATGACGCACGGCTGCGGCTGCGGTTGGCAAAAAAGGGTAGGGAATATGTTTTGGAACATTATGATTTGGCAAAAAATGTGGAACGATTGGCTGACATTTTTGCCGCCCGATTGAAATAAGGATCAGATATTTTCTGCTTTAGGCGATGCCGATAATTTCTGGTAAAGTTCTGCTTAATTAATTTTTAAAATAGTCTATCTTTATCAATTGTTTTTGTGACTCAGTTCGCATTTTTAAAGTAGGTTTTGGGTTTGGATTGGGGCATGGAAAAAAAATTGGCTTGGCGGATGGGCTTGATAAACGGGTCTATGTTAATCATGGGCTGCTTGTTGGTCATGGTTGTCTTTTGGGGAGGGGTAGAAGAGCTTGCCACACGCTGGGATAAGCAGGAAGAATACAGCCACGGCTACCTGATACCCTTTTTAACCCTTTATTTTATTTGGCAAAAAAAGGACAGCTTAACTGTTAGTCGTTTTTTCCCATCTTGGTGGGGCGTGTTGGTTGTGTTGTTGGCATTAGTGGTTGGTTTTGTCGGCGAAATCAGCGCCCTTTACATTCTTATCCATTACGCATTGATTGCCATTTTTATGGGTTTGGCCTTGTCATTGATGGGCTGGCCCGCCGTCAAGCCCGTGCTGGTGCCTATCGCCTTGCTGATTTTTGCCATTCCAATCCCTTATTTCATTGAGGCGGGGTTATCGGCAAACCTGCAGTTGTTGTCCACCCGTATGGGGGTTGCGTTTATCCGTGCTTGCCAGATACCTGTGTATATGGAAGGCAATATCATCGATTTAGGCGTTTTCCGTTTGCAAGTTGTAGAAGCTTGTAGTGGTTTGCGTTACTTGTTTCCATTAATGAGTTTGGGCTTTATTTGCGGGTTTTTGTTTAAGGCTCCACTTTGGAAACGGGCCATCGTGTTTTTCTCTACCATTCCCATCACTATTATCATGAACAGCTTCCGCATCGGTATGATTGGTGTGCTGGTCGATAACTATGGCTCCAGTATGGCTGAGGGTTTTATCCATGATTTTGAAGGCTGGATAGTCTTCATGGCGTGTATGGGGGTGTTGCTGCTCGAAATTTTGCTGTTGACCAAAATAGGTAAAGATGCGAAACCTTTCTCTGAAGTATTCGGTTTGTATATCGAAGAATTGGATTTATCGACGGGTTATACAGTCACTGAACGCCCCTTTTCAAAGCCGTTGGCGGCGGTGTTGCTGAGTTTGCTGGTTGCGACAGGGGTTGCTTTTTCCATTCAGAAACGTCAGGAGATTTTACCGCCCCGAACCGAATTTGCTGGTTTTCCAATGCAGTTAGGTGGTTGGCAGGGATCAAAAAGCACTTTGGAAGACAATGTGTTGGAGGCGTTGGGATTGACTGATTACATTATGGCGGATTACAAAACTGATAAAGATGAGGTCGTTAATTTCTATTCGGCCTATTACGCCTCGCAGCGTAAAGGCAATTCACCGCATTCACCGCGCGTCTGTATACCGGGGGGTGGTTGGAAAATTACTGAAATCAAAGAAGTTTTGTTTAATGGGTTTCCTGTCAATAGGATTATTGTCAAAAAAGGCGATGACACCCAATTAGTTTATTACTGGTTCCAGCAACGGGGTAAAAAAGTCGCCAACGAATACTTGGTCAAATGGTATTTGTTCAATGACGCGTTGTTTTTAAACCGTACCGATGGCGCGCTAGTGCGTCTGACAACAGTTCTTAAACCAAACGAAACAATAGAAGATGCTGAGAGGCGGATTCAGGATTTTACGTCAATAGTATTACCTGAGTTGCCAAAATATATCCCCAATTGAAGAATTCAGGCTTATCCCATTGCTTAAGCTGCTTGGGTTTGGTTCTACAAAATTAACTATCTCCTATTTATGAGGAATTTATGTATTTTATTCGGTGTTTGATTGTTTTGGTGATGCTTTTGCAAGGCTGTGGTAGCGAGGAGCACATTCAAAAATACTTAGATAGCGGTAAAGCTTTGTTTAAGGCGGGTGATTATGCAAAAGCTAAGGTTGAGTTTAAAAATGCCTTACAAATTGATAATAAATCAGTAGAGGCGTACTACTACATTGCCCAAATCGACGAAAAAAACCAAAACTGGCAAGGCATGTTTGCTAATTTGATGGGAGCCATCAAATTAGACCCGAAACATTTTGATGCGCGAATCAAATTGAGTCGCCTCTATCTGTTTGTGGGCGAATACGACAAAGCTTTTGAGCAGGTTGACATTGTCCTGGTGCAAGCCCCCGAAAATGTTGATGCCTTAGTGCAAAAAGGTACGATTTTATTAAGGCAGGGCAAGCTGAAAGAATCGATGGATTTTGCTGACAAAGCTTTGGCAAAGCAAGCCGATCATGTAGATGCAACGGTTTTGAAATCAGCTGTTTACATGAAAAACAAAGATAGTCAGATGGCTATAAATACCGTCGATAAGCTGCTAAAAACAAGGCCGGATGACATGTCTCTGTACAGTTTAAAGCTGGAGATTTACCGCCAAAATGACGAAACAGCGAAAGTCGAGCAGACCTTTTTGGAGTTAATTAAAAGGTTTCCCCAAAACAACGAATTTGTTATCGGTCTAGCCAGCCATTATGAAAAACACGGGGACGACGACAAAGCCATTATTGAGTTAAGAAATGCCGTCGAGAGACAGCCTGCCAACATCAAGCCAAAAATGGCTTTAATTGATTTCTTGTTAGAGAAAAAGCCCGATTTGTTTGAAAAGCAAGCTAAAGAGTTTTTGCTCACTAATCCTGATGAATCTGATATTTATTTCCGATTGGCAAACTACTACATCAAAGAAAAACGTATTGATGAAGCCAAACAAGCGTTAAATTGGATTATTGATCACAAAGGCGATTCGAAACAGGCTTTGACCGCCAAAGTTGTGCTTGCCACCATTGAGGTTCAAAACAACGACATCCCATTGGCGACCAGTTTAGTCAATGAAGTATTGGCAATTGATGAACGGCATTTTGAAGGCATGATGCTAAAAGCTAATTTGGATTTGATTAATGGCGCGTTTGATGAAGCCATTTCCCAATTAAGGACTATTGTTAGGGATTACCCCAAATCTGATGAGGCGATGGTGTTGCTTGCCCGTGCGTACACCAGTAAAAATTCACCCGAATTGGCGTCTGAAAACTTCCGCAAAGCCTTGGAGTTGAATCCGGGCAATTTTGATGCGGTGTTGCCAGTGGTATCGGGTATGTTGAAAAATCAGGACTTAAGCCGTGCTGAAGAGGTGTTGCAGCAAGCGCTTGAAAAAGACCCCGGCCATCCAGGTGCTTTACAAGCCATGGCACAAATCAGATTGCTGAAAAAAGACTGGGCGGGTTCCCAAAAAGTGGCAGATACCATTTCAACTAAACCTAAAGGCCTAGGCTTTTCAAAATATTTAAGCGGTAAAATCTCTGAAGGGCAAGGTTTGTATAAAGAAGCTGCAGAAAATTATATGCAAGCTCTGGAATACTCACCTGAATTGGAAGACGCTTTGACAGGGGTAGTGAAAAGCTTGGAGGCGTTAAAGCAGAACAGTAAAACCCATGATTATTTAGACAAGTACATTGCTGCGCATCCAGAAAAATGGTTTGCCGTGGTTTTAAAAGGCCAGGTACTGACAGTAGAACAGCGTTGGGCTGAGGCTATCAAATTACTGGATGCAGCTACTGCTAGATGGCCTAAAGAGCCGGAAATTTATGAGTCTTTAGCGAATGTCTATTTAGGGAAAAATGATCTGGATAGCACTATCAGTACTTATGTAAAAGGCTTGCAGGCCAATCCTGAAGATACCCGTATTAAATTTATGTTGGCTTCTGCTTATGAACAACAAAAAAAATACGCCCAAGCCTTGGAAAAATATGAAGCTTTAGTTGCCAAAAACCCCAACATGGATTTTGCCGTCAATAACTATGTTTCATTGCTGCTTGATCGGTTTGAAAGCCCAGAGAATATTGATAAAGCCTTTAAATTGGCTGCTAAGTTTGAAAAGTCAGGGCAGCCTTATTTCCTCGATACTTATGGGTGGGCGCTGTATAAGACAGGCAAAATTGAGGATGCTTTAACAGTGTTTAAAAATGTAGTGGCTTTGTCGCCAGATGTTGCTGTGTTCCACTACCATTTAGGGGTGGCGCATATGAAGTTGAATGATTCTTTTGCTGCGGCGGCGGACTTTGAAAAAGCCATTGCCATCGGTAAAACTAGCGGAGATTTCGCAGAGGAAGACGAAGCGGTCAAATTGTTGGCAAGTTTAAAAGCGGACAAAAAAGCCAAGTAATTGCCATAATCTAAAAAATAAAAGGCCAAACAGAGAAACTGCCTGTTTGGCCTTTTTTATATCCATGTGATTTTGATAAAACAATCCGTTAAATCGCGTTTTGTTTGCCTTTTACCACAAGGGCAGTGGCAAGGCGTGGTACACTTACTTACCTTTAAATGCCTGCGAAAAACAAACGGTAAGCTTTACTCTGTTTTTTTTAGATTTATCAAAGTCATCAATGCACATTGATGCGTTAAGCTTCTTCTTCCTTATCTTCTTCACCCGCCATTTCAGAAATTTCTTTTAAGCGCGAGATGGCCTTAAAGTTAAGGCTGTTTTCGGGGTAATTGCCCTCGCTGTCGGCTTCGCCAGCCAATTCTCCGGTTAACAATTCCAACGCCTCATTGACGGTTGCCACGCAATAGACGGCAAACAAACCTTGGGCAACGGCATCCAGCACCGTTTGTTTAAGCATCAAGTTGCGTTTGTTGGCGACAGGGATAATCACTGCGTGTTCGCCGTTTAAGCCGCGCGCCTGACAAAGCCGGAAGAAGCCTTCGATTTTTTCGTTAACGCCGCCAATGGCTTGCACCTCACCGTATTGGTTGATGGAGCCAGTGATGGCATAGCTTTGCTTGATGGGTGTGCGGGTTAGTGCTGACAACAAACAACATAACTCGGCTAGCGAGGCGCTGTCGCCGTCGATATGGCTGTACGATTGCTCAATGGCAATGCTGGCGGAAATGGCCAGCGGAAATTGCTGGGCATAAAAATGCCCCAAATAGCCGGTTAAAATCATCACGCCTTTGGAATGGATGGCTTGGCCTAATTCTGCCTCGCGCTCAATATCGACAATCCCGCGCGAACCCGGGTACACCGTGGTGGTGATACGCGCCGGCGCACCAAAGCTGCTGCCGCCAATTTCCAGTACCGTCAGACCGTTGATTTTGCCAACGGCGACACCACTGGTGTCGATTAAAATCGTGCCGTCGAGCATGTCTTCCAAAATATCGTCAGAAGTTTTGCCGTTGCGGTATTCGCGTGCCGTTAATGCTTGTTCGATGTGCTGCCGTTCAAGTTGCGCATCGTTTGCCTGCCGACAGAACAGATCCGCTTCGGCGATAATGTCCAGTGCATCGTTAATATGCGCAGAAAAATGCTGCTGGCTTTCCGCCAAACGGCAACTGTGTTCAATTAAGGCTTCTGCGCCACTTTGAGCCAACGGTTTTGCGCCGGAATCTGCAGCTTGCTTGCGCATGAGCAGCACAAATTGCGCTATAGTCTGAGGGTTGCACGGAATCAGATAATCAAAATCCGCCAAGATTTTAAACATTTCCTTAAATTCGTTATCCAGTTCCTCAAGTAAGTAGTAAATGTCGCTATCGCCCACCAAAATGATTTTGACATTCAGCGGAACCACCTCCGGTTTTAAGGTGGTGGTGTTGACGCCGTATTCAGAATACGGTGCTTCAATTTCAATACGACCCGCTTGCAAGGCGCGCTTCAAACCTTCCCAGACCAACGGATAGGTCAACAGCTTTTCGGCATCCAGCACCAAATAACCGCCGTTGGCCTTGTGCAACGACCCCGCGCAAATTTTCTGGAAATGAGTGACTAACAAGCCTTGGTCGTTGACATATTCGATGCGCCCAAACAAATTTTGAAACGTCGGGTGTGCTTCGTGGACAATCGGTGCGCCGCCGTCGGCTTGGCTTTCGATAAGGATATTCGGCACAAACTGCTCGACCAATAGTGCGCGTCTGGCACTGGCGGCTTGTGGGTCTAAGGTTTTCGGCAGCAAATAATCGCTGATGGTGCTGAGCAACTGCAGCTTTAAGGCCGACAAATAAGTGATGGCATCGTCGATGGCTTGCCAAGCGCTTTCCAGTTCGGTAAATAACGGTTCGAGTGCCTGATTGATCGTGTCGTGGTCAAGTTGCTTGATGTGTTCAACCATCGTGCGCCGCCATTGCGGCATTTCCAACAGCACTTCGCTTAAATAATCTTCCAAGGTTTCCACTTGCAGATGGAAGGCTTCACGCTCGGCAGACGGCAATTGCGAAAACTGTTCTTCATTAATGGCTTTGTGGTTGCGGATGGGCGCGAAACTGATGTTGTTGTCGCCATCGCGGAACAAGGCAATATCAGCGGCGCGGGCTTGCTGGTCAACCAAGTCGATGGCGTTGTTGTAAGCATGGCTAAAGTGCCGCTCCAGCGAGTTCTTTTTTTGTTGGTACGCAGGGCTTTCAAAGGCCGCAGGGAAAATTGCCAGCAAATCATCCAACAGCTTTTCGACCGCTTTGGCAAACACGCCGGCTTGACCAGCGGGCAATTGCAAAGCCAAAGGCTCGCGGCTGTTATCGAAATTATCGACATAAGCATACGAAGGCGGTGCGGGCAATTGTTCTACCCAAGTATCCAAATGCTGGCGGACCATCGACAAACGCCCTAAGCCAGGATCACCCATGACAAAAATATGGTAGCCGGGCTTTTGCATGGCAATGCCAAACGCCAGCGCTGCATTGGCGCGGTCTTGACCTAATAAATTGAGCGGGGAGCGGGGAATTTCAGGAAAATCAATGCCGCTAAGATCGGCAGTAAATTTTAACGCAGCAAGCGGCAAAGGCTGGTGATGGGTCATCGGTTATCAATGCTGGGGAAGAAAATAAACCGGTAATCATAGCATTGTTGGTGGTTTCTTTCAGAATAGGTAAGTGAAAAGCAGCATATAGCCCGGAAAAATTAACGGGATTTTTGTAATAAGCTGTTCAGTCGATTTTTATCAGTCATCATAATAAACACTGGATTTGAGATAACTAAAAAACTTTGAAAAAATATCAAAATACTTTTAAATTCAAAAATAAAGAGTAAGTGAAATTTACAACATCTGATTTAAAAAAAGACTGGCATGGGTGAAAAGCAGTTTTATACATTATTGCCAGTTTTTAAAAAGACTTGCCTTGAAACCTAAGCGCCTAATAAAAATTAGCTTGTATTGTGAGCCAAATCCTCGACCAGTTTCATCGGGGGCAAATGTCCTGAAAGGCAGCCACTCGTATTTCATTTTATGTCACAACAATTCGCTTCGGCACTGTAAGGTGGCAGCAAATAAAATTGCATTCATTCTCCACCACTGTATCTAAAAGGCTGCTATTTTACTGCCTGACGACTTGTTATTAAGGCATTTAATGGGAGAAGATCGAGCATTTACCAAGTCCCACAGTATTTGGAAGCTCTCATGAGCCTTGCCGCTAAATGGTTGGCATAGTCATTGAGTAGTAGAGCATTACGGTTGCGGATTGTTTGGTGGCGGTCGCCTCGGCTACGCTCAGTGAACGACAGAGCATAATGGCTATAACAATCAATTGACAACGATTTCTCCCTTTAATGATGAGGGCTTGATTCGGCACCAGATCACTTTTGCTAAAGCGTATTAAACGGATGCTACTGACATTGCAGAAGCTTTAAAGTCTGTACATGCCAATCCAATAAACTAAGATTTTTCACAAGCTTGACCAAACCAGTAAGGTGTCTGTTTTTGCCATGTGCTGCCTTGGAAACGTTTGTGCAGCAGATCAAAGGCGGCTTTAGAGGCCTTGCCGGTTGCACAATTTTGACAACCACCGTAGCGGGTGGCCTTAACCGCTAAAGCCAATGCTTCGGGCAGGCGTTTGTCGTTGGGGTTGTATTTGGCCCAAGCCACTACTTGGTTGGCTAAAAAATTTGATCCGCCGGTCAATGCCGCCAGTTTGGCGTTCTCATCAGCTGCTTGGGCAATATCGGCACGGCTGTAAAAGCTGGGGCTTGGCAAGTCGCTTTGCGGGTTGCCATAGTCGTCAACATACTGACTGTTCAAATCATCATCGCACCACCAGTCATTGCCATTGCCTACCCTTTCGCTGAGCGCAACCGTGCGGCCTTCGCCTTGTTCAACCAAAGGCCTCATGCCGGGATGGTTAAGCATCAGCCACACCGCCTCATAAAAACGCGCTTGCTGGTTTTTGGCTTGGCGATACGGTTTGATGGCTTTTTCCAGTTCCGGCAAATATTTAATCAGCTGTGGCGTGAAAGCCTGTGCGCTCGCGTCATTCCCCAACAGCACCGCCCGCATCCATACCGACATCACCAAGCGGCGTTTTAGATAATCCGGCAAATCTTTATGCAGGGCGATTTGTTTTAATAGCGATAAGGGCGTGTGCAGGTTCAAGGTGCGTCTGGCATCGGCATCGAACATGTTGCGGTCTAGCCATTCGCGCTCATTGCGATAGTAATCTTCCCCTTCTTTAGGCTTAGAGAGGTCAACCAACATCGAACTAAAGCCATTCCAAGCAAATGCCGTGGCTTGGCGTTGTGAATACTTAACCAATTCATCCACATTTTGCGCCAACAGCATGCGTTGCTGGTACAGCAGGCTGATGGTACTGCTGTTAAGCCTAGCCTTAGGCAAGGCCAGCAAGGTGTCCAAGATTTTTCTGGCAGGATTGCTTTGGCCTTGTGCGCTAAGCAAGCGGGCAACGTGGTAATTAACCGTCAGATACGCAGGTGAGTCAGCTTTAACTGCTGAACTGGCATGCAGCAAATGCGTGCTTTCGGGTGTGTTCGGTGCCGCTTTCATCAGGCAGGCAACCAGCCAAGGCAGACTTTGGCTGCTTTGCCAACGCTCATAGGCATGGCGAAACGCGGCCGCCGCATCGTCTCCGCTAGGCTCGATGTAGCCACCGCTTTGGTATTGGACGGTGAAAAGCCAATCAGTCAATTCGCTGGCTTGGCGCATAGCCTGTGTAGAAGGCACGGTTTGGCCATATTCTTGGCTATTCAACAAATAGCGATAATCGACGAGGTTTTGAAAAAAATACGGATTTTCGGCAGGCTCCAACAGCTTTTTGGCGAGTGTGTTGTGAGCGTTTTCTGGATTGATGCGGTAATTGACAAAGTTTAACAACTGCTGGGCTGCGGCATGGAAACTTGCCGCCTGCGGGTCTGCCAGCACGGCATTAATCGCTGGCAATGCCTGTTCGTACAAAGTTTTTTGCTGATGGGCATCATCGCCCATATAAACCCTGGCTTGGCGCACAGCCAGCCTTGCCAACAGATATTTGGCAGTGCTTTGCCATTCTGAAGCACTATCGGCGGCAATTTTACCAAAGCCGTCTTGGGCTTCTTGCCAGCGCATGGCGTAGAAATGTGCTGCGGCGATTTGGTAAGCGCGGTCCCGCTTTAGCCAATCCGGCGCATCGGCAGCGGTTTCGGCAAGTTGTTCCGAGCTGGTTTGCGTGCAATTGGCAAACACCAAATCCTGTGCTGTTAGCCAATCTTTAACCGCTGCGCTGCCCGGATAGCTTGCCAAACGTGCCTGCAAGGTTTTGCTGGCGGTTTCGAAAGCATCGGACGCGCAATTCAGAAAGACGTGGTACGCATTTGCGTTAAGGGTGCGGTAATCACCAATGCTGCCAGGCTCAGCCAGATCAGGAAAAGCCTGTTTGCGTACCGTCAGCCAATGGTTAAGCGCCACATCACCGTTGTTGGGATCGGTGTCTTTTTGTTCAAACTCGGCTTGCCAATTGCGGATCAAACCTTGCTGTTCGCTGGCGGATAGTGGAATGCCCAGCAGTTCACGGTAAGCACGAAACAACACCGTGCGATTCCAATTGGGCTGGATAATACCGAGATTGCCTTGAGCAAAATCGGCAAAATTGTCAGGTCGCCCGCTGAAGACAAAAACGGGTTCGGCAAAATCGGAACCGCAAGCGTGAGCGGGAGTTGCCGCAATCGCTAGCCAGCAGAGGCTTACAGAAAAGGCTAAGGTTTTTAGCGGGTTTTGCATGGCGTGATTCCGCGATGAACAGTCAAGTTTTCAGTTTTTGGGCAAGGTACGTACAGCGCACCCTGCGGTGAATTATAGCCGCCGAAAAATTGGCGGTTTAAGCGAGGCTAACGGATTCCACTAAGCAAACCTTCCAAATCCTGCTCAATCCAAACCGCTCTCACACCCTTAAACACATAAACCCGCCGCCCAGCAAAACGCTTCGGCAGCGGCTCATCGGTTGCAATGCCCACACTCTGCCGGCACAACGGTAGCGCAAAATCATTGCCATTTATAAGATGTTGCCGCACTTGGTGGGTATCGGCCCCCATACGGAAAACCATCGGCACCGCCTCATCTACTGGCAGGTCGTTTATCCACGGATCACCCAAACAAAACGAGGCCAGTGCGGTCATCGACAAGGGCATGTCTGCGGGTAATTGGCGGCGTAAATCTATTAGAAACTGGCGATAAAATCCCCGTTCGGAGACTTTAGCATCGTAGTCAATCTGCACCGCTGTCACGTTTTTTAGCGCAAGCGTTGTTAACACTGTTGCGACCAACTGCTGGCGTTGCGCGGATGACAACGCCGCAGGCTGTTCCCCTGCATTTTCAATACGCGTTACCGCCATCAGTGGTGTAGAGGGAGAAACTTTAAGTGGCTGCCGACGTGGCACCCGCACAATACCATCGCCATTGAGTTGCAGGGTTTGCGCCAAAAATGCCACGCCAATGTTTTTGCCGTCAAGAAAACGCAAATCCTCAGGCCGTTCCCACGCCCATAAAATCAGCGGCGGCATGTCATCTAAGCTTTTAGCTGCGGCGGCCTGGCATTCCAGCAAAAACATTGCTGCCAAAAATAAAGGCAAGATGGTTCGTTTCAACATGATAAACAGCTCGATAAGGTATCAATTAGGTATTGTTGCTGTTTTTCTTGTTGGGAACATATCAATATCGCAGTTGTTATGAACCCAGATGCCTTGTTCACCCGCATAATAGGTATGAAACGCCTCAACTTTTAAATTATATACCCGCCTCCTTTCTATATCGTGGTAACCCCTGAAGACCATTACATTACAAAATCGGAAATTTACGAGTCCATCTACAGCATCGAGTTCAGCGGCAGGAATCCAGCCACGATCTTTATGATAAATAGGATGATCCGCAGTAACCCAAATCGTTTCCCTCACGTTATTTGTAAGGTCACTCACTATCAGTTTGGAAAGCGGTTGGTCTTCGGTTACAAGGGTTTGGGTGACTCTTCGATATGTGTATTCGTCCTCTTGTCTCAGATGTTTGGGAGGATGCTGATTATCCGAGTATGACAACATCCAATCGCCTATCCGAATCTCTTCAATAGGCTTTAATCCTTCTTTAGTATGTACCAAAGTACCTGCTGCAAAGCAGGGCTGCTGTCTAATTTTTAATCTTATAGATTGTTCCGTTTTTGTGGTCATTTTCTGGTAGTAACTGATAACAACGAGTTGTACGGGATGATGGATCAATGTATTACGCCATAATATCAGGTGTCGTTCTTGGAAGACTTCAAGATTTCTTTTTTGCGGGCATTGCCGAGTTGTAGGTTGCAATACCTTGTCGCCCTGCCTTTGCCTGTACCGTCTGCTCGTGACCAAATGCCAAAATCTATTTTTAGCATTTCGGAAGGATACATAATTAGGCTTTGGCTTTTATTTTGAGCCGCAATTGATGTAATCATAACGGCCTATTTAATGTGGTGGTGGGGCTATTTTTTAGCTTGCATTATCGTACTTGATAACTCAGTGGTAAACGGGCCGATAACAAATAATGACCGAAATAGTTTTCGTCGTAACAAAAGCTTATATTTCAGAAATAAGCATCCGCCGCTTGTCTGCTATTTTTCAATTTGGCAAAGGTCGTAAATTGGTTGAGTATGCTGCCATCGAGAAATAAAAAATGCTCTGCTGTCGCTTCGATAAAATCGGTGTCGTGTTCTATCATCAACATGGTTTTGCCTTGTTGCTGTAAGTGCGGGGTGATTGCTGTTTGGTTATGTGGGCTAATGCCAGCCACGGGTTCGTCCAATAACAAGAGCTCTGCACCGTTTGCTACACAACAAGCCAAATTCAATAATTTGTACTGTCCAAAGCTGATTTCGTTTGTTATAGAGCCTTGAATGTCGTGCAAAAAATAATCGGCGATTATTTGGCCTGCTTTGTTTTCTAAATGTTGCAGGTTGTTTTTGAACAATGAAGCTGGCAGTAATGCGTTTAACCAGTTATCGGTAGGGTTGCGTTGCCAGCAATATATTTTCCCTAACGGGTAGATTTGAGATCAATCGCAATTCTTGAAAAGTTCGGCTTATGCCGAGTTTGTTTATTTGGTGCGGCGATGATTGGGTTATATTTTTATTTTTGAAAATTAAGCTTCTTGAGTTTGTTTTATGGAAGCCACTGATGAGGTTGAAGAGGGTTGTTTTACCTGATCCGTTCGCACCCATAAGAGCGTAGATTTTTCCTTGCTCTAGGCAAAATGATAAGTTTGTAAAAATTTTCTTTTCTGGGGAAAAGCCAAAACTTATTTTTTGGAATTTGAGCATTTTTAGATATGCCAATTAATCTCCGCCGCCGTTTGCGCGCCAATCACGCACTGGTTAAGGTTGGCGGGCATTTGTGATTGGCTTTGTGAAAGCGGGATGCGGCCTGCCATGATTTCCGCCAGTTCCTGCGGGTAGAGCGGGTCTTGTTCGGGGTTGGCGTAGCCGCTGGGGTAGAGTGGTTCGTTATTGGTGTTGTATTTGTCGGTGGCGCCAACGGTGTGCAGCAGTTCGTGGGCGATGACCACATTGTTTTGTTGAGTTTGTTTATCGGCGGCAAAAGCGTGGACGATGGCGACCAGGCCATTGTCGATGCCCAGCGAATGTTGCAGGTGACGGCCTTTCTGGGCTTCGTGGTAGAGGACAAAAATGCGCACGCGGTGCAGGTTGGATTCGTCATCGGGCGTGTTTTGCCAAACCCAATGGCGCAGTTGCAGGCTCCATAAGATGACGTCCAGCGGATTGCCGCTGAGGGGCGGTTCGGGCGGCAGTTCGTCCAGTTTTTCGCCTAAATGGGTGAGCGTGGGTTGTTCGGCAATTAAGTCGTAATCTTGGCTTTGTTGCTGGATAAAGGTGTCAATCGCCGCAAAATGCGGGTCTTCCAAGCTGCTTATGTAATCATCAACCAACACGCTGCCGTCATCGGCATTAATGGGGTAAATAACCACGGGCAAGGTTTCAGACCAAGAACGCGCCTGTACATGTTGGATTTTGGTGTAAAAAGCCGCCCACGCCAAAATGCACAATAAGATTAGGATACGGACAAGCTTAAACACAATTTAGTCTTCGGTGAGTGTCAATTCAATTTCTTCAACCGTTTTGCCGTTAATGGCAAAACCGCGCATTTCCAAGACACCCTTGGTGTTTAAAGAAATAATCAGGTTAAACAATTCAGGATAGGCCGATTCGGCAATGTCGGTGGCGGAAGGCTGTGCCGGTGCGCTGGGGTGCGAATGGAAAATGGCGAACGGTTGTTCTTGTTGATCGCGCATGGTTTTTAGGGCGGCGATGTGTTCGCTAGGATCGAACAAAAAACGCTGTTGCGGATTTTCGGCAATGTTTTTGATCGGGTAACAACGCAGCGGCAGGCCATTTTGGGCGCTGACCAGTCCGCAGATTTCCACGTCTGCCGACAATTGCGCCAGATGTAACAGTTGGTTGGTGAGTTTTCTGGACAGTTGCATGGGCTTGATGAGTAAAGTTTAAGTGGAATTAACTATAAAGTAAGTGGCGTGCTGGTGCTAGTTTTACCATTGCCCGACCGTCACGCGCGGTTGTCCTGACAAGTCGGTGTGGGTTTGGATGTTTTGGTAAGCCAAACCTGTCAGTAGCTTTTGCACGGCCGCTTGTTGGTCGTAGCCGTGTTCCATCAATAAATAGCCGCCGGTTTTTAAGCGGCTGCGGGCGCTATCGGCAATTTGTTGTAGATCGCTTAAGCCTTGTTCGGCGGCGATTAACGCGCTGTTTGGTTCAAAGCGCACGTCGCCTTGTTGCAGGTGATGGTCGTGGTCGGCAATATAGGGCGGGTTGCTGATGACCAAATCAAAACGTCCGGCAGGCACGTCGGTAAACCAATCGCTTTGGTAAAATTGGATGTGTTGGGCCTGCAAGCGGACGGCGTTTGCTTGGGCGACGGCTAAGGCGGCAGCGCTGGCATCGACGGCACACACGCGTGCTTGTGGGCATTCTAAAGCCAAGGTGATGGCGATAATGCCGGAACCTGTGCCTAAATCAATCAGATCCACGCTTTGCTGGGGTGCGATTAACGCTAGGCTAAGTTCGATCAGCAATTCGGTTTCCGGCCTGGGAATCAGCACGTCGGCGTTGACGAAAAACTCGCGCGACCAAAACTCCCGCACGCCAGTCAGATAAGCAATAGGCTGGCCTTGTTGACGGGCGGCGAGCAGGTTTAAAAACTGTTGTTCGCTGGCGGCATCGAGTTCTCGTTCAGGCCAGGCGCGCAAGTGGCTGCGCGATTTACCCAAGGCAAAAGCCAGCAGCACTTCGGCATCGAGTTGCGCGGAATCGGAGCGGTCTGCCAAATTGTGGGCGGCTTCGCGCAGTGCGGTTTGGATATTAGTCATCGCCCAATTGCGTCAGCAGTTCGGCCTGATGCTCGCTAATCAGTGGCTGGATGACTTGCTCCAAACCGCCTTGCATGATGTCTTCCAATTTGTACAAAGTCAGGTTGATGCGGTGGTCGGTCAAGCGGCCTTGCGGGTAGTTGTAGGTGCGGATACGTTCGGAACGGTCGCCGCTGCCCACTTGCAGCTTACGGGTCATGGATTGCTCGGCGTGATGTTTTTCCTGTTCTGCCGACAATAAACGCGAGGCCAGCAACGACATGGCACGGGCGCGGTTTTTGTGTTGCGAGCGTTCGTCTTGGCATTCCACCACCACGCCCGTTGGGATGTGGGTGATGCGGATGGCCGATTCGGTTTTGTTGACGTGCTGACCACCGGCACCGGAGGCACGGTAGGTGTCCACTTTTAAATCGGCGGGGTTGATGTCGATGGCATCGACTTCTTCTACTTCCGGCATGATGGCGACCGTGCAGGCTGAAGTGTGGATACGGCCTTGCGATTCGGTTTCTGGCACACGTTGGACGCGGTGTGCGCCGGATTCAAATTTAAGTTGCGAATACACGTCGCGGCCTGAAACGCGCAGGATGACTTCTTTGTAGCCGCCATGATCGCCGTGGCTTTCGCTGATAATTTCGGTTTGCCAGCCGCGTTTTTCCGCGTAACGTTGGTACATGCGCGACAGGTCGCCGGAGAAAATCGCCGCTTCATCGCCGCCGGTACCGGCGCGGATTTCTAGGAAAATGTTGCGGTTGTCGTTGGGGTCTTTGGGTAACAGCAGCAATTGCAGTTCGTGGTCGAGGGCGGCAATTTGCTGTTGCGCTTCGCTGATTTCTTCTTTGGCGAGTTCGCGCATGTCAGGGTCGCTGTCGGTCGCCATTTCTTGTGCGGAGGCCAGTTGTGCCAAGGCGTTTTCGTAGCGTTTGTAGCATTCCACCAAGGGTGTGATTTGTGCGTATTCTTGGCTAAGGCTGCGGAATTTGTTTTGGTTGGCTTGGACTTCAGGCTCGGATAACAGCGCGGCAATTTCGTCGTAACGTTCGCACAGGCTTTCTAGTTTTAATTGTATGGATGGCTTCATTGCGTTTTGTTCAGTTTAAAAATTTCATGTACGGCGGCAATCAGGTCGTGGCGTTCGTTTTCGGCTGCCAAGCGGATTTGCGCGCTGGGTGTGTGGGTCAGTTTGTTGGTTAAGGCATGAGCCAATCGCTCTAAAGCTTCTTCGGCGGTTACGCCGTTTTTTAGCAAGGCCAAGGCTTTTTGTAGGGCTTCGTCGCGGTGTTGTTCGGCTTGCTGGCGGTAGTTGCGGATGGTGGTTTGAGCATCTTGTGCGCGTAACCAAGCCAAAAAGTGATCGACTTGGGTGTCGATGATTTCTTCGGCTTGCTGGGCGGCTTCGCGGCGCGAATTCATGTTTTGGTTGATGGTGTGCTGCAAGTCGTCAACGGTGTACAGGTACACGTCTTGCAGTTGTTCGACTTCGGCTTCTATGTCGCGCGGTACGGCTAAATCGACCATGAACATGGGTTTGTGCTTGCGCTTTTTTAACGCGCTTTCAACACGGCCTTTGCCCAAAATGGGCAGTTGGCTGGCGGTGGAGGAGATGACAATGTCGGCTTCCGCCAAATGGTTGGGCAATTCCGCTAAAGAAATGGCATAGCCGTCAAATTGGCTGGCTAGGCTGTGGGCTTTGTCGTAAGTACGATTGGCGATGATGAGGCGGCCTATGCCTTGGCGCGACAAGTGCCGCGCGGTCAGTTCGATGGTTTCGCCAGCACCGATCAGCAAGGCGGTTTGGTCGCTGAGTTTGTCAAAAATCTGTTGTGCTAATTGCACGGCGGCAAAAGCGACCGAGACGGGGCTGGATCCGATTGCAGTGTCGGTGCGGACTTTTTTGGCGGCACTAAAGGTGTGTTGGAACAATTTGCCTAAGGGTTTGCCTAATGTACCTGCTTCGCAAGCGGCTTGGTAGGCGGTTTTCATTTGCCCAAGGATTTGCGGTTCGCCTAATATCATCGAATCCAAGCCGCAGGCGACGCGGAACATGTGCCGGATCAGTTCGCTGTCGGTGTGCGAATAAAGGTAGGGGGCAAAATCTTGGCGGTTGATTTGCTTGCTTTCCGCGACCCAGTCAATTAAGGGTTGTTGGTTGGAGGTGTCGCTGTTGCAATAAAATTCGGTGCGGTTACAGGTTGATAAAATCGCCGCCTCGCTGACATGGCTCAGCCGCCGGAAGGCTTTTAGCGAAGATGGCAGGATTTCCATAGGGTAGGCCAAACGCTCGCGGATGCTGACCGGCGCTGTGGCGTAATTGATCCCTACAACAAGAAGTGTCATTGTGATTTGTGATTATGGAATTAAGGGTTTAAGCGGATCAGCAAGCTGTCCGGTTTGAGGGCGTTGCGCGTTTTTGCCGCTGCTGTATGGCGCATATTATGGAGTGCTATTGCAATAAATAGAATAGCTTTATCATTAGCGGCTAATTCAGCTGTCTGAATCCAGCGCGTTTTCTGGTAATCTATGGGCAAATGCTTGTACATCAACATAGGATTCTGAGTGTTAATTTTTAGATTATTGTTAGTTGTTCCGCTTATTGGGTTGGTGGCGTGCGCCACTTCCGAAAAACAAACAGGGGCTGTCGACCCAGCGGCCTTAGCCGCAAAATCAAGTGAATCTAAAGCCAAGGCTAGCCCTGTCAATACAGCCATTGATCCTGATGTGCTGTTTATGTTGCTCACCGCCGAACTGGCGGGTCAGCGTGGTCAGTATGACATTGCCATGGAAGGTTATTTGGAAGCGGCAAAACGGGTGGATGACCCACGTTTTGCAGAGCGGGCGGTGGTGATCGCCATGTTCATCAAAAATACCGGCAAGGCTCAAGAGTCATTGGCGATTTGGTTGCGCCAAGCGCCTAAAAATCCTGAAGCCAGAAAGGTTGCGGCTTTGTTGGCGTTAAGGGATGGTGACCAGGCTAAGGCAGTTGAGCATTTCGATGTTTTATTGGGCGTTTCTTCTGCCGATGATTTCGAAAAGTCGGTGTTGGAAGTGGCTTCTGTCCTGCAAAAGGAAGGTCAGTTGAGGAAAATGACCGGTGTGTTGTCGGCGTTGTCTGCCAAACATGCTGACCAAGCGATTGTTCCTTATTTGCAATCATTCTTTTGGGCGCAGTTAAATGACAAGGCGCAAGCCGAAGTCTATATCGAAAAAACGCTAAAAATTAAGCCGGACTGGGATAAGGCTTTGGTTTGGCAAGCCCAAATTGCGGTTTTTTCGGGTGATTTTTCTAAAGCGGAAACAATCTTACGATATGCCGTCAGCAAGTATCCTGAGAATCCAAAAATTAAGCGTTTGTTGGCACAAGTGCTGGTTAAGTCGGATCAATATGAAGAAGCCGGTACGGTTTTTGAAGAGATTCTGGAGGCCAATCCTAGCGATTACGAAAGCCAGTTGTCGTTGGGCTTGGTTTACTTGCAAGATGGTCAGGATGACGATGCCGAAGATATTTTTAAAAAATTGCAAGAGCGCCCCGATTGGCGCAACCAAAGCAGTTTTTATATGGGGAAGCTGGAAGAAAAGCGTGGCAAATTACCGCAAGCAGTCGCTTGGTTTGATAAGGTTTCAGATGGCCCGTTGGCTTTTGATGCTTCTGTGTCGTCGATTATGTTGATGGTCAAGCAAAAGCAGTTTAACGAAGCAAGCCTTAAGGCTTCTGCGATGATGGGCAAGTTCCCTAAAGAAAAAGTCCGGATTTTGTTGATCCAGTCGGAAGTTTTTAATAAGCAAAAAAACTATCGGCAAGCGTTTAATTTGTTGACTACCGCCTTAACCGATATGCATGATGAAGAAAGCCTGCTTTATACCCGCGCCTTAATGGCGGAAAAGTTGGCAAAGTTTGATCTAATGGAAGCGGACTTACAAAAGATTTTGGAGAAAAACCCTAAAAATGCCGAAGCGCTGAATGCTCTGGGGTATTCATTGGCTAATCGCACAAGTCGTTATGCCGAAGCCGAGCAGTATTTGTCCAGGGCGCTGGCGGTGAGGCCAAACGAACCAGTTATTGTCGATAGCTATGGTTGGGTTTTGTTTAAGAAAGGTCAGGCGTTAAAAGCATTGGATTTTCTGCAAAAAGCCTATGCCAAGCAAAAAGAAAGTGAAATAGCTGCCCATCTAGTTGAGGTTTTGTGGTCTTTGGGCCGCAAGGATGAGGCTAATGGTATCTTTAGTGAAGCAATTAAGGCTGCGCCTGATGATGAGTTTTTGCTGGAAGTGCAGCAGCGCCTATTGAAGAATGCCCAGTAACAATATGCCGCTCAATCTAAGGTTGTTGGCGATGGCGTTAATTGCGCTATCTTTATCGGCCTGTGCAATTTTTTCACCCCCACAAGAGCGGCCTGAAGAGAAGGTGTTGTATCTGTTGCCGGAATGGCAGTTTTCTGGGCGGCTTGCAGTATCGCAAAAATCCGATTCTTGGTCCGCCAGCATTACATGGCAACACCGTCCTGATGATGAGCGGATCAAGCTGTCCGGGCCGCTGGGCCAGGGCGCGGTGAAGGTGCATTTGGATGCAGTGTCTGTCAGTATTGATAGGGGGGATGGCAAGCCGCAGACATCAAGCGATCCCCAGCAATTCATCAGTGAGCAGTTGGGTCTGGTTGTGCCGATACGGGCTTTGAGATATTGGGTGTTGGGGTTGCCCGAGCCTTCGGTGCCATCGACAAAATTCGGTAAGGGTTTTAATCAGTTGGGTTGGTTGGTCGAATTCGAGCAGGTTCAGTTGTTTGATGGTCAGGTGTTGCCTAAAAAAATAACCGTGCTGAATCGGCAGGCCAAATTAAAATTAATTATAGATCAGTGGGATTTAAGACATGCAGGGGCAAATTAAGCCGTCATTATGGATGGAGAGATGGCCTGCGCCAGCAAAACTAAATTTGTTGTTGCAAATCGTCGGCAGAAGGCCGGATGGTTATCATTTATTGCAGACGGTATTTCAGTTTATTGATTTGTGTGATTGGATCAGGTTTCATCCTCAGGAAGACGGAGTGGTCAGTTTATTAAAAACCATTCCGGGTGTGCCTGAAGCCGAAGATTTAACGGTCAGGGCTGCAAATTTGCTTAAGTCGGCTACAGGATGCCAGCAGGGTGTCTGTATAGAGGTGCAAAAAAACCTGCCTATGGGTGGTGGTCTGGGAGGTGGCAGTTCCGATGCGGCAACTACGTTGGTGGTTTTAAATAAGCTTTGGGATTTGGGGTTGTCTACTGAGCGGCTAATTGAGCTTGGGCTTACGCTGGGTGCGGATGTGCCGGTATTTGTTTTCGGGCATGCTGCTTGGGCTGAAGGTGTTGGCGAGGTTTTGGAGAAAATTGTCGTTCCAGAATCATGGGTTGTGGTGATTAGACCCGATTGCCATGTTAATACAGGCGAAATTTTTAACGCAAAAGAATTGACACGCGATAGTAAATCAATCAAAATAGCTGACTTTATAGCTGGTCAGCACAATAATGATTGCGCTGACGTTGTTTGTGAGCGTTATCAAGTCATAAAAGACGCAATGCTTGATTTGTCGGTATTTGCCGAGGCAAGGCTGACAGGAACTGGTTCCTGTGTTTTTGCTGAGTTTGAGTCGGAATCTACTGCAATTGTTGCGTTCAAGTCTCTTAGTAGTAAGTGGCAAGTCTTTTTGGCTAAAGGGGTGAATGAATCCCCTTTGCTTTCAAAGTTAAAGGGCTGTGAGCTATTTTTCTAATTATTGGGTCGTCGCCAAGCGGTAAGGCACGGGGTTTTGATCTCCGCATACCAAGGTTCGAATCCTTGCGACCCAGCCATTTTAGCCTTCATGAAATTGAATGAATGTAGGAGAGCATGAATGAATGACACTTCTTTGATGGTGTTTTCTGGGAATGCTAACTTAGCTTTGTCTGAAGGTATAGTTAAGAAGCTAAATATGCGGCTAGGGATGGCGGCAGTAGGTAGGTTTAGCGATGGTGAAATTGCTGTAGAGATCGAAGAAAATGTCCGTGGTAAGGATGTTTTTGTTATTCAGCCAACCTGTTCACCGACTAATGAGAATTTAATGGAGTTGTTGGTGATGATTGATGCCTTTAAGAGGGCGTCAGCTTCGCGAATTACTGCTGTAATGCCTTATTATGGGTATTCAAGGCAGGATAGGCGTTCAAGATCTGCTAGAGTGCCTATCAGTGCAAAGTTGGTGGCAAAAATGATTGAGCAGGCTGGTGCCAATAGGTTGCTAACTGTTGATTTGCATGCAGACCAGATCCAAGGTTTTTTTGATATACCGGTTGATAATGTTTATGCGTCGCCAATTTTGTTGGGTGATGTTTGGCGTCAGCAGTATAAGGATTTGATTGTTGTTTCGCCTGATGTTGGTGGTGTTGTCAGGGCAAGGGCATTGGCAAAGCGCCTGAATGATGCTGATTTGGCAATCATTGATAAGCGTCGATTGCGTGCAAATGTTGCTGAAGTCATGCATATCATTGGTGATGTTGATGGGCGTACTTGTGTCTTGATAGATGATATTGTTGATACGGCGGGTACTCTCTGTCATGCGGCGGCGGCATTAAAAAAGCACGGCGCGGTGAAGGTTGTTGCTTATTGTACACATGCGGTTCTTTCCGGTAATGCCATTAAAAATTTGCGTAATTCTGTCATGGATGAGTTGGTTGTTACAGATACCATACCGTTAAGTCAGGATGCAATTGAGCTAGGGAAAATAAGACAGTTAAGTGTTGCTGAGATGCTGGCTGAGACCATTAGGCGAATTTCTGCCGGCGAGTCCGTCAGTTCGCTGTATGTGGATTAACAGAATTTAGAATTTGCCATAAAGGCTTAGGGTTGAAGAAAGATGTCTAAAGTATTTGAATTTATTGCTGAGAGCCGTGTTGAGATTGGTAAGTGTTCTGCACGCAGGGCGCGTCATAAGGGCAATGTGCCTGCTGTAATCTACGGTGGTCATAAAGAGCCGCAAATGCTGGTTTTGAATCATAACGAAGTTATTAAGCATCTTGAGCATGAGGCTGTTTACTCTCATGTTTTGGATATAACTGTTGATGGTAAGACAGAGCAGGCTATCTTGAAAGCGGTTCAGCGTAACCCTGCAAAATTTCAGGTAATGCATTTGGATTTTCAGCGCGTAAACATGTCTGAAGTTGTTAAGGTTCATGTTCCTTTGCATTTTGTTAATGAGCAAACATCTGTGGGTGTAAAAAAAGGTGGTGCTGTATCACATTTGATGGCGGATGTTGAGGTGGTTTGTTTGCCTTCTGTGTTGCCTGAGTATATTGAGGTTGATTTACAAAACCTAGATGTTGGTGGTATTTTGCATTTGTCTGATTTGGTTTTGCCTTCAGGTGTTGAGTTGGTTGAGTTAAGTCATGGCGCAAGCCATGACCAGCCTGTGGCGTCTGTCGTTGCTGCAAAATAAGTCTGCGGATTTTGTATTAATTAATGATAAAGCTAGTTGTTGGATTGGGTAATCCTGGTCGGCAATATGAAAAGACCCGGCATAATGCCGGGTTTTTGTTTTTAGATAAATTGATTGCTGGCTATGGTGGTCAATGGCAGTATCGCTCTGAATTTGAGGGATATGTTGCTGAGATATGTGTGTCGGCAAATAAATTGATTTTATTGAAGCCAGATACTTTTATGAATAAAAGTGGTTGTGCTGTTGGGAAATTGGTTCGGTACTATAAGTTGCATGCCGAAGAGGTCTTGGTTGTGCATGATGAGATGGATTTTGATGTGGGTGTGCTGAAGCTAAAAGCGGGTGGTGGTCATGCTGGGCATAATGGGTTAAGGGATATTATTGCGCATTTGGGTGCGGCTTCGTTTTTGCGTTTAAGGTTAGGTGTTGGGCGTCCGGTTGCTGGTCGTTCGGTTGCTGACTATGTGTTATCAGTGCCCTCTGCTGTTGATTTTGGTTTGTTATTGATGTCCTTTGATAAGGTTATGGTTGTTTTTAGCGAATTGGTCAGTGGCAAGATTGATGTTGTTATGTCTAAGATAAATGCAGATAAAAAATAAAATAAAAAATTATTTGACATATGTTGTTCGTTAAAAGATAATATAGAGCTTACCCGATATAGGAGGGGTTCCCGAGCGGCCAAAGGGATCAGACTGTAAATCTGCCGGCTCTGCCTTCGGAGGTTCGAATCCTCCCCCCTCCACCAAATTTAGTGACTGCGGGTGTAGTTCAATGGTAGAACTCCAGCCTTCCAAGCTGATCACGTGGGTTCGATTCCCATCACCCGCTCCATTCTGAGATGTTGATCAATTGCTCATATAGCTCAGTAGGTAGAGCACTTCCTTGGTAAGGAAGAGGTCACCGGTTCAAATCCGGTTATGAGCTCCAGTATAACGATTAATCAAAGTGTGATGTATGGCCAAAGAAAAATTTTCCAGAAATAAGCCGCACGTAAACGTAGGCACGATCGGTCACGTTGACCACGGCAAAACAACCTTGACAGCAGCATTGACTACTGTAATGGCAAAAATCCACGGTGGTGCGGTTAAAGCGTTCGACCAAATTGATAATGCACCCGAAGAGCGTGCGCGTGGTATCACCATTGCAACATCACACGTTGAATATGAATCATCAAAACGCCATTACGCCCATGTTGACTGCCCAGGCCATGCTGACTATGTAAAAAACATGATCACCGGTGCGGCGCAAATGGATGGCGCTATTTTGGTTTGTTCAGCAGCTGACGGCCCAATGCCACAAACGCGTGAGCACATCCTGTTATCAAGACAGGTTGGCGTACCTTATATTGTTGTGTTCCTGAACAAAGCCGACATGGTTGACGACGAAGAGTTGATCGAACTGGTTGAGATGGAATTGCGCGAACTGCTCGATATGTACGAATTCCCAGGCGACGATACCCCAATCATCCGTGGTTCAGCCTTATTGGCCTTGCAAGGCGACCAAAGCGACATCGGCGAAGCCTCTGTTGTCCGTCTTGTTGAAGCGCTAGACAGCTATATCCCAGAACCAGAACGTGCCGTTGATGGTGCATTCCTAATGCCAATCGAAGACGTATTCTCGATTTCAGGCCGTGGTACTGTAGTAACTGGCCGTATTGAGCGCGGTATCATCAAAGTCGGTCAAGAAGTTGAAATCGTCGGCATCAAAGCCACTGTGACAACCACCGTAACTGGTGTTGAAATGTTCCGTAAATTGTTGGATCAAGGTGAAGCGGGCGATAACGTTGGTTTATTGTTGCGTGGTACTAAACGTGATGACGTGGAACGTGGTCAAGTATTGGCGCACAAAGGCACCATCAAGCCGCATGCCCATTTCAACGCAGAAATCTACGTGTTGTCAAAAGAAGAGGGTGGTCGTCACACGCCATTCTTCGACGGTTACCGTCCACAGTTCTACTTCCGTACCACAGACGTAACTGGCGCAGTTAAATTGCCAGAAGGCGTTGAAATGGTAATGCCTGGTGACAACATCTCCGTTAGCGTGAAACTGATTTCACCAATCGCTATGGAAGAAGGTCTACGTTTTGCAATCCGTGAAGGTGGTCGTACTGTCGGCGCGGGTGTTGTTGCTTCTATTATTGAGTAATGCGGTTTTTTTGTTTATAATAGTCCGTTATGAGTTTTCTGAGATAGGTCAGTAGTTCAATTGGTAGAATAGCGGTCTCCAAAACCGCGGGTTGGGGGTTCGAGACCCTCCTGGCCTGCCACTCAGCAAAGCTTTCAAAGCTTTCAAAGTTTATAAAATAATAAAAAGAAGAAATCATGAATAGTCAGCCAGAACAATCAGTATCGGTTATTGATATTGTCAAGCAAGTGATGTCCGTTGTGTTTGTGGTTGCTGGTGTAGCTGCTTTCTATTATTTTTCAGATATTCAGTTGGTTTATAGGGTTCTTTGTCTTGTTGCAATGTTGTTGGTTGTTGTTGGTGTTTTATACACGACAGTTCTTGGTAAGTCTGTTTGGGGGTTTGTTTTGGAGTCCCGGATGGAGGTAAGAAAAGTCGTTTGGCCAACTCGAGATGAGACAATGAGGACAACTTTAATGGTATTGGCAATGGTGTCCATTGTTGGTGTGGTGTTATGGGTTCTTGATATTGCACTGTATACCGGTGTTCGTTATTTGACTGGTCAAGGTGGTTAAATAATGTCCCTGCGATGGTATGTTGTTCATGCTTACTCAAACTTTGAAAATAAAGTTAAGCAAGGGTTAGAAGAAAGAATAAAGCGCGAAGGGCTAGAAAAATATTTTGGCAAGATTCTTGTTCCTACAGAGGAAGTGGTAGAGATGAGGATGGGTCAGCAAAGAAAAAGCGAGCGCAAGTTTTTCCCTGGTTACGTATTGGTTCAGATGGAGTTGACAGATGAAACTTGGCATCTTGTAAAAGATGTTCCGAGGGTTCTTGGTTTTATTGGAGGAACTTCTGACAGGCCAGCTCCTATATCTGAGCGCGAAGCTATGTCAATATTAAATAGAGTTGAAGAGGGTGTTAATAAGCCTAGACCTAAAACTTTATTTGAAGTTGGTGAAGTTTTGAGAATTATTGATGGCCCATTTAAAGATTTCAATGGTGCCGTCGAAGAAGTTAATTATGAAAAAAATAAATTGAAAATATCTGTGCTTATATTTGGAAGATCTACTTCTGTAGAGTTGGGATTTGGTCAGGTAGAAAAAAGCTAGTGTATTTGTCTTTATTAATTATTTATGGAGTCTCTGTCTGAATAAGGCAGGGATTTTTTGTGTCTTTGGGGAGCTGAAAATGCGTTTGTACCCATAATGGAGTAAAGAATGGCTAAGAAAATTACAGCATACATCAAGCTTCAAGTAAAGGCTGGTGAAGCAAACCCAAGTCCACCGATTGGTCCCGCTTTGGGTCAGCGTGGTGTAAATATTATGGAGTTTTGTAAAGCATTTAATGCCAAAACTCAAGATGTTGAAAAAGGCTTGCCGCTACCAGTAGTTATTACTGTGTATAGCGATCGTAGCTTTACATTTATTACTAAAACCCCTCCGGCGACTGTTTTGATTAAAAAAGCAACGGGTCTAAAAAGTGGTAGCAGTAATCCAAATACAAAAAAAGTTGGCACAATAACACGCGAGCAGCTTGAAGATATTGCCAAAATAAAAATGGAAGATTTGAATGCGGCTAATCTTGATGCTGCTGTAAAAACAATAGCAGGCAGTGCCCGTAGTATGGGTCTGAATGTGGAGGGGTTGTAATGGCTAAGTTAACAAAAAAAGCAAAACTGATTAAAGAAAAAGTTGATCGATCCAAGCAATATACTGTTGCAGAAGCTGTTCAGTTGTTGAAAGAGTTTGGTACATCAAAGTTTAACGAAGCCATTGATGTCAGTGTTAACTTGGGTGTTGATCCTCGTAAATCAGATCAAAATGTCCGTGGAGCTACAGTTTTACCAAATGGAACTGGTAAGGTTGTCAGGGTGGCTGTTTTTACCCAAGGCCCAAATGCTGATGCTGCAAGAGCTGCGGGTGCAGATATTGTAGGTATGGATGATTTGGGTGATCTGGTTAAAAAAGGCGAAATGAACTTTGATGTTGTGATTGCTTCTCCAGATGCTATGCGTGTGGTTGGTCAATTGGGTCAGATTTTAGGGCCAAGAGGCTTAATGCCAAACCCAAAAGTAGGGACTGTTACTGCTGATGTTGCCACTGCGGTTAAAAATGCAAAATCTGGTCAAGTTCGTTACCGTACTGATAAATCAGGCATTATTCACTGTACTTTGGGTAAATTAACTTTTGAAGATGCGGCAATCCAAGGTAATTTGGAAGCCTTAATTGCAGATTTAAAGAAAGCTAAGCCTGCGACATCAAAAGGTGTTTATATTAAAAAAATCACCTTATCATCAACAATGGGTCCAGGTCTTTGGTTGGATCCTAGCAGTTTTACTGCCTAAAATTTAAAGAACTTTGGGTTGCCGTTTTTGCGGTAACCGTCAAAGACCGCAGGTGTCCTAGACTTAATTTCCTGCGTAGACGGGTACTAGCCTAATAATAAATAGGTAAAGAACCGTAAGCTGCGTCTTTAAAATAAGTAAAGGAAGACTTTACGGTTTTATAAAAGATGCGTTTTGTTAATCTGATAATTCAGAAATATATCGGAGATAAGCTGTGGCACTAAATTTAGATGGCAAAAAAGCTGTCGTAGAAGAAGTTGCTGCAATCGCTGCTAAAGCCCATTCTGCTATTGCAGCAGAATATCGCGGTTTGACCGTAACGGAATTAACTGCGTTGCGTAAAACAGCAAGAGAAACAGGCGTCTATCTGCGAGTGGTAAAAAACACCTTGGCAAGACGTGCCGTAGCAGGGACAGAATTTGAATGTATGCAATCTGGGCTTGTTGGGCCTATGTTGATTGCATTTTCAATGGATGATCCTGGTTGTGCGGCTCGATTGATTGGTGATTTTGCAAAAGAACATAACAAATTAATCCCTAAAGTTGTTGCTATAGGCGGTCAAGTTTATGACTCAAGTGAATTGAGTCGATTGGCCAAATTGCCAACCCGCGATCAAGCAATCAGCTTGCTGATGGCGGTGATGAAAGCACCGATTGAGAAATTTGTCCGTACTTTGGCAGAGCCGCACGCAAAATTGGTTCGCACCGTTGCAGCGATTAAAGAACAGAAAGAAGCTGCGTAAGCTTTTAATACAGAAAACCTATTGAGGCACAATAAAAATGGCAATTACTAAAGAAGATATCTTAGAAGCTATCTCTAACATGAGCGTGATGGACGTTGTTGAGTTGATTTCAGCAATGGAAGAAAAATTTGGCGTTTCTGCTGCTGCAGTTGCAGTTGCTGCTGCGCCTGCTGCTGGTGCTGCTGCGCCTGCTGCTGAAGAGCAAACTGAGTTTGATGTTGTGTTGACAGGTTTTGGCGAAAACAAAGTAGCTGTTATTAAAACCGTCCGTGGCATCACCGGTTTGGGCTTGAAAGAAGCAAAAGACGCTGTTGAAGGCGTTCCAACTGTCCTGAAAGAAGGCGTTGCTAAAGCAGAAGCTGAAGACATCAAAAAACAACTTCTGGAAGCTGGCGCGACCGTCGATATCAAATAAGTACATCGACAAATCTTTGGCGTAAGCCATAAAAGCATGGCTGGTGGCATAAAGTCACCGGCCTTTTACTGTTTACAAAAGGTTTACAGTAAAAACACCCCTCTTATGAAAAAAGTTTGGAAGCGATATGTCCTACTCTTTTACCGAAAAAAAGCGTATTCGAAACAATTTTGGGAAAAGCCATGAAGTGCTTGAAGTTCCCTACCTTTTAGCCACTCAAATTAATTCCTATGCAAGTTTTCTGCAATCAGGTGTGGCTCCCGAGAAGCGTGCAGATATAGGTTTGCATGCGGCATTTTCTAGTGTATTCCCTATAGAAAGCCATTCCGGTTATGCGGTACTCGAATATGTTAGGTATCGGTTAGGAGAGCCTGTATTTGATGTAAGGGAATGTCAACAAAGAGGAGCAACTTTTGCTGCGCCATTGCGGGTATTGGTGCGCTTGGTCATTTATGACAAAGATGCGCCTGCTAATGCAAAGGTTGTAAAAGATATTCGCGAGCAAGAAGTCTATATGGGTGAATTGCCGCTGATGACCGAAAATGGCACGTTTGTCATTAATGGTACTGAGCGTGTTATTGTTTCCCAGTTGCACCGCTCACCAGGCGTTTTCTTCGATCATGACAAAGGTAAAACCCACTCTTCAGGCAAATTGCTGTTTAATGCCAGAGTGATTCCTTATCGTGGTTCTTGGTTAGATTTTGAATTTGACCATAAAGACTGCGTTTATGTGCGAATTGACCGTCGTAGAAAAATTCCAGCAACAATTTTGCTGAGAGCATTAGGTTTCGACAATGAAGACATGATTAAAATGTTTTACGAAACCAACAAATTCACTGTCAGCGCAGAAAAGTGTTTGTTCCAGTTTGTACCCGAGCGTTTGCGCGGCGAAATTGCTGCGTTTGATATAAAAGCTGGCGAAACTGTTCTGGTTGAAGAAGGCCGCAGAATTACCGCAAAACACATCCGCGAAATGAGCAAAGCGGGGTTGACCGAAGTTGTTGTGCCTAGAGAATACTTGGTCGGCAAAATATTAGGGCACAACCTGATTGACCAATCGACAGGTGAATTGATTGCCAATGTTAACGATGAAATCAGTGAAGTTTTACTGGATAAAGTAATCGATGCCGGTATTGTTGATATCAATACTTTGTATGTTAACGACTTGGATAGAGGCCCTTACATTTCTAACGCAATGCGCTTGGATGTGACCACCAATACACTGGAAGCATTGGTCGAAATTTATCGGATGATGAGACCTGGTGAGCCGCCAACGAAAGAATCAGCGGAAAACTTGTTCCAAAACCTGTTTTTTACCGACGAGCGTTATGATTTGTCGGCTGTTGGCCGGATGAAATTCAACCGTCGCCTTGGACGTGAAGAAGTCACTGGCACAGGTACGTTAACGAAAGAAGACATTATTGATGTTTTAAAAGAGCTGATAAACATCCGCAATGGTAACGGCAATGTTGACGATATTGACCATTTGGGCAATCGTCGCGTGCGTTCAGTGGGCGAGATGATTGAAAACCAATTCCGTGTCGGTTTGGTGCGCGTTGAGCGTGCGGTGAAGGAGCGTCTGACGTTGGCTGATTCTGAAGGCTTGATGCCACAAGAAATCATCAATGCCAAACCAGTTTCTGCAGCGGTTAAAGAATTTTTTGGCTCTAGCCAGCTGTCGCAATTTATGGACCAAAACAATCCGTTGTCACAAGTTACCCATAAACGCCGGGTATCAGCTTTGGGACCTGGTGGTTTGGCGCGCGAGCGGGCTGGTTTTGAGGTTCGTGACGTTCACGCCACCCATTATGGTCGCGTGTGTCCAATTGAGACACCAGAGGGTCCGAACATTGGTTTGATTAACTCTTTGTCGGTTTATGCCCGCACGAACGATTATGGTTTCCTAGAAACACCTTACCGTAAGGTGGTTGATGGCATCGTAACTGAAAACGTCGATTATTTGTCTGCGATTGAAGAAGGCGAATATGTTATTGCCCAGGCGTCTGTGCCGGTTGATGAAAGTGGCCGATTGGTTGACGGTTTGGTGTCTTGCCGCCATAAGGACGAGTTTACCTTGGCGATGTCCGATACCGTGCAATACATGGACGTATCGTCTAAGCAGATTGTTTCGGTCGCGGCTTCCATTATTCCGTTCTTGGAGCATGACGACGCGAACCGTGCATTAATGGGTTCCAACATGCAACGCCAAGCGGTACCTACGTTGCGCGCCGAAAAACCATTGGTGGGTACGGGGATGGAACGCACCGTAGCGAAAGACTCCGGTGTGACCGTGGTTGCCCGTCGTGGTGGACGTATCGAAATGGTCGATGCTGCCAGAATCGTGGTAAGGGTTAACGACACAGAAACAGAGTCTGGCACGCCTGGTGTGGATATTTACAATCTGACCAAATACACCCGCTCAAACCAAAACACCTGTATTAACCAAAAACCATTGGTTAAATTGGGCGACACCGTTAATGCCGGTGACATCCTTGCCGATGGCCCATCAACCGATATGGGCGAATTGGCGTTAGGCCAGAATATGCTGGTGGCATTTATGCCTTGGAATGGTTACAACTTCGAGGATTCCATTTTGGTCTCCGAGCGTGTTGTAAAAGAAGATCGTTTCACCACTATCCATATCGAAGAGAAAACTTGTGTCGCTCGAGATACCAAGCACAGCCCTGAAGAAATCACTGCCGATATTCCTAATGTCAGTGAAGAAGCCTTGTCCAAGTTGGATGAGTCCGGCATTGTTTACGTAGGTGCAGAAGTTAAAGGTGGGGACATTCTTGTTGGTAAAGTGACTCCCAAAGGCGAAACCCAGCTGACACCCGAAGAAAAATTGTTACGGGCTATCTTCGGTGAAAAAGCCGCTGACGTAAAAGATACTTCTTTGCGTGTACCGAGCAGTATCGAAGGTACAGTTATCGATGTGCAGGTCTTTACACGCGATGGTGTTAAAAAAGACAAACGCGCATTGGATATTGAACAAGAAGAAATCAAACGTTACCGCAAAGATTTGGATGACCAATTAAAAATCTTGGAAGGTGATATTTTTGACCGTGTCGCCAAGTTATTGATGGGCAAAGTCGCACAGTCAGGCCCGGCGCAATTGAAAGCCGGTACAGAAATTAGCGAAGACTATTTGCAAGGCTTAAAGCATTCAGATTGGTTAAAAATCAAAATGAAAGACGAAGAGCTTAATCTGCAATTAGAAACAGTTGCTGCCCAAATCGAACAACAGCGCAAAGATTTCGAAGAAAAATTCGAGATCAAAAAGAAGAAAATCACCATGGGTGATGATCTGCCTCCTGGCGTGTTGAAAATGGTCAAAGTCTACTTGGCGGTCAAACGCCGTATCCAGCCGGGTGACAAAATGGCGGGTCGACATGGTAACAAAGGTGTTATCTCGATGATTAGGCCCATTGAAGACATGCCTTATACCGCCGATGGCAATCCCGTTGACATCGTTCTAAACCCGTTGGGCGTACCTTCGCGGATGAACGTTGGTCAGGTTTTGGAAACCCACTTAGGTTGGGCTGCCAAAGGCTTGGGTATTAAAATCGGCAAAATGCTGGAAGCACGGGCCAAAGTCATTGAAATTCGTGGATTCTTGGAAAAAATCTACAACAGCAGTGGCAGAAAAGAAGATTTGGATTCGTTCTCCGACGCTGAAATCATTGAGATGGCCAGCAATCTAGTTGCCGGTGTGCCGATGGCAACCCCTGTATTCGATGGTGCTAGCGAAGATGACATTCGTCTGATGTTGAAACTTGCCGATTTACCAGAACACGGTCAAACCGTTTTGTATGATGGTTTGACAGGTGAGCCGTTCGAGCGTGAAGTCACAGTAGGCTACATGTACATGCTGAAATTGAACCACTTGGTTGACGACAAAATGCATGCGCGCTCTACCGGGCCATATAGCTTGGTTACGCAGCAGCCGTTGGGTGGTAAAGCCCAGTTTGGTGGTCAGCGTTTCGGTGAGATGGAGGTTTGGGCATTGGAAGCTTACGGTGCCGCTTATACCTTGCAGGAAATGCTCACGGTCAAATCGGACGACGTCACTGGACGTACGCGTATGTACAAAAATATTGTCGATGGTGACCATAAAATGGAAGCGGGTATGCCGGAATCATTCAATGTATTGATTAAAGAAATCCGATCTTTAGCCGTCAATATAGAGTTGGATCGCGAATAATCGCCAACGCTAAGGTTTGCTATTCAGGGTAAAAGTCGCTATTGGCTTTTACCCAAACTTGATTTGATGACTGATATACCCAGCTTCGGCGCAGCCGGAGCCAATTAAAAAGGGGAGACTCTCTTGAAAGATTTAATGAATTTCTTAAAACGCCAAGGCCGTGCCGATGACTTTGATGGCATCAGTATTGGCTTGGCATCACCAGACATGATTCGGTCTTGGTCTTATGGTGAAGTTAAAAAACCAGAAACGATCAATTACCGTACATTCAAACCAGAGCGTGACGGATTGTTCTGTGCCAAGATTTTTGGCCCTGTCAGCGATTACGAATGTTTGTGCGGAAAATATAAACGCCTAAAGCATCGCGGTGTCATTTGCGAAAAATGTGGCGTTGAAGTGACTTTGTCAAAAGTACGCCGCGAGCGTATGGGGCATATTGATTTGGCAAGCCCTGTCGCACACATTTGGTTTTTGAAATCATTGCCTTCGCGTATCGCCCTATTATTGGATATGACGCTCAGAGAAATTGAGCGTGTATTGTATTTTGAATCTTTCGTAGTACTTGATCCAGGTTTGACGCCTTTAGAAAAAGGCCAATTGTTGACCGACGATGAGTATTTGGATGCTGTAGAGCAGCATGGCGATGATTTTATCGCCAAAATGGGTGCGGAAGCGATCTATGATCTGTTGAAAGCGATTGATTTAAAAGAGCAAGTTGAGACTCTTAGAGAAGAAATCAATTCCACTAACTCTGAAACAAAAATTAAAAAATACGCCAAACGCTTGAAGGTAATGGATGCCTTGTTGGCCTCTAAAAATCGTCCGGAATGGATGATTTTACAAGTGTTGCCTGTATTGCCGCCAGAGTTGCGCCCATTGGTACCTTTGGATGGTGGTCGTTTTGCGACTTCTGATCTCAATGACTTGTACCGTCGGGTCATCAACAGAAATAATCGTCTAAACCGTTTATTGGATTTGAATGCGCCGGACATTATTGTCCGTAACGAAAAGCGTATGCTGCAAGAATCGGTCGATGCTTTGTTGGATAACGGTCGTCGTGGTCGCGCCATTACCGGTACTAACAGACGTCCGCTGAAATCTTTGGCGGATATGATTAAAGGTAAACAAGGCCGTTTCCGTCAAAACTTGTTGGGTAAACGAGTTGACTATTCGGGTCGTTCGGTAATTGTTGTGGGGCCAACGCTGAGATTGCATCAGTGTGGTTTGCCGAAAAAAATGGCTTTGGAGCTGTTCAAACCCTTTATCTTTAGCAAATTACAGTTCCGTGGCTTGGCGACAACCATTAAGGCAGCCAAAAAAATGGTTGAACGCGAAGGTGCAGAGGTTTGGGATATTCTTGAAGAAGTCATCCGCGAGCATCCTATTTTGCTCAATCGTGCGCCGACGTTGCACAGATTAGGTATCCAAGCTTTTGAGCCAACCCTGATTGAAGGCAAGGCCATTCAGTTGCACCCGTTAGTTTGTAGCGCATTCAACGCTGACTTTGACGGCGACCAGATGGCTGTGCATATTCCGTTGTCAATCGAAGCGCAGTTGGAAGCCAGAACGTTGATGATGGCGACCAATAATATTTTGTCGCCTGCGAACGGTGAGCCAGTTATCAATCCATCACAAGACGTGGTTTTGGGTTTGTATTACATTAGCCGTGAGAAGATCAACGCTAAAGGCGATGGAACGGTCTTTGGTGATGTGAACGAAGTGCAAAAGGCATTACAGTTTAAAAGTGTCGAGTTACAGTCAAAAATCCAACTGCGGGTAACTGAGCTGTTGTTGGATGAAGAGGGTGTGCGCGTTCCGAAAACCCGCCGTGTCAATACAACGGTTGGTCGTGCGCTGATTTGGGAAGTTGTGCCTAACCGTATGCCATTCGATTTGGTTAACTGCGATATGACCAAAAAGAACATCTCGCGTTTAATCAACTATAGCTACCGTTATTTGGGTAATAAAGACACTGTCATTTTGGCTGATCAGTTAATGTATCTTGGTTTTAGGTACGCAACCCGTTCTGGCGTGTCTTTCGGTATTGAAGACATGGCGATCCCAGCTAAAAAGGCCGACATCATTGCTTCCGCTGAAGCCGAAGTTAATGAAATCCAAAGCCAGTATGCTTCAGGTTTAGTTACGGACGGCGAACGCTACAACAAGGTTGTCGACATTTGGTCTCATGCTAACGATCAAGTTGCGAAAGTGATGATGGATGGTTTGGGTGAAGAGTCTGTTGTTGACCGTGATGGCAATACAGTCAAACAGAAATCCTTCAACTCCATCTTTATGATGGCGGAATCGGGAGCGAGGGGTTCGGCGGCACAGATTCGTCAGTTAGCAGGTATGCGTGGTTTGATGGCAAAACCAGACGGTTCTATTATTGAGACGCCTATTACCGCGAACTTCCGGGAAGGTTTGGACGTATTGCAGTACTTTATTTCAACTCACGGTGCCCGCAAAGGTTTGGCGGATACCGCTTTGAAAACCGCAAACTCAGGTTACTTGACACGCCGATTGGTGGATGTTGCCCAAGATTTGGTAATTACCAGTCAAGATTGCGGTACATCAAATGGCTTGGTCATGATGCCGATCATCGAAGGCGGAGATGTGGTTGAACCGCTTTCCGAACGAGTGCTAGGCCGTGTGGCGGCAGTCGATGTGTTGGATGGTTCTGGCGAAAATATTGTTGTACCAAGAGGAACTTTGCTAAACGAGCATTGGGTTGCCGTTTTGGAAGCACAAAGTGTTGACCAAATTTTGGTGCGTTCAATCATTACCTGTGAAAACAGACATGGCGTATGTGCTGCTTGTTACGGGCGTGATCTAGGACGCGGTCACTTGGTTAATATCGGTGAAGCGGTCGGTGTTATCGCCGCCCAGTCAATCGGTGAGCCTGGTACTCAGTTGACAATGCGTACCTTCCACATTGGTGGTGCTGCATCGCGTTCAGCTGCTATCAGTAACGTACAGGTCAAGTCTGCCGGAACTGTCCGTCTGACCAACTTGAAATCGGTTATTAACCGCGAAGGCAACTTGGTGGCTGTTTCCCGTTCTGGTGAGGTTGGCGTGGTTGACGATTACGGTCGTGAGCGTGAACGCTATAAAATTCCATACGGTGCAGTATTGTCCGTACAGGAAGGCTCAAAAGTTAACGCCGGTGACATTATTGTAACGTGGGATCCCTTTACCCACCCAGTAATCACTGAGGTGGACGGTATTGTTGAATTGATTCATTTCGTTGACGGCGTTACTGTACAGAAACAATCTGACGAAGTGACGGGTTTGAGTTCTCTGGTTGTTACTGATCCTAAGCAAAGGGGTAGTGCTGGTCGCGAGCTGCGTCCGATGGTTAAATTGACCGATAAGGACGGTAATGGAATTAATTTGCCTGGAACCGAAATTCCAGCCCAATACTTCTTACCGGCTGGCGCGATTGCGGGTATTAAGGACGGCGGAGAAGTTAAGGTCGGTGACGTTCTGGCAAGGATTCCACAGGAATCCAGTAAAACGAGGGATATTACCGGTGGTTTGCCGCGCGTAGCCGATTTGTTTGAAGCGCGTAAAACAAAAGACCCCGCCATTCTTGCCGAAACAAGCGGTACTATTTCATTCGGTAAAGAAACAAAAGGTAAGCAGCGCGTTATTATTACCGATGGTACTGGCGAGCAAGTAGAAACCTTAATTCCTAAATGGCGTCACATCACTGTTTTTGAAGGTGAATATGTAGAAAAAGGTGAGACGATTGCTGAAGGTGAATTGACTCCGCATGACATTCTAAGATTGCGTGGCATTGAAGAGTTGGCAAATTATCTGGTCAAAGAAATTCAAGACGTTTATCGTTTGCAAGGTGTAAAAATCAACGACAAACATATCGAAGCGATTATTCGTCAGATGTTAAGAAAAGTTGAGATTACAGCTTCTGGCGACACTGGTTTCTTGAAAGGTGACCAAGTAGAGCGCTCATTAATGCGTTTTGAAAATGACAAGGTTGAATCAGAAGGTAAGATTCCTGCAAGTTATGAGTCAATCTTGCTGGGTATTACAAAAGCTTCGTTAGCAACCGAATCATTTATCTCGGCAGCATCATTCCAAGAAACAACGAGAGTGTTGACGGATGCCGCTGTAAGAGGCTTGAGTGATGGCTTGATAGGCCTTAAAGAAAACGTAATTGTGGGTCGATTAATTCCTGCAGGTACAGGGCTTGCTTACCATGATGCCCGTAAAAACAAGTTTGTTCCACAGGTTGAATCTGAATCGGAAAACAGCATGGCTGTTGATGCAGAAGAGGCTTTAAAACAAGCATTAAATATTTAGAAAGATTCCTAACAATAAAAATCTTCTTGACCTAAATCAGAATGGCGAGTACTATAGCCAGCTAACATAAATTAACGTGATTTAGTCGAGTCGGATCATATTTAACCGTCAGTGGATGTTGTCGCTAGACGGTTAATTTTTTATTGCCTGACAGTTAAATTAAAACCGGAGTATTTGAAGATATGGCCACGATCAATCAGCTGGTTCGTAAGCCGCGTGCTAAAAGAATAGAAAAAAGCAATGTACCCGCTTTAGAGGCTTGTCCTCAGCGACGAGGTGTATGTACGCGAGTTTATACCACAACACCAAAAAAACCAAACTCTGCACTACGTAAGGTGGCAAGGGTTAGGTTGACCAACGGATCTGAGGTAAGTAGCTACATCGGTGGTGAGGGGCATAATCTTCAAGAGCATTCCGTGGTCTTGATTAGAGGTGGTAGGGTTAAAGACTTGCCAGGTGTTCGTTATCACGTGGTTCGTGGTAGTTTGGATGCTTCAGGTGTGACCAACAGAAGATGTGGTCGCTCAAAATATGGAACAAAACGGCCTAAGAGCTAAGATTCGGTTGGTGATAAATGTCTAGAAGAAGAGTTGCTACAAAAAGGGAAATAATTCCAGATCCTCGGTTTGGTAGTGTTATGCTGACCAAATTCATGAATATGATTATGGAAAGCGGAAAGAAGTCGATCGCTGAAAGTATTGTCTATGGTGCATTAGATGTTATTGAGTCTAAAGGTCATGCGGTTCCTTTGGATGTATTGTCAAAAGCGCTTGAGAATGTACAGCCAAGAGTTGAGGTTAAATCTCGTCGGGTTGGTGGTGCTACATATCAGGTTCCTGTTGAGGTTCGTCCTTCAAGAAGGTTGGCTTTGGCAATGCGTTGGTTGATTGATGCTTCGCGTAAAAGGAATGAGCGCACCATGGCAAAGAAACTGGCTGGCGAGTTGATGGAGGCTTTTGAGGGTAGAGGCACAGCAGCTAAGAAGCGTGAGGATACGCACAGAATGGCAGAGGCTAACAAGGCGTTCTCACATTATCGTTGGTAATTAGAAAAAGGTTGCGGTTGTGGCTCGTAAGACGCCGATAAGTAAATATAGAAATATCGGCATTATGGCGCACATAGATGCTGGAAAGACAACAACAACTGAGCGTATTTTGTTTTATACCGGTGTTTCTCACAAGTTGGGTGAGGTGCATGATGGTACGGCTACGATGGATTGGATGGAGCAGGAGCAGGAGCGAGGGATAACAATAACATCTGCGGCTACCACTTGTTTTTGGAGTGGTATGGAAAAGCAGTTTGACGAGCACCGTATAAATATTATTGATACGCCTGGTCATGTTGATTTTACGATCGAAGTCGAACGTTCGTTAAGGGTGCTTGATGGTGCTTGTGCGGTTTTCTGTGCTGTAGGTGGTGTAGAGCCGCAATCTGAAACGGTTTGGCGTCAAGCAGATAAATATCACGTTCCACGTTTGGTTTTTGTTAATAAGATGGATCGTACTGGCGCTAATTACTTTAGGGTCATTGAGCAGATAAAGCAGAGGCTGGGCGCAAGAGCTGTTCCAATGCAGTTGCCGATCGGTGCTGAAGATAAGTTTGAAGGCGTTGTGGATCTGGTCAAGATGAAGGCGATATATTGGGATGATGCCAGTATGGGTATGTCTTTTGTAGAAAAAGAAATTCCTGTTGATATGTTTGAGCTGTGCAGTAAATGGCGAGAGCATATGGTTGAGGCAGCAGCTGATGGTAGTGATAGTCTCATGGACAAATATCTTGAAGAAGGTGATTTGTCAATTGATGAGATACGTCAAGGTATTCGCTTAGGCTCTTTGTCTAATAGATTGGTTCCTGCTTTTTGTGGCTCAGCCTTTAAGAATAAAGGTGTCCAGACTGTTTTGGATGCTGTTATTGAGTATTTGCCAGCGCCAAGTGATGTTCCTGCAATTGTTGGTCATTTAGATGATGGGGTTGGTCAGGCAGAAAGACGTGCAAATGATGACGAACCATTTGCCTCATTAGCTTTTAAGATTGCAACCGATCCGTTCGTTGGAACATTGACGTTTTTCAGGGTTTATTCGGGTGTTTTGCGTTCTGGCGATGCTGTATACAATTCAGTAAAAAAGAAAAGAGAGCGCATTGGTCGCATTGTTCAAATGCATGCCAATAGCAGAGAAGAAGTGAAAGAAGTGTATGCAGGTGATATAGCGGCTGCAATTGGTCTTAAGGATGTGACCACCGGCGATACGCTGTGCGATTCCGGTAGTGTAGTTGTTTTGGAAAAAATGGATTTTCCAGATCCGGTAATTTCAGTAGCAGTAGAGCCAAAAACAAAAGCAGACCAAGATAAAATGGGTGTTGCTTTAGCTAAATTGGCTCAGGAAGATCCTTCGTTTAGGGTAAGCACAGATGACGATTCAGGGCAGATCATCATTTCAGGGATGGGAGAGCTTCATCTAGAAATTATTGTCGATAGACTGAAAAGAGAGTTTGGAGTCCAGGCTAATGTGGGTGCGCCCCAGGTTGCTTATCGGGAGACCGTGAAAATCGCTGTTGAACATGAATGCAAGTTTATAAGGCAGTCAGGCGGTAAAGGCCAATATGGACATGTTTGGTTAAGGATTGAACCAAAAGATGAAGGGGCTGGTTATGAATTCGTCAATGAAGTTGTAGGTGGGGTTGTTCCTAAGGAATATATCCCAGCCGTTGATAAAGGCGTACAGGAGCAGTTGAAAAGCGGTGTATTGGCTGGTTATCCTGTTTTAGATGTAAAGGTGTCTTTATTTGATGGTTCTTATCATGATGTTGATTCGAGCGAAATGGCTTTCAAAATTGCTGGCTCTATGTGTTTCAGAGAAGGCGCAAGAAAAGCCAATCCGGTTTTGCTTGAACCAATTATGAAAGTTGAGGTTGCAACACCAGAGGATTATATGGGCGATGTGGTTGGTGATATTAACCGACGTCGCGGTATCATCCAAGGCATGGAAGATACGCCCTCAGGTAAGATGATTAGCTGCGAAGTACCGTTAGCGGAGATGTTCGGTTATGCGACTGATCTGCGATCAGCTACACAGGGTCGTGCTACCTATACAATGCAGTTTGCAAAATATAATGAAACGCCTGCAAGCATAGCAGAGGCAATCGTTAAAAAATCTTCATAAAGTTGAATAAATAAAACAAAGGTATTAACTCATGGCCAAAGAAAAATTTTCCAGAAATAAGCCGCACGTAAACGTAGGCACGATCGGTCACGTTGACCACGGCAAAACAACCTTGACAGCAGCATTGACTACTGTAATGGCAAAAATCCACGGTGGTGCGGTTAAAGCGTTCGACCAAATTGATAATGCACCCGAAGAGCGTGCGCGTGGTATCACCATTGCAACATCACACGTTGAATATGAATCATCAAAACGCCATTACGCACACGTTGACTGCCCAGGCCATGCTGACTATGTAAAAAACATGATCACCGGTGCGGCGCAAATGGATGGCGCTATTTTGGTTTGTTCAGCAGCTGACGGCCCAATGCCACAAACGCGTGAGCACATCCTGTTATCAAGACAGGTTGGCGTACCTTATATTGTTGTGTTCCTGAACAAAGCCGACATGGTTGACGACGAAGAGTTGATCGAACTGGTTGAGATGGAATTGCGCGAACTGCTCGATATGTACGAATTCCCAGGCGACGATACCCCAATCATCCGTGGTTCAGCCTTATTGGCCTTGCAAGGCGACCAAAGCGACATCGGCGAAGCCTCTGTTGTCCGTCTTGTTGAAGCGCTAGACAGCTATATCCCAGAACCAGAACGTGCCGTTGATGGTGCATTCCTAATGCCAATCGAAGACGTATTCTCGATTTCAGGCCGTGGTACTGTAGTAACTGGCCGTATTGAGCGCGGTATCATCAAAGTCGGTCAAGAAGTTGAAATCGTCGGCATCAAAGCCACTGTGACAACCACCGTAACTGGTGTTGAAATGTTCCGTAAATTGTTGGATCAAGGTGAAGCGGGCGATAACGTTGGTTTATTGTTGCGTGGTACTAAACGTGATGACGTGGAACGTGGTCAAGTATTGGCGCACAAAGGCACCATCAAGCCGCATGCCCATTTCAACGCAGAAATCTACGTGTTGTCAAAAGAAGAGGGTGGTCGTCACACGCCATTCTTCGACGGTTACCGTCCACAGTTCTACTTCCGTACCACAGACGTAACTGGCGCAGTTAAATTGCCAGAAGGCGTTGAAATGGTAATGCCTGGTGACAACATCTCCGTTAGCGTGAAACTGATTTCACCAATCGCTATGGAAGAAGGTCTACGTTTTGCAATCCGTGAAGGTGGTCGTACTGTCGGCGCGGGTGTTGTTGCTTCAATCATTGAGTAATAAATATGTCTAATCAAACTATCAGAATCCGTTTGAAATCTTTCGACCATAAATTGATCGATCAATCGGCTAGCGAGATAGTAGAAACAGCAAGAAGAACGGGCGCCCAGATAAAGGGTCCTATTCCTTTGCCTACTAAAAAAGAACGTTTCACCATTTTGATATCACCGCATGTAAATAAAGATGCGCGTGATCAATATGAATTAAGAACATACAAAAGGCTGTTGGATATTGTTGAACCAACAGACAAAACCGTTGATGCATTGATGAAGCTTGATCTTGCAGCTGGCGTGGATGTTCAAATAAAGTTGAATTAATTGAGGAATTGGCAGATGTCAATAGGTCTTATTGGTCGTAAATGTGGAATGACCAGAGTTTTTTGTGAAGATGGAACTTCTGTACCGGTTACAGTGTTACAGATTGATTCTAATCGGGTCACTCAGGTTAAAACTGTTGAGCGTGATGGATACAAATCGATCCAAGTAACAGCAGGTGAAGTTAAATCATCGAGAGTCAATAAAGCAATGGCAGGGCATTATGCTGCTGCAAATGTGACTGCTGGTCGTGGTCTTTGGGAGTTTCGTCTTGCTGAAAACGAAGGCAATGATTTGTCTGCCGGTTCTGAATTATCCGTTGGTGTCTTTAGTGAAGGTCAAGTGGTTGATGTTCAGGCTAGAAGCATTGGTAAAGGATTTGCTGGTGGTATCAAACGCCACAATTTCCATATGCAAGATGCTACCCACGGCAACTCAGTATCGCATAGGGTATTAGGCTCTATCGGTATGAACCAGACTCCTGGTCGAGTTTTTAAGGGTAAAAAAATGGCGGGTCATATGGGCGCGGCTATTACTACTGTGCAAAATTTGACTATTCAAGCCATCGATGTTGAGCGTAACTTGATATTGGTTAAAGGGGCTGTGCCTGGTTCAAAAGGAAGTGATGTTGTTATCACGCCAGCTTCAAAAGTTAAGAGAAAAGGATAAGTCATGAGTTTACATATCCCAGCGTTAAGTTCAAAGGATGCAGTTGCATCACTAGAAGTGGCAGAAGCTGTATTTGGTCAAACGTATAACGAAACATTAGTTCATCAGCTTGTGACTCGCTACCTTGCGGGTGCAAGAGCAGGTACTAAAGCCCAAAAAACACGTTCTGACGTAAGCGGCGGCGGAAGTAAGCCTTGGCGTCAAAAAGGAACGGGTCAAGCTCGTTCAGGTAGTACACGAAGCCCAATTTGGCGGACAGGTGGTGTTACTTTTGCTGCAAGACCAAGATCATACGAACAAAAACTGAACAAAAAAATGTTCCGTGTTGGTATTCGCTCAATTCTTTCTGAATTATTGAGACAAGAGCGTTTGGTAGTTAGTAATGCTATCGTGCCAAGCACTCCTAAAACGAAAGAGTTGTTGGCTTCTTTAAAAGAAGTTGTTGGCAAACGTATTTTGATAGTGGTTGCGGATGTTGAGCCAAATTTGTTTTTGGCAGCTAGAAATATTCCATATGTTGAAGTTATCGAAGCTATTAACTTAAGTCCTGTACTTTTAGTTGGTGCCGATAAGGTTATCATGACGCCAGATGCGCTGAAGAAAATTGAGGAGCATTTAGCATGAAATTAAGCGTATATGAATTAGCTTCAATTATTGAAGCACCAGTCATTTCAGAAAAAGCAACAATTGGTGCTGAAAAAAATCGCCAATTTGTGTTTAAAGTTAAAAAAAGTGCAAACAAAATTGAAATAAAAGACGCGGTGGAAGCCATGTTTAATGTTGAGGTTGATTCTGTCAACGTACTCAATGTTAAAGGCAAAGAAAAGCGGTTCGGACGTTCCGTTTATCATAAATCTGATTGGAAAAAGGCCTACGTTAAGTTAAAACCAGGCCACGATATAGAATTTTCCGCTGTTTAATAAATAAAGAAGGCCAATAGGAAACGGTAAAATCATGGCGATTGTAAAGTCAAAACCGACATCACCAGGATCGAGGTTTGTAATACGCATCAAAACTGATGGTTTGCATAAAGGCAAGCCATATGCCCCTTTGCTTGAAAAAAATAGCAAAACGGGTGGTCGTAACAATATGGGGCGTATTACGACACGCCATGTCGGTGGTGGTCATAAACAACATTACCGTATTATCGACTTTAAAAGAAACAAGCTGGATATTCCGGCAGTAGTAGAACGTTTGGAATATGATCCAAACCGCACAGCTAATATCGCCTTAATCCTGTTTAAGGATGGTGAGCGCAGATATATTATCGCTCCAAAAGGTCTGGAAGTTGGTCAAGAAATATTGTCATCCGAGACAGTGCCTGTCAAACCCGGCAACTGTATGCCATTAAGAAATATACCAATGGGTACAACACTGCATTGTGTTGAGCTAAAGCCTGGTAAAGGTGCCCAAATTGCTAGAAGTGCAGGCACTTCTGTGCAGTTGGTAGCAAGGGATGGCATGCATGCAACAATCAGATTACGTTCTGGTGAGATGCGTAAAGTTATGGCTGATTGTCGTGCTGTAATTGGTGAGGTATCTAATTCTGAGCATAATCTTTCTTCGCTAGGTAAAGCGGGCGCATCAAGATGGCGCGGCATCCGACCTACCGTAAGGGGGGTTGTAATGAACCCGGTTGACCATCCGCACGGTGGTGGTGAAGGTCGTACTTCAGGTGGCAGGCATCCAGTTTCTCCTTGGGGTATGCCAACTAAAGGTTATAAAACCAGAAAAAACAAACGCACTGACAATATGATCGTCAGACGCCGCAAGCAAAAATAGTGAGGGTTTAAAGTGCCACGTTCAATTAAAAAAGGTCCTTTTATTGATCATCATCTTCTCAAAAAAATTGAAGATGCAGTCAAGACTAATAATAGGAAACCGATTAAAACTTGGTCAAGAAGATCGATGATTCTTCCGGAAATGTTGGGTTTAACGATTGCTGTCCACAACGGAAAATTGCACATACCCGTGTTAATTTCTGAAAATATGATTGGGCATAAATTGGGTGAGTTTTCACCTACCCGCACCTACAAAGGCCATGTGGTCGATAAGAAATCTAGGTAATTCTCTATATGGAAATCTCAGCAAAATTAAGCAATGCGCCTTTATCGGCACAAAAAGCACGTCTTGTTGGCGACCAGATTCGTGGATTGCCTGTTCATAAAGCACTCGATATTCTGACGTTTAGCTCAAAAAAAGGCGGCGCAATATTAAAAAAAATACTCTTGTCCGCTGTTGCCAATGCAGAGCATAACGAGAGTGTTGATATTGATGATTTAAAAGTATCGACCGTATTCGTAAATGAAGGCGCGACGATGAAAAGGTTTAAGGCAAGAGCTAAAGGACGTGGTAACCGTATCCTTAAAAGAACCTGCCACATTACAATTAAAGTCGAAGAAACTCTGTAGGGGCAGGAAATGGGTCAGAAAGTACATCCAATTGGTATACGCCTTGGTATTGTCAAAGATTGGAATTCAAGATGGTATGCAAGCAGCAAAGATTATCCATTATTTTTGCATCAAGATTTAACTGTCAGAGAATTCATTAAGAAAAAGCTCGCACATGCGTCTGTAAGCCGTATCCAAATCAACCGTCCGGCCAATAATGCGCATATCACTGTGCATACAGCCCGTCCTGGTATTGTGATTGGTAAAAAAGGTGAAGACATTGATGTGTTGAGACAAGAAATCTCCAAAATGATTGGTGTTCCTGTCCAGCTGAATGTTGAAGAAATCAGAAAGCCTGAGTTAGATGCCCAATTAGTCGCCGAAGGCGTTGCACAGCAATTGGAAAAACGTATTATGTATCGTCGCGCTATGAAGCGTGCCGTAACCAATACAATGCGTCTAGGTGCTGAAGGAATCAAGATCAGTTTAGGTGGTCGTTTAAATGGCGCCGAAATTGCCCGTACTGAATGGTACAGGGAAGGCCGTGTGCCTTTGCACACATTACGTGCCGATATTGATTATGCAACAGCAGAAGCCAACACCACCTATGGAATTATCGGCATTAAAGTGTGGATATTCAAAGGTGAGGTTTTCGATATGGATGCGCATTTGGCAGCCATTAATTCAGACACTAAAAAATAGTTGAAGGGAACAAGACATGCTTCAACCTAAAAGAACAAAATTTCGTAAGCAGCATAAAGGAAGAAACAACGGTATTGCAGTTCGTGGTTCTTCAGTTAGTTTTGGTGAATATGGCCTTAAATCAGTTGATAGAGGTCGTTTGACGGCAAGACAAATCGAGGCCGCAAGAAGAGCAATCTCTCGTCATGTCAAGCGTGGCGGTAAAATTTGGATTCGAGTGTTCCCTGATAAGCCGATTACTAAAAAACCTTTAGAAGTTCGTATGGGTAAAGGGAAAGGTAGTGTAGAATACTGGGTTGCCCAAGTTAGACCAGGGATGATGTTGTATGAAATCCAAGGTGTTTCAGAAGAATTAGCAAGAGAAGCGTTTGCGTTAGCCTCTGCGAAGTTACCTTTAAAAACACTATTTACTGCCCGGACAATAATGTAATGAAAGCAAGTGAATTACGCCAAAAATCAAAAGACGAATTGCAGTCACTATTAAACGACCTTTCTCGTGAGAAATTTACTCTACGGATGCAAAAAGCGACTGGACAATTGAGCAAATCGCACCAAGTAAAAGTTGTAAGGCGTGATGTCGCTCGTATACAAACAATATTGAAAGAAATGGCTGGCGCATAATATGAGTGAAAACCAATCCAAGCTAAGAACCATTACTGGTCGTGTAGTAAGCAATAAAATGGACAAGTCGGCGACAGTTTTAGTTGAGCGTGTTGTAAAACATCCTGTTTATGGAAAATACATTAAACGCTCAACAAAAATGATGATCCATGATGAACAAAACCTTTGTAAGGAAGGTGACCTTGTTTCAATCACTTCATGTAGACCGATGTCTAAGCACAAAAGCTTCAAACTTGTGCAAGTTCTAGAAAGTACAAACAGATAGCATTTGCTGTCTAATTTAATTATTAGGAAATAATCATGATTCAGATGCAAACTAGCCTTGACGTCGCCGATAACAGCGGTGCCAAAAGGGTCATGTGTATCAAAGTATTGGGTGGGTCGCATAGACGATATGCAGGCATCGGCGATATTATCAAAGTCAGTATTAAAGACGCTATTCCACGTGGTAGAGTCAAAAAAGGTGAAGTTTATAATGCCTTAGTTGTACGTACCAGCAGTGGTGTTCGTCGTCCAGATGGATCTGTTATCCGTTTTGACGGCAACGCTGCGGTTATTTTGAACAATAATTTGCAGCCGTTAGGAACGCGTATTTTTGGCCCTGTTACACGTGAGCTTAGAGGTGAGAAATTTATGAAAATTATCTCATTAGCTCCAGAAGTATTATAAGGAAGGGTCAGTATGCAAAAGATTAAAAAAGGTGATGATGTCGTTGTTTTGACTGGTAAAGATAAAGGCAAAAGCGGTCGCGTCACAAAAATTTTAGACGGAAAAGTATTGGTTGAGGGCGTTAATCGCGTCAAAAAAACACAGAAAGCCAATCCTAACACTGGTGTTTCCGGTGGAATTATTGAAAAAGACATGCCAATCAGCATTTCCAATGTTGGCTTATATAACCCAGCGACCAAAAAAGCTGATCGTGTTGGCTTTAGATTTCTGGAAGACGGAAAAAAAGTCAGATATTTTAAATCAACAAACGAAGTTGTTGATGCATAAGGTGTAGATGAATTATGGCTAGACTAGAAACCGTTTATAAAGAAACAATATTGCCGGCATTGATTGAGCAATTTGGTTACAAATCTGTTATGCAGGCACCAAAAATCACAAAAATCACTCTTAATATGGGTGTGGGTGGAGCCGTTGCAGACAAAAAGATTTTGCAATCAGCAGTCAGTGACATGGAAAAAATAGCTGGTCAAAAGCCAGTCATTACATTGGCTAGAAAGTCAATCGCAGGCTTTAAAATTCGCGACGATATGCCAATAGGATGTAAAGTCACTTTACGTAGCGACAGAATGTATGAATTTCTGGATCGTTTAATTAGTATCTCAATTCCTAGAATCCGCGATTTTAGAGGCTTGAGTGCTAAAAGCTTTGATGGCAGAGGTAATTATTCAATGGGAGTTAAGGAGCAAATAATTTTCCCAGAAATTGATTATGACAAAATCGATGCTTTACGTGGTATGGATATTACTATTACAACAACAGCTAAAACAAATGAAGAGGGATTGGCCTTGTTAAAGTTGTTTAACTTTCCATTTAAAAACTAAAGAGCGATTTTGTATGGCAAAGAAGTCAATGATTGCGCGCGAAGTAAAGCGTAAGAAATTAGTAGAAAAATATGATGTCAAGCGTAAGGCTTTGAGAGAAGCTATTAGAGATCCTAATACATCTTTTGAAGACCGTGAAGCCGCTCAAGTGCAGCTCCAAAAACTACCTAGAGATTCTAGTGTGACACGTGTTCACAACCGCTGTAATTTAACAGGACGACCACACGGTTTTTACCGTAAATTCGGTTTAAGCAGAAACAAGTTACGCGAAGCAACAATGCGTGGCGATGTTCCTGGTGTCGTTAAAGCCAGTTGGTAACATCAAGTTTGGAGACTTTATTATGAGCATGACTGATCCAGTAGCAGATATGTTGACCCGTATAAGAAACGGTCAATCTGCTGGCAAAAAAACTGTAAAACAACCTTCTTCTAAATTAAAAGTATCGATTGCAAAAGTACTTAAAGAAGAAGGATATATAAAAGATTTTAGCGTAGAAACCATTGGTTCACACAGTGAGATGACAATTGAACTGAAGTACCACAAAGGTCTTCCTGTAATCGAGAGCATTGACAGAGTGAGCAGACCTGGTTTGCGCATCTATAAATCAAAAGATGAACTGCCAAAGGTATTAGGTGGTTTAGGTATTGCTATTGTATCAACCTCGAATGGCGTAATGACAGATAGAGCCGCTCGTGCAATTGGTCATGGCGGTGAAGTTATATGTACTGTTTGTTAACGAAGGCCTGATATGTCAAGAATTGCAAAAGCCCCTGTCACTATTCCAAGTGGCGTTAACGTAAAGGTCGATGGAAATCAAATGACCGTTAAAGGTAGCAAAGGCGAGTTGTCTTACGACTTTAATGCGGCTGTAACATTTGCGATTGCAGATAATGTGTTACAAGTTGAATGGAATAGAGATGATAAGAAAGCAACGGCACAAGCAGGTACAGCTAGAGCTATTGTGAATAATATGGTTACAGGCGTTTCAGCTGGCTTTGAGAAAAAGCTCACCCTGATCGGTGTTGGATATAGAGCTCAAGCGAAAGACAAAATATTGTCTTTATCGTTAGGGTTTTCTCACCCAGTTGATTACGAAGTTCCTGCTGGTATTACGGTTGAGACGCCTTCACAGACTGAGATTGTCGTAAAGGGTAGCAACAAACAATTGGTCGGAGAAGTTGCAGCCAAAATTAGAGCTTATCGTCCACCTGAGCCTTATAAAGGTAAAGGGGTCAGATATAGCGACGAACATGTTGCAAGAAAAGAAGCTAAGAAAAAGTAAGGTGACATGATGCAAAAGAAACAGACTCGAATGAAGCGCGCATTAAAATTGCGTAGCCAAATTAAAAAACTTAAAGCAACAAGACTGACCATCCACAAAACTTCACAGCATATGTATGCACAAGTTATTAGTGGTGATGGCAGTACAACTATTGCCAGCGCATCTACAACGCAAGCAGAAATTAAAAGCAATTTAAAAAATACAAGCAATATTGCTGCTGCAGCTGAAGTGGGTAAGTTCATCGCTCAAAAAGCTTTGGCAGCTGGTGTTACCAATGTTGCCTTTGATCGTTCTGGTTTTAAATACCACGGTCGTGTTAAAGCATTAGCTGAAGCTGCTCGTGAAGCAGGTTTGAAATTTTAGGAGAAGAAAATGGCTACAGCACCCGCACAAGGCAGTACTGACGGCTTGCAAGAGAAGCTTGTTAACGTAAGACGAGTGGCAAAAGTTGTAAAAGGTGGTAGGGTTTTCGGCTTTACTGCTTTGACAGTTGTTGGTGATGGTGAAGGACGAGTGGGCTATGGTGTAAGTAAAGCCCGTGAAGTACCTATCGCGATTCAAAAGTCTTTGGAACAAGCACGAAAAAACATGCGTAAAGTTGCCTTAAAAGGCGATACGCTTCAATATCCTGTTATGAATGTAACAGGGGCTGCGAAAGTATATATGCAACCTGCATCTGAAGGTACAGGCATTATTGCTGGTGGTGCGATGCGTGCGGTATTTGAAGTTGTTGGTGTACACAATGTTTTGGCTAAATGTATTGGTACAAGCAATCCAATTAATGTTGTGAGAGCGACAATTAATGGTTTGACAAGTATGCACAGTCCTTCACAAATCGCGGCTAAACGTGGTTTGAGTGTTGATCAAATTATTGGATGATTGTTATGGCAGCAACTACGTTAAGTGTCACTATGGTTAAAAGCAAATTTGGTCGTCTGCCAAGACATCAAGCTTGCTTGAAGGGTTTGGGGTTGAAGAAGATGAATCAAACCATCCAGGTTCCTAATACTCCAGAATTTAGAGGCATGATAAATAAAATTTCATACATGCTTAAGATTGAGGAAATCTAATGTATTTAAATACAATTAGTTCGAGCGAAGGCTCAAGAAAAAAATCAAAAAGAGTTGGTCGTGGTATTGGTTGTACGCTAGGTAAAACATGCGGACGTGGTCACAAAGGTCAAAAAGCACGTAGTGGTGGTTTTCACAAAGTGGGTTTTGAGGGTGGTCAAATGCCTTTACAACGCCGTTTGCCAAAAATTGGATTTGTTTCTCATCTAAAAATGCTTTCTGCGGAAGTGAGATTAGGTGAATTGAATAGCCTGAGCGTTGATGTTGTTGATTTGAAATCTTTAATAGACGCCAACATTGTTCCAATTTTTACTAAGAAGGTAAAAATAATCAAATCAGGTTCATTGTCAAAAGCTGTGACTATTTCGAAAGAAATTAAGGTTACAGTTGGCGCAAAAGCATCCGTTGAGGCTGCTGGCGGTAAAATCGAAGCGTAAGCTAAAAATCTTCAAGGACTCAGATGGCTAATAAAGACGGTGATTTTTCAGAATTAAAGGCAAGATTGTTTTTTGTTCTTGGTGCATTCGTTGTTTATCGCATAGGTTCGCATATTCCTGTTCCTGGGATTGATCCAAAAGCTTTGGCTGCGATGTTTGAGCAACAAAGTGGGTCTATACTGGACATGTTTAACATGTTCTCAGGTGGGGCTTTGATGCGGCTAAGCTTATTTGCCTTGGGGATTATGCCATATATTTCTGCATCTATTATTATGCAATTGATGACTGTCGTTGTGCCAACAATGGAGCAGATGAAAAAAGAGGGCGAGTCAGGTAGAAGAAAAATATCACAGTACACCCGTTATGGGACTGTTGTTTTGGCAACGTTTCAAGCAATTGGCATATCATTAGCATTGCAGAATCAAACAGCAGGTGGGTTATCTGTTGTTGTAAGTCCAGGTATTTCATTTGTTGCAATTACAACGATTACTTTGGTAACAGGTACTGTGTTCTTGATGTGGTTAGGCGAACAGGTTACTGAGCGTGGCATTGGTAATGGAATATCCATGATAATCTTTGCTGGTATCGTTTCGGGCTTGCCTAAGGCTGTGGGCGGAACATTGGAGTTAGCTCGTACAGGAGAGATGAATGCTGGGTTGATTATCCTTTTGTTTGCCTTGTCTATCTCTGTTACTGCTCTTGTTGTTTTTGTGGAAAGAGGTCAGAGACGTATTTTGATCAATTACCCGAAGCGCCAACAAGGTAGAAAGTTGTATGGTGCCCAGAGTAGTTTTTTACCATTAAAGCTTAATATGGCTGGAGTAATTCCTCCAATCTTCGCTTCTAGCATTATTTTATTCCCGGCCACTGTGGCTGGTTGGTTCGGAAATAGCGAGGGCTTTTCTTGGCTTCAAGATGTCGCCACTATGCTGTCACCTGGTCAACCCGTTTACGTGATGTTGTATGCTGCTGCAATTATTTTCTTTTGTTTTTTTTATACCGCTTTGGTTTTTAATGCTAAAGAAACGGCTGAGAATTTAAAGAAGTCAGGTGCTTTTTTGCCTGGTATAAGACCTGGTATCCAGACAACAAACTATATTGATAAGGTAATGACCCGTCTAACTTTGATTGGCGGTTTTTACATCACTTTGGTTTGTTTGCTTCCTGAGTTCTTGATTGTTTATTGGAATGTTCCATTTACATTTGGTGGAACATCTTTATTGATTATTGTTGTTGTGGTTATGGATTTTATTTCTCAAGTTCAAACTCATGTTATGTCGCAACAATACGAAGGCTTGATGAAAAAAGCTAATTTGAAAAAATAAATCTTTGCCATAAGGCATTTGAGAGGGTTGTAGTGAAAGTTCGCGCATCAGTTAAAACAATTTGCAGAAATTGTAAAATCGTTAAGAGAAACGGTGTAGTAAGGGTCATCTGTGTAGATGGTAGACATAAACAAAGGCAAGGTTAAATTTTCTTGCTTCGTGTTTATCCTAGTGCTACAATTCTAGGCTTAACTTTAAAAAGACTACTCGGGGGAGTATCTGAATGGCACGTATTGCCGGTATAAATGTACCAGATCACAAGCACGCGGTAATTGCATTGACTGCAATTTATGGTGTTGGACGCCAAACGGCTAGTGATATTTGTAACGAAGTAGGTATTCTTCCTACTGTTAAAATTAAAGACCTTGCTGAAGAGCAAATTGAGTCTATTCGTACGGTTGTGTCAAAAATGACTGTTGAGGGTGATTTGAGGCGCGAAGTGTCAATGAATATCAAGCGATTGATGGATTTAGGTTGCTATCGTGGTATTCGTCATCGTAGAGGCTTGCCTTTGCGTGGACAAAGAACAAGAACTAATGCTCGTACCCGAAAAGGGCCACGCAAGCCAATTAGAAAATAATGTTTGATTGTTAAATTATAGAGATTAAGAGCAATGGCTAGTCCCAATCGCGCGAGAAAGCGTATTAAAAAAGAAGTGGCAGATGGTATTGTGCACGTACATGCTTCTTTTAATAACACGATCATTACGATAACTGATAGAAAAGGTAATGCCTTGTCTTGGGCTACTTCTGGAGGGTCAGGGTTTCGTGGTTCAAGGAAAAGTACGCCTTTTGCAGCGCAGGTTGCGGCAGAAAAAGCCGGTATTGTCGCTCAAGAATTTGGTATGAAGAATGTTGACGTGATGATAAAAGGTCCTGGTCCTGGTCGTGAGTCAGCTGTTAGGTCTTTAAACAATCTTGGGTTTAAAATTAATAACATAGTCGATGTGACGCCAATCCCGCATAATGGTTGCCGTTCTCCCAAGAAGCGTCGCGTTTAAAGGTAATTGGAGTAGAAAATGGCAAGATATATAGGGCCTACTTGCAAGTTAAGCCGTAGAGAAGGGACTGATCTTTTTTTAAAAAGCAGAGGCAAGTCCTTAGAAAACAAATGTAAATTAGATCAAAGACCTGGTCAACATGGTGCTAAGCGCACCAGAAATTCTGACTATGCTATGCAGTTAAGAGCAAAGCAGCGTTTGCGCAGAATTTATGGAATATTAGAAAAGCAGTTTAGAAACTACTACAAGTCTGCTGATATGAAAAAAGGTGCAACAGGTGAAAATCTGCTAAATCTTTTGGAGTCTCGTTTAGATAATGTTGTTTACCGCATGGGTTATGCGTCTACTCGTGCTGAAGCCCGTCAGTTGGTTTCTCATAAGTCAATTATGGTAAATGATTCTTTGATCAATGTGCCTTCTTATCAGGTTAATCCAGGTGATGTCGTTTCGGTAAGGGAAAAGGCAAAAAAACAACAGCGTATTGTTGACGCGCTTACTGTTGCAGAGCAATACGGTTTACCAAATTGGGTTGAAGTTAACACTAAAACAATGTCTGGTACATTTAATTCGTTGCCTGATCGTGTTGATCTGGGTAGTGATATAAATGAACAGTTGGTTGTTGAGCTTTACTCTAAATAATTGCAGTTCTGAGGGATATAAATGCAGAGTTCTATTGCTGGCTTATTAAAGCCTCGTTTGGTTGAGGTTGAGTCAAAGTCTCCCAATCATTCAAGGATTGTAATTGAGCCGTTAGAGCGTGGATTCGGTCACTCACTAGGTAATGCACTAAGACGGGTATTGTTATCTACAATACCTGGATGTGCAGTAACTGACGTAGAAATCGAAGGTGTGCTACATGAATACACCACAATCGAAGGCGTTCAGGAAGATGTAATTGATATTTTGCTTAATTTAAAAAAGCTATCAGTTATTTTGCACTCGAAAGATGAGGTTGAATTAAGTCTTTCTAAAACGGGTGCAGGTTGCGTTAAAGCATCGGATATAGTCTTGTCTCATGATGTCGAGATTGTTAACCCTGATTTGGTTATTGCCAATTTAACCCAAGCAGGCGTACTTAACATGAAGATTCGTGTTAGGCGCGGGAGAGGTTACGAGCCTGTAAGCGTAAGGAAATCTAATTCAGATCAGAGTCTTTCTGTTGGTACCTTGCAGTTGGATGCGTCCTATAGTCCTGTTGTAAAAGTCGCTTATCAAGTTGAAAGTACTCGTGTTGAACAAAGAACCAATTTAGATAAGCTTATTATTGAGCTTGAAACAAATGGTACTGTTGATCCTGAAGAAACTATTAAGCTTGCTGCAACTATATTGCATGACCAACTTTCTGTTTTCGTTGATTTTGAAAAAGAGATCGAGCAACCCGGATCCGATAAGGAAAATGAGCCTCGCCGCCCAGAAATTGAGCCTATTTTCTTACGCCCCGTTGATGATTTGGAATTAACCGTAAGGTCAGCCAATTGTCTGAAAGCTGAAAATATTTTTTACATTGGTGATTTGATTCAACGAACAGAAGTTGAGTTGTTAAAAACACCTAATTTAGGCAAAAAATCTTTAACTGAAATAAAAGATATTCTTGCTTTGAAGGGATTGTCCTTGGGTATGCGGTTGGAAAATTGGCCGCCAGAAAATCTTATCGACCAATCTAACGCAATAACACATTAATAATTAGGTCTTTCACAATGAGACATCGTAAATCCGGTAGAAAATTTAATATGAATAGTAGCCATCGTAAGGCGCTATTCAGTAATATGGCAAATTCATTATTTAAGCATGAGTTGATTAAAACGACTTTGCCTAAAGCGAAAGAATTAAGAGGCTTTGCCGAGCCTCTGATTACTCTGTCAAAAGATGATAGTGTTGCCAAAAGAAGGCTTGCTTTTGCAAAATTACGTGATCGCGATATGGTTACTAAGCTGTTTAATGAGTTAGGGCCACGTTATAAAAATCGTCCAGGTGGTTATTTGCGTATTATGAAATGCGGTTTTAGGCCGGGTGACGACGCGCCAATGGCTTATGTCGAGCTTGTTGACAGACCAGAATAAAACTAAAAAGCCGGTTTTCCCGGCTTTTTTTTTGCCTTGGACAAATGTGTTATTGTTGGCAGTAGTTAATTTGGCTTTATTGTTTATTTTCATTTTATGTTGTTTAAAAGAATAAATGATCGTTTGCAACAGTACTGGTTGTTGTGTCGTTTTGATAAGCCGGTAGGTATTTTTATTTTATTGTGGCCTACTTTGTGGGGGCTTTGGTTCGCGGCAAAAGGGATGCCTAATCCATTTGTTTTGTTTGTTTTTTGTGCTGGCGTCGTTTTAATGAGGGCGGCTGGTTGCGTAATTAATGATTATGCAGACAGAGATTTTGATCCACATGTGGCGCGTACCAAACTACGCCCTATCGCATCAGGGAAAGTTAAGCCAAATGAAGCTCTTTTGGTGTTTGGCTTTTTATCGCTCTTGGCTTTCGCTTTAGTTTTGATGCTAAATCTCTATACTATCTTGCTTTCGGTAGTGGGCGCGTTTTTGGCAGCCAGTTATCCTTTTATGAAGCGCTATACTTACTTGCCACAAGCTTATTTAGGGATGGCTTTTGGTTGGGCTGTACCAATGGCTTATGCCGCCCAGCTTAATCATATTCCGTTAGAGGCATGGTTGTTATATGCTGCAGTAGTCTTGTGGGCTTTGGTTTATGACACTATTTACGCAATGGTGGATAAGGATGATGATTTGAAAATTGGTGTCAAATCCACTGCAATTCTATTCGGCGATTACGATAGGCAAATTATTGCTGTATTACAATTAATGATTGTTTCTTTGTTAATAGTTGTGGCTTATTTGGAGGATTTGACCTGGCCATTCTATGTTGGCTTGTTGTTTGGGGGGCTTCATTTTCTTTATCAACAGTTTTTAATTGCGGGGCATGTAAAGCAAAAATGTTTCAAAGCATTTTTAATCAGTCACTGGTTTGCTTTGATGGTTTTTGTTGGTTTATTAGTAAGCTACCTTTAGGATAGAACTGAAAACTTAATAATGAGACGGTGGGATTTCTACTTTATCTATTGTTATAGTCGTAAAAGCGCCCCATCAAATCTGTTATACTTTGTTCCTCTAGCCGCTAGGCTGCCCCTCTTTAATTACCCATCATTTAGTTGAGCAAGTGGATTTAAAACATATAAGAAATTTTTCAATCATCGCCCATATTGATCATGGCAAGTCGACCTTGGCGGATCGCTTTATTCAGATATGCGGCGGTCTGTCAGACAGGGAAATGTCTGCCCAAGTATTGGATTCTATGGACATTGAACGCGAGCGTGGCATTACCATCAAGGCACAAAGTGTTACCCTTGATTTTAAGGCCAAAGATGGGGAAACCTATCAGCTTAATTTTATTGATACACCGGGGCATGTTGATTTTTCATACGAGGTTTCCCGTTCATTGGCTGCTTGCGAAGGCGCCCTGTTGGTGGTCGATGCTGCGCAAGGCGTTGAAGCGCAAAGTGTTGCTAATTGTTACACTGCAATCGATCAGGGCTTGGAGGTTGTGCCGGTACTCAATAAGATCGATTTGCCTTCCGCCGAACCCGAGCGAGTCCAATCTGAAATTGAAGAAGTTATTGGCATACCTGCCGATGAAGCTTTGATGATAAGTGCTAAAACAGGTCTTGGCGTGCTTGATGTTTTGGAGCAGTTGGTGGTCAAGGTACCGCCTCCACAAGGCAATATTGATGGGCCTTTGCAAGCTTTGATTATTGACTCTTGGTTTGACAGTTATTTGGGTGTTGTCTCGTTGGTTAGGATTGTCCACGGCAGTATCCGTAAAAAACAAAAAATCACGATCATGTCGACGGGAAAATCTTTTCTTGTTGATTCCGTAGGTGTGTTTACCCCAAAACGCCTAGAAAAGGATTTGCTGAATACAGGGGAAGTTGGTTACATGGTGGCTGGCATCAAAGATATTTTTGGTGCGCCAGTAGGTGATACTATCACTTGGACCGATAAGCCTGCCACTGAACAGCTCACTGGTTTCCAGCGCGTACAACCACGAGTCTTTGCTGGACTCTATCCGGTCAGTTCGGACAATTATGAAGATTTGCGTGAAGCCCTAAAAAAACTCAACTTAAATGATGCCGCATTGCAATTTGAACCTGAAACATCGCAAGCGCTAGGGTTTGGGTTTCGTTGTGGCTTTTTAGGTATGCTGCATATGGAGATCGTGCAGGAACGTTTGGAGCGTGAATACGATGTCGATCTCATTACGACTGCACCAACAGTTATTTATGAGGTTCTCACCCAAACCGGTGAGATCATTATGGTCGATAATCCTGCCAAGTTGCCTGATGGTGGTATTGTCAAAGAAATTCGTGAACCTATTATTCGTGCCAATATTTTCGTGCCTGAAGCTTACTTAGGCGGTGTCATTACCCTTTGTATTGAAAAACGTGGCGTACAGAAAGATATGCAATTTGCTGGCAGACAAGTGTCATTGCACTATGAGATGCCTTTAAGCGAAGTGGTGTTGGATTTTTTTGATCGCTTAAAATCAGTAAGCCGAGGCTTTGCTTCGTTCGATTATGAGTTTTTACGTTTCCAAGAAGCGGATCTTATCAAGCTTGATGTGATGATTAACTCTGAAAAAGTAGACGCCTTATCGATTATCGTCCATCGTGATATGAGCAGTACCCGTGGTCGTGATTTGGTCGAAAAAATGAAAGAGTTGATACCACGACAGATGTACGAGGTGGCTATCCAAGCTGCTATTGGTTCAAAAATTATCGCACGCTCGACTGTAAAAGCATTACGTAAAAATGTTACTGCAAAATGTTATGGTGGCGACATCAGCCGTAAGAAGAAATTGTTGGAAAAACAAAAAGCCGGTAAAAAGCGCATGAAACAAGTCGGCAGCATTGAAATCCCACAAGAAGCGTTCCTTGCTGTGTTACAGCTAAATAAGGAATAAACCCTTGCCCTTAACTTAACAACCAAGCTTATGGATTTTGACTTTGCATTTTTTTTATTGGTAGCAACCGTTGTCACCGGCTTGATTTGGGGCGGGTATTTGCTGTGGTTACGCCACACGGGCGAAGCTTATAGCGAAGAAACCCAGCCGGTCATGGTTGAATATGCGCGGTCTTTTTTTCCTGTTGTGCTGATTGTTTTATTGTTGCGCTCATTTTTGGCAGAACCATTCCGCATTCCCTCGGGGTCAATGATGCCGACTTTATTGGTGGGTGATTTTATTTTGGTCAATAAATTTACTTATGGCATTCGCTTACCTGTTATTAATAAAAAAATTATTGCCCTTAACGAACCGAAACGCGGAGATATTGTCGTTTTTCGTTTTCCTAATGACCCTACGGTAGACTACATTAAACGGGTTATTGGTTTGCCAGGCGATAAAGTTTCCTATGAAAATAAACAGCTGTTCATTAACGATGAGCCGGTTAAACAGGTTTCTTTAGGCGCTTTTCAAGGTGTTGGTCAAGGTGAAGATATGACGGGTGCGGAGCGTTTGCTGGAAGACCTGACTGGTGTTGAGCATAATATTTTGGTTCGACATGATGCGCCATCAGGAACGTTTGAATATGTGATTCCTCAGGGGCGTTATTTTGTTATGGGTGATAATCGCGACAATAGTAACGATAGCCGCTACTGGGGAACCGTGCCTGAAGAAAACTTGGTGGGTCGTGCGTTCTTCATTTGGATGAGTTGGGATTGGTCTTATAAGGGCGTCGCTTTTGACCGTATTGGCACAGTACTAAAATAATAAGAGCTGCTAAAATAGAGGCTGGCGTTCGTAAATATTAGGAGATATGGCTATGAAAACAAATGTTAATTTCCAAAACCAAAAGGGTTTGACTTTAATAACAATGATTCTTTTATTGGGGGTCATCGGTTTTTTTGTTTTACTCATCCTTAAAATTGGCCCCATTTATCTCGATCACGGTAAAGTCGTTGATGCATTGGCAGCAGTAAAAAGCGCCCCTGACTTTGACGAAATGAGTGAGCATGACATTAAGGATATCATATCAAAACGTTTTGATCTCAATTACGTTAAGGATGTAACACCTAAAGATATTGTTATCCAAAAATCAGGTGCTTACACAAAAGTTTCGATTGATTATGAGGTTATTGTTAAGATTTTTGGTAATTTAAGTGTGTTGGTTGAGTTTAGCGACGCAGTTGAGGCTGGTGTGGAGTGATTAAAAACGCTGACGAGCTGAGAAAGAAACTCGGCTTGGTTTTTAAAGATCCCGCATTATTTAAAACGGCATTGACGCATCGGAGCTTTAGCTCGCAAAACAATGAGCGCTTGGAGTTTTTGGGCGACTCAATATTAGGCTTTGTTATTGCAAAGGCGTTATACAACCATTTTCCCGATGCTAGCGAAGGTGTTTTAAGTCGCTTGAGGGCCAGTTTGGTTAACGAAAGCTCTTTGGCCGAGTTGGCCAGAAAACATAATTTGGGCGAGTATTTATTGCTGGGTTCTGGAGAGTTGAAAAGTGGCGGGTTTCGACGCGACTCCATTTTGTCTGACGCGCTTGAAGCCATTATGGGGGCGTTGTACAAGGATCAAGGTATTGATGCCTGCCAAGAATGGATTGAAAAGCTCTTCGCCGAAAAACTTAAAGGCCTAAGTTTAGAAAATTGGCAAAAAGATCCAAAAACCCAATTGCAAGAATATATGCAAGCACGCCGTTTGGATTTGCCTGATTACAGTTTAATCACAATGTCTGGACTTGCCCACGAACAAACCTTTAAAGTCAAATGCACTATTTCGCTATTGCCAGAGTCTTGTTTTGGCGCAGGCGTTTCCCGTAAAAAAGCCGAGCAGGCAGCTGCCGAAAAAATGCTCGAATTGTTAAAGGAAAAACAATGAATTGCGGTACAGTTGCCCTGATCGGTCGTCCTAATGTCGGCAAATCAACCTTGATGAACCATTTGCTGAAGCAAAAAATCAGTATTACCTCGCGTAAACCGCAGACGACACGTCATCGTATTTTAGGGATCAACACCAGCGAGCGTGGGCAAATCGTTTATATGGATACGCCGGGCATGCATAACAGCGAAAAGAAAGCGTTAAACCGTTACCTAAACCGAACGGCTGACACCACTTTATTAGGTGTGGATGTGGTGGTTTGGTTGCTTGATGGCTTGGTTTGGCAGGAATATGACGAGATCATTTTTAAAAAACTCGAGCAAGCCGGTTTGCCAGTGATTCTTGCCGTTAATAAGGTCGATAAAATTAAAGAAAAAGAAGCCATGCTGGCGTTTTTTGCCGACGCCCAAAAGCGATTTCCTTTTGAGCAGCTGGTGCCAATCTCGGCTTTAAAAAACACTAATCTTGATGTCTTGGAAAATCTGCTTTACGACTTATTGCCTGAACAGGAATTGCTCTACCCTGAGGATCAAGTCACCGACCGATCTGAACGCTTTCTGGCGGCGGAAATTATTCGTGAAAAATTGACCCGCCGATTGGGGGCAGAGTTGCCATACGAACTGACGGTTGAAATCGAGCGTTACGAGGAACATCCTGGTCTCAGCAAAATATACGCAATTATTTGGGTGGAGCGGATGACGCAAAAAAACATCGTCATTGGTAAGGAAGGCGAAATGCTGAAGAACATCGGCACAGAAGCGCGTCTTGATATTGAACGGCTTATCGATCAAAAGGTTTATTTGCAGTTATGGGTAAAAGTAAAATCCGGCTGGTCAGATAATGAACGTGCTTTGCTAAGCTTAGGCTTTAATGACTGAAACGGTTTATTTACAACCAAGTTACATCTTACAAAAACGCCCTTACCGCGAAACGAGCCTTATTTTGGATGTGCTGACGCGCGATTATGGTCGTCTGTCTTTAATTGCCAGAGGCGTTCACAAAGCCAAATCCAAAACGTCTGGATTGTTGCAGCCTTTCGTTCCCCTGAATGTTTCTTTTCTCGGCAACGGCGAGTTAAAAGTCCTAACCACGGTTGAAGCCCATCCTGTTGATAATTCCCTTACCGGCATGGCTTTTTACTGTGGATTTTATCTCAATGAGTTGTTAGTCTATTTTTTGCACAATAACGATCCTCATGCGAAAGTGTTTGCAGCGTATCATGAATGTTTGCAAAAATTAGCCCGTGAAGAAGTTTTTGATGGTGTTTTGCGTATTTTTGAGCTGCAACTGCTAGAGGCTGTCGGTTATGGCTTGCCATTACAATACGACCAGCATGGTCAACTCGTGCTGCCATGCAAAAATTATTTTTTCGATCCTGAGCGCGGAGCTGTCTTGCATGAGCAAGGTGCGTTTTCCGGTGCGACATTATTGGCAATGCATCATCAGCAATTGCAAGGCGCAAGGCAGCTTGCAGAAGCTAAAGCGTTGATGCGCCACCTTATCGACTTCCATTTACAGGGGCGGGAATTGAAAAGCCGCGCCGTCGCCAATCAAATTTTCAAACAACTGAATGTATGAACAAACAACCCATTTTATTAGGTGTCAATATTGACCATGTCGCCACCTTGAGGCAAGCCAGAGGGACGCGTTATCCAGAGCCGGTACAAGCGGCTTTGTTGGCTGAGCAGGCCGGTGCTGATGGCATTACTGCGCATTTGCGTGAAGATCGCCGCCATATTCAAGACCGGGACATTCATTTGCTTAAAGCCATGCTGAATACCCGATTGAATCTGGAAATGGCGGTGACTGAAGAAATGTTGGCAATCGCCGAATCAGTTCGGCCTTATGCCTGTTGTTTGGTGCCGGAAAAACGCACCGAACTGACGACAGAAGGTGGGTTGGACGTTGTGGGGCATTTTGCTGCGATGCAACTGGCATGCAAGCGTTTGGCGGATGCGGGTATTGAAGTGTCACTGTTTATTGACCCCGAAACCTCTCAAATTGATGCAGCAGTTGCTGCAGGTGCGCCGGTTATTGAATTGCATACCGGTTGTTATGCGGATGCGTCTACGCGTGAAGCGCAACAGCAAGAATTGGCTAGGTTAAAGGAGGCGGCGCGTTATGCGTTCGGCAAAGGGTTGCAGGTCAACGCCGGTCACGGTCTTCATTTCCATAATGTGGAAGCGATTTGTGCAATACCGGAAATTGTTGAGCTGAATATTGGTCATGCCATTATCGCCCAAGCAGTATTTTCAGGATTAACGCAGACGGTGCGCGATTTGAAAGCTTTGATGCGGCAGGCAAGGGCTGCTGTTTGAGGTTGATCGGTGATGGCGTTAACGTTGCCATCACCAAAATAAAAAACCTTATTGGGTTCTAAATCCGTGTTTTTGCATGCGGTACAGCAGCGTATCGCGGCTTAGGCCAAGTAATCGTGCAGATTGGCTGCGATTGCCTTGGGTGCGGCTGAGTGCTTGGCTGATTAAATCGGCCTCTAGTTTATCCAGTTGTAAGCCTGTGTCCGGTAAAACAAAGCCAGCCGTTTTGGTGGTGTTTTTAGGGTTGGTGATTTCGCTGGGCAGGTTGCTGGGTTCGATAATGTTGCCTGACAGTAAAATGCTTAAGCGCTCACATAGGTTACGCAGTTCACGGACATTGCCAGGCCAGTGGTAAGTCTTAAGGGCTTTAATGGCATTTTTGCTGAAACTGGGAGGGGTAATGCTGTGGGTGTTGGCGAACAAGCTAATAAAGTGTTTTGCCAAATGTTCGACATCTTCGGTACGTTGCGCTAATGGCGGTAACTCAATAGGAACGACGTTAAGACGGTAGTACAAATCGCTGCGGAAATCTCCAGCAGCAATCTGGTCGTTCAAGTCGGTGTTAGTGGCGGCGATAATACGGACATCGACCTTAACGGGCGACGTTTCGCCAACCGGTAAGCATTCGCCGGAATCAAGGAAGCGTAATAGCTTGCCTTGAACCGATAAGGGCAGCGAATTGATTTCGTCAAGAAACAGCGTGCCGCCGTCAGCCGCTTGGAAAAGCCCTTGCGAGCCATTGCTGGCACCGGTGAAAGAACCCTTTTTATGACCGAACAATTCCGATTCAATCAGGCCTTCGGGCAGGGCGGCACAGTTTAAGGTGATGAATTTTTTGTTGGCGCGGCTGCTGGCTTTTTGAATGGCGGTTGCCAAAACTTCTTTTCCAGTACCGGTTTCGCCTTTTAAGAGAATGGTCACATCGGTTGATGCGGCAATTTTCGCACTACGGATAAGCGAATCCAAAGCGGGCGATTGACCAATAATCGTTTTGAAATGATCCATGGATGCCTCTTTTAATGGTTACCTAAATGATGGTTAGTAAAGGCCAAGGGGTTAAGCCAAGGCAGTGCCGCCAGTAATGCCAGCCCAATCATAAACAGACCAATGGCTTGTTTGAACCCACGCATTTTAGACAGCCTCGTTAGAACACCCGTCATTATACCCACTCCCATAACGGCTGGTAAAGTACCTAATCCAAAAGCCAGCATAGTCAATGCACTTTTGCTGATGTCACCTGCGGTTGCCGCCAAGGCCAAGGCGGTATAGACCAAGCCGCATGGCAGCCAGCCCCAGACCATGCCAAACAAATAAGCCTGTAAACGGTTTTTTACAGGTATTAACTTGCGTCCAATGGGTTCTATTTTTTTCCAGACATGGACGCCAAATTTTTCGATATAAGCAAAGCGCGGAAACCAACCGGCAATGTAGAGGCCTGCGCTAGCCATGACAATAGCCGACAAGATTTGCAGTAAACGATGCCCATTTATATCGCCCAATTGTACGGTGATAATGGTTTGGATAATCCCTGCCAACGCCCCCGCCAAGGTATAGCTGCTAATTCGCCCTAAGTTATAGTTGAACACAAACGGCAAGAGCAGGGCCTTTTTATTACGGATTTCCTGGCTGAGGCTTAGTGTCAGCGTGCCGATAATAGAACCGCACATGCCAATGCAATGCATGCTACTGAACAAGCCCATGACAAACGCGACCAGATAAGAACTGCTAAATTGCGGATCAAATTCCATAATCGACGAATAAGGGTGGCGGGGGAGGTGGGGTCATGTTAGTTAAATTGGCTAAGGATTTGGCTTTGGATTTTTTCTGCCATAGCTTTGCGGTCTTGCGCGTCGCGGATGGGTCGGCCTACTACGATGTAATCTGCGCCGCCTTGGAAGGCCATCTCTACGCTGGCTACACGGTTTTGGTCGTCTTCTTCGCGGTTATCGACGGGTCTGATGCCGGGGGTGATGACCAGCAGTTTGTGGTCTAAGTTTTCCCGTAACAAGGGAGCTTCCAGACCCGATGACACGACACCATCGCAACCGATGGCCAAGGCACGTTTGGCGCGTGAAAGCACCAGATTTTGCACATCACATTGGAAGCCCAGATCGTCAAGATCGCCACGATCCAAGCTGGTTAATGCCGTGACAGCCAGCACTTTCAAATCACCTTTGTCTTTGACGGCGGCTTCCATAATGGCATCGTTGCCGTGAATGGTTGCCAAATCAACACCTTTGCTGCTTAAGGCTTTAATGGCGCGGCCTACGGTGGCAGGAATGTCAAAAAACTTTAGGTCAACAAAGACTTTCTTGTCGCGTTGTTTAAGCCATTCAATAAAGCCGAAATAATCGCCGGACATGAACAGCTCCATGCCCACTTTATAAAAAATGACCGAGTCGCCTAATTCTTCAACCAAGGCTTGCGCTTCGGGAATGCTGGCGACATCCAAAGCCATGATGAGGCGTTCACGGACGGGGATAGGTTTTTGGGAACGAAATGACGGCTGCATGATATTAAGAAAAGCTAAAAGACCGCTATATTAACCGAACTTGATTTATCGGTGAATGTTAAAATCACCGGATACCACTTCTAAAGGCAATTATGCACACCACTTTGATCCAAATGAGCTTGTTGATGGCCTGCGGAGCGTGTTGGCGGTTGTTTAAGCCGGCTGGTTTAAGCGCCGAACAAACCCGATTGGTGCTGACAACGGTTGTCTATTATTTGCTGCTCCCGGCTTTGGTGCTGAACGTGCTTTGGCGGGCTGATATTGGTTTGCAATCGTTTCAATATACCTTTTTGGGGATGAGCTGCGTACTCATGGGATTGCTGTCCATGTGGCTGGTCGGGCGGTTGCTGCGCTTAAAAAACAATCGGTTGGGCGCAACGATGCTGGCGGCGGCATTTCCCAATACCACGTATCTAGGCTTGCCGGTTTTGGAACAAAGCTTTGGACCTTGGACGCGTTCGGTGGTGATCCAGCTGGATTTGTTTGCCACCACGCCGTTGTTGTTCACCTTGGGCGTGATCCTAATGCGCCATTTTGGCGATGCTTCGGCGCAAAACGACAAACCCGTGTTGGCGTATTTGAATGCCCCACCATTTTGGGCGGCAGCGGTGGCAGTCACGCTGAATTTAAGCGGCGTTGCCGAACCCGATTGGCTTGAAGGTTTGTTGCAAACCTTATCTTCCGGTGTCGTGCTGCTGATGCTGTTTTCTTTAGGGTTAGCACTTACTTGGCAATCCGTCACGTTAAAAAACTTGCCCTACGTGATACCGGTCATTGCTATAAAAATGCTGCTGATGCCTTTGTTGGCCTTATTTTTGGTCGGTCATTTAAGTTTGCAAGACAACTACAAAGCCGCTGCTGTGTTAGATTTGGCAATGCCCAGCATGGTATTGGGCATTGTGTTTTGTGACCGCTACCACTTGGACAGCGCCTTGTACGCCATGACAGTGACCGTCACCACAGCCCTCAGTCTCATCAGTCTGCCGCTTTGGTATGCGCTGCTGACCGGACAATAACACCGACAACTTTAACTTTATTAGGTGGATTGATATGACCATCAGCATTTACCACAACCCGCGTTGCGGCAAATCCAGACAAACCTTGGCTCTGCTGAAAGAACGAGGCCTGGAGCCAACCGTCATCGAATATTTAAAAACGCCGCCCACGGTGCAGCAATTGGATGAAATCCTGCAAAAACTAAGCATGGAACCCCGCGCGCTGATGCGTAAAAAAGAAGCGGAATACAAAGCCAATCAACTTGACGATCCTGCCCTCGACAGGCAAGCCCTGTTGGCGGCGATGGTTGCCTATCCTATCCTGATCGAAAGACCTATCGTATTGGCGAACGGCAAGGCGGCAATAGGCCGTCCACCTGAAGCTGTGTTAACTATCCTGTGAGCAAGCCCATGACCCGTATTTTGATTTTATATGTCTCCCGTCACGGCATGACCGCACAAATGGCCAACCAAATTGCCCGTGGCGTGGAATCGGTTGCCGGTGCTGAAGCGGTGATCCGTACCGTACCCGATGTCTCCACAGTTTGCGAACAAACTGCACCCCGCATTCCTGCCGAAGGCGCGGTTTACGCCACCTTGGACGACCTTAAAAACTGTGACGGTTTGGCGATGGGCAGCCCCACCCATTTTGGCAATATGGCGGCACCGCTGAAATATTTTCTCGATGGCACCACCGCGCTGTGGTTTTCGGGTGCATTGGTTGGCAAACCGGCGGCGGTCTTCACCTCCACCGGCAGCATGCACGGCGGGCAAGAAAGCACCTTGCTGAGCATGATGCTGCCTTTGTTGCACCAAGGCATGATGATTTTAGGATTGCCCTATACCGAAAATGCCCTCCGTGAAACCACCACCGGCGGCACACCCTACGGTGCCAGCCATGTGGCAATGGGCGACGAAGGCTTAAGCGACCATGAAAAAAATCTCTGCCGTGCCTTAGGCGCACGTTTGGCACAAACCGCAACGCGCTTAAAAACACATGACCATTAAAACCGATATTTTCCACCACTTGGCGCTCGCCGCATTTATCGGCCTGTTTGTTTTGCTGATGCTATGGCCCACGGTGCTGATGCCGCCGGTCGATTTTCCGGTCGCCTTGCGTTTGCTGATAACCGTCACCCCTTTACTGCTGCCGATGCGCGGTTTTTTGCACAAACAGCTCAAACCGACCTCGTGGATGGCTTACGTCAGCCTCATCTACTTCATCCACGGCAGCATCGAAGCCTACGCCAGCACCGACGGACGCGTTTATGCCCTGCTGGAAACCGCCTTAAGCCTGGTGCTGTTTTTCGGCGCAGCCTTCTATGTGCGCGGCATGAAAAAACACTAACATGGCAGAACAACTTCCCTTAGCGTTCGAATTCTGCGCCAACCAAAGCTTCAGCGACTTTTACCCCGGCAGCAACCAAGAAGCGCTAACGCATTTACAAGCCTGTGCAACCGGTATGGGCGAAGCGCAAATCTTCCTTTGGGGCGAGTCTGGCCTAGGCAAAAGCCATCTATTACAAGCCTGCTGCCAACAAGCCAACCAACAAGGCTTATCGGCCTTTTATTTCGCCTTTGCTGCTGAAAACTTGCCCGATCCAGCGTTATTAATCGGCTTAGAAAAATTGGATTTGGTGTGTTTGGACAATATCGACGCACTGGCAGGCCATAGCGATTGGGAATTGGCTTTATTCAACTTCTACAACCAACACCGCAGCTTGGCGCACCACCTCATCCTCGCCGCCAACAACCCACCCGACCAACTCGGCATCAAACTGCCCGACCTAAAAACCCGCCTCAACTGGGGGCTAACCTTAAAACTGCAACCCCTGCAAGACCAAGACAAAATCGCCGTGCTGATGTTTAAAGCCGGACAACTCGGTTTTGACATTTCCCCACAAGTCGGACGCTTCCTGCTCACCCATTTCGACCGCGACCTACCATCGCTCTGGGCATTGCTAGACAAGCTGGATAAAGCCTCGCTAGCAGCACAGCGCAAGTTGACCATTCCTTTTTTGAAGCAAGTGCTTAGAGGTTAAAAGAAGGGTGCGAATCGTTGTTGGTGATGCAAGGATCTGCTCTGATAACCTATATTGCAAAAGTAGAATGGATCAATAAATTTTTTTATCGGTTGGTGCGAGTATAGTGGGTCAATAGGCTTACTATTACTGTGGATATAGTTCCACTCAACTCAACTTAAGATAAAGGAATCATTGATGAACACACCTACATTGATAAAAGTTTGGGACTTGCCATTACGCATCTTTCACTGGTTGCTGGTATTGGCTTTTACAGTTGCCTATTTGACCGAAGATGAGTTGCTCGACCTTCACGTTTGGGCGGGCTATTTAGTGTTTGGCCTCTTGTTGTTTCGTTTGATTTGGGGTTTTATTGGCAGCTATTATTCGCGGTTCAGTAGCTTTTTGTGTACACCAGCGGCATCTATCGCCTACCTCAAAGACGTTATCGCCTTAAAACCCAAACGCTATTTAGGCCATAATCCGGCCGGTGCCGCGATGATTGTGTTATTGCTGGTCAGTTTATTAATGACGACATTAAGCGGTTTTGCTGTTTACGGAGCCGATCAAGGTGCGGGTCCATTAGCGGGGATAGGTTCCGCGAATGAAAAAATCTGGGAAACAGTACATGAGTTGTTTGCCAATTTTACGCTGGTGTTAGTTGTTGGACATATTGCTGGCGTGGTGGTTGAAAGTCTTATCCACAAAGAAAGTTTGGCAAAAGCGATGGTGACGGGAAAGAAAAAATCCCTAGATGAATAACCACATGGTTGTCTTCAAAAAACCATCATCAAAATTTGAAATTGGCATTGTCAGTCTGCTTTGTATCTGTGAATAGGCTGCTTTATTGACGTTATCTCATCACGATGATCTTTATATATTTTAATCCATGACCATAAACGTTTTAGTAATCGGCACAGGTGCCGTCGGTGGTTTTTACGGCGCGTTGTTGGCAAAAGCGGGCGCTCGTGTGTCGGTGTTGTGCCGCTCCGATTATGCTGTGGTTAAACAACACGGTTTCAGCATCAACAGCACTTTAGGCAATTGGCAGTTTAAACCCGCACAGGTGGTGGCAAAAATTGCTGATTACCAAGGTGTCGCCGATGTGGTTTTGCTTTGCACGAAAATCATTCCAGCTATTGATCGGGTGGCGTTAATCCGCGAGGCAGTTGGTGACAACACCGCGATTGTTTTTATCCAAAACGGCGTGGCGATTGAAGCTGAGCTGCAAGCGGCATTCCCCAATCATGAAATCGTCAGTGCGTTGGCGTTTTTGTGCTGCAACCGCACTGCGCCAGGACAAATCCAGCATTTGGCTTACGGGCGTTTGGTGTTGGGCAATTTACCGGGATTTGTCAGCGTCAAAACTGAGCTGCTTGCCGAGTTGTTCCGGCAAGCGGGCATTGCTTGCGAAACCACTGCCGACATTGTCGCGGCGCGTTGGCAAAAATGTATTTGGAATGCGCCGTTTAATCCGTTGTCGGTATTGTCCGGCGGTTTGCCGACCTTGGCGATTTTGCAAAGCCAAGAAGCCTTGGTACGGGAAATTATGCAAGAAGTGGTCGCGATTGCCGCAGCAAGTGGGCATCACTTTGCTGAGGACATTATCGACAAAAATATCGACTTGACTTACAGCATGCCGCCTTATAAAACCAGCATGTTGTTGGATTTTGAACGTGGGCAGGCGATGGAGACGGAAGCCATTTTGGGCAATGCCGTCCGTGCCGCGCAGCTTAGGGGCGTTCCTTGCCCGCATTTGCAGTCCTTGTACGGTTTGTTAAAGCTGCGCGAACTGCAGCTTAGTTTGACCGGTAAAAAATATAATCTGCCGAATAGCTGATGCGTTTTTCGCTGCCTAAGTGGTTGCTATCGCAACCGCCCGTTGGCGACAAGCCGCCTTGGGTGTGGATACGGCTGATGTAGCTGGCTTGGGTGAACAGGCTTTCGCCTTTATGACCGATGATTTTGACCAGCATCCAAGGTATCGACTCGCCTTGGGTAATGTCCAAACGCGCGATGATTTTGCCTTGCACGCGGCTGCCTTCTTTGTATTCCCAGATGGGACCCTTGTAATGTTTACCGACGATGCTGCCAGTTTGGTCGAACAATTGCGCGTCGGGCGCTTGGATTTGCCACGCGTATTCGCCGTTGTTGAGGGTGCATTGGTAAATCTGCACGCCTTCGCCGTAAACCGATAAATACGGCACATGGCCTTCCGGCGCTTTAACCGCTTCGGGGATTTCAATATTGGCAAAGCCAAGACTGGGCAGGATTGCCAATAATAAAGTCAGATTTTTTAGCATGCTTATCACCAAGGGAGTTGTGTGCCATCGTATTTGACGAAGCTGCCGGACTGCGCCAAGTAAAAGTCCGCCAGCACGGTACGCATACCGGCGACACTTGCTTCCGCTTCGATCAGGGCATTCGGACCGCCCATGTCGGTTTTGACCCAACCGGGGTGCAGAGTAATCACACCTATATTTTGCTTACCCAATTCAATCGCCAAGCTTTTCATGGCGGCGTTTAGCGCGGCTTTGCTGGAGCGGTACATAATACTGCCGCCGCTGGTGTTGTCGCTGATGCTGCCCATCAGGCTGCTGACGTTGGCGATCAGTGCTTGCTGGCTTTTTTGTAATTGAGGTAGGAACGCTTCTGCCATTTTAACCGGCGCTTGGCAGTTAATTTCCAAGACACTAGCCCAAGCCGCGTAATCCATTTGTCCAAAGCCGTTGCTGTTGTTGTCGCCGTAGACACCGGCGTTGTTGATGAGCAAATCGAGCGTTTGGCCTGATAATTGTTCTGCCAGCGCGTCGATTTGCGCGAGGTCGCTGACATCGAGCGCGTGCAGTTGGAGGTTGGGCGATAAGCCCGCCAGCCGTTGCAGGTCATGGGCTTTCTGCGGTTGGCGGCAAGCCGCCAGCACTTGCCAGCCTGCTTGTGCATATTGGCGGCAAAATTCCAAACCTAAACCACGGTTGGCGCCGGTGATTAAAACAGTAGCCATAAAGGACTCCATAAAAAAAGCCTTCGGCATCCAAGGACGCAGAAGGCTTTAAGGGGAACGATGAGCGGGTTTATTCTGCGAAGTTAGCCGCAGCAAAATCCCAGTTAACCAATGCCCAGAATGCTTCTAAGTAAGCAGGGCGGGCGTTGCGGTAGTCGATGTAATAAGCGTGTTCCCAAACGTCGCAAGTCAATAGTGGTTTTTGGCCTGTTGTTAATGGGCAAGCGGCGTTGCTGGTGCTTACCAATGCCAAAGAGCCGTCAGCATTTTTTACCAACCAAGCCCAGCCAGAACCGAAAGTAGTCACTGCACATTTGGTGAAGTCTTCTTTGAATTTTTCAAATGAACCGAATTGTGCGTCGATTGCGGCAGCCAATTCGCCAGTCGGTGCGCCGCCTGCGCTAGGTGCCAAGCTGTTCCAGTAGAACGTGTGGTTCCAAACTTGAGCCGCGTTATTGAAAATGCCACCCGAAGATTTCATGATGATTTCTTCCAAAGACATGCCTTCAAATTCAGTGCCAGGTACCAGATTGTTGAGGTTGGTGACATAAGTTTGGTGATGCTTGCCATAATGGTATTCCAACGTTTCTTCAGAGATATGGGGAATCAATCTATTTTTAGCATAAGGTAATGCAGGAAGTTCGAAAGCCATTGTGATAATCCTAAATAAAAAAAAGGGTTAGAGGGTTGTGCTATTAATCGTCCAAGCGGTAAAACCCAGCGATTTAATAAACTATCACTTTAACATTGCTGGATGATTAAATAAAGCAGGGTATTGGCAATGTTGGGTGATTAGGGTATGTGCCGAAAAAGGGTTAAAAAACCGTAAACAGGCCTCTTTTTCGGCACTCATGATTATGCTTCCTGTTTTGCCAATTTGGCGTCGCTGTCGGCAATTTCGCAGCCTTCCAACGTGCAAACAGGTGTGTTGCTGCAATCAATGCCGCGTTCGGCGAGTGCTTTTTGCATCAGGCCAATTTGCTGGTCTTGGGCGTTAATGTGGTCAAGCATGCGGTTGATGGCGTTGGCGATGGGGTCGGGCATGTCGCTGGAGGTGCCGTAAGCATCAAAACCCATTTTATTGGCGAGCGCGTGGCGTTCGGCTTGCTCGGCTTTTTTCTTACCGTCGACAATGTGGGCAGGGATGCCGACCACGGTTGCACCGGCTGGCACTGCTTTTAACACCACAGAATTGGAACCCACCCGCGCGCCTGCGCCAATCTCAATTGGCCCCAACACTTTTGCACCCGCGCCGATAACTACGCCGTCGTGCAGGGTAGGGTGGCGCTTGCCTTTGTTCCAGCTGGTGCCGCCTAAAGTCACGCCGTGGTACAAGGTGCAATCGTCACCAATCACAGCGGTTTCGCCGATGACCACGCCCATGCCGTGGTCGATGAAAAAACGTCGCCCGATGAGTGCGCCGGGATGGATTTCAATGCCGGTCAACCAGCGGTTAAGGAACGACATGAAGCGTGCCAGCCATTTAAAACCACTTTTCCAGCAAGCGTGGCTTAAGCGGTGGATGAGGATGGCATGTACGCCCGGATAGGTGGTGATGACTTCAAACACCGATTGCGCAGCAGGGTCGCGGTCAAATACACAGGCGATGTCTTCTTTTAAATGGTCTAGCATGGATTCGCTCTTGATTAGTGTTTTGCTTGGTTGTCTTGGGACATCCTTAAAATGCCCCGCAGGATGTCCAATTCTTTGGTATCCAATTGAATGCGGTTATAGATCCGGCGCAAACGGCGCATGATGGATTTGGATTTTTCAGGGTTGATAATGAAGCCGATGTCGTATAGCGCCTGATGCAAATGCTCGTAAAACGACTCCATTTGCGCGGCGGAGGCCAATGGGCTTTCGCCTTTGTCGCCTACCCGTAGTGGCTGTTCGATGCCGCTGGCTACAAACAGTTCATAACAAATCACCTGTACGGCAGCGGCGACGTTCAGCGAGCTGTAATTAGGGTTGCAGGGAATGCGCAGCAGGAAATGGCATAAGTCCATCTCGAGGTTGTTCAAGCCTGAGTTTTCGCGCCCGAAGACAATGGCGACTTTTTGGTCGGGTTCGTGGATGACGACTTTTTCGGCACATTCTCTGGGCGTGAGATCAGGCCAGCTGATGGTGCGGCCGCGCGCGCTGGTGCCAATGACCAATTGGCAATCGGCAATCGCTTCTTGTAGGCTGTCGCAGACTTGCGCGCGCGCCAGAATGTCATCCGAACCGGCAGCGCGGGCTGTGGCTTCGGCACAAGGGAAATTTTTGGGTGATACCAAACACAAATTCGTGACCGCCATATTTTTCATGGCGCGGGCGACGGCACCAATATTACCGGGGTGGGAGGTCTCCACCAATATGATTTTGATATGCGACAGCACGGCGGTCTCCCTAGAAAAAAGCCGAAAGTTTACCAAAAGATTTGCTATCCTATGCTGTTTTCTACGCTCATTTAAGAATTGATTTATGCAACCCATGTTAAACATAGCCATCCGTGCAGCCAGAAGCGCGGGTGATTTGATCTTGCGGGCTTCCGACGATGTCGGGCAACTGCGCGTTGACCAAAAAGGCAAAAACGATTACGCCAGCGAAGTAGACCGCATGGCGGAGCGCGAAATTATCAACATTATTAAAACAGCCTATCCTGACCATGCCATTCTTGCCGAAGAAAGCGGTCAGCATGAAGGCAATGACTATGTTTGGGTGATTGACCCGCTCGATGGCACCACCAATTTTTTGCATGGTTTTCCGCAATGGGCCGTTTCCATCGCCTTGAAGCACAAAGGCCGTTTGGAAGTGGCGGTCATTTATGATCCGATGCGCGATGAGCTGTTTACCGCCAAGCGTGGTGGTGGCGCCATGCTCAACAACCGCCGGTTACGTGTCACCAACCAACTGACTTTAAGGGGCGCGTTGATCGGCACGGGATTCCCATTTAAAACCGATAAGCATCTGAATGCCTACACAGGCATGTTCCGCGCCTTAACGACAGAGTGCGCGGGTATCCGCCGCGCCGGTGCGGCGGCGTTAGACTTGGCTTATGTGGCAGCAGGCCGTTTGGATGGTTTTTGGGAAATCGGCATTATGGAATGGGATATGGCTGCCGGTATTTTGCTGATTAAGGAAGCGGGTGGCGTCATTACCGACTTCTCTTTTAACGACAAATACATGGAATCTGGCAACGTGATTGCAGGCAGCCCAAAAATGCACCAGTTGATGTATCAATTGATTGCGCCGCATGTGACGGATGACCTGAAATAACCGGCATTCCGCGCTATGGCAAGCAAACCGCCTTTGTTGTCAGTCCAGCACCTTAGCGTTGCCTTTAATGGGCAACATAAGGTTGTTGACGACATCAGTTTTGCCATCCACACCCGCGAAACCTTTGCATTGGTGGGCGAATCGGGCTCCGGCAAATCCATCACAGCATTGTCGGTGTTAGGGCTATTACCTGCTAATGCCAGTTTGGCTGCTGAAGCCATCTTGTTGCAAAGCCAAGATTTGTTGAAAGAATCCGAGCAACAGTTGTGCAAAATCCGTGGCAGGCGTATCGGTTTGGTGTTTCAGGATCCGATGTCGTCACTCAACCCCGTAATGACCATTGGCGAACAAATCGCCGAAGCGATTAGCCAGCATTTTTCTTTGCCTTCGCAAGCCATCAGGCATAGGGTGTTGGAGTTATTGGCGCAAGTGGAAATCCCTCAGCCCGAGCAGCGCTTCAACGCTTATCCTCACCAGCTTTCCGGCGGGCAACGCCAGCGGGTCATGATTGCCATCGCCTTGGCGGGTGAACCTGATTTGCTGATTGCCGACGAACCGACCACTTCTTTGGATGTCACCATCCAAGCGCAAATTTTGGCGTTGTTAAAAGACATCCAGCAACAAACGGGTATGGCTTTATGGTTGATTAGTCATGATTTGGCTTTGGTATCCACCATGGCGGATCGGGTTGCTGTCATGCAGCGCGGTAAAATTGTTGAAACTGGCGAGGCTAATGATGTTTTTAACGCACCCCAGCATCCTTACACGCGGAAATTGCTCAGTGCCTTGCCCAATCTTGCGAATGCCGGAAAAAACCGCGGGACAGCAACGGAGCTAGCTGATACGCCACTGTTGATGGTTGAGGATTACAAAGTTTATTACCCAATACGCAAAGGAATTTTTAAGCGTGTAGTCGATTATGTCCGTGCCGTCGATGGTGTTAGTTTCAGTATCGCCCGTGGCAAAACTTTGGCCTTAGTGGGTGAGTCTGGTTGCGGTAAAACGACATTAGGCAAAAGTTTGCTTAATCTTTTGCCAGGCACGGGGCGTATCGTCATGGACAGTGTTGAATTAAACGGCTTAAGCGGCGAGGCGTTGCGGAAGCATCGCGCGCAATTGCAGATTGTTTTCCAAGACCCGTTTGCGTCGATGAATCCTCGGATGTTGGTCGGTGACGTTATTGCCGAGGGTTTATGTGCCTTGCGCCCCGATTTATCCGTTGCTGCGCGACAGGAAAAAGTTAGGTTATTGTTGCAACAGGTTGATTTGTCGGAAGATGCTGCTTTACGTTATCCGCATGAGTTTTCCGGTGGGCAACGCCAGCGCATTTGCATTGCCCGCGCTTTGGCGGTTGAACCCAAATTGATTGTCTGTGATGAGCCAACCAGCGCATTGGATGTTTCCGTGCAAGCGCAAATCATCCAATTGCTGAAAAGCCTGCAACAGCAGCAAGGTATCAGCTATTTATTTATCACTCATGATTTGGCGGTGGTGGCGGAAATTGCCGATGAAGTCGCGGTGATGTATCAAGGCAAAATAATAGAAAGCGGTGCAGCAGAACAGGTCCTAAAAAGGCCACAACATGCTTACACGCAAAAGTTATTGTCAGCCGTTCCTTTGCTGCAAACCCCTTAATATTTTGTCTGTTTAGGTGTGGCTTAATTATATTGTTGCCCAATAAAAAATAATATTGTGGTTAGTCGTTAATAAATGTTTACAAATAAGCCCTTTAGCTTGGTTTTTTGTAACGTTTGACCCTAGCATTTTCCTGCAAAAGCTATCCCGTTCAACTCGCTTCGCAAAAAAAATACCTGTCTCATTTATTGCGTAAAAATCGGTATTTAGGGTGCAAAACTCTCCAAAATCAGTCAAGAACTTCGAGATTATTGAGTGAAAGCTTGACCCGCCTCCTTTATCGTGATAAAAATCACGCCGTTGTTTCAGTTAAAAAAAACAACCGACCCGTTTTTTTGGGTTGATCCCTTAGAGGAAAAGGGAATAAAAATATTTTTATATTAATAACAGAGAGGATTTAAAAATGTCTGAAGCACAAGAAAAAGATAACATGTGGGTAATCGTTGGCGCTTGTATCGTCGGTATGGTTGTTGTTGTAATGTTCCTGAAAGGCGAAAAATCTGCTCACTTAGAAAGTGGCGCGGTAGCTGCATTGCAAACAGAAACATTTGCTAACTTAGAAAAAAGAAAAACTAGCAACAACGCTACAGAAGAACAAAAATCAGGTAAATAATACCAAGTCCCTCCGATATTTTAGTGTCGGAGGGGTCTTTAAAAGATCAAAGACAATTCTCTCAAGTTTCACATCTCTCTAAATAGCCTTTCTGGCTTAGTAATTCTCTTAATCAAGTTGATATTTGTAAAGCCTTAATCTTTCAAATAAGAACCGTCTGTTTGCTAAAAAATAAAAAACTGCAACCAAAGCACAAAGCAAGCAAATGATAAAGTCCTTCCGATAGTTTGGTGTCGGATGGGCTAAAAAATTCAATTTATATCTTCATCAATAGCTTTTTAGGCTTTCTAATATTCTCTTTTTTCATTGTTTCGGATATTTACACTCTCCGAATATGCATTGTTTTGCCTAATTTTGGGTTAGGCATCATTTGAGTTTGTCTTGATTGCTCTCTATTTTTCTATAAAGGAAAATAATTATGTCAAGATTTTTATGTATTTTTTGCTTTTGATCGGTATGTTTTTTTTAATGGCTTTTTGAAAATGTGAGATACATCACAAATAAAAGAAGTCCAATATGTTGTAATGAAAACAAATGTTGATGCTGCTAGTGGGTTATTGGCTCAAATACACAAATTTCAAAACAATCTAAAGGACTTATTTATGCTAAGCAATTCAAAAAAGAGCATATTGCTGCTATTTGTACTTACGGGGTTGCCGGCGCTATCTCAAGCTAGCTCGCTTTCCTTAAGTTATATACGTTACACCACCAATAATGCTACCAACGTTGCTGGGCAATTGAAAACGACAGTGATGGATAATGCAGGTTTGACACAATATAAAGCCTCAAATCCATCTTATACCAGTTTGAATAGTTTGACATTGGCAAGTGATGAGGTTTTGTTTACTTTTCAGAATGATATTGGTACGGCATCCGCTTGGAGTGGGGTATGGTTTCAAGATTTATCCAAGACTTCAACAGGGGCAACGAACAGCTTGCTGTTAAGCCAAAAAACGATATTGAACAACATTTGGCACAACAAACTTTAGCGTTACTACAGGTGCTTTACCTGCTTCGAATAATGCAAGCTTTACGTCATTGTTTGGTGTAGAGGCTCCCACTGCCAAAGCCCAAGTTGCTACAATGAATGCAAAAGTCGATGTTTTGGGGATTGTCATTAAGTTAAAGACGGGCAAGACGTTTGATGATCTGCAATATGCGATGAACAAAGGCACGGTTGCTGTGGGTGCGCATGTCCAGTCTATTGCTGCTGGTACGACAGGTAACGGGGCAAGCGACACTTTTAAGGATGATAAAGATGCTGTTCCTGCCCCATCATACCCTACTCCGGTACCTGCTGCAGTTTGGTTGTTTGGATCGGCATTTTTGGGCGTAGTAGGGCTTGCTTCGCGAAAAAAGCCTACCCAGCTAGAAGCTTGATTGCATAATTTTAGATAACAAAAAGCCCGACGTTGTTAATGCAACGTCGGGCTTTTTTGTGTTCGATGAAAACGTTTGGTCTTATTTGACGATTCGCAAGCTGGGTCGGCTAGGTGGCGGTGCTGCTGCTTCTGGCGCAGCTTGGTCGCCATCATCATCATTTTCCTGATCGAAAATCATGCCTTTGCCGTTCTCTTTGGCGTAGATAGCCATTACGGCATTAATTGGCGTGACAATGTGCATGCCAACACCGCTAAAGCGGGCGTTAAATTCAATAAGGTCATTACCTAAAGACAAGCCCTGTACAGCTTGCGGTCTGATATTAAGGACGATTTTGCCATCTTCGGCAAACTGCATCGGCAAGATAGCGCTCTTGTTTTCTGCATCGACCAGCAAATGCGGGGTTAGCTGGTTGTCAATAATCCAGTCGTAAATGGAGCGAATCAGATAAGGTTTTAGGGAAGTCATGATGTCGTGCTTATTTGGGGGTTTCAGTCATATCTCTTTCAGCATCGCTCAGGCTGCGTTTGAAAGCGGCGCGTCTAAAAATACGTTGGGTATAGTCGTTGATGGCTTCATTTTGAGTGGTGACATCTATGCCCAAGCTGGGTAAGCGCCAAAGTAGCGGGGCAATTGCACAATCAATCAATGAAAATTCATCGCTCATAAAGAACGGTCGGTCGGCAAAAATGGGTGTCGCTGCCAGCAGGCTTTCGCGCAATAATTTTTTGGCGCGGGCGGATTTTTTTTCACCGGAATTGATGATTTCATCCAGCAACTGATACCAGTCCTGGTCGATCCGTTTAATCAGCATACGGGCATTAGCTCGTGAAACGGGGTCCATTTGATGTAAAGGCGGATGCGGGAAGCGCTCATCCAGGTATTCCATAATGATGCGCGAATCGTACAGGACTAAATCGCGTTCAATTAGAGTGGGTGAAATGCCGGTTGGGTTGAGTTCGAGCAAGTCTTCGGGCGGGTTGTTCGGGTCGTAGTACTCTATATCGGCGGTAATGCCTTTTTCGTGAAGGACAAAGCGCGCGCAGTGGCTCATCGGGCAGGTCGGGGACGAAAACAGTGTCATTACAGATTTACGAGTAATTATGTTTGCCACAAATATCAACCTCTTTAGGCGAAGTGGGGGTAGTAAAGGTCGGCATTATAGCATACAAGCCTGGTTTTTTTGCTGAAAAGCATTGTATGATATTGAATTTGTTGTTGTTTTTGAAACTTCCCTGTTTCGTGTTAATGGGCTGTTAGTGAATATCGCGCCAGTATTCTTTTTTCAATAAGTAGGCAATCACGGTAAACACTAATAAAAACAGCAGGACAAATTTGCCTAAGCCTTTTCTTTCCAGTTGCACGGGTTCGCCGACATAGGCCAAGAAATTGACGATGTCGTTCACCATGCGGTCAAATTCATGTTCTGACATTGCACCGGCTTTGGTCAGCTCCAAGTGGGTGTATTCACCCCAAATGGTTTTGCGGATTTCAGCATGTTGCTCGCCTTGTTGTTGCCATAAGGGGTTGGGCATGGCGGTGTCAGGGAACACTAAGTTATTGACGCCGAAGGGACGGCTTGGGTCGATGTAGTAGCTTTTTAAATAGCTATACAGCCAATCGGTTCCGCGAGAGCGAGAAATCAGCGATAAGTCAGGTGGTTGCGTACCAAACCATTTTTCAGCGTCGTGTTTGTTCATGGCGCTTTTCAATTGGTCGTAAATGCTGGCACCTTCGGGTGCAATATCGCTGAGTACGGTTTTTTCATCGACATGTTCATCAATGGCAATCCGCAAATAACGCATGTATTTGGCGGAATGGCAGCCTAAACAGTAAGTGACAAAGTGTTTGGCTCCGCGCAATAGCGAGGCTTTGTCAGTCGGGTCGATGTTGGCTTTTTGTAGCTCGACCTCTTCGGCAGCATTGGCGCCAAAGGACAGGCAAAGCATGAGCAAGAGTGTAGTTGTAAGTGTTTTCATATCAGTCGAGGCTCTCTTTTATTTTTTTTGCCAAACGAGTGACCACATGGAGGATGCCCTCAGGGTTAGGACGCCGTGAATAAAATGTACTGCGGAAAGCGGCATCGCCAATTTCTGACGTGCTGGGTTTCAGTTCTGTCATTTCTTCAATCAATGCGGGGAGTTGTTCTTCAATATCTTCCAGCAAGGTATGCGGATGGGTAACGCGTTTTGGAACCGGTTTGGTTTTTTCCCAACGGGTGTACAAAGGCATCAGCAAGAAGAAGCCAAAATAAACGGCGGTGAAAATTCTTGCAAACAGCGTGGCTGTTGGTGTGGCAGGTTGGGTGCCTAGGTAGCCTAAGCATAAAAAGCTAATAACGAACAACAACAAGGCTTTTTTGTACATGCCGCCACGGTAGCGGATGGATTTGACAGGGTTACGGTCCAGCCAAGGCAACAGGAACAACACCACGATGGCGCCGCCCATGCCAATAACACCGGCAAATTTATCAGGAATGGCACGTAAAATGGCGTAGAAAGGCGTGAAATACCAAACTGGAGCGATATGTTCCGGCGTTTTCATTGGGTCTGCCGGAATAAAGTTTGCATGTTCGAGGAAATATCCGCCCATTTCTGGCATGTAAAAGATGACGGTGGCGAAGAAGATCAGGAATACGCCGACACCAAAAATATCTTTTACTGTGTAATAAGGGTGGAAAGGGATGCCGTCCAGCGGAATGCCGTTGACGTCTTTCAGTTTTTTGATTTCGATGCCATCTGGGTTGTTTGAACCTACTTCGTGCAAGGCCACAATGTGCAGGAACACTAGCATGACCAGTACCAATGGCACAGAAATGACGTGGAAAGCAAAGAAACGGTTTAAGGTGGCATCAGAGACGACATAGTCGCCGCGTACCCAAAGTGACAAGTCATCGCCAATCACCGGAATGGCGCTGAACAGCGAGATAATCACCTGTGCGCCCCAGTAAGACATTTGTCCCCAAGGCAGCAGATAGCCCATGAAGGCTTCCGCCATCAGGCAGACGAAGATCAGCATGCCGAAAATCCAGATCAGTTCGCGCGGCTGTTTGAATGAGCCATAAATGATGCCACGGAACATATGCAGATAAACCACAATGAAGAATGCTGATGCGCCGGTGGAGTGCATGTAGCGGATCAGCCAGCCCCAGTTAACATCGCGCATGATGTATTCAACCGAGTCGAACGCCAATTTGGCGTCGGGCTTGTAGTTCATGGTCAGCAAAATACCAGTAATGAACTGGTTGGCCATTACCAATAAAGCCAGTGAGCCGAAGAAATACCAAATGTTAAAGTTTTTAGGCGCGTAATAATGCGCCATGTGATCGTTCCACAATTGAGCCAATGGGAAACGGTCTAAAATCCAGTTGCCGCTACGGGCAAAACGGTTGAGTTTCATGCGCTTTTCTCTCCAGCAGATTCACCGATGATGATTTGGGTGTCGGTTATGTAGCGATACGGCGGAATTTCTAAATTCGTAGGAGCCGGTACGCCGCGATAAACACGCCCTGCCAAATCAAACCACGAGCCGTGGCATGGACAGAAAAAGCCGCCTTTCCAGCGCTCGCCTAAATCGTGCGGGGCAATTTCGGGGCGGAAAGTAGGGGAGCAACCCAAATGGGTACAAAGGCCGACGGCAACAAACACTTCGGGTTTGATGGAGCGGTAAGGGTTTTTGCTGTTATCAGGTTGATTGGATTCGTTAGAAGCGGGATCGCTCAATTCGCTGTCCAAGGATTTTAGCGTGCCTAACACCTCAGGCGTGCGGTTAAGCACCCAGACCGGTTTGCCACGCCATTCCACGCGCAACAACTGGCCTTCTTCCATTTTGCTGATGTCAACGGTAACCGGAGCGCCTGCCGCCATGGCTTTTACACTCGGTTGCATTTGAGCCAGAAACGGAACGGCGATATAACCCGTTCCTACTGCGCCAACCACGGTTAAGGCCGAGGTTAAAAACTGGCGTTTGGATTTGTCTACGCCTTCATTATTCATCGATGAACTCTCCTAGTTAAGCCTGTGCTTGGGTAGCACATTTTTTATTTTCCGCCAATATACCACTTTAGAGTAGTGGATTTGAAGGGGTTAAGCCTTTTTGTTTGAGGACTTACGTTGGCGTGGGTTGGCTGGGTGCCAGGCTGTTTTTTTGTGTTGCGATAAGTTTATGATTGTTTAACAGTTTGTTTGCTAACAATGGCATATGGGGCAAAAAGCCTGGCGTTATGCCGCCAAGCTTTTTGTTAAGGCATTGAGGAAGGCGGTGTTTTCTTCCGGAGTGCCAACCGTTACGCGTAGGCAATCGGTAAGCAAGCCGCCTTGGGGATTGAGGTTTTTGATAAGCACGCCCTGCTGCTTAATACCATTAAATAAAGCATCGGCTTGTCCGTGTGGCGTTTTGAACAAAATAAAATTGGCGGCGCTAGGAAAAGCTGTTATGCCATTCAACGCATTCAACGCATTCAACGCATTTAAGGCAGTTAAGACACGCGTGCGTTCCGCACAAATGGCGGCGGTCTGCTGCTCGAACAATTCCTGGTGGGCTAGGGCAAATTCCACAGTGAGCTGGGTCAGGCAATTGATGTTATAAGGCAGACGGATTTTATTAAGCTGTCCAATAATGCCGCTATCGCCCACCAAATAACCCAAACGCAAACCCGCCAAACCCAACTTGGAAACAGTACGCATCACCAATAAATTGGGGTAATCACTCAGCTTATCCATAAAACTGTCATTAGCGAACGGCGCGTAAGCTTCGTCGATGACCACCAAACCTTGTGCGGCAGCCAAAATGCTGTTGATTGCCGAGGTGTCGAACAAATTGCCGGTGGGGTTATTTGGGTAAGCGATAAAAATGACGGCGGGCTGGTGTTCGCTGATGGCTGCTAACATCGCGGGCAAATCCAGCTCGAAACTATCCGCCAACAAGGGCACGGCTAAGTAATTCAGCCCTAAGCTGACGCTGATTTGTTTGTACATGACAAAACCCGGCGCAGGTGCCAACACACTGGCGCTAGGCGGCAAGGCCATCAGCAGTAATTGGATCAACTCGTCCGAACCGTTGCCCAATAAAATCGAGTAACCGTCACTAACCCCATTTTGCTGTTTGAGAAGGGTGGATAGCTGTTTGGCTTCCGGGTCTGGATAACGGTTAAGCGGGCTGTCGCGCAAGCTTTCTAGCCAAGCCGATTTGATATTTTCAGGCCAGGTATACGGATTTTCCATCGCATCCAATTTAATAAAGCCTTGCGCGTCGGCGACGTGATAAGCCGACAAGGCCAAGACTTCAGGACGGAATAATGAGTTGGCAAGAGATTGAGTTGTCATGGCTTTATTTAATGCGGTATTCAGCAGAACGGGCATGGGCAGTCAGGCTTTCGCCCCGTGCCAATACCGAGGCGATTTTGCCCAAGCTATCCGCACCTGCGGCTGAACAATTAATCAAACTGGTACGTTTTTGGAAATCGTAAACACCTAAAGGCGAAGAGAACCGCGCGGTGCTGGAGGTTGGCAACACATGATTTGGGCCGGCGCAATAATCGCCCAAGGCTTCGGCGGTGTAACGGCCCATGAAAATAGCGCCCGCGTGGCGGATTTTTTCGCACAAAATTTCTGGGTTTTCCACCGACAATTCCAAATGTTCCGGCGCGATCAAGTTGGCGACTTCGGCAGCTTCATCCAAATTTTGCACTTTAATCAATGCGCCGCGTCCGCTGAGCGAAGCGCGGATAATGTCGGCGCGTTCCATTGTTGGCAATAAGGCGTTGATACTGGCTTCGACAGCGGCAAGAAAATCGCTGTCATCGCTGATTAAAATCGCCTGTGCGTTTTCGTCATGTTCGGCTTGCGAGAACAAATCCATCGCAATCCAATCGGGATTGGTTTTGCCGTCACAAATCACCAAAATTTCTGAAGGCCCAGCGATCATATCAATGCCCACCGTGCCGAACACCAGTTTTTTCGCCGTTGCCACATAAATATTGCCGGGGCCGACAATTTTGGCGACCGCCGGAATAGTTGCTGTGCCATAAGCCAAAGCAGCCACCGCTTGTGCGCCACCAATGGTGAACACGCGATCCACGCCAGCGATATACGCTGCCGCCAAAACCAGCGCGTTGGTCTCGCCATTGGGCGTTGGCACGACCATGATTAAATCGGCAACGCCAGCGACTTTGGCTGGGATGGCATTCATCAACACCGAAGATGGATACGCCGCCTTGCCGCCCGGCACATACAAACCGACGCTATCCAGCGGCGTGATCTTTTGCCCTAGCACCGTGCCATCAGCCTCGGTATATTGCCACGGCTGAATTTTTTGATGTTCCGCATAAGCGCGGATACGCTCGGCGGCGGTTTGCAGAGCTTCGGCCTGCGCGGTGGGCAAACTCTCCCACGCCGCTTGCAGCGCAGCTTTCGGCAATTCCAGCTCGCTAGCATGGCTTATGCTGCGCTGGTCGAAACGGTTGGTGTAATTGATAACAGCCGCATCGCCATTGCTGCGGACATCGGCAAGGATAGCTAATACCCGTTGCTGGATGTCGAGGTCGTCGGTTTCATCCCAAGCTAATAGTTCAGCCAGTTGTTGGTTGAAGTTTGGGGATTGGGTGGTGAGGGTTTTGATTAAGAGGGGCATACCAATTTGCTTATGATGTATTAAGTAAAAATTTGCTTCAGCCAGCTTGCCAATTCTTGAAATAAAGCATGGTCAGAATCTAGCAAATCATCTTTGACGACAGCGTAAAGCCCATGACCTGGTTTTGATTGCCAAGCCAGCCATGTCGCCACTTCGGCTTTAGAATAGTGATGCGGGGCGAATTTTTTCGGTTCAATTGCTGTAACAATGTTTGTCGCATGGTTAAACAAGGGTTGTTCAACGACAGTTATACATTGTTTGATAAAGTCTTCTAACATACCTTCGTTGCTGTTATTGGGCATAACCCACAAACCAAATTCAGCTGCTTCATCGCTATGTTTAAAAAGCAATCCATGCGCGTTATCTTCCACTAACGCAAAGTCATAATCCGTGGCTATTTTACAAACTTGTTCAATCGTTTCCTGATAACCCAAACCATTTGAATTTTTATAGTCAGCATCAATAACAATCGCCAATCGTTGGGTTGCGGCTTCTTCATCTAATAATTCAACTAACAAATCATGGAGTAATTTTAAAACCCCTTGCTTGGTATTGCGGAGCGGTTGCTCAAAATCGCGTTGATAATCTTTAGGGGCAGCGGGTTTGATTAGAGGATTTAATTGCAACCATTTACAGACCTGTTCAAAAAAACCTCTATCGGCTTCACCTTCCACTAATAATATATAACTGGCATTAACGGTATTGGCTATTCTCGCCATTAGCGTATCTCAATATCCGCTTGCGTTAAGTTATAAAGCCGTTCCTTATCAAACACCGTAGCGATAACTTGTCCTTGATTACTTTTTTTGGCACTTTTGCCCATACGAAATAACACGCCTTCGGTCGTTTCGTTTTCAATAGCGACTTTGGTAAAAGCTTCAATACAATCCCAACTGTGTGTGGTAGCAAAAATTTGAATGTTTAAGCGTTCTGACATTTCAAATAATAATGCCCAGATTTTTTCTTGCGTGCTGTAATGTAAACCGTTTTCGAATTCATCAATTAATAAAAAGCCATTTTTTGCGGACACTAATTTTAAAGCCAATTGCAAAACTCGGATCATACCGTCACCTAGGCTTTTTAGTGGAACTGGACGAGGTAAATTACTAAGTTTTACTTTAGCAGTTCGTTTGGATTGTTCACCAACAAATGCTAAATTTTCAAATTCAGGCAAAATGATATGCAAGGCTTGCTTAATAATTTCTTCATTTTCAGTAAAAACAATGCTGTCCCATTCTTTTGCCAATTCATCAACGGAAATAAATTGAGTTGGAATAAAACCACAAGGAATAAATACAAAATTTAAGTATAAAAAATGGGTATGAATAGCGTTTGAAAATAAATATCTAGCACTGAGATGAATTGGAAAAGCTATATTATTTTTTGACACCAATAATACTTCTCCCCCATGTGCAAACTCATTACTATTTTTTATATTTTTGAAATATGAAGATGAAGTAACATAACTGCCACTAGGATCAGTTGAGCTGCTTATTAAATTAAAACTGCTTGATTCCGTATTAATTTTTTTTCCATTAGCATCAATAAACTCTTTTTTTTCTATTACTTCAAAGCCATGCCAAATTTTTAGCGTATCGGAATTATTGGTCGAGTCACCAATTAAAATTGTCGTTTCATCATCAGGAAACATTCTTCCAGTAAATAATTCTTCAAAAGGCTTTAATAAGTCCGATTCATTAAATTTTGTATTTTCATGTAAATAATTTTCTTCGTGATTTATAGCAATCTTATTAAGCAAATCAAGATTCGCATTCCCCGCATAAATCCTTAAAGCCTCCAAAACCGTGCTTTTACCCGAATTATTTTTTCCCACAATTAAATTGACCCGACCTAGTTTTTCAACCGTAAAGTCTTCCAATAACCGGAAATTTTTTATTTCGAGTGAATGCAACATGTTATCTCACGAATTACGTTAATTTCGGCTTGCCAGCGTCTGTTCAAATTGCGCCAACAATTCCGCAATGACTTTATGCTTCATTTTCATTGCCGCTTTGTTGACCACCAAGCGCGAGCTGATGTTCATAATCAATTCGCGTGGCTCTAAATCATTGGCTTTTAGGGTGTTGCCGGTATCGACCAAATCGACGATGCAATCTGCCAATCCCACCAGCGGCGCGAGTTCCATGGAGCCGTACAGCTTGATGATTTCGGCTTGTACGCCTTGGGCGGCGAAGTATTGTTCGGCGATTTTGACGTATTTGGTGGCGACGCGGACGCGTCCGCTGATGGCGGGGGCGTTTTTGTGCGCGGCGGTCATCAAGCGGCAACGGGCGATGTTCAGGTCTAAGGGTTCGTACAAATTATCGGCACCGTGTTCGATCAGCACGTCTTTGCCGGCGATGCCCAAATCCGCTGCGCCGTATTCGACAAAAGTGGGCACGTCGGTGGCGCGGATGATGACCAGCTGCACATCGGGGCGTGTGGTTTGTAAAATCAGCTTGCGCGAGGTGTTCGGGTCGTCTGTCGGGGTGATGCCCGCTTCCGCCAAAAACGGTAGGGCTTCTTCGTAAATGCGGCCTTTAGAAACGGCTATTGTCAACATAAGCAAACCTTATTTAGGAACGCGGCGGATGGTCGCGCCCAGTTGTGTCAATTTTTCTTCAATGTGGTCGTAGCCACGGTCGATGTGGTAGATGCGGTCTACCAAGGTGCTGCCTTCGGCGATCAAGGCCGCCAGCACCAGGCTGGCAGACGCGCGCAGGTCGGTCGCCATGACAGGGGCGGCGGTCAGGCGGTTGATGCCGGTGCAGATGGCGGTGTTGGATTCCAAACGGATGTCCGCGCCCATGCGTTGCAGTTCTTGCACGTGCATAAAGCGGTTTTCAAAAATGGTTTCGGTGATGACACCAACGCCTTCGGCAATACAGTTCAGGGCGATGAATTGCGCCTGCATATCGGTGGGGAAGGCGGGGTAGGGCGCGGTTCTGAGCGACACGGCTTTCGGTTTTTTGCCGTGCATGTCCAATTGGATCCAGTCTTCACCCGTGGTGATGTCGGCACCAGCTTCGGTCAATTTGGCCAGGACGGCGTCGAGTGTGTCCGGACGGGTGTTTTTCAGTTTGACTTTGCCGCCGGTAATGGCGCCTGCCACCAGATACGTGCCGGTTTCGATACGGTCGGGCAAGATGTTGTAATGGATGCTGTCTACGCCGAGCTTTTCGACACCCTCAACAGTCAGCACGTCGGTGCCGACACCGGTGATTTTGGCGCCCATTGCGTTCAGGAAGTGCGCCAAATCGGTGACTTCCGGTTCGCGTGCAGCATTTTCAATGACGGTGATGCCTTCAGCCAAAGTGGCTGCCATCAGTAAGTTTTCGGTACCGGTGACGGTGACTTGTTCCAACACTAAACGGCAGCCTTTCAGGCGGTCGGCTTTGGCGTGGATGTAACCGTTTTCGACGTTGATGTCGGCACCCATTTTCATCAGGCCGTTCAGGTGGATGTCCACCGGACGGGTGCCAATGGCGCAGCCGCCGGGCAATGACACATGCGCTTCGCCATAACGGGCCAGCAGCGGGCCTAAGACCAAAATGGAGGCGCGCATGGTTTTGACCAATTCGTAAGGCGCTTCGTAACTGTTGATGGTCGAGCTGTCGACTTCCACGTTCATTTTTTCATCAACCAACAAGCGGACGCCCATGCGGCCCAATAATTCCATGGTGGTGGTGATGTCGTGCAGATGCGGGATGTTGCCGATGGTCACCGGCGCTTCGGATAACAGCGCGGCGGCTAAAATAGGCAGGGCGGCATTTTTGGCACCGGAAATACGCAGTTCGCCATTGAGTTGTTTACCGCCGGTAATAATCAGTTTGTCCATAGTCAGGGTCTTAATTCGTCAAGTTTGTTAGGCGTGTTCGGCGCGGAAGCTGAACAGCGGGCTGTTATCTAAACCACTGAGTTTGGCTAGATTGTGCAATTGTTCAGGAATATTTTTAAAAGTTAATGGCAAACGTTTGCTGCGCGCTTGTTTTTGCCATTCAATCATTAAGGCTAGGCCAGCGCTGTCGGTGCTGGTGATGCCCTGTAGGTCCAAGACCAAGTTTTTGCCGGTGTTGGCGATGTTGAGCGCGTTGATGGCTTGGTCGTCAATGGCGGCAAAGGTCAGCTCACCTTCAACCAGGACAACGCCATTGCCTTGATTGCTAAGGCTTAAGTTGCTCATTTTTTTTCTTCCGCCGATTTGAACAGGAATTGCCCGATGGCTTTTTCCAAAATAATCGCCGATTGGGTGATTTCGATTTTGCTTTGGTCTTTTAGGTAATCGTCAGAACCGCCCGCTTCCAAGCTTACGTATTGTTCGCCCAACAACCCCGCCGTGAAGATGCTGGCGGTGGTGTCGTCGGGGATGCTGTTGTATTGCGCATCAATATGCATTTCGACAACGGATTCGTAAGTTTTGGGATCGAAGGTGATGCTGCTGACTTGACCGATTTTGACGCCGGCAGCAGAAACCGGCGATTTGACTTTTAAGCCGCCGGAGTTTTCAAAGCGTGCGGTGACGGTATAGCTGTCGTGTTGGCTAAATGAACTTAAGTTGCTGACTTGTAAAGCCAGAAAAAACAAACCGCCGATACCGGCGGCGACAAAAAGCCCGACCAAGGTGTCTTGGGTGTTGGTGTGCGACATGTTAATTTTCTCCAAACATGAGGGCGGTCAAAATAAAATCGAGTCCTAAAACGCTGAAGGCGGAATTGACCACCGTGCGGGTGGTGGCGCGGCTGACACCTTCGGCGGTGGGAATGGCGTCGTAGCCTTCAAACAGGGCAATCCAAGTGGTGACAAAGCCAAAGGCGATGCTTTTGATAATGCCATTGATGATGTCGTCCTTAAAGTCGATGCTGGCTTGCATTTGCGACCAATACGCACCTTCATCGACACCCAGCAGGCCAGAGCCGATCAGTTGCCCGCCCAAAATACCCACGGCACTGAACAGCGCGGCAAGCAAAGGCATCGACAACAAGCCCGCCAAAAAACGGGGTGAAATGATACGCTTAATAGGATCAACCGCCATCATTTCCATGCCGGAAAGTTGTTCGGTGGCTTTCATCAGGCCGATTTCGGCGGTTAAGGCAGAGCCGGCACGGCCTGCAAACAGCAAGGCCGAAACCACCGGCCCCAGTTCGCGCACTAACGAAGCGGCGACCATCACACCCAAAGTTTCTTCGGCACCAAAATCCGACAGGATGTAAAAGCCTTGCAAGCCCAACACCATGCCGACAAACAGGCCGGAAATGCTGATAATCAGAAACGACAGCACGCCGACTGAATACAGTTGGTTAAGCAATAAGCGCGGACGCAGCATGACACTGCCAATGCCCGCCAGGGTTTGCAGCAAAAACCGCGAACCCCGTCCTAACTTGGTAAAGCTGGCGCGGGTGTTGCGCCCTAGCAGTTCAAAGAAGTGCATCATCTTAAAAGGACAAGAGGTTAATAACGTTTTCCCGATGACAGCAAGTCATCGACATAATCTTTGGCGGGGTAGTGGAAATGCACGGGGCCATCGGCTGCGCCGGTCATAAACTGTTGTATCCACGCCGAGGGTGATTGTCTGATTTCTTCAGGCGTGCCTTGTCCGATGATTTTGCCGTCGGCGATCACGTAAATGTAATCGGCAATGGCGGACGTTTCATGGACATCGTGCGAAACGATGATGCTGGTCAGCCCCAGTGCGGTGTTCAACGCTTTGATTAAGTGCACCAAAACGCCCATAGAAATGGGGTCTTGTCCGGTGAACGGCTCGTCGTACAAAATCATCATCGGGTCTAAGGCGATTGCCCTGGCTAAAGCCACACGCCGTGCCATGCCGCCGGACAATTCGTTGGGCATAAAATCCTTCGCGCCCCGCAGGCCAACCGCCTGCAATTTCATCAGCACCAGCGAGCGGATCATCGATTCAGGCAAACGGGTATGTTCACGCAAGGGAAATGCCACGTTGTCGTACACGCTCATGTCGGTGAGCAGTGCGCCGCTTTGGAACAGCATGCCCATGCGTTTGCGTAAGTTGTACAGCTGTTTACTTGGCAATTGGTGGACGTTTTGCCCATCGACCCAAACACTGCCTTGTTCGGGCTGCAGCTGTCCGCCGATCAGTTTCAATAAGGTGGTTTTGCCCGTACCGCTAGGCCCCATGATGGCGGTGATTTTGCCGCGCTCAAAGTCGAGGGAAATGTCGTCAAAGATGGGCTTTTCGCCACGCGCGAATGACAAGTTGCGGACTGAAACGAGGCTGTTAGTGGCTAAAACGCTGTTATCCATGCGTGGAATGCAATATTTTTCGAAAATGTAGTATTGTCCATGACTATGGATTCTTAAGTCAATGAGTTAACCTTTAATAATAGTAGGATAATCGCCCAATTCGTTGGGATTGTCCGGCATTGCCGGAAAATGTTCGGCTAATAAATGGCTGATTTGCCCAATACCCGCCAACGAACCGCCTTTAAAATCACCTTTGGCAAACGCCTCCTGCATACATTGTGCAATAGCATCCCACTGTTTTTGATTTACTTTTTTGGCTATGCCACGGTCGGCAATTATATGCACTTCGCGGTCTGCCAGCAGCAGATAAACGAATACGCCGCTGTTTTCCTCGGTATCCCAGACCCCTAGTTGCGCGAACAATTGCTGGGCGCGTTGTTTGCCGCTTTGGCCTCGCCACACTTGCATAGGGGCTAATGTATTTTCAAAAGCAAAGCGCAATTCGCCGCTGTGTAGCTTTTCCGAGGTTTGGATTGCTTGCGCGATGTTATCGAGCGTCGCTTTCGGAAAAGCCAAGCGCCAACGCCACGGCGGCATGAAAGCGTGAGCAAGCCAACGTTTCAGATTTACCATGATCCGGATGCGCCTCCGCCGCCAAATTTGCCGCCACCACCGCCACCCCAGCTGTTGCCATAAGAGCGGTTGGAATAGTGCCTGCGCCGATGGTTGCCAAAGCCACCCCCAGTGGGCGGCCAGTTGCCGTCATGGTTGCGTTTGATGCCAATCATTAAAAAGACAAAAAAAGCCAGCAAAAAGGCTACCAAACCTAAGCCAAAAAATAGCCCGACCACTGCCGTGCCAATCCCCGCCAACAAGCCACCCAGTAAACGCCCAAAAATTAACGACAACACAACCCCCGCCACGAGGCCTAAGCCGAAGATAACCATAAAGGCCGTTTGCCCGAATTGCTTGATGTTAAGTTTGGTGGGGGGTGGCAAATTTTCGCCATCAATCAGTCTAATGAGCTGGTCAACGCCAGCATCAATGCCCCCTGCAAAATCGTCGGCTTTAAAATGCGGTGTGATAATTTCGGTAATTACCCGTTTGGCTATGGCATCGGGAATGGCGTCTTCCAAGCCATAGCCGACTTCAATGCGCAATTGATGGTCATCTTTGGCGACCAGCATAATCACGCCATCGTCAATCCCTTCGCGACCGATTTGCCATTGTTCGGCAAGGCGTATGCTGTATTGTTCAATGGTTTCCGGCTGGGTGCTGGGCAACATGAGCACGACGATTTGGCTGCCTTTGCGGTCTTCAAAATTGCTGAGTTTGCGCTGCAATCCGTTAACTTCGGTGCTGCTTAGCGTGCCGGTCAGGTCGGTGACACGGCTAAGCGATAAGGGAATATCTACCAAAGCCCAAAGAGGGCTAGCTGTCACCAGCAAACAAGCCAATAAACCGATGCGGATACGGAGAATATGGGTCATGAGGGCTTAAGATGTAGGGCAGGGGGCGGGTGCATCAAAACCCCCTTTGCGGCTTTGCTGATTGTTATGGCTGCAAGCGGACAATGGGGTCAGGGTAAAAAAGACTGCTAGCCATTTGCGCATGAGAATCTCCCGAATGTGGTCAGTTGAAAAATGCTACCACATCACCCGGCAATCACGAGGCTTTAACCGCCCCATTCGCCGAAGAAACAACGGCTTTCCAGGCTGGCGCGGGAACGCTCAGCCAATTCGGCGGCTTTGAGGCTTTCATCCAAGCTGTCGGCATCGGCTTGATAGCCCACTGCCATCATACTCATTGCCGTGCAATTTTCAGGCAGCTTAAACAAAGCTTTGGCTTTGGCGGCGTCAAAACCACCCATCTGATGCACCACCAAACCTAAAGCCGTGGCTTGCAGGGATAGACCCATGCTGGCTGCGCCGGTGTCGTATTGGGCATGGCGGTTGGGGCTGCCGTTGTGGCTGAAATGATCCATTGCAACGGCAAGGATCAGCACGGGTGCATTTTTTGCCCAAAGCTGGTTTTTTTCTGCCAGTGTTGCCAAGGCTTGTTGCCAAGCGGCTTCGTCACGGGCTTTGACAAACACCACAAAACGCCACGGCTGGTCGTTGAAGCACGAAGGCGACCAGCGCGCGGCTTCCAACAAGGCGGTCAAGTCGTCGTCGCTGACGGTTTTGTTGGCATCAAATGCGCGCGGACTCCAGCGGTTTTGCATTAATTCGTGGATGTGGGTTTCTGTGATGGCGGGTTTTTTGAGCATGGTCGGTTCCTGTATTAAATTGAATCGCTAAAAGTAAAGGCTGTGAGGTTGCGAAGCTAGCGCGTCAGCACGCCATCGCGGTAATCACGGAAAGCTTGTTCGATTTCCGCTTGAGTGTTCATCACAAACGGCCCGTATTGCACCACCGGTTCTTTGATGGGCGTGGCGGCAAGCAGCAAAAAACGGCTGTCGTTTATGGCTTGCAGGGTGATGCTATCGCCATTGTCAAGCCTGCCCAGCTGGCCTGCCTTTAAAACATCCTGTTCCGCACCCACCGCAAGCTGGCCTTGGTAAACATAGACCATCACCGTTTGTTGGACATCAACAGCGGATTCCAGTGTCTCTCCGGCTGCGATTTGCACATCAACATACAAAGGCCGGGTGCTGACGTTGTTGACCGCGCCGCGCACCGTTTGCCCTGCGTAGACAAAATCACCGGCGATAATTTTGGCGCTGCCGCCGTTTGTCAGCGCCAGTTGCGGAATTTCAGCGGCGTCATATTCTTGATAGCGTGGGTCGTTCATCTTCTCTTTGGCGGGCAAGTTGATCCACAACTGGAAACCGTGCATTTTGCCGTTGTCCTGTTCGGGCATTTCCGAGTGGAGAATACCCCGCGCCGCGCTCATCCATTGTACCGATCCGGCGCACAAATGGCCTTTGTTGCCCAGATGGTCGCGGTGCAACATGGCGCCTTCCAGCATGTAGGTGACGGTTTCAAAGCCACGGTGTGGGTGTTCGGGGAAGCCGGCAATATAATCGGCAGCTTCGTCCGAGCCAAATTCATCCAGCATTAAAAAGGGATCGAAAGCCTGTTTTTGTTGGGCATTCAAGCTGCGCTTCAGCTTAACGCCTGCGCCATCGGACGTGTCTTGCGCGTTGATGATTTGGCGAAGTGCGCGGATTTGTTTATTCATGACGGTTTTCCTCCCAAGTGTCCAGCAGGAGTTGGTCGCCCGACCATTTGCCGCCACCCATGATGGCTAAGGCCACCGTTGCCGCCAATAACGCCAAGGCGTATTCAATACCGTGATCGGTTAAGAAAAAGCCTTTGCCCCAGTGTACCCAAAACAGGGCGACCGCCATGGTTAAGGCGTTGGCGATGGCAGCGGGGCGGGTCAGCAAACCCAACATGAGCAGGACGCCGCCAAAAAATTCCGCGCCGCCAGCCAGCAAGGCCATCAAAAAACCGGGGTTTAAGCCGATTGAGGCCATCCACTGTCCTGTGCCTTCAAGTCCGTAACCACCAAACCAAGCAAACAATTTTTGTCCGCCGTGGGCTGCAAAGATCAAGCCAATTGGCAAGCGCAAGGCCAAAGCGGCAAAACCGCCGTGGGAAACAAGGCTTTTAGTGAATAAATCGTTCATAATAGACTCCTAATTGTTTAAATAATTACAACGACGGATGCATTGTAATCAGTGTATCTGAGCTAAAAAATCAAAATAAATTGCAAAAATAGTTCAAAAATTCTGATATTTACTGGGAGCGGTTATGAAATACCCCATCACCTTAGAAGCATTAGAGGTTTTAGATGCCATCGACAGCAAAGGCAGCTTTGCCGCCGCAGCCAATGCTTTGTACCGCGTACCTTCGGCAGTCACCTACACGGTACAGAAATTAGAGCAAGATTTGGATGTGGTGTTATTCGTCAAAGAGGGCAGGCGCGCGGTGTTGACCGAAGCGGGGCAATTGTTGCTCCAGCATGGGCGCGAGATTTTGCAAGCGACCGAACGCTTGGCGATTGCTACCAAAAACACCCACAGCGGTTTCGAACCGGTGTTTAACATCGCCATTGATTCGGTGTTGGCGTTTGATTTTATCTACCCGATTATCAACGGTTTTTACCAAGTATACCCCGATATAGAAATCAACCTTTACGAAGAAGTACTGGGCGGGACGGCAGAAGCGTTAACCAGCGGACGGGCGCAGTTGGTGTTGGGCGTCGGTGCGGAAGCGGTACAGGCGCGCGGGATTAATTCTGCGTCCTTGCGTTGGTTGGAATGGGTGTTTTGCGTAGCACCAGGCCACGCGCTTTTGGATGAGCCGCTACCACTGTCGCTATCCGCCATCGAACGCCACCGGTTTGTGGTGGTGCGCGATTCCGCGCGTCACCAAGCCGCACTCAGCCAGCGCCTGTTAAGCAGACGCCCCGTACTCAGCGTGCCGACCATTGCCGAAAAAATCACCGCCTTACGCCACGGCCTAGGCGTCGGCTATTTGCCCTTGCAGCGTGTGCAAGCCTATCTCGACCAAGGCCAGCTGGTGGCGTTGCCGGTCGACCACGCCGACACTTCGGCAGAGATGGTCATGGCTTGGAAGGCCAACAATCAGGGCAAGGTATTGGCCTGGTTTGTGGGCCAGATTGGGGAGGTTTTTTTGTAAGTTTTTTGGGGGTGGTGGGTAAATGTAGGTGATGTGTATCCTGCTAAGCGATGTTGATTTTGGAACAATCCCTGTTCCAAAAGTGCCATGTATTATTTGGGCGATATTATTTTTACGTTTGTTGAGCTGCATTCGGTGTTCCAAAAAAACAAATCCCATTTTTTTGTAGTACATTTTTCAACAGCCAATGAGTTTTCGCCTCCAAGTGATACATCAGTTACATACCTTCCGACAGTACAGCCGCCTAAGCTAATTAGAACCGAAAAAAATAAAAAATACTTACAGTAACCACGCATGTTAAATCGTTCCTTAATCATTGAATACAAATTACGAGTTCTATTTTGAGCTTGTCGATGTTCCAACGGTTAACGTTGATTCACTGCATTCTGTATTCCAGTAAAAGTTACCATATGTTTTTGTCGTGCATTTCTCAACTGTTAGCTGATTTGATCCTGTTGAGGTTACATTTGTTACATATCTGCCAACTGTGCAACCGTTTAATACAATGGCGGAAACCACTATAAGTAATGTTTTCATCTTTAATTCCCTCTGTTTTTAAAATTACAAATTTGATTCAATATATAGAATAGTTAGGTTTTGATTCTTTTCAGACCGCTTATTGCAAGTGCTTTTTGCACACCGTAAAAAGTTACAAATTAATTTTTATGCTAATTTATTCAGAGGCTAAATGGGATTTAGGTCTCTTTTAACTCTTTGGTTTGGTGTGCTTTGAATTATATACCATTTAACACCAATCGCCCACGCAAAATCCCAAGCTGTTCCGCAATTTCTTCTTCAGTATAAGCAACCGCCGCAAATTTTCCCCACACCGGCGCAGGCCAGGCGGCATCGCTTTGGTAACGCACTATATGGTGGATGTGCAGTTGCGGGACCATATTGCCGATGGCGGCAATGTTCATTTTGTCGGCTTGGTAGAGGTCGGCCAGCTGTTCTGCCAAGTAGCAGGATTCGGTCATCAGTTGTTGCTGTTGAGTGTGGTTCAGTTGATAAATCTCGCGGATGTCGGGTATTTCCGGCACTAGGATAAACCACGGATAGTGGTTATCATTCATCAGCAACAGGTGGCACAGTTTAAAACGGCCCACAAGTATGCAGTCTTCCTGAAGCCGGGGGTGGAGTTGAAAAGTCATGGCTTGCCTGTGGTTAAGCTAAAAGATTGAGTTTAACGTAATCTAAAAAAAATAATAACAAAGGTTGTCTTATGTCCGCTCAAAGCATTGCCCATTTGGATGGGGTTGAACCGCGCAAACGGTTGGTGTCGTTTCGGTGGTTGTTGGGGTTGTATGCGATTATTCCGGTTTGTCTGTTGCTGCAAGCCGTGGATGCCGGATTTTGGCAAGGTTATCTGCGTGATAATTTGCCCAGCAGCCCGTCGCATTTTCTGTTGTTCCAAGTTTTGTTTGGTACGCCACATATAGTTGCCAGCGCGGTGCTGTTGGTGACGAATGGCGAGTATGTGCAGCATTTTAAACGCAAGATTTTGCTGATGACAGCGGCGGTTGCGCTGGTGTTTGGCGTTGGCAGTTTGTTTATTCCGTATCGGGTGTTGTATATCGCGGTGGCCTGTTGGACGGTGTTGCATGTGTTAAAACAACAACATGGCGTGGCGCGTGGGGTGTGCCGTTTGCCGGATTGGGCTTACCATTTGTTGTTATGGCTGAGCGTGGCGGCGGGCATTTTTATTTATATCGGCATTTTTCTGAACAAAAGCTTGGATGCCGGACAAGTGGCGGTCATCAAGCAAGTGGCGGGCGTGTTGTGTGTGGCTTTATTGCTGGGTGCTGTAATTTGCCAGCAATACATAAACACGCGTTTCGGCAAGTGGTTTATGTGGGCCAACGTGGGTTTGGTGCTGAGCAGTTTTTATCTGTATGACCAGCAGTATTATTTTTTGGCGATTTTAGTACCGCGTTTTGTACATGATGCAACGGCTTATATTTTTTATGTTATCCACGATTACAACAAGCATTATGGTCATCCCAAAAATGGTTTTTACCGTTTTGCCCAAGCGTTTAAATTGCCTATTTTTCTGATGTTACCGGTGTTTACCTTTGCTTTGGCGTTTGTTTTACAGGCTTATGGTGATGGTTTCGTTAACTTGTTCACCCAACATATTTTTGGTGTTGAATTTAGAAAAGTCGTGACAGTGGGCTTGCTGGGCTATTTGGGTTTGCTGCATTACTACACCGAATCAATTACGTGGAAGCAGGATTCGCCGTATCGGCAGTTTATTGGCTTTAGTAAATAGTGGTCGCTACGCGACAGTTTGATTTTTTATCGGGTTCTCGCACCCGAAGGCGAGATACTTTTCTTTGGTCGGCCAAAGAAAAGTATCCAAAAGAAAGGCCGCCCTTTGCCGCTTTTTCCTGCGTGCCGGCGTTTTCATCGGAGGTCGGCAGATGAGGCTTCCAGCCTTACTACCGACTTGCGGCATCCCTGTCGCAACCCTATAGGGCTGTTACCGACGAAAACGCCGGTACTCGGCATGGCAAAAGGGAAATACACATCACTACTTATTGGCTGTGTAATAATCCGCCAAATCCTGCAAACGCTCCGGCGTGCCAATATCCATCCAAAATCCCTGAAAATGCTGTCCGCTGACTTGTCCGTTGTTCATGGCTTGGCGCAGTAGCGGTGCGAGTTTGCTTTTGCCGGGCGGGGTGTCTTTGAACAAATCGGGGTGATACAGACCGATGCCGCTGAAGGTGTATTTTTGCGCGGCGGTTGCCAGCAATTTGCCGTCTTCGGTCAGGCCGAAGTCGCCTTCGGGATGGTGTTCGGGGTTGTTTATCAGCACTAAATGCGCCAGATCAACGGTTTGCTTGTGCAAGTTGGCAAAAGGGAAGTCGGTGGCGATATCACCATTGACGACTAAAAACGGCTCGTTGCCCAATAAAGGCAAAGCGTTGACGATGCCACCTGCGGTTTCTAACGCTTCGGTTTCCGGCGAATAGGCAATGCTCACGCCAAATTGCTGGCCGTTGCCGAGTTGCTGTTCAATTTGCTGACCTAAATGTGCGTAGTTGATGACGATGTCGGTAAAACCGGCGGCGGCGAGTTGTTCTAGGGTGTAGACAATCAGCGGTTTGCCCAGCACGGGCAGCAGCGGCTTGGGGGTGTGATCGGTTAACGGGCGCATACGCTCGCCGCGCCCGGCGGCTAAGATCATCGCTTTCATGTCGATGCCCCCAGTTTGGGTGCAACCTGTGCCTGCAAAAATTCGCCAAAGGGGCTTAATTCTGGATAGTGTCCGCAAACTTGCAAGACGTAGTTTAAGGTGCGCGGAATGTCGTTGAGATAGTTGGACTTGCCGTCGCGCAAGTGCAAACGGGCAAAAATGCCGATGGCTTTCAAATGCCGCTGCATGCCCATTAAATCAAACCAGCGTTGGAATTGTTCGGGCGGACAATCAATCAATTTGGCTGCCAGTAATTGCTGGAAATAGTGGTCGCGAAATGCGGCGACTTGCTCGCTAGGCCAAGCAATATAGCAATCGCGCAGCAGCGATACGGCATCGTAAGTGATGGGGCCGATGACGGCATCTTGGAAGTCGATGACACCGGCTTGCTGGTCGGGTAGAACCATGAGGTTGCGTGAATGGAAATCCCGATGCACACAGGTGACAGGTTGCTCCAGTGCCGAAGCAATTAGCGTGTCGCAAACACCCGTCCAGAGCTTGTCAGGCAGGGTTGCATCCAAATACTGGTCGATAAACCATTCGGCGAAAATGCCCAGTTCGCGGGTCAGCAGGGCGTGGTCATAGCGGTTTAGCCCGCAAGTCGCTAGCGGTGTGTTGGTTTGCAGGCTTAATAGGCTGGCGAAGGCGTTGTTATATAAGGTGTCGACGTTGTCTTGATTGAGTTGGTCAAGAAAACATTGCGAGCCAAAATCTTCCAACAGCAAAAAGCCGTCGTCCAAGTTTTGCTGGTAGATGCGTGGCACCCTAACGCCAGCGGCAAGCATTAGCTCGGCGACATGGATAAAGGCGGCGGTGTTTTCTTTTTCGGGTGGCGCGTCCATGACAATCTGGTTGCCGTCCGCCGTCGCCACACGAAAGTAACGCCTAAAACTGGCATCGCTGGAAGCGGGAGCAAAGGCGTGTATCTCCAGTAACAAATCGTTCTCTAGCCAGTCTTTCAGGCTCAGTGTCCTCATATCGTCAAGTATCATGGTGTTCGGGTAGATTAGTTATAATGCTGTGCTAAATTAAGGTAGAATGCCATTCCCGCATTCTATTCGATAGTCGAACTATTACGCCAATAAACTTACATTTTCTATGTTTCGCCGTCTCTTTCTGGTTTTTTTGCTCTTAATCACCGCTTCTTTCAGTTTTGCCAACGATGATGCTTGGAACTGCCAGCAAGACCAAAATAGCCAGCAATGGGTTTGTTTGGGCGATACGGCTTCAGGCGGCGTTAAGCAAAACTTACCCTCAGAAAGTGCGGAACCTCCAACTGCAGTGGTTGAATCCGTTGCCGCGACGGTCATTACCCAGCCCGTGCCGGTTGTCGAGGCGAAACCTCGGCCTGTTGTAAAACCCAGTATTCCTGTTGCCCCTGTAACTGCTCCGGTGGTGAAAGTGCCTCCTGCCGAACCTGCCGCTCCAGCACCGGTCGCCGCTTGCGAAACTGGCACCTGCCAAGCGCCAGCCGCTGCCGAAGAAAGCAGCGTTAACCTAAACTTGCTGGGTGCGTCTTTCCAGCCCGATCAGGAAGCCATTTTCCGCACACTGTCCGCACGTTTTAAAACCGACCCTTGGGCGAACTGCTTGGCTGAACCCGGCACGCAAAAACGTATGTTACCGCAAGAAAATGCGCGCCAAAGTTCACCCCTCGACTTAAAATCTGACTATTCGGAAATTTTCGACAATGAAATCGGCAGCTACTTGGGCGACGTGGAATTGCGCCGCGACGACCAGCGCGCCTCTGCCCACAGCGCCAATTACGACAGCGTTTCTGAAACCTTAGAACTGCATGGCGATGTTTATTACAGCGAAAATGAACTGGCTGTCCATAGCGACACCGCCACCATTAAGTTCGCCTCCGACCAAGCCGTATTGCGCGACACCTTATTTATTGCCCCTGAAGCGCCCTTGCGAGGTTTTGCCAAAACCATTTACCGCGACAATAAATTTTTATCACGCTACCAAAACGTTTCTTACACCGGCTGCCGTCCTGGCAACCAAGATTGGGCAGTACACGCGGCAGAGCTGAAAGTTAACAAAGAATCGGGCAAAGGTTCAGCCAAAAACGCGTGGGTAGAATTTAAAGGCGTGCCGATTTTTTATTCGCCGTACTTGTCGTTTCCGGTCGATAACCGCAGACAATCGGGCTTTTTGGCACCGTCGTTCGGCACAACCGGTATCAGTGGCTTTAATACCACTATCCCTTATTATTGGAATATCGCGCCCAATTACGACGCGACCTTCCATCCGCATTATTTTGAAAAACGCGGTGTGTTGTTGGCAGGTAACTTCCGTTATCTGAGCGAAATGTCCAAAGGCAACGTCAACCTTGAATATTTGCCCGAAGACGAAATTTTGAAAGAATCGCGTTATTCAGGATCGTTTAAAAATACCAGCCAATTTTCACAAAACCTTTATTCCAACCTCGATTTAAATTACGTCTCCGACGACAACTACTTTAACGAACTGGGTAACGCGCTGATTTCACCCAGCAACAGCTTTGTAAAAAGTGCCGGTGATCTGAACTATGTCCGCGAAGGGATGGCCTTAAGCACACGCTTCGAAACTTACCAAGCCATTGATGCCACCTTGACGGGCGTGGGTCTGCCTTATGCGAAACTGCCGCAAGTTAACCTGAACTTTAACCATTCATTCGAAGGTATGCCGGTTGAAGCTTTGCTGGAAACTGAATCGGTCAACTTCCAGCATGTCAGCTTGGTTGATGGTCAGCGCGTCAACATCAAGCCTTCTTTAAGTTTTCCGTTGCAAACTGCCAGTGCGTATTTGACGCCTAAAGTTGCCGTGCAACATTCGGACTATTTTTTAAACCACCAAGCAGCAGGTGGCAGCGACCAGTTGACCCGCACCTTGCCGATCTTGTCGGCTGATACCGGCGTGCGTTTTGAGCGCGAACTCTCTATTGGCGACAGCAACAAACTGCACACCATTGAGCCGCGCCTGTTCTACTTGTACATACCTAAGGCAGAGCAAAACAACATTCCGGTGTTTGACAGCTCCTTGTACGACTTCTGGTTTGCCAGCCTGTTTAGGGAAAACCGTTTCAGTGGTTCCGACCGCATCCAAGATGCCAACCAAGTCAGCGCGGCGATCACTTCACGCTTGATCGACCCGAACACCGGCTTGGAAACGTTAAAACTGAACATTGGTCAGATTTTTTACTTCCAAAACCGCGATGTGACCATTCCTTTGCTGATTAATGGCGTTGTCTCCGAAAGTCCGGTTGAAACCAGCCAATACTCGCCTTTGGTGGCAGAATTGGGCAGCCAGCTTAACAAGCATTTCTCGATAGATTCGGGCGTGCAATGGGATCCTGAAACCAATGATTTTGTGCGTGGCAAAGCCGAATTGCATTTTGTCGGCCAGCCAGGCGAAATCCTGAATTTAGGGTATTTGTACCGGAAAAACCCACTGATTCCCGACCATAGCAACGACATCACCCAAACCGACATCACCATGCATTGGCCGGTTTACCAACAATGGTCTATCGTGGGCCGCTGGCAGTATTCTTGGTTGTATAACAACACCCAAGACAGCTTCTTCGGTGTCGAAAAAGAAAACTGTTGCTGGCGTTTCCGGGTCATTGGCAGACATTACCTGAACAGTTTAAACCGCACCACTTCAGCGGACATTAGCAACCTGAATGTGGACGGTTCGCCGCAGACCGGCGTGTTTTTCCAAGTTGAATTTAAAGGCCTGACCGGTGTCGGCGAAAAATTGGACCAATTCTTTGAAAAGAGCATTTATGGTTATAGGAGACCTTAATAACATGTTGAGCAAACCACTGCGCACTGCAATTCTTATGGCTTGGCTGGCGTTGCTGGCATTCAGCAGCTTTGGCTTGCGCGCGCAAATGCTTGATGACATTGTCGCCATCGTTGAAGATGATGTGATCTTAAGCAGCGAGCTGAACAAAGAAGTCTCCACCATTAAAGAACGGATCCAAGGCAGCGGCACACAGATGCCGCCGGACTACATTTTGCGTAAGCAAGTTTTGGAAAAGTTGATCGTCGACAAATTGCAGCGGCAATTGGCGGAACGCGCCGGTGTCACGGTGAGTGAAGAGATGCTTAACAGCTCGGTTGCCGATATTGCCCAGCGCAATAACATGAGTATTGACGAATTCCGTGCCGAACTGGAACGCCAAGGCATGTCGTTCCAAGAGTTTCTGAACAATATGCGTAATGAGATCAGCGTTAACCAGATTCGTGGACGTGAAATTGGCGGTCGCATTAAGGTGAGCGACAAGGAAGTTGAGCATTACATGGAAACCCAAGAAAGGGCGGGCGAAGAAGCCATCCAATACCACTTGGGGCATATTTTGATCGCCGTTAAAGAAGCGGCCTCGGCGGCGGAAATTCAAGAAGCCCAGAAAAAAACCGATGCACTGGTCAGTAAATTACGCGCCGGACAAGATTTTACCCAAACCGCCATCAGCTCTTCCAATGACAGCAACGCCTTAAAAGGTGGTGATTTAGGCTGGCGTACGCAGGGCAACATCCCCTCCTTGTTTGCCGATGTCATTGTACACATGGCGCGTGGCGACGTTTCCGAGCCTATCCGCAGCCCCAGTGGTTTTCACATCATTAAAATGTTGGATTTGAAAGGCCAGGATAACCACATCATCACTAAAACCAAGGTCCGCCATATCCTCATCAAAACCAATGATTTGATTGATGATAACGAAGCCCAAAAACGCCTGTTGGCTATTAAGGACAGAATTGCTAACGGCGACGATTTTACTGTTTTGGCAAGGGCGCACTCCGATGACAAAGGCTCTGCCATAAAAGGTGGCTTGTTAGATTGGGTTGGCCCTGGTGATTTGGTCAAGCCTTTTGAAGAAACCATGAACAAGCTCAGCATCAACCAAATCAGTGCACCCGTGCAAACCCAGTTTGGTTGGCATATCATCCAAGTTTTGGATCGTGAAAACAAAGACAACAGTTTGGAATTTAAAAAGAATTTAGTTAAAGACGCTATCCGCAAACGTAAAATTGAAGAAGAAACCGAATTGTGGATCAGACGCTTGCGCGACGAAGCCTATGTCGAGATTAATGAAAGCAAACTGTAACTGATGCCACTTAATTCATCGCCAATAGATAAATCCGCATGAACAACAGCGACAAAAACGCAGAATCGGCAGAAACCATTGTGCCTTTGGTGCAGCGCCTTCGGTGCAGCTTGGCGCAAAGCGGGCTGCGCCGCGAGCGCGACCAAGTCCAAGAATTGGCTGCTGAATTGGGTGTTGAAGTTTTGGACTGTGCTGCCGCTTTGTTGCGCCTGTTGACGCCGCCAGCCGAGCCTGTGGTGCAAACTTTGCCGAGCAATCCGCCTGTCAATAAAGCCGCCATCAGAATGGTGCGTTATCGGCTCGATGTTGGCAGCAAGCATCAGCTGAACATTGAAACACTCAAAAAAGTATTGGTTGAAGAATCAGGTGTTGATAAAAACAACATCAATAACGTCAACATTCATGGCCTGTATACCTTAATTGAATTGCCCGATGCCATGCCTCCGGATATTTTCCAGCATTTGAAGTTGGTGGAGATTAACCAGCGCAAACTGGACATCCGGCGCGTTAAAAACCGCAACAACAAGCGGCGCGGCTACCCGCAAGGCCGTCGCGACAAATCGCGTAGCCCTAAAAATCCATCACTTCAGACCGCTATCGAACCCTCCAGTAGCGAGGCCGTCTGAGCAGCTTTGTACTTAAGCCATGCTTTCTGGCTTTTTAATCTAACGGACGCCGCTATCCCTTTATGACCCCCATCAATTACGTAAACACCCCAGAGCAGTTGGACGAATTATGCGCCGCCATCGACCAAGCGCCTTGGATTGCTTTGGACACCGAGTTTTTGCGCGAAAAAACCTATTATCCGCTGTTTTGCCTGCTGCAAATCGCCACGCCCGAATGGGTCGCTTGCGTAGACCCGATTGCGCTGCCCAAACTCGACAAATTGTTTGCTGCCATCTACAACCCTAATATCGTCAAAGTCTTGCATTCCTGCCGGCAAGATTTGGAGATTTTTTTCCAAGAAACCGGCAAATTGCCCGCACCTATTTTTGATACCCAAGTGGCGGCGCCTTTGTTGGGTTTTCAGGACAACCCCGGTTATGCCATGCTGGTATCCAGCTTTTTGAACATCAACCTGAACAAAGCCCATACCCGCGCCGATTGGAGCAAGCGCCCGCTCACGCCCGCGCAAATTGAATATGCTGCGGATGATGTCATTTATCTTTGCCAGGTCTATCAGGTCATCCTGCAAAAATTGGCAGAATTGGGTCGCGCCGATTGGTTGAAACATGATTTTGCCGAACTGTCCAATCCGGCTTTTTACGAAGTGGATCCTGAAAAGGCTTGGCTAAGAATCAAAGGTAAAAATAAGCTCACCGGCAAACAGCTGTCTATCGTACAGGCAGTTGCCAACTGGCGCGAAAAACACGCGCAAAGCGAAAATCGCCCGAAAAGCTGGTTGTTGCGCGACGAGCTGATTTTTGATTTGGCAAAACTGCAACCTGAGACCACTGCCGAACTGGCAACCGTGCGCGGTATCAACGAGCGTGTTGTTCACAAGTACGGTAAAGAGCTTTGCCAATTGATTACCGATGCCAAAAACCGCCCGCCGATACCGCTTAACGAAAAAGGCCGTCCGGCAAAAAAAAGCCAACAGCAAGAAGCCATCCTCGATATTTTGACCGCTTGGGTGCGGGTTAGGGCCGAGGAAAACTTGCTCAATCCCAGCATTCTCGCCTCGCGCAAAGATTTGGAGGCGCTGTTGTTTAACGATAGCGATGACGAGGAAGAATGCCCTTTAATGCATGGTTGGCGTTATGCCATGGCGGGTAAGGAATTGGTGGGCTTGTTAAATGGCGAATTATGCTTGGCGATAGCCGGGGATAAGCTCACTATTATTGAAAAATCTTGCTAATACCTGCCAAAAACAGACATGATTGGCACACTAGCGCCTTATGCCATATCGACAGGGTGAATTTCCGTTCACTCTGTACAATTCCGTAAACACATTATTTGCCCCGCGCCCCACCTAAAAGGACGGCTAAGCCATGAGTTCGATAGACGACCCACAAGACACGCGCCAACAACTGCGCCAAGCGGCTTTGGAATATCACGAATTTCCTACGCCCGGAAAAATCAGCGTTATTCCCACCAAACTGCTGGCTAACCAGCGTGATCTGGCCTTGGCTTATTCACCCGGTGTGGCGGCGGCCTGTGAAGAAATTGTCAGTGATCCTGCCAACGTTTTTAAATACACCGCGCGCGGCAATTTGGTGGCAGTTATCACCAATGGCACAGCAGTGTTGGGTTTGGGCAATATTGGTGCCTTGGCGGCAAAGCCGGTTATGGAAGGTAAGGCGGTGTTGTTTAAAAAATTCGCCGGTATCGACGTGTTCGATATTGAAATCAACGAGACCGATCCCGACAAGCTTTGCGACATCATTGCTGCGTTAGAGCCGACGTTTGGCGGCATTAATCTGGAAGACATCAAAGCCCCTGAATGCTTTTATATCGAACGCAAGTTGCGCCAACGCATGGCGATTCCGGTCTTCCATGACGATCAGCATGGCACGGCGATTATCGTGGGCGCCGCCATTCTCAATGGCTTGGAAGTGGTGGGAAAAGACATCAAACATTGCAAATTGGTTGTCTCCGGCGCCGGTGCGGCGGCTTTGGCGTGCTTGGATTTGTTGGTCGATTTGGGCGTCTCCATCACCAATATTTATGTCACCGATTTGGCTGGCGTGGTCTATAAAGGCCGCACCGAGCTGATGGATGAAAAAAAATCCCGTTACGCGCAAGACACCTCCGCGCGCACCTTAGCCGAAGTGATTCCCGATGCGGACGTCTTCCTTGGTTTGTCGGCTGGAGGCGTACTGAAACCAGATATGGTTAAGGCAATGGCACCAAAACCGCTGATTTTGGCCTTGGCAAACCCTACGCCGGAGATTTTGCCTGAAGAAGTGAAGGCCGTACGCAGTGATGCCATCATCGCCACCGGACGCTCCGATTACCCCAACCAAGTCAACAACGTCTTGTGTTTCCCGTACATTTTCCGTGGCGCGCTCGATTGTGGCGCAACCACCGTCAACCGCCCTATGGGAGTTGCCGCCGTCCGCGCCATTGCGGATTTGGCTAAAGCCGAACAATCCGATATTGTCGCCCGCGCCTATGGCATCAGCAATTTGTCGTTTGGCCCCGACTACCTGATTCCGATGCCGTTCGATCCGCGCCTGATGGTACAAATTGCACCGGCGGTTGCAAAGGCCGCCGAAGAATCCGGTGTAGCCACCCGGCCGATTGCCGACATGCCAGGTTACATCGAACGCTTGCGTCAGTTTGCTTACCACAGCGGCACGTTTATGCGGCCTATTTTCCAAAACGCCAAAAAGGCTTTAGCTTCCAGCAAGCGCATTGTTTTTGCCGAAGGTGAGGATGAGCGCGTCTTGCGCGCCGTGCAAATTATGGTTGATGAAAAATTGGCTGAGCCGATTCTCATCGGGCGGCCTTCAGTGTTGCTGCAGCGTATCGAAAAGTTTGGCTTGCGGATTCGTCCCGATGTCGATTTTCAGGTGGTTAATCCTGAGTACGACGAGCGTTACCGCGATTTTTGGCAAACCTATTTCTCCATGACCGCCCGCAAAGGCGTGACTGAACAATATGCCAAACTGGAAATGCGCCGCCGCCATACTTTGATAGGTGCAATGCTGATCCACAAAGGTGATGCCGATGGCATGATTTGCGGTATGTTTGGCACTTTTTCCCTGCATTTGCATTACATTGACCAGGTCTTGGGCAAACAGCCTGGCGCCAATGTTTATGCGGCGATGAATTGTTTGGTGTTGTCTGATCGGCAAATTGTGCTTGTCGATACGCACATCAATCAAAACCCGAATGCCGAGCAGCTTGCTGAAATCACCATCATGGCGGCGGAACAGTTGCGCTTGTTTGGTTTGGTGCCGCGCGTGGCTTTGTTGTCACATTCCAATTTTGGTGGCAGCAACAGCGAATCGGCTCAAAAGGTACGCGCCGCTTTGGCGATCATTAAAGAAAGGGCGCCGGATTTGCAAATTGATGGGGAAATGCATGGCGACAAAGCCTTGGATTTTGACATGCTCAAACGTGCGATGCCCGACACGCCCTTAAAAGGCAGCGCCAACTTGTTGGTCTTGCCGAATATTGACGCCGCCAGTATTTCCTACAACCTGCTAAAAACAGCAGCGGGCAATGGTGTGGCAATCGGTCCCGTACTGTTGGGTTGCGCTAAGCCCGTACATATTCTGTCGGAGTCGGCGACAGTGCGTAGGATTGTTAATATGACGGCTTTGTGTGTGGTGGATGCGATTGACGGGCGGGGGTTATAGCCGATTGGCGATATTAAAATCGCAGCTAAGTGTTTGCTGTTCGGGAATGTAACCAATTTTGCATTCCCGTTTTTGTTTAATGAATAGTTTGCCTTGCGGCAAAAAACGACAGGCATAAAAAAGGCTATCCGAAGATAGCCTTTTTATTATATGGCGTCCCCAAGGGGGTTCGAACCCCTGTTCTCGCCGTGAAAGGGCGATGTCCTAGGCCGCTAGACGATGGGGACTAAAAACTTTTTTAGTCCGGCCTATTTACTTGCTAATTCAGAGGGAATTAAGCATAGATTGTTTTTCAAGTTGCCAACACAGTATCTACGATAGAGACCTGCAATTGGTGAACCACTAGCCATTGAAAAGATGGCGTCCCCAAGGGGGTTCGAACCCCTGTTCTCGCCGTGAAAGGGCGATGTCCTAGGCCGCTAGACGATGGGGACATTTGCTTAACTATTTATATTTTTAATTTTGGTGGAGCCAAGCGGAATCGAACCGCTGACCTCTTGCATGCCATGCAAGCGCTCTACCAATTGAGCTATGGCCCCTAGTTAAGAGCGAGCATTATACGGGTTTTTTAAAATAAAGCCAATAAAAATTTTCGACAATTAGGGTTGTTACGGTTTAATTCGCCTTGTTAAGGGTGTATATCTGGAAGATGCTGTGAAAAGTCATGCTTATGTTGGGTATTGACTCAATGCTGGTTGAATCAGTTATGGCTTTCGCTGCAGGCAAAATTAAGGGCAAAAAAAACCGCCATGAAAGGCGGTTTTTTTTTACTGCACGCAGCTAATTTAAAATTAAGCAGCGATTTGAGCTTTTTTGCGACGTGAAGAAGCAACCAGGCCAGCAAATGCAGAACCAAACAACCAAATGGCGGCAGGAACTGGCACAGCAGAGCTTTGGATTTCAACGCGTAAACCGGTTGGGTTGTTTGATAAGCCTTTAACGTTTTGTACAACGAACAACAAAGTGTTAACGCCAGAAACAAAATAGCTTTTGTCCACAGTCAGGTCGAACCAGTTGCTGAAGTTTGATGCTGTGCCAATCAAATGACCGTTCAAGAAAGCTTTGGCGTTGTTGTCAGCAGAAAAACGGCCAGTAAAATAAGCTTTGGTTGGGTCGCCAGTTAAAGTGAACGTGGTTTTCCAGTCGTATTTAGCAGCTTGGTTGGGGTCGTAGCTTTGGGTTCTGTTTGAAGTGAGTGTCAACCAATGGGAGTTGGCGTCATCAGCAATCCAAGCGTTTCCGCCTGTAGCGATGGGCACACCGATTGGTTTGCCGTTGCCAACTTGGGTAATGCCTTGGCCTGAAGTTGTTCCGTTTAAGTTACCAGTCACTTTTTGCCAAGAGTAGTTGGTATCCGCTTGACCATTGCTAAAACCAGCGCCGGTGCTGTACAAGCCAGGGATGCCGGCTGCGTTTGCTGTTGTTACCGCACCTAAGCTAGATGCAGCAAACAAAATTGCTAAAAATGTATTTTTCATAGTATGTCCTCTAGAGTTTTGTAATCAACCCGCTTAACGTTAAGCAGGTAATGGGGGGCGCGACCATAGACCAGTTAATCGCGTTTTATTTAGCTAATCCTTTAAGGCTTTTAGTCCGTTGTTAGGCGGATTAAGGTATGCGTCCTTAAATGGTTAGCGAAACAGAGCTAAGACGGCTTTTTGGTATAAAAGCAAATCTGTTTTCGCAATAGCAAAATAACATTTTTTTAAAAAAAGATCAATGGATCACAGATTTACAATATTTAGAGTAAATATTATTGATCTTTTTGTTGTTAGTGTGCTAGTGATTTTTGCTTTTTTATTGTGTTGTTAGCCATAAATCTAAAAAAGTTCTATGGTTGTTGTTTGGATGGCTTTAATGGCTTGGGCGCATCCAAGATTAAATTATGGTCATCAATTGTTAATTTTTTGCGTATGGAAACGCATTTTTATTAAAAAAAGCTTGAGATACATGCCTGTTTTTCCCTAGCGTTTAAGTTGGTCTTCTTTGCTATTAGACTAGCCACTATTTCGCTGGCGTGTGTGCGGCGTTGCTGTGGTACTGGTGGTATAATTTTCCGTTTTCAAAGTAAAAAATATCAGCTTATGACTCTGCATTCATTCGTGACGCCTCTTTGCCAGTTCTGCCTGTTGTTGGTATTGGCAAACCTTGTTGGCTGTGGGCAGCCTGGACCTTTGTATTTGCCCGCAAAAACACAGGCTCAAGCCACACCTGCGCCATCCTCACAACCGCCCTCAGAATCGACTAAAAAACAATAAATATGGATTATTTTAATGACCGCGACGGGCAATTGTTTGCCGAAGACGTTGCCATTGCCGATATTGCCCAGCAATTTGGCAGCCCTTGTTATATTTACTCAAAAGCCACGCTAGAAAAACATTGGCGTGCATTTGACCAAGCCTTCGGCAAGCAAGCGCATTTGATTTGCTACGCAGTTAAGGCCAATTCCAATTTGGCGGTGCTAAATGTGTTGGCGCGCCTTGGGTCTGGTTTTGACATCGTCTCACAAGGCGAGTTGGCGCGCGTATTGGCTGCCGGCGGCGATCCGCAAAAAATTGTCTTCTCGGGCGTGGGTAAGCGCGAAGACGAAATCCGTGAAGCTTTAAAAGTCGGCATCCGCTGTTTTAACGTGGAAGTCAGCGGCGAGTTGGACCGCATCAACCGCGTGGCGGGCGAATTGGGTGTTGTTGCGCCGGTGTCGTTCCGTGTGAATCCCGATGTTGACGCCAAGACCCATCCTTATATATCCACGGGCCTTAAAGAAAATAAATTTGGCATCGACATCAGCCAAGCCATGGCGGAATATCGCCGCGCGGCGGCTATGCCTCATATCAATGTGATTGGCATCGACTGTCACATTGGTTCGCAACTGACCGAAACCCGACCTTTCTTGGATGCACTCGATAAAGTGCTGGATTTGGTTGCTGCGCTTAAAAACGAAGGCATTGGTTTGCATCACCTCGATTTGGGCGGCGGCCTGGGCATTTGCTACAAAGAAGAGCAGCCCCCTGAACCTGCCGACTACATTAGCGCCTTGTTGGCGCGTTTGGGTGATACCGATATGGAGATTTTGCTGGAACCAGGCCGTGCTATTGTCGGTAATGCCGGTATTTTGCTGACGAAAGTGGAATACCTAAAGCCAACCGAACACAAAAATTTCGCCATTGTTGATGCGGCTATGAACGACTTGTTACGCCCTTCATTGTACGGTGCTTGGCAAAACATAATTCCCGTGCAACCGCATAACGAAGCAGAAACGCTGGACTGGGATATTGTCGGACCCGTTTGCGAAACCGGCGATTTTCTGGGCAAAAACCGCGCATTAGCACTTAAGCCTGGCGATCTGTTGGTGGTGCGTTCATCGGGCGCGTACGGTTTTAGCATGAGTTCAAACTACAACTCGCGTCCGCGCGTTGCCGAACTCATGGTCGATGGCGCACAAGTACATGTGGTGCGTGAACGGGAGGCGGTAACCCAGCTTTGGGCAGGAGAGCATTTGCTGCCCTAAGCGAAGCATAAAAAATTATCATTAAGTCTGGTTTATTTTTTTATGTTTCTATATAATGCCGCTCTTACCGCAAGGTAGCGTTGCCTCGGTGGCGAAATTGGTAGACGCAAGGGACTTAAAATCCCTCGGTGGTAACACCGTGCCGGTTCGACTCCGGCCCGAGGCACCAAAAAATTCAAGCACTTAGGTTTTTAACCAAGTGCTTTTTTTGTGCCTGATGGTTTCTCGATGTGGATTTAAGCGTGCTAGATGCCCTTATTGTTAAGGCTAAGCTTGTTCTTTTCCAGGCTATTCGGGAAGGTCTATTTTCTTGCTGTTGATGCTGCGTTTACGAGTCTGCTTTGCAGGTGTTGCCATTCTCCTTTGAAATATCAACCTGCTAAGCCAATCTGTTGCAAATTTCACACAAACAAGCCGTAATCTGTTACCAACCGTAGCTTGGCGTGATAATATCAAGCTTAATTTTCCAATGTGGGCGAGGGGTGGTAATGAAGGCAGATATTGGTTTGATCGGCTTGGCGGTGATGGGGCAAAACTTGGTTTTAAACATGAACGACCACGGCTTTAAAGTGGCGGTGTTCAACCGCACCACCAGCGTGGTCGATGAGTTTTTGGCAGGGCCTGCCGCCGATACCGAAGTGGTCGGCACGCATTCTTTGGAAGAGTTGGTGGACAGCCTGAGCAGCCCGCGCATTGTCATGCTGATGGTGAAGGCGGGCGAGGTGGTTGACCAGTACATCGACAAATTGGTGCCGTTGCTCAGTGCCGGCGATATTATCGTCGATGGCGGCAACTCCTTATTTACCGACACCAATCGCCGCACCCAAGCGTTGGCGGCGCAAAATATCTACTACATTGGCACGGGCGTGTCGGGCGGCGAAGAAGGCGCGCGCCACGGGCCATCCATTATGCCCGGTGGCAATCCGGCGGCTTGGCCTACGGTCAAGCCGATTTTTCAGGCCATTAGCGCCCACGTCAATAATGATCCTTGTTGCGAATGGGTGGGCGACAACGGTGCCGGCCATTATGTAAAAATGGTGCATAACGGCATTGAATACGGCGATATGCAATTGATTTGCGAAGCCTATAAGTTGTTGTCCGATGGTTTGGGCTTGTCTGCCGACCAGTTGCACAGCATTTTTGCCGATTGGAACCAAGGTGTGTTGAGTTCGTACCTGATTGAAATCACCGCCGCCATTTTTGCTTATAAAGATGAAGACGGCTTGCCGCTGGTCGATAAAATTCTCGATACCGCCGGTCAAAAAGGCACGGGCAAATGGACGGGCATCAATGCGTTGGATTTGGGCATTCCGCTGACCTTAATTGGCGAGTCGGTATTTGCCCGTTGTTTGTCCGCGCAAAAAGACGAGCGCGTCAAAGCGGCGGGTGTATTGCCCAAACGCCCCGCCACCGCATTTACCGGCGATCAAGCCGCCATGATTAGTGCCATTCACGATGCCTTGTACGCGGCTAAGATCATCTCCTATGCGCAAGGCTTTAGGCTGATGCGCGAAGCTTCAAAAGAATACAACTTGTCGCTCAATTACGGCGAAATCGCCTTGATGTGGCGCGGCGGTTGTATTATCCGCAGCCAATTCTTGAACGACATCAAACAAGCTTACGATGCCAATCCAGCGCTGGAAAACTTGTTGTTGGCGGATTTCTTTGCCGAAGCCATGGGCAAAGCCGATGCCGGTTGGCGTAAGGCGATCATTTTGGGAATTGAGCAAGGCATCCCCACCCCTGCGTTTTCATCGGCGTTGGCGTATTATGACGGCTACCGCACCGAGCGACTGCCCGCCAATTTGCTGCAAGCCCAGCGCGATTATTTCGGCGCCCACACATACGAGCGCACCGACAAGCCCAGAGGCGAGTTTTTCCACACCGATTGGACCGGTCACGGTGGTAAGACGGCCTCGACAACGTATACCGTTTAATTTTAGTCATCCGCTTCAATTAATTGTTGCAGCAGTTTTTGTATTGGATTGTCGGCAAGCCGGAGTGAAAAACTGATTTTCACTCCAAAATCCGCAAAAACTGATGCGCTACGGTTAATACCTCCTGTTACCGCCTTAAGCTAAGGTTTTCAAAACTCTATTGGGTGATTTTTATGAACGCAGAACCCTGTACCTACGTCATTTTCGGGGCGACCGGCAACCTGTCGCGCATTAAACTGATGCCAGCTTTATATCATCTTGATGTCGCAGGCCGATTGCCTGAGGGTACGCGCATCTTGGCGGTTGGGCGCAGGCCTTGGGATCAGGAAAAGTGGCTGTCAGAAGTGAAAGACATGCTGTTGGCAAAGATTAAAACGGATTTTGATGAGGCACTTTTCCAGCGTTTTAGCGAACGCTTGTATTACCATCAAGGCGATATTGCCCAACCGGAATGCTATAGCAGTTTGGCGGACACGCTGAATGGCAGCGGCAACTTCCCAAAAAACATGGCTTTTTACCTGTCCATCAGCCCGTCTGATTTTGGCGCGGTGATGGGTTTTTTAAGCGCCAACCAATTGTTCGCCGAAGAATACGGCTGGCGGCGGGTGATTATTGAAAAACCGTTCGGCTACGATTTGGACAGCGCAAAAGCTTTGCAGAAACGCATCAGCCAATATTTGTCTGAAGAGCAGATTTACCGTATTGACCATTACCTAGGCAAAGGCATGGTGCAAAACGTGCTGGTGTTCCGGTTTGCCAATGTCATGCTCGAACCGATTTGGAACCGCAACTACATCGACCACATCCAGATCACCCATTCGGAAAGCATCGGCATCGACAGCCGTGGCGATTATTACAACAGCGCCGGTGCGTTGCGCGATATGTTGCAAAGCCATTTGCTGCAATTGTTGACGCTGGTGGCGATGGAGCCGCCGGTGTCGATGGAAGCCGAAGCCTTGCGCGATGAAAAGGTCAAAGTCTTAAAATCCATCCGCCCCATTCCTAAAGAAGCAGTCCACGCCCACGCTTTTCGTGGGCAATACAGCAAAGGCCATGTCAATGGCGAAAAAGTACCCGGCTATTTGGACGAGGCCAACATCCCCCCGAACAGCACCACCGAAACCTATGCCTCGATGAAGCTGTATTTGGACAATTGGCGTTGGCGCGGTGTACCGTTTTATATGCGTACCGGCAAACGCATGGCGAAAGCACAATCGACCATTTCCATCTGCTTCCGCCACCCGCCGTTGCAATTCTTTCGTGATACTAACGTGCAATGCATGAATCCCAACTGGGTGCTGATGGGCATCCAACCGGAAGAATGCATCCGCATTGAAATGACGGTGAAAGAACCGGGCTTGGAAATGAAGACGCGCACGTGCAGCCTGGATGCCAGTTTCCGCAACCAAGACGAAAAAGCCATTGATGCCTACGAAGACTTATTGCTCGACGTACTCAAAGGCGACCGCTCGCTATTCCTGCGTTTTGACGAAGTGGAATATGCTTGGCGTATCGTTGACCCCATCTTACAAACTTGGGCGATAGAGCGCGATTTTATTGGCACCTATCCCGCTGGCTCTTGGGGGCCAGAAGACAGCCGCTTATTTGATAAAGAAAGCCAATTTTGGCGCAGTTCCTTAACTCCGGAGTGTAAATAAATGCAACAAACCGTAAACTGGCACGAATTTGCCAATGCTGATGATGTCGCCACCGCTGCCAGCCAGCAAATTTTGGCGGCAGCCGAACAAGCCATTGCCGATCATGGACAATTTAAACTGGTACTGGCAGGCGGCACCACGCCAGAAAAAGTCTACCGTTTGTTGGCAGCCGCCGAAGCCGATTGGGGCAATTGGATCATGTACTACGGTGACGAGCGTTGCTTGCCGCTGGACCATCCCGACCGCAACAGCTATCTTGCGGTTGATGCGCTGCTGGATAAGGTCGCCATTCCTGCCAGCCAAATTTACACCATCCCCGCCGAATTGGGCCCTGAACAAGGCGCGGCCTTGTATCGCCCTATTGTTGCCGAAGCCCTGCCGTTTGATATGGTGCTGCTCGGTTTGGGTGAAGACGGTCATACCGCCAGCTTGTTCCCTGGCCACGTCCATCCTGCCGACGAGCTTGCCCATCCGGTTTATAACTCGCCCAAACCACCACCAGAGCGCGTCAGCGTTAGCTCCAAAGCCCTTAGCACGACCAGCCAAGTGATTTTTCTGGTCACCGGCAAAAACAAACAGCTGATGGTCAAAGCTTGGCGCGCCGGTGAAGCCTTGCCGATGACGACGATTGCAATGGAAAAGCCAGTTGATGTTTATATCGATGCGGATGCTAACGCGGCGTAAGCCTTAACCATGCACATCTTTGCTGTTTTGGCGGCTGGCTTTTCAATAGGCGCAGCCGCTTTGCTAATGCTGGGCAATAGTTTACAGCCACAAGCCGCACCGCAATGCCTTCGCCAAAAAGCCGCCGGATTTTTATTGCTGTTTGGCTTGGCGGTTTTTTTGCAATAGCCATCGGTGTCGCCTTGCTGGGGTTTTTCGCCGTTGCTTTAACTTTGCTACTGCAAAATAACGCAATACGCCTTGTTACAATTTCAGCATGAGTGACTTCAAATCCACCAAAATTTTTTTCTGCGTTATCTGCCTATTATCAAACCAGTCATTGCTCCAAATACGAATAATCCGCCAACCTTTGTTTTCTAAAATCTTTTGCCGCCAAATGTCATTGAGCCTAGCCGTCCAGCTACTATGGTATTGCCTGCCATCACATTCGATACCACATATATATAAGCGATCATTAGCATTATTTTTAACACCTAAGTCGATTCGGAAACCGCTTTCACCAATTTGATAATCAACATGAAAACCATGCTCCCGTAAAAATTCGGCAACATCTTCCTCAAAATAAGAATCAGGCTCGCTATCCGTTGTCGATTGTTTAAACTTTGCGTTTAGACTTTGCAAAACCAATTCAGCCGCTTTTTTGTCACCCGAGCTGATTGCTCGTGCATAGCACATGTATTTCCAAAACCAATAATTTTCACTGACACCATCACGCTGACTTTCATTAGATATTGCATCAATGTTTAACGATGAATAAATAATCATGCCCAATTTTGCACGGGTAATGGCTACATTTAAACGTTTCCGACCTTTTTCTTTTTTAGTGATCGCGCCAAAATTCTTTCTTACCCCGTCATAAACGGTTGACAGGATGATAATGTCTCGTTCATCGCCTTGAACATGCTCAACACTACGCACAAAAAATCCAATATCGTCCCCATCTTTCGTTTTGTTGCGCTCTGCTTCTAAGCGATTGGCAAATTCCCGATTTAATTGGGTTTCTTCAAACAACAAATCATCTATGATGTCTTTTTGTTTGACATTGAGAGTGATGACTCCTAATGATAAGTTGTCTTGTTGTCGCCAAATTGATTTTATTCTCTCAACAACAGCTAAAGCTTCCGTGTAATTAGCGCCTGATTTGGCTTGTGCGTTTTCAACTGGGTTTAATTCAATAGCGGCTTTGATACTATCCGGCAACTTTTTATTGCTAGTTGCAGCGATTAACTTACCTTCATAAAAAGCATGATTGGAAAAGTCTATAAGTTCTTTAAATTCAGAACGATAATGCACCAATAACATGGCATGATTTGGATTACCCTTTTGTACTGAATACTCAGCTGCTTCCAATAAACAGTACTCACCTTCGGCGGCAATCAAACGGTTTTTATCAGTGACTGATTCATCTTCAGTTTCCTGTTCGCCATCATCAGTATTTATGTCATCGCCTAATGACATAAAAAAATCAGAGGGCGGCATTTGTTGCGTATCTCCAGAAATAAACACCGCTTTAGAGCGATATAAAAGCGGAAAGGCATCAGCCATAAACATTTGTGAGGCTTCATCAATAATCACTAAATCGTACAAATTCGCTTTTAAATCTAAAATCGAGCTGACCGTTTCAGGGTTAGTCAATAATACGGGATAGATTTCATGAAGCTCTTCAAAACCTGTTGTATACAATTTTCGTAAAGAAGTTTTTGTTGCTTTAGCTGATTTCCTAAGACGCAACAAGTCTCTGTTTTGCAATTGATTTCTTGAAGACACCCTATTACTGAACTTCGACAAAATATGTTGAATATCCTTGTTGCGCTTTTGCTCAACAACAGTCGCTAATTTGCTTTTTTGTTGCTCAAAAGAAATTTTTGAAACCGTATGCAGGGAAATTAAATCGTCAAACCACGCTTGCAGGGCAAAACACTCTATTATTTCAGCCCAAGCAATAACTTGATCGGCTGAATTCTTAAGCAGTAAATCGAATAGGCCAACTTGTTTCAGTTTTTCTTGAATATGTACGACTTGCTCAATATAAGCACTAAATTCTTGTAATTTTTGGTAATAATCTACGACATTACCAGCGCGGACAGAAGCTAGAACACTATCAACATAGTGGGGTGCTAACCAATTTGTTAGTTTTTGGGTATCCACTGAAAGTTGTTTGAAACTTTTGTAGGGTTGCTGGTAGCCACTTGATAAAAAACTGGGATAACAAGCATCTACCAAGCTATGCTCTGTAAGCCATGCCAAATTTGCAGAATAAAAATACCCGTTTTTGTTTTCTAAATTGCGTGACAGGGATACCAGACGATTCAGTAATATATTGATTTCGGCAATATTAGTGGGGGGATTTTGCAGATGTATCCAAGGGTTTTCATGATAATGACAGGCTTGATAGTTTTCGATAAATTGCGTTGCTTCGTTAATTAATTCCCTAAGACCATTTTTGTTGCCTGGCAATAGGTTATTTTCTCGGCAATCTTGATAAAGCGATTGCAACTCTTCATAAGCGTTGATACCTTTTTGGTTTAGCTGGTGCAATTTGGCTTTTAAATTGCCATATGCCAAACGCTGGCCTTGCTGTGTTTCTGTCAGAAATTGATTGGAAATATCTAAAAAATCTTCGCAGTTTTTTAAAATCTCACCTGTTGTGCGACGCTCCACATCAATCTGCGAAAAGCCTTTGTTAGCCAAAGAATTAATTTCTATATCGCGTATAGATTTAATAATCCGCATCCGATCTTTATGTGCATCATCAATAAGTTGCAAAAGCTCACCTAAGCCATTAGCAGTTAGGCGTTTTTTCAAAACCTCCAACGCTGCTTTTTTTTGGCAAACTACCAAGACCTTCTTTTGTTTGGCAAGTGCGTCAGCAATTAAGTTAACAATTACTTGCGATTTGCCTGTGCCTGGCGGACCTTGTAAAACCATTAAATCAAACTTGCGGGTATTCCATAACACCGATTCTTGGCTGTGGTCAGAATCGGTGATTAGCCATTTATCATTTTCGGATGGATGAGGGGATGGGCGTTTTTTACTTAATTGGCGTGGGCTTAGAAAATAGTCCAAAACATGGCTATCATTTGAATTAGCGTTAAATAATTCCTCTAATTTATCCAAATCATCTAATAAGGCTTGGCCTTTTATCGGAATATAGCCAATCATGGCACTCGATATAACCTTAGGCTTTATAAGTACCTTCAACTCATCTTTGTAGGGAATAGGATTGATTTCGCTGTGATCTAAGCCGCTAACACATTTTGTCCAAGCCGCTAATGCCGATTGAGTTTCAGCTGAAACAGTCGCCCAAGTTAATTCCTCTGCATTTTCCCAATGCAAATGAATGTTTTTTTCGTGCGCTAACCAAACTTGTAAAATCCGGTTTAATTGCGGCTCTAAAACCTGATTTTCTTCATCCCTGACCCGATCAAAAATAATCGAACTGGCAGTAACTTTACACGATACTGCCCACAAAAATAATGGTGCTAAATAATATCTGTTTGATTCTAAAGGAATAGCAATAAATGGATAACCTAAATAAAAACTAAGCTGCCCAGTGGTATGAAAATAATCATCTGCTTCGTTTTTTATCTTAGTGCATTTCGCCAAATTCTTTTTATGTGCATTGAAGATTTCAACTTTTTTAGGAACTGTCGCCAGCAAATTCTGCAAAACCTCCAGCGGTGAGGTAGTTTTTATATCCTTATCAAATTCCAAACCTATTTTGACCAATTCCGTTAAATCTTCCCGATACGAATTTTGGGTACATTTTAATAATGGATTGCGGGTAAGTAAGCGTTTGATAAAGTGCTGGCGATGATCTTTTAAAATATCGACTGCCGTCATAAGGGTCTCATCACGATAAAAGCCAAGGCAGATAGCGTTACCAGCTGAAAAATTGCAAAGACGACAAATCCCGTAAATATTTTCTTTTCTGTTTTCAACTGGATAGTTTTTATTTCTTCAATTTTTTGGTTAATCATCGAAATTTTATTTTCAATCAGTTCATCGGTTTTTTCTTGTGCGGTTTTGCTATTTACCTGTATTGACTCAGTAATTTTTTTAAATTCTTCGTGATAAATTTGTTCAAATTTTGTAGCAGATTCTTGGTTTTTGCTTACTATGAAATTAGCTGCCTTACCAAGCTGCTCCCCATATATTTTTCTAATTTCTTGATTATTTTCAATAATTCTGTTGGTTGCCGCTTCAAGTTCTTCAGTATGCTTAACGGCAAGTTCTTTTAATAGCTTTTCTGATCCTTTGCTTTTTTCCAATAACATCCACAATAAGGCGGGGAAAAAATCATGCTCGGTCGCTTGTTGTTTTTCCAAGTTTTGCACAGAAGGCAATAATTTATCTTCAAGTTCTTGCAAGATTTTCTCTTTTTCCATTTGAACGCCTAAATAATTAATCGAACGGGATAGGCGTTAGATGTTACACAAACTTGGCTGTTCTGTTAATGATACTTAATACATTAAGTTTGGTAGGGTACGCAGTGCGTACCTTTTCAAAACTTGCGAATACGACGACTACCCAAAAGGTACGCACTGCGTACCCTACAAAAATAGCTAACCGCCTAAAGGGAAAAACAAAAAGCCAAAAATGGCAAAGGTTATTGGTATTAGTCCTTGGCGAGACGGAATCCAATAAATTCGCTATGGACTGTTGGCTTGTTTTTGCCTCGCACACGCGGGTCACGGCAGGATGTGTTTTTAGTTAATTTGGCTGAACCATTAATATCCTGATCCATCTTTATGGCTAAACACCCACCGTCCATCAACCAACAGGGCTTGAAGGTCTTCATCGGGGTAGCTGGCTTCATCGTTTGGGGTGCGGTCGCCGATTTCAAGATAGAGTACTTCTTCTTCGGTTTGGTTGATTAACCGGTGTCCGTTGCCTGTGCCGGCTTTAAACCCCGCACACATGCCGGGGCTGAGTTGGGTGTGGCCTTCGTCGGTGTGCAGTGTGGGATGGCCTTGCAGGATGTAGATGAATTCGTCTTGTTTACTGTGGGCGTGGCGCAATGCCGATACGGCGTTGGGGGCTAGGCGGGTCAGGTTAACGCCAAAGTTGCTAAGGCCGAACAGGTCGCCGAGTTGGCGTTTTTCGCGGCCTTGCATTTGGGTGGCGAAAGGCTCTGGGTAGACCGATGGTTTTTGGCGTGGCGGTACGTCGGCGGCCAGTAGGGCGACGGGGTAGGGTTGTTCCGGCATAAAAATCTCTTGGCAGATGAACAGCTTAATCGCTGTGGTGGCTTATTGTGGTGTTAGCCTGCCTTAAAAACAACTGCCATAATCCAGCATGGCTTCCGAGCAATCAAAAAACAGCCGGGCGTGGTTGAAGCGGATGTAGAACTTGAGCGCGTATTCAAAAAACACGCTCAGTGTGAGCAGGCGGTACAGGCCTGTCCAGATGCGGTTGGGGCTGAACGGTGAACAACGCCAGACGCTGCTGGTCCACCAGATAATGGGGAAGAGTAAGGTAAAGTGCGCTTCATCCCAGCTGGAAACGGTGAAGTTGCCGGTTTTTGCTAAGGTGTCGAAGCCGTAAAGCAGGACGTTTATCAGTAAAAAGCAAGGCCAAAACGCCCAGCTGAGCGATGCTTGCCCTAGCCAAGCCGAGAACAGGTAGTTGTTGATGTTGATTTTAGGGAAAGGTTTTTCAGTGGCGGGTGCGGTAAAAATCAGCACGCCAAACAATGCGCTAATAATTATCAGCAGTTCCAAAGGCGATGCGAATGTGGTCGCACCAAAAAATATCGGTAAAGTGTAGAAGAACATGGCGGTTATGTCGTTTAGGTGAACAGGTGCTTTTACAATACCCGAAAATGGGCGATTGGCTAAAAGTTACTTGCTTATTGTCCGGCGTCAATTAATGGCAATTATTTGACAACCACTACCGATTTTTTTTATGGTGGTATTGGACATGATTTTTTTGCCGACAATAACCTATGGATTCAAACTAACCGGAGCAAAGATTATGAAAGTAAAAACAGGCCTTAAGGCGGGTAAACGGGGGAGAGTTGTTAGGCGCAATGTTGTTCTTCGCAAATAACGTGCAACCAGACGCTTGGTTAAAATTGTCGAAGCCCGGTTTAATGCCGGGCTTTTTTTTGTCTGGGTGCGTGATGGCTTGCACGGACGTTGGCCTGCAACTTAGCCGAGCCATTTTATGATAAGCTGCAGGTTTTATTTACCCGCAACTCGCCATGTCCGAAGACTACACCTATGAGCGCGATTATGCGCTGGATTCGCTAAAAGTTCCGCCCAATTCCATCCAAGCCGAACAATCGGTATTAGGCGGGCTGATGCTCGACAACCAAACTTGGGATGCGGTGGCTGATATTGTGGCGGAAGTTGATTTTTACCGCCGTAGCCATCAGTTGATTTTCCGCACCATTGCCAATCTGGCCAGCAAGCAAACGCCGTTTGATGTCATCACCATTTCCGAACACCTCAAAGCCATCGGCGAATTGGAAAACGCCGGTGGTTTGGCGTATTTGGCGGTGATGGCAAAAGACACGCCCAGTGCCGCCAACATTGTCACTTATGCCACCATCGTCCGCGACCGTTCGGTGCTGCGCCAGCTGATCCACATCGGCACCGACATTTCCGACTCGGCCTTTAACCGCGAAGGCCGCGAAACTGCCGAGCTGATCGAAAACGCCGAGCGGCAAGTGTTCCAAATTGCCGAACAATTGCAGCGTGGTGAATCGGCAGGTTTTAAACCCATTAAAAGCTTGTTGGCGAAAGCAGTCGATAAAATCGAGCTGATGTTCGAGCAAGGCGACGCCATCACGGGTGCCAGCACCGGTTTTACCGATTTCGACAAACTGACTTCCGGTTTGCAACCCTCTGATCTGATTATCGTCGCCGGTAGGCCGTCAATGGGCAAAACCACGATTGCCATGAACATGGCGGAAAACGTCGCCATCAAAAGCGGCAAGCCGGTGGCGGTGTTCAGTATGGAGATGCCCGGCGATTCGCTGGCAATGCGGATGATGTCGTCGCTAGGGCGTATCGACCAACATAAAATCCGTACCGGTCGCTTGGACGATGACGATTGGCCTCGGTTGACTTCAGCAATGAGCTTGCTGGCGGAAACCAAAATGTTCATCGACGACACGCCGGCGCTAACGCCTACCGAAGTGCGCTCCAGGGCGCGGCGGCTGATGCGCGACCACGGGCAATTGGGTTTGATTGTGCTGGACTATTTGCAGCTGATGCAATCGCCTAGCAGCGGCGAAAACCGTGTGCAGCAGATTTCTGATATTTCCCGTGGCCTCAAGGCCTTGGCGAAAGAGCTGAATGTGCCGGTGGTAGCCTTGTCGCAGCTGAACCGGAATTTGGAACAACGCCCCAACAAACGTCCGGTGATGTCCGATTTGCGTGAATCGGGCGCGATTGAGCAGGACGCGGACTTAATCATTTTCGTTTACCGTGACGAGGTTTACAACGAAGACAGCCCCGACAAAGGCATCGCCGAAGTCATCATTGGCAAGCAACGGAACGGCCCTTTAGGTACGGTGCGTTTGTCGTTCTTGGGACAATACACCCGTTTTGAGAATTATGCGGGCAGCCCTTACGATAGCGGGGATTACGAATGATCCCGGCAGCTTACGCGGTGCTGGATGTGGCGGCGGCGGCGCATAATTTGGCACAAGTGCGGCGTTTTGCGCCCAACGCCAAAATTATGGCGGTGATTAAGGCCAACGGTTACGGGCATGGCATGTTGCGCATCGCCACGGCGTTGCAGGCAGCTGATGCTTTTGCGGTGGCGCGGGTTGATGAAGGTGTGCGTTTGCGCAAGGCTGGTTTTTTGCAGCGCATTGCCGTTTTGGAAGGTTTTACCTGCGCCGAAGAATTGGATGATATGTTGCAGCACCAGCTCGACGCGGTGGTGCATGACCCCAGCCAGCTGGACATTTTTGCCGCCCATACCGCCCAAGGTCAGATTGCCGTTTGGCTAAAGCAAGATACAGGCATGAACCGACTGGGTTTTAAGGCCGATGCCATTGCCGATGCTTACCAGCGTTTGGCCGCTTGCCCGATGATCCGCCAGCCGATCAATCTGATGACACATTTCGCCAATGCCGATGAACCCAGCGATGCCATGACCGCGCGGCAAATTGCTTGTTTCCAAGCAACAGTCGCAGGTTTGGCGGGTGAGCGGAGCATGGCGAATTCGGCGGGCATTTTGGCTTGGCCTGCGGCGCTGACCGATTGGGTTCGTCCAGGCGTGATGCTGTATGGCATTTCGCCCTTGCCGGACAGCACCGGCGAGTCGTTAGGCTTAAAGCCGGTGATGAGCTTGCGCTCGCGGCTGATTGCCGTTAAAACCGTGGCGGCAGGTGAAACGGTCGGTTATGGGGCTAGCTGGCAATGTCCTGCCGACACCCGCTTGGGTGTGGTGGCAATAGGCTACGGTGACGGTTATCCACGCTATGCCAAAGCCGGTACGCCGGTCTTGGTCAACGGCGAACGCGTGCCGCTGGTCGGAAGGGTGTCGATGGATATGGTTACCGTCGATTTAGGTGCAGACACTACCGCCAAACCCGGCGATGCGGTGACGCTGTGGGGTGACGGCCTGCCGGTTGAAGAAATCGCCCAATGGGCGCAGACCATTCCTTATACCTTGGTGTGCGGGATTACGCCACGGGTACAAATTAGGGAAGAGCGGTAAACGTTCCGCTTTGGTTTGTTATTAATTGATGTTGCGCAGACATTTTCTGAGAATTGGAAATAAATAATAATGTGTCGCTATTGCGACAAATAAATAATCGGGTTCTCGCACCCGAAGGCGAGCTACTTTCTTTTGCGCCGCAAGCCACAAGGATGTGGTGAATGCCGAAAATGCAGGAGCATTTTTCGGCCAAAAGAAAGTAGCCAAAGAAAAGGCGGCCCTGTTGCCGCTGATGTCTTGCGCTCCTCGCATTTGTCGGGGGGGGGGGCGGCAAAAGGGGCTTCCTGCCCCTTTGCCGCCGTGCGGCATCCCTGCCGCACCCTTTATGCCCTGGGGTACTTCGGGCTGTTCCCGACAAATACTCCGGTGCTCGACGCGGCAAACGGGAGAAAAATACATTACTGTGTAACAGCAGTTATCAAGTGCTTAATCCCACCATTAACGGCAGCTGAAAACTGCCGACATCAGGCTGGTCTGCTTGAATGCCAACGCCCATCACCAAGCGGTTGATGCAATTGACGGTTGCGCACAAGCACACCACATCCAAAAAAGCCGCCTCATCCCAACCGGCGGTAAATACCGCTTGGGCATCGGCGGCGGTGATTTTTTGCGGGGTTAAGGTCAGTTTTTTCACGTAAAACAACAGGGGTTTTAAGCGGGCATCAATGTCTGCCTTATTGAAATTGCGTTGCAATTGCTTAAAAACGCGGACATCCACCCCCAATGCCTCGGCGGTTTGTTGATAGTTGGCGGTGCAATAATCGCAGTGGTTTAACGTGGAAATAAACCCGCCCAGCACCGCCCGCGTCTGAGGGCTTAACGGAGACATGCCGTTTTTGACATCATCAAACAGCTTGAACATCAACAACCCTCGGCGTGGATATTTTGCCAATAAAGCGGTCATGTTGTTTAAGTCTGGATTTGACGGCAAATAAGACATGCTGGCTCCGTTAAAGGATGGTTAAAAGTCGAAGCTCTCCACTTCTGACAATAAAAATACCGGTGCGCCGCCGCTGGAAATTTCCACCGCATGGGCGGCGGTTTCTTGTCCGCCAGCGGAGTTCAAACAATCCAGCAATGCTTGCATGGAGGGGAAATACACTTCGGCAATGCGGTGGTAAGGCGATGCCGCCGGGCTGGCGCTAGCGGTAATCAACGATGCCACAAAGCGGGTTTTGCCAGCAAGCTTTTCAACCGCCATGGGTACATGCTCTTCAGCATAGCGTTTTTCAAAGACTTCAACATCGGTTGGGTTGGGGTACATTACAATCAATTTTGCTGTTTTCATAGTTTCCTCAAAGGGTTGTGTGGTAACGGGTGCTATCTTAGCGGGCGGGGGCGTTGCCTGTATAATACCGGCTTTCTATGGAATAATAGGTTTTTCCTATGCTTTACGAGGAGGTCGCTGATGGAAATGCAGCAAATACGCTATTTTTTGGCGGTGTGCGATCACGGCAATTTTACCCGCGCAGCGCAGTTTACTTATGTTTCACAGCCGTCATTAACGCAAGCCATCAAAAAACTGGAAGATGAATTGGGCGGCGAATTGTTCATCCGCGACCGCGCCGGTTGCCAGTTGACGCCACTTGGACGCATGGTCGAGCCGAATCTGCGCAAAATCTTTAAAGACACGCAAACCACCAAAGCCGAAGCCATCCGTTTCAACCGCCTGAACACCATTCCCCTGCAAATCGGTCTGATGACCACCATTGGCGCGCAGCGCTTGGGGCCGGTGTTAGCCACTTATCAGCAAGAATATCCGCACATTGAATTGGAATTGCAGGTGGATTGCGAAGCGGTGTTGCTCAACCGGCTGGAATCGGGTTTGCTGGATTTGGTGATTAGCGCGCCCATACAACTGCTGGGCGAGCCGTATCATGCCGTGCCGTTGTATCAGGAACGTTATGTGGTGGCCTTCCATCCGCAGCACCGGTTCAGCCGCTTCGATAACATCGCCTTGAAGGACATCCAGGCCGAACCGTATTTGGATAGGCTGAATTGCGAGCTGCGCGAAAGCTTAAAAGTGATTTGTCAGGACAGGGAAATCAATCTCTACGCGGCTTACCGCAGCAACAGCGAAGAGTGGATTGTCAATATGGTTAGGGCGGGGATTGGCGTGGCCTTAATGCCGGAGTTCACGTTACCCAAACAGGCGGCTGACATCCAATGCAGGTATTTGTCCGACCCTGAAATTAACCGCCAGCTGTATGCCATCCATAGCCAGCAATCCATTAAGAAAGCCGAAGTGAAAGCCTTGGTGGCAAGCTTGCGCTATGTTTAGGCTTGGTTGGATCGAATAAAACAGGCGTCCAAAAACGGTTTTTTGGACGCCTCAATCCATCACCAGTGGCTAAAGGATAACATCAGTGCTGGATAAGCTACTGATACCCGAAAGCTTGATGGCGAATTCAGCCGCAGCATCGCTATCGGTGTTGCCATAGAGGATGTGCGCTGTGCCATCAAAGTAAAGGTCGCCCGGATTGGCAAATACCCCGGAGAATGTGCCGCCGGACACGGGGCTCGAGAAGGTTTGCTTGCCTGTTGCTTGCTCATTGGCATCGATTTCTGAAAGGTCGATTTTATCCAAGCCGATTTCAAAGCCGATGATGGTGTCCGGTGACGCGGCGGGTGATGATGAACTGGTTTGAAAGACAAACTTGTCGCTGCCTGTTCCGCCGATGAGCGTATCCACCCCGGTGCCTCCCACTAACGTATCGTCACCCGCACCGCCGTTCAACCGGTCGTTTCCGTCGCCGCCAACCAGTCTGTTGTTGGCGGCATTACCGGTTAGGTTGTTGTTGAGTGCATTGCCGGTGCCGTTAATGGCATTGGTGCCGGTCAGGATCAGGTTTTCCACAAAAAGCCCCAACTTGAAACTGACGCTTGATTTGACCAAATCTATACCGCCTGCGTTAAGGTTGCTGGTTGTGGTGGTGGTTTCGTAGACTTTGTCACCTAGGTTGTCCACGATATAGGTGTCGCTGCCTGATCCGCCCAGCAAAATGTCCGCGCCTATGCCGCCATCTAACCTGTCGTTGCCGGCGAGGCCAGACAGGGTGTTGGCGTTGCTGTCGCCCACAAGGTTGTCTTTGCCGGGTGTGCCGATTGGCTGCGTGAGGGGCGTGAAGTTGGGTGATGTGGTATCGTTGCTGAACGCCGTGCCGGGGTTGATGTCGGCTAGCATGACGGTACCTGCTGCGGTGCCGTCGGTGATCCAGACTTCTCGGCCATGACTGCCATCGCCCGCACGGAATAGTGCCTTGCCATCGCCAATCGCGGTAAATGCACCGGGTAGTGATGCGCCGCCGACATAGATGTCTTTGACTAATAGAGTGCCTGCACTGGTGCCGTCGGTTATCCAAAGCTCTGTGCCATTGATGCCATCAGTGGCGGCGAACAAGGCCTTGCCGTTGCCGAGTGCGGTGATGTTGGTAATGTCTGCAGAGGATCTGCCAACGTAGATGTCTTTAACGCGGTTAGTGCCGGCGGTGGTGCCATCGGTAATCCAAAGCTCTTCACCGTATGTGGCATCATAGGCGCGGAATAATATCTTGCCATTACCGAGCGAGGTGATAACAGAGGGGCTGCTGCCAGAGCTGCCACTGACAATTTCTTTTAGCATGACCGTACCGGCTTCAGTGCCATCAGTGACCCAAAGCTCATAACCGGTGGTGGAAGACTGGGAGGCACGGAATACTGCTTTGCCGTTGCCTAGCGCAACCATTTCATAAGGATCAGAACCACTGCTGCCTGGTTCAATGTCTTTTACCCTAAACGTGCCAGCGGCGGTACCATCGGATACCCATAGTTCATCTCCGCTTATGCCCTCATTAGCACTGAAAACCGCTTTGCCATTGCCAAGTGCGGTGATGCCAAAAATGCTTGAGCCGCGCAGTCCAGGGTAAATATCTTTAACCAGGACGGTACCGGCTTCGGTGCCATCGCTTATCCAGAGTTCATGGCCTGTCAGCGAGTTTTGGTAGGCGGTAAACAACACTTTTCCGTCGCTTAATGCTCCCATGTTATAAGGATAGCTGCCTTTAGTGCCTGAGTTGATGTCTTTAACGCGAAACGTGCCTGCGTCAGTGCCATCGGTGGTCCAAAGTTCGTAATCGTTACTTGCGTTGCGGCTACTAAAAAGAGCCGTACCGTTGCCTAAAGCAATGAAGTCGCTAGGGTCAGAGCCGCTGTCATAAGTGGCGTAAATATCGAGTATCTCAGTACCGGCTGCGGTGCCATCAGTTACCCAAAGCTCCATTCCGTTAATACCGTCATCGGCACTAAAGACCACTTTGCCATTGCCAAGATCAGTCAGGTTTCTTGGGCCGCTACCCAATGCACCCACGCGAATATCTTTAAGAAGCGATGTGCCAGCGGCGGTGCCGTTGGTTATCCACAGTTCGTCACCATGAGTGTTATCACTGGCGGCAAACAGCCATTGTGTTGCGGGCATAGGTGTTCTCCATTGTTTAAGCGAAAGCAGTTGTTGGGTCAGGCAATAAAAAACCCACTAGAACAGAAGCATTCCGGTATGTTATTGCGCTTTTTAGCATGTCAAACAAAGTCTCCAAGGTCGTTGGCAAGACTTTGGGCAGGGCTTGGAAATTTACTGAGATTGGCTATTTTTGTCAATCAGTTCACTTGCTTGGCTTGGTTTCTGAGTGCGATGTTCAATAATCGTAAATAAGGTAATCAATAACTAATACTGATTAGCCTACCTTAAAATAAACGGATGAATCTTATCGGGTCATTATGAACCGTCGCTGCCTTCTGCAAACACTTGCCGCTTTGGGTTTTTCACCTTGGCTGATGTCGCCTGTCAAACCGCGCCATCAAGATTCATTTGGCAACGCGACCTTGCTGCATTTTACCGACAGTCACGCCCAACTGGAGCCAGTTTACTACCGAGAACAGGCGTTGAATTTAGGCACAGGTGCGGGCAAATATTTACCGCCGTATCTGACTGGAAAAGTGTTTTTAGATTTTTCGGCATTGCCGGTTTGCTGGTGCGTCACAGCGAAGAGTGGATTGTCAATAGAGTGAAGGCGGGGATTAAAGCCGGATTTACATTGCCCGAACAGGCGTCCAAAAACGGTTTTTTGGACGCCTCAACTCAACGCCAGGGGCTAAAGGATAACGTCGGTACTGGATAAGCTACTGATACCCGAAAGCTTGATGGCGAATTCAGCCGCAGCATCGCTATCGGTGTTGCCATAGAGGATGTGTGCTACGCCATCAAAGTAAAGGTCGCCCGGATTGGCAAATACCCCGGAGAATGTGCCACCTGACACGAGTGCCGAGAAGGTCTGCTTGCCTGTTGCTTGGTCATTGGCATCCATTTCTGAAAGGTCGATTTTATCCAAGCCGATTTCAAAGCCATTGATGATGTCCGGTGACGCAGCGGGTGATGATGAACTGGTTTGAAAGACAAATTTATCGTTACCTGTTCCGCCGATGAGCGTGTCTACCCCGATGCCTCCTACTAAAGTATCGTCACCCGCACCGCCGTTCAGCCGGTCGTTTCCGCCGCCACTGACCAGTCTGTTGGCGGAGGTATTGCCTATTATGGTGTTGTTGAGCGCATTGCCGGTGCCGTTAATCGCATTGGTACCGGTCAGCGTCAAGTTTTCTATAAAAAGGCCTAGCCTAAAACTCACGCTGGATTCTACTAGGTCTATGCCGCCCGCGTTAAGGTTGCTGGTTGTGGTGGTGGTTTCGAAGACTTTATCTCCTTTATTGTCGACGATATAGGTGTCGTTGCCTGAGCCGCCGAGCAGCAAAATATCTGCTCCTTCACCACCATCAAGGTTATCGGAGCCGCTACCACCAATCAGTGTGTCATTCCCGGTGCCACCAGTAAGAATATCGTTACCGGAGCCACCGTTTAACACGTCGATACCGCTGCCGCCATCCAATTGGTCATTACCGGTGCCGCCCGTTAATATATCGTTTCCTAAGCCACCGGAGAGAAAGCCGTCAACGCCATCGGGAGCAACCAAGTTGTCATCCAAGTTAGTGCCAAGGCCGGGGATGACTCCGCCGCGTACCCCGAATACCCAAACCCCGGGAGTCTCTTGAGTACCTACCGTTTGCTGTCCAACGGTTTGCTCCAGTGCCAGCACATCGTCTTGAATCCCTGAGCCTGGTAACTCAAAATAGTTTATACCGTCACCTTTGTTAAATCCTGCCCTGGCAATTATGCCGCCAAGACCATTGAAGCCGCCACTGAAACTACCCGTTGTCCAGTTGATGTCCTCATACCGGAACACGATGTCAAAGTCACCATTGCCGCGATTAATGAGTTGCAATTGGAAAGCGTTGAGTTTGTCGGTCTGCGCGGAGAAGTAGCCAACATCATCCCAAGTGATGGTCAGTACACCTTTGACAGTGTCGAGATCGTACCAAGTTAAATTGGAACCTGTTGAATTGCCGCCCGCAGTAGGTGTGGGTGCATTGTCTGTTGTGTCAACATCAGCCCAAAAAGGGGCAATGACTGGAATGGCCTGGTCTGCACCAATCGCTGTAGGCGTAAAAGCAGACAATTTACTGGTGAAGCTAATGTTGCCATTATTATTGATGAAAATGTTTGTGTAGGTGGTGCCAAAGAAATTGATGCCGTTCGCCCCAAAAATAGAGGTAATGTTGATTTTGGCGGAAGAGCCGTCATCGGTGCGGTCAATAAATGCTTCACCGAAGCCGGAGGTTCCGCCGAGATTGTTGACGAGGCTATTGCTTTGGGTAACAGGGGTATTGGTTGCAGGTGCTGGCATAATAGATTCCCTACGGTAATAGTTAAATAATCAATTAGTTTTTGAAAACAAAGGATTGTTAAATTGAATTACCCCGTAAGTTAAGTATAAGTACCATGAAAAGTAAAGTATTTTTAATCCCGTATGAGTGAACAAAAATACAGCCATTTTAGGTAGGCTACGTAAAATTCGCGCTTAAATTCCGATAGCCATTTTTAGCCTTGAAGGTTGGAGATGCCATAGGCTTTTGAGAAACAGAAAACACCGCTTGTATAGGCGAACTGCCAAGATTAAGCCCTCATGAACCGTCGCCGCCTTCTGCAAACACTTGCCGCTTTGGGCTTTTCGCCTTGGCTGCTGTCGCCTGTCAAACCGCGCCACCAATATCCATTTGGCAATGCGACGTTGCTGCATTTTACCGACAGCCACGCCCAACTGGAGCCGCTTTACTATCGCGAACCGGCGTTGAATTTAGGCACAGGTGCGGGCAAACATTTGCCGCCTTACTTAACCGGAAAAGCGTTTTTAGATTTTTTCGGCATTGCCGCGCATTCTAGGCTTGCCCATGCGTGTACCCCTTTGGATTTTTCCGAAGCGGCGCAGGTCTTCGGAAAAATGGGTGGCTTTGCGCATTTGGCGACCTTGGTAAAACAAATCCGCGCCCAGCGGGGTGCCGAAAACACCTTGCTGCTGGATGGCGGCGACACCTGGCAAGGTTCGGCAACCGCGTTGTGGACGCAAGGCCACGATATGATTGCCGCCAGTAATTTGTTGGGCGTGGATTTTATGACTGGTCATTGGGAATTCACCTACGGCAGCCAGCAGGTGCTGGATAATCTCAAACGGTTTAACGGCGAATTGCTGGCGCACAACATCAGCCTCAGCGAAGAAGCCCAGTTTGCCAGCGGCTCGGAAACTGCGGCGGTGTTTGCGCCGTACCGCATCAAAACCCTCAATAAAGTCCGCATCGCCATTATTGGACAAGCCTATCCGTACACGCCCATTGCCAATCCCAAACGCTTTACGCCCGATTGGCAATTTGGCATTCAAGAGCAAAACCTGCAAATACTCATCCGGCAAATCCGCCAGCAAAAAGCCGCCGATGTTATTGTTTTGCTGTCGCATAACGGCATGGCGGTGGATTTAAAACTGGCGTCGCGGGTGAGTGGTTTGGACATCATTTTGGGCGGTCATACCCACGATGCGATTCCGCGCCCCATGGTGGTTGACAATCCAGAAGGCAAGACGTGGGTGACGAATGCAGGCAGCCACGGCAAGTTTTTGGCGGTGGTGGATTTGTACGTGAACAACGGGCGTTTGCAGAATTTACGTTATCAGTTGCTGCCGGTATTTGCCCATTTGCTGCCTGCCGATCAGGCCATGCAGCAGCTGATAGACAGCATCCGCCAGCCGTATCTCGCGCAATTGCAACAGCCTTTGGCGGTCGCCGACCAATTGCTGTACCGGCGCGATACTTACAAGGGCAGTTTCGACCCGCTGATCTTAAACGCCTTGCGCCAAGTGAATGGTGCAGACGTTGCGCTCTCGCCCGGTTTCCGCTGGGGCGGTACGCTGCTGCCGGGGCAAACCATCAACTTTGAAGCGGTCATGAACCACACGGCCGTCACCTATCCACAAACCTACACGCGTGAAATGTCTGGCGCGCAGTTGAAAGCCATTTTGGAAGATGTTGCTGATAATTTGTTTAACCCCGACCCGTATTATCAACAAGGCGGCGATATGGTGAGGGTGGGCGGCATGACTTACCGCTGCGATCCTGAAGCGGCTTTTGGCAATCGCATCAGCGAGTTGCGCCTAGATAATGGCGAACTTTTGGCGGCAGGCAAGCGTTATCAAGTGGCTGGCTGGGCGGGGGTAGGGGAGGAACTTTCGGGTAAGCCCGTTTGGGAATTGTTGGTTGAATATCTTAAGGTCAACACTTAAAAAAACGCGCCAATCACAGAAGTTGTTATTCTGGACTGACGCGTTTTTAGCTAAGTTAAGTAGAAGTCTTAGCTGCGTTTTCTTCTGTACGATACCAAACGTACCAAACCAATGCCGAACAGGGCGGCAACACCCGGGATTGGCGTGGGTGTTGTTTTGGTTTCTTCAAGGCTTACCCCGTCAATCAACGCAAAAGGCGGTACACCACTTGGTGTGCCGATCGCTAAGAACGACAGCAATTGGCTTGAGCTGGAAGCTGTAAAGTTCATCGTGTTTAGCACCCAGCCTGAAAAACCATGGCTTGGCAAGTTTACCAACGTTGAGTATTGCGTATCACTGCCAAAGTCAACTTTCCATATATCGGTAGTATCGCCAGTATATCCTTGTTGTTGGGCGGCAGCCGACCAAAAGTTAAGGGTGTAAGCTTTGCCAACAGTCAGGCCATTGATGGTTTGTGAAATCGGTCCGCTTTGATAAGCTCCGTCATTAGCTACAAAGTTGCCGCCATCAGGACTAGAGGCTGTTAGACCATTATTCGAACCATTATTTGGACCCCAGAGTTCCAGATAACCGTGCTGTCCGGTTACCCCTGTGGTGTCTGCTGAACCAGAGGGGAATAGGAAGTTATAACCAGTAGCGTTCCAACCACTAGCATTCATGTTGTAGCCTAGCTGACCTTCATCTCCGGTTTTGCCGGTTAATTGCTCAAAGCCACCATTAACGACTAAGCTGGCTGAATTGGCAGAAAAGCTAATCATCAGCATAGCAAGGGTTTTGCACGCTACTTTAGTGATTTTATGATCCATATTTTTCTCGTCTGTGTTGATATTGGGCTGCTTTAGGGGTGACAGCCAATAGTGAGTGCTTATTAGGCGGTTTGAATAAATCGAGTTTTAAGATTAGCCATGTTTCTTAAAAATGCGAGAAAAGTGAGGTTGTTCACAAAAAATATGGGCTGCCAGAATTTAAAACTGGTTCGTTTGGCATAGATTAGGTTTCTGAAAATTTTCTTTAGTGATTGTTTTAAAATAAAAAATAATCCACTGTGTTTTTTTTGTGTAAACAGATTATCTTTTTTTGAGAAACAAAAAAGGTTGCAACAATTGTTTCAACAGATTGGCAGAAATGGCTTCATCAATGCCGTACTTAACAGGCCATTGTTTGCTGGGCAGGTAGAACGTGCCAAACAAATAATCGATCCACGGAAACATGGCGGCGTAGTTTTTGTTGATGACTTGGTGGTTGTCGTTGGTGTGGTGCCAATGATGAAAGGCGGGTGTACTAATTAGCCATTCTAACGAGCCAAAGCGCCAGCGTAGATTGGCGTGGATGAAAAAACCCCACACGGTACCGATCATAATGATGAATAGCGGCACCATATCGGTGGTGTTTCGTGATAATTGCGTAAATCCAAAAACATACATGGGGATAAAACCGCACAAGCGGGTGAAGATAATGTCCATCGGATGGGCGCGGGTGTTGACCAACCAATCCAATTGTTCCGCGCTGTGGTGGATGGCGTGGAAACGCCATAACCAAGGCCATTCGTGCATCCAGCGGTGTCCCCAGTAAGAACCGATTTCACCCACCACCATCGCCGCCAACAGGCGTTCACCTAACGGCAATCCTGCCGTCCATTGCTGCAGTTCGCTGGGTACAATGGCATGCAAGCCCCAAGCTAAAGCGGTCATGGGTACGATCAACACCCGTACCGGCAACAGCGAGCTAATAAAGTAGTAAACCAAATCGGTGAAAAAGCCTTTGCGGAAAACTTTTTTGGATTGCTGTTTAAACAGAAATTCCAGCGGCACAAAAATGATGATGAGCAATATGAGCCAAATAAACAGCCGGATGATGTCCACCGCGAAGGTCGGCAGGTTTTGTTGCAATTGTTGTAGGATTTCCATGGGAGACGTTTGGCGGATAGAAAGTTTTTGATGTGAAAAAATCAGGGGCTTTTTAGTGGTTTTACCGAAGCTTGTTTTGTAGATAGAAGTGGTATTTATAAAAAATTGTTCAATTACCCCGCAAAAACCACCGCAAAGCGCCCAATAAAAACGCCGACGTCCGCCCTAGGCACTAAGGTCGTCGGCAAAATTAAATCATCCGCTTGCAGGCCGCGCTCGTTGAGTGATTCGGCTTCTGCATAAATGTCTTGGACATCATACAGTTCCAGAGCTTTAAAAATGGCGGCGGTGTCTTTTAATCCGGCCTTTTCGGGGTTTTGTTGGGTTTTAAGTTGCCAAACGCCGTCATCTAACAAGAGCAGGCTGACTGCTTGGTCGAAGGCTGCGGCGGTTAAGATGATGTCTAGGGTTTCTTGGGCATAGGCACCGCTGTGTGCGGGGTTGCGGAGGATGAACAGGAAGTTTTTCATGCCGTTAACCAAAAATAATAAAGCGGTCGGCTTCTAGCGTGGCTTCCAGCAATTGCCCCAAACCGGAAATTCTAAAGCCGTCAGCCAAGTCGTTGTCTTGCTTGCCTTGGCGCTGGGCTTCGTCGCTGCATAATAGCCCGCGCCGTTGTGCGGCGGATATGCAGACGACCAAATCGATCTGGTATTGCGCCGCCAAGGCTTGCCAGTTGGCGGTCAGATGGGTTTCGTCGTCGGGTGGTGTGTTGTGGCGCAGGGCGTGGTAGATGCCGTCATGATAGAAAAATACCCGATAAATTTGGTGGCCTTGCGCCAAGGCGGCAACGGCAAATTGATAGGCGGCAAGCCCACTATTGTTATGGTAGGGGCTGCTGTTGATTTGGATGGCAAAATGCATGATGGCGGCTTGGTATTTTTGTTGTCCGGTCTGCTTTATAATCAAGGCCGCTATTCTATTATGAAGTGCAGGCGAATGTTTAAAGAAGCTTTGAACAAATAGCTCCGGCATTTGCTCCAACAATGCGTTTTGGGAGGTCAACGGTGGCGGTTTTAGCAACAGCCTTGGTTACGCCCATTAATATTTGTTGATGGCTTTGTCTATTTTGCCTGTCTTCATTCTGCTATTGAAAACTTACTTGCGCCATTATTATCCCGCCCGCTATGAATTGTAAATTTTCCGCTATTGCTTTGGCCTTAAGTCTTGCCTTGTTTGCGCCGCTGCCGCAAGCCGAGGATAACGCTAAAATTGATTTGCCCGATTTGGGCGATTCTTCCGGTACGCTGTTAACTCCCGCCGAAGAAAATGAGTTAGGCGAGGCTTTTTTCCGCAGTTTGCATTCGCAAATTCAAATCAACCAAGATGCCGAAATCCAGCAGTATATTCAAACGGTCGGCGAAAAGTTGGTCGCCAATAGCGATGCACCGAGCCAGCCGTTCCATTTTTTTGTGGTGATGGAGAATGACATCAACGCGTTTGCAGGGCCAGGCGGTTATATTGGTGTCAATTCGGGGCTGATTTTAATCACCGAAGAAGAGAGCGAGCTGGCTTCGGTCATGGGCCACGAGATTGCCCACGTCACCCAACGGCATTTGTACCGTGCGGCGGAAGCGGCGGGGCGCTTGTCGATCCCCACTATGGCGGGCATGTTGGCTGCCATTTTGTTGGGAACGCAATCGGCGGCAGCGGGGCAGGCGGCAATTATGGCGATCCAAGCCGGAAGTGTGCAGTTCCAGATTGACTTTACCCGCGAAAACGAAGAGGAAGCCGACCGTGTGGGTATGCAAACGTTGGCGGCTTCGCATTTTGATCCTCGCTGTATGCCAACGTTTTTTGAACGTTTGCAGCAATCCAGCCGTTATTACGGGCAGAACATCCCTGAGTTTTTACGTACCCACCCTGTAACTACATCGCGTATTTCTGACAGCCGTGGTCGCGCCGAAACCTATCCTTATAAGCAATACCCCGATTCGTTGGCGTACCAGCTGACAAAAGCGAAAATTCGGGTGTTGTCATCAACCAATATCGCGGAAACGGCGGGCTATTTCCAAAGCCGCCTAAACCAAGGGACCGACGAGCAGCGTACCGTCACCCGCTACGGCTTGGCCTTAACCGCTATCGCGCAACAAAAATACAAAGATGCGGAAAATATGTTGCAGGCTTTGGTCAAGCAGTTCCCCAACCAGCCGCATTATGCATCGGCTTTGGCGCGCAATGCCCAGGAAGCCAAAGATTTTCCTACCGCACTCAAGCGTTATCAGCAGTTAATGGTGCAATATCCTGAAAATCCAGCCATCAAATTGGAATATATCGTGGTGTTATTGAAGGTTGGGCAAGTTGAATCTGCCAAAGACCAGTTGTTGGCTTTAAGCGTGAAAACCAAGACCACGCCTGCATTCTGGTCGCTGTTGGCTGAGGTGTACGGCAAGCTGAATCAGCCCGCTGAGTCACACCGTTATTTGGCAGAATACTACTATGCCTCCGGACAAATGCGCGATGCCATTTTGCAGATCCGATTGGCGCAAAAATCGAAGGGTTTAACCTTTCATTTGGCTTCAATTTTGGAAGACAGGCTGCATTTTTTCTTGGCGCAGGAAGAGGAAGCGCGTCGCAACCGTTAAATTAATCGTTCGGTCAGTCACAATTAACCTGAACCTAAGCTTAACAAACAGCAGCGCTTGCCGAGATAATATTGTTGAGTCGAAATATTACAAGCTGTAACAATATATATTTGTTGACTTTTTTTTTAGGGTCTTTTTTTTTATCAAAAAATTTTTTTTATTGTTAGACAGATTTAAATTTTTGGATATAGAATACGCCACCTTTTAGAGAGTATGGTCAGTTTAACAACTGGTCAGTAAGGGGGAGGAAGGGCCTTAAGTGGCTCATATAACAATAATAAATAAGTAATTTTGCTTGAGTTGGGTAGTACACACCGTAGTACACTAATAACAATAATAATAAGACTCAACACGCCCGCTTTATGCGGGCTTTTTATTGCCCGCAAGAAAGTCATGGCGATTGCTAAGCCCAAAAAACGTTCTTAGATTAGCCTACCAAAGAAACATTAAGTTTCATCTTTGCACGGATGCCCCCATCCATATCGTTCGATAAAAGCCGTTGAGAGGGTTTTATGAATTTGAGAGATTTAAGCTACTTGGTTGCTGTCGCAGATTTGCGCAGTTTTATCCAAGCGTCCGAACAGTGCTTTATCAGCCAGCCCACCTTAAGCACGCAAATCAAACGCATGGAAGAAACATTGGGCGTACAAATTTTTGAGCGCACCAACAAAAAAGTCATTACCACGGAAACTGGCGAGCAAATTGTGGCGGTGGCGCGGCGGATTTTACTGGAGCTTGACCAAATCAAAAGCATTGCTGCCATCGCCCAAGACCCGTTGGCGGGCAACTTCCGCTTAGGCGCATTCCCTACCTTGTCACCGTATATTTTTCCTGCTTTAGTGCCGCTGGTCAGACCGACATTACCGCGTCTCAGGCTGATTTTGGTTGAAGAAAAAACCCAACAGCTCATCGATCAGCTGAAATTAGGCCAGCTGGATGCGGCTTTGTTGGCATTGCCCGTCAACGAAGATTTCTTGGATAGCCAGCCCTTATTTGATGATGAATTTAAACTGGCAGTTGCCAGCGACAATCCTTTAGCCGAAAAAACCTCCATCAGCCCCGCCGATTTGCAACAACAAGCCCTGCTGCTATTGGACGAAGGCCATTGTCTGCGCGGGCAAGCCCTGCAAGTCTGCCAACTAAACGACATTAACGAGCAGCAAGACCTGCGTGCCACCAGTTTGGAAACCTTAAGGCAAATGGTGCGTGCTGGTACAGGCATTACTTTTATGCCCACTATCGCTATCCACGAACCCGAACAAGGCATAAATTACCTGCCATTTACCGCGCCTGCACCGAAGCGCAGCATTGCTTTAGTGTGGCGCAAAACTTCCGCCCGTAGCTTGCTGATGGCAACAATCGCCGACTTGCTGGTTGCCGCACACCAACACATTGACCATCGCTAGACTTTGCACTTAACCGCTATTGAGGAGAACGCTTGTGACAACCCTTTATCACCAAAGCCATCGTGACTTACAAGACCAATTTGACTCGCGCCGTTTGGCAGATCGGGTCAGCGAATTAATCGTCCATCAAGACATCAGCCCTGAAGAACGCGCTTTCATTGAAGGCCGTGACATGTTCTTTATCAGCACCGTCGATAGCTTGGGGAGACCAACCGTTTCTTATAAAGGTGGGCCAGTCGGTTTTGTACGCGTGTTGGATGAAAAAACCATCGCCTTTCCGGGTTATGACGGCAATGGCATGTTTTTGACCGCCGGTAATATAGCCGCCAACCACGAAGTAGGTTTGCTATTTATTGATTTTGAAAATCCGCAGCGTTTGCGGGTACACGGCACTGCCAGCGTGACGGTGACTGATCCGCTGCTGGAAAGTTTTGTGGGGGCAACCTATATTGTCCGCATCAATGTCCGCGATGTGTTCATTAATTGCCCGCGCTATATCCACCCTTACAATAAAGCCGGGCAGTCCGAATATACGCCACAAGCTGGTTGTGAAGCCCCCGTGCCGGATTGGAAAAAGCTGGATGTGGTGCAGGATGTGTTGCCGAAGCAGCAATAACGCAAAAATAAGCAGGGGGAAAAAACGGAGCCATCAGGCTCCGTTTTTGTTTTCAGGGTGCTGCCGTTGATACACCGGAGACATTAACAATACGGCAATACGTACCAGAATTAACTTTCAGGATTGACGGTTATCCAGTAGTAAGCGCTTGCCAATAAAAGAGCTTTAATAGCGATGACGATACCGCTAAATCAAGTACAATCGTGGGCATCTATTTTGTGTTGTTAAGCCGTTTAATTCACAAAATTAACATGTATATTTTATACAGTAGCCCGTTTTACCAAGCTTGGCGCGTTGTGGTTCCCATAACGGATAACGCTAAGATTGACGACCAACGACATAGGGAATAGCAGATGAGCAAACCAAAATTATCATTACAAGAACAATTGCTGAAATCGGGATTGGTGAGTGCCGCCAAGGCTAAAAGTGTCAAAACCGAAAAAAGCAAACAGGCCAAGCAGCAGCGCCACAATAATTTGCAGGTGGTGGATGAGGCTAAAGAATTGGCATTAAAAGCACAGGCCGAAAAAGTTGAACGGGATAGGCTGTTAAACCAACAGCGTCAGCAAAAAGAAGAGCAAAAAACCAAAGCGGCACAAATCAAACAGCTCATCGAACAAAACCGTTTGCCACAAGATGCTGATGGCGTGGCTTACCGCTTTAACGATAACAACAAAATTAAGACCTTGTACGTATCAGAAGACATGCGTACGGCAATTATCGGCGGTAAATATGCCGTTGTCAGGTTCGCGCAGTTTTATGACGTGGTGGCGGCTGACGTGGCGGATAAAATTGCCTTGCGTGATGCAGGCTGGGTGGTGGTCGATAACCGTACGTCAGCGGCACAGACGGCGGTTGAAGATGACCCGTACGCGGCTTATCAGATTCCTGATGATTTGATTTGGTAAACGCGGGGTTGGCAGGGAGGCTGGCTAAATTGGAGTGAAAAACCTGCTTTTCACTCCAAATTTCAATGCGGTAGCTAAGCGTAAATGGAAATGCTTAGGCGCTATTTTTTCTCGCTTTCTTGCTTGATAAGCTGGTCGGCGATTTCCAACATTTTTTCATGTGAACCCGCTAACGGGCCGTTGGTGACATACTTGCCATTGATGATTAACGCCGGTACGCCGGTGATGCCATAACGGGCGGCAATGGCTGGTGCTTGGCGCATTTTTGAATCCACGGCGAAGGAGCTGTAGGCTTCTTTAAAGGCCGCTTCGGTTACGCCATGTTCAACAAAGAATTTTTGCTGTTCAGCTTCAGTATCCATTTTGCCGCTGGCATCATGGCTTTGTAAGGCTGCCTGCACTTGGTTAAAGAAATCGGTGTGGATTTTTTCAACGACACCTAAAGATTCTGCCGTGAAGTAAGCCCGGGCATGTTTGCCCCACAATTCGCTAAAGACCGCTGGTTGGCGGATAAACTCAACATTGGCGGGCAGGTTTTTTACCCATTTTTGCAGTAAAGGCTCCAAGTCGTAGCAGTGTGGGCAGCCGTACCAAAAAAATTCGATCACCTCGACTTTATTGGTATGTTGGGTGGGTTGTGCGGGCGATAAGGTCTGGTAACCCGAGCCTTCGGCTTGGGCGAATGACGTGAACGCAATGGAGAAGATCAGCAAGCTTGCTTGGGTCAGTTTTTTTAACATGTCGTTAAGGCTCCAATGGGGCGGGTCTGTTTAGGATAAAAATCATTTCATCATCGAGATGCGGTAAGCGACGGCTTTAATCTCTTCATCAGTCATTTTTTTGGCGATCATGCGCATAATGTTGTCGGGGTTGGTGGCACGCGCACCGGATTTATAATCGTTAAGTGTTTTTATCAGGTATTCGGGATGTTGTGACTTCAACATGGGGAATGCCGCCGGTTGGTTGCCGTCGCCAGCAGGGCCGTGGCAGGCGATACAAGCGGAAACTTCCCGAGCCAAATCACCGTTGCGGTACAGGTCAGCACCTTGTGCCATCAACTCCGGCATGGTTTTGGGCTTGGCGGCATCGGCAGCGGGTTGTTCGTCTTCGTCATCATCGTCGTCTTTGCTTAATACCGGTTCGGCATTGGCGGAGATTTTTTGTTCGGCGTAATATTCGGCAATATCCGCCATGTCATCATCGCTTAAGCCCATCGCCATGCCCGACATCATCGGGTCTTTACGGGTGCCGTTTTTAAAGGCAGCCAATTGTTTGACCAAGTAAGACGCGTGTTGTTGTGCAAGCTTTGGAAAAGTACCCATCATGCTATTGCCTGCCGGTCCGTGACAGCTGGCACAGGCGGCGGCTTTGGCTTCGCCTTGTTCAGCATCGGCCTCTGCATAGAGCACAGTAGAGGTGCTGGCTAATGCCAAGGTGAGTGAAACGGTTAGCAATAGTTTGTTCATTCAGGCTCTCCCTTCGGAATAGTTATTCATTTTATGCTAGTCTGTCACGCTGACAGGCTGCTTTGCGTGGTCGAATTCTACCTTAATTAGTAAGCTTTAGCGAGGCGACTATGAACCCAATCTACCACCGCGCGGCGTTTCTGAAAAGCGCGCCCAGCCTTGAAACGACACCGACAGACCAAGGTTTGGAGGTGGCTTTTGCAGGCCGCTCTAATGCCGGAAAATCCAGTGCCATCAACAGTTTAACGCGGCAAAACCAGCTGGCTAAAATCAGTAAGACGCCAGGCCGTACACAAATGCTCAACTTTTTTGAGTTTGGTACCGACCTGCGTTTTGTCGATTTGCCGGGCTATGGTTATGCCAAGGTGCCGGAAGACGTCAAGCTGCAATGGTATCGTTTAATGGAGTCCTATCTGAATAAACGCCAGTCTTTATGTGCGATTGTTTTGGTGATGGATGTCCGCCATCCCATGACCGATTTCGATTGGCAAATGGTGGAATGGTGCGAACACGCCCAGTTGCCCATGCATATTTTGCTGACCAAGTCCGACAAGCTGACCTATGGCGCGGGGAAAAACACATTGCTGAAAGTGCAGCGGGAATTGTCAAAATTTACCATTCCACTGAGCTTGCAGTTGTTTTCGTCGTTGAAAAAAACCGGCATTGATGAGGTGCATGCGGCATTGGACAGCTTATTTTCAATGGGCGGTCAACAAGCGGAAGACGAAGTTGGCGAAGATACCGCCAGCTAAAAGAAAAGCCCCAAAGCTTGACAAAACCTTGGGGCCTTAGAGGTAACCAGCCGAAAACAAGGGGGAATACGGCTGATTGCCGCCCCGTTGCAGATGCGGCAAAGATAAGACTTATTGCCGTTTAAAAAGTTTCCGCGTCGTTTTGATTTTTTAAGTTTAAGAAGCGGTTCAATTGCCACTTCTTCTTTTCAAGTCCGTAACGTTAAGCTTCAAGCTTACGCACACGGCAGTTCAGCAAAAGCGTTATTTTCTTCCACCGCTGCAGCAGTCCGGCGGATTAGCTCGCGATTGCTGTCCAAATCCATCATTCCCCCCACCGCTAAGGTCACCACCATCGCTTCAAACGCGTAGGCCAAATGGGCGCGGTAACGCTGCCTTAATATTTTTTCAGTGGCTGCGCCAATGCCTTGTTTGCCAAGCGATTGTGCATAGAGATCAAGCAAGTCAAACTCATGCGTTCGGCGGTTTTCTGGGCTGAGCGAGGTTGCCAAAAAATAGGCGACATCGCTGACACCTTCGCCCGTGCGCACCATTTGCCAATCCAAAAAACCAGGCTTGCCGTTTTGCCAATACAAATTGCCGGGATGGCAGTCGTGATGCACAAGGGTTTGCGTTTCTGTATTTAAATAAGCCATCACTTGCCGGCGATTCTTGGCATAACTCAGGGCCGCTTGCTGCAAGGGTTCGGATACTAATGGGCCGGCACGCCTTAGGCCGCTTTGCATAAGCGGAACCGCTAAAGCGGTGCCGAGCTGGTCTTCCAGGCGACGAATCGAGCCGTCTAGCCAATACAAATGCTGTTGCAACCGTTGTTTGCCCCAAAACTTGCTATGCAAGGCTGCCAGTTCTTCGATGACCAAAGCCGCTTGCTCAACCGTTAAGGCGTCGCCAGGGTGTCCGGCTTGGGCTTGAATTTCAGTGACATCCGCCAGCACCAAGGTTGATGACCGCCCTATCTGGCTTTCTGCCGCCAAACAAAAGGGGATGGCAAGCGGAATGTCGGGCGTTACTTCTTGGTAGAAACGCACTTCAGTGGTCAACAGGCGGGGCAGGGCGGTAATCAGGCGCGCCCGCCAAGACAGCGAAGGCAATTTGACAAACCAGCGGCTAGGCAAACTATCGGGGCCGTTATGGCTGATGCGCAGTTTGACGCGGGTGGTGGTGCCGGTATCGACGGACAGCACCTTAACGTGGCTGACTTCGGTATTGGCGTGGTGTCGGTTAACAATGCGCTGCGCCCAAGCGCGGTTTAGGTCACTGGGGCGGCGGCTCAAAATACGGGCTTTCATGATGGGATAGCTGGGGTTAACGCGTATTTCCAGAAAGGTTACAGACGATACAGTGGCTCCAAAGCGCTGTCTTCTTGTTCCGCTAACTTAGCACGGGCTTTGTTTTCGGAAAAGGTTTGGAACAGTTTCTTGCCTTGCCATTGACCGTTGTCTTTGCTGTATAAAGTTTGGTTGAGCAGCAAAATTTCATCGCGTAGACGGGCTTCACAGTGCGGTGCCAACGCGCCCAAACTGGAGCAGCCGAACAATTGTTGCCCCCAAGCCAATAACGCGGTTTTCGCGGCTTGGGCGTCGTTCGTTGCGCACGCTTGTTTTAAGGCTTTGACACTGTCTTGCAAGCGCAATTGTTTAGGGATGGGGGCTGTTTCGGGTTTGGGTGCTGCGCGTTTGCTGACGAAATAGACGATCGTCAACAACCAACCTGTCGCCAAAAAGCCGCAAAGCCAAGGCCAGTAAGTTGCTGTTGCGGGTGTGGCATTGACTGCTACGGGGGCGGCTTGATTGATGGGCGCGGGTGTTACGCCACTTGCCACAGGCGGGGCAATGTTGGCGGATTGCGGGGGCGTAACCGCTGCAACCGCGCCGCTGGCGGTTAGGGTAACTTCCGGTAATTTGGCGGTTTCCAGTTGTTGCGTGTCGGTGTTAAACCAAGCGATTTCTACAGCGGGTAGATGGTAATCGCCCGCTTTGGAAGGGATGAGGGCGATTTTTTCTTCCCTGACCGCCAACAAACCATCGGGCAGTTTTTGTTCGCTTAAAACCGGTTGGTCGGAATAGGCTTTTAAGTCGTTGTTGCTGACGATTGAATTTAGTTCCGGCAATTGCCCAACCGTTGTGCCTTTGGCAAGTAACGTCAACGTGCGGGTTAAAGGTTCGCCTGCTTTCATTTTGCTGACATCACCCGACCACTGTTGCTTTAATTCCAACTGTTGTGCCGATAGCCAATGCTTGCCGGTAAATGCGGCAGGTGCGGGTTTGACTTCCAAGTCGATGGCTTGCGATTGTACGCGCTTGGTTTGTGTCATTTGCGAGTTGAAAAAGCTGTTGATGCTGCGTTGGCTTTCGGCAAGCACTTCGGCGGTCAAGACAACAGGTTTAATGGATATTTTGCCGCTTTTTTGCGGAAAAATAGCGTAGCGGCGTTCAGTGACCGAATAATCGACACCATTGATTTGTTTGTTGTAATTCGCGTCTTCGCCCAATTTTTCTATCACGGCATCGGGCAATTCCGGTTCTTGCAATTGCGCCCTGGCAATCTCCACACGCGTCAGCACGCGCAAGGTATACAGCACTTGCGATTGCACATAGGGGGCGTGAGTGTTGGTTTCCACTTCTATGAACAAATCTTCGTTACTGCCGCCGGATGAATTGCTGCTGGTGACGGTCACCGAAATGGCGTTGCTGCGGTCGCGACCAAAAGCAATCGCCGGAATGTTAAGTTCGCCAGATTGTTTAGCTATCACATCCACTTGCCATTGCACGGTTTTGCTGGCTTTGCCATTGATCCACGAAGCGCTGCTGGTGTGGTTGCGGTGCAAAATGGTGAAATTTTCTTCCAGAGGGCTAAAGTCCGGCGCGCCATCGGGGTTGTCGTTGGCGGTAAAGACAATTTGGAAAGATTCATCCAAGGCAACGGGATTGCGGCTGAGCGATGCGGCAATTTCTGCACCATAAGCAGCGGGCAACAAGGCCTGCGCCGTCATCAACAAAACCAGCAAACAAAACTTAACGGCTATTTTTTTCATGCGGAATATTACGGAATCAATGGGGTTAAAGCTTAGGCCAGTTGCCAAGCATCAATAAAGGGCTGATAAAAATCGGCATCTTGAACGGTAGCGCCGCGCTTGCCGACCAAGGCCGAGGCAAAGTCTTGCGCACGCTGCAAAGTTAACGGCAATAGCCATTGCCGCTGTATGCCCAAAAGCAAAACAGCGGCAAAAGCATCGCCCGCACCCACGGTATCGACGACCAGTAAATTGGCTGCGGGGGCGATGTGTTGGCATTCGCCCGCTGCCGTCAATGCCCAAGCACCTTGGCTGCCACAGGTGACTACCAAGGTGTCCAGTTGGTAATCTGCCAGCAGCTGTTGCATGGCGGTTGGCAAATCCAGTTTTGGCGTACCCAACAAACGCAGCTCTTCTTCATTCAGTTTTGCCCAATTTGCCTGCCGCAAAGACTGTTGGATCAGCGCAGGGTTCCACCACGGCGACCTGAGGTTGACATCAACAAAGACAATGCCGTTGTGTTGCGCCAAAAGATTTTCCCAAGTCTGCCGAGAAACCGAATTACGCAACGCCAAACTACCATGATAAAGCACGGAGTAGTCGGTCGTGGCTGCATTCCATTCGATAAAGTCATACGCTTGTTGGTCGAGGATGGCGTAGCTCGGCTCGCCTTCGTTAAAACTGACCGCGACCGCACCGGTGGGGTGGTGTTCGTCGCATTGCAACTGATCCGTCGGCATTCCCCACGCCCGCATGGTTTGGCGGATGCGTTCGCCTTGGGCATCATCACCCACTTTGCTGATAAAACGGGGTTGTGCGCCAAAGGCTTGCAAGTGCCACGCGACATTAAACGGCGCGCCGCCCAAGACCTGTTCGCCATCAGGAAATTGGTCAAACAATACCTCCCCAAAGATGCCAATGCCTTGTCCGCTTTTGTAATTCATTTTTTCTGCAATCATGTTATAACAAGAAGTAAGCCTAATTTAGCCAGACCCGTATTGATGTCTATTTCCCATGTCTTTGACACGTATGCAAAAACTGCCAATGGCAGGATTATACACTTTAACGTTGTCGTCGATGAAGGCGACCCGCAGCAGGCTGTGTGCTGCGCCAAAGCGTGGTTGGATAGCATCGGTTTGGCAGATGCGACGGTGACACCGGAAAACTGTTATTTGTACCACAGTTTGGAAGCACCGGAAGCCATCAGGGCGCAAATAAACCGGCGCGGCTATGGCATTTATAAAATGGAAGGCTGTCTGAAGGAATGGCTTTAGGCTTTTATACCCCTTATTTCAAAGGTACGTTCTGCGTGGCTTGCCAGCAAAGGAAAAACGATGAATTTCACGGTTGAAAAAATCAATAACGACACCTTAATCATCCTTAATGAAGAGCGTGTCGATGCCCATAATTCTGCAAAGCTTAAAGAAGTTTTATTGCAGCAATTGGAGCAAGGCAATCACCTCTTGATTGTCCAGTTGGCGAATGTACGATTTATCGACAGCTCAGGCTTGGGTGCGTTGTTGTCAGGCCATAAAAATGCCACCATCAAGTCGGGCCGTCTGCTATTGGCGGGCCTGCAACCGCAAGTGCTGGCGATGTTTGAACTCACCCGACTTAACCGCGTATTTGAAATCTACGCCGATGTCGACGAAGCCCTCGCTGCGGAGCAATAGCCGTGTCCGCCGCGCTAATCCAAGTGGACGTGATAATCCCCACACAAACCAAATACTTGGATTTGATCGGCAGCATCGGCGAGCAATTGGCGAAAAAGCTCGAAGGCTACAATGGTGATAAAGACGCCTTGGCTTACCACCTTAATTTGGTGTTGACCGAAGCCACCGCCAACGCCATCAAACACAGCGCAGACCCCCATCATGGCAACGATACCGTCAGGATTTTAATCACCATCGACGATACCCTGCTTAACATCAAAGTTTTCGACCACGGACAAGGCTTTGATTTGGAAACGGTACCTTTGCCTGACTTCGAGCATCCTCAGGAAGGCGGTATGGGTTTGTTTTTAATAAAAAACTTAATGGATTCGGTTAGTTATACCAAAGGCGAAACACAAAACGTGTTGGAGATTGGTAAGTGCTTGACTCAGCCTTGATGGCTTCTCCGTTCCTTGCGGGCTAGCCGAGGCTCAAACGGTTTTATGTAGGATGGGTTGAACGAAGGGAAGCCCATCTTTTTCGTAGCTCATGATGGGCTTCCCTTTGCTCAGCCCATCCTACAAATTTAGAGGTCTTGGGTGAATAAAGAACGATCAACAAAAAAAACAGCCGTTTGGCAAACCCAGCTAGAAAATCTAGCCAACCGATATTTAGGCGCAAATTCCGCCCAGGCGTTGCTAGGCTATTACCAAGCTTTACTAAGCCCCGAATACCAAAGCTTGCTGACACCGCGCTATGCCTTGCAAGACTTGCTGCATCTTCAGCAAATCACCACGTCGCATTGCCAGCGCGTCAGCCTGATCCGCCCTTGTGCCGGTATTAACCATTACCGTCTGCATTTTTACAGCCAGCAGGAACGCTTTTTGGATGAATACATTCCGCTGCTCGGCAATCTGGGTTTGCGGGTGATGGATCAAGTGCAATTCCGCGTGGCGTTCGGAGCAGATACGTTATATATCAAAAGCTTTACCATTCAAGCCGCGAAAGGCCAATGCGCTGAATTGGCCTTGCTGCGCACCCGTCTGCTGGCGTGCATCCAGGCGGTGATGGATAGCCGTGCCGACAACGACAGCCTCAACAAATTGTGCCTGTTGACGGGCATGGACTGGCAAGCCATCGACGTGCTGCGCACTTACCGCAATTACTTTTTGCAGCTAGGCCACCGCAGTACCCCGCGCAGCGTCCACCATGCCCTTATTAATAATGCTTGCGTCGCCTTGGGTCTGTTCAATTATTTCGATGCCCGCTTTAACCCCAACCCTGCCTGGCAAGACCCGATGGCGCGCGAAGAACAAGCCCTGTTTCCGTTGCGTTTAAACATTTTGAAATCGTTGGCGGATGTTGCCGATATTAACGACGACCGCATTTTGCGGACGCTGTTTAATCTGATCGACGCCACCATGCGCAGCAATTTCCATTACCGGAAAAACCACGCCGATTACTTTATCGCCATCAAAATCAACAGCATGGGCGTGTTGGAAATGCCCAGCCCCAAGCCGCAAAACGAGATTTACGTACACGCCGCCCACATGGAAGGCATCCATCTGCGTGCCGGTAAAATTGCCCGTGGCGGTATTCGTTGGTCAGACCGGCCTGACGATTTCCGCACCGAAATTTTAGGGTTGATGCAAACCCAAACCAGCAAAAACGCGCTGATTATCCCCACCGGTGCCAAAGGCGGTTTTGTGGTCAAAAAGAACGGTGCCGGTGTGGATATGGACATGAAAGCCGCCGGCAAACAAGCCTATCTGACCTTAATGCACGGCTTGCTGGATTTGACCGACAACTACCACGACGGCAAAGTCTGCAAAACCGCGTTGAGTATTTGCCATGACAACCCCGACCCTTATTTGGTCGTCGCTGCCGACAAAGGCACGGCGAGTTTTTCAGACATTGCCAATGGTGTTGCCGCCGAATACGATTTTTGGCTGCACGATGCCTTTGCCAGCGGCGGCTCGCGCGGTTACGACCACAAAGCCTTGGGCATTACCGCCCGTGGCGCGTGGGAATGCGTCAAACGCCATTTTCGTGAACGGGGCAAAGACATCCAAACCACGCCTTTTACCGTGGTCGGCATTGGCAGCATGGATGGCGATGTGTTCGGCAATGGCATGTTGCTGTCGCCGCATATCCGCTTATTGGCAGCGTTTAGCGGGCAACATATTTTTCTTGACCCCAACCCCGCCGACTTGTCTGCCGCTTTTAACGAACGCCAACGCTTGTTCAACTTGCCGGGTTCCAGCTGGCTTGACTACAACCGCAGCCTGATTTCCACCGGCGGTGGCGTTTATTACCGTGCCGACAAAGACATTCCCTTGTCGCCGGAAGTCAAACAGTGGTTGGGCTTGCGTTACCCGTCGTTGGATGGCGAATCGCTGATCCGCCATTTGCTGACCGCGCCGGTGGAATTGCTCTGGCTGGGCGGCATTGGCACCTATGTAAAAGCCAGCAGCGAAAAAACCGAAGCCGTTGGCGACCATGCCAACGACAACGTGCGCGTTGATGCCCGCGAGCTGCGCGCGCAAGTGGTCGGCGAAGGCGCCAACCTGGGCTTTACCCAAAAAGCCCGAATCGAATACGCACTGAATGGCGGAAGCATCAACACCGATGCGGTCGATAATTCCGCCGGTGTCGATACCTCCGACCACGAAGTCAACCTAAAAATACTGCTGACCGGTTTGCACAAACAAAACCGTATTGCCGATTACCAACCCTTGTTTATCGCGCTGACTGACGAAGTGTGCCAACAAGTGCTGGGCAATAATATTGCCCAAAGCCTGTGTTTGTCTTTAGAACAGCGGCGCAGTGCCGACCGCATCGACACTTATTTGGAATGGGCGGAACGCCTGCAAAGCGCGGGCTTTTTGGACAAGGCGGTGGAGTCTTTCCCCAGCGACAAAGAAGTCTTGGCAAGGCCAGAACAAAACTTGACCCGCCCCGAATGGGCGGTATTGATGGCGGCCAGCAAAATGTACTTGACTGCCGAGCTGCAAACCTCGGCGCAGGCCTTGGCGGATGAATGCTATCTCGCGTATTTGCACAACTATTTCCCCCGCGACATTGTCGGGCAATTTGCCGGTTACTTGGCGCAACATCCGTTGGCGGGCGAAATCAAGGCCACTCTTATCAGCAACAAACTCATCAACCAAGCCGGTTGCGGATTTTTAAATGTTGTCGGTGACGATTTGCTGGCTTATGTCGGCAGCTATTTAAGCTTTGACCAAATCCTACAAGCCGATGCCTTGCGCCAAGCCATTGCCGCGTTGGATAACCTACTGGCGAGCGAGCAACAATATCAGGCCTTATTGGTGTTGGAAGCCCGCTTGGCAGAATTTAGCCACTGGACGTTGCAACAAGGCAAGCCTTTGCAACCCAACCATCCAACCGTGGACACGTATCGCCAGTTTTTCGGCATTTTTGCCGATGACCTGCAACAACAGCCGAACCCCGCTTTTGCCGCCAGGCTTGGCGATTATCTGCAAAAGGGCTTCCCCGAAACCTTGGCGCAACGCTTGGCTTGCTTGGAACAAGCGCAAGATTTTCCGCACCTGGTCGCCTTAAGCCAAGCTTCGGGCGCGGCCTTGCCCGTTGTGCTGCGGCTTTATCAAACAATAGACGCTTATCTGGGTTTGTCGGCGGTGGCAACGCCATTGGCAAACCTGACCTGCCACGACACGTGGGAAAGCCAAGTGCGGGCGGACTTGCAAGCGTCGATCAAACACGCCAGCGGCAAGCTGCTGCAAAACCTGCTGAGCAGCCCAACCGACGACTGCGCAGCCTATTTTGAAACGGCAGGCAAGCAACCCCAGCTCAACCACTACCGGCAAATCTGCCAACAAATGGACAATAGCAGCAATGCCGGTTTGATGCCGTATTGCGTATGGGAGAAGGCGTTTACGATATTAGTAGCATAAAATATTGATGTTAAAAGAAAGTTTATTTTGATAGTAATTTTGACAAAGTCGTTTCTTGTTACATAATAGAGACGCTAGTTAGTGTTCTAACTAGGTTTACAAGATGCCCTAATCATTTCAATTCCAAAATATTGATAGTGGTCAGAGTGTTTAATTTTTATATTCTGTATTGTTGCTAATTTTGAGGTAATATGAATATGTTTGAAAAGTTGATATTTGATCCCGATTGGAAATAATAAATATACTAGGATAGAAACGACCCTTTTTTACTAAAAAAGGGTCGGGGTTTCTAATTTATGAATCATTTAAATTGGCTGATAGAGCTACAAGAGTTACAGTATGATCTTTCCAGCATTGTTTTAGTAGTCTGTTTTGTGAAGATATTTTTGAGTAAAGTTGCTTCATAAATTTATTGGCGATCGCTATTAGTTCTTCATATTTTTTTGTGTTTCCTTCATGTAACTCCTGTGCAGACCAGCTGGTATAGAAATACATAAGAGTGTCACATTTCTCGGGTGTTAATTCTATATCAAAGTCTTCGCATATTTTTAAAGCGGCATCGCTTTTATCATTTAGTAATTCATATTCTGCAATAAGGTCGTATGTTGGGCTGGTCTCCAAAAGCGCTAGCTTATAATAAATAAAATTTATATATCCTCTGACCAAAGCCTTGGGTTGTTTTGTGGAAGTAATCTCCTTTTCCGAAAAAAACACTGCATAATCAAATCGATTTATAGACCAAGAACACATCGCAGCCCCCATGTATAGATCTGCTTGTTGTTCTTGTAGATCCTTTTCTTCTAGGTAATTTTTTAGTGCAGTTAGGTTTTCTAAAGCTTCTTCGTTTTTTAATAGCTTATTACATGTTTCTGCAAGTCTTAAGCAAATCCACCCCTCTTTGTTACCAATCTTTTTTATTTCTTTGTAAATACTATAAGATTTTTCTAGAAATCCACCTTTTAGATACAATTCAGCTAACTCTGATTTTTGAATAAGATTGTCATTTGTGGTTGTGCTTGCCAATAGAATGTTAATTTTCTCTTGGTTTTCTTTTTCTAATTCAATAGTCTCTTTTTGACGAATATCTATAGGAGAATCATTTTCTTCCCATATTTTTATAATATCTTGTATCCTATTTATAAGTTCAAAATCTGATTGGCTTTCAGTGAGTTGGATTTGTCTGGTTGGGGTTACATCAATAGGGATTGAGGCAAGAGAGCTGAGGCAGTCATCACAACTTGTTATAAATACAGCTAGTTGATTAAATTGAGCATCTAAAGGTAGGCTATAATCAGGTCTATTAGATTTGTAAATAACTTTATGTTGTACTTCGCTCCATGCATGCTGCATCAGTGTTCTAAGTTGTAATTCAAACCTATCGAATAAACGTTCTTTAGAGAATTCATAAAATTCGTCGACTGGATTTGGATGAAATACATAATGGATGCCAAAATATCCGTTAAGGTTAGATCTCCTTTCTGACTCTTTTCGTAGTTGGAATGCGTTAATTCGGTGTGGTTGTGTATCTGGATAATGGATAGAAATCAATTTTTCCTTTAATCGACTCATATTCAAAAGGCGATTATGTAGAATTGGTAAACTTCCTGGAACAAGCGTCATTATTCTAACACCTAGAAAATCATCAATTTCTTTGAAAATATTATCAGTGCTTAATTCTGTTTGGTTTTTTTCAAGCTTTGGAATGATTTTTTTGTCTATTTTTTCTAGTAGACTTTCTATGGCTTTGATGCGTATATCAAAGTCATATACATGATCTTCATGTAGGCATAGTTCACTAAAAGTATTTCTTGCCCATAACTCTAATCCGCTTAGCTGAGGGTAAATGTCGGAGTAATACTTCCGTATTTTTAGTTCAAGATCTGGATGCATTTTTTACCTCATTTATTTGGCATTGTTAGAAAAAGTTAAAAAATTTTTATCGTTTTTTTTATTATGACTTAATCTTAACTAAAATAAAATAGGTGCTAGGTTTGTCTTGAATATAAAACGAAGATATTAATAAAGCTCAAATACTATCAGTCTGTAAGTTGGGTTGCATTTTTTGCAACTCAAGTCCATCAATAATCCGTCAGGCTTCTTGTCCCTAGCCTGCAAAAAACATCTCCAACATTACGGTCCATTCCTGACATGGGCGGTAGCCAAATAAATTTAGCAAAGCCAAACACAGCGAGAGCATGGCGGCAATGAATAATGCCGCGACCAGCCCTTCCAAGTTGACGGCAATGAACGATCCTAAAAATAACATGGCGACGACCAAGCAAATCAATAACAGGCTGGTGGTGCATAAGCCGATTGCCCAATGAATCAACCGCCCCCGACGCTTTAGCGAGGTCAGTTCAAGCTGGATATGGGCGTTGCTATCCTCGGAAGCGGCAGCTCTGCTATGTAAAATTCTGGCCCGGTCAATAATCCTGCCCAAGCGGATGGTTAGCACCGACAAGATGGCGGAAACGCCCGTCAATAAAAATACGGGGGCAACAGCAAGCTGGATGGCGTGGACAATGGCACTGACAGGTGGTTCTGGAAGCATAAAACCTCAGATAGTCGTTAATTAGGGATGCCGGGCGTGTTTAACCCAAACATTTAAACACCATCAGCGTAATGTCGTCATTAAAGCGCTCGCGTCCGCAGAATTTTTTTAAGGCTGCCAATATGGCGTCAATGATTTGCCTTGGGTTTTGCTGGGCGTGTTCGGTCAAGATTAGCGTCAGTTGCTGGCGGTCGAAAAATTCGCCGTCCGCATTTTCTGCTTCTATCAAGCCATCGGTGTAGACCAGCAAGACATCGCCTGTTTGCAGCGGCATGGTTTTTTCTTCAAACAAAACCTGTTTCCTTACCCCTAAAACCAAGCCTTCGGCATCTAGCCAAGTGTATTGGTTTTGGCTGGGGCTGAACAATAGTGGCGGTGGATGTCCGGCGTTGGTGTAGTAGAGATGACGGTTGCGGAGGTTGTATTGCAGGTAGAACAGGGTGATGAAGAAGTCGGTGTTGTTAAGGTCGGTGAATAGGAAGTCGTTAAGGATGGTTAAGGTTTCCGACGGTGAACGCGGTATGTTGGCTTGGGTGCGGATGGCGCTGCGGGCTTCGACCATAAACAATGCCGGGCCAATGGCGTGGCCTGAGACATCCGCCACGACCATGTCCAGATGGTCTTTATCGCGGAAAAAATAATCAAAATAATCGCCGCCCACTTTGTCGGCAGGCAGGCATAAGCCGGCAATCTGTAGCTGTTCGCTTTGCAAAGGCGCGGCGGGCAGTAATGAGGATTGGATTTGTTGGGCGATTTTGATTTCGCTTTGACTAATCGCCAAGTCAATTTGCGCTTGGCGGATTTGTTGTTCGGCGGCAATGCGGGTGGTGATGTCGCGGTCTACACCGCGCCATTTTTTCAGTTTGCCGTGGCGGTCCACAATCGGCAGGCCTGTCGATTCGGTAAAGACGGGATGACCGTCTTGGTGGCGGTAGTGGTTGGTCAGGCCGTAAAACGGACGGTGGTTGCTGGCGTAGAAAGCTTGTTTGGCTTTATCTTGGGCAGTCAAGAATTCGGTGTAGTGTTTGCCGACCACTTCGCTGGGGTTTAGGCCCAAGATTTGTTGGACCGCCGCGCTGCTGTAGCTGTAGAAGCCTTGTGGGTCTTGTTCCCAAAGCCATTCACCGGTCATTTCCGCCATTTGCCGGAAACGTTCTTCACTCTCGGCAAGGGCAGATACGATGTCCTTACATTCTTCTGCGGGTTTCATCATTGGCATCGCGGTATTCTGTTAGGGGTTATAAGTGTTATCGCCCAAAATATAAAATTGTCTAGTAATGCGTTCAATTTTGGCGATGCCGGTATAAAATGGAAGGGCAGTATTTTGTGTTATCCAACACGGTGGATGCGTCATGATGAGAAATAAACGATGTTTTTTATGGGTCTGTTTAGTGGTTGTCAGCAGTGGCTTGTTAGGTTTTAAAAAGCCAGTGGATACTACGTCGAAGGCGTCGGTTGCTAAGCCGCAAGACAATAAGGTCGATAAACGGAAAAGCAATAATGATGTACAACGCTTATTGGATTTGTCTTTGCCCGATACGCCGCAAGCTTTTGCCGACCCTACTCCCGATCAGCAAGACCCTTTAGCCGGTCCAGAGGACAATCTATTCGCCAAGCCAGCAAAGAAACCCGCAAGCCCCTTGCAATTAAAAGGCGGTTGGTTGATGTCGCAAGAACCGGAGGCTGAAAAACGCAAATCAGTCGATGGTGCCGGTATTTCCATTAATTTAAAACCTTAATGGTTTAGTTGAGTCCGTCGATAACATAATCTTCCGGATCATCATCCGCTTCGGCGGTCATGGCAAAGCCGCTAACCGACATGCCAGCTGTTGCGGTGCTGTCGCTTTTGCCAGTCACTAACGGATGCCAGTCGGGCAAGTCTTTGCCCTCGCTTAATAAACGATAGGCACAGGTGCTGGGCAGCCAATGGAATTCGCGGAAGCCTGGTTTTTGCAAATCGAGGCAGTCCGGTATCAATGCGGTGCGTTCGCTGTAGCGGGTGCAGCGGCAGCTAGCCAAATCCAACAGTTCACACGCCAAACTGGTGAAGGCTATTTTGCCGGTGTCTTCGTCTTCCAATTTATGCAAACAGCATTTGCCGCAGTTGTCGCACAGCGATTCCCATTCGGTGGTTGACATTTCGCCGAGGGTTTTTGTTTTCCAGAAACTCATAGCATCGGGGTGAGGGCAAAAAGCGTGTAGTTTAAGCGCAAACACCGATGGCGGGCATAAAAAAAGCCGATGCTTGACGCGATCGGCTTTGCGGCTGGAATAGGGCGGCGTTATTTTGCCGCTAGACGTTGTTGTCTGTGCTGGGTTGCTAAATGGTCAAGGATGCGCCGGAAGTGGTCGTAGCTTTCGATGTTCAGCACACCAATTTCATCCAATACCGTTTCGTAGTGACCGGCAGCCCGTCCGCCAACAATGAGTGCGACGTCATGACCAATCAGTTTTTTCAGACGGCGCAATTCTTTGGGGATGAGATGGTCGTCAGTGCTGAAACTGATGCTGATAGTCACTGCGCTGGCGCCGGTAAATTTGACGGCGGCGGCAATTTCTTCAGCCGGTAAGTTGGCGCCCAAATAAGTGACTTCCCAGCCTTTCAGTTCCGCCATAATGGCTGCCAGCAACGCGCCCAGTTCGTGCAACTGGCCTATCGGTGTGCTGACGATCATACGCGGCGCACCTTCGGGGCAAGGGTTGTTGTTACGTAAAATGTAGGTCAGCGAACGGATAATGGACGAGGCCATGTGTTCGTGTACGGGGCGCAGTTCGCCGGTGCGCCAACGTTCGCCGATGATGGTCAGCAAAGGCGTCAGCAGGGTTTCGATAAAGGCTTCTGTACCCAGTTCGACAATGGCATTTTCAAAATGCGCTTCTAAGGCGCGGGCATCAAATGCCAAGACAGCGGCGTAACATTTTTCGATGTAATCTTCGGCAATAAAGGCTTTGTCGCTGTTGTTCAAACCCAAGTTGAGGCTGATGTTTTCGCCTTCGCCGTTGACTAATTTTTTCAGTTCTTCCAGCGTAAGCTGGGCAATTTGGCTGATGCTGTGCCCGTTGTTGGTGGCTTGGTTAAGTAGTTTTAAGCGGGCGATGTCTTGGTCGGTATAAACACGGTGTCCGCCCGTGGTGCGCGTTGGCGTGACAGCTTGATAGCGACGCTCCCACGCTCTGACCAGATCCGATTTAACACCCGATCTTTTCGATACCGTGCTGATTAAATACTGTGCTGAATCGTCATTGTTGGCCATGGTTGCTTCTATGCATCAAATTAAAGAATATATGGTAACATACCTATACAAAACCTTGACAACAATTGTACGAGGATTTTTAGTATTTCCAAATTTATTGCTAGGTTTTTTGAAAATCTATTTGTAATACTGCTAAGTTAATGTTTAGGCGATACTTTTTTGATGGTGGTAATTTGATTTTGGATAGCTTTATTAGCCGCTTAAAACCTGTACAAGGTCGTTTTTGTTTAACGGGCTAATGCGGTTGTTAACAGGTTTTCCTTAGGCAAAAACAGGGTTGGGATAGTTTCGGGGAGTACAAATTGACGTTTGTACTCCCATCCACTCGGCTTGTGTGGTGTGTAAACCTTATTCGTTAATCCCACCTTGGGTTAAATGTGCAGGCTCTAAGAGTTTTGTCAATTCTTCAAGGCTTAAATCCGTCATTTCCGCTGCCACTTCAATAATCGGGCGGCCTTGTTTGTAAGCGGCTTTAGCCACTTCCGCCGCTTTCGTGTAGCCGATGATTGGGTTGAGCGCGGTCACTAAAATGGGATTTTTTGCCAAGGCATTCTGCAAGTTATCTTGCCGTACGCCAAAACCGGCAATGGCTTTGTCCGCCAAAGCCACGCTGACATTGCTTAAAATCTCCAAGCTTTGCAAGATGTTATAAGCAATCACCGGCAGCATCACATTCAATTGGAAGGAACCCGATTGCCCGGCAATGGTAATGGTGGCATCGTTGCCGATCACTTGCGCAGCGACCATAGCTGTGGCTTCAGGAATCACCGGATTGACCTTGCCCGGCATAATGCTGCTGCCCGGTTGCAAGGCGGGCAATTCAATTTCACCTAAACCGGCTAATGGGCCGGAATTCATCCAGCGCAAATCATTGGCGATTTTCATCAAGCTGACAGCAATCACTTTCAGCTGGCCTGACAATTCCACCATCGCGTCTTGGCTGCTTAAGCTTTCAAAAAACGAACGGTTGGGCGCAAACGGCAAGCCGGTTTCGGCGCTTAAGTTATCGGCAAAGAGCTTGGCGAAATCAGGATGCGCGTTAATGCCGGTTCCTACCGCCGTGCCGCCTTGCGCCAGTTGGTAAACGCGCGGCAAACTGGCGTTGATGCGGTCTATGCCGTTGCGGATTTGCAGCGCCCAACCGCCCAGTTCTTGGCTCATGCGCACCGGCATGGCATCCATCAGATGGGTGCGTCCGGTTTTGGTGACGTGATCCAAGCTGGCGGCTTTTTGCTCGATGGTTTCGGCAAGATGCGCCAGTGCAGGCAATAATTTGCTATGGCATTCGATGGCGGCGCTTACATGGATGGCGGTAGGGATGACATCGTTGCTGCTTTGCCCCATATTCACATCATCGTTGGCGCTAACCGGTTTGCCGGCAATTTGGCTAGCCAGGCTTGCCAACACCTCGTTGACGTTCATATTGGTGCTGGTTCCCGAACCGGTTTGGAAAACATCAATCGGGAATTGCTCGGCATGTTCTCCGGCGATGACTTGTCCGGCGGCGGCGATAATCGCTTGGCCTTTGTCGGCATCCAACTCGCCTAAGCCGATATTGACCGAAGCCGCCGCTTTTTTAATCAACGCCACGGTTTTGATAAAGCTGGCAGGCATCACCAAGCCGCTGATCGGGAAATTATCAATGGCGCGTTGGGTTTGCGCGGCGTACAGCGCAGAGCAGGGGACTTGCAATTCGCCCATGCTGTCTTTTTCAATTCGGTAGTCAGTCATCTGTTAAAGCCTTTAAAAATGCGTGGACTTGGGCGTGGTCAAAAGGCCAGCCGAGTTCTTGTTGGGTGGATGGGTGGAGCAAAACCGGAATACGGATGGCATATTGTGGTTGCCATTGGGGGTGTTCGGCAATGTCTATTTTGTCGAGTTGCAGAGCCGCCCCGTTCACGGTCAAATCCTGCAGGATGACCTCGGCCTGTTCGCACAAATGGCAGGCGGAGGTGCCAAAAAGGATGAGTTGTATCATTAATGTTTCGTCAGTTTTTCCAAAACACCCATCAACACCGCCGAGGCCACGAAAGTCAGGTGGAAAACCACGTACCAAGCCAGCTTGTCATTGGGCGTGTCGGCGATGTTCATAAATGTTTTCAGCAAATGGATGGAAGAAATCGCCACAATGGACGACGCCACTTTTATCTTTACCGCGCCATAATCGTGCGTACCCAACCATTCCAGCTTTTCCGTGCCTTCGCTGATGTCCATGTTAGAGACAAAATTCTCATAACCGCTGAACATCACCATCACAATCAGGCTGCCGACCAAGCTTAAATCAATCAGCGTCAGGATGCTGAGCATCAAATCCGCCTCGCCGATTTCCAAAATATGCGGCAACACATGGTACAGCTCTTGAAAAAACTTAATGCCCAACGCCAGCAACGCCAAGCTTAAACCGGCAAAAACCGGCGCCAACAACCAGCGGCTGGCGTACATCAAACGTTCGGTAGCGTGTTCTAGGGTTTTATTTAGGGACATAGGGCGAGTGGGCGTTGTGACAAAAATAGCTATGAATAGGCTTACGATGAAAAAGGGGTAAAGATAATTTTATCGCTTAAAACATATAAAAAAGGTCGGTGTTCTATTAGCGTGCATTCGGAGCAATATACCGTAAATCAAATTAAATCAATGCGGCTTTGGGTTTGGGCAATGGATCACTTCCGCCCTTTGTCGATTTGCCGGCGTACAGCTTTTCCCAAATACCCTTTGAAAGCAATCTTAATATAGAAAATAAAAAAAATTGGTTTTTGTTCGATAAGTTTATGATTGATATGGCATGATAATTTTTAAGTTGGGCGCAATCAAAAGTCAGGCCAAGCCAACATCATTTATAAAGGCACGGTGTTGCGCCAACTCAAGCCCTTTGGCGTACACGTATTACGTACCCTTTAAAGCCTCGTTTCATAGCTAATGGATTTTTATGATTTCAATCTCTGCCGCCCAAAAACCAAGGCTTTTGCTTACAAGCCTATGCGCCGTATTTATGCTATGCCCGACAGCGGCGATGGCTTCGATTCATGCCGACATTGGCCCAATGTTTGTGTTGGTACTGATTTGGCAAGGCATTGCTGAACTCGGTAGCCTTGCGCTGCTGATTGCCGCCTATATTTTCTGGAAAAAACAACAATTCGGCTGGCTTTTTGCCTGTGTGGCATTGGCAACCCTGCCGGGCATGCTGATGCGTCTTACCGCTTTTGCGCGCCTGTATGATGCAGTGGCAACACCTGTTGAATTCATAACAGCCTTATCACTAGCGGGATCTATCCTTTATTGGATTATTTTACTGGTCGCAATTTTTATAAACCGTAAGGCTCGGTAGGGTAGGCATTGCGTACCTTTTTGAGCTAAAGCTTGACTTTCGTATCCTTTAGGAAACAATGGAGCCATGAAATACGAACTTCAAAGCACAACAACCTTTAATCATTGGTTTGCTAAGCTAAAAGACAAAACGGTCAAAAACCAATTGCTGTCCAGATTGGCTAGGATTGAAAACGGAAACTTTGGCGATACCAAAGCCTTATCAGCTAATTTGTTCGAATTACGTTGTTTCTTTGGCGGCGGCATTAGGCTGTATTACACCATCCGCAACCAGCGAATTGTCTTGTTATTGGTCGGAGGCGAAAAATCTAGCCAAGACAAGGCTATTGAAAAAGCCAAATCTATTTTGAACACATTGAAGGATTAGACAATGAGCAATCCAAAAACCAGCGAAGCAGAAATCATAAGCACTTTTGATATAGCCGAACACTTAGAAACCGACAGCGATATACAAGATTTTCTGCGTGAAACCGCGCAAACAGGTAGCCCATCCGATTTTATCCATGCCCTTAACATCGCCGCCCGCGCCAAAGGCATGACCGAAGTTGCCAAGCAAGCAGGTGTTACCAGAGCCAGCCTTTACAAATCACTCGCAGAAGACGGAAATCCTCGTTTTGAAACGATTGCTAAGATTGTTGAGGCTTTGGGGTGTAAATTGGTTGTTGTTTAATTAATTAAACCCGTAAGAAAGTTTTATGACAGTAAACTGTCAGTTTTCAACGAACAGAGAATTGTTTTTTCATTAAAAATTGAAAAAAACCGTATTTTTCCAGCATTTGTTTTCTGTTTTTATTACTCAAAATAAGAAAAATTGATTTTCTATCTCCATCATTTATGGCTTTTGCTAGTTGAATAAATATTTCATAGTGGGCTGTCAATACGTCCAATCTTAAGCTTTTTGTTTTATCATTTGGATGAATATCTTCATTAAAATAGCCTAAACCAAATAGCTTTATCATTTCTTCGCATCTTAAATAATCATAAGAATCTTCCAAAATAGTTTTATTTTTCTTAAGTTCCAAAATATTTCCAACTTCTGTTTGCACAAATGCTAATTCAAAAAAATATAAAGGATCTTCTTCGGCAGGATTAAATAACAAAGGCTCTTCTTCTTTCGTATCTTCTAAGTTTATAGCTCCTGTAGCTCGTTTCGACTCATCAACCAAGGGAAATTTAGCTTTTTTATAACGATTATTACAAAGGCTACACATTAAGATATAATTTTTAGGCTCACATTTTAAATGTGGGTACATACCCGCTGCTTTGGGTCTAAAATGGTCGATCGTAGCAGAATAATCATGGTTTTGAATTTCGACTAATTCCACTTCGCATACTGGGCATTTATTATTTGAAACTCTTTTATGCAAATGTTGAAATATACTCCACCTACAAGCTGAGTTTTTAAATTCATTTAGTGTATCTTCATAATCTGGATGAGAAAATATTCCACGCATATCAATCATCAAAAAGCTCCTTGAATTCACCTAACAGCTCATCAATTTTCTCTTCTGATATTTCAGTCAATTTATCAAAGTCTATATAATAATTCTCTTTAATAAATTTTAAAAAATGTAAATAATGCCTATCGTAAACAAAATTAGTTGCTAATGTACTGCCTAATTCTTTTTCCAAAATATCCAGCTTATTTCTATCTTCGTTAGATAATTTTTCTTGAGTTTTTAAAATAAATAAGTTATGAAGCTTTGTTTTCATTTCTGTTCCCACTAAAGAACTTAAATGAAAATAGTTTAATAGCGTTGCGGAAACATCTAGGTATTTTGTCCCTAACCCTTCTGTTTTTACAATATCGCTATCAATATCTATGCAGCCTATCTCGTTGGGGTTTCTATTCAGAACAAGCAAGGGATTGTGTGTTGCAATAATAATTTGGATATTATCATTAAGTTGTTTCAGGCTATCTAATAATATTGATTGCCATTCAACATGCAATGAAGATTCTGGCTCATCCATTAATAAAATAAATGCTTTTTCTCCTTGCAATACAACAGTTAAAAATATGATTAAAAGCTGCTTTTCACCGGATGATAACTTATTAGTATCTATGTTTGTAATGCCATCATTACTATTCATCTTAACTTCTAGTGGCATTTCTTTATCAACTTCAATAAATTTGTTAGTGTCCTTATAAAAACTATTAATTTCTTTATTGAAGATTGTTAATTTCTTAAATTTTTCTTCCTTTATTTTATCAATTTCAGTTTTCAAACTTTTAAATCGAGTTAAATCTTTATCGGTAGCAGAGGAAATATTGTTAATAATGCCATCGATTTCAATTGCCAAATTTTTAGTTTCATTATCTAAATTACTCTTTAAAACTCTTATATGTTCGCCAAATATTTTTATTAAGTTATCTAAGTTTGCATCTAGCTCTGTTCCAACTGATTTGATTGATAAAGTTGAGTCAAACGTATTAACCATTTGAGCATCAATATTAGAAGAAAAATTACTATTTGTAATTGTAAAATCTCTTGCTTTTTCATCTTCATACTTTTTTTCAATAACTAACGTGACATAAGGATTTTCAAAATAGTCAAAAATCGCCTTGTTATTTGTAATGCAAGCATATATAAGCTTTAATATAGTTGATTTTCCGCTACCATTTTTACCTAAAAGTATATTAATATCCTCATCGAGTTCCCATGAGAAATTTTTATGACCATATATTCCTTCAATTTTGACTTCTTTTATTATTATTTTTTTGGCTGAAGCTAAAATTTCAGCACCAGAATTTAATAATAAGTCTCTGATGTTTTTCTTAAAAGAGTCAAACCTTTGGTTATTTTCTTTCTCTGGTAAAAAGTCTTTTAGTATATTGTCAAAAATAAATTGTTTTCTTTCTTTGCTTGAGCCAATTCCTTTTTTTTCAAACGCCTGCTGCCATAAATGATGTTTTCTAATCATAAGTTCTTGTCTTATGAAAGCCAGAAGCTGTTTTGAAAATTGTTGCTGAATAATGTTCTTTGAATTGTAAACTTCAGCTTTTGTTTGATCATCTCTTTTTAAAAAGCAATCTATATCTTTCATAATGAAGGCTAAAATAAAAGCAATTAGTTTTATATGCTTATATTCACCCTCTTGATTGTACATTCTTTTTGAAAAAGCTTTAACAACAGTCCAGTGTTCGCCATCCAAATTATTTTGGAACTCCTTAATGAATTGTGTTGTATTAAGATTTAAGAAAAGAGTAGAAAAATCATATTCTAAAGGAATAAAACTACCGCCCTCAGACTCATTTATATCCTTTAATAATTTTTTTATTTGCTTTTGACTATATTCTGATGTTTTGCTTGTATTAAGGTTATCTAACCTATAGCTATCTTTGTTTTCAATGTCAAATGATATTTTTTTGAGTTTTAATGCGGCTTTTAAGTTCTCTATTCTTTTTCTTAAAAAAATATTTTTTTCATTTTCTATTTTATCTATTTTTGAAAATACTAACTTAAACTTATTCTTATAACCATTTAACAAAATAGCCTCTATGGCTGCTTGACCTCCTGATATAAATGGGTCATCTCCTTTTTCAACTAAAAGAATTTGATCACAAAAATCAAAATAATCATAGTGCCTTGTTGATAATGTATCTCTTTTTTCTTGAAGTGAATGGGCTATTCCTTCACCATCAATAAGAACAAACTCTAAATTATTATTTAACCAATCAGCTAATAAATTGCCTTCTATTCTTACATATTCTACCAATAAAGAAATGGAGCCAAATTCATTTTTTAAAAGTTCTTTATTTTTTTGTATAAATCTATTTTTATCAGGTATGTTTTGGATGTAATAAAGTTCATCACTAAAAAGCGTGTAGTTATCAGTACAGACCTTAGAAAAATTAACTTCAATTTCTTTTAAAATGCTATTTATTAGTTGCTTTATCTTTGGTTCTACATCACTACTTGAAAATAAAGTTTCATCTTCTAAACTTTTTCCTTCTAATAATGGAATAATATTCTCTGATATGTTGGTAGCGTGACTTTTTAGCGAAGTATCATTAACCATATATCTTAGTCTAAATCGTTCATCTGATGATTCTTGTAGTTTTTCTGCTATATAATCAATGTCCTTTAAACGTTTATTTTCTAATGCTTTTTGTATAGTATCTTGAATTAGCTCTTCAATAGCGTCTAAAACATCCGTTTTTTGCTTCAAAATAATTGTCGTTTTAAACGGTAAATCGCGTTTAATGACATATTCCGTTGTTGCAAGCGTTGTTCTTGTTTGAGTTGTTGTCGGAAAATTAAGCGCAGATGTCCCTATAATATGTTTAACAATTGAGGTTTTACCGGCTCCTGTACTACCTAGTAAATAAATTCTTTTAACGTCTGGTAGAGGAGGAAGTGTGTCTTCTATTTGTTGAAATGATTTCACTTTGCTAGTTTTCCTAACTGATAATAAGGTTATTTCTTCTCTTGAAGTTTAAAAAATTTTCGATTGTATGCACTTTAACAGCAAGTAGGTATGGTTTCTTGTCACTAACTGCATCACTAAAGATAAAAATCAGCGTTAGCTTTTCGACTGACGTACTCTGTAACCCAAGATAATCTAACTGAAATTACGCATCAATCCAACCTAGAAACCTCTTTAGTCTCTTTCATCCCCAAAGACACCACCAAAGCCAAAGCCGCACAGCCGCTCACATAATAAGCAAACCACTCAGGATGTCCGCTGCTTTTCAGCCATAAAGCCAGATATTCGGCGGTGCCGCCGAACAGCGCGACGGTTAGCGCATACGGCAAGCCGACACCTAAGGCGCGGATATGCACGGGGAAGAGTTCGGCTTTGACGATGGCGTTGACGGAGGAATAGCCGGAGATAATCAACAAAGCGCAGATGTACCAGATTAACGCGGAAGCCATGCTTTGCGGTTGCGACAGTTGCGTCAGAATCGGCACGGTAAACACCGTTGCCCCCGCACCAAAGGCAATTAGCATAAACCGCCGCCCGACAAAATCCGACAGCAAGCCGTACAGCGGTTGGATGACCATAAATACCAGCAGGGCGAGGGCGGAAATGGTGGTGGCGTCGTCTTTGCTGAATCCGGTGGTGTTGACCAGGAATTTTTGCATGTACACGGTGAAAGTGTAGTAAGACACCGTGCCGCCTGCGGTGAGCGCGACGACGGTGAGCAATTCTTTCGGGTATTTCAGCAGTTCGCGCAGATGGGCATTGCGGCTGGAAAAGGTGTGTTGTTCGACAAACGCGGTGGTTTCCGCCATGTTGCCGCGTAAACCCATGGCAATCACCGCCAACAAACCGCCGATGATAAACGGGATGCGCCAGCCCCATTGGTGCAGTTCTTCGCTGGTCAACAGCCATTTTTGCAAGACCATCAACAACACCAAGGCCAGTAATTGCCCCAAAACGATAGTGACGTACTGGAAGCTGGAATAATAGCCGCGCCGTTTGTGGTGCGCCATTTCGCTTAAATACGTTGCCGAACTGCCGTATTCACCACCAATGCTGAAACCTTGCAACATCCGCGCAAACAGTAACAACGCTGGCGCCCAGCCGCCGATGACGGCATAACCGGGTGTGCAAGCGATAATCAGCGAACCCAAACACATCAAACTAACCGACAGCAGCAACGCGCTCTTGCGGCCTTTGCGGTCTGCCATGCTGCCCAGCAACCAACCGCCTAAAGGTCGGAAGACAAAACCCACAGCAAACACGGCGGCGTTGTTCATCAATTGCGCGGTTTGGTCGCCTTCGGGGAAAAATTCAGGCGCAAAATACAGTGCGAACGCGGCGTAAATCGCCCAGTCGAAATATTCCACCAAATTGCCGATTGAGCCGCTAAAGATGTTGAGCAGGCGGGTTTTGTGGGTGAGCGGTTGCGGTTGTGGGTTCACGGTAAAGGCTCCAAAGAGTGTCGCGTGTCTGGAAAGGCTTGTGCTGACTATAGCAATTTTTAAGCGGACTTTAACGTTTATCTTTGCTGCTGATTTGTTGGCGTAACAAGGCTATTATGCTGACTCAATGCGGTGTTTCGTTGCTTGAGGAAAGAAATGATGATTGATAAAACCTTTGCCGCACAATTTGCGGCGGATTGGATCGGGGCGTGGAACCAGCACGATCTTGAACGGATTTTGGCGCATTATGCCGAGGATTTTGAAATGGCTTCGCCTGTTATTATTAAACTTGCCGACGAGCCGTCGGGGGTTCTAAAGGGCAAACCGGCAGTGGCTAGGTATTGGTCGCAAGCCTTGGCCTTGTTTCCGGATTTGTATTTTGAATTGACCGCCACGCTGGTGGGGGTAAACAGCATTACGCTTTGTTATCAAGGCGTGAGCGGTGCGGCTGCCGAGGTTTTGCATTTTAACGCGGAAGGGAAAGTGGCCCGGGCTTTTGCGCATTATCTTTGATGAAAGCTTGATGGCTTAGCGGCTTGCCCAAGTGTCAGCTAAACTAGCCATCAAGCCTCGCTTTTTTTGCTTTGCCGCTCCGCCCATTTTTTAAAGACATGCCGTGTCCACAAGTAGTTGATGCCAAAATAGCCAGCAGCGGAGCTGCAGATTCCCAAAATAAAACAGCCCAGCAAAAAAGGTTCCCAAGCATTGCCAAGGCCATCCATAACACCTTCCAATGAAAAGCGGAAGCTGTCGGTGGGGGCGGGGCGGCCTAAAAACCACAAGCCCGTTTTATAAGCAAAGTAGAAAAGTGGCGGGATGGTGATGGGGTTGGTGAACCACACCAAGGTGACGGCGACCGGCAGATTGGCGCGGTAATATAAGGCCGCCACGGCGGCAATCACCATTTGCATCGGCAGGGGAATCCAGGCGCAAATCAGGCCAACGGCAAAGGCCATAGATATGGAGCGGCGATTTAAATGCCATAAATTCGGGTCGTTGAGGCGATTGCCCAAAAAACGCAAGTGTTTGTGTTGGATCAGCACATTGCGGTCGGGAATGTATTTATTAATTAGTTTGGCTAGGATTTGCTTTGGCATGGTTATACACTCACAGTTAGTTTTTCAATGTTGGCTTAGTGCCTTTCCTCTGTTCGCATTCTAATGGTTGGCGCGGCTTTATTGTTCTTGGCGGCATTGTTGTTGGTGCAGCAGTTGCCGTCATTGCCGTCGCCAATTTTCTGGGTTTATGGCGGTTTTTTGGCTGCCATTATGGCAGGCTTACGTTACTGGCGCGGTTTGGTTTTTGTCCTGGCGGTGCTGTACGGCCTGCTTTTTGCCCATTATCGCCTAACCGACCCATTGCAGTCTTCACTTGAGGGCATTGATATTGCCGTTAAAGGTATCATCACCGATTTACCGGAACATGACGAAAAACACCTGCGCTTTAATTTTAAGGTGACAGAAAGCCCGCAGCCACTGCCGCAAAAAATCCGCCTGAGCTGGTATTACCCCGACCAAACCGTTAAAACAGGTCAGCTTTGGGCGTTTACCGTCAAGTTGAAACGTCCGCACGGCAGTTTAAACCCCAGTGGTTTTGATTTCGAAGGCTGGCTGTTTAGCCACGGCATGGGTGCCACCGGTTACATCCGACCGTATCCCAAACCCCACTGTTTGGCAGAAGATGCCGTTGCCAATCCTCTAGCGTCATTACGGCAGACAGTTGCTGACCGCCTAACCGCTGCTTTGTCGGGTAAGCCTTATGCAGGTCTGATAAAAGCTTTGGCTATTGGCGATGGCAGCGGTATCAGCCAGGCGCAGTGGGAAGTGTTCCGCAAAACCGGTACGGTGCATTTGGTGGTGATTTCCGGTTCGCATATCGCCTTCATTGCCGGTTGGGTTTATGTGTTGGTGCGAATTTTATGGGCCAGGACGGGGATATTATCGTGGTCGCCACAAACCATTGCCGCACTGGCTGCCATTTTCGCGGGCATCGTTTACGCAGGCTTGGCGGGCTTTACCATTCCCACGCAACGTGCCGCCATTATGTTGACGGTTGTCATGCTGGTCAGAATCTGGCAACGGCATTTACAGGCGGCAAACTTATTGGCTATCGCATTATTGGCGGTGCTGGTTGTTGATCCTCTGGCGGTTCTGGATAGGGGGTTTTGGTTGTCGTTCCTGTCCGTCGCGCTGATGGTTTACTGCTTGGCAGGGCGTTTGGGAAATGCCGGTTATTGGTCGATGATGCTGAAAATCAACTGGGTGACGGCGCTGGGTTTGGCGCCGTTGCTGTTGGTGTTTTTTCAACAAGTGTCGTTGGTTTCGCCACTAGCCAATGCCGTGGCGGTGCCGCTGATTAGCTTGGTGTTTGTGCCAATCGCCTTGTTGGCGACCTTGCTGCTGTGGATTTCCCTCGATTGGGCGATGTTGCTGTTTGCGCTGCTCGATTTCAGTTTGCAGGGCTTGTACAGCGGATTGCAGCAGCTGGCGGAATGGCCTTACGCCACGCTGAATTATCCAAAGCCGCCTGTGTGGACGTTGGCTTTTGCCTTGCCCGGCATGGTTTGGCTGTTGGCCCCGCGTGGCATTCCGGCGCGTTGGTTGGGCGGTGTTATGCTGATGCCGTTGCTGTTTCCTGCAACCACCAAACCTGCCAACGGTGAAATGACTGTCACCTTGCTCGATGTCGGGCAAGGCTTGGCAGTTGCCGTGCAAACCGCACAACACTGCTTGGTGTATGACGCCGGTGCAAAGTTTTCACCCGACAGCGACAGTGGTCGCAATGTGCTGGTGCCGTTTTTGCGCTCGCAAGGTGTGGCGCGCTTGGATGGTTTGGTGATTAGTCATGGCGACAACGACCACATTGGCGGTGCCGCCTCGTTATTGGCAGAAATTCCAACTGCCCGTTTGTTGACCAGCGTGCCGGAACGCTTGGCGGCCTTTCATCCGCAACGCTGCCAAGCAGGCCAACGCTGGCAGTGGGATGGGGTGGAGTTTACGATACTCTCGCCAGCCGATAACAGCCGTTTCGCCAGCGAAAATGATAATTCTTGTGTACTAAAAATCCGCTCGGAATACGGTTCGGTGTTGCTGACCGGCGACATTCAAGCCGACGCAGAACAATGGTTGGTCAAAAATGCCGCAAACCTTCAGGCCGATATTCTGGTCGCCCCGCACCATGGCAGCAAAAGCTCGTCAACGGCGGATTTTCTGGCTGCCGTGCAAGCCAAAACGGTTTTGATTCCGGCAGGTTACCGCAATCCGTTTGGGCATCCGCACCCCGATGTGCTGGCGCGTTACCGGCGTTATCAGGCCGATTGGCTCAACACTGCCGACAGCGGCGCGATTACGGTGCAAATTAAGCAAGGCAACGTTATCATAAACGCTTACCGCGCTACCGATGGTAATTATTGGCATAGCCAACCACCCAACTTAACCGATTGATTAAAAATAGGTAACCCACAATGGCACAATTCACCGTAACCGGCGACGTAGACCCTTTCTTGCATGTGAGCCTTAACCAAGGCGAAAAGATCTATTGCGAATCCAACGCGATGGTCATGATGGAACACAATCTGGAGCTAAAAGGCAAAATGACCGGCGGTTTGGGCAGTGCCTTGATGCGCCGTTTTGCCAATGGCGAGTCGTTTTTCCAGCAACACATCGAAGCGGTGCGCGGCAATGGCGATTGCCTGTTATCGCCCACCTTGCCAGGTGCCATAGAGCTGCTTGACGTGGGTGTCACCAGCTACATGATGACTGATGGCGCGTTTGTTGCCGCCGAAAGCGGCGTGGCGCTGACCGTACGCGCCCAAAATATCGGCTCGGCCTTGTTTGGGCAGAGCGGCGGATTTTTTATCTGCGAAGCCACCGGTAGGGGCAAGTTGGCGGTATCAGGATTTGGTTCTTGTTTTGCTTTGGATGTCGTATTCGGCAAAGACATCGTCATCGACAACGCCCATGTGGTCGCTTGGGATAGCCGTTTGCGCCACGAAATTTCCGTTGCCACACAAAGCAGCGGATTATTGGGTCAGCTGGTCAACAGCATGACCAGCGGCGAAGGCATGGTGATGAAGTTTTCCGGTGAAGGAAAAGTGGTGGTTTGCTCCCGCAACCGCAGCACCTTTGCGGCTTGGTTGGCAAAGCTAATACCGAATGGCAGTTGAGGTTAAAACGGCTGCGCCGTCGTTTTTGTGGTGGTAAAAATTAAGTGATTACATGGAAGAGGAGTCAAAAAACATGTTTTTTGATGACATCTTTGAAAAACAACATCACGTTGATTTTTACCATCAACGTTGTGTGTTGGGTTGCCAAAAGAGCAACCCAACCAATGGCAGGGCATCCAAAACCTATTCTGGATACCCTAAGGGAACTACACGATCAGGCAACCCAAACCGCGCCCACCCCCAAACCGGTGGTGTTGACGCTGGTGGCGTTCACACCCAGCAGTTGCACCAGCATGTCGGTGCTGCCGTCATCCTGGAACACATAGGCATCCGCGCCGACGTTGAAAGCTACATTTGCTCCGCCGGTGATGTTGGCCTGCAGGTAGCC